>CAWAFS010000035.1:0-854639 GCA_963781335.1 uncultured Actinomycetota bacterium | reverse complement strand
CCCTGGAAGGGTGGGGCGACAAATCGGGTGAGGTTGTCGACCGATCCATGACGTTGCAGGGCGAAGTATCGGCCGACAACGTCCAGTTTCCCCGGTCGGCCGGGGAATCCTGCGCACCCGACGCGCCAGGCTCAGCCCCAGACCTCCTGCGCGGTCTCCACGACCAGACGCAGCTTGGCGAACTCCTCGTCCTGGGTGAGGTTGTTGCCCTCGACGGTCGAGGAGAACCCGCACTGGGGGGAGAGGCAGAGCTGCTCGAGGGGACGTACTTCGCCGCTTCGTCGATGCGCCTCTTCAGGTCGTCCTTGTTCTCCAGCACCGGGCTCTTGGTGGTCACCAGGCCCAGCACGACCTGCTTGCCCTCGGGCACGAACCGCAGCGGCTCGAACCCGCCTGAGCGTTCGTCGTCGTACTCCAGGAAGAAGCCGTCCACGTCCAGCTCGCTGAACAGCGCCTCGGCCACGAAGTCATAGCTTCCGGAGGCAGCCCAGGACGAGCGGTAGTTGCCTCGGCACATGTGGGTCGTCACGGCCAGGTCGTCTGGGCGGGCGCCGATGGCAGCGTTGATCTGCCGGATGTAGCGCTCGTGCTGGTGCTCGGCGTCCCTGCCCTGGGAGGCGAGGTCGGCGCGCTGCTCGGGGTCGTTGAGGTAGGCCAGGCTGGTGTCGTCGAGCTGCAGGTAGCGGCAGCCGCGGTCGGCGATCAGGCGCACCTGGTTGGCGTACGCCGCCGAGAGATCGTCCCAGAACTGGTCCTCGTCGGGGTAGACCGACGGATCGATCGCCGCTGCCCCGCCGCGGTAGTGGACCATGCTCGGCGAGGGGATGGTCAGCTTCGCCGTCATCTGCTCGGGCGCCACAGAGGTCAGGAAGTCGAAGGCCTCACCGAAGATCGGCTTGTCGATGCGCACGCGCCCGTCCACGACCAGTCCGGCCGAGGTGAAGTCGAGATCCCCCTCGGCGTTGTGGAAGTGCACCTCGAGCTGCTCCTCGGTGCGGTGGATGCCCTGGAGCTCGTAGATGAAGTCCATGTGCCACGACGTACGACGGAACTCGCCGTCGGTGACCGTCATCAGCCCGGCCTCGCGCTGGAGGTCGACTGCGTCGAGGATCGCCACGTCCTCGGCCAGTGCCAGCTCCTCGTCGGTGATCCGCCCGGCGGCATGTCCCTCGCGGGCATCCAGCAGCTTCCGGGGGCGTAGCAGGCTCCCCACGTGGTCGGCGCGGAACGGCGGTGTGAAGCGTGAGAGCACGGCGCCTCCTCGGGTGGTGGTTGCGCTAACCCTTCCACGCAGGTGCAACCTGCTTGCGATAGCTCCGCCCGAAGATCGCCACGATGATCCTGAGCACCGGGGCCGGCACGTTCGCCCCGATGGCTGCCTTCTCCTCGGCGGAGGCGCCGTCGGTGAGCCAGGCGAAGAACTGCCCGCCCTTGGCCGGGCTCGCCTTGGCGAACTTGCGGCCCATCTCCTTGATGACGGGCGCGTCCTGGTGCTGGAGATAGATCGGCTCGAGCTCCTGCTCCTCGTGGTCCAGGTGCTCGATGGTGGCGGCCTTGAGCTGCCGGACCGCGGCGAGTGCGGCCTCCACCTCGCCGGCGCCGGGGCTGGACTGCAGGGAGGCCATGGCCGCGCGGCTGCGCTCCAGCGCGTCGGCCATCACTGCGTGCTCGGCGTCCATCTGCGCCAGCATCCCCGCGGTGACACCCACCTGCGCGAGTGCCGGCCAGGCCACCTCGTGCTCACCCTCGTGATGGTCCGTCAGCTGCTGGTCGAAGTTGGCCCAGGCAGCCCCGAGCTGGTCGGCCCGGTTCCGGTCGCCGGCCCGAAACGTGGCCAGGGCCCCTTCGAACCGGTCGAGGTCGCGTCGGAACGCCGCGTGGATGACTCTGTTCATGCTCATCTGCGCCATGACTCCGCATGGTAGGCGCGTGCGTGGAGGACCGCCCGCGACAGGACCAGCTGGATCAGACCGGTCGCAGCGATGTGGCCCACAGCGACCCGTTCGCGCCCATGGCCGCAGGGACTAGGCCCGCGTGCGACGGAGCACGGCGACGACGTAGTCAGCGGCAGGAGGTTCCAGGTCGTAGGTGCCGAACAGGTTCTCCACGACCAGACCCGCTTCCGTGACGTGCCGCTGGAAGTGCTCCACGGGGTAGTCGCGGCTGTGCGCCGGCCCCTGCTGCGGGTGGAACCCGACCAGCATCCGGCCCTCGGAGGTGAGCAGGTCACCCAGGGTCCGCAGCGCGCGGGCCTCGGTGTCGTCCGCGAGGTAGACCATCACGTTGCCCACTGCCACGATCACGTCGTACGACCTGGGCCGGCCCGCCCCCTCGAGGTGAGCGGGGGAGAGGCCGAGGATGTCGGAGGCCACCACCGGCACGTCCGGGAAGCGGGACCGGGACCGGGCCACCAGGTCGGGATCCTTCTCGACCGCGGTGACGTCGTGTCCGCGTCGGGCGAGCGCGGCCGCCACCCTGCCCGATGCCCGAGCCGGCGTCGAGGATGCGGGCCGCGCGCGGGGCGAGCACGTCCGCGAGCCGGGCCTCGCCGTCGATGTCCTGGCCCCGGTCGATCAGGTCCTCGAAGCACTCGGCGTACCTCGAGCTGGACTCGCCCATCAGCTCCCAGCGGTTGGGCGGGATGGGGTCGGATGCCGGGTCGGAGGTGGTGGAGTCAGCCATGGTCACAGTTTGCGGAGTCGCACCCACCGCACCGAGTGGTCGTGGTCCTTGCGGAGCACCAGGGTCGCACGGGAGCGGGTGGGCTGGACGTTCTGCTTGAGGTTGGGGCCGTTGATCTCGTCCCAGATCCGGTTGGCCTCGGCGACCGCCTCGTCGTGGGAGAGCGCGGCATAGCGGGCGAAGTAGGACGCCGGGTCGCGGAAGGCGGTCTCCCGCAGCCGCAGGAACCGGTCGGTGTACCACCGCCGGATGTCGGCCGTCGCTGCGTCGACGTAGACCGAGAAGTCGAAGAAGTCGCTGACCGCGAGCCCGACGCGGCCGTCTGCCCGGACACCGGCCGACTGGAGGACGTTGAGGCCCTCGATCACGACGATGTCCGGCCTGGAGACGACGACCTTCGCGTCGGGCACCACGTCGTAGACGAGGTGGGAGTAGGTCGGTGCCTCGACCTCGTCCTTGCCGGACTTGATGTCGATCACGAACTTCAGCAGCGCCTTGCGGTCGTAGGACTCCGGGAAGCCCTTGCGGTGCAGCAGTCCTCGTCGCTGCAGCTCGGCGTTCGGCAGCAGGAAGCCGTCGGTGGTGATCAGCGAGACGCGCGGGTGCTCGGGCCAGTGGGCGAGCATCTGCCGCAGCACCCGCGCTGTCGTCGACTTGCCGACGGCGACCGACCCGGCGAGCCCGATCACGAACGGCGTGCGCGGCGGCTGCGACTGATGCAGGAACTCCTCCTGGCTGCGGTGCAGGGTGGAGGCGGCCTTCACCCGCAGGCTGAGCAGTCCCGAGAGCGGCAGGTAGACCTGCTGCACCTCCCGGAGGTCCAGCTCGTCGCCGAGGCCCCTCACCTGCTCGATCTCCTCGGGCGAGAGCGGCTGCTCGGTGGTCATGCCGAGTGCCGCCCGGCATCCCGGTCGAGCTCGACGTAGGGCGAGCTCTCGGTCGGGTGCGTGCCGGTGGACATGCGCGTCACCCTAGATCAGGGCGCAGATCCGGGCCGGCGACCTGCGGACCTAGACTGGCGCCCATGTGCGGAATCGTGGGTTACGTCGGCGACAAGCAGGCACGTGAGGTCGTCATCGAGGGCCTGCGGCGGCTGGAGTACCGCGGCTACGACTCCGCCGGCATCGCCCTGGTCACCGGCGAAGACGGTCGGGGCGAGATCTCCTCGGACAAGCGCGCCGGCAAGCTCGCCAACCTCGAGAAGGCGATCGAGGAGACCCCCCTCCCGGAGTCGACCACCGGCATCGGGCACACCCGCTGGGCCACCCACGGCGCGCCCAACGACATCAACGCCCACCCGCACCTCGGTCGGCAGCGTCGGGTCGCGGTGGTGCACAACGGCATCATCGAGAACTTCGCCCGGCTGCGGGAGGAGCTCGAGCGGGCCGGGCACGACCTGCGTTCGGAGACCGACACCGAGGTGGCGGCCCACCTGCTGGAGACGGCCCTGGAGGAGACCGGCGACCTGACCAGCGCGATGCAGGCCGCCTGCCGTCGGCTCGAGGGCGCGTTCACCCTCGTGGCCGTGGATGCGCAGGACCCGGATCGAGTGGTGGCCGCCCGGCGAAACTCGCCGCTGGTGGTGGGGCTGGGTGACGGCGAGAACTTCCTTGGCTCGGACGTGGCGGCGTTCATCGAGCACACCCGCGACGCTCTCGAGCTCGGCCAGGACCAGATCGTGACGATCACCCGGGACGACGTACGCGTCACCGGCTTCGACGGCGAGCCCGCCGAGGGCAAGAAGTACCACGTGGACTGGGACCTCTCGGCCGCCGAGAAGGATGGCTTCGACTGGTTCATGCGCAAGGAGATCTTCGAGCAGCCACGAGCCCTTGCGGACGCGCTCCTCGGTCGGCACGACGGTGCCGGGCTGCTGCAGCTCGACGAGGTGCGGATCACCGAGGACGAGCTGCGGGAGATCGACCGGATCGTGATCGTCGGCTGTGGCACGGCGAACTACGCCGGCCTGGTGGCGAAGTACGCCATCGAGCACTGGACCCGGATCCCGTGCGAGGTCGAGCTCGCCCATGAGTTCCGCTACCGCGACCCGATCCTGACCCGCAACACGCTCGTGATCGCGGTGAGCCAGTCCGGCGAGACCGCCGACACCCTGATGGCGATCCGCTATGCCCGCCTGCAGCGGGCCAAGGTGCTCGCGATCTGCAACACGAACGGCTCGACGATCCCGCGCGAGTCCGACGCGGTGATCTACACCCACGCCGGTCCGGAGATCGGGGTGGCCTCGACCAAGGGGTTCCTGACCCAGCTGGTGGCCTGCTACCTGCTCGGTCTCTACCTCGCCCAGGTGCGCGGCACCAAGTACGGCGACGAGATCGCCGCCGTTCTGCACGAGCTGGAGAAGATGCCCGCCCACGTCCAGGGGGTGCTCGACGCCGCCGACTCGGTCTACGCGCTCGCTCGGAAGCATGCCGGGACGAAGGCGGTGCTGTTCCTCGGCCGGCACGCCGGCTTCCCGGTGGCGCTCGAGGGTGCGCTGAAGCTCAAGGAGCTGGCCTACATCCACGCCGAGGGATTTGCGGCGGGCGAGCTCAAGCACGGACCGATCGCGCTGATCGAGGAGGGGTTGCCGGTGTTCTGCATCGTGCCTCCCCGCGGGCGAGACCAGCTGCACGACAAGATGATCAGCGCGATCCAGGAGATCCGGGCCCGCGGTGCGCTCACGCTGGTGCTGGCCGAGGAGGGCGACACCGACGTCGCGCCCTACGCCGACCACATGTTCACGCTGCCCGTCGTACCCACGCTGCTGCAGCCGATCGTGGCCACGGTCCCGCTCCAGCTCTTCGCCTGTGAGCTGGCCACGGTGATGGGCCACGACGTCGACCAGCCGCGCAACCTGGCCAAGTCGGTCACGGTCGAGTGACCGCGCGACCGTGATCGTCGGCGTGGGCACCGACCTCGTCGAGGCCGCCCGCCTCGAGCAGGCGCTGGGGCGCACCCCGACGCTTCGACAGCGCCTGTTCACGCCGGCGGAGGCCCAACTGCCGCTCGAGTCGCTGGCGGCGCGGTTCGCCGCCAAGGAGGCGCTCGCCAAGGCTCTCGGAGCACCGGCAGGGCTGTCGTGGCAGGAGGCGGAAGTGGTCACCGACGCGGCAGGGCAACCGTCGTTCTCGCTGACGGGAGCGCTGGCGGAGAGGACGGAGGGGATCGACGTCCATCTCTCGCTCTCCCACGACGGCGGCATGGCGCTGGCGTTCGTGGTCCTCGAGCGGGCACACGACCGCTAACTTGATGCCATGCGCAGCGCACACACGGTCGAGCAGGTGCGGGCGGCCGAGGCCGATCTGATGGCGCGGATGCCGGCGGGCGCGCTGATGCAGCGTGCCGCGACCGGTCTCGCCGTGGCGATCACGGACCTCCTCGGCTCGGTGTACGCCGCGCGCGTGCTCCTGCTCGTCGGCGCCGGGGACAACGGCGGGGATGCCTTGTGGGCAGGGGCGATGCTCGCGCGGCGAGGGGTGGCGGTCGAGGCCGTCCTCCTATCGGAGAAGACGCACGTCGAGGGCCTGGCTGCGCTGCGTGCGGGCGGTGGCCGCACGGTCTCTCTCGCCGACGCGCACCGGCCCGACGTGATGGTCGACGGCATCGTCGGGATCGGAGGCAGGCCGGGACTGCACGCGGACGCAGCGGCAGCGCTGGCTGCGTTCCGGGGAGTGACCGTGGTGGCGGTCGACGTTCCGTCGGGCGTCGACGTCGACACCGGTCGGCTGGACGGTGCGCACGTGAGCGCCGACCTCACGGTGACCTTCGGCACCCACAAGGTCGCCCACCTCGTCGACCATGCGGCGATGGCCTGTGGCGTGGTGCACCTGGTCGACCTCGGCCTGGACCTGCCACCAGCGCCGGTCGAGGCGTTGCAGTCCGCGGACGTGGCGCGGCTGCTGCCGGTGCCGTGCGCGTTCGACCACAAGTACTCCCGGGGGGTGGTGGGCGTCCGCGCCGGGTCGGACACCTATCCCGGGGCTGCGGTCCTGTGCACGTCCGGGGCTGGCACCGGGCTCGCCGGGATGGTGCGCTACCTGGGCTCGGCGGCTGACGCGGTCCGGGCGCGGCACCCGGAGATCGTGGTCGCCGACGGCCGCGTCCAGGCCTGGGTCGTCGGGTCCGGCGGTGACGCGGACGCCGAGGAGGCACTTGCGGCAGCCCTGATCGACGGTGTGCCCACCGTGGTCGACGCCGATGCGCTCATCCACGTCGAGAGGGGCGCGCCGGACCTCGTGCTGACGCCGCACGCCGGTGAGCTCGCGCGCATGCTCGGTGTCGAGCGCGGCGAGGTCGAGGCCGACCAGCTCGGGTTCGCGCGCCGCGCGGCGGTGGAGTACGACGCCGTCGTGCTGCTCAAGGGACGCCGCACCCTGATCGCGCGACCGGACGGCCGCGTCCGGGTGACCACGAGCGGCGTTCCCTGGCTGGCCGTCGCGGGCGCGGGGGACGTGCTCGCCGGCGTGATCGGCTCGCTCCTCGCGGCCGGGCTGGAGCCGTGGGACGCCGCGTCAGTGGGGTCCTGGCTGCACGGTGCCGCCGCCGCCCTGGCCAGTGGCGGTGGACCCATGGCGGCCGGCGCCGTGGCCGACGCGGTCCCGGAGGTCGTGCGCGACCTGCGCGGCTGAATGGAAGGATGGGTCCCACCATGACTTCCCCGCCGAGCGCGCACGCCCAGGTCGTTGTCGACCTCGGCGCGATCAAGCGCAACGTGACGCGACTGCGCGAGATCGTCTCGGGAGGGACCTCGTCCCCCCAGCTGATGGTCGTGGTCAAGGCGGACGGCTACGGACACGGCATGGTCCAGGTCGCCAGGGCGGCCCGCGCCGCTGGCGCCGAGTGGCTCGGTGTCGCGACCGGTGCCGAGGCGCTCGCGCTCCGCGCAGCCGGGGACACGGGCCGCGTGCTGTGCTGGCTGGCGATCCCCGGAGCGGACTACACCCACCTGATCGGGGAGGGCGTCGACGTGACGGCCCACTCGGTCACCCAGCTGCACGAGATCGCCGCGACGGCGCGCGAGACCGGCAACCTCGCGTGGGTCCAGCTGAAGTTCGACACCGGCCTGTCGCGCGGTGGTGCACCTCGTCACGAGTGGCAGGCGCTGGTGGACGCTGCCCGTGCAGACGAACAGGACGGGACGATCCGCGTCACCGGGCTCTGGTCGCACCTCGCCTGTGCCGACGAGCCGGACCACCCGGCGAACGCGGCACAGGCCGCTGCCTTCGAGGAGGCGCTCGGGCTGGCTGCCGAGGCGGGTCTCGAGCCGGAGGTGCGCCACCTCGCCAATTCGGCCGGGGCGCTGCTGCACCCGGGAGCCCGCCACGACCTCGTCCGGTTGGGCATCGCCGTCTACGGGCTCAGCCCGGCCCCCGAGGTCACGACGTCGGAGGATCTGGGCCTGGTCCCGGCGATGACAGTGGCCGGGACCGTCGTACTCACCAAGGAGCTGGCTCCCGGTGCCGGCGTCTCCTACGGACACACGTTCGTGGCCACCGAGCCGATGCGGGTGGCGCTGGTCCCGATGGGCTACGGCGACGGCATCCCACGCCACGCCTCGTCGACCGCCGAGGTCCTGGCCGGTGGGGTCCGCGGACGTGTGCTGGGCCGGATCTGCATGGACCAGTTCGTCGTCGAGGCCCCCGTTGCACAACCTGGCGACGCTGTGGTGCTGTTCGGACCCGGGTCGACCGGCGAGCCCACGGCGACCGACTGGGCCCGCTGGTGCGGGACGATCGACTACGAGATCGTCACCCGGATGGGTGGCCGGCAGAGCCGGATCTGGGTCGGGGACGAGGGCTGAGGTGGGGACCCGACGGTCTATTGCGTACGCCGCCGGAGGCCTCGCCACGGCTGCTGCGGCGGCGCTGGCGACCGGGGTCGTCGTCGAGCGACGGGTGGTCAAGGCTCGCCGCGCGGGGGCCGCGGAGGCCGACCGGCTGGGCGCGCTGCGCTCCGAACCGGTGTCCGTCACCTGTGACGACGGGGTGGAGCTGTACGCCGAGGTCGACGAGGTGGCGCCGTACGCCGGGGGCAAGCGGCCCCGGCGCAAGGACGCCACGCTGGTGTTCGTGCACGGCTACGCACTCAATCTCGACTGCTGGCACTTCCAGCGCGAGGCGTTCCGCGGCAAGCACCGCATGGTCTTCTACGACCAGCGCTCGCACGGGCGATCGGAGCGGTCCGACCGTGAGCACGCGACGATCGACCAGCTCGGCGACGACCTGGCGAGCGTCATCAGGCAGCTGGTGCCCAAGGGCAAGGTGGTGCTCGTCGGCCACTCGATGGGCGGGATGTCGATCATCGCCTTCGCCGAGCGGCACCCAAGGATGTTCGCGCAACGGGTCGCGGGGGTCGGGCTGGTCGCCACGACGGCCGGGAACATGAAGGTGCACCGCACGCTGAGTCGATGGATCCCCGACCGGGTCGGGCAGGTGGTCGCGCCGCGGTTGATAGCGGCCCTGGCCAGGGCGCCCGAGCTGGTGGACTCGGCGCGTCGGAGCGGTTCGAACATCGGGTTCCTGGTGGCGGACATGTTCGCCTTCGGCAGCAAGGACGTCCCGGCTGCCCAGGTGGAGTTCCTGGACGAGATGCTGGCCGGCACGTCCTTCGACGTGCTCGCGGAGTTCTTCCCGAACTTCTCCACGCTCGACAAGTTCGACTGCCTCGCCTCGTTCGCGGAGGTGCCGACGACGATCATCTGCGGAACCAAGGACAAGCTGACCTCGATCGGGCACAGCCGCAAGATGGCGAGTCGGCTGCCGGCGGCGACGCTCGTGGAGTGTGAAGGGGCCGGCCACATGGTGATCTTCGAGGCGCACAGCCAGGTCAATGCGGCTCTCGAGGACCTGATGGCGGCCGGGTCCGGATCTGGGTCCAGATGAGCGACGACACCACGATCGAGACGGTCGACGGATCGCGTGCGGAGGACGTGCTCTCGGTCATCCACGAGGCGTTCGCGAACCGGCCGGCGCTCGACCCGCCGGCAACCGCGCTCGAAGAGACAGCCGAGAGCATCCGCAACGCCCTTGACGCGCACGGCGGCCTCGTCGTCGAGCACGACGGCTCTCCCGTCGGGGCACTGCTCTTCGAGCCGAGGGGCCGCCTGCTCGGGCTGCGCCGGGTGGGCGTGCTCGCCCAGGTGCGGGGCTACGGTGTCGCAGCCCAAATGGCCTCGCGTGCGCGTGAGATCGCCCAGGAGCGCGGCTTCTCCGGCCTCGAGCTCGAGGCGCGCGTCGAGCTGCCGGGGACGATCAGCTTCTGGCGCAACCTGGGCTACGTCGAGGCCCAGCGCAACGGCAACCGCCTGACCATGCTGCGGATGCTGCCGATCACCGACCGGCTGGAGACCCCGGAGGACACTCGCTCGTTCGGCGAGCACCTGGCCGAGCGGCTCCGACCCGGTGACCTGGTGATCCTGACCGGCGACCTCGGTGCGGGCAAGACCACGCTCACCCAGGGGATCGGCGCCGGGCTCGGCGTGCGCGGCCTGGTCACCTCACCCACGTTCGTGATCGCACGAGTGCATCCCTCGCTGAACGAGGGGCCTGCCCTGGTGCACGTCGACGCCTACCGGCTCGGCGGCTCGGCCGAGCTCGACGACCTCGACCTCGACACCGACGTCGACGAGGCGGTGACGGTCGTGGAGTGGGGTGAGGGTCTCGCCGAGTCCCTCTCGAACGACAGGCTGGAGCTGAACCTGCGCCTGACCGACGACGACCACCGCACGGTCACCCTCACCCCGGTCGGGCCCCGCTGGCGCGAGCTGGACCTCGGCTCGGTGGGCTCGCACACGAGCGGGTGAGAGGTACGCCGTGGCATGGCCGCGGCTCCCGGTGGTGGTCCAACTGGGTGTATCAAATTTGGCGGATAGGCAACGGGCCCACGCGTCGACCGGATCTGCCGGTGCGGACGTTGCGCCCGTGCCATTGCGCAGCGCGGTCGGCAAGAGCAAACTCGATGAATGAGCACGATGTTGCTTGTCCACGGCGGATTCTGTCGAGGGTGGGTTTGGGACGATACCGCCCGTGCACTGCGCGCTGCCGGTCATCGAGCGGAGGCTCTTGACCTACCGAGTTCGGGTCCGACGGCGAGCAGCCTTGGCGACCTGAATTCCGACGTCGAGGCCGTCACAGCCGTTCTTGACGGGAGCGACGATGCTGTCGTACTCGTCGGGCACTCAGGTGGGGGGATGGTGCTGACCGCATTGGGCGACCATCCGAAGGTCCGCCACAGCGTGTACGTCACCGCTTTGTGGCCGCAGGAGGGTCAGTCCGCGGCAGACCTGCTCGGGGGTCAGCTACCCGACTGGATGACGGTGAGTGAGGATGGCGCGGCCCAAGTAGCCGGTGACGCCGACGTGGTGCGTGAGGCGTTGTGCCACGACGTGGACCGTGACCGGTTCCTGGCAGACGTGTATCCGCGTTATGTACTCACTTCGCTGTCTGCTCTGGGTGCCCCTGGCACGGCCCCTGATCCGTTGCACGCGTCCAGTTACATCATTTGCGAGCACGATCGGGCGCTGCCGCCCGAGGCGCAGGAGGCATGGGCGAACGCTGCTGATCACGTGCATCGACTGCCGTCTTCCCACTCTGCTCTGCTCTCCATGCCACAGCAGTTGGCGGATCTCATCGCCGCGGCGGAGTGACCCGGGCCGAAGGGGTCACCCCGCGAATCGAACGTCCTCATCTGCCGCAGATATGACGTGGGGCTAGAGCTGAAGGTGTAGGCGTAAGGCGTCGTCGAGCTGGGTCATCAGGTGCGTGGGAACCCGACCAAGCACGTGGCCCATACGTTCGACGGACACGGACCGCACCTGTTCGGCTTGTGCCTTGGACTCGACCCGAAGGCCCGTCTCATCGGCTGGCAGGAGCACCTGGAATGCATAGACCTGGGTGACCGTACTGGTGATCGGCACGATGGTCACAACGCCGCGACCGAGGCGTGCGGCCGTGGCGTTGGCCCGATCGTTGCTGACGATGACCGCCGGGCGACGCTTGTTCGCCTCACTGGGCCGGGCCGGGTCTAGGTCGGTCAGACGGATCTCACCGCGGAGCATCAACGAGTCCGTCGGCTGCAGTCGAATCCCAGGCCGCTGCGTCACCCGAGACCTCCCACTCGTCCCAGGCGGCAGCGTAGGAATCCTCGAGTTCGGTGTCGCCCAGGAGTCGGATCGCCTGCTGGATCGCCGCAGAACGCGAACCCAGCCCGGCCGCGCGCGCGTACTTGTCGAGAGCGGCTACCTCGCCCTCGGAAAGACTGACACTGAGTTTCATGTCGCAATACTACTTCAGTAGCATTTCTCTGACTACTCCGGTCGCTTATTCCGCACCTCCCGCAGATCGCGTGCGCTGCGGCCTATCCGGATCCGCTGATGGCGCGCTCAATGCCAGCGAGCGAGGGTTGCTGCGATCTCGTCGATGGTCGCTTCTCTGCGCGCTACGGACATCACGAGCTCATAGGCTTGGTCATCGGGTGCGTCGAGGCCGATGTCGTTGAGGCCGTAGAAGACGACAACGGCAAGCCAACCCAGTCGCTGGTTGCCCTCGGCCAGCGCATGGTTGTGAACGAGCGAGTCGAGCAGCGCCGCTGCCTTACGGTCCAGGTCCCGATAGGCCTCGTGTCCATACAGGACAGCGCCCGGCCGATGAGCTGCCGAGTCCAGCAGGCCCACGTCGCGCACCGGTCCGACCCCGAGGTCCTCCACAAGGGACAGGAGATCCTCGACCGTGAGCAGGACCGTCAACGGTCGTGTGGGTCTGCCCAGAGCCAGGGCATCGTCGCCGGTCTCCGTTGTGGTCAGAAGTGGGGCGGGTCGGTTGACCGGGGTGGTGGTCGCTCCCTCGTGACGTCCTGGGTGCCGGTGTGGTCGCGGAGGAACTGGTAGCCGTGCGGGCTGGACCACAGGAACGCCCCTGGTTCCAGGGTGGTGTAGGTCCAGGTCGAATGCGTCTTCAACCGGTGATGGCGTCGGCACAGGGGTGCGATGTTGCACGAGCAGGTGCTGCCGCCCTGGTCGTGGGGGAGGCAGTGCTCGGAGTCGCAGCGGCGGGCGGGTCGAGTGCACCAGGGGAAGACACAGGCGAGGTCGCGCAGCTCGGTCTGCTCCTGGAGCCGTTCGGGGACTTCGTAGGCGTCGACGTGGATGTGCTCGTCCAGGTCGATCACCGGTTTGACCGTGACCTGGGTGTCGGGGTTGGCGCACCAGGTGCGGACCTGGTCGGCGGTGACGCCACAGCGGGTGTTCTCCACCCGGGCGAGGTCGACGCAGTCGCTTGTGCCGGTGATGGCGGCCTTGGAGAGGTGCACGTAGAGGACCACCTGGCGCGGCCTGGACGCCTTGGTCGTGGTCCCGGTCTGTTCGGCTGCGGTGGTGAGGTCGAGGGCGAGCTGGCGGCGGGCGAGCTCCCCGGCGGCGATCGCGCGGCGCACGTCCAGTGACTCGGTCGACCCGGCGACTGCCAGGGTCTCGGCGCCCCGGGCCAGGGCGGCGTCCAGGTCCAGGGCGTCGGCGAGGTCGAGCTCTGCCTCGAGGTAGGTGGTGCCGGTGAACGAGACCTGCTGGTGGTGGAACGTGACGTGCCTCCCGTCAGCGGCACGCTGGGCGTTCTCCTCAGCGTGGTCGGGCATGAACCGGGCGATGGCCTCGGTGAGGAGTCGGTCGAGCTGGGCGGGGCCGATCTTGTGCGCGAACGGCGCGACCTGCGCGTCCACGAACCCGGCTGCCTCGAGGGTGAGGCCGAGGGTGGCCTGGGCGACCCGCCGGGCCCGCCACACCGGGAGGCTCCCGGCCTGGACCCGGGCCCAGTGGCGGGGGAGGCGGTACTTCAGCTCGACCGCGTCCGCGACCAGGACGCGGCCGGAGTCGGTGGAGCGACCGACCGCCAGGGCGAACTCGGCCAGGCAGAACTCCGCCACCAACGGAGCCCCCGGCCCCGCCAGCGGGATCCCGGTGTCACCACCCCCGGTGGTCCAGGTCGCCGCGAGGTCGATCGACTCCGGCGGGTGCTGCTCGGCCCACGTCACCGCTGCGAGGAGCACGTCGGCCTCGGCCCGCTCCGCATCGACGCGCCGCTCGCGGGCGAACGCGAGCACAGCTGCGGCGGTGTCGAGGTCCGGGCGGGTCGTCGTCATGCAAGCAATTCAAGCACCGCCCACCGACACTTTCGGTCGAGAATCCGCTGCTGTGGAAGGGAATTCTCGACTTTCTTCGGAGGCCTGTTCAGTGGTTTCGAGACGCGTGCTGACGCTCGCTCCTCAACCACCGAGGCGGCCTCGCGCCAGCCGATCGTGCGCTCCACCTAGGCTCGACCCGTGCTGCTCGCCTTCGACACCGCCACGCCACACGTCACCGTTGCCCTGCACGACGGCGACACTGTGGTCGCGACGTTCGAGTCGGAGGAGTCGATGCGGCACGGGGAGATGCTGGCCCCCGGGATCGCGCGGGTGCTCGCCGACGCCGGGGCGACGGTCAGGGACCTGGCGTCCGTCGCCGTCGGGGTCGGGCCGGGTCCCTTCACCGGCCTGCGGGTGGGACTGATGACGGCGCGCACGCTCGCCTTCGTCCGCGACATCCCGGTGCACGGCGTCTGCTCGCTCGACATCCTGGCGGCCGCTGGGATCGACGCCGGCCTGGACGGGTTCGTGGTCGCCACGGACGCTCGCCGCAAGGAGGTCTACCTGGCGTCGTACGCCGGTGGCCGGCGCATCCACGGACCCGAGGTCGTCAAGCCCGTCGACGCCGGCACGGACCTGCCGGTGGTGGGGAGGGGAGGCGTGCTCTATCCGGACTCGTTCCCGAACGCGACCGGCCCCGAGCACCCGCTCGCCTCGGTGCTGTGCGACGTCGTGCTCAGCCAGCGGTTCGAGCTGCTCGAGCCGGACCCGCTCTACTTGCGGCGACCCGACGCGGCCGAACCCGGGAAGCCCAAGCGGGTCAGCTGACTCGTGGGGTCAGGCGGTGCTCTTCTTCGGCGGCAGCGGGAAGAACATCGAGGTGCGCTCGGCGTACGCCGGGTAGCCCTCGCGCTTCATCATCGTCTGCTCCAGCAGCTTGGCCCCAGTGGCAAAGATCAGGAAGTACGTCATCACCACCGGTGACAGCGAGGTGGTGAGGACGAGCCGGCTGCCGCCCACGCCCACCAGGAAGACTCCCCACCACACGCAGGAGTCGCCGAAGTAGTTCGGGTGCCGCGTGTAGCGCCAGAGCCCTCGGTCCATCACCGGACCACGGTCAGGGTTCTTCTTGTACGCCGCGAGCTGCTGGTCGCCGACCGATTCGAAGACCAGCCCCACCAGCCAGACGGCGACGCCGACCCCGACCAGCCAGGACCACCGACCCTGCTCGCTGGCGGCCGCGACCTGCACCGGCAACGAGACGAACCACATCGCCACCCCCTGGGTCAGGAACACGCGCCTGAGCGCGAAGGTGAACGGCTTGCCGGCCAGCATCTTCGCGTAGCGGGGGTCCTCCTCGTCCGTGGCGAAGACCCGGCGACCGACGTGCCAGGCCAGGCGCCCGCCCCAGACAGCCACCATGCCGAACAGCAGCCATCGCAGGGAGGTGTCCCCGACGAGCGCGCTGATCAGGGCGATCAGCACGAACCCGAGACCCCAGACGAGGTCGATGATCACGACCCGTCCGATGCGGTGGGCGATGAAGGCGGTCACGGCCAGCAGCACGGCAACGGCGACCGCGTTCGTGACCAGCACGGTCAGAACGCTCACCTGCGAATCACGAGGTCCTCACAGTGGGCATCGTATGCGTTCCCCCGGGCCGGACCATCAGGATCTGGTCCACGCCCATCCGGCCGTCGCGGAACGCCATCGAGCCGCCGACGAGATAGAGCCGCCACACCCGCACGACCTCCTCGCCCACCAGCTCGATGAGCCGCTCGAGGTTGGCCTCGAAGTTCTCCAGCCAGCCGTCGACCGTGCGGACGTAGTGCTCACGAATCCCGTGCACGTCACGGACCTCCAGCCCGGCGCGCTCGAGGTGGGCAACGGTCTCGCCGACGGGTCGCATGTGCATGTCGGGTGCGATGAAGGACTCGATGAAGGGTCCGCCGCCGGGATGTCCGTTGCGGCCACCTGAGCGCGACATCTGCTGGATCAGCACCCGGCCACCGGGCTGCACGGCGTCGTGCAGAACCTGTGCGTAGGTGCCGTAGTTCTGCTCTCCGACGTGCTCGCCCATCTCGATCGACGCGACGGCGCCGAACGGACTTGTGCCGCCGGTCACCTCCGGGATCTCGCGGTAGTCCTGGAGACGGATCTCGACGCGGTCCTCGAGCCCACGCTCCTTGATTCGCTGGTCGATGAACCGCTTCTGCTCGGCAGCGATGGTGACTCCGGTGACCTGCGCGCCGAAGTGCTCGGCGGCATGCAGCGACAACGAGCCCCACCCGCAACCGACGTCGAGGAAGCGCACGCCGGGCTCGAGGCCGATCTTGTGACAGACGAGATCGAGCTTGTCGCGCTGCGCGTCCTGAACCGTGTAGGACGGATCCTCGGACCGCCAGTAGCCCGAGGAGTACGCCATCGACGGGTCGAGCAACAACGAGTAGAACTCGTTCGACAGGTCGTAGTGGTGGCTGATCGCCTTTCGGTCGCGCAGCTTGCTGTGCAGTCGCCCGCGCACCCGCGCCTGCGACCGGGGAAGGCTCGGCGCCTTGCCCAGCGCGCCGACTCCGAGAGCGGTGCGAAGGGCGCGGACGAAGGCAGTGAGCGAGGGACGAACACCTGAGAGTCCACGCTCCGCGGCCACCGACCACACGCGGGTGAGGGCCTCGTCCAGCTCATGGTGGACCTCGATGTCGCCGGTGACGTAGGCCTGCGCGGCGCCCAGCTCACCCGGGTGCCACAGCAGCCGTCGAATGGCGTCCGCCGAGCGCAGTTCGACCAGCGGGGCCTCCGCCGGCCCGGCCTCCGACCCGTCCCAGGCACGGAGCCGCACGGGCAGGTCGCCGTCGACGAACGGTCGCAGGGCAGTCTCCAGCCGGGCGGCCACGCCCACCCTTCGCGTCCCCGACGGGCGAGACTGGATGGTGGTCATGTCACTCCTCCCGGGCGAAGGTCAGCTGCTGCACGTCGATGTAGCCGGACGCGAAACCCGCGCGCGAGTACTCGAGGTAGAAGTGCCACATCCGCTGGAAGGTCCGGTCGAAGCCGAGCGCCCGCACGTCGTCGCTGGCTGCACGGAACGTCTTGTCCCAGTGCTCGAGCGTCTCGGCGTAGTGCCGGCCGAAGGACAGGCGCTCACTGATGCGGAGCGTCGTGTGGGCGCGGGTGACCTCGTCGATCACGGTGACCGAGGGCAGGAACCCGCCGGGGAAGATGTACTTGTTGATCCACGTCCACGTGTTCCGGGTCGCGAGCATCCGGTCGTGGGGCATGGTGATCGCCTGGATCCCGACCCGGCCACCGGGAGCCAGCAACCGGTCGATCGTGCGGAAGTACGTCGGCCAGAACTCGTGCCCGACGGCCTCGATCATCTCCACCGAGACGATGGCGTCATAGCTGCCCTGCACGTCGCGGTAGTCGCTGAGCTCGACGGTGACCTGGTCGGAGAACCCAGCCTCCGCAACGCGCTCCTCAGCCAGCTCGAGCTGCTCGCTCGAGAGGGTCACGGAGTGGACGGTGGCGCCGCGACGGGCGGCACGGACGGCGAGCTCTCCCCAGCCGGTGCCGATCTCGAGCACGCGACTGCCTTCGCGAACGCCGGTCTGGTCGAGGAGCCGCTCGATCTTGCGAACCTGTGCCTCCTCGAGCGACTCACTGTGGTGCCCTTCCGGGGGCGCGGCCTCGAAATGGTCCCCGCGGTCTGTCACCGAGGTGTCGAACAGCGCCGAGGAATAGCTGAGCGTCTCGTCGAGAAACACCCTGAACAGGTCGTTGGACAGGTCGTAGTGGTGCGAGATGTTGTCGCGGGTGTTGTCCTGAGTGTTCTTCTGTGCGCGCGGCGGGCGGCGTACGTAGGCCGCACGGAGCTTCTGCAGCGGGGCCGGGATCAGCGTCGGCATCTTCGCCGCGAGCACCGTGAGGAAGCCACCGAGGTCCTCGGCGTCCCAGGCACCGGTCAGGTAGGCCTCGCCGAAGCCGATCAGGCCGTCGCGGCCCAGCCGGGTGAAGAACTCGTTCGGGCGCTGGATCCGCATCTCGGGTCCACCGGTGCCCCAGGTCCTCGTGGAGGCGCTGCCCTCGCGGACCGTGACCGGCAGCCGGTTCACGGCAGCGCGGAACAGCTGGCGGGCGATGCGCGCCGAGACGTCGGCCTTCAGGCCGGTGGGCACGTTGTCGAGCTCCGCCCAGGGGGTGCTCGGGCGGATGGGAGTCGTCGTCATCTCAGACGCCTTCCTGTCGTGGGTGGTCGGGGCGCCTTCGGATCCCGAGACGGCGTGCCCACAGCCAGATGCCGTGGACGTGGATCAGGACAGTTCCGCGGAGGGCGGCTGGGGCCGACCGCAGTGGTGAGCTCGTCGTCGGCTCGCCGTCGAGCGAGGCGCTGAACACGGCGCCGTCGTCGCTGTGCAGGGTGACCGAGACGTGCAGGCGTTCAGCGGGGGTGGGCACGGCGATCTCGTAGTAGCCGTCGGTCCCGTGGAACGGGGAGACGTACAGCTGCTTGTCGGTGCGGGCGCGTCCCTGCTCGTCCGGGTGGACGAGGTAGGCGTGCCGGTCCCCGTAGGTGTTGTGCACCTCGACGACGACTCCGGCGAGCTCGCCGCTGCGGCGGTGGCACCAGAACACGCTGATCGGGTTGAAGCAATGACCGAGCGCGCGAGCGTTGGCCGCCATCACGATCCGGCCGCCATCGGCCGGCACACCGTTGAGGCCGAGGAAGCGTTCGACGTTGGCCTTGATCGTGGACTCGGGGTCGCCGAGGTGGTCGCGTGCCTCGAAGCTGCCCAGGACACCGTGGTCGGGCAGGTGGTCGAGGTCGACCAGCCAGGTGCGTGAGCGGTGCGAGAACGTGCGGGTGAACGGCTTGCGGCGGATGTGCCTGATCGTGGTGGCATAGGTCGTCGCCTCGACCGGGAGCGGCTGGGTCTGGTGCCCTTCTCGGCCCCACTCCACCCCGAGGCGTGCGGCCGCCTCGACACCCGACCGGGCGCCGTCCTCGTGGAAGCCCCAGCCGTGCCAGGCGCCGGCGAAGGTGATCCGGCCGGTGTCGCACTCCCGGAGGCGGCGCTGGGCCGCCACGGAGGCAGGGGTGTAGATCGGGTGCTCGTACTCCATCGTCTCGAGGACCGACTCCTGGTCCACGAGGTCCTGGCCGCCGAGGGTCACGATGAACCGTCGACCGTCCGCGCGCTCGGGCAGCCGCATCAGCCGGGTCATGTCATAGCTCACGGTCACAGCAGGCGGAGTACCCCCGGCGGTCGCGGTCGAAGCACGGCGCAGGTAGTTCCACGAGGCACGGGCACGTTCGTTGCGAGGCAGGATGCTGGTGTCGGTGTGCAGCTGCGCGGTGTTCCGCGAGTAGGGCAGCGCGCTCAGGACGTCGTGCTGGACATCGGTCGGCTCGGCGAGCATCGCCAGCGCCTGACCGGGGTGAGTAGCGACGACGACCGCGTCGTAGGTCTCGACCTGGCCGTTGCCGTCGGTGATCTCCACGCCCGTGGGCGTCTCGAGCACCGAGGTCACCTTGGTGCTCGTGCGGATGTCCGGCAGGCCTGCGGCGACCTTGGCGACGTACTCCCGCGAGCCGCCGGTGACGGTGCGCCACTGCGGCGACCCGAAGATCTGCAGCATGCCGTGGTGCTGCAGGAAGGTGAACAGGTAGCGCGCGGGGTAGTCGAGCGCCACCGCCGGGTCGCAGGACCACACGCAGGCCACCAGGGACTCCATGAAGTGGGTGCGGAACAGCGGGGAGAACCGGCCGCGCTCCAGGAAGGACGCGAGCGTCTCGTCCACTGCCGAAGGGCGGTCGTCGGGATCAGTCGCCAACAACGATCTGGCCATCCGGTGGAAGCGCGGGATCTCCGCCAGCATCCGGAGGTACGACGGGCGCATCGCGTTGCGCCAGGTCGGAAAGAGCCCCGCGAACCCGAGGGCTCCTGCCCATTCGAGCGCGTAGTCGTCCGAGCGGACCGACATGGACATGTCGGAGGGCTGGGTCTGCACGCCGAGCTCGGCGAAGAGGCGGAGCAGGTGCGGGTAGGTCCGCTCGTTGTGCACGATGAAGCCGGTGTCGATGGCCCAGGACTGACCGGATCCGTCCACCTCGTGGGTGTCGGCGTGACCACCGAGCCTGGCATCGGCCTCGTAGAGGGTGACCGAGACCTGACGACCAAGCACGTGCGCAGCCGTCAGCCCGGCGACCCCGCTGCCGATCACGGCAACTTGGCGTGGTGTTCCCCTCATCAGGTGCCCTTGAGCTCGAAGAGCGCGATGGGCTGGGTCGTGGGTGCCTCCGAGCCACTCTCGGGCTCGATCGTGATCCCGACCCCGGTGGCCTTCGTGGCATCGCCGGTCAGCAACAGCTTGTGGTCACCGGCCTTGCGCATCATGCCGGCCCGGATCATCGTGCCGGCCTCGTCCTGCAGCCACACCTCGAAGGCCTTGCCGGGCGGCGGCGCAGCCATGTTGCGGGTGAGGAGCACTGCCTTGCCCTGGTTCAGCGAACGGACCACGGTCGCGGTGGAGCCGTCGTCGAACTCGATCGAGTGGCGCTGTGCGTCCGAGGCCGCGAGCACCTGGTCAGCGGCACTCAGCTCTGGGGGAGTGGAGGAGCTGTTGTCCTGCCACGGCTGGTAGACCGCACCGGCTCCGACCGCGACCACGGCGGCCGCCGCGGCGACCAGGGTGGCGATCCTGCGGCGACGGGGCCGCATCGGCAGCACCTTGGCCATCGCGGGAGCCGTCTCGGCAGGCTCAGGCTTGAGTCCCGGACCGGTCTCCGGAGGGAGCGGGCGGACCGTCTTGATGCCGGCCAGCACCGAGCTGCGCAGTGAGTCCGGCGGCGTGAGCGCCGCGTCGTCAGCCATCAGGGCGGTCGCCTCACGGAGGCTGACCACTTCGGCCTGGCAGTCGAGGCAACCCGGAAGGTGCCTCTCGAAGATCGTCCGTTCGTCGTCGTCGAGTGCATCGACGACGTAGGCACCGGACAGCGCGTGCAATGACTCGTTCACTGTCCCACCCCCATCGTGTCCCTGAGCCGGATCAGTCCGTCTCGAATTCTTGTCTTGGCCGTTCCCAGCGGGAGATCGAGCATGGTGGCGACCTCCGTGTGCGTGTAGCCCTTGAAATAAGCGAGCTCCAGCGCCTGGCGTTGGACCTCGGTCAGTGAGTCCATCGCCTGACGGACCCTTCGTGCCTCCATCGAGGCCTGTGCTGCCTCGGCGGTCGAGTCGTGCTCCACGGCTTGGCTGCCCTGGTGGTACGTCGTGTCCCGGCGAGTGCTCGCCTCCGCCGACCGCACGCGGTCCACGGCCTTGCGGTGCACCAGGGTCAGGATCCAGGAGACCGCGCTTCCCTTGCCCGGGTCGAACCGACTGGCAGTTCGCCAGACCTCCAGGAACGCCTCCTGTGTCACTTCCTCGGCCTGGCTCGGGTCGCGGACGACCCTCACCGCCAACCCATAGGCCCGTGCCGAGCTGGCGTCGTACAACTGTGCAAATGCCGCTTCGTCGCCGCGGCCCGAGAGCCTGAGCAGCTCTGCGAGATCCCCGGTGCTCGCGGGCACGCTGCGCAGCCCCCCCAGAGGGGAGCCAGCGCCGTCCGAACTGATCGGGGTCACGTAGAGACTTTCTCAGATAACTGCTTCTTCGGAGCTGCTTCGTGACAGGGATTCGGAGTCAGCGCGCAGCCGGATTGCCTGGACCAGAAGAATCTCGGGAGAACTCTCCGATCTGGTCCTACGCACGTGCTGTACCCATGACGCGGCAAGATAGGCACGTGGCCAGCTGCACCGTGAACCCAGGCGCCGTGGTGCGGGCAGCGGGCCCCGACGACGTGCCCGCCGTCTCCCGGCTCGAGAGGGACTGCCTGGGTGAGGACGCGTGGAGCGAGGGGCTGGTCGGTGAGGGCATCCGCGGCGCCCTGCCCACGGTCACCTACCTCGTCGCCGAGTCGGGCGGTCGCGTCGTCGGGCATGCGGTCACCTCCGCTGCCGGCGACATCGCCGAGCTCCAGCGGATCGCCGTCGACCACGCCCACCGCCGCACCGGTGTCGCCTCGGCGCTGCTCGGTGGTGTCGTCGAGGCCGCCGGCCGCACCGGGGCCGACCGGCTGCTGCTCGAGGTGCGTGAGGACAACCGCGGCGCCCTGACGTTCTACGCGAGATCCGGCTTCGTCGAGATCGACAGGCGTCCGCGCTACTACGCCGACGGGACGACCGCCGTGGTGCTGCGACTGGGGCTGGGCCGCGGCTGCGGCTCGGCCCGGGCACAATGACGCGGGTGACCACGCAATCCGGACCGCTCGTCCTCGGCATCGAGACCTCGTGCGACGAGACCGGCGTCGGCATCGTCCGTGGTCACACGTTGCTCGCCGATGCGGTGGCCTCCTCCGTGGAGGAGCACGCGCGGTTCGGCGGCGTCGTCCCCGAGGTCGCCTCGCGAGCCCACCTCGAGGCGATGGTGCCGATGGTCGAACGCGCCTGTGCCACCGCCGGAATCGCCCTCGAGGACGTCGACGCGATCGCGGTGACGGCCGGTCCCGGGCTGGCCGGCGCCCTGCTCGTCGGTGTCGCGGCCGCGAAGTCGCTGGCGCTGGGCCTGGACAAGCCGCTGTACGGCGTCAACCACCTGGCCGCCCACGTGGCCGTCGACCAGCTCGAGCACGGGGCGCTGCCTGACCCCTGCCTGGCGCTGCTGGTGTCGGGCGGCCACTCGTCGCTGCTCCGGGTGGCTGACGTGACCTCGTCGGTCGAGCCCCTCGGGTCGACCATCGACGACGCGGCGGGGGAGGCCTTCGACAAGGTGGCCCGTCTGCTCGGCCTGCCGTTCCCCGGCGGTCCGCACATCGACCGGGCCGCAGCGTCCGGTTCGTCGGTCGCCATCGACTTCCCCCGCGGGCTCAGCTCGCGCCGGGATCTCGAGCGGCACCGGTTCGACTTCTCCTTCTCCGGCCTGAAGAGTGCGGTCGCACGATGGGTGCAGGCGCGGGAGGCCACCGGCGACCCGGTGCCCGTCGCCGACGTCGCGGCGTCCTTCCAGGAGGCGGTCTGCGACGTGCTGACCCGCAAGGCAGTTGCTGCCGCCCTCGCTGAGGGGATCGAGGACATCCTGATCGGTGGCGGCGTCGCCGCGAACTCACGACTCCGCGTCATGGCCGAGGAACGCGCCTCCGCGCAGGGCATCCGGGTCCGGGTCCCGCGCCCCGGCCTGTGCACCGACAACGGCGCCATGGTCGCCGCCCTCGGCTCCGAGATGGTCGCCCGCGGACGCACCCCCTCCGCCCTCGACCTGCCCGCCGACTCCTCGATGCCGGTGGAGCTCGTGCTTGCCTGATCGTTACGTTGTGCACCACGCAGTCCGCAGGAGCCGAGGAGAACCACATGCAGCAGGTCAAGGGCGTCGTCGCCCGGAGCAAGGGCGCGCCAGTCACGATCGAGACGATCAACGTCCCCGACCCCGGACCGGGGGAGGCGCTGGTCAAGGTGCAGACGACCGGGGTGTGCCACACCGACCTGCACTACCGCGAGGGTGGCATCAACGACGACTTCCCGTTCCTTCTCGGGCACGAGTCCGCAGGCATCGTCGAGGCGGTCGGGCCGGACGTGACGGAGGTGGCGCCGGGTGACTTCGTCGTCCTCAACTGGCGCGCGGTCTGCGGTGACTGCCGGGCCTGCAACCGGGGCGAGCCCTGGTACTGCTTCGCCACGCACAACGCCACCCAGAAGATGACCCTGGAGGACGGCACCGAGCTGTCCCCGGCGCTGGGGATCGGGTCCTTCGCCGAGAAGACCCTCGTCGCGGCCGGTCAGTGCACCAAGGTGGATCCCGACGCGCGAGCCGCGGCGGTCGGCCTGCTCGGCTGCGGCGTGATGGCGGGCATCGGCGCCGCGCTCAACACCGGGAACGTCAAGCGTGGTCAGTCCGTTGCCGTGATCGGCTGCGGAGGAGTCGGCGCGGCGTCCGTGGCCGGTGCTGCGTTGGCCGGCGCCGGGAGGATCATCGCCGTCGACATCGACGACCGGAAGCTCGAGGTGGCGAAGACGCTCGGGGCGACGCACACCGTGAACAGCAAGGACTCCGAGCCGGTCGAGGCGATCCAGGCCCTCACCGACGGGTTCGGCGCCGACGTGGTCATCGACGCCGTGGGTCGTCCGGAGACCTGGAAGCAGGCGTTCTACGCCCGCGACCTCGCCGGCACCGTGGTCCTGGTCGGTGTCCCCACCCCGGACATGAAGATCCCCGAGATCCCGCTGATCGACGTGTTCGGCCGCGGGGGTTCGCTCAAGTCCAGCTGGTACGGCGACTGCCTGCCGAGCCGCGACTTCCCGATGCTCGTCGACCTCTACCGCCAGGGACGACTCGACCTGGACGCGTTCGTCACCGAGGAGATCGGCGTCGGCGACGTCGAGGCGGCCTTCGAGAAGATGCACACGGGTGACGTGCTGCGCTCGGTGGTGGTCTTCGACTGACGCCGTACGCTCGGGCCCATGAGCGTGCGGATCGACCATGCCGTCAGCAGCGGGACCTTCTCCCTCGACGGCGAGACCTTCGAGGTGGACAACAACATCTGGGTGATCGGGGACGACGAGGAGTGCATCGTCATCGACGCACCCCACGACGTCGACGACATCCTGGCGCTCGTCGCCGGGCGCCAGGTCAAGGCCATCGTGTGCACCCACGCCCATGACGACCACGTGCGGGTGGCTCCAGAGCTCCGGGAGCGGGTGGGCGCGCCGATCCTGCTGCACCCGGCGGACAAGCCGGTCTGGGAGCTCACCCACACCGACCGGCTCTGGGACGTCGACCTCGAGGACGGCCAGACGGTCAAGGTGGGGGGTGCGTCGCTCAAGGTGATCCACACTCCCGGACATGCTCCGGGCGCGGTCTGCCTCTATGTGCACGACCTCGGCTGCGTGTTCACCGGCGACACCCTGTTCGAGGGTGGGCCCGGGGCGACGGGCCGGTCGTTCAGCGACGAGGACCTCATCAAGGAGTCCATCCGTTCGCGGCTCCTCGACCTGCCCGACGAGACCGTCGTGCACACCGGCCACGGGCCCGACACCACGATCGGCGCGGAGCGCGCCAACCTGGCGTGAGACACCGGCTCCCGCGTGGGGTCTTCGCGCTCGTCCTGGGCCTGAGCCTGGCGATGTTCCTCACTCCGGGCGGTGAGGTCTCGGCCGGTGCCCCGAACGACAAGCTGGTGCATCTGCTCACCTTTGCCGCGCTCGCGATCACGGGACGGTGGGCACGCGTGGCTCCACTCGGGCTCGGCGCCGGCCTGGTGCTCTACGCCGGTCTGACCGAGATCCTCCAGATGGTGCTCCCCATCGATCGCCACGGCGACCTGCGCGACCTGGCCGCCGACGTGACCGGCGTCCTGCTGGGACTCCTGCTCGGTGCCGTCGCCGTTCGGGTCGGCCGGGACAGGGCCCAGGAGAGGGCCCGGGACAGGGCCCAGGAGAGCGGCTAGGAGAGGGGCTCGACGAGCAGTGCCGTGCCCTTGCCGGCGACGCGGGTGAGCACGAGGGTCGACTCCTGGTCGCCGCGCAGCGACAGCCGCTTGCGCAGCTCGTCGGGTACGACGGACACGCCACGCTTCTTGATCGTCAGCCGACCGATCCCGCGCTCGCGCAGGGCCGCCTTGAGAGGCTTCTCGCGGAACGGCACCTCCTCGAGCACCCGGTAGCCGCGGGCGAACGGGGTGCGGAACTCCCCGCGGGCGGTGACGTAGGCGATGTGCTCGTCGAGGAGGTGCCCGTCGACCCCGGACGCGACCGCCGTCACCAGCCCTGCCCGGATCACGGCGCCGTCGGGCTCGTAGAGGAACCCTGCGACCGGACCGGTGGCAACGCCCGGGTCGTCCTCGTCGGTGAGGGTGGCCAGCCCGCCGTCCCCGATCACGGTGGCACGCCTGCGGGTGGTGGCGAGCCGCCCGGACCAGAGGACCGCCTCCTTGACCTCGCGGTGGTCGCTGACCCACTCGGCCTCCACGCCCTCGGGGACGAGGTGGTGGGGGATCCCCGGGGCCAGCTTCACGCACGAGTCGCGGGTGAGCATTGACTCGATGAACGGCCAGGGCGGGGTCCACTCGGCGACGTCGAAGCTGCGCCCTCTCGCGGACCGGCGCGCCGGGTCGGCGTACGCGAGGTCGAAGGGGGTGGTGTCCACCCTGGTCGCGTCGGCCACGGTGACGGCGCCCCCGAGGTCCAGCGCCTCGAGGTTCGCCCCGGCGACCGCCACCCGGACGGGGTCGAGGTCGACGCCGGCGCAGGTGAGCCCGGCACGGGCGAAGGCGACGAGGTCGCCCCCGATCCCGCAGCCGAGGTCCACCAGGGTCGCGACGTCCGCGGCGCGCGCCCGGGCCGCGCGGTGGCTGGCGACCGGGAGTCGGGTGGACTGCTCGAGACCCTCCGGGGTGAAGTACATCCGCTCCGCGAGGTCCCCGAACTTCGCGGCTGCGTGCCGACGCAGCTGCACCTGCGTCACTGCCGCGGCGACGTGCTCCGCACTCGCCGTACGCCGCAGGGCGGCCTGGGCCTTCAACATGTCGTCGCCGGCCTCCGTGGCCGAGGCGAGGAGCCGTTGCCCCTCCTCGGTCAGCAGCCAGCGGAAGGTGTCGAGGTCCACGCCGGCCATCCTCGCAGCAGCCCGGGGGACCCCCGGGGCTGGCACTCGTCAGGTCCGAGTGCTAGTTTTTCCATTGGCACTCTCCCGGTGAGTGTGCCAGCGCTTGTGCCGAAGTGCGACCCCCGCGACGGCGTAGATCAGCACAGGCAGCAAACTTCGAAAATCCCATCGATTGTGACGGAAAGTGGAGGTCGACAACGTGTCGGTCAACATCAAGCCCCTCGAGGACCGGATCGTCGTCAAGGCCCTGGAGGCCGAGCAGACGACCGCGTCCGGTCTGGTCATCCCGGACACCGCCAAGGAGAAGCCCCAGGAGGGTGAGGTCATCGCGATCGGCCCCGGCCGCTTCAACGAGGATGGCGACGGCCGCATCCCGCTGGACGTCGCCGTGGGCGACAAGGTGATCTACAGCAAGTACGGCGGCACCGAGGTCAAGTACGCCGGCGAGGAGTACCTCATCCTCTCCGCGCGCGACGTGCTCGCTGTCGTTTCCTGAGATCTCGAGACGGCTGGGGCACCTCGTCGCTGACGCGCCGATGTGCTCCAGCCTCCTCGATCTCCTCGCTTCTCGGTCCAGGGCTCGCAGGGTCACCCTGCTCGGGCCCGGACCTTCAATCTTTTCCGTAGGAGGCTCACATGCCCAAGATCCTGGAGTTCGACGAGGACGCCCGCCGCTCACTCGAGCGAGGCGTCGACAAGCTCGCCAACGCCGTCAAGGTGACGCTCGGCCCGCGTGGTCGCTACGTCGTGCTGGACAAGAAGTGGGGCGCCCCCACGATCACCAACGACGGCGTGACCGTCGCGCGTGAGATCGAGCTGGACGACCCGTTCGAGAACCTCGGTGCCCAGCTCACCAAGGAGGTCGCGACCAAGACCAACGACGTCGCAGGTGACGGCACGACGACAGCGACCGTGCTCGCCCAGTCGATGGTGCACGAGGGCCTGCGCTTCGTCGCGGCCGGCATCAACCCGATGGGTCTCAAGCGCGGCATGGACCAGGCCACCGAGGCCGTCAACAACGCGCTCAGCGAGGCTGCACGCGACGTCGACGACCGCAAGGACATGGAGGCAGTCGCCACCGTCTCCAGCCGTGACGAGATCATCGGCGACCTGCTCGCGCAGGCCTTCGACAAGGTCGGCAAGGACGGCGTGATCACCGTCGAGGAGTCCAACACCATGGGCACCGAGCTGGAGTTCACCGAGGGGATGCAGTTCGACAAGGGCTACCTCTCGCCGTACTTCGTGACCGACCAGGAGTCGATGGAAGCCGTCCTCGACGACCCCTACATCCTGCTGCACCAGGGCAAGATCTCCGCGATCGCGGAGATGCTGCCCCTGCTGGAGAAGGTCATCGGGGCCGGCAAGCCGTTGTTCATCCTCGCCGAGGACGTCGAGGGCGAGGCGCTCTCGACCCTGGTCGTCAACAAGATCCGCGGCACCTTCAACGCCGTCGCGGTGAAGGCCCCGGCCTTCGGCGACCGTCGCAAGTCGATGATGCAGGACATCGCCACCCTCACCGGTGGTCAGGTGATCGCCCCCGAGGTCGGCCTCAAGCTCGACCAGGTCGGTCTCGACGTGCTCGGCACCGCCCGTCGCGTCGTGGTCACCAAGGACAACACCACCATCGTCGAGGGCGGCGGCAAGCCCGACGAGGTCAACGGTCGCGTCAACCAGATCAAGGCC
Organism: uncultured Actinomycetota bacterium; assembly: GCA_963781335.1. Classification (GTDB taxonomy): domain Bacteria; phylum Actinomycetota; class Actinomycetes; order Propionibacteriales; family Nocardioidaceae; genus Marmoricola. Next base: position 826,527 of record CAWAFS010000035.1, on the reverse strand, counting down.
GAGATCGAGGCCAGCGACTCCGACTGGGACCGCGAGAAGCTCCAGGAGCGCCTCGCGAAGCTGGCCGGCGGCGTGTGTGTCGTCAAGGTCGGTGCTGCCACCGAGGTGGAGCTCAAGGAGAAGAAGCACCGCATCGAGGACGCCGTCTCCGCGACGCGCGCCGCGATCGAGGAGGGCATCGTCCCCGGCGGTGGCTCCGCTCTGATCCACGCCGCCGCAGTGCTCGAGGGCGACCTCGGCCTGACCGGCGACGAGGCGATGGGCGTGCGCATCGTGCGCAAGGCCGTCGACGAGCCGCTTCGCTGGATCGCCGAGAACGGCGGCCAGGAGGGCTACGTCGTGGTCGCCAAGGTTCGCGAGCTCGGTGTGGGCAACGGCTACAACGCCGCCACCCGCGAGTACGGCGACCTCGTCGCCCAGGGTGTGCTCGACCCGGTCAAGGTGACAAAGTCGGCGCTGACCAACGCCTCGTCGATCGCCGGCATGCTGCTCACCACCGAGACCCTGATCGTGGACAAGCCGGAGGACGAAGAGCCTGCCGCCGGTGGCCACGGGCACGGGCACGGGCACTGAGTTACTGATCGGACCGGCGGTTTCCCCGGTCACCCACGAAAACAGCCACTTCCCCCGCGTTGCAACGCGGGGGAAGTGGCTGTTTTCGTGGGGAGCCGGGGAAACCAGCAGCCTGGGCAGCGCCATCCACGACGCTCAGAGCAGCGGCACGAACCGGTATCTCCCGTGCTCAGTGAGGTCCAGGTCGCTGCCGCGGCGTACGCCGAGGGTCATGGTGCCGCTCACCGGCACCACGATCCGGCCGCCGTCCCGGAGCTGGTCGACCAGCTCCTGGGGCAGCGTCCGTGCCTCGGCGGAGACCAGGACCCGGTCGTACGGCGCTGACCCCGGCGCGCCGAGCACTCCGGGGCTGGCCGTCCGGATCGTTGCCCAGTCGTACGCCGTGCGGGCCAGGTTCTCCGCACCCCACCGCGCGAGCTCGGGCACCAGCTCCACCCCGTGGACCGAACCCCCGGGGCCGGTGAGGTGCGCGAGCAGGGCGGTCGTCCACCCCGACCCGGCACCGACGTCGAGCACGTTGTCGCCGGGACGGACCTGCAGCAGCCGCAGCATCGCCGCGACCGTCCGAGGCTGTGAGCTGGTCTGCCCGTGGCCGATGGTGATCGGGCCGTCGAAGTCCGAGCGGGAGCGAGCCCGAAGCGGCAGGAACCCCGCTCTCGGCACCGCCTCGAAGGCGGCTCGTACCGCATCCATGGTCCTACTCAACCACCCAGGATCGGCGTCCGGTTCGAGCTGCCTGGTGCGGGTTTGTTGACACGGTCGCAACACGGGCGCAGCGCACCCGCAACACCTCGACGTCACAGTGGCCGCATGTTCTTCCGCGTGCGCGCCTCGCTGACCGAACGGCCCGGAGCGTTGGCGCTCCTCGCCACGCGTTGTGGCGAGGCCGGTCTCAACATCCTGGGTCTGCAGATCTTCCCCAACCTGGGACGGGTCACCAACGAGCTGGTGATCAGCGCGCCGGAGAGCTGGACCGCAGGAGCGGTCGCCGAACTCGTGAGTGGTGCAGGCGGGGACGAGGTGAGCGTCGAACCCTGCACCACTCACGACCTGATCGACCAGCCGACGCGTTGGATGACCGCCGCCCATGACGTCGTCGCAGACCCGGCGCTGCTCGACTCCGTGCTCGAGAGACTGCTCGGACCGCACCCGGAGAAGTGGAGCTCGACGGAACACTCCCGCGCCGCAGCGCTGCGCGCTCTGGCGGGGTCGAACGATGACCAGGATGCCCACGCCGGCTCCACCCCGGTGGAGTACGACGAGACGCCGAGCGGCCTGGTCGCTCGCGTCGGTGGCCACGTCGTCGGCGTTGCGACGTTCGCGCTGACCGAGGAACGGGAGCTGACCATCGAGGTGGCACCGGCCTGGCGCCGCGTCGGGATCGGCACCCAGCTGCTCACCCGTGCTGCCTCGCAGGCAGCGGCCGCCGGAGCCGTGGAGATCGTGCTCCTGGCACCGCCGGAGGACGCGGGTTTCGTGACGATGGTGTGCGGCGCGGGCCTCCGGGCACGGATCAGGATGAGCCGCGGAGCATTGCAGGCCAGGATCCAGATCGCCGGCATCCACCGGTCCGGTGTTGGCACGCCGGTCCTGGGTGGGGAACGAGCCGTCACCGACCGTTAGACTCAGGGACCGCACGCAACGCACCGGAAGGCCCCCGGATCTGATGACCGAAGGTGTCCCCTCAGAACTACCCAGCAAGTTCGCACCGCTGGGCCTGACCTACGACGACGTCCTCCTGCTGCCCGGCGAGACGGACGTGATCCCCAGCGAGGTCGACACCAGCACCAGGCTGACCCGCGGCATCACCTTGCGCACCCCGCTGATCTCGAGCGCGATGGACACCGTGACCGAGTCGCGGATGGCCATCGCGATGGCCCGACAGGGCGGCATCGGCATCCTGCACCGCAACCTGTCCATCGAGGACCAGGCCTACCAGGTCGACCTCGTGAAGCGGACCCAGACCGGGATGATCTCCAACCCGGTGACGATCGGTCCCGACAAGACGCTCGAGGAGCTCGACCAGATCTGCGGCGAGTACCGCGTCTCCGGGCTCCCGGTCGTCGACACCGACAACCGGCTGCTCGGCATCATCACCAACCGCGACCTGCGCTTCACCCCGGTCGCCGAGTGGGCCACCACCAAGGTCGACGAGGTGATGACCCCGATGCCGCTGATCACCGCTCCGGTGGGGATCAGCCGCGAGGACGCGACGTCGTTGCTGCGCCAGCACAAGCGCGAGCGGTTGCCGATCGTCGACGATCTGGGCCGGCTGGCCGGCTTGATCACGGTCAAGGACTTCGTGAAGTCCGAGCAGTTCCCGAACGCGTCCAACGACGCCGACGGACGGCTGCTCGTGGGCGCGGCCGTTGGCTACTTCGGTGAGGCCTGGCACCGCGCGACCACCTTGATCGAGGCCGGCGTCGACGTGCTGGTGGTGGACACCGCCCACGGCCACGCCCGGTTGCTGCTCGACATGATCCGCCGCCTCAAGAGCGACCCGGCGACCGGACACGTCCAGATCGTCGGTGGCAACGTGGCCACCCGCGCGGGCGCGCAGGCACTCGTCGACGCGGGTGCCGACGCGGTCAAGGTCGGCGTGGGGCCGGGCTCGATCTGTACGACGCGCGTGGTCGCCGGTGTCGGCGTACCCCAGGTCACCGCCGTCCACGACGCCTCCCTGGCCTGCGGCCCGGCCGGCGTGCCGCTGATCGCCGACGGCGGCCTGCAGTACTCCGGCGACATCGCCAAGGCGCTGGTCGCGGGTGCGGAGTCGGTGATGTTCGGGTCGCTCCTCGCCGGCTGTGAGGAGAGTCCCGGAGACCTGGTCTTCGTCAACGGCAAGCAGTACAAGTCCTACCGGGGCATGGGCTCGCTCGCGGCGATGTCGAGCCGGGGCAAGAAGTCCTACTCCAAGGACCGCTACTTCCAGGCCGACGTGCACAGCGACGACAAGATCGTCCCCGAGGGCATCGAGGGCCAGGTCGCCTACCGCGGGCCCCTTGCCGCGGTCGCCCACCAGCTGCTCGGCGGACTGCACCAGTCGATGTTCTACGTGGGTGCGCGCAACATCGCGGAGCTGCGCGAGAAGGGCCGGTTCGTGCGCATCACGTCGGCCGGTCTCAAGGAGAGCCACCCGCACGACGTGCAGATCACGGCCGAGGCGCCCAACTACTCCTGGCGATGACCGGCGCGGCCTCCTTCGCGTTCAGGCTGCCGGATGCGGCGTACGCCGACCTGCACGTGGTGTTCCTCGAGCTGGGAGACGCGTGAACATCACCGAGATCCGTCGCTACCCGGTCAAGTCGATGGGTGGCGAGGCCCTGGGGTTCGTCGACCTGGACGAGCGGGGAATGGTGGGCGACCGCTGGTTCTCCGTCGTCGACGCCGAGGGCAAGCTCGCCTCGGGCAAGAACTCCCGACGGTTCCGCCGCTTCGACGAGGTCTTCGAGTACAGCGCGTCGATGGACGGCGACGACGCCCACGTGGTCGGGCCCACGGGTTCGTGGTGCGTCGGCGACCCCGAGCTCGACCGGGTCCTGAGCGAGCACTTCGGGGCCGAGGTGCGGGTGCAGCGCGAGACCGGTACCCCGTACCAGGATGCCGCCCCGGTCTCGCTCGTCGGCACCGCCTCGCTGGCGTGGTGCCGGACCCACCTGGGGGTCGACGGGGACGTCCGTCGGCTCCGGACCAACCTCGTCGTGGAGACCAAGGAACCGTTCGTCGAGGAGACCTGGGCGGGCCGGGCGATCTGCGTCGACGACGTCGTGCTCGCGGTGGTCGAGCGGACCGAACGGTGCCGGATGGTGGACATAGCGCAAGAAGGCCTGGCCGAGCAGCCCGGCTGGCTGAAGGCGCTGGGCCGCGAGCGTGGGCTGTGCCTGGGCATGTACGCCGACGTCACCAGGTCCGGCAGCATCGGCCTGGGTGACCCGGTCGACGTGGTCCCCGTGAAAGACTCGCCCGGTGACTGAGATCGAGATCGGGCGCGCCAAACGCGGGCGCCGCGCCTACGCCTTCGACGACATCGCCATCGTGCCGAGCCGACGCACGCGGGACCCCGGAGAGGTGTCCACCGCGTGGCAGATCGACGCCTACCGCTTCGAGCTCCCGATCCTCGCCGCGCCGATGGACTCGGTGATGTCGCCGTCCACGGCGATCGCCTTCGGGCAGTTCGGTGGCCTCGGAGTGCTCGACCTCGAGGGCCTCTGGACGCGGTACGACGACCCCACCGACCTGCTCGAGGAGGTGGCCGGCCTCACCGGTCCGGACGCCGTGCGCCGGATGCAGGAGATCTACACCGAGCCGATCAAGCCGGAGCTGATCAGCGAGCGGATCCGGCACATGCGCGACGCCGGCGTGACCGTGGCCGGGAGCCTGAGTCCCCAGCGGACCAAGCAGTTCGCCAAGACGGTGGTGGACGCGGGCGTCGACATGTTCGTGATCCGCGGCACCACCGTCAGCGCCGAGCACGTCAGCGCCCAGGCCGAGCCGCTGAACCTCAAGGAGTTCATCTACGAGCTCGACGTGCCTGTGATCGTGGGAGGTTGTGCCACCTACCAGGCGGCGCTGCACCTGATGCGCACCGGCGCGGCGGGCGTGCTCGTCGGGTTCGGCGGAGGCGCCGCGCACACCACGCGCACGGTCCTCGGGGTCGCCGTGCCGATGGCCAGTGCGGTGGCCGACGTCGCCGCCGCCCGCCGTGACTACATGGACGAGTCCGGTGGCCGCTACGTGCACGTCATCGCCGACGGCTCGATCGGCAGGAGCGGCGACATCGCGAAGGCGGTGGCCTGCGGTGCCGACGCGGTGATGATCGGCTCGCCCCTGGCCCGCGCCACCGATGCTCCTGGTCGAGGCTTCCACTGGGGCACCGAGGCGCACCACCCGGACCTGCCTCGTGGTGAGCGGGTGGAGTTCGGGACGATCGGCACTCTCCAGGAGATCCTGTTCGGGCCCTCACGTGTGGCGGACGGGACGATGAACCTGATGGGCGCGCTGCGTCGGGCGATGGCCACGACCGGCTACACCGAGCTCAAGGAGTTCCAGCGCATCGAGGTCGTCGTCCAGTAGGCGCACGCCCGCCCGACAGCGACCGCGCGAGCCCGGAAGGTTTGCGAGCAGGTTGCCGGGGGCACGGGGAGTACCGATTTGCACCGCGTACCCCGTCAGGAACGAGGCGTCCATGTCAGAGACCTCCATCGCGTCCGCCGACCCCGCTGAGGCGGGCTCCGACAGTGAGCTCAAGCGGTCCATCACCGGCAGGCTGCTGTTCTTCTACGTCCTCGGCGACGTTCTCGGGTCGGGGATCTATGTCCTCATCGGTGCCGTGGCTGGTGCCGTGGGAGGCGCCTTCTGGCTGGCGTTCGCGGTCGGCGTCACGATTGCGACGATCACCGGACTGGCCTACGCGGAGCTGGTCACGAAGTACCCCCAGGCCGCCGGCGCCGCGCTCTACGTGAACAAGGCGTTCAAGAACAAGGTGCTGACCTTCCTGGTCACGGTGACGTTCCTGTCCGCGAGCTTCGCCGCCGCGGGCTCGCTGGCGACCGGTTTCTCGCGCTACTTCGGCCAGGTGTGGGACCTGCCCCCAGCGCTGCTGATCAGTCTCGCGTTCATCCTGGCCCTGGCCGTCGTGAACTACATCGGCATCACCGAGTCGGTGGTCGCGAACATGTTGATGACGTTCGTCGAGATCGCCGGTCTCATCATCATCATGATCATCGGCGTCATCTACGTCGCCGAGGGGAACGCCGACTTCGGCACCCTCGTCGACTTCGAGGCCGAGGGGAACCCGATCTTCGCGCTCGTCGCCGGAGTCGCACTGGCGTTCTTCGCCATGACCGGCTTCGAGAACGCGGCGAACGTCGCCGAGGAGACGATCAACCCGTCCAGGACCTTCCCGCGGGCGCTGGTGGGCGGCATGATCGCCGCCGGAGTGATCTACGTGCTGGTGGCCATCAGTGCGTCGCTGACGGTGCCGACCAAGAGCCTCGCCGATTCCGACGCAGCACTCCTCGAGGTGGTCAAGGAGGGGATTCTCCCCGTCCCGGTGGGGATCATGACCACCATCTTCGCGGTGATCGCGATGGTCGCGATCACCAACACGACGCTCGTGGCCGTGGTCACGCAGTCGCGGATCCTCTACGGCATGGCCCGCGAGGACGTCGTGCCCGGCGTCTTCGCCAAGATCCACTCCTCACGTCGCAGCCCGTGGGTCGCCCTGATCTTCTCGGCGTTCGTGGTGATCGGGCTGCTGCTCATCGGTGGGGCGTTGAACAAGGCCGGTGTGGGTGTCGATGTCGTCGAGCGCCTCTCGCTCGTCACGGTGGTGCTCACCCTGTCGATCTACGTGATGGTGATCCTGGCCTGCCTCAAGCTGAGCGACCAGGACAACCACGAGGAGTCCTTCCGCGCCGCGCGCCCGCTGCTCTACTTCGGGATCCTCGCCAACCTCGTGCTGCTCATCTACGTTGTCGTGGACGACCCGTTCTCGCTGGTGTGGTGCGCAGGGCTGCTCGCCGTGGGCGGCGCGCTCTACGCGGCGGAGTACTTCTTCGGCCGACCCGAGTCCTCGGGTCGCCGTTCGGACACCAACGCGGAGGAGAGCTGAGATGCACGTCATCGTCGCAGTCGACGGATCCCGCCAGTCACTGGCGGCGGCCAAGCAGCTGAAGTCGTTCGCGGACCCCGAGAAGATCACCGACATCTCAGTGGTAGCAGTGATCCGGCCGCTTGCCGCCGTGGCGTTCGCCGACGAGATCAGCGGGACCAGGATCAAGTCCGAGGGCGAGGTGCCGTCCTTCCGGGCGGCCGCGGAGGCGGCGTTGCAGAAGGTCGCCGAGGTCTATGACGGGTGGGGACCGAAGGTCCACCAGCGCCTGCGCAGCGGTTCGCCGGCCAACGAGATCATCAAGGCGGCCAAGCAGCTCGGTGCCGGGCTGATCGTGGTGGCCAGCGGTGGCCGCGGGATCAGCGAGACCGTGCTGATCGGCAGCACCGCCCAACGCGTCCAGCACTACGCGCCGTGCCCCGTGCTCGTCGTACGCCCGACGCCGCGCAAGCCCGCCGCTCGGCGCTCCAGGTCCTGACCCGCCGGACCTCAGTGCCCGGCTGACAGACTGGCCCGCATGACCCTGACGGCTGATCTCGGACCCGGATCGCGCGCGAAGGCCCTCGATGCCATGGAGGCCGGGGGGCTCGACGTGCTCGTCGTCGGGGCGGGGGTCGTCGGTGCCGGGACGGCGCTGGACGCGGTCTCGCGCGGTCTCTCGACAGCGCTCGTGGAGCAGCGCGACTTCGCGAGCGGCACGTCGTCGCGCTCCTCCAAGCTCGTGCACGGCGGCCTGCGCTACCTGGAGATGTTCGACTTCGCGCTGGTCAAGGAGGCGCTCGAGGAGCGCGGGCTGCTGCTCACCAAGCTCGCGCCGCACCTGGTGCGGCCGGTGCCGTTCCTCTACCCGCTGCACCACGCCTGGGAGCGGCCGTACGTCGGCGCCGGCCTGGTGCTCTACGACGCGATGGCCGCGCTGGGGGCACGAGCCGGCAAGCACGAGATGGGTGTGCCCCGGCACAAGCACCTCTTCCGCAAGGCGCTCGCGCGGATGGCGCCGGACCTGCGCACCGAGGACCTGTCCGGGGCGATCTGCTACTACGACTGCCAGGTCGACGATGCACGGCTGGTGATGAACATCGCCCGCACCGCCGCGGCGTACGGCGCCCACGTCGCGTCGCGCACCAAGGTCACCGGCTTCGTGCGCGAGGGTGAACGCGTGGTCGGCGTACGCGTGGTGGACCTGGAGAACGACCGCGAGATGGAGGTGCGCGCGAAGGTCGTCGTCAACGCCGGCGGCGTCTGGACCAACGAGATCCAGGAGATGCTCGGCGGGATCGGCGCCCTGAACGTCGAGGCCAGCAAGGGCATCCACCTCGTCGTACCCCGCGACCGCATCCGCAGCGAGGCCGGCTTCATCACCAAGACAGCTGTCTCCGTGCTGTTCGTGATCCCGTGGGGCCGCCACTGGATCATCGGCACGACCGACACCCCGTGGGACCTCGACCTGGCGCACCCGGCCGCTTCTCGCGCCGACATCGCCTACGTGCTCGACCACGTGAACAAGCTGCTGCGCACGCCGCTGGACCACAGCGACGTGCAGGGGGTGTACGCCGGGCTGCGGCCGTTGCTCAAGGGCGCCACCGAGCCCACGTCGAAGATCTCCCGCGAGCACACGGTGGTCGCGCCTGTCCCGGGCCTCGTGATGATCGCCGGCGGCAAGCTGACCACCTACCGGGTGATGGCGCGTGACGCCGTGGACGCGGCCGCGGAGTCCCTCGACGGGACGGTGCGCGACAGTGTCACCGAGCGGATCCCGCTCCTGGGCGCCAGCGGGTTCGAGGCCCGCACCAACCAGCGCGTGTCGCTGGCCCGCTCCAGTGGGCTCGACATCGGCCGGATCGACCACCTGCTCGGTCGCTTCGGAGGACTGATCGACGAGGTGCTCGGGCTGATCACCGAACGGCCCGAGCTCGGCGAGCCGTTGACCGGCTCGGAGGACTATCTCGCGGCCGAGGTGGTCTATGCGGTCACCCACGAGGGCGCGCGCCACCTCGACGACGTCCTCGCCCGGCGCACGCGCACCTCAGTGGAGTGCTTCGACCGCGGCATCGCGTCGGCGCGGCCGACGGCGGAGCTGATGGCCGGCGAGCTGGGCTGGGACGCCGCGCGGCTCGAGGACGAGGTCGACCACTACCTGCGCCGCGTCGAGGCCGAGCGGCAGAGCCAGGAGAAGCTCACCGACCAGGAGGCCGACGAGGCACGCGTGCGGGCACCCGAGGGGCCCTGGGCGGTCTGAGAACATCGGTCCATGACCGCGTACATCTCGCACACCAGCATCGACTGCCGCAACGCCTACGAGCTCTCCCAGTGGTGGAAGCAGGTGCTGGAGTACGTCGAGCATCCGGAGGAGCCCGACGCACCCGGTGACGAGGAGTGCTGGATCCAGCGTCCCGACGGCGGTCACCCGCTGCTTTTCATCGAGGTGCCCGAGGCCAAGCGGGTCAAGAACCGGATCCACTTCGACCTCTTCCCGAGCGCCGGCACCCGCGACGAGGAGCTCGCCCGACTGCTGGCCCTGGGCGCGACCGAGGTCGAGGACCGGCGCGAGGCCGACGGGACCGGGTGGGTGGTCCTCGCCGACCCCGAGGGCAACGAGTTCTGCATCCTGCGCGGGCCGGCCGAACGCGACGCGAGCCCGTAGGCGATCCCCACCCAGGGGACAGGCTTCAGACGCGGTTCCGGACCGTACGCCGGCCTGCCCGCCAGGCGGCGTACGGCGTGAGGAGGACCACCGCCACGATGACGCCGGAGAGGGCGAGGAGCTCGATCATCCAGGGCAGGGTGAGGTCGAGGTCGATGATCTCGATGACCTCGCCGACACCGAACCCGACGCCCATCACGAACAGGGGCGCCGAGGACAGGACCAGGAGCAGCGCCAGTCGCCACGTCCGGAGGCGGAACGCCGCTGCAGCGCCGGCCCCCGCGCCGGAGACGACGAACAGGCTGACCAGGGCGGCGGTGGCTCCGCGGTCGATCTCCGGCTCGATGGCCATCCCGATCGCCACGAGCCGCATCAGCGCGCGCGCGAGCGCACCGAAGAACAGCCCGACCAGCGCGCCTACGACCAACCCGCCCATGCCCCGCATCATCGGCCCAGCATCCTCCGATCGGCCCGTGCGGAACAGGCCTGACCGGCTTGACGGACGCACCTCGTAGAATCGGGACAACCCCCTGCCCGCACTGGTGGGGGGTCATCCTGCGTGCCCGCAGCGCTGATCTGCACCATCGAGGAGTCACCCGTGTCGCTCGCCACCCTGGCTGACCTGGTCCTGCGTGAGCCTGCCCTCGCCGCCTCGATGCGTGACGCCAGGTCGGGTCTGGCGACGCTCGACCTCACCGGGCCAGCGGCACTGCGCCCCTTCGTGGTCAAGGGCCTCGTCGACGCCGGCCGCATCGTCCTGGTGGTGGCCGCCACCGTGCGTGAGGCCGAGGACCTGACCGAGGAGCTGCAGGACCTGATGGACCCGGCCTCGGTGGCGCTCTACCCGGCCTGGGAGACGCTCCCGCACGAGCGACTCAGCCCGCGCAGCGACACCGTCGGTCGGCGGCTCGCGGTGCTGCGCCGGATCAAGCACCCGGGCGGGGAGGCGAACAACGGCCCGCTCAAGGTCATCGTCGCGCCGGTCCGCTCGGTGCTGCAGCCGCAGGTCAAGGGGCTGGCGGACCTCGAGCCGGTCGAGCTGGCGCCCGGCCAGGAGGTGGAGCTCGAGGACGTCGTGCGACGACTCGCCGGAGCGGCGTACTCCCGGGTCGACCTGGTCGAGAAGCGCGGTGAGTTCGCCGTCCGGGGTGGCATCGTCGACGTCTTCCCGCCGACCGAGGAGCACCCCGTCCGGGTGGAGTTCTTCGGCGACGAGATCGACGAGATCCGCGCCTTCGCCGTCGCCGACCAGCGCACCCTGGAGCCGGTCGAGCGCCTGTGGGCCCCACCGTGCCGGGAGCTGCTGCTCACCGAGGACGTACGCCGCCGCGCCGCCGAGCTCGGGAAGCAGCACCCCCAGCTCGCCGAGCTCACCGACAAGCTGGCCCAGGGCATCGCCGTGGAGGGGATGGAGTCGCTGTCGCCCGTGCTGGTCGAGGAGATGGAGATGCTGGTCGAGCTGCTCCCGCCCGAGAGCCATGTGCTGGTGCTCGACCCGGAGCGGGTCCGCACCAGGGCACACGACCTGGTGGCCACCAGTGAGGAGTTCCTCGGGGCGAGCTGGGCCGCTGCCGCTTCCGGCGGGGTCGCCCCGATCGACCTCGGAGCGGCGTCCCTGCGAGGTATCGGCGAGGTCCGCACGCAGGTGCTCGAGCAGGGACAGGGCTGGTGGGGGATCAGTCCGTTCGGGATAGAGACCGACCAGACCCTCGCCGAGATCGACCCGCACGCGCCGGAGAGCCGGACCATCGCCGCACGGTCTGCCGACGCCTACCGCGGCGACATCGAGGCGGTCGTCGCCGACATCCGCGCCCAGCTGGCTGCCGGCAGGTCCGTCGTCACCATCCACCAGGGCCACGGCCCCGCGGAGCGGATGGTCGAGGTGCTCGGCGAGCACGACGTGCCGGCGCGGCTGGTGGAGACGGTGGTCTCGACAGGCTCGACCAACCAGACCGAGGGTCTCGTCCTCGTCACCACCGGTTGCCTCGACCATGGACTCGTGCTCGACGACCCCGCCCTGATGGTGCTCACCGGGGAGGACATCGCCGGGCAGAAGGCGACCACGCGCGACATGCGCAAGATGCCGGCGCGGCGCAAGAAGCAGATCGACCCGCTGGAGCTCAAGGCCGGCGACTTCGTCGTGCACGAGCAGCACGGGGTGGGGCGGTTCGTGGAGATGCGGCAGCGCGAGGTGCAGGGTGCGATCCGCGAGTACCTCGTCCTGGAGTACGGCGCCAGCAAGCGGGGCCACCCACCGGACCGGCTGTTCGTGCCCGCGGACGCGCTCGACCAGGTGACCCGCTACGTCGGCGGGGAGCAGCCGAGCCTGGACCGGCTCGGTGGTGGCGACTGGGCCAAGCGGAAGGGTCGGGCGCGCAAGGCGGTGCGCCAGATCGCGGCGGAGCTGATCAAGCTCTACGCCGCCCGCCAGGCCACCAAGGGCCACGCGTTCGGACCGGACACCCCGTGGCAGACCGAGCTGGAGGACGCGTTCCCGTTCCACGAGACCCCTGACCAGCTGAGCACGGTCGAGGAGGTCAAGGCCGACATGCGCCGCGTCGTACCCATGGACCGCCTGGTGTGCGGCGACGTCGGCTACGGCAAGACCGAGATCGCGGTGCGGGCGGCCTTCAAGGCCATCCAGGACGGCAAGCAGGTCGCGGTCCTGGTGCCCACCACGCTGCTGGTCACCCAGCACTTCGCCACCTTCGCGGAGCGGATGAGCGGCTTCCCGGTGACGCTGAGGGCGCTCAGCCGGTTCCAGACCGACAAGGAGGCCCGGGAGGTCCTCGAGGGCCTCAAGGACGGCAGCGTCGACATCGTGATCGGCACCCACCGGCTGCTCAACCCCGACATCCAAATCTTGGACCTCGGTCTGATCGTGGTCGACGAGGAGCAGCGTTTCGGGGTCGAGCACAAGGAGCAGATGAAGCGTCTGCGCACCAGTGTCGACGTGCTGTCCATGTCCGCGACCCCGATCCCGCGCACGCTGGAGATGGCGATCACGGGCATCCGGGAGATGTCGACGATCGCCACCCCGCCGGAGGAACGTCACCCGGTGCTCACCTACGTCGGCGCCTACGAGGACCGCCAGGTGACCGCCGCGCTGCGACGTGAGCTGCTGCGCGACGGCCAGGTCTTCTACATCCACAACCGGGTGCAGTCGATCGAGAAGGCGGCCGCCAGGATCAAGCAGCTCGTGCCGGAGGCCCGAGTCGCCACGGCCCACGGCCAGATGGGCGAGCACCAGCTCGAGCAGGTGATGCTCGACTTCTGGGAGAAGCGGTTCGACGTGCTCGTGTGCACCACCATCGTCGAGTCCGGCCTGGACGTCTCCAACGCCAACACGATGATCATCGAGCGGTCCGACACCCTCGGCCTGTCCCAGCTGCACCAGCTCCGCGGACGGGTGGGCCGCAGCCGCGAGCGGGCCTACGCCTACTTCCTCTACCCCCCTGACAAGCCACTCACCGAGACCGCCCACGAGCGGCTGGCCACCCTGGCCCAGCACTCCGACCTCGGTGGCGGCATGGCGATCGCGATGAAGGACCTCGAGATCCGCGGCGCCGGCAACCTGCTCGGCGGCGAGCAGTCGGGACACATCGCGGACGTCGGGTTCGACCTCTACGTGCGCCTGGTCGGTGAGGCCGTCGCCGAGTTCCGGCAGGACGGCTCAGGGGCCGAGCAAGCCGTCGAGGTGAAGATCGAGCTGCCCATCGACGCCCACCTGCCGCACGACTACATCCAGAGCGAGCGGCTCCGCCTCGAGATCTACAAGCGGATGGCCGAGGTGCGTTCGGACGAGGACGTCCGGCTCCTGCGCGAGGAGCTGCTCGACCGGTACGGCGCACCGCCCGCTCCGGTCGAGCGGCTGCTGGCGGTGGCCAGCTTCCGGGCCCGTGCCCGCTACGCCGGCATCTCCGAGGTGACGGCCCAGGGAAAGTACATCCGCTTCCATCCGGTCGACCTGCCCGAGTCGCGCGTCGTACGCCTGAACCGGCTGCACCCGAAAAGCCTCTACAAGGCTCCGGTGCGTACGATGCTGGTGCCGCGTCCCCAGCCGGTGGGCTTCGGTGCCCAGGGGCCTCGGGACGAGGAACTGCTCGACTGGGCGCGGCAGGTGATCGACGCAGTGATCGAACCCGGCGATGGACGAGTGAAGGAGACCGGATCGTGAAGCTCCGAGGTGTGGGCGGCAAGCAGTGGGCACTCCCGGCGGTCGCTGTCGCGCTGATCGTGCTGAGCGGGTGCGGGGAGATCACGCCGGGCACCGCGTCCGTCGTCAACGGCTCCCGGATCACCAACGCCCAGGTGAACGACCTCGCCGAGGCTCAGTGCGTCGCCGCGGACCTCGCGGCGAAGGCCGGGCAGTCCACCTCGATGGCGATCAGCCGCGTCAAGCAGCAGTCACTGGGTCTGCTCCTGGACACCGAGCTCAGCAAGCAGTACGCCGAGGACGAGGGCCTCGAGCCGCAGAAGTCCATGTCGGACGGGTTCTACAGCCAGCTCGAGCCCGGCATCACCCCGCTTCCCGGCAAGACCCGCACCGAGATCGAGAAGGTCTTCGGCGAGTGGGCCGTGGGCCGTGCCATCCTGGTCGAGGCCGGCAGCAGGTCGACGGGTGAGGAGCCGACCTTCACCAACATCGAGCAGCTGATGAATGCCGGCCTCCAGGCCCGGGACAGCTGGCTCGAACAGGTCGAGATCACGACCGACCCTCGCTACGCCCCCACCGAGCAGGGCTTCCCGGGCGGTGGCCAGAGCTCGGTCTCGCGCGCCGGTTCGGCCTTCGCCAAGGGCGCCACCGCCAACGAACCCGATCCGAAGTGGGTCAGCGGACTCCCCGCCAGCCAGAAGTGCGGCTGACCCGTGGCGGACTCCCCGGTGACCGGCGAGTCCGCGCTGGTCGAGCTGGTCGCCATGATCGCCCGCCTCCGCGAGGAGTGCGGCTGGAAGGCCGCGCAGACCCATCGCACGCTGGCCAAGCACCTCCTCGAGGAGACCTACGAGACGATCGAGGCCATCGAGGCGCTCGACGCCGGTGGCAGCCTCGACCATCTGCGCGAGGAGCTCGGCGACGTGCTGCTGCAGGTCTACCTGCACTCAGCGATCGCTGCCCAGGCGGGTGAGTTCGACATCGAGGACGTCGCGCGTGGGCTGAGCGAGAAGATGGTGCGCCGCAACCCGCACGTCTTCGGCGACGTCGAGGAGACGGACCCGACGCGGATCAACGACACCTGGGAGTCGGTGAAGGCAGCCGAGAAACAGCGGACCGCGGTGCTCGACGGCATCCCCCTGGCGCTTCCCGCCCTCAGTCGAGCCGCGAAGGTGCTCGACCGGCTCGAGCGTGCCGGCACCGCAGTGCCAGCCCCTGACCCGGCAGACATCGGGGACCGGTTGCTGGCCCTCGTCGCCGAGGCCCGGGAGACAGGAGTCGACCCGGAGCAGGCCCTGCGCGATGCCGTGCGACGGGTCAGCGCGTGACTCGTCGGTCCAGAAGCCGCCCCAGCAGCCGGGTGACCGCCCTCCTGGCGGGTGCGGTTCTCGTGCTGACGGGCGGTTGCACGCTCGGTGAGGATGACGAGATGGTGCGGCCGACCCGCACGGTCACGGCAGCACCCTCCCCGGCCACCACGGCCGTGCCGCGAACGGTGCCGGTCGGTGAGGGCGCGGTCTCCTCGAGAGACGTGGTGTGGGCCCAGGGAACAGTCCTGCACGTGGACAGGCGTGAGATCGACCTGTCGCCCGTCGGGATCGAGGCCTTCGTGGTCGTCCCCGGGGGCGTGTTCGTCGTCAACAGCGGCGAGCTCTGGTTCACCGACCTCGCCCGGCTGCGGGGCACCGGCCTGACCGGGGTGACGGGGCTGGGGGTCACCTCCGACGGCAGCCGGATCCTGGTCACCGGCGAGCAGTCCGGTGCGGTCGCGCGGTACGCCTTCGACACCGGCTCGGGGCGCGCTGTGAGCAGCGACGGGCTCGCGGTCGTGTCGGAGGATGAACGGCTGCGCGGCCCGGACCGCTCGGGGGTTCCCGTGCCGGACGGCTTCGAGCTCGCCGGGTGGGCCGGACCGACCACCTTCTACGGCGTGGCGAGCCGGGGTGGGCGTCCCGCGTCCGTGGTCGGCTGTGACGTCGGAACCCGCGCCTGCGAGACCCTGGGTGCGATCGAGGGTGCCGAACCGGTGGTCTTCGGCACCGGTGTCGCCCCGTGACCATCGGCGCCACCCGGAGGCGGGTGCTACCCGCGATCCACGCCTGCCCCCGTTAGGGTGAAAGGGCCAGCAGGCCCCGAACCGCCACCAACAGGCCCGACCACAGGCCTAGACCCTTCAGGGCCGAAACCCCCGACCCAGGAGCAACCGTCTTGGCTTCCATCGACACCGTCATCGCCCGGGAAATCCTCGACTCGCGGGGCAACCCGACGGTCGAGGTCGAGGTGCTCCTCGACGACGACTCGCTCGGCCGCGCGGCCGTCCCGTCCGGCGCCTCGACCGGCGCCTTCGAAGCCGTCGAGCTGCGTGACGGCGGCAAGCGTTACGGCGGCAAGGGCACCGAGAAGGCCGTCAGCGCGGTGCAGGACCAGATCGAGCCCGAGATCATCGGTCTCGACGCCAGCGACCAGCGGCTGGTCGACCAGGCGATGCTCGACCTCGACGGCACTCCCAACAAGGCCAATCTCGGGGCCAACGCGATCCTCGGCGTCTCCCTGGCCGTGGCCCGGGCTGCCTCGGTGAGCGCGGACCTGCCGCTGTTCCGCTATGTCGGCGGTCCCAACGCCCACCTGCTGCCGGTGCCGATGATGAACATCCTCAACGGTGGCGCCCATGCCGACACCAACGTCGACGTCCAGGAGTTCATGATCGCGCCGATCGGCGCGGCGTCCTTCCGGGAGGCGCTCCAGCAGGGCGCGGAGGTCTACCACGCGCTGAAGGCTGTGCTGAAGAAGAAGGGCCTGGCGACCGGCGTCGGCGACGAGGGCGGCTTCGCGCCCGAGCTGTCGAGCAACCGCGCCGCGCTCGACCTGATCGCCGAGGCGGTCGGGGAGGCCGGCTTCAAGCTCGGCACGGACTTCGGGCTCGCCCTGGACGTGGCGGCCAGCGAGTTCCACGAGAAGAAGAAGTACGCCTTCGAGGGCAAGCAGAAGTCGTCGGAGGAGATGGTCGACTACTACGCCGACCTGGTCGCGTCCTACCCCATCGTCTCGATCGAGGACCCCCTCGACGAGGACGACTGGGACGGCTGGAAGGCGATGACCGACCAGCTCGGCGACAAGACCCAGATCGTCGGCGACGACCTGTTCGTCACCAACGTCGAGCGCCTGGCCCGGGGCATCGCCGGTGGACAGGCCAACTCCCTGCTGGTCAAGGTCAACCAGATCGGCTCCCTGACCGAGACTCTCGACTCCGTGGAGATGGCGCACCGCGCCGGGTTCCGGTGCATGATGAGCCACCGCTCGGGCGAGACCGAGGACACCACGATCGCCGACCTGGCCGTGGCCACCAACTGTGGCCAGATCAAGACCGGTGCCCCTGCCCGGTCGGAGCGCGTCGCGAAGTACAACCAGCTGCTGCGCATCGAGGAGGAGCTCGACGACGCTGCTCGCTACGCGGGCCGTGGGGCCTTCCCGCGCTACCAGGGCTGAGTCGGGCTGCGCTGAGAGATGGCCACACGTCGTACGCACAACGGGCCTCGCAAGGGCGCCCGACCCGGGCGTCTCCCGGGCAACAACCGCCCCGGATCCCGGGGCAGTGAGCGTGCGCGTGCCACGGCAACCCTGGATCCGCGCCCCAGGTTCACCAACCGGATGGCGATCCTCGTCGTGGTCCTGGCCGTGCTGGTCGTCTCCTATGCCTCCTCCATGCGCGCCTACCTGCAGCAGCGCTCCCACATCAACGACCTGCGAGCCCAGATCGACAGCTCCGAGCGCGACATCTTGGCGCTCGAGCGGGAGAAGCGCCGCTGGGACGACCCGGCCTATGTCGAGACCCAGGCCCGCGAGCGGTTCGGCTGGGTGCTGCCGGGCGAGACCAGCTATCAGGTGATCGGCCGGGACGGGAAGCCACTGGAACGCAACGACGAGCTCACTGACCCCGACTCGGTGGCGCGCCAGGTCCCCGACCCGTGGTGGGACAAGGTCTACGGGACCCTCGAAGCCGCCGACCACCCGAAGAAGGCATCCGCGCCGAAGACGAACATCGCGCCCCCTCCGCAGCCGTCGACCAGGCCCACGCCGACCCCCGACAGTGACTGAGGCCGCTTCCGGCATCGACGATCGCGATGTCGCCGTGGTGCGGGCCCAGCTCGGCCGACCGCCCCGGTCGATCCATGCCGTCGCGCACCGCTGCCCGTGCGGCAACCCCGACGTGGTCGCGACCGAGCCTCGCCTCGACGACGGGACGCCGTTCCCGACCACCTTCTACCTGACCTGTCCTCGCGCAGCATCGCTGATCGGCACCCTCGAGGCTTCCGGGCTGATGCGCGAGATGAGCGACCGGCTGGGCGCGGACGAGAAGCTTCGCACTGCCTACCGCGGCGCTCATGACGCCTACCTCTCGGCACGCGACGCCATCGGGGAGGTGCCCGAGATCGCCGGCGTCTCCGCAGGTGGAATGCCCGACCGGGTCAAGTGCCTGCACGTGCTCGCCGGGCAGGCGCTGGCCCAGGGGCCCGGGGTGAACCCGCTGGGTGACGAGGTGCTCGACGCGCTGGGTGAGTGGTGGGCACCGGGGTCTTGCACGATCCTTCCGACGACCGTGCTGGCGGAGGGTTCGGATGACTAGGGTCGCCGCGTTCGACTGCGGCACCAACTCGCTGCGACTGCTCGTCGCGGACATCGACGTGGACGCCGGCACCAGTGCAGAGCTGGTGCGCGAGCTGCGCGTCGTACGACTCGGGGAGGCAGTGGACCGCACCGGCCGGATCGCCGATGCCTCGCTGCAACGGGCCTTCGACGCGGTGGAGCACTACATGGCGCTGGTCCTCGAGCACGACGTGGCGCGGATCAGGTTCTGTGCGACGTCCGCAGCCCGGGACGCCGAGAACTCCGAGGAGTTCCTGACCGGCATCCGGGAGCGCACCGGTGTCGAAGCCGAGATCCTCGACGGCGACGCGGAGGCACGCGTCAGCTTCGCGGGAGCGACCCGGACGCTTCCTCCCTTGCCCGCACCACTCCTGGTCGTCGACGTCGGAGGTGGGTCCACCGAGCTGATTCTCGGCGACGCAGAGGGGAACATCGTCGGCGCCGAGTCCCTCGACATCGGGTCCGTCCGGCTCAACGAGCGCCACCTGGCCGGCGATCCGCCCTCGAGGAACGAGATCGCCGCCGCAGTCGCGGACATCGACGGGGCACTGGACACCTGCTCGGTCGACCCCGCGGACGCCGGAGCGGTGATCGGGGTCGCCGGCACGGTGACCACGCTGGCCGCCGCCGTGCTCGACCTCGGCAGCTATGACCGGACCGTGATCCACCACAGCGTGCTGCGTGCCGACGCGGTGCAGGGCGCCGTCTCGCGGCTGCTCGCGCTCGAGGTCGAGCAGCGCAGGGCGCTGCCCTACATGCACCCCGGCCGGGCCGACGTGATCGGTGCCGGTGGGCTGATCCTCGACCGCATCCTGCGCCGTACGACGGTCAGCTCGATGCTGGTCTCCGAGCACGACATCCTCGACGGGATCGCCTGGTCGACAGCTGCTGCCGTCGAGGGTCTGAGCACAGATGGGAAGTGACGACATGTCCGACGAGGACGACCAACAGGCTCCGAAGCTCTCCGCCTTCTTCGTGCTGCGTCGCACGGTGCGGGAGTTCCTGGACGACGGTGGCACCGACCTGGCCGCCGCGCTGACCTACTACTCCGTCCTGGCGATCTTCCCGGGGCTGCTGGCGCTGCTGTCCCTGGTCGGCATCTTCGGCGAGGCGCGGGCCTCGGTCGACCTGATCCTCGAGATCCTGGCCCCGCTGGTCTCCGCCGACCGGATCGACCAGATCGAGCCGGTCCTGACCGAGCTCGCGGCCAGCGATGCCGCGGGGGTGACGCTGGCCATCGGACTCGCCGGTGCGCTGTGGTCCGCCTCCGGGTACGTCGGTGGGTTCAGCCGGGCGATGAACCGCATCTACGAGGTCGAGGAGGGCCGGCCGTTCTGGAGGATGCGCCCGATGCAGCTCATGGTGACCATCGTGTCCGTGGCGCTGTGCGCGGGCGCCCTGTTGATCCTGATCGTGTCCGGGCCGGTCGCCGAGGCGATCGGCAATGCCGTGGGTCTCGGGGACCAGCTGGTCGTGGCCTGGGGGTACGCGAAGTGGCCGGTCCTCGCCCTCGTCGTGATGGTGCTCGTGGCGCTGCTCTACCACGCGACGCCCAACGTCGACTTCGTGAAGTTCCGGGTGATCTCTGTCGGGGCCTTCGTGGCCATCCTGGTGTGGCTGGTCGCGAGCATCGGGTTCGCGTTCTACGTCGCCAACTTCTCCTCCTACAACCGGACCTACGGCGCGGTCGCCGGTGTCGTGGTCGCGCTGCTCTGGCTCTGGATCACCAACGTCGCCCTGCTGTTCGGGGCGGAGCTCGACGCCGAGCTCGAGCGGGTGCGCGAGCTGCGGAGCGGGGTCGCTGCCGAGGAGTCCATCCAGCTCCCGGTGCGGGACAACCGCGGCATCGACAAGGCGGCCGCTCGTCGAGCCGGCGACGTGGCGACGATGCGCGGTGCCCGCCTGGCCGCTGCGGGCGTCGGTGATCCCGCCGACCGTCCGTTCGGCCGGCGCTGAGCCGGCGTTGAGCGCCTCGTTCCCCAGCCCGGTGCCACCGGGCCAGGGCTGGCCGGAGGACCCGGTCGGGCCGGGCGAACCGGTGCCGCCCGTTGCCCGGTCGGCCGCCGGCGTGACGCGGCTGGCGGCGCGCGCGTCGCTCCCGGTGCTCGAGGCGCGGAGCTCTGTCTGTGCAGCCTGCCCCCGGCTGGTCTCCTGGCGCGAGCAGGTGGCCCGCGAGAAGCGGGCGTCGTACGCCGGGGAGACCTACTGGGGTCGTCCGATCGCCAGCTGGGGCGACTCCGAGCCGACGATCCTGATCGTGGGCCTGGCCCCGGCCGCGCATGGCGGCAATCGCACCGGCCGGATCTTCACCGGCGACCGCTCGGGGGACTGGCTGTTCGCCTCGCTCCACCGGGTCGGCCTCGCCACCCTGCCCACCTCGACCCACGCCGGAGACGGGCAGCGGCTGATCGGCGCCCGCATGGTCGCGGCCGTGAAGTGCGCCCCGCCGCAGAACCTGCCGACCACGGAGGAACGCGCCACCTGCGCTCCGTGGATCGAGCGCGAGATGCGGCTCCTGCTCCCGGGACTCAAGGCGGTGGTCAGCCTCGGCGGCATCGGGTGGGACGTTGCGCTCCGCTCGCTGGCGGCCTCGGGCGTGCAGATCCCACGCCCCAGGCCCAGGTTCGGTCACGCCGTCGAGGTCCCGCTGGCCGGCGACCTCACCCTGCTGGGCTGCTACCACCCCTCGCAGCAGAACACCTTCACCGGGCGGCTCACCGAGCCGATGCTCGACGCCGTCCTCGGCCGGGCCGCTGAGCTCGGCTCCCTATGATCAGCGGGTGGTCGAGGATCAGCGGGTGGTCGAGCTGAGTCGAGGCCCGGGGCCCCGGTATCCCAACCGGCAGAGGAAGCGGTCTTAAACACCGTTCAGTGTGGGTTCGACCCCCACCCGGGGCACAGGCGGCGCCGCAGGTCACCTGCTGGTCTAGCCCGAAATATCCTAAATTTGACATTCGGTGGTTTATTCACTATTTCGCGCGCAATTGGGGGAGCGATGACGCCGCATTCTGGGCCAATATCGCCATAGATGTCCTAATCTGGTGACAGGCCGAGGGCTGCCGAACAGCCCTGCCAGGACGGCCCTCGCCATCACCACGATGACGACTCAGCTGCCAGTGATCGAGACGGGAGGCCCCATGCGGCGCCTCCCACTGCCCGAATGGGTGCTCAAGCTCCTCGTCGTGCTCGCGGGCGTGGCGGCTGCCGGCCTGCTCGCGGGTGTGGCGCACGCGTACTGGACGAGTTCGGGGACGGGCAGTGGCTCAGGCGGGACCGGGGGCTTCGACGCACCGATTTCGGTGAGTGCGACGACTCCCGACGACAGTGCGACCGTCGCCGTGAGCTGGAGCTCCACGCTCGGCCCGAACGGCGGTCCCGTCACCGGGTACTACGTGCAGCGCCATTCCGGGGGCACACCGAGCGCCGCCTGCGCGAGCTCGCCCACCGTGCTGCTGAGCGCGCCGACCACGACCTGCGACGACGTCGGCGTCCCGAACGGCAGCTACACCTACACGGTCACGGCAGTCGTCGGTTCCTGGACTGCCGAGAGCGACCCGAGCGCGGGCACAACTGTGGAGGCCATCGTCTTCCAGGTCACAGCCCCCGGCACCACAACTGCCGGCGTCCCGCTGACCGTGAGCCTCACCGCGCGGGACGGCTCCGGAGCCCAGGTCAGCGACTACACCGGCACCGTCCACTTCACGAGCACTGATCCGGGATCCCCGGTCCTGCCCCCGGACTACACCTTCTCGCCGTCCGACGGTGGCACCACCACCTTCACCAACGGCGTGGAGCTGCACACCGCGCCGAACCAGGACATCACCGTGCAGGAGAGCGCCCGCCCCGCGAGGACGGGCACGACGACCGTCGCGGTGACCCCCGCTTCCAGCGCGCAGGTGGGCTTCACGGTCCAGCCTGGGGGTGGAAATGGTGCCGTCGTATGGCCGACCCAGCCCAGGGTCGCGATCCAGGACGCCTACGGCAACACCGTGTCCACCGGCGGCAGCGTGACGCTCTCCATCGCGAGCGGCACCAGCGGGGCCGTGCTCAGCTGCACGAACAACCCACGCACGGTGACAGCCGGCGTGGCCACGTTCGCCGGCTGCAAGATCGACAAGGCGGGCACCTACACGCTGTCGGCCACCTCGGGGAGTCTGGCCGCGGACACCAGCGAGAGCTTCGCCGTGGACGTGGGGGCGCCCACCAAGCTGGGCTACAAGGTCCAGCCGTCAGCTGTGGTCGCGGGTGCGGTGATCAGTCCTGCGGTCACGGTGGCGGTGCAGGACGCGGGTGGGAACACGGTCACCTCCAGTGCCGCAACGGTCAACCTCGCGTTCGGGGCCAACCCCGGCGGCACCACGCTGGGCGGCACGCTCTCGGTCGACGTCGTGGACGGCGAGGCGACGTTCGAGGACCTCTCGATCACCAAGTCCGCCAACAGCTACAGCCTGAGCGCCACCTCGGCCGGGTTGACCAGCTCGACCAGCAGCCTGTTCAACGTCACGGCCGGCGGAGCTGTCCAGGTGGGCTTCACGGTCCAGCCTGCGGGTGGCACCGGAGGCGTGGCCTGGACGCCGCAGCCCAAGGTCGCCATCCAGGACGCCTACGGCAACACCGTCACGGGCACCGCGAGCGTGACCCTCTCGATCGCGAGCGGGACCAGCGGCGCCCTGCTGACCTGCTCGGTCAACCCGAGGTCGGTCAGCAGCGGGGTTGCCACGTTCGCCGGCTGCAAGATCGACAAGGCGGGCACCTACACGCTGTCGGCCACCTCGGGGAGTCTGGCCGCGGACACCAGCGAGAGCTTCGCCGTGGACGTGGGGGCGCCCACCAAGCTGGGCTACAAGGTCCAGCCGTCAGCTGTGGTCGCGGGTGCGGTGATCAGTCCTGCGGTCACGGTGGCGGTGCAGGACGCGGGTGGGAACACGATCACCTCCAGTGCCGCAACGGTCAACCTCGCGTTCGGGGCCAACCCCGGCGGCACCACGCTGGGCGGCACGCTCTCGGTCGACGTCGTGGACGGCGAGGCGACGTTCGAGGACCTCTCGATCACCAAGTCCGCCAACAGCTACAGCCTGAGCGCCACCTCGGCCGGGTTGACCAGCTCGACCAGCAGCCTGTTCAACGTCACGGCCGGCGGAGCTGTCCAGGTGGGCTTCACGGTCCAGCCTGCGGGTGGCACCGGAGGCGTGGCCTGGACGCCGCAGCCCAAGGTCGCCATCCAGGACGCCTACGGCAACACCGTCTCCAGCACCGCGAGCGTGACCCTCTCGATCGCGAGCGGGACCAGCGGCGCCCTGCTGACCTGCACGGCCAACCCCAAGGCGGCGGTGGCGGGGGTCGCCACCTTCGCCGCGTGCAAGATCGACAAGGCAGGCAGCTACACGCTCACGGCCAGCTCTGGCGCCCTGGCGAACGACACCAGCGTTCAGTTCACGGTGGCCGTCGGCGCCGCCACCAAGCTGGGCTACACGGTCCAGCCTTCGTCCGTGGTGGCCGGTACGGCGATCGACCCGTCAGTCACGGTCGCTGTGCAGGACGCGGGCGGCAACACGGTGACCACCAGCGCCGCGGTGGTGAACCTGGCGATCGGGACCAACCCGAGCGGCGGCACCCTGAGCGGGACCCTGTCGCGTGTCGTGATCGGTGGCGAGGCGGTCTTCGACGACGTCTCGATCAACAAGGTCGGGACGGGGTACACCCTCACCTCCACCTCGACCGGGCTCACTGCCGCGACCAGCAGCACCTTCAGCGTCACCGTCGGCGCAGCCTGGCAGGTGGGCTTCACGACGGGGCCCGGTGGTGGCACCGGGGGCGTGGCCTGGGCCACGCAGCCGAAGGTGGCCATCCAGGATGTGTACGGCAACACGGTGACGAGCAGCACCGCCAGCGTGACCCTGTCCATCGACAGCGGGACCTCGGGCTCGACCCTGACGTGCACCACGAACCCGGTGACCGCGGTCGCGGGGGTGGCGACGTTCGTCGGCTGCAAGATCGACAAGTCCGGTTCCTACACACTGACAGCCCTCTCGGGGAGCCTTAACACGGACACCAGCGCGGGTTTCACGGTGGCGGTCGGGGCGGCGAACAAGCTGGGGTACTCGGTGCAGCCGTCCTCACAGGTCGCGGGGGTGGCGATCAGCCCGGCAGTCGCGGTGGCGGTGCAGGACGCCGGCGGAAACACCGTGACCTCCAGTTCGGCCACGGTGACGGTGGCGATCGCCACCAACCCCGGTGGCGGCACCCTCTCCGGGACCTTGTCGGTGGCAGCGAGCAGCGGGGTGGCGTCGTTCTCGAGCCTCTCGATCAACAAGACCGGCACCGGCTATACCTTGAACAGCACCGCTGCGTCCTTGACCGCCTCACTGAGCAGCGCGTTCGACATCACCCCCGGCGTCGCCTCCAAACTGGCTGTCACCACCCAGCCGACGACGGTGGTCGCCGGTGCGTCGATCAGCCCAGCGGTCACGGTCACCGTCCAGGACGCCAACAGCAACACCGTAACCACCAGCAGTGCCACCGTGACGACGGCGATCGGCACCAACCCAGGCAGTGGCACCCTCTCCGGCACCACGTCGGTGGCGGCGAGCAGCGGGGTGGCGACCTTCTCGAGCCTCGCCATTAACAAGACCGGCACCGGCTACACCGTGGCCGCCTCGTCCAGCGGACTCACCGGTGCCACCAGCGGCACCTTCAACGTCACCGTGGGCGCGGCAGCCCAGGTGGTCTTCACCGTCGATCCCGGCGGGGGCACCGGGGGGGTGGCCTGGGCCACGCAGCCGAAGGTGGCCATCCAGGACGCCTACGGCAACGCCACCACCAGCACCGCCAGCGTCACTCTGTCCGTGGCGAGCGGGACCGTGGGCGCGACCCTGTCGTGCACGACGAACCCGGTGGCCGCGGTGGCGGGGACCGCCACGTTCGTCGGCTGCAAGATCGACAAGACGGGCACCTACACGCTCAGCGCCACCTCCGGCGCTCTCGTCGCAGACACCAGTGTTGGATTCACCGTCGCAGTCGGCGCGGCGAACAAGCTTGCCTACAACGTGCAGCCGTCCTCGGAAGTCGCCGGGGTGGCGATCAGCCCGGCTGTCAGCGCGCTGGTCCAGGACGCAGGCGGCAACACGGTGACCTCCAGTACCGCGTCGGTGACGATGGCGATCGGCACCAACCCCGGTGGAGGCACCCTGTCGGGCACCCTGGCGGTGGCAGCGAGCGGGGGCGTGGCGACGTTCTCGAACCTCTCGATCAACAAGGTCGGAACCGGCTACACCCTGGTCGGGGCCTCGACCGGACTCACCAGCGCAACCAGCACGCCCTTCAACATCACCGTGGGGGCAGCCGCGAAGCTGGCGTTCACGACGCAGCCCACGGCGGTCGTGGCTGGGGTCTCGATCAGCCCCGCTGTGGCCGCGACGGTGCAGGACGCAAACGGGAACACGGTGACGAGCAGCAGTGCCAGCGTGACCGTGGCGATCGGCACCAACCCCGGCAGCGGCACGCTCAGCGGCACGACGTCAGCAGCGGCGAGCGGAGGAGTCGCGACGTTCTCGAGCCTCTCGATCAACAAGTCCGGGACCGGCTACACCCTGACCGCGGCGGCTACCGGGCTGACCGGTGCCACGAGCAGCACCTTCAACGTGACCGCAGCCGCAGCCAACCGACTGGCCTTCAGCGTCCAGCCCGGCGGCGGCACCGGGGGTACGGCGTGGACGACCCAGCCGAGGGTGGTGGTCCAGGACGCCTTCGGCAACACGACGACCAGCACGACGAGCGTCACCCTCGGGATCGCGAGCGGGACCGCTGGGGCAGTCCTCACCTGCACGAGCAACCCGCTGTCGGCCGTCGCGGGGACGGCGACGTTCGCCGGCTGCAGGATCGACAAGACCGGCAGCTACACCCTCAGCGCCTCCGCCACCGCGCTGACCGGCGCCACCAGCAGCAGCCTCACCGTTGCCGTCGGAGCGGCCGCCAAGCTCGCCTTCTCGGTCCAGCCCAACGGTGGCGCCGCCGGTGCGGCCTGGACCTCGCAGCCCCGAGTGCTGGTCCAGGATGCCGGCGGGAACACGGTGACCACCAGCGTCGCGAGCATCACGTTGGCCATCACCTCGGGCAGCGGGACCACCGGAGCCGTGCTGACGTGCACCACGAACCCGCGGGCGGCGACCGCGGGCCTCGCCACGTTTGCCGGCTGCAAGATCAACCTCGTTGGAACCGGCTACACGTTGAGGGCGACCAGTGGGTCTCTCACGCTGGCGACCAGCAACCCCTTCAACATCTCCTGAGAGACGCAGGTCTCTGCTCTCGAGGGCGGGCTGCGGCGCGCGCCGTCAGGCCGCGCGCGGTCAGCCGGGTGGGCGGGGTTGGACACCGCAGGGCGGATGGGTCGGGCGAGTCCTCCCAGGGCACCAGCGCCGCAACCGGGCCAGGACGGTCCCGTGGAGCGGTGGGGATTGAGGTCCGGCGGTCGGCGTGAAGCGGGCGGCCATCGGGGAGATCTTCGGTGAAACGACCACGTCACGCAGTGAAGGGAGACCCACCGATGACCGAGTCACCGAGCGCAACGGCACCCGCCTACGGCTGGTCACCACCCGGGCAGCGCGAGATCCTCGGCCTCGACGTCGGTGACAGCGAGGACGAGGTCTTCTGGAAGGGCTTCATGACCTCGCTGAAGCAGCGTGGTCCGGGCGGGAGAGCCCGGTCATCTTCGACCAGCACTTGAGGTTGGTGGCGGCGCTGCGGCGTTCCGCACGATCTTCGCCCAGATCATGGCCGCCCACCTGTACGCCGCGTGGGACAAGACCCGCGACGAGTTCGCCGCCAGGTTCCCAGGCTCGGCCCGCTGGTGGATGGAGCGGGGCTGAGGTGCTGGCCTTCACCGCGTTCCCGGGCGCCGCACTGGCGACAATGCCTGGTCGCCACAGCTGCGCGCACGGAGCGCTCTGCCGATCGCCTCAGGCTGGGATCACGGCGCGAGGACCGAGCCGGGCAGGGCGACGAAAAGGGAAGCCGTGACCACCGAGGAGACGCCCTCCGACGCCCCCTCGGTGGTGACTCAGATGACGGTGTAGGTGAGGTTGACCGTGGCGCCCTTGCAGCCATCCTGGTTCACGGACGCGCTGTTGTTGAACTTGATCGTGGCGCCGGTCCAGGCGCCCTGCGCGGTGCCTGCCGGGACCTCCGCACCCACAGTCATCACCGCGTTGGCCAGGCTGTAGTCGGCTGCGGTGCACGCTCCGTCCGGGGCACCGCTCGCCTTGACGACGCTGGCGATGCTCGCGGTGACGCTGGTCACGTAGACCGGGCCGGTGTTGGTGTTGTTGAAGTTGCCGCTGAGCGTCTGCGCGCTGTCGCCGGGGGCCATGCCAGAGACCGTGCTGGTCTGGTGGACGCTGATGGCGACGTTGGTCCCCGTGGTCGCCGATCCGGTGCCGGACCCGCCGGCACTCCAGTAGGCGTAGGCGATGCCGGTGCCACCGAGGACCAGAACGGTGCCGGTGACGATCGCGAGCTTCTTGTTCTTGGGAGTGCGCATGTGGGGCTCCTGGTCGAGGATGGTGCGTCGGGACCGTCGAGGATCCGTAGAGGACCTCAGCAGGCGTTACGAGTACTTTAGGGTTAAAAGACTCTTTCGACCCATTTACCATTTAAGGGACAAAAAGTGGACTAGACCAGAGGGCGCCGCAGCGGCCGGGAACACGACCCCCCCGTGGAACGTTTGATGGGTGACGTCCCGATACAGTCGGGACGTACGGCGAACGCCAAAGCGGGCGATTCGCATAGGCATCCAAGGAGGACGCCATGCAGAGCAAGAACCCGATCTTCACGCGCGCCGAGGGCTTCAACGGCTCCGGCAACGCGAGCCAGACCTATCCCGGCACGGGCCAGCAGTACGCCGGCTACGGCAACGACCCGTCGCAGTGGGGCACCGGAACCCCCGGCCAGGTGACCCAGGTCGACCAGGGCCGGATGACCATCGACTCGGTGGTGCAGAAGACCGGCATCACGATGGGCATCGTCGTCCTCGTCGCGGCAGCGACCTGGGCCATGACCGGACCTGTCGCCGACCCGGACTCCCTGCCGATGCTCACCACGCTCTCCATGGTGGGCGCGCTGGGTGCCTTCGCGCTGTCGATGGTGAACTCCTTCAAGAAGGTCCTCAGCCCCGGGCTGATCATCGCCTTCGCCGCCCTCGAGGGCGTCTTCGTGGGCGCGTTCAGCAAGCTCATCGAGGGCTACTTCGGCGACGGGCTCGTCATCGGGGCCGTGCTCGGCACGGTGGCCGCCGTGGCCGGAACGCTGGCTGCCTACAAGTTCTTCAACATCCAGGTCGGCGCCAAGTTCCGGATGTGGGTCGTTGGCGCGATGTTCGGTTTCGTGGCGCTGAGCCTGCTGGACTTCGTCCTGCAGTTCTTCGGCAGCAGCTTCGGCTTCAACGGGTTCGGGACCATGGGCCTGATCTCCAGCGTCGTGGGTCTCGGCCTCGGTGTGCTGATGCTGATCCTCGACTTCGACTTCGTGGAGCGCGGCATCGCTGCCGGGCTCCCGGAGCGTGAGTCGTGGCGCGCGGCCTTCGGCCTGACCGTCACCATCGTGTGGATCTACATCGAGCTGCTGCGGATCCTCGCGATCCTGCGCGGCGACTGACCCCGCAGTCCAGTCCTACGCGGACGCCTCGGCCGACTTCTCGGCCGGGGCGTCTTCGCTGTCCGGCACCCTGGCCCGGGACTCCGCCTCGGTCGAGGCGTCGTGCGGGGTCTCCGCCTCGCCGGTGGGCAGCTGCCGGCGCCGCATCAACGTCACCCAGCGCCCGCCCACGCCACGCTTGGCCCCGCCGACCTCGGTGCCGTCGATCTCGGTGCCGGGGTTCTGGCTCGCCTTGACCGCGGCGTACCCGATCGGGAGCACGGCCTCGCCCCGGCCGGCACGCGGCGCGTCCTCCTCCTGCTCGCCCATTCCCAGTGCGGAGAGCACCGAGGGGACCAGCAGTCGCGCCAGTGACTCGTAGCCCGCGGCCGAGGGGTGGAACCGGTCGGGTCCGAACAGCACTCCGGGGGCCGCTGCGAACTCCGGTCCCAGGATCGAGCTGAGCGAGACCGTCCGGCCGCCTGCCTCCACGACGGCGATGGTCTGCGCGGCGGCGAGCCGGCGCGACCACGTCCGGGCCACCTGGCGCAGGGGGATCGGCAGCGGCTGGATGGTCCCGAGGTCGGGACAGGTGCCGACCACGACCGCAACGTCGGCCTCGCGGAGGCGTCGTACGGCCTCGGAGAGAAAGCGGACCGACGCCGAGGGAAGCACCGTGTGGGTGACGTCGTTGGCGCCGATCAGGATGACGGCCACGTCGGGATCGGTCAGCAGGGCGTGGGTGATCTGCTGGGCCAGCGCGCTCGACTGGGCCCCGACGGCTGCGAACTCACGCAGGTGGACGCGTCGGTCGGCGCGCTCGGCGACCCCGGAGCCGAGCCACGCTCCCGGGGTCTGCTCCACCGTGTTGACGCCGTAGCCGGCCGCGCTCGAGTCGCCCAGCAGGGCGATCTTGATGGCCGGCGCCGGCCGACCTCGGCCATACCATCCGGTCGCGTCCGGCACCCGCTTCTGAGCAGTGCCGATGGTGCGACGGGCCAGGGTCGCCTCGGCGCGGAGCACCCCGTAGATCGAGGCGCCGAGCAGCGAGAGACCCCCGCCCCCGTAGGCGGCAGCGGAAGCAAGCCTGCGGGCTGCTGCTGCTCGACTCACGGACTGATACTACGGAGTAGCTCCACTGGTCAGTCCTGCAGGTGCGCCCGGCCGATCACGAGCGGGTGGTCGCTGATCCGGGTGGTCTGTGGCGTCCTGTCGCGCAGGTAGTAGGAGAAGCGCGTCTGGCCCGCGGCGAAGATCCAGTCGATCGTCGACTCGCGGGGATACCTGCAGGTCACGCTCGGGATGCTGTTCGGCGAGATCGTCAGCTTGTTGGCCGTGAGCGGGCAGAACGCGTTCTGCCGGTCGTTGAAGTCACCGGTGAGGAACACGGGACGCCCGGTCTTCCGCAGCTCGATGATCTTGTTCTTCTCGATCTGGATCGCCCTGGCGCGCCAACCGGCGGCGTTGCCCCGGACGTTGGCCGGGTTGTGGACGTTCAGGAACCAGGCCGTGCGTCCTGAGGACTTCTGTCGTAGGAGCACCGCGGGCACGTGCCGGATGTTGCCGCCGAAGTAGGGGATGTCGAAGGTGTGCCCCTCGACGTACTCCATGGAGGACTTGCGCCAGATGATGGCGTTCTCGGTGTCCCGACGCTTGCCCTCCGGGTCCCAGTAGTGGGCGCCCCACGCCTTGTTGAACCCCCTGGAGACGAAGTAGTCGTACTGCACCTCCTGGAACTCCTGGGTGCCGACCACGTCGAGGCCGCGGGCGTTGAGGTAGTTGATCGACCGCGTCAGCCGGGTGGGGTAGGTGGCGTACTTCGAGCTCCGCGCCGTGTGGCTGGCGCCGAGCACGTTGTAGGAGCCGATGGCGATCGCCCTGGTGTTGAACATGCCGGAGACGGGTGGGGTGTTGCCCACCATCGTGTTCAGCCAGGTGCTGGGGTTCACGGGCTTGTTGTTGCCGGAGACCGAGAAGCGCAGGGCGCAAGCCTTGGACGCCGGGTTCGCGCCGAGCACCCCGATGGCCTGTCCGGACTGGATCAGCTGGCCGGTGGTCACGTTGGCGCGCGCCAGGAACGCGTACTGCGAGACCAGGCCGTTCGTCCCGCTGACCACGCGGACGACGACCTTGCCGGCCCAGGCTGGGTTCGTGAGCACCTGGGCGACACCGGGGTGGCTGGCCCAGACCGTCGCGTTGCAGTTGGCCTGGATGTCGGTCGCGAGGTTGCGCGCGCTGTAGGTGCGCCGGTCCTGGACCGCCTTGGTCCCGGTCACCGGGTAGAACACGTTGGGCGGGCTGACCTTGCGGAACTTGGGGTCCTGGGCCTGCGCAGCGCCGGCCCCGGTGGTCAGAGCGGGCGTCAGGAGCACGCCCAGAGTGAGGATGCCCGCCAGGGCCTGAACCGTCTTCTTCGGACCGTGCGTCGTCATCTCGGCGTGTCTCCCTCGCAAAACGGACCTCGTGGTGTAGCGAACTTGGGAAGTATGCACCAATTCTTGGGTCCGGTGGGGCCGATGTGACAAACTATTGCTAGCGGTGCGTGTGTCGGTGCTTGCAATCTCGAGCGTAGATCGCCGGTAGGTTTGCCACATGTTGTATGCGAATTCGCTCCTGGACCTGATCGGTGACACCCCCCTCGTAAAGCTGAACCGGACGGTCGGTGACGCCTCCGCCCTGGTGCTGGCCAAGGTGGAGTACCTCAACCCGGGAGGCTCGGTGAAGGACCGGATCGCGGTCCGGATGATCGACGCGGCCGAGGCCAGTGGGGAGCTCCAGCCCGGCGGCACGATCGTGGAGCCCACCTCCGGGAACACCGGCGTCGGCCTGGCCCTGGTCGCCCAGCAACGCGGCTACCACTGCATCTTCGTGTGCCCGGACAAGGTCAGCGAGGACAAGCGCAACGTGCTCAAGGCGTACGGCGCGGACGTGGTCGTGTGCCCGACCGCGGTGGCACCCGATCACCCCGACAGCTACTACAGCACCTCCGACCGGTTGATGCGCGAGACCGAGGGCGCCTGGAAGCCGAACCAGTACGCCAACATCCACAACCCGCTTTCGCACTACGAGCAGACGGGCCCGGAGATCTGGAAGCAGACCGACGGCCGGATCACGCACTTCGTCACCGGCATGGGCACGGGCGGCACGATCAGTGGCGTCGGCCGGTTCCTCAAGGAACGCAGCGCCGAGCGAGGCGGGCCACAGGTGCAGATCATCGGCGCCGACCCGGCCGGATCGGTGTACTCCGGCGGCAGCGGGCGGCCCTACCTCGTCGAGGGTGTGGGCGAGGACTTCTGGCCCGAGACCTACGACCCGAACATCGCCGACCGGATCATCGAGGTCTCGGACCGCGACTCCTTCTCGATGACGCGGCGCCTGGCCCGCGAGGAGGGCCTGCTGGTCGGCGGGTCCTCGGGAATGGCCGCCCACGCTGCGATCCAGCTGGCCCACGAGCTCGACGACCCAGAGGCCGTGATCGTGGTCCTGCTGCCCGACAGTGGTCGCGGTTATCTGACCAAGGTGTTCAGCGACGAGTGGCTGGGCCGGTTCGGGTTCCTCGCGGAGTCGAGCAGCGGCATGACCATCGGTGAAGTGCTGCACGCGAAGAAGGGGGACATCCCCGCCCTCGTGCACACGCACCCCAACGAGACGATCGCGGACGCCGTGCAGATCCTCCAGGAGTACGGCGTCTCGCAGATGCCGGTCGTCCTCGCCGAGCCCCCGGTGATGGCCGCCGAGGTGGCCGGCTCGGTCTCCGAGCGGCGGCTGCTGGACGCGCTCTACACCGGCCAGGCGCGGCTCGCGGACCCCGTCGAGCTGCACATGGACGAGCCCCTTCGGACCGTCGGAGCGGGGATCGGCGTGGCCGACGCGGTGGCGGCATTGCGAGACGCGGATGCCCTGCTGGTGCAGGAGGACGGTCGGCCGGTCGGCGTACTCACGCGGCAGGACCTGCTGAGCTTCGTCGCTCGCGACTGACCCACCCGAAATGTCCGAATCGAATACGGCGAATATCTCGCATTCCGGACGGGCTCTGCCTAGTCTGGGCCGTGCAGGATGCAGCCCGCGGTACCCGTCTTCGGGTTGTTGCTGCGGTTCCGGGGCCACATGGAATGCTCGCGCAAGCGGGTCCCTCCACTTCCATCACCCACGGATACCGGGTGGTGGGGTGACTCGTCAAGGTCACCCCACCACCCACCCCGCCCGGTCGGCTCAGCGCACCCGCTGGGCTCCTTGCGGCAGAGGCGGTGGCCCTGCAGGGTCGAGGATCCGGGCCAGGCTCTCGATGCCGTCGACCAGTCGGGGACCGGGACGGGCGAAGGACGCGTTGGCGTCCACCGCCCACACCGGAATGTGGGCGGGCAGCACGTGGGCTTCGACCAGCTCCCGGGCCAGGGCGATGGAGCCGGTCAGGTCGTAGCCGCACGGTGCGCAGACCACCACGTCGGGCGGGGTGGCCAGGGCCTCGTCCCAGGTCACCCGGACGGACTTCTCGCCGGCCGCGCCGATCGTGGGTACGCCGCCCGCGGCGACGACCATCTCCGGGACCCAGTGACCCGGTGCGAAGGGAGGGTCGGTCCACTCCAGGAGCAGCACCCGGGGGCAGAGGCCGACCGGGCGGTCGGAGACCTCGGCGTGGACCGCCCCGAGGCGCTCCCGCAGGGTGGCCACCAGGCGCTCCGCCTGCTCCGCTCGGCCGGTCGCGACACCGAGCGAGGTGATCGAGGCCAGCACCTCCGCGATCGTGTGCGGGTCGATGGTCAGCACGTCCGCGGTACAGCCGAGATGGGTGAGCGCGTCGTCGACGACCGACACGTCCACGGCACACACGGCACAGAGGTCCTGGGTGACGACCAGATCCGCGTCGAGGCCGGAGAGCGCACCTTCATCGAGGTGGTAGAGATCCTCGCCCGCCCCCATCGCCGCGGAGACGAACGCGTCGATCGCCGCGGAGTCGAGTCCCTCGGGCAGCGCGCTGGTCGAGACGATGCGGCGATCCCTGGCCTCGACGGGGTGGTCGCACTCGAAGGTCACCCCGACGACGTCGTCACCAGCACCGATGGCGAACAGGATCTCGGTGGTCGAGGGCAGGAGAGAGACGATCCGCATGCACCCGATCGTGTCAGTGGGCAGCTGGCCGGTAAATTCGGGTACGTGGACCTCACTTCCTACCTCACGATCGGGAGCGACGGCACCGCGGAGATCACGCAGGGGGGTTCACGCTTCCACTGCACGCTGGTGCGCGTCTCCGACGAGGAGGGCGCCCGAGCCGTGCTGGAGCAGGTCCGCAAACAGCACTGGGACGCCGCGCACCACTGCAGCGCGTTCATCGTGGGACCCGACCGGGCCCTCGAGCAGGCCAACGACGCAGGAGAGCCTCCAGGCACCGGAGGGGCCCCCATGCTCGAGCTGCTGCGCGGGCGCGAGCTCAGCGACGTGGTCTCCGTGGTCTCCCGGTGGTTCGGGGGAAGGCTGCTGGGGACCGGCCGCCTGGCCCGGGCCTATGCCGGCGCCACCCGCGCGGCCCTCGACGAGGTCGGGGTGCTCGAGCGCGTGCTGCAGGACCTCTGCGAGGTCGAGGTCGACATCGCAGCCGTCGGGCAGCTCGAGCACGCCCTGCGCTCGCGGGGCGCCCGCGTGCTGGGCGTGGAGTACACCAGCGAGGCGTCACTGCGCTTCGCGATCCCGCCGTTGGCGCGTGCCGTGGCGGAGGAGATCGTCGCGGAGCTGACGTCCGGGACGGCCCAGCTGCAGGTCATCGGCCAGCGCTGGGTCGATTCCGGAGCCTGATCGCTCACGCGTCCAGATGCACCAGGCCGGGCCACAGCTGCGACCAGGGTCGGCGTGGCCCCGCGCACGTCCACACCTCCCCGCCTGCCTCCTCGTTCTCCGCCCCGTCGACCTCGGGGACGGTGCCGGTCTGCCGGCATCCCTCGAAGTCCTGCTCGGGGGACCGGTGGCCGACGATCACGACCGGTCCGGTGTCGTCCGGAGGAGGTCCCCAGTCCCCCCAGCCGTTGTGTCCGCTGTAGACGCGCGCGTCCACGCCATACCACTCCAGGGCACTGGCCTCGCCGTAGTTGCCGGTGAAAACGATCGCGTCGTCGGGCAGTGCGGCCAGGGCCTCGTTGACGGCTTCCACGAACTCCGGCCAGCCGATGGTCTCGAGCTGGTCCTGGTCGATCAACGGATAGAACGAGCCGGCATAGGTGCTCGCCGGCAGCACGGGGACCACAGCCGGCCAGGCCACCACCGCCGACGCCGCGAGCACGATCGCCACGGCGACGAACCGCTGCACCCTTGCGGCCACCATGACGCAGCCGGCGGCGAGCAACGGCACCATCGCACCGGTCAGGTAGTACGCCTTGCCGTTGGAGAACAGGAAGAACAGGAACGTCACGACGAACATCCATCCCAGCGGCGCCAAGGGGGCCCACTCGGGCCGGCGCAGCAGGCCGTGCAGCCCGACGACCCACACCACCGTCATCAGGGGGCTGAACATCACCAGTGGGAGGAGGAGATACTCCGCGGTGCCGGCCAGGCCGCCGTACTCCTCGGCGATGTCGGCGGCGAGCTCGAGGACCGGCCAGCCGTTCGCGGCCTGCCAGAGCAGGTTGGGTAGCCACAGCACGAGCGCCACGAGCCCGCCCAGCCACAGCCACGGCGAGCGCAGGTGGTTTCGCGCAGAGGGGCTCAGGACGATCCCGACGAACAGGCCGAGCAGGCACACCGCCAGGTCGTGCTTCGCGTTCAGCCCGATGCCGGCCACCAGCCCGGCGGCGAGCCAGAGGCGGGGGCGGGCATCGCGCAGGGCGTGCCCCGCGATCAGGGCGACCGCCGCCCAGGCGGCGACGTCGAAGGTCTGGGTGGAGAGTCGGTGACCCACCGCGATCACCACGCCGGCCGTGCCGGTCGCCAGTGCCGCCAGGACCTGGCCCCGGCTCCCGCCACCGAGCAGCCGGGCCGTCAGGGCAGCGAGTACGACGACCAGGCAGACCGTCAGCAGGCTGGGGAGGCGCAGGAGCACCAGGTTGTGCGGGTCGATCTCGGCCGCCGTCCGGGCGAGCCACGGCACGAGGGAGGGCTGGTCCGGGTAGCCCCATGCGAGGCGCTGGCCCGCGGAGGCGAAGTACAGCTCGTCGCGATGCGGACCGTAGAACGGGGACATCACGAGGAGCACCAGCCCGAGCGCCGAGGCCACGAGCGCGACCCCGGTGCGGGCGAAGGGAGGGCGAGCCGTCACGCCCGTAGTCTGGCAGTCACCGCCCGGATGACCTCGGCATCGAGCTTGAGCACTTCGCGGTCATAGGTCAGCAGCCCGTTCAGCTCGTCCTCCACATCGGTGAGCTGGGTGTAGACCGTCGCCGAGAGGCCCCTGCGCACAGCTTGGGCGAGGGCCTCGTGCACGTCGACGAAGCCCGCTTCGAGCTGCGCCGGGTTCTCGGCGTGCTGATAGCCGAACGCGCGGGAGCTCCAGTCGTGGTCCTCGACGCGCATGCTGCGCCCGCCGTACTCGCTGAGCGCGACGACCCGCCGGCCGCGACGGCTCCACCGAGCCCACCGACGGGGCATCCGGAAGGGGCGTAGGTAGCGGTGGAAGCTCTGGATGTCGCCCCCGCCCTGGTCGACCCAGCCGCTGACGTGGTTCACCTGACGTGTCGGGTCGAGTGCGGCGATCTCGCGCGCGATCGCGTTGGCGTCGAACTGGCCCCAGCCCTCGTTGAACGGGGTCCACACCGCCAGCGAGACGACGTTGTGCAGGAGTGCGACCGTTTCGCGGACCTCCTGGCGGAACTCCGTGCGCCCGTCCGCGTCCGTCCGGTGGAACAGGGCGTGCCAGCGGTCGCTCACCGGAATCGGGCGTCTGGCCGGCAGCGCCGTCACGGTGTGGCGGTAGCGGCCGCCGCCGTTGACCATGTCCTGCCACACCAGCATGCCCAACCGGTCACAGTGGGCATACCAGCGCAGTGGTTCGATCTTCACGTGCTTGCGCAGCATGGTGAAGCCGAGTGCCTGCATCGCCTCGATGTCGTGCACCATCGCGGCATCGCTGGGCGGGGTCATCAGCCCGTCCGGCCAGTAGCCCTGGTCGAGCACGCCGACGTGCACGATCGGTTCGCCGTTCAGCAGCAGCCGCGGCAGGCCACTCTCGTCCGCGCCGACGCCGAAGGACCTCAGGGCGGCGTACGACGTGACCCGGTCCTCGGTCAGCGTCACCGCCAGGTCGTAGAGGTGCGGGTCGGCCGGGGACCACGGGTGGACCTCGGCGAGCCGGATGAGCGTCGAGCGTCCTGTTGTCACCTCTGCGGTCCCGACCAGATGCCCGCCCGTCGAGATCGTCACCGTGGCTTTCTGTTCGGATCCCCCTGCGTACACCGTGACCTCGAGCGCACCCTGGTCGAGGTGTGGAACCAGCACCAGCCGCTCGACGTAGGACGCAGGCACCGGCTCCATCCAGACGGTCTGCCAGATGCCCGACTGGGCGGTGTACCAGATCGTCCCGCGGTCCAGCCGCTGCTTGCCGCGGGCGTGGAAGCCGGTCTCGGAGAGGTCCCGCACCCGGACCTCGAGCACGTCGGTGCCGGTGGCGCCGAGGTGGCCGGTGACGTCGAAGCTGAACGGCAGGTAGCCACCGGTGTGCGCGCCGACCTCACGGCCGTTGACCCAGACGGTGCAGGACTGGTCGACCGCGCCGAAGTGCAGCAGCACCCGGCCGCCTGCTGAAACGGCTGGTGGGGTGATGGTGCGCCGGTACCACAGCCACTCGTCGGGCTGAAGCTGTCGGTCGACGCCGGAGAGAGGGGCTTCGGGCGAGAACGGCACCACGATCGGCCCGTCGTAGGACGACGGGCGGTCGGGGGACGCCGTGAAGGCGCACTCCCACACGCCGTTGAGGTTCACCCACTCATCGCGCACGAGCTGGGGGCGTGGGTAACAGGGAAGGGGCCGGTCAGGATCGAGCGCACGACCCCAACGGGTCAGCACCGCGACCTACCGGCCCCGCCTGGCCACTGGTCGACTAGTCGGTCTGCTCGATGTCCGGACGCATGTCGAGCAGGATCTTGGCCAGCTGCTTGGAGTCATAGCCCGGCACGGTGGGAACGAGCTCACCCATCGAGTCCTTGGTTGCCCAGGCGCAGATCGCGACCTTCTGGCCAGTGGCCTGGAACGCGCAGACTGCCTTCCCGCCACCCTCGCCGGCCGAGATCTTGTCGATCTCGAACCCGTTCGTGGTGGCCTGCTTGCCGAACGAGTCGACAAACTGAGTGGGGCTCTGCACCTTGGAGAGCTTCGCGCCAAGGAAGACCAGCGAGCCCTCCGGGCCACGCTTGCTGTCGTCCTGGTCGTAGACGCCGGACTTCACGTAGCTGACGTTCTTCGCCTGGGTCTTGAACTGCTTCTCGGCGGCGTCGAGCTGCTGCTTGAGCTCGGTCTCCTTGTCCTTGTCGCGCTTCATCCCGCCGGCGGTCGCGGGGATCGCGATGGAGTGCTTCTCCTCACCCTTGCCGACCACCAGCACCACCGTCACCACGGCCACGATCGCGAGCACGACGAGCCCGGCGATCAGCGCCACGATCAGGCCGGTGCGCGACTTCTTCGGGGGAAGCGGAGGCGGCGGAGCCTGACCCACAGCAGGGTCAGCGGGCGGCGGGGGCGGCGGCGCGCCAGTCGTGTCGCCAGTCGTGTCGCTAGTCGCGTCCGTCTCGGGACCGACGCCCTCTGACGGGGGCGGCGTGGGCTGTCCGGGGGGTGAAGTCTGGTCACTCATGCGCCCAGTGTGCCTACTACCTGGTACTTCGCAAACTCAGTGGGCCCCGGGAGACCTATCTCACCCTGGTCAGTCGCGAGGCACGGACACACCGGTCTTGGCGTGGCAGCGGTAGCCGAAGGGGTTCTTCAGCAGGTACTGCTGGTGGTGGTCCTCGGCGTAGAAGTAGGGCTGCTCGGGCTTGATCTCGGTGGTGATCTGGCCGAAACCGCGCCTGGTCAGCTCATCCTGGTAGCGCTTGGTCACGAAGCCAGCGACCTGCTCCTGCTCCGGAGTGGTGAAGTAGATCGCCGAACGGTACTGGGTGCCCGTGTCGTTGCCCTGTCGCATGCCCTGGGTCGGGTCGTGGACCTCGTAGAAGGTCGCGACCAGGTCCGCGAAGGACACTTTGGCGGGGTCGTAGACGACGCGCACGGCCTCGGTGTGGCCGGTGCGGCCGCTGCAGACCTCTTCGTAGGAGGGGTTCGGCGTGGCGCCTCCGGCGTAGCCGACGGAGGTCGACCAGACACCGGGCACCTGCCAGAAGATCTCCTCGGCCCCCCAGAAGCAGCCGAGACCGAAGACCGCGACCTCGTGGCCCTCGGGTACCTCGTCGGTCATCAGGGGCGCGTCCAGCGCCTTGTGCCGCTCGGAGAGCTGGAACGGGCGGTCGGGCCGACCGGCCAGGGCCTCGTCGGCTGTGGGGAGGGAGGACTTGTTGCGCAGGAACATCGGTTGCCCTTTCGTGGGGTGCACCTTGCTCAACACAGAAGGTGCCCGCGACCTTCCCCATTCTGGCTCATTCTGGCCCAGTCCCGGCCCAGTCCCGGCCCGGCACGGTGACCTGGCCCGCGACCCACGGCGAGTAGCCTCGGGCGAGTGACCCAGGAAGATCGCACGTTCGACCAGTTCAAGGGGCAGGGGTTCGAGACCCGCGCCATCCATGCCGGCTACGAGCCCGATCCGATGACCGGCTCGGTGATCCCGCCGATCTACGCGACGTCGACCTACAAGCAGGACGGCGTCGGTGGCCTGCGTGGCGGCTATGAGTACAGCCGCTCCGGCAACCCCACCCGCACGGCTCTCGAGGGAAACATCGCTGCACTGGAGCAGGGGGAGCGCGGGTTCGCGTTCGCCTCCGGGCTCGCCGCCGAGGACACCCTGCTGCGCACGATCTGCAACCCCGGAGACCATGTCGTCATCCCTGACGACGCCTACGGCGGCACCTACCGGCTGATCGACAAGGTCGCGACGCGCTGGGGCCTCGAGCACAGTCCTGCCCCGGTGAGCGACCTCGGCGCGGTCAGCGGAGCGATCGTGCCCGGGCGTACGAAGGCCGTGTGGATCGAGACACCGACCAACCCGCTGCTCAACATCGGTGACATCGAGGCGCTCGCTGCCCTCGCGCACGACGCGGGGGCGCTGCTGGTCGTGGACAACACCTTCGCCTCGCCGTACCTCCAGCAGCCGTTGGTGCTCGGCGCCGACGTGGTCCTGCACTCGACCACGAAGTACTGCGGTGGGCACTCCGATGTCGTCGGCGGCGCGCTCGTCGTGCGCGACCTGGAGCTCGCCGAGTGGATCGCCTTCCACCACAACTCCATGGGCGCCGTCGCCGGGCCCTTCGACTCCTGGCTGGTGCTGCGCGGGCTGAAGACGCTCGGCGTCCGGATGGACCGCCACTGCGACAACGCCGAGAAGGTCGTCGACTTCCTGGTCGGGCACGAGGCCGTCTCGCAGGTCTTCTACCCGGGCCTGGAGGAGCACCCTGGCCACGAGATCGCCGGCCGGCAGATGAAGCGGTACGGCGGGATCGTGTCGTTCCGCGTCACGGGCGGGGAACAGCACGCGCTGGACGTCTGTGAGAAGTCCGAGGTGTTCACGCTGGGGGAGTCCCTGGGTGGCGTGGAGTCGTTGATCGAGCATCCCGGTCGGATGACCCACGCCAGCGTCGCGGGCACCGACCTGGAGGTGCCCGCGGACCTGGTCCGGCTCAGCGTCGGCATCGAGACCGCCGACGACCTGCTCGCCGACCTCGACCGGGCGCTGAGCGTTGGCTGAGGAGACCGGCTCGCACGAGCCTGACGTGCGGTTCTCGCTGGCGAACGAGCGGACGCTGCTGGCCTACCAGCGAACTGCCATCGGACTGATGGGTGCGGCGATCGCGGTGGCGCACTTCTTCGAGGAGACCCCGGTCGTGCTCGCTCTCTCGTCGGCCCTGCTGGTGACGGCTGCGATCGCGGCGGTGGGGGGCTACCAGCACTTCCGGCACGTGGACCACGCGATCCGCACGGGTGAGGCGATGTCTCGAGGCCCGGCCGCTCACATCCTGAGCATCGCGATGCTGGCGTGTCTCGCGATCGCTGCGGGCTACGTGATCTCGCAGATGGTCTCCTAGCTGCCGATGGCACCGGTCCTCTGCGTCGACTTCGGCTCCACGTTCACGAAGGCAGCTCTGGTCGACGGGGAGACAGGAGCGCTCCTCGGTGTGGCCAGCCACCGCACCACACTCCCTGGTCCCGAAGGGCAGGGGGACGTGCTCGAGGGGCTGGATGCCTGCCGGGCCGAGCTGGCCGGGGCCCATCCAGTGGTCGCGGAGGCCGAGGTGCTCGCCTGCTCCTCGGCCGGTGGTGGCCTACGGATCGCCGTGGTGGGCAGCGAGGAGCTGGTCACCGCCGAGGCCGGTCGCCGGGTGGCGCTGTCCAGCGGTGGCAGGGTCGTGCTGGTGTCCTCGGGCGGCCTCGACCCGGCCCGCTACGAAGCCCTCCTGGAGTCCCGGCCGGACGTGCTCCTGCTGGCAGGTGGCACCGACGGCGGCAACTCCGAGGTACTGGTGGCCGACGCCGACTTCCTGTCGAGCTCGGCATGGTCCGGCCCGGTGGTGGTGGCCGGCGACGTCGAGGCACAGTCGGCGGTCGCGGCCCGCTTCGAGGTCTCGCAGACGCCGTACGTCCTCACCGACAACGTGGTCCCGCGGATCGGCGTGCTCGAGCCGGAGCCCGCACGCCGCGCCATCCGGGAGATGTTCCTGGCGCACGTGATCGGCGGGAAGCACCTGAGCCGACGGGCGGACTTCACCGCGATGGTGCGTGGTGCCACCCCCGACCTGGTGCTCACCGGCGTCGAGGTGCTCGCGGCGCAGACCACGGGGGACGGGGTCGTGGTGGTCGACATCGGT
Source organism: uncultured Actinomycetota bacterium (assembly GCA_963781335.1). Taxonomy (GTDB): domain Bacteria; phylum Actinomycetota; class Actinomycetes; order Propionibacteriales; family Nocardioidaceae; genus Marmoricola. Next base: position 784,345 of record CAWAFS010000035.1, on the reverse strand, counting down.
GGTGCCACGACCGACGTGCACTCCGTCGTCAGGCTCGACCCCGAGGATGCTGGCCTGTCGCGCGAGGTGGTCGCGAGCACCCCGGTCACCCGGACGGTCGAGGGTGACCTCGGCATGCGCTGGAGCGCGCTCAGCACCTGGACGGCCGGGCTGGAGGCGGGTCTGGTCGGCGAGGACCTCCACGCCGCCGCCGTACGCCGGACCGACGACCCGTCCTTCCTCCCGCACACGGACAGGGAGCGCGACGAGGACGAGCGGATCGCTGCCACCGCCGCCACCCTCGCGTTGCGGCGACACGTCGGTCGGTCCCGGGTGGTGTTCGGCCCCGACCCCTCGACAGGTTCCGGACGAGTGCGCCGGATCGAGCGCAGTGGGAAGGACCTGCGCGAGGTCGCCCTCCTCGTCGGCTCGGGCGGTGTCCTCCGCCACGCGGCGCCCGGTGGCGTCGACCGGGTGCTGGCCGCGCTCACGGGCGTCTCGCGCGAGGGGTATCAGCTGCCCGAGCACCCGATGGTGGTGGTCGACCGTGACTACGTGCTGGCAGCAGTCGGCCTGTTGTCGGAGCGTCATCCGGGCGCGGCTGCGGCACTGGCCCGTAGCCTGTCGACGTGCCAAGAGATCCCCGACAGCTGATCGCCGACTACCGGGAGCGGAACCGTTCTCGGCAGACGGCCCAGGCCGAGAACGAGAGCTTCGAGCTACGCGAGCGGATCGCCCAGCAGTGGGCCGAGGTGCGTGCTGCGCGCCGCGCACTCGCGGCCACCCCGGAGATCACCGGGGGTCCGTCGAACCTCAAGCCTGCCCACGTGCCCTACGGCGTCGACCTGGCCGCGGGCTGGGCCTGGCGGTTCATCGTCATCTCGATCGCCGCACTGGCGATCCTGTGGCTGCTCCAGTTCTTCATGGTGGTCGTGCTCCCGATCGTGATCGCCCTGCTGATCGCGGCGCTGGTCAGCCCGGTGGTCAGCTGGCTGGTGCGACTGGGACTGCCGCGCCCGCTGGCGGCGATGCTGGTGGTGCTGGGCGGCATCGGCGTCATCGTGCTGATGATCGGCTTCGTCAGCAACCAGGTCCTGTCCGGTGTCGGCGACCTGTCCAAGCAGGTCACCGACGGCATCGACCAGATCCGGCAATGGCTGCGCACCGGGCCGCTGAACGTGACCGACTCCCAGATCAGCGACGCCCTGGACAAGGCCCAGGAACAGATCTCCACGCTGGGTGAGGACGCGGTCGGCAAGGTCACCGAAGTCGGCACGGCCGTGGGCCACGTCGTCGCGGGGCTGTTCATCGTGCTGTTCGCGACCTACTTCTTCCTGGCCGACGGCGCCAAGATCTGGGCCTGGCTGGTGCGACTCTTCCCGCGTGCCGGGCGCCTGCGCGCCGACTCCTCGGGTCGGGTGGCGTGGCAGTCGCTGACGCAGTTCGTGCGGGCCACCGTCCTGGTTGCGGCCACCGACGCGATCGGCATCATGGTCGGTGCCGCCGTGCTCGGCGTGCCGTTCGTGAGCGCCATCGGCGTGCTGGTGTTCCTCGGGGCCTTCGTCCCGATGATCGGCGCCTTCGTGTCGGGTTCGGTCGCGGTGCTGGTCGCGCTGGTGGCGCAGGGGCCCTTCACCGCGCTGCTCATGTTCGGCGTCGTCCTCCTGGTGCAGCAGGTCGAGGCGCACGTGCTGCAGCCCTTCCTGATGGGCCGTTTCGTCTCGGTGCACCCGCTGGGTGTGATCGTCGCCATCGCGCTGGGTGTGATCGTGGCCGGCATTCCGGGCGCACTGATCGCCGTGCCCCTGGCGGCGTCGCTCAACGCCGTGGTGCAGCACCTGGCGAGCTACACCGAGGTCGGTGAGGACGCCGAGGACGCGGCGGAGGGGGATCCGGACACGCTTCCGGCCGACGCCTCCGGCGAGGACGTGGCCGACTCCGAGGACGCCAGCACCGGTTCCGCACCGGATCCCGGCGCCCCACCCTCCTGAACGGCCGCTCCTGGGGACTCCTGGCGGGTCCCGAGCGGGATCTCCTTGATGAACAGGGCCAGCACCCCGGCGACCACCACGATCGGCACGGCCGTCAGGAACATCTCGTCCAGGGACCGGCTGAACGCCTCCTGCACGAGACCGCGGAGCGCGAGCGGAAGCTCGCGGATCGCGTCGGTGTCGTTGGTGTCCACCCCGCCCGAGGCGGAGGTGCCCCCCGGCAGCACCTCCGCCAAGTGAGTGGCCAGGCGGCTGGTCAGGATCGCGCCGAACAGCGCGGTCCCGAAGGATCCGCCCATCTGGCGGAAGAACGCCACCGAGCTGGTGGCCACCCCGATGTCGGAGCGGTCCACGGCGTTCTGCACGACGGTCACGACCACCTGCATGCACAGGCCCAACCCCGCGCCGAAGAGGTACATCGCGATGCCCGCGAACCAGTAGGGGCTCTCGACATCGAGCTGCGACAACAGGAGCAGCGCCGCGACGATGAAGCCCGCACCGGCCGGCGGGAAGACCCGGTAGCGCCCGGTGCGCGACATGATCTGCCCAGCCGTGATCGAGGTGCTGAACAGGCCCGCGATCATCGGCAGCATCGCCAGCCCGGACCTGGTCGGCGACATCTCGCTGACCACCTGCAGATAGACGGGCAGGTAGATCATCGAGCCGAACATCGCGATGCCGATCAGGAAGCCGAAGGCGTTCGCGAGCGAGAAGATCGAGTTGGAGAAGAGCCGCATCGGGATGATCGGCTCGGCCGCGCGGAGCTCGACGAGCACGAACACCACGGCCAGCAGCAGCCCGCCGAACAGCAGGCCCAGCCCGGTCGGGTCGCCCCAGCCGCGCTCGGGACCGGCCCAGGCGGTGTAGAGCAGGATCGAGCTCACCGACGCCACGATCACGGCGGCGCCGAGATAGTCGATGGTGTGGTCGCGACGTACGTGCGGCATCTTCAGCGCCGCGCTCGTCACGACGAGCGCGACGATGCCGAGCGGCACGTTGATGAAGAAGATCCACTGCCACCCAGGGCCGTCGGCGAAGAAGCCGCCCAGGACCGGGCCGAGCACGGACGAGGCGCCGAAGGTGAGTGCGAAGTAGCCCTGGTAACGGCCGCGCTCCCGGGGTGGGATCACGTCCCCGACGGTCGCGAGCGCCAGTGCCATCAGACCGCCGCCGCCCAGACCCTGGATGGCGCGGAAGGCGATCAGCTGGTCGATGCTCTGCGAGAAGCCGGAGGCCAGGGAGCCGACCATGAACACGACGATCGCGATCTGGAAGAGCCGCTTGCGGCCGTAGAGGTCCGAGATCTTCCCCCACAGCGGGGTCGAGGCGGTGGAGGCCAGCAGGTAGGAGGTGACCACCCAGGAGAGCTTGCTGAAGCCGCCGAGGTCACTGGTGATCTTGGGCAGCGCCGTGCCGAGGATGCTCTGGTCCAGCGCCGCGAGGAACATGCCGACCATCAGCCCCGCCATCACCACCATGATCTGCCGGTGGGAGAGGTAGCCGTCGGTGTCGGTTGTCACCTGAGGATTGTGCCGCGAATGGTTGCGCAGAGCAACTTGATTCGGCGTGGGTCCAGTCACCCCTAGTCTGATCCCATGACTGTCTCCCTGGCTGACATCGAGGCCGTTGCGGACCTCGTGGCCGACGTCGCGATCACCACCCCGATGGAGCAGTCCCGATGGTTGCAGGACCTGGTCGACGGTCCGGTCCTGCTCAAGTGCGAGAACCTCCAGCGCACCGGATCCTTCAAGATCCGGGGCGCCTACGTGCGCCTTTCCCGGTTGAGCGCCGAGGAGCGGGCGCGGGGTGTGGTGGCGGCGTCGGCCGGCAACCACGCGCAGGGTGTCGCACTCGCCGCCAAGCTGCTCGGCATCAGGGCGACGGTGTTCATGCCCGACGGAGCTCCGATCCCCAAGGCCAACGCCACCCGTGGGTACGGCGCGGACGTGCGCTTCCACGGCGAGTACCTCACCCAGGCCCTGGTGGCCGCGCAGGCCTTCTCCGACGAGACCGGGGCGGTGTTCATCCACCCCTTCGACCACACCGACATCGTCGCCGGGCAGGGCACCACCGGCCTCGAGATCCTGGACCAGGCGCCCGAGGCCGCGACCGTGCTGGTCCCGACGGGAGGCGGCGGGTTCCTCGCCGGGATCGCGATCGCGATCAAGGGCCGGCGACCCGACGTGCGCGTCGTCGGCGTGCAGGCCGAGGGCGCGGCCGCTTTCCCCGAGTCACTGCGTCAGGGGGTTCCGGTCGCGCTGGAGCGGATGACGACGATGGCGGACGGGATCGCGGTCGCCTGCCCGGGCCAGGTGCCGTTCGCGGCGATCCAGCAGCACGTCGACGACGTGGTCACGGTCTCGGAGGACTCGATGTCGCGCGCGCTGGTGATGCTGCTGGAGCGGGCGAAGATGGTGGTCGAGCCGTCCGGGGCGGCAGCCGTGGCCGCGTTGATGGACCAGCCGAAGGCGTTCGCCACCCCGGTGGTGGCGGTGCTCTCCGGAGGCAACGTGGATCCGCTCCTGCTCGGCAAGCTCATCAGGCACGGTCTGGCGTCCGGCGGTCGCTACATGAACCTCCAGGTGCACATCCCCGACAGTCCCGGCGGACTGGCCCGGCTGCTGGCCGAGCTCGCCGATGCCGGCGCCAACGTGCTGGAGGTCGAGCACGACCGCACCACGAGCTCGCTGCACATCGGCGAGGTCGAGGTGCGGCTGCAGCTCGAGACCCGCGGGGTCGACCACGCCGAGGGCGTGCTGAACCGCCTCCGCGAGCGGGGCTACGAGGTGATCGGGTAGCCCGCCGACCGGTCGGCGCAGGCGTCAGCCGGCGTAGGGCACGGCGTCGATGATCTGCACCTTGACGTCCTTGCCGTTGGGCGCCTGGTAGGTCACGGTCTCGCCGCGACGGGCACCCTGGATCGCCTGACCCAGGGGGGACTGCGGCGAGAACACGTCGATGTCGGCGCCGGCCATCTCGCGTGCGCCGAGCAGGAAGATCTGCTCCTGCCCTGCCAGCTCCACGGTGACCTTCATGCCGGGCTCGACCACGCCGTCGTCGGGCGGGGTCTCGCCGACCTTGGCACGCTCGAGCATGTCCATCAGCTGCTGGATCCGGCCGTCGATCTTGCCGAGCTCCTCGCGGGCAGCGTGGTAGCCACCGTTCTCCTTCAGGTCACCCTCGTCGCGGGCGTCGCTGACCTTCTTGACCACGTCGGCGCGGCCCGGGCCACGCAGCTGCTCGAGCTCGGCTTTCAGGTCTTCGTACTTCGACTGGGTCAGCCAGACGACATCGCCTTGGGTCGGCTCGGTCATGTGGTGTCTCCTGAGATCGGCTGAGATTGGCTGAGATGCTGGTTTGCCCGCGTGGGCAAGTAGGCGATGCTACCAACGAGAACGGTGAGGGAAGAATCGCTGCTCAGCGTGGACGGGACTGCCCGTCCGTCGTACACCCGATCAGCTCCACCGAGGTCGCCTCGCGCTCGGTGCGCAACGTCACCTCGCGCACCACGGTGTCGCTCACCCCGGCGACCTTGAAGTTGAGCTCACCGACCACGGAGTGGTCCTCCGCGAAGGCCCGCGCGAGACAGCTGGCGGAGACTTCGCCGGACCGCGGCATCACGACCACGGTGGCGGTCGTGGTGTGGGTGTCGACGACGTCGAAGGATCGCAGCGAGGACTGCACGTCGGGCGTGCCGTGTGCCCACGCGGCCCACGCCAGCCACGCCATGGCCAGGCCTGCGACCACGCCGGAGGCGATGATGACTGCGCGCCGCCGCGCCGAGCTCGGGGTCCCGTAGCGGTCCGCCAGCAGGTCGGTCCTCACGTCGCTCACAGGTCTCATTCTCGCATCCCTAGGATGGCCACCATGCTGCGCCTGATGCATGTGCACGCCCATCCGGACGACGAGTCCAGCAAGGGCGCCGCCTCCACCGCGCGATACGTCGCCGAAGGTGTCGACGTGCACGTGGTCACCTGCACCGGTGGAGAGGCAGGCTCCATCCTGAACCCCAGGATGGACCGCCCGGAGGTGCTGGCCAACATGGCCGAGGTCCGCCGTCAGGAGATGGATGCAGCGCGCGAGATCCTCGGCATCCGGCAGGACTGGCTGGGCTTCGTGGACTCCGGGTGGCCGGAGGGTGACCCCAAGCCCCCGTTGCCGGAGGGATGCTTCGGCCTGATGTCCCCGGAGGTCGCCGCCGAGCCTCTGGTGCGGATCATCCGCAGCTTCCGGCCGCACGTGCTGACGACCTACGACGAGAACGGCGGCTACCCGCACCCCGACCACATCCAGTGCCACAACGTCTCGGTGGCCGCCTTCGAGGCGGCCGGCGACGCGAGCAGGTTCCCGGATGCCGGTGAGCCGTGGCAGCCGCTGAAGCTCTACTACCACCACGGGTTCAACCGCCCGCGGACCCAGGCGCTGCACGACGAGATGATTCGCCGCGGCCTCGAGTCGCCCTACGCCGAGCGGCTGGAGGAGTGGAAGGCCGACCCGGCCCACGACGCACGGATCACCACCAGGGTGCCCTGCGGTGAGTACTTCCCGGTCCGCGACCAGGCACTGCTCGCGCACGCCACGCAGATCGACCCCGACGGTCCGTGGTTCCACGTGCCCCTGGAGGTGCACATGGCGGCCTGGCCGACCGAGGACTACGAGCTCGCCCGGTCCTTCGTCGAGACCGAGCTGCCCGAGGACGACCTGTTCGCCGGGATCCGTGGTCGCCCCGACCTGGACGCCTGAAGGTCCCGGCCACCTGAGAAGATGGACCCATGAACCCGCTCATCCTCGCCGTCGACCTCTGGGTCGCACTCGCGGCCGCAGCCGACGAGGCACCCGCCCCGGAGGACTACAAGGCCGGTTGGCTGGGGTTCGCGGTGATCGTCGCGCTGGCCGTGGCCGTCGGCCTGCTCGGGGTGAGCCTGACCCGGCACCTGCGCAAGGCGCGCGACAACGCTGATCATGGAGTCTTCGGCCCCGACGACAAGCCGAAGAATGCGCCGAGTTAAGCGTTCGCTTAACTGCCGTTGACGCGACCCGCCTGCTCCGCCGATAGTCGTGTGACTCACCTCACACGGAGGCTCCAGTGCAGGTACCCGCTCCCTTTGACTACGAACGCGCCACCAGTGTCGACCACGCGATCAGCCTGCTCGAGCGGCTGGGCGACGAGGCCAGGCTCGTAGCCGGCGGCCACTCCCTCATCCCGATGATGAAGCTGCGGCTGACCGACCTCGAGTACCTCATCGACATCAACGACCTGCACGCAGAGCTGGGCTACGTCCGGGTCGGCGTGGACGAGGTCCGGATCGGTGCGATGACCCGCCACCGCGAGCTGCTCGAGTCCCCTGAGCTCGCCGCTGTCTTTCCGATCTTCGCCGACGCCGAGCAGGTGATCGCCGACCCGATCGTGCGCAATCGCGGCACCATCGGCGGGTCCCTGTGCCAGGCCGACCCGTCCGAGGATCTGACGGCTGTCTGCACGACCCTCGACGCGAGCTGTGTGCTGCGCAGCTCCTCGGGGGAGCGGGTGGTCTCGATGGAGGAGTTCCATCGAGGTCCCTACGAGACGGCGTGCCGGCAGGGCGAGATGCTCACCGAGATCAGGCTCCCCGTCCGTCCCGGCGGCTCGAGCGCCTACGCCAAGGTGGAGCGCCGGGCCGGCGACTGGGCAGTGACCTCTGCGGGCTCCGCCGTGTGGATGGAGGACGGCGTGATCACCGACGCCCGGGTCGGCCTGGCTGCGGTGGGACCGAACACGACCGGCATCCCGGCGATCTCCGAGGAGCTGCGTGGCCAGCGACCGAGCGAGGAGATCTACGCCCGTGCGGGTGAGCTGGCAGCGGCGGGTTGCTCGCCGACGACCGACAACCGAGGAACGGCCGACTACAAGCGACACCTGGCGGACGAGCTGACCCGCCGGACGCTGCGCACCGCCGTACAACGCATCGAGGCCGGCCTCGCCGGCGACCAGAGCAGGAACCAGGGAGGCGTGAGCTGATGCAGGTCACCATGACGGTCAACGGGGAGAGCGTGACCCGCGAGGTCGAGGGGCGAATGCTGCTCGTGCACTTCCTGCGCGACGAGCTCGGGCTCACCGGCACGCACTGGGGCTGTGACACCAGCAACTGCGGCACCTGCGTGGCCTGGATGGACGGAGAGCCGGTCAAGACCTGCACCGTCCTGGCGGCGATGGCGGGAGGCCGCGAGGTCCGCACCGTCGAGGACCTCGAGGTCGACGGCGTTCTCGACCCCGTGCAGGAGGGCTTCATGCGCTGCCACGGACTGCAGTGCGGTTTCTGCACCCCAGGAATGCTGATGACCGCCCGGGCCCTGCTGGACCGCGAGCCTCATCCCGACGAGCAACGCATCCGCGAGGCCATCTCCGGTCAGATCTGTCGCTGCACCGGCTACACGACGATCGTGCGCTCGATCCAGTGGGCGGCTGAGCACCCCGACGGACCGGCGCCGGTCGAAGCCGAAGCCGCGCCTGAGACAGCCCCGGAGACAGCAGGGAGCGCGTCATGACCACCGTCGAGCAGGAGGGCGTGGCCGCCGACCAGGAGGACCTCGAGACCGCCGACAACGACAAGACCCCTCTGGGTCACGGGCGGATGCTGCGCAAGGAGGACCCGCGCTTCATCCGGGGGATGGGCAAGTACGTCGACGACATCCAGCTCAAGGGGATGCTGCACCTCGCGATCCTGCGCTCGCCGGTCGCCCACGCCAACATCGTCAGCATCGACGTCAGTGCCGCACAGGCCCACCCCAAGGTGAAGGCCGTGATCACCGGCGCCGACCTGGCCGCGCAGGGGCTCGCCTGGATGCCGACCCTGTCCAACGACGTGCAGGCCGTGCTCGCCACGGACAAGGTGCGCTTCCAGGGCCAGGAGGTCGCGTTCGTGGTGGCGGAGGACCGCTACTCCGCCCGGGACGCCCTCGAGCTGATCGACGTCGAGTACGACATCCTCGAGCCCGTCATCGACGTACGACGGGCGCTGGCCCCCGAGGCCCCCGTGATCAGGACCGACCTCGAGGGCAAGAGCGACAACCACTGCTTCGACTGGGAGACCGGCGACAAGGCAGCCACGGACGCCGTGTTCGAGAAGGCCGACGTGGTGGTGACCGAGGACATCGTCTACCCGCGAGTGCACCCGGCGCCGATGGAGACCTGCGGCTGCGTCGCCGACTATGAACGGGTCAGCGGCCAGCTGACCCTGTGGACCACCAGCCAGGCGCCGCACGCCCACCGCACGGTCTACGCACTCGTGTCCGGGCTCCCCGAGCACAAGATCCGGGTGATCGCGCCTGACATCGGCGGTGGTTTCGGCAACAAGGTGCCGATCTACCCCGGCTACGTCTGCGCCATCGTCGCCTCCCTCGTGATCGGCAAGCCGGTCAAGTGGATGGAGGACCGCACCGAGAACCTGGTCAGCACCGGGTTCGCCCGTGACTACGTGATGCGGGGCGAGATCGCGGCCACGAAGGAGGGCAAGATCCTGGCGATCCGCACCAACGTGCTCGCCGACCACGGCGCCTTCAACGGGACGGCCGCGCCGATCAAGTACCCCGCGGGGTTCTTCGGCGTGTTCACCGGCAGCTATGACATCGAGGCGGCCTACTGCTCGATGACGGCCGTCTACACCAACAAGGCGCCAGGCGGCGTCGCCTACGCCTGCTCGTTCCGGATCACCGAGGCGGTCTACCTCGTCGAGCGGATGGTGGACGTCCTCGCCTACGACCTGGAGATGGACCCGGTCGCGCTGCGCCGCAAGAACCTGATCCAGCCCGACCAGTTCCCCTACACGAGCAAGACCGGCTGGGTCTACGACTCCGGCGAGTACGAGCGCGCGCTCGACCTCGCGCTCGAGATGGCGGGTTATGACGACCTGCGTCACGAGCAGGAGGAGAAGCGCGCCAAGGGCGAGCTGATGGGCATCGGCGTCGCGTTCTTCACCGAGGCGGTCGGCGCCGGACCCCGCAAGGACATGGACATCCTCGGCCTCGGGATGGCCGACGGGGCCGAGCTCCGGGTGCATCCGACAGGCAAGGCCGTCGTACGCCTCTCCTGCATGAGTCAGGGCCAGGGCCACGAGACCACGTTCGCCCAGATCGTGGCCGAGGAGATCGGGATCCCGCCGGCCGACATCCAGGTGATCAACGGCGACACCGACCAGACCCCGTTCGGGCTCGGCACCTACGGCAGCCGCTCCACCCCGGTCTCCGGCGCCGCGGCAGCACTCGTGGCGCGCAAGGTCCGTGACAAGGCCCAGATCATCGCCTCCGGCATGCTCGAGGTCTCGGTCACCGACCTGGAGTGGCAGAAGGGTTCCTTCCAGGTGAAGGGGGACCCGGGCCGGTCGGTGACCATCCAGGACATCGCCATGAGGGCCCACGGCGCCGGCGACCTGCCTGAGGGTCTCGAGGGGGGCCTGGAGGCACAGATCTGCTACAACCCGTCGAACCTGACCTACCCGTTCGGCGCCTACATCTGCGTGGTCGACGTCGACCCGGGAACCGCGGCCGTGAAGGTACGCCGGTTCATCGCGGTGGACGACTGCGGCACCCGGATCAACCCGATGATCATCGAGGGACAGGTGCACGGCGGTCTCACCGACGGTGTCGGGATGGCGCTGATGGAGATGATCGCGTTCGACGAGGACGGCAACTGCCTCGGCGGCTCGCTGATGGACTACCTGATCCCGACCGCGCTCGAGGTGCCGCACTGGGAGACCGGGCACACCGTCACCCCCTCGCCGCACCACCCGATCGGAGCCAAGGGAGTCGGGGAGTCGGCCACGGTCGGGTCACCGCCCGCCGTGGTCAACGCCGTGATCGACGCCCTCAAGCCCTACGGGATCCGGCACGCCGACATGCCGCTGACGCCGTCGCGGGTGTGGGACGCCATGCAGGGTCGCCCGACCCCTCCGATCTAGCCACCGCTCCAGGGACAACGACTGAGGAAAGGCGGCCACGCGTGACGACCCAGCTCTCCGAGCGGATCGACCAGCTCACCCGTTCGCGGGTGCCGTTCGTCCAGGCCACCGTCGTACGCGCCCAGGAGCCGAGCTCGGCGCACGCGGGAGACCGGGCGATCGTGCTCGCGGACGGTTCGATCGAGGGTTTCGTGGGGGGTCAGTGCGCTGCCGGCTCGGTGCGCACAGCGGCGCTCGGCGCCCTCGAGACGGGGGTGGGAGTGCTGTTGCGGGTGCTGCCGGACGCCCAGGACGCCTTCCCGCAGACTCCGGGCGCGAGCATCGTCGTCAACCCGTGCCTGTCCGGAGGAGCCCTGGAGATCTACCTCGAGCCGCTGCTCCCGTCACCGTCGCTCTACCTCGTCGGGTCCTCGCCGACAGCCGAGGCGGTGGCGACGCTGGCACCCACGTTGGGCTTCGTCGTCGAGCGCGCAGGCGACGGTGTCCGACCAGCCGGTGCGGTCGCGGCCGTGGTCTCGAGCCACGGCGGTGACGAGCCGGGTGCCGTCCGGGCGGCACTGGACGCCGGGATCGGCTTCGTCGGAGTGGTGTGCAGCCGCACCCGGGGTGCGGCAGTGCTCGCCGAGCTCGAGCTGACCAAGGAGGAACGCCGGCGGGTGCACACCCACGTCGGCCTCGACATCGGTGCGCGGACGGCGCCCGAGATCGCGCTCTCCATCCTCGCGGCGATCGTCCGCAGCATCCGGATCGAGGGACTGAGCGCTGCCGACGAGGAGGGGACCCACGACGCGCAGGTGCGACCGCTGCAGGCCATCGACCCCGTGTGCGGCATGACCGTCACGATCGGCCCGGACACGGCGCACGCCGTCCTCGACGGCGTGGAGCACTGGTTCTGCAACCCCGGCTGTCGCGACCGGTTCGTCGGGGACAACCCGTCGTGAGCGTCGCGGCCGTCGTCCTGGCCGCGGGAGCGTCGCGGCGTCTCGGCCAGCCCAAGCAGGTGCTGGCGCTCGACGGGGCCACGGTGCTGGATGCCACCTTGGCGGTGGCACGCGATTCCGGGTGCGGCCAGGTCGTCGCCGTCCTGGGGGGCGGCGCTGACCTGGTCCGCGCCGAGGTGGACCTCACGGATGTGGACGTGGTCGAGAACCGCGACTACGGCGAGGGGTGTGCCACCTCGATCCGGACGGCACTCGGCGCCCTGTCGCCCGGGACCGACGGGATCGTGCTGATGCTCGGTGACCAGCCACGAGTTCGGGTCAACACGATCGTGAGGCTGGTCGCCGCGGCCCGCGGCCACGCCGTCGGGGTGTGTGAGTACGACGACCGGCTCGGCCACCCGTTGTGGTTCGATCGAGAGATGTTCGGCGAACTGTTGGCCATGCACGGCGACAAGGCGGTGTGGAAGCTCGTGGATGGCGCGGGACCGGACGCGGACGTGGTCCGGGTCCGGGTGCCAGGCGCCGTGCCACGCGACGTCGACACCTGGGACGACTACCAGGCACTGCTCGCGGAGCAGTGGTGAGCGCAGCGGAGCTCGCGTCGGCCGAGGACGTGCGCAACCGGTTCGACGAGCACGACTACCTCGCGGACGCGGGCCTGTCGACGGCCGTGTTCCTCGCGCTGCGGCTGGGAATGCCACTTCTGCTCGAGGGCGAGCCCGGCGTGGGCAAGACCGCCGCCGCGCGGGTCCTGGCCAGCGCGCTCGACGTACCCCTCGTGCGGCTGCAGTGCTATGAGGGACTCAGTGCCGCCGAGGCGCTCTACGACTGGAACTACCAGCGGCAGCTGCTGGCGATCCGGTTGGCGGAGTCGCACGGCGAGAAGCTCACCGAGGCCGACCTGTTCAGCGAGGACTACCTGATCGAGCGGCCGGTCCTGCACTGCGTGCGGTACGACGGACCGAGACCGCCGGTGCTGCTGGTCGACGAGATCGACCGCGCCGACGACGAGTTCGAGGCGCTCCTGCTCGAGGTCCTCGGCGAGGGCTCGGTCACGGTGCCCGAGCTCGGCACCTTCACGGCCGCGCAGCCGCCGATCGTCGTGCTCACCTCCAACCGGAGCCGAGACCTGCACGACGCGCTGCGCAGGAGGTGCCTCTACCACTGGCTGGAGTATCCGGAGCCCGACCGGGTGTGCGCCATCCTGCGTCGCACCGTGCCCGCCGCGAACGAGAACCTGATCTCCTCGGCGGCCCAGTTCGTGGGCCGGGTCCGCTCGCTGGAGGTGGACAAGCCACCGGGGATGGCCGAGGCGATCAACTGGGTTTCTGCGCTCTCCGTCCTCGGCGCGACCGAGCTGATGCGTGACACGGTGGTCGCGACCCTCGGTGCGGTCGTCAAGACGGCCGACGACCGGGACACCGTGCTGGGGGGCCTGGACGCCGTGCTCGATGGCTGAGTCCGCCGCCGGGGGAACCACGACGATCTTGCGTGGCGTCGATCGGGCGGCCTTCGCAGCGTCGTTCTGCGACCGACTTCGGTGCGCCGGCGCCACGGTGCCGACCACCGCGATGGCGGACCTCTGCGAGTCCTTGGGGGCGGCCCCTCCGCTGCGGGTCGACGAGCTCTACTGGTCGATGCGGGTGACCCTGGTCCGCCGCCAGCCCGACCTGGAGACCTTCGACCGCGTCTTCGAGGCGGCGTTCCTCGAGCCCGAGCGCGGCGTCGACCCGCACGCCCGGCGTCAGGGCGTTGCGCCTGAACCTGTGGTCTTCCCGCCCGGTCCGCTGGTCTCGCTCCCTGGACTTCGCAGCGCCCGTGACGAGTCCGAGGACACCGGCCTGCCGTGGCACACGCTGCCGCGCTCCACGTCGGCGGACGAGCAGCCCGAGGACGGGATCTTCCTCCCCGAGCTGCTGCCGAGCGCGCTCACCGGACTGGCGAACACGCCGTTCGACGAGTTCGACGACGAGCAGCTCGCCGCCCTCGGCCGGTGGCTGGAGCGGGCGGCGCCGCGCTGGCCGGTGCGACGCAGCCGGCGGGTCCGCGCTGGCCGGCGGGGCGAGTCGATCGCGCTGCGGCAGACGATCGCCGCCTCCCGGCGTACGGGCTGGGAGCCGCTGGACCTCCGGCGCCAGCGAAGGATCGAGCGACCCCGGTCGCTCACCCTGGTCACCGACGTCAGCGCCTCGATGCAGTCCTACTCCGCGGCGTACCTGCACCTGATGCGGGCCTTCGCGCGCACCGGGCGGGCGGAGACGTTCGCCTTCTCCACCTCCCTGACCAGGCTGACCCCGGCCCTGGTGCATCGCTCGGCCGGGACCGCGCTGGAGCTGGCCGAGCAGCGCGTCGTGGACCGTTACGGCGGGACCCACCTGGCCGGCTCGCTGCGCGACCTGCTGGCCTCGCGCCACGGGTCGACCCTGCGCGGGGGAGTGCTGATCATCGCGTCGGACGGCTGGGACAGCGACACCCCCGAGGAGCTCCGGGACGTGATGGCGCGCCTGGCCAGACGGGTCCGGCGGATCGTCTGGCTCAACCCGAGGGCCGGCGTGCCGGGCTTCGCGCCACTGGTCGGCTCGATGTCGGCCGCGCTGCCGTTCTGCGACGCCTTCCTCCCGGCGCACACCGTGGCGGCGCTGCCCGACGTGTTCGCAGCGGTGGCCGGGGTCAGCTCCACAACGTGACGTGCACGGCCGGGCGGAACCTGCCGACTCCCGCCGCCTCGCCACGGACCATCGCCTGGGTCGCTCGAGGAGTGGCGACGAAGCGGATCAGCTCGGCGCTGGCCGAAGGCTGCTGCTCCCCGGACAAGGCCCACGTCGCCCACGCCCCACGGCTCGCCAGGTGCGGGCCGGCGATCTGCACCAGCCGGCCGTGTCGCAGGTCGTCCCGGACCGTGAGGCCGACCGCGATCGCCAGCCCCATCCCGCGGCGGGTCTCGGCCAGGGCGGCCGCGTCGCTCTGGAAGATGCGCTGGTGCTGCTCGGGAACCGCCAGGTGGCCCAGCACGCCCGAGGCCTCACCCGCCGAGCCGGATGCCCCGGGACCGAGGTTCCAGATCTGGCTGCCGAGCTGGTCGAGCGCGATCCTGCCGGCCGCCACCGGGTGCTCGGGCGCGGCGACCACCAGCACGTCGTAGGAGAGGAAGGGCCGTTGCTCCACCGGGCCGCGGGGAAGCTTCACGACCGGCCCGAGGGCGACGTCCACGGCTCGGGAGGCGACCAGCGCAGCGAATGCGTGGACGGGGTGGACGCTGAGCTCGACGTCGAGGTCTCGCGCCCGGCTGGTGAACAGGCTGATCAAGCCGGGGGCTGCGTGCTCGGCGAACAGGTCCGAGGAGGCCAGGCGTAGCAACCTGCGTCCGTTTCCCGCTTCGCTGACCTCGAGCACCGTGCGCGACTGCAGGTCCAAGATCTCCCGGGCCCGACTGGCCAGGCGCAGGCCTCCCGGCGTGAACGCGAGTCCGGACGGGGTGCGGGTGAACAGGGGGTCGTCGAGCTCGGTGCGCAGCTGCTTGAGGTTCATCGAGATGGCCGACTCCGTGATGCCGAGCTCCTGCGCCGCCCCCTTCACCGATCCCTCCCGTACGACGCAGGCGTAGGCGCGGAGCTGGGTCGGCGTCACGAGCGGATCACGTGCACGAGTGCGTCCCAGGCGCGGGCGGAGCTCTCGCCCGCACCAGCGACCTGACGCGCCACCCGGCCCGCGCGCACCACCTGGAGCTCGACGTCGGGAAGGTCGGCGAGGACGTCCTCCCCGGTGTAGAGCACGGCAGGGTCCTGCGGGCCGCCCGTGCCCTCAGCGATGTTGCTGGAGTCGTGGGCGACCACGAGCAGCCGCCCGCCGGGGCGCACCGCCTCGAAGGCACGGCGCATCACGGCCGTGCGCTCCTCGGAAGGGATCTGGAGGTAGGCGATCAGCACGAGGTCGAGGTGCTGCGGCAGCTCCGCTGTCAGCGCGTCCCCGACCTGCCAGTCGACGTCGGTGTCGCGGCTGCGCCCCTTCTCGACCGCCACGGGCGAGAAGTCCATCGCGGTGACCTCCCAGCCGCGTTCGGCCAGCCAGGTCGCGTTGCGCCCCTCCCCGCACGCCAGGTCGAGCGCCCGCCCCGGGTCCAGGTCGGCGAGCTCCTTCTCGACGAACTGGTTCGGCCCGGCCGACCACACCCGCTCGGTGGCGGCGTACCGCTCGTCCCAAGCAGAGGCGTCCACCGTCAGGCCTGCTTGGGGGTCTGTGCCGCGATCTGGCGGCGTACGTCGTCCATGTCGAGGTCGCGGACAGCGGCGATCAGCTGGTCGAGCGAGGCTGGTGGCAGCGCGCCGGCCTGCGAGAAGACCAGGAGGCCCTCGCGGAAGACCATCAGCGTCGGGATCGAGCTGACCTGCGCAGCACCCGCGAGGGCCTGCTGCTCCTCGGTGTTCACCGACCCGAAGGTCAGGTCCGGGTTGGCCTCCGATGCGGCCTCATAGGTCGGCGCGAACTGGCGGCAGGGACCGCACCAGCTCGCCCAGAAGTCCACGAAGAGGGTGTCGTGTTCCTGGACGCTCGACTCGAAGTTCTCACCGGTCAGCTCGATGGTGGCCATGACTCCACGGTACGGGTGACCCATGAGCTGGGGAATCACCCCGCCAGCCGGTGGATCACATCTCCTCGTGGCTGTCCGGATCGCCGTCGAAGAGCCGACCCCGCGGGTCGGCCAGGGCGGAGATGCCCGCGACCTCGCCCTCGGTGAGCTCGAAGCCGAAGAGATCGAGATTCTGTCGCTGGCGCTCGGGGCTGCTCGACTTGGGGATGGGCAGCGAGCCGAGCTGGACGTGCCACCTCAGGATCACCTGACCGGGGCTCACGCCCAGACGGTCGGCGGCTTGGGTCACCACCGGCTCGTCGAGGGGTGCGCGCCGCTTGCCCATGGGGCTCCAGGCCTCGGTGCGGATGCCCAGCTCGTCGTGCACCTGGCGCATCTCCTCCTGGGGGAACCGAGGGTGCAGCTCGACCTGGTTCACCACCGGGGTGACCCCGGTCGCGTCGATGATGCGGGCCAGGTGGGCGCGGGTGAAGTTCGAGACCCCGATCGAGCGCACCAGTCCCTCCTCCTGCAACTCCACCAGTGCCTGCCAGGCCTCGAGGTACTTGTCGACGCTCGGGTTGGGCCAGTGGATGAGGTGCAGGTCGAGGTAGTCGAGCCCGAGCCGGTCGAGCGAGCCCCGCACCGAGGCGATGGCGTCGTCGTGGCCGTGGTGGCGTCCGGGAAGCTTGCTGGTCACCCGGAGCTGGTCACGCGGGATCCCGGACCGGCGCAGCGCCTCGCCGACCTCGGTCTCGTTCTCGTAGTTCACGGCCGTGTCGATCAGCCGGTAGCCGGCCTCGATCGCGCTCACGATCGCCTCGACACCCTCGGGGCCCTTGAGCGGGTAGGTGCCGAAGCCGACCGCGGGCAGTGTGCTGCCGTCGTTCAAGGTGTGCGTCGGGATGCTCGGTGCGTCAGCCATGCCCAACCTTCTCAGAGTCCGGGCCCAGAATCCTGGTCACCCGCGGCCGAGGTGTATCGCTGCGCGAGCCGGCGCAGCAGCGCCCGCAGCCCAGGTGGGTCCAGCACCTCGAAGTCGACGTCGAGACTGGTCAGCCAGCCGACCAGGTCGGAGAGCGAGTCGCCGCCGGTCTCCAGGAGGCAGCTGCTCGCGCCCTCCGGCGTCAGCAGTCCCGCCGCGGGAGGGACCCGATCGGCGATCTCCTCGACCGGCACGTGCAACCGAATCCGGGCGGGGTGCGGCCAGGCCAGCGAGCCGGTCCCGCGTACGACGTGGATCGCTGCGTCCTCGGGCGGCTCGCGGGGAGTGAACCCGGGGCCGGTCGGCAGCTTCGGCTCGATCCGGTCGGCCCGGAACGTGCGCCAGTCCTCGCGCTCCCGGTCCCACGCGAGCAGGTACCACCGGCGCCCCGTGTAGACGAGCCGGTGCGGCTCCACCGTGCGGGTGCTGGCTTCGCCGTCGCGACCGCGGTAGCCGAAGCGCAACCGCTGGTGGTCGCGGCAGGCCGCGGCGATGGTCGTCAGCGTCTCGGGGGCCACGGTCGGTCCGCGGTTCGTCGCCGAGACCGTGGCCTGGCGCAGCGCGTCCAGCCGGAGCCGCAGTCGGGCGGGGAGGGTCTGCTCCAGCTTGGTCATCGCGCGCAGCGAGGTCTCCTCGATCCCGGTGACCGAGCCGGACGCGGCAGCACGCAGGCCGAGCCCGACCGCGACGGCCTCGTCGTCGTCCAGCAGCAGTGGTGGCATCACCGACCCTGCTCCGAGGCGGTAGCCGCCGGTGCTGCCGGTGCTGGAGTGCACCTCGTAGCCGAGGATGCGCAGCCGCTCGATGTCGTTGCGGATGGTCCGGGTGGTGACGCCGAGTCGTCCGGCGAGATCGGCACCGGACCAGTCGCGGCGTACCTGCAGCAGCGAGAGCAGCCGCAGCAACCGCACCGAGGTATCCAGCATTCGAGCAGTCTGGCACGCATTGAGGAACCGGAGGTTCCACAACTGGCGATAGCGTTCCTGCACACCGAAACCACGAGACGAGGAGCACGATGAGCCTTCGCGGATTTGCGACGCTGAACCTCTGGGCGGACGACGTAACGGCTGCCGCAGCCTGGTACGCCGAGTTCCTGGGGGTGCAGCCCTACTACTTCATGGACGGGCCCGACGGGCGTGCGGCCTACATCGAGTTCCGCCTCGGCGACTACCAGCACGAGCTGGGCATCATCGACAGCCGCTGGCGTCCGGCCGCAGCGGCGACCGAGCCCGGCGGGGCGGTGATGCACTGGCACGTCGACGACCTCGAAGCAACCCTGGCGCGGCTCGTGTCGATGGGTGCGACGGAGTACCAGCCGATCACGCCGCATGGCGACGAGGGCTTCATCACCGCTGCCGTGGTCGACCCCTTCGGCAACGTGCTGGGGATCATGAGGAATCCGCACTACCTCGAGATCCTGGCGGCCGGTCCGCGTGCCTGACGTGCCCGAGGACCGGGGAGCGGAGCCGGGGGTGCTCGAGCTGGCCGACTCAGCGGCGTGGGAGTCCTGGTTGGCGTCGCACCACCAGGAACACTCCGAGGCCTGGTTGCGGATCGCCAAGCGCCATTCCGGGCGGACCTCGGTGACGATCACGGACGCCCTCGACGTGGCCCTGTGCTTCGGCTGGATCGACGGCCAGCGCAAGTCGCTGGACGAGCAGTCCTACCTGCAGCGTTACTCGCGCCGTCGCCCGCGCAGCTCCTGGTCGCAGGTCAATGTCGGGAAGGTCGAGGCGCTGCTGGCGGCCGGCCGGATGCGGCCGGCCGGCCTCGCCGAGGTCGCCGCCGCCCAGGAGGACGGGCGTTGGGACGCGGCGTACGAGCCGCAGCGCACGGCCGAGGTCCCGGCCGATCTCGTGGCGGCGCTGGCCGACGACCCGCGGGCGAGCGCGACCTTCGAGCGCCTCGGCCGCTCCGCTCGCTACCAGGTGATCCTGGCGCTGCTCAAGTCACGCACTCCCGAGACCCGGAAGCGAACCCTGGCCCGGGAGATCGCGCGGCTCGCTGCCGGGTAGGTGGTCGAGCAGCCCTTCGTTGAGGAGCGAGCGTCTGGAGCCGAACGTAGTGAGCGGATCGTCGAGACAGCCTGCCCGGTCGACGTTGGAACATCCCCGGCGCCTGGTGCCGGTGATCGTCCGGTGACCGGCGTACGTCGCGTGGCCTCGACTGATCGCTCGCTCGGAGACGCTCGCTTCGCTCGCTCCTCCACGCAAGCCTGCTCGACCACCAACGGGTCAGAAGCCGCCGCCCATGTCACCACCGCCGAAGTCGCCGCCCCCGCCGAAGTCGCCGCCCCCGCCGACATCGCCCCCACCGAAGCCGCCGGAGCCCGCTCCGAAGTCGGAGGTGAGGGGCGGGGCGTAGACCCACAACATGATCGCGGCACCGGCGAAATAGCCGTCGGTGTAGGGCATGTAGGCGTTGCCGGCGGCCCAGTAGGGAACGGTGCGCCCGCCGATCCTGACCTTGCGGACCTCGGGCGCCTCGTTGTTCTCCAACCGGGCGGCGTCCTGGGCGCAGGCCGGGACCTGCCGGGTGCCGTGACCCGGGTAGGTCCAGAACACGTCGGTGACCGACGGTCCGTGCTGCGGGTTGAAGAAGCACGACACCCGGAACTCCGGCACGGGCCGGCCGGCGACCCTTGCCTGGACGCAGGCGAGCGCGTGGCGTCCGGACGACAGCGTGTCGGTGATCTTGCTGATCTCGGCGGCACTCGTGATGCGGGGAACCGTGCGCTGCGCGGACTCGTAGGCATCCAGCGCCACCTGGTAGTCGATCCGGGTGGCCTCGTCGAGCTCGTGCTCGGACACCTCGGCGTCGAGGCGCTGCAGCTGCTCACCGAGGTAGGTCACGTCCTCGTCGGCGAGGCGGCGGACGCCTTCGAGCTCCTCCGCCTGCGTACGACGAAGCTCCTGGCGCTCGCGCCACTTCTTGACTCCCCAACCGCCGCCACCGACGGCGAGAGCGAGCAACAACCACTCCATGGCGCCCTCCGGGTGGATCAGATCATCCAGCGTCACTCCGGGCTCTCGGACGTGTCAAGCAACCCTGCGCTCGAGGCTCGCCGGACCGTGCCGCTTGTCCTGACACCGACTGACGGGAAAGGGTGAGGGAGTGGCCCCAGCAGAGCTCCCCTCCCGCGCCTCCGTCGTGATCATCGGCGGCGGGGTCATGGGACTGAGCACCGCTTTCCATCTCGCCCGCGCGGGGGTCAGCGACCTCGTGCTGGTCGAGCGGGGCGAGTTCGGCTCCGGCTCCACGTGCAAGGCCGCCGGAGGCGTCCGCGCCCAGTTCTCCGACGCCGTCAACATCGAGCTCGGCCTGCGTAGCCTCAGGACCTTCGAGAGGTTCGAGGACACCTTCGGCCAGGAGATCGACCTGCACCAGGTGGGCTACCTGTTCCTCCTGGACAACCCCGAGCACGTCGCGGCGTTCGAGGAGAACGTGATTCTCCAGAACGAGATCGGCGTCCCCAGTCGGATGATCGGCGTAGCCGAGGCCCAGGCACTTTCGCCCCTGATCAGCACCGAGGGGCTCCTGGCGGCGGCGTACTCACCGACGGACGGGCACTGCACGCCGGAGAGCGTCGTCAGCGGGTACGCCGGGGCCGCGCGGGGTGCTGGTGCGCGACTGGTCCGCAACTGTGCGGTCACCGCGATCGGCTCGACAGGGGGGACCCTCACCCAGGTCGTCACCGACCACGGCACCATCTCCACCGACACGGTGATCTGCACAGCAGGTGCCTGGTCGCGGGACCTGGGCGCGATGGTGGGGGTGGACCTCCCGGTCGAGCCACTGCGCCGCCAGATCCTGACGACCGAACCGGTGCCCGGGCTCGATCCGCGGACGCCGTTCACCATCGACTTCGCCACGTCCTTCTACTTCCACGGAGAGGGCCAGGGCCTGCTGCTGGGGATGTCGGACCCGCACGAGACCCCGGGGTTCAAGCTCAGCGAGTCCGACGCGTGGCTGGCGGGACTGGGGGAGGCGATCGAGCGCCGCGCACCGGCCATCAGCGACGTGGGACTCGCCTCGGGCTGGGCCGGGCTCTACGAGATGACCCCGGACCACAACGGGTTGGTCGGCGAGGCCGAAGGGGTGTCACGCTTCCTCTACGCCACCGGCTTCTCCGGGCACGGCTTCCTGATGGGCCCGGCCGTCGGTGAGGTCCTGCGCGACCTCTACCTCGGTCGGACCCCCGTCGTCGACGTGAGCTCCCTGACCGCGGCTCGCTTTGCCGGCGCAGATTTCCGACCTGAGCTGAACATCGTCTAGGCAGGGACACCGAGCAACCTGCACCACGACCACGACCCGCAAGGAGCACCCATGACCAACGCCATGCACCAGATCCCCGACGGTTCGACCCTGAACCGGCTCGCGCTCGACACGGCTCGTCGATGCGGTGTCGACGTGGACGCCCTCGCCGGCGACGTGGTGAACACCTCGCCGGTCAACGGCGAGCGACTCGTCGACCATGGCTGGGTCGACAGCTCCGTGGTCGATGACACGGTTGCCCGCGCCCAGGCGGCGTTCCTCCAGTGGCGCGGCGTCCCCGCCCCGGTGCGGGGGGCCCTGGTCAAGCGGCTGGGCGAGCTGCTCGCGGTGCACAAGGACGACCTGGGCACCCTGATCAGCCTCGAGGTCGGGAAGGTCACCTCCGAGGCGCGCGGCGAGATCCAGGAGATGATCGACATCTGCGACTTCGCCGTCGGACTGTCCCGCCAGCTCTACGGCAGGACGATGACCTCGGAGCGTCCGGGCCACCGGCTGATGGAGACGTGGCACCCGTTGGGTGTCGTCGGTGTGATCAGTGCCTTCAACTTCCCGGCCGCCGTGTGGTCCTGGAACACCGCGATCGCCTTGGTCTGCGGCGATCCCGTCATCTGGAAGCCGTCGGAGCTGGCACCGCTGACGGCACTCGCCAGTCAGGCGATCCTGGCGCAGGCCATCGCCGACTGTGACGCCCCTGCTGACCTCAGCCAGGTGCTCATCGGTGGGGCCGACGTAGGGCAGGCGCTCGTGGAACATGCAGGTGTCGCCTTGCTGAGCGCGACCGGCTCCACCCGGATGGGCCGGGCTGTCGGGCCCCGCGTCGCGGACCGTTTCGGTCGGTCGCTGCTGGAGCTCGGCGGCAACAACGCCGCGATCGTCAGTCCGAGCGCGGACCTCGACCTGACCACGCGCGGTGTCGTCTTCTCCGCAGCAGGCACGGCTGGCCAGCGCTGCACCACCATGCGTCGTGTCATCGCACACACCAGCGTCGTCGACGAGCTCACCGACCGCCTCTCCTCGGCGTACACCCGACTGCCCATCGGGAACCCGATGGAGGACGGCGCCCTCGTCGGGCCGCTCATCCACGGGGCTGCCTACGACGCGATGCAGAACGCCATCGAGCAGGCATCCGCCGAGGGCGGCAAGCTCGTCGCCGGTGGCGGCCGGGAGCTCGAGGAGGTGGCGCCGAGCGCCTTCTACGCCAGGCCGAGCATCGTGCGGATCGACGAGCAGACGGCTGTCGTCGAGCAGGAGACCTTCGCGCCACTGCTCTACGTGCTGCCGTACGACGACTTCGACGAAGCCATCGCACTGAACAACGCCGTGCCGCAGGGCCTCTCCTCGAGCGTCTTCACCTCGGACCAGGCCGAGGCCGAGAGGTTCGTCTCGGCCGAGGGATCCGACTGCGGCATCGTCAACGTCAACATCGGCACCTCCGGCGCCGAGATCGGTGGCGCCTTCGGCGGCGAGAAGGAGACCGGGGGAGGCCGTGAGTCGGGCTCCGACTCGTGGCGCTCCTACATGCGTCGAGCGACCAACACCATCAACTACTCCGGGAAGCTCCCGCTCGCCCAGGGTGTGAACTTCACCGTCTGACGCACGGGATCACGATGAGCTCCCCCAGGACGGTCAACAGCACCGAGCTGCGCACCCGGTTCGCCGCCCGCCTCTCCGACCTCTACGGCACCGAGGTCCCGGCGTACACCACCTTGGTGGAGGTCGCCCACGAGGTGAACCAGCGGGTGATGGCGAGAGACGGCGCGGAGGCGGAACGACTGGGCAGCATCGACCGGGTCACGGCCGAGAGGCATGGAGCGATCCGGGTGGGGTCGCCGCGCGAGCTGGCCCAGGTCGCCCGGGTGTTCGCGGCGCTCGGCATGCACCCGTGCGGGTTCTACGACCTGCGGGACGCAGCACCGGCGCCGATCCCGGTGGTGTCCACCGCGTTCCGTCCCGTCGACCGCGACGAGCTGGCGGCGAACCCGTTCCGGGTGTTCACCTCGATGCTGGTGCCCGAGGACCGGCGCTTCTTCGGGCCCGACCTCGAGTCCCGGCTGCGGGCCTTTCTCGACGCCCGGGAGCTCTTCCCCGCCGAGCTGCTCACACTGGCGGATGTTGCCACCGAGCACGGTGAGCTGTCGGCGGCCGACGCGGACCGCTACCTGGAGCTGGCCTCCGGGGCCTTCGCGTTGTCCTCGGAACCCGTCGACCGGGTCTGGTACGCCGAGCTCGAGCGCGTCTCCGCGGTGGCGGCTGACATCGGCGGCGTCACCACGACCCACGTCAACCACCTCACCCCACGCGTGCTGGACATCGATGACCTCTACGCCTCGATGCAGGAGCGAGGCATCGAGATGATCGACGAGATCCAGGGACCTCCTCGGTGGGACGGTCCTGACGTGCTGCTGCGGCAGACATCGTTCCGCGCCCTGGCCGAACCCCGCATCTTCCGAGCCGAGGACGGGGAGCTGTCCGAGGGGACGCTGCGGGTCCGCTTCGGTGAGGTCGAGGCCCGTGGCATCGCACTGACCCCGGATGGCCGCAGACGCTTCGACGAGCTGGTCGCCACTGTCGACCGATGCCTGCTCGAGGACCCGGACCTCGTGCGCGCGGAGGTGGCGCCCGCGGTCTGGAGCAACGCCATGCCCGGCACCGAGCGCGACCTCTTCCTGGAGGGCCTCGGCTACTTCACCTACCGGGTGGACGACGAAGTGAGTGCCGGGCGGGTGTCGCCGGGCCAGGCGGCCGCGCTCGAGCGAGGTGAGGTGAACTCTCTCGTCGAGGCAGCGGTGCTGCACCTCGATCCGATCGTCTACGAGGACTTCCTGCCGCGTTCGGCAGCGGGCATCTTCGCCTCGAACCTGACCGGCAGCGGCAGCATCGACACCGACCAAGGGGGCGCCGAGCGTGACGCCGACTGGATGTCGGACGTCATCGGTCGGACCGTCAACGTCCCCGAGGAGATCTACGCGGCCGAGGCAGCGACCTCCCTTCGTGCAGCCGAGTCGGTGCTCGGCCTCCGGGACGGTCGTTGAGCTCGCGGCTCACAGGTCGCGGTGGACCTCGTCCGGCTCCTCGCGGCCGGTGCGGGCGATGTTGCGGATGGCCAGCGCGAGACCACCCCACAGCACCAACATGGCGATGAGCATCATCACGATCGCCGAAGCGGTCATCGGGAAGCCTCCTCGGGCGGAGCGGTCAGGACGACGGTACGCCGCCAGGGAAGTCGGGCGAGGACCAGGGCCAGCACCAGCACCAGGGCTGCAGTCCCCCATCCGAGGGAGTTGATCAGCCAGGCGGGATAGCCGCCGTACGGCTCATCCAGCACGACCCGGAGCTCGTCGATCAACACGTAGGTGAGGGCCGCCGGGGTGATGACGCCCACCAGGCCGAGCCACCAGCTGCCCAGCTGCACCGACCCCGTGCTGTTGAGGTGGTCCCGCAGGTGGTCGAGGTCGCGGTAGACCCAGGTGACGGCCAGCATGCTGACCACGGCGACCAGCAGGATGCCGAAGCGGTTGATGAAGTAGTCGGCGGTGTCCAGGATCGGTACGCCGGTCGTGGTGGCGAACAGCAGGACGCTCGCGGCTGCTGCAGGCACTCCGACGACGAGTGACGCCGCGACCCGGCCGAGGTCGAGCTTGTCGCGCACGGCGGAGATCACGACCTCGATCACGCTGACCAGAGAGGTCATGCCTGCCACCACGAGCGAGCCGAAGAACAGGACACCGATCAGGGCTCCGGCCGGGGCCTCGGAGATGATCGCCGGGAACGCCACGAAGGCCAGTCCGAGTCCTGAGGTCGCCACCTCGTCCACGGCGACCCCGTTGGCCTGGGCCATGAACCCCAGGGCGGCGAACACGCCGATGCCGGCGAGCAGCTCGAAGGACGAGTTGGCCAGACCGACCACGAGTCCGGACCCGGTCATGTCGGTCTTGGGGCCGACGTAGGAGGCGTAGGTGATCATGATCCCGAAGCCCACGGAGAGCGAGAAGAAGATCTGGCCGAAGGCCGCCGCCCAGACGCCGGCGTCGGCGAGCGCCCCCCAGTCCGGCGCGAAGAGGGCGTCCAGCCCGGCTCCCGCTCCCGGCAGGAACAGCGACCGGCCCACGAGCGCGAGGAACGCGACGACCAGCAGGGGGATGAACACCACCGAGAGCGCGCCGATGCCCTTCTGGACACCGGCAACCATCACCGCGATGACGGCGACCCACACCAGCAGCAACGGCCACAGCACCCCGCCGACGAAGTCGAGGCCGATCCCGGGTGAGGCCGTCTGCAGGAAATCGCCGAAGAAGAACTCGTCCGGCTTCGAGCCCCAGGACTGGTCGATCGAGAAGAACGTGTAGCGCACCGCCCACGCGATGATCACCGCGTAGTAGATCGCGATGACCGCACAGATCCCGACCTGCCACCAGCCCAGGGTCTCAGCCATGGCCCCGCCGCCGAGACGGCGGAAGGACAGCGGCGCGGAGCCGCGGTAGCGGTGCCCGATGCCGTAGTCGAGAAGCAGGAAGGGCAGCCCGGCCACCAGGAGTGCCACCAGGTAGGGGATCAGGAACGCCCCGCCGCCGTTCTCGTAGGCCACGTAGGGAAAGCGCCAGATGTTGCCAAGGCCCACGGCGGACCCGATGGCCGCCAGGATGAACACCTTGCGACTGGTGAAGGCGCCGCGGGCGTGTTGCCCCGGCGAAGCACCAGCGGGTTGGGCGTGCGTGGACATCGGTCTCCTCTCGTCGCTTCACCAAAAGCCTAGACCGCCAGCGACC
Organism: uncultured Actinomycetota bacterium; assembly: GCA_963781335.1. GTDB lineage: Bacteria > Actinomycetota > Actinomycetes > Propionibacteriales > Nocardioidaceae > Marmoricola. The sequence goes on along the minus strand of CAWAFS010000035.1, from coordinate 757,908 downwards.
CGTCGTAGGATCGCGCCGTGCCGACGGACCTGACCACCCTGCGCCAGGCGTGACCGATGCGCGCTGTGGTGTACGACGCCTATGGTGCCGATCCCGAGGTCCGGGAGATCGATCCTCCAGAGTGCTCGGCCGACGGGATCGTCGTCCGGGTGGGGGCGACCGGGGTCTGCCGGTCGGACTGGCACGCCTGGCGCGGGCACGAGCCGGTGCCACTGCCGATGGTGCCGGGTCACGAGTTCGCCGGGACGGTGCAGGCGGTGGGGCCGCAGGTGCGTCGCTGGGCGATCGGTGACCGGGTGACGGTGCCGTTCGTGCTGGGCTGCGGCCGCTGCGACCACTGCGTCGCCGGAGACCTGCACGTGTGCCCCGACCAGGTGCAGCCAGGCTTCACCTACCCGGGCTCGTGGGCCGAGCTCGTGGCCGTACCCGTCGCGGACGCCAACGTGGTGAGCCTTCCCGACTCGGTGGACCTGCTCGCTGGGGCCTCCCTCGGATGCCGCTTCGCCACCTCCTTCCGCGCGCTGCGCACGCATGGTCGCGTCACAGCCGGCGACGTGGTCGCGGTGCACGGCTGCGGCGGCGCGGGGCTGTCAGCCGTGATGATCGCCAAGGCACTGGGCGCGCAGGTGGTCGCGGTCGATGTCTCACCAGGGGCGCGAAGGCGAGCCGGCGAGCTGGGGGCGGACGAGCTGGTCGACCCCCGCGACCATCCCGACGTGCCCCGGCACATCCATCAGCTGACGGGGGGTGGGGCGCATGTCTCCGTCGACGCCGTCGGCCTGCCATCCGTGGCGGCTGCCTCGGTGGCGTGTCTGCGTAGGCGAGGCCGGCACGTGCAGGTGGGTCTTCTCCTCGGGTCGGACGCGACGGCAGGGATCCCGATGGACCTGGTGATCGCACGTGAGCTGACGGTCCACGGCTCGCACGGCATGCCCGCAGGGGACTATCCGGCCATGCTCGATCTGATCGCCAGCGGCGATCTCGACCCGCGCCGGCTGGTGGGGGCGGTGATCGACCTCGCGGGCGCTCCCGCGGCGCTGCGAGCCATGGACCGACCACCGGCGTCGGCTGGCATCACGGTCGTCGCGATGCAGTCCTGCTACGGGTGAGGCTGATGGGTGGGGAGACTCACTGCTCCCGAGCGGTCGTCGAGCTGCGCCAGCTGGCCACACGCACGTGGGACGCTCAGGCCATCGGCACAAGCCGCGCGGATGGCGTTCAGAGGAGCCAGCATGAGCAAGGACTCGGCAGCACCCACCACAGTGGGACCCAGCGCAGTCGGACCTGACCCGGACCGTCAGAATGGGAGCGCTCCGCACCCTGTGGTGGCGGCTATGCATGCCCGGGACGCCGCCGACCTTCAGCTCCGACTGGCGGACGCCATCACCAAGTTCGCCGGGTCGATGCCCTTCGTCTACCTGCACGCCGTCGCTTTCGCGGTCTGGATGCTGCTCGCCGAAGCGAGCCCTTGGCCGGCCCTCACGCTTGTCGTCTCGCTGGAGGCGATCTTCCTGTCCACGTTCGTGATGATCGGACAGAACCGTCAGGCCGCCTTCCAGCAGGCGAAGGCCGACCACGATTTCGTCGCGCAGGAGCTGGAGCTGAGGACCAACACCGATCTCACCCGAGACATCCATCTGCTGACCACCGAGCTGCACCGCAGGCTGATCGATGATCCGCCAGCGGACCTGGCCACCTGACGCCCGGCCACGCGGTCCGAGCCGTTCGCGGGTTTGCAGTGGCTCACACGGCGAACGAGGCGCCACGCAAGGACCGCGGGCGGGCGAACTGCAGGTACAGCGACGGGATGACGAGCAGGTTGAGCAAGGTCGAGGTGACCAGCCCACCGAGGATGACGATGGCCATGGGGTGCTCGATCTCATGCCCGGGGATGGAACCTGCCCACACGAGCGGGATCAGGGCGAACGCCGTCGCCCCGGCGGTCATCAGGATCGGTGAGAGGCGCTCGCGGGCTCCGCGGATCACCAGCTCTCTGCCGAAGGGAACACCTTCGACGTGCTCGAGGTGCTGGAAGTGGCTGATCATCATGATGCCGTTGCGGGCGGCGATCCCGAAGACCGTGAGGAACCCGACCAACGATCCCAGCGACAGGACACCTCCGGTTGCCAACGCCGCCAGGACGCCGCCGACCAGAGCCATCAGCAGCGTGGGGAAGAAGAGCATGGCCAGCCGCAGGCTGCCGAACGCCAGCTGGAGCAGCATCAGGACCGCGATCAAGGCGCCGACGCCCACGATCAGCAGCGTCCGCTGGGCGGCTTGACGCTCAGCGTGCTCGCCGAGCACCTGGACGGAGTACCCGCGGGGCAGCTCGACGTCGGCGATGCGCTTCTCGAGGTCCCGGGCGACCCCGCCGGCGTCCGAGCCGGTCACCCCGGCGGTGACATCCATCCGTCGGGTCCCGCCCTCCCGGACGATGGCATTGGGCGTCGGCACGACCCCCACGTCCGCCACCGAGTCCAACCGCACCTGCCGGCCGTCCGGGGTGTCGATGAGCATGGCTCCGATGCTGTGCACGCTGTGCCGCACCGAGGCCACGCCGTAGACGTTGACGTCGTAGGTGCGTCCCGACTCGTAGACGTCCGCGACCTCGATGCCCGCGACCAGCGTCGCGGCCTCGCGACGCACGTCGCCCGGCTTGAGGCCGTACTGCTGCGCCTTGTCCAGGTCCACCTTGACCTCGACCTGCGGGACCGGGGTCAGGAGCTCCGCCTGGGGCGCCTCGAGTCCCGGGGTGTCACTCATGACGTCCTCCAGGCGGTCGGCGAGGTCCCCCAGCGTCTCGAGGTCGTCACCGGAGATCCGCACCACGACGGCCTCGTCCGTTCCGGTCAGGACCTCGCGGATGCGCTCCTTGAGGTAGGTCTGCACGTCGCGATACAGCCCGGGATACCCGTCCACCTCCGCCTGCACGGCCTTCAGGGTGTCGGTGTAGTCGGCATCGGGGTGGATGCTGATCCAGTTCTCCCCGAACTCCGGACCCACGACCTCGTCGGCGTTGGTGGCCTGACCGATGTGCGCGCCGAAGTTGCGTACGCCCGGAATGTCGCCCAGGCCGGCCGCGGACCGGGTGGTGATCCGGACCTCCTCCTGCAGCGACGTGCCCGGCTTGGTCACCCAGTGCATCAGCAGGTCACGTTCCTTGAACTCCGGCAGGAGCGCCTGCCCGAGCTGGGGCGTCCCCACGACGGCCAGGAGGATCAGCCCGACGACCGCGAAGTAGGCGGGCCGCGCCGTTCGGGTCACCCGCGCGAGGAGTGCGGAGTACCACCGGACCAGCACCTCCTTGAGCGGAGACTCCCGCCGGATGTGACCGTGCCTGCGCAGCAGGAGGAGGCCGAGCGCGGGTGTCACGGTCAGGGCGACCGCCATGGACGCCAGCAGGGCCAACGCGTAGGAGGTCACGAGCGGTCGGAAGAAGGCTCCGGAGAGCCCCTCGAGGAAGAACACCGGAATGATGGCAGCGATGTTGATCAGCGTTGCGTAGACGATGGCGCGGCGCACCTCGATGGACGCCTCGAGCACGATCTTGGCGGTCGGGGTGGTGTCCCCGGTCGCCCTGGCGAGACGTAGGCGTCGCCAGATGTTCTCGATGTCGATGATGGCGTCGTCAACGACCACACCGACCGAGATGACGAAGCCCGCGAGCACCATCGTGTTGATGGTGCTGCCCTGGAGGTAGAGGACCAGCCCAGCGACGACGAGCGAGAGCGGGATGGCCACCAGGCTGATCAGGGCGGTGCGCCACTCGAAGAGGAACGCGAGCAGCACGAGGATCACCAGCAAGGTCCCGAGCAGGAGCGCGTTCGTCAGGTTCTCGATCGAGGTCTCGATGAAGGTCGCCGGCCGGAAGATGGTCGCGTCGATGCGCACGTCGGTCAGGCCGGGCTCGATCCGGTCGAGGATCTCCTCGACTCCCTGGCTCACCTGGAGGGTGTTGGCCCAGGGGAACTTCTCGACGATCAGGAGCAGCCCCGGCCCCCCATCCACGACGGCGTCCCCGATCAGGGGCTGGTGGCCCACCGCCACCTGCGCCACCTCGTCCAGCCTCAGGGTCTTGCCGTTCTTGTTCCTCACGGTCACGGCCCCCAGATCTGCGGGGTCGCCGACGGCGGCGACGTGCTCGATCCCGAGGCGCTGGGTTCCCGTCTCCACGAATCCACCGGTGCCCAGGGCAGCAGCCGGGCGGTAGGACAGCAGGCCGGCCTCGACGGCGTCCGCAGCGGCGTTCCTCACCTGGTCGACGGTCACCCCGTGTCGCCGTAGCCGTGGTGGGTCCACCTGGACCTGGTACTGGGTCTTCCGGTTGCCCCACACCGCCACGTTGGCGACCCCCGGGACCCGCATCAGGTTGTCGCGGATCTTCCAGCGGGTGAGCTGGGAGAGCTCGGTGGTGTCCAGCTTGTCGGAGGACACGCCGATCTTCATCACCCGGCTGGTGGAGGACAGCGGCTGGATCATGTGCGGCGGTGTGGCCCAGGACGGCAGCGTGGGGGTCACCGTCGCCACCCGCTCCTGCACCAGCTGGCGGGCGTCCATGATGTCGGTTCCCGGCTCGAAGAGAAGGACGACCGACGAGAGCTGGCCCACGGACTTCGACCGCAGCACGTCCAGCCCGGGAACGCCGGCGAGGGACTGTTCGAGGGGCACGGTGATCAGCTCCTCCACCTCCGCCGCCGACAGCCCGACGCAGGCGGTCTGGATCTCGACCTTGGGCGGCGCGAACTCGGGGAAGACGTCCACCGGCGCCTTGCTGAGCTGCCAGGCGCCGCCGAGCATCAGCACGACGCCGCCCAGCACGACCAGCATCCGGAACCGGAGGCTGACCAGGATGATCCAGCGCATCATCTCAGTGGCCCACTTCGAACTCGGTGCCGTAGAGCTCGGCCGATCCGATGCCCACGACCGTGGTCCCGACTGCTGGTCCGCTGGTGAGGATGGCTCCTCGGTCGTCCACGGTGGCGACCTCGACCGTCTGTCGACGGAACCGAAGCGGATCCCCTGCTGAGGCGTAGACCCAGATTGTGCCGTCAGCGCCGTGGACCAACGAGGCGTAAGGGACCGTGCGGTTGCCCGCGAGTGAGCGGATCTGCTCCACCCGGGCCAGTTCCAGGCCGATCTTCTCGGCCCCGTCGGCTGTGAGGGTGACGAACGAGAACTCACTGCCCTCGACCGCCACCACCGTCCCCGGACTGGGGTGCTCGAGCCCGGGCTCCTCACCGTGACCGGCGGTCGCTGTCCACGCCGTCAGCGCCAGGAGGAGCACGACTGCGAGCACGGCCGCCACCTGGCCGCTGCGGGACCGGCGTTCCGGCGCGCGCTCCGAGGTCGTAGCCATCGGTGTCACACCTGAGCCGTGGCCGGGGCCACTGGGACCTCGTCGAGGACGTCCGGGTCGCGATGTTCGCCCCAGTGCAGGTAGAGCGTCGGGAACAGCAGCAGCGGAGCCAGTGTGGCCGTCACGGCACCGCCCAGGACAACGAGTGCCATCGGATGGATGATCTCGAGCCCCGGGCGCGTCCCCGCGATCGCCACCGGCAGGAGCACGGCCGCGACGAGAACCCCTGAAAGCACGGTCGGCACGCCGCGTTCGGCGGCCCCACGAGTCGTCAGCTCGGCGCCGAAAGGAACGTCCTGCACCGCGCGCAGCGCGTGGTAGTGGCTCACCAGGGCAAGCAGGTTGCGGACCGCGAGGGCGAGCACCACCACAAAGCCCAGGACGACGCCGATCGTGACCTCGCCCCCCGCAACCACGGCGGCGACCACACCGCCGACCATCGAGAACAGGACCGTGGCCAACACGGCCGCCGTCACCCTCCAGCTGCGCACGGCGGCCTGCAGCAGCAGCACGATGGTGACCAGCGCGCACCCGCCGAACAGCAGGAGCCGGCCCACGTCGAGCTGGCGGGACGAGTCCCCGATCACCTCCGCGTGATACTCCAGCGGGAAGTCGACCTTGGCCAGGGCGGCCTCGATCTGCTTCACCGCGTCGTCACGGTCGCCGGTGACCGTTGCCACGAGGTCCAGCCGACGTGAGACCGACTCGCGGTTGATCAACGAGTAGGACGTGCCCTGCCTGACGTCGGCGACCTGGTCGAGGCGAACGGTCCCCCCATCGGGGGTGTCGATCAGCAGGTCACCGACCAGGCCGGGATCCGCGAAGTAGGCGCGGGTGCCGTTGACGATGACGTCGAAGACCTTCTGCTCCTCGAAAAGGCTCCCGACCTTGAGCCCGTTGGCCAGGGTCGTCGCGGCACGACGCACGTCGCCCGGTTTCAGGCCGTGGCGTTTCGCCGCCTCGAGGTCGACCTCGACCTCGAGGTTCGGCCCGACCGGAGGCTTCTCGACCCGGATGTCGGTGACGTCGTCGATGGCCGAGAGGTTGCCCTTGATGGCCTCGGACTGCTGGACGAGCTTGGGCAGCTCCTCGCCGTAGATCCGCACCACGACTTCGTCGTCTCTGGTCGAAACCCCACCTCGGTCGGTGTCGGACAGGAGAGCGCCCCCTTCCTCGATGCGGTCCGAGAAGTAGGACCGCAGCTCCACCGGCGCGCCCTCGTAGCTGTCGATCACGCCACTGACATCGGCGACGGTGTCGCCATAGTCGGCTTCCGGGTCGATGCCGACCCACAGCTCACCCTCACCGATGTCGCTGACCCGGTCGGACAGCACTGCGCGACCCACGTGGCCGCCGACGGTGCGGACCCCGGGAAGCTCCCGCAGGTCGGCCCCGAGCTCCGCGGCGATGGTCGTCATGCCCTCCCGCGAGATGCCGGGGTCCCCGCGCCAGGTGACCACGAGGTCCGACTCCTTGAACCTGGGGAGCAGTCCCGGTTGCCCGGAGGCATGGAGGAACGGGACCAGGAGCGCACCGGCGAGGATTCCGAGGGCCAGCAGGGCCAGGACCGGCCGGACCGCGTGCACGGCGCTGCGCGAGAGCCTGGCGACCGTCCTTTCGAGCCACTGGGCACCTCGTGGAGCGGCAGCCGGACCACCCCGGAGCAGGGCTGAGCACAGCGCCGGGGTGACGGTCAGGGCGACGACCATGGAGGTCACCGTGGCAACTGCGAAGGCCAGCAACGTCGGCCGGTAGAACGCCTCGGACAGGGGGTCGAGCACCAGCGATGGCAGCAGCGCCACCAGCACGATGGCGGTGGCGAATCCCATGGCTCGCCGCATCTCCAGGCTCGCGTCATGGATGACCGACATGGGAGCCAGATCGGCTCCCGGACGCCTTCGGAGCCGGCGCACGACCTGTTCGACGTCGACGACCGCGTCCTGGACCACCACAGCGGTCGCCAGCGCCAGGCCGGCCAGCACCATGCTGTTCAGGCTGAGGTCGAGGAGATCGAGAAGCAGGACGGTGGTCAGCAAGGACACGGTCGTCGAGACCACCGCGATCAGGGTCGCCCGAAGATGCAACAAGAAGAGGACCAGAGCCAACAGCGCCACCAGGAGCCCCAGTCCGAGCGTGAACAGGTAGTTGTCCCGCGCTTGCTCCACGAAGGTGGCGGGACGGAACAGATTGGTGTCCACCGAGATTCCCTTGAGGCCCGGCTGCAGGTCGTTCAGTGCCTTCTCGATGCCCTTGGTGACCTCGACGGTGTTCGAGCCCGGGAACTTCTCCACGACCATGACCAGGCCGGGACCGTCGTCGACGACTGCATCGCCGATGAGCGGCTGGTGGTCCTCGACGACCCTGGCGACGTCGCCCAGGGTCTTTCCGGCCGCCTGCGACGACCCCGCCTCCCGCTCGAGGACCACTTTTTGCAGGTCCTCGGGCGAGACGATGGGAGAGACGTGCCGGATCTCCAGGCGCGACCCCGGGGTGTCGATGAAGCCGCCCGTACCCGGCGCGGACGCATTGAGGTAGGTGAGCGGGGAGACCCACAGCGCGTTGCCGGTCGTGTTGATCACCTGCTGCAAGGTGACCCCCTGGTCTGCCAGACGCTTGGGGTTGACCTGCACCTGGAGCTGGCGTTCACGCTGCCCGAAGATCGAGACGTTGGCCACGCCCGGGACCCCCAGCAGCCGGGGACGGATCGTCCACCTGGCGAGCACCGACATCTGGATGGGCGACACCTCCCCGGAACCGAACCCGACCACCAGGACACGGCTGGAGGACGACAACGGCTGCACGATGACCGGTGGTTCGGTGAGGTGAGCCAGCAGCCCCTGCTGGGTCAGCCGCTCCTGCACCACCTGGCGAGCCTCGAGCAGGTCAGTGCCACGCTCGAAGATCAAGGTGATCGAGGACAGTCCATTCACGGACTCGGAGCGGATGCCGTCGAGGAAGGCCACCCCGTTGAGCAGCAGGTTCTCCATCGGAGCCGTGATCAGTTGCTCGACCTCCTCGGCGGAAAGCCCGAGCGCCTCGGTCTGCACCTCGACGTACGGCGGCGAGAACTCCGGGAGCACGTCGCTCCTGGCCTGCCGAGCCTGCAGCCCACCGAGCACGACGAGCACCGCGGCCAGCAGGAGCACGAAGACCCTGGCCGCCATCGCCCGGGAAATCAGCCAGGAGGTCATCGCCTCCACCGCCCCTGGGGGCTGGTCCCACTTCTCAAGGCCATGAGCTCCGCTCCTGTTCAGGGCAAGCCGGCTGATCATGCTTGTCTCCATGCTGAGAAGCGCGCCTTGAAAATTCCTTGGACGCTGCGTGCCCCGAGCGGCCCCCGTCCCGACCGAGACCCTCGCGAGAACACCCGGGCGTGCGGGACCACGGTCTGGTGAACCGACTCGGAGCAGCGACCAGCCCCCTCCCACTGGTCAGCCAGTGGCAGCCATCTGTCGAGTCCTACCCCACAGTTTCCGGCGCATCTGCACTACAAGATCGGGCGGGTCGCCTTGCTGAGGTACAACCGTCTCGTAGAGGAGCGGACTGATGTGACGGGCTTCGCAGGGTCATGGTCCGAGGCTTCCGATCGGGATGACGTGCACCCCGTCTGGACGGAGGCCGCCCGCTCCGGTGCTGGTGATGACGCCAAGACACGAGGGTTCTCCGTGCCGAGAGGTGTCCACGTTGGCCTTGAAGCGAAGTAGAGCCACTGCCGCCTCGTCGACTGCGTCGGGGCTGAGCTTGATCTCGAACGCTCCCCACTTGTTGGGCCCGACACTGACGACTGCGTCCACCTCGTTGCCCTCAGAGTCCCGCCAGGAGTCCACGCGCGCATCGAGCGGTTGCGCATAGATCCGAAGGTCGCGGATGACGAGGGCTCCGTAGTGGAGACCCAGGGCATTGAGGTCGTTGGCCAGGTCGCTGGTGCCGATGCCGAGCGCGGCGGGACCGAGGGACGGGTCGACGAAGTAGCGGACTGGGGCTGTGCGCAGCCGGGCACGAGAACGCATGTGGGGGAGCCAGGCCGGCGAGCTGTCGAGAAGGTGGAGCCGGTCGAGAGCGGTGAGGTAGGCGGACAGGGTCTCCTTGGCAATGGGGCCGTCCTCGCCGCCGACGTCTCTCGCGAGCTCGGCGGCCTTGGCGGCCCGTGCAACGGACCGCCCCAGCGACTCCAAGAGCCTTCGGAGGTTCGAGGGGTCGCGACGTGAGCCGAGCTTCTGGATGTCGATTTCGACGATGTTGGCGAGGTAGTCGCGCAGCCAGCGCCGAGCACTGGTTTCGTCGGTGTCGATGAGTTCGGGCCAACCGCCGATCACGATGCGCTTGAGCAGCTCATCGAACGTGAGGTGTGTGCCGAGGCCTGTCTGCCGTTCGCCCTGAAGAAGGCTGCTCAGCGACATTTCACCGTTCGAGTGACCGGACTCGAACAGGCTCATCGGGCGCATCTTCATCACCGAGAAGCGCCCAGCCCCCGAGTGACGCGAAGCGTCGTCTGTGGGGGTTGCCGACCCGGTGAGGATGAAGAGGCCCTTGCCTTCGCGGTCGTCCACCTGTCGGCGGACCTTGTTCCAGATCGTCGGTTCGACCTGCCACTCGTCGAACAGGATCGGGGTGGGGTTGTCGAAGAGTCGTTCTGGAGCGAGGCTCAACAAGCCTCGTGCTGTCGGGTCCTCGTCGAGTCGGATCACGGTCTGGGCGTGCCGGGTCGCGGTCGCGGTCTTGCCGCAGGCCTTCGGGCCATCGATCAGCACGGCCCCGATGTAGCCGAGACGCTTTTCGAGCTCCTGGTCCGCGATGCGGTGCAGATAGGTGACGCTGGTGGCACCGGGTCTGCGGAGGAGCCCGGCGCGGATGTGCAATGCATCACTCTCGTGCATCACTCTCGTGCATCACTCAAGGAAAAATGATGCACGTGCCACTCGTCAGGAGTTACCGCAAAATGGCCAACCGTCTCGCCAAGGCGACAAGCCCCTACCTGCTCCAACACGCCGAGAATCCGGTGGATTGGTGGGAGTGGAGTCCCGACGCGTTCGCCGAGGCGCGAGAGCGCAACGTCCCCGTGCTGCTCAGCGTCGGGTACGCCGCGTGCCACTGGTGCCACGTGATGGCGCACGAGTCCTTCGAGGACGAGGCGACGGCCACCTACCTCAACGAGCACTACGTGAGCATCAAGGTCGACCGCGAGGAGCGGCCCGATGTCGACTCGGTCTACATGCAGGCGACCGTGGCGCTCACCGGACAGGGTGGCTGGCCGATGACCTGTGTGCTGGACCATGAGGGGAGCCCGTTCTTCGCCGGCACCTACTTTCCCGACCAGCCGCGCCACGGGCAGCCGAGCTTCCGTCAGCTCCTGGAGGCGATCGACGACGCCTGGACGAACCGCGCCGGCGAGGTGACCGAGGCCTCCACGCGGATCAGGGACGCGCTGGCGCAGGCGGTCCCGCTCTCCGGTGGATCGGCCTTCGACCGCGAGGGCCTGGACTCCGCGGTCGAGGCGCTGGAGCGTGACTTCGACGCCGAGTTCGGCGGATTCGGCAGCGCGCCCAAGTTCCCCCCGTCGATGGTGCTGGAGTTCCTGGTGCGGGTCTCGACCAGCCCGACCACCACGAAGGGCGACCTGGCGACGAGCATGGCCGGTCGGACGCTCGCGCTGATGGCGGCCGGTGGGATCCACGACCAGCTCGCGGGTGGCTTCGCCCGCTACGGAGTGGACCGGGCGTGGACGGTCCCGCACTTCGAGAAGATGCTCTACGACAACGCGCAGCTGCTCTCTGTCTACGCCCACTGGGCGGCTCGGAACGACGACCTGGGTGCCGCACGCGTGACCCGGGGGATCGCCGACTTCATCCTGGCCGAGCTCGGCACCGACGAGGGAGCCTTCGCCTCCGCGCTGGACGCGGACTCCGAGGGGGAGGAGGGCACCTTCTACGTCTGGACACCGGCGCAACTGGTCGAGGCGCTCGGTCCGGAGGACGGCCAGTGGGCCGCAGACCTGCTCACGGTCACCGACAGTGGCACGTTCGAGGGTGGTGCGTCGACGCTGCAGCTGCGTCGGCAGCCCGACGACCCCGGGCGCTGGGAGTCGTGCCGCCAGCGGCTCCTCGGGGTACGCGCAGCCCGGACCCGTCCCGACCGTGACGACAAGGTGGTGGCTGCCTGGAACGGGCTGGCGATCAGCGGGCTGGTGGATGCGGGAACCCTCCTGGGAGTCCCCGACTACCTCACCGCCGCCATCCGCTGTGGGGAGTTCCTGGCCGGCACGCACCTCGCCCACGGCCGGTTGCTCCGTGTCTCCCGCGACGGCGTTGCGGGCTCGCACGCCGGGGTGCTCGAGGACTACGGCTGTGTCGCCACCGGTTTCCTGGCTCTCGCCGGTGCCAGCGGGGAGGGTGTCTGGGTCGATCGGGCAGGAGAGCTGCTCGCCACCGTGCTGACCCACTTCGCTGCCGATGACGGCGGGTTCCACGACACCGCCGACGACGCCGAGGCTCTCCTCGTGCGCCCGCGGGACCCCTCCGACAACGCCAGCCCCAGTGGCCACTCCTCAGTGGTGCACGCCCTGCTCTCCTACGCCGCCCTGACCGGATCTGGCCGACACCGGGAGGCTGCAGAGCGGGCACTGCTCGTCTCTCGGCGGGTCGCCGACTCCTCACCCCGGTTCGCCGGCTGGTCCCTCGCCGCAGCCGAGGCCGCTCTCGAAGGGCCGGTGGAGGTCGCGGTCATCGGTCCGGAGGGGCCGGAACGCGACCGGCTGGAGCGTGCAGCCCGACGCCACGCCCCCGGTGGCTCGGTGGTGGTCGCGGCCGCCCCTGGATCGAGCACCATCGCGCTGATGGCTGACCGCGACCTGGTCGAGGGGCTGCCGGCGGCCTATGTCTGCCGCAACCTGGTGTGCCAGCGTCCGGCCACCTCGGTGGAGGAGCTGACCGCGCTGCTCAGGGACGGCTCTCCGGGAGCGGGTCGACCGGCCTGAGCCCGAGGACGTACGCCGACACGTCCTCGCCGGTGACCTCGCCGGTCTCATCGACACCGACCTCGACCAGTCCTTCCGGACGGCGGGTGCTGGTCAGCCCGGTGATGGTGCGGCTCGGCGGCTCGGGATGGTCGTCGAACTCGTCCGCGCCCGGGGAGAGGCGGCGCGGGCACACCACGATCGCGTCGATGGTCTCCACGGTGTAGCGCGCCGACACGTCGGGTCCCGTCCAGAGCTCGTCGGTCTCGTACTGCGCCATCACCCCGACCTGGCACTCGAGCTGGACCCGCTGCCCGACCACCGGCACCGGCAACCGGACAGGCACGAAGGTCGGCAGACCGCGGTAGCCACGCATCCTCTCGGCCAGCGAAGGACGGCGTGGGCCCTGCGCGAAGCGTGGCTCCGTGGCGATCAGAGCACCCTCGTGCTGGACCACCATGCGCAGGTGGTGCTTGCGCATCTCGACCCAGTTGACGGTGCCGAACAGGCGACGTCGACGGGCCGCGGTCCGCCAGGTGAGGGAGAGGCCGCGGGGCACCTCGCCGAGACCGTCGATCGCGGTGACTCGTGCACTCAACGACAGCTCGGCGACTGTGTCGACGTAGAGGTTGGGACGGTCGCCGGACTCGACGATCCACGCGTCCAGCACGGCCTCGACGACCTCGGGGGCCTTCACCGCAGCTGGTAGGTGGCGATCGACGCGGCCACGTAGTGGCACACGAACGCCGCGATCGTGAACGAGTGGAACACCTCGTGGAAGCCGAACCACTCCGGGTTGGGATTGGGCCTCTTGAGCCCGTAGACCAGACCACCGAGGGTGTACAGCCCGCCACCGACCGCGATCAGGGTGATCACCGCCGGGCCGGCACCGGAGAAGTCCTTGGCGTAGAAGATCGCCACCCAGCCCAGGGCGAAGTAGATCGGGGTGTAGACCCAGCGTGGCGCATCGATCCAGAAGATCCTGAAGGCGACCCCGAGGGCGGCCCCGCTCCACACGATGACGAGCAGGCCCACCCGGGCACTGCCCTCCAGCAGGATCAGCGTGAACGGGGTGTAGGAGCCGGCGATGAGCAGGTAGATGTTGGAGTGGTCGAACCGGCGCAGGAATGCCCAGGTCTTCTCCGACCAGTTGCCGCGGTGGTAGATCGCGGACACGGTGAACAGCAGGAGCGCGGTGAACGCGAACACGGCCGACCCGACCCGGGTCGTCAACGTCGGGGACAGGGCGATCAGCACGATGCCTGCTGCCAACGCCAGGGGGGCGGTGCTGGCGTGCAGCCAGCCCCGCAGCTTCGGCTTGACCTCGTCCTTGACGTAGCGGACCTTCTCGCGCACGTGCTCGACGGCTTCGTGTGCGTTCTCCGAGACGATCTCAGTCACCTTGTGAGGATCGGGACGGTGGGCGGGCATGGAGTCCAAACTACCGACTGCTGTGGAACCGTGTGCACACATGCCGGTTCGCAGGAGTGCAGGATCACAGTCGAGCGCGCGAGTACAGTCACACGCGTGGCGGACTGGAAGCGAGGACTGCGGCGGGTGCTCTATCCGGCGTACGAGGCTCGAGTCGTCCGCCGCCTCCCGACGGAGCGCCTACCCAAGCACGTCGGTGTGATGCTCGACGGCAACCGGCGCTGGGCCAAGGCGGTCGGCATCGACACGGCCCAGGGACACCGCGCGGGTGCGGCCAACATCGAGCCGCTGCTGGGCTGGTGCGAGGAGATCGGCGTCGAGGTGGTCACCTTGTGGCTGCTCTCGACCGACAACCTGAACCGTCCGCCGGCCGAGCTCGAACCCCTCCTCGGCATCATCGGCGACGCGGTCGAGACGCTGGCCGAGCAGCGTCGCTGGCGACTGCACCCGGTGGGTTCGCTGGATCTGTTGCCGGCCAGGATCGCCCGGCGCCTCAAGGAGGCTGCCGAGTCCACCCGGGACGTCGACGGACTGCTGGTCAACATCGCCGTCGGCTACGGCGGGCGCCGCGAGATCGCCGACGCCGTGCGCTCGCTGCTCAACGAGCACGCCGGCAAGGGCACCACGCTCGAGGAGCTCGCCGAGTTCATCGACGTCGAGCACATCGCCGAGCACCTCTACACCAAGGGCCAGCCCGACCCCGACCTGGTGATCCGGACGAGCGGCGAGCAGCGCCTCGGTGGCTTCCTGCTGTGGCAGAGCGCCCAGAGCGAGTTCTACTTCTGCGAGGCCTACTGGCCCGACTTCCGGCGCGTGGACTTCCTCCGCGCGGTCCGTGCGTATGCCGAGCGCGAGCGCCGGTTCGGTTCCTGAGTCGGTCGAGGTTCACCCCGCGTTCTGGCGTGTCGACCCGTTTCGACCCATTGGCGGACGTAGTTTGCGGAGTACGGCCTGTGGGGAAACAGGCCGTACCAGGAGGGCGAAGTTCGTGAGAGATCACGGCCACAGCACCAGCAGAGGTCTTCAGCTCGGCCCCTGTCGCCAGTCCCGGTCCGTGCACGTCTGCTAGCGGACCGGGGCGCAGCGGTGCGCGCACCGGTCACAAGGGGAACCAGTGGCAACAGCGAAGCGCGCATCCGCCAAGACACGCCGCACCTCGGACGCTGGGACCGATCCCGGCCGCCGTACCTACGTGGTCGACACCTCGGTCCTGCTGGCCGACCCGGGAGCGTTGAAGCGGTTCGAGGAGCACGAGGTCGTGCTGCCGGTGGTGGTGATCACCGAGCTCGAGGGCAAGCGTCACCACCCCGAGCTCGGCTACTTCGCCCGGTCCGCGCTGCGCATGCTCGATGAGCTGCGGGTGCAGAACGGTCGCCTCGACGAGCCCGTCCCCGTCGGTGACCTCGGCGGCACCATCAGGGTCGAGCTGAACCACACCGACCCCGAGTCGTTGCCCTCGGGCTTCCGCCTCGGCGACAACGACACCCGGATCCTGGCCGTGGCCTGCAACCTGGCCAACGAGGGCCACCGGGTCACGCTCATCTCCAAGGACCTCCCGCTGCGGATCAAGGCGTCCGCTGTCGGGCTCGATGCCGCTGAGTACCGCGGCGAGCAGATCCATGAGTCCGACGCCGGCTGGACCGGCATGGCCGAGATGGACGTCACCGGCGCCGACCTCGACGAGCTGTACGCCGACCAGGTGATCGATCTCGACGAGGCACGCGAGCTGCCCTGCCACACCGGCCTGGTGATGATGTCGGACCGGGGGAGTGCGCTGGGTCGGGTGAAGGCCGACAAGCGGGTGCACCTCGTCCGTGGCGATCGGGAGGCGTTCGGGATCCACGGTCGATCGGCCGAGCAGCGGGTCGCGCTCGACCTGCTGCTGGACCCGGAGATCGGGATCGTCTCGCTGGGCGGCCGCGCGGGCACCGGCAAGTCGGCGCTCGCTCTCTGTGCCGGGCTCGAGACGGTGCTGGAGCGGCGTACGCACAAGAAGGTCGTCGTCTTCCGGCCCCTGTTCGCGGTCGGCGGGCAGGAGCTTGGCTACCTGCCGGGCAGCGAGACGGAGAAGATGTCGCCCTGGGGCCAGGCCGTGTTCGACACCCTGGGCGCGATCACGACGAGCGATGTCGTGGAGGAGGTGCTCGACCGCGGCATGCTCGAGGTGCTCCCGCTGACGCACATCCGGGGTCGGTCGCTGCACGACGCCTTCGTGATCGTCGACGAGGCGCAGTCGCTGGAGCGCAACGTGCTGCTGACCGTGCTCTCCCGGATCGGGGCCAACTCCAAGGTGGTGCTGACCCACGACGTCGCCCAGCGCGACAACCTGCGGGTGGGCCGGCACGACGGCGTGGTGGCGGTGGTTGACCGGCTCAAGGGCCACCCGCTGTTCGCGCACGTGACCCTGACCCGCTCCGAGCGGTCCCCGATCGCGGCGCTGGTCACCGAGATGCTGGAGCACATGACGATGTGAGGTCGCGCCTGCCCGGAGTATGTGTGTTGCGTGTCACGCACCGGATTCCGTGACCTCCGCGGGCGTGAACGAGGTCACGTGGGTTACCGGGTGGTTCAACTTGCAAGCGTTCTGGGGATGGGGGAGGGTGGACGCTCTTCCCCGATACGCTCCGCGCTTCCCCCCAGCACGTCGAGCGTGAATGACGTCCATGTCGTCAACGCTAGGGTCCACCTTGTCTGAGAAGCACGCCGCCAAGCACCGCAGCGCGCCCGCAGCACCACAGCGCACCCGCATCGCCCGACGCCTCCGCGGCGCCGCGCTGCTCACCGGGGTGGCCCTCGCGGCCACCGGCCTCGTCGTGTCCGTCGGGGTGCTCTCCACGGCCACCCCACTGGACAACGCCGCCGCTGCGCTGTCGTCGTCGAGCCCGGCCACGGAGCTGAGCGAGTCGGACCTCGCCGATCGTGAGGAGCGGGCCTCCCGCTCCGCCGAGGACCGTCGTCCCGCGGCCGACCGCAGCAAGGCTCGTGCCCTCTCCAACGCCTCCGGTGTCGCAGTGACCAGGTCCGAGGACCTGAGCACGGCCGACCCCAAGGCACTCGCCCGGGCACTGATGCCCCAGTACGGCATCTCCTCCTCGGAGTTCGACTGCCTCGACAACATCTGGTCGCAGGAGTCCGGCTGGGACGTGCACGCCGACAACCCGACCTCGTCCGCCTACGGCATCCCACAGGCGCTGCCCGGCTCGAAGATGTCCTCGGCCGGTCCCAACTGGGAGGACGACGCCGAGACCCAGATCCGCTGGGGGCTGGGCTACATCAAGGCGCGGTACGGCACGGCCTGCTCTGCCTGGTCCTACAAGCAGGGCGCCGGCTGGTACTGAGCCGAGCGCCGAGTCGGATATGGCGTTAACATCGCCGTATGGCGATGAAATCCGAAACCTCGGCCCTGCGTGGTCCCGGTGACGAGGTGGCGGCGCTGAACCCCGCCGCCTGTCTGTTCCACGGATTCAGCGAACCCAACCGACTCGCCATCGTGCGTCACCTTGCCCTGGGTGAGCACCGAGTGGTCGACCTGACCGCCCACCTCGGACTGGCCCAGTCCACGGTCTCCAAACACCTCGCCTGTCTCAAGGACTGCGGACTGGTCTCCTCGCGACCTGAGGGGCGGGCGTCGGTCTTCTCGCTGAACCACACCGACGCACTCATGGATCTGCTCGCGGCCGCTGAGCGGCTGCTCGACCTGACCGGGGACGCAGTGACGTTGTGCACGAACCACGGCACCACGGTCCCCAAGGAAGCCGTGTGATGGCAGCGCCCCACACGCACCACCAGCAGACAGGGCTCAGTGCGGAGGACCGGACGCGTCTGGGACGTCGCGCGCAGCTACTCGCGGGTGCGTCGGTGACCTACAACGTCATCGAAGCGGTCATCGCCATCACGGCGGGGGTCATCGCAGGGTCGGTTGCGCTCGTCGGGTTCGGTCTCGACTCGGTCGTGGAGGTGTCCAGTGGGCTCATCATCTTGTGGCAGTTCCGGCACAGGATGCCTGAGACGCGGGAGAAGCAGGCGCTGCGCCTGATGGCGTTCTCGTTCTTCGCTCTCGCCGCCTACGTGAGCCTCGAGTCAGTCCGAGCGCTCCTCGGTAGCGCCGAGACCGACGCATCCCCAATCGGCATCGGGGTGGCTGTCGCCTCGCTGGTCATCATGCCCTTCCTGTCCTGGGCACAACGGCGCACCGGACGTGCACTCGGGTCGAACGCGGTCGTCGCTGACTCGACCCAGACCCTGTTGTGCACCTACCTCTCGGCAGTGCTCCTGGTCGGGCTGGTTCTCAATGCGTCTCTCGGCTGGTCGTGGGCCGACCCCGTCGCGGGACTCATCATTGCCGCCGTCGCGGTCAAGGAGGGCCGCGAGGCATGGCGAGGGGAGGGCTGCTGCGCACCCACTCGCCCGGGCGCCGCGGAAGCGGATGGGTGTGGCTGTGGAGACGGGTGCACCGACGACTCCTCGTTGCTGACCATCCAAGCCGTAGACCGGAACAACCAGTGACGTCCCCAGGTCAGACCCCGCCGAGTTCGGTCACCGTACCGCCCGGTCCGGACGGGCACCGAGCATCCACGTGGTCGCCAGGGCGAGCACCGCCAGCAGGGTCAGACCGAGCGCATAGGCCAGCCGCGGCTGGGGCAGGTCGACCATCAGCACACTCGTCGCCCAGACGGCGGCCGCGGCCAGCCACAGCAGCACCGCGCGAGCAGCCCATCGACGAACCTGGGTGCCGTCCAGCCGCATCCGGGCCGGACCCTGGGCGGCCACGAGAGCGCTGACGTGGACGAGAACCATCCCGCCGGCGGCGAGCAGCACCAGGGGCGACAGCGTCTCCGGCACGAGCGCCCAGGTGTACGCCGCACCGGCGAGCACTCCCACCCCGGCGACCGATTCCGGCCGAAGCGCGGTGGCGGCGGCCAGCACGAGGACGACCACCTGGTGCCACGCTCCGGGACGAGCGCCGGCGGCCTGGGCAGCGAGGACCGTGGTCGACGCGCCGATCACGACCAGCGACCGAAGGGCCACCTGGTCGATGCCCGGGTAGACCCGCCGACGAACGGGCAGCGTCGTGCTCATCGTGACACCTGCCGCGGCGTCCGGGAGCGTCGCGCCAGCCGGCGCAGGACCTCGTCAAGGGTGCCGGGCCCACGCCAGGGCACGACCGGGATGCCGCGCCGGGTGACCTCGGTGATCTGCATCTCGCGCTCGACCAGGCGCATCCGCCAGGCCAGCCTGGCAGCCGATCGAGGGTCGCGTGCTGGACCGGGGAAGGTCGTGGGAGCCAGAGTGTCGACCGCGACGACCGTCAGCCCCCGCCGGGCGAGGGTGACCATCACGGTCGTGATCTCGGGCGTCAGCATCGGTGAGAGCACGACGACGACGGTCCCCGCGCCGGCACGGAAGCGCAGGTGGCGGGCGCCGAGGAGGTCGGGCCAGCCTGGCTGGACCTCCGCGAGCAGCTCCTGCAGACGGCGCTGGTGACGCACCCCGGCCCCCGGGCCCAGCACCTGGTTGGTCCGGCCGAGGACCCGCAGTGCGACCCGGTCGCCCACCCGGATGTGGTGCGCGGTGAGCGCGCTCGCCGCGCGGACGCCGACGTCGAGCGCGCTCGCGTCGCCGTCGAGGCCGCCGCTCTCCCCGACGTCGGTGACCGCGTCGAGCAGGATCAGCAGCGAGCTGTCCTCCTGAGCGGTCGTCCCGACCGCGTGCACCTCGCCGGTGCGCAACGTGGTGCGCCAGTTGACCCGGCGCAGCCGGTCACCGGGGTGGAAGGGCCTGATCGCGAAGAACTCCGAGCCGTCGCCGCCGCGCCGCGACCTGTTCTGTCCGATCAGGCCCACCGGGTGCGGGCTCTCCTCGGAGGTGAACGCCCGCGCCTCGGGCAGTGCCACCAGGGTGACCTCGGGGAGCCGCTCCGGCCCCCAGCGAAAGCCGGCCCAAGGGCTCGACACCGCGAGCATGCCGTTTCCCACCGGCCGCAGGCCCCAGCGGCGAGGGCTGACGAGCACCTCGAGGACGAGGTTCTCGCCGGACCGTGCGGTTCCGCTGACCATGCCCGAGGCGGGTTTGGGGACCACGAACGCGGGCGGTGCCAGCGTCACAGTCGCCTGCTCCACGTCCTCGGAGCCGGCCAGGCTGATCCGCAGCCGTGTGCTCTGGCCCTCGTGCAGCCAGCGGTCGGCCAGTCGGACCTCGCTGGTGACTGGTGCACCGGGGGAGTGTGCGATCGCCAACGCGGCCGCGAACCCGAACGGTGCGGCCAGCACGAGCAGATCAGGTCGGCCCAGGAAGAGCGCGGCGAGGGTGACCATCGCGGCGAGCACTGTGGAGCGGACGAGCGCACCGGTGACGCGCCACCGGGTCACGGCCTGGCAGACCTGCGCTCAGCCGCCTCACGGGCGGTGGGGGTGGGTGTGCTCGCCAGCAACACCGCAACCACGCTGGACCCCGACACCTCGGTCATCCACAGCTCGGGCTTCACGGTGATCCGGTGAGCGAGCACGGCGGTGGCGATCGCCTTGACGTCCTCCGGGAGCACGAAGTCCCGGCCGCCGATCACGGCCAACGCCCGTGCGCAGAGCATCAGGGCCAGCGAGCCGCGTGGTGAGGCGCCGATCAGCACGTCCCGGTGGGCTCGGCTGGCGTGCACGAGGGCGACGCAGTACTCGCCGACGCTCCGGTCCACCTCGACCTGCTCCACGGCGGCCTGCATCTCGATCACCCCGGCAGCATCCGTGACCGGCTCCAGCACGACCTCCTCCTGCTGGCGGGCGACGCGGGTACGCAGTACGTCGTACTCCTCCTCCGGGGTGGGGTAGCCGAACCCGACCCGCATCAGGAAGCGGTCCAGCTGGGCCTCCGGGAGCGGGTAGGTGCCTTCGTACTCCACCGGGTTCGCGGTGGCGAGCACGTGGAAGGGCTGCGCCAGCGGGAAGGTGCGCCCCTCGACGGTGACCTGCCGCTCCTGCATCGCCTCGAGCAGCGCGGCCTGGGTCTTGGGCGGCGTGCGGTTGATCTCGTCGGCCAGCAGCAGACCGGTGAACAGCGGGCCCTGGCGGAACTCGAAGTCACCGATGCGCTGGTTGTAGATGAACGATCCGGTCAGGTCCGCGGGCAGCAGATCAGGTGTGAACTGTGCCCGGGTGAACTCGATGCCCAGCGTCTGGGCGAACGAGCGCGCAGCCAGCGTCTTGCCCAGGCCGGGGAAGTCCTCGAGGAGCACGTGCCCACCGGCCAGGATCCCGGCCAGCACAAGCCGCAGGGCCTCGGACTTGCCGATCACGACCGACGAGACGCGGTCGAGCACGGCGCCAGCGCGCTCGCTGGCCAGGGCGATGCGGTCGCCGGTCGACGGGATGGTCACAGCTCCTCGATCCTGCGCACGACCTCGCCGAGCTCGGACACCGAGTAGCGCTTGTGGCGGTGGTCGGGCTGGTAGTGCTCGCGCCGGCCGCGGGAGACCAGGTCGGACAACAGTGGTCCGAGGAGCCGTTGGGCGTGAGCAGGATCGTCGGCGTAACGGATCCCGTGCACCTGCCGCAGCCGCCGCTTCGCGAGGTCGGCGATCTGCCACAGCACAGCGTCGTCGGCGTCGTGCGAGGTCTCGTGCACCTCGATCTGGTGCCGGAACATCCGCGTGCGGACGTCCTCGCCCGGGTCCGGCCGAGCGTCGGGACGGGGGACCGTCCAGGGCATCCGCGCGTAGGCGTCGAGCGACGTCAGGATGACTACGCCGGCCGCCACGATGGTGGCCACAAGCAGCGCCACCAGCGGAGCGTCATGCTCCACCTGGACGGCTGACAGGCTCAGGTTCACCGACACCGCCGCGACGACCGCGAGGATCGCCCGGCCGACCCAGACCCGTTCCACGTGCAGGTTCACGTCACGGCGCCCCAGTCGAGGTCGGCATGGATCCTGGCGAGTGCCTGCCTGGCTCGGGGCAGCGCATCGTCCGGCAACGGGTGCGTGGAGAAACGCGCCTCCTGGTAGAGCGCCGCCAGGAGAGCGACCGGGCGCGGGTCGATGTCGACGGCGTGCAGGAAGCGGACCACCAGCTCGGTGGACGTCTCCGCCGGACCGCGGGTTACCCCGACCTCCTCAGCGGTCTCCTCGAGCCTGACCCAGCACGCGACGATGCTGTTGCGTGCGTCGGAACCCTCGAGGGTCGCGTCGTGCACCTGGCGGTCACGACGCAGCGCCTCGCGGGCGGCCTCGAGGTCCGGGAGGGGTTCGAGGTCGAGCACGAGCTGCCTGGCCGGAAGCCTGCCGGCCAGACCCTGCGCGATCATCCGGACCACGGCCGACGTCAGCATGAGGGCGACCACGAACAGCGCGAACGCGAACAGGTCCTGGAGCCAGTCCGCCAGGTCGTCGGCCCGTTCTGGGGAGGGCGGTGTGTCCGTGGCGCGCTGGGTGGGGTCGTCGGGCGGCGGCGCATCCTCAGGCGCCTGGCTCGTCGTCACCTCCGAACCGAAGTCCCCGACGATTCCGACGGAGCCGGCCGACGCTGCGGCGACCAGGACGACGGCGACGCAGAGCGCCGCCACCCAGACGATGACGGTGCGGCGCCGGCCTGCACTCACCGGTTCACCGTACCGAGGTCACCGACCCGCGGTCACCGGTCTGACCGCGTCATGGTCCGCACGTCGAGCGCCTCGTCCATCTGCTCCTCGGTCAGGTCGCCGCGTTCGACGTACCCCATCTCGAGCACCTGCTCGCGAATCGTGCGGCCCTGCTTGAGCGCCGCCTTGGCGACCTTGGACGCCTCCTCGTAGCCGATGTACTTGTTCAGCGGCGTCACCACCGACGGCGAGGACTCCGCGTAGGTGAGGCAGCGCTCCTCGTCGGCTGTGATGCCGTCGATGCATCGGTGTGCCAGCAACGGCGCCACATTCGCGAGCAGCCGGATCGACTCCAGCAGGTTGCGCGCCATCACCGGCATCATCACGTTGAGCTCGAAGCTGCCGCTGGCACCGCCGATCGTGACGGTGGCGTCGTTGCCGATCACCTGCGCGCAGACCATCAGGGTCGCCTCGGGCAGGACCGGGTTGACCTTGCCGGGCATGATGCTGGATCCGGGCTGCAGGTCCGGCAGGTGGATCTCCGCCAGACCTGTCGTGGGACCGGACGACATCCAGCGCAGGTCGTTGCAGATCTTGGTCAGCCCGACGGCGATGGTGCGCAGCTGGCCGGACAGCTCGACCAGGGCGTCCTGGCTGCCCTGCGCCTCGAAGTGGTTGCGCGCCTCCGTGAAGGGCAACCCCGTCTCCTCGGCGATGTCGGCGATCACCTTCTCGGCGAAACCGTCGGGGGTGTTGATGCCGGTGCCGACCGCGGTGCCACCCAGGGGCAGCTCCGCGACCCGGGGGAGTGTCGACTCCAGGCGCTCCACGCCCATCCGGATGATCGCGGCGTAACCGCCGAACTCCTGGCCGAGCATGACGGGCGTGGCGTCCATCAGGTGCGTGCGACCGGACTTCACCACGTTCTTGAACTCCTCGGCCTTGCCCTCGAGCGAGGTCGCGAGCTCCTCCAGCGCGGGGATCAGCGTGGCCCGGGTCGCCTCGACGGCAGCGACGTGGATCGAGGTCGGGAAGGTGTCGTTGCTCGACTGACTGGCGTTGACGTGGTCATTGGGATGGCAGTCGGTGCCGGCCCGGGAGGCGAGCGAGGCCAGCACCTCGTTCATGTTCATGTTGGAGCTGGTGCCCGAGCCGGTCTGGAAGACGTCGATCGGGAAGTGCTCGTGGTGCGCACCGCCGATGATCTCGTCGGCTCCCGCGGCGATCGCCGCGGCCTGGTCGGCGGCGATGATCTCGAGCTGTGCGTTGATCCTGGCCGCTGCCTTCTTCACCCGTGCGATCGCGATGATGTGCGCTGGCTCGAGCGTGGTCCCGCTGATCGGGAAGTTCTCCACCGCGCGCTGGGTCTGTGCCCGCCACAGCGCGTCCTGGGGGACCTCGATGTCGCCCATGCTGTCGTGCTCGGTGCGGGTCTGCTTGTTCTCGGAGCTCATGGGGCGACGTTACCGGTCCCTGGCGGGTCGTCGATTCTCAGGTGACCCGGGACAGGTAGAGCAGGTATTCCTCCGGTCTCTCCTGCAGCAGTACGTCGTAACGGTGCACGGTGCAGTTGCCGAAGACCTGTTCCATCACGGCTTCCAGCTCACGGGCGGGGTTCGCCGACCAGACCACCAGGGCTCCTCCGGGGTTGATGATCCGCAACGTGCTGGCGATGAAGTCGTGCTCGTAGATCGGGGAGTTGGAGTCGTGCACGAGGTATCCCGGTCCGTTGTCCACGTCGAGCAGGACCAGGTCGTAGGTCGAGGTGGCCTCACGGACCGCCATCACGATGTCCGCATCGACGATGTGCACGCGCTTGTCGGCCAGCACGGACGGGCCGTGCGGCACGGTGCCGTCGCGCATCCAGCCGACCAGCGCCGGCTCCACCTCGACCACCATCACCCGCTCCACCCGGCGGTCGACGAGCACCCGCTGCGTGGTGAACCCCAGCCCGAGCCCGGCCACGACCACGTCCCGGGGGTCCTCGACGAGCTCGAGCGCGGCCGCCGCCAGCTCGATCTCCGAGCTGGTCTGCCGGGTGTCCATCACGAAGACGCCGTTGACCCGCAGCTCCAGCGCGTCCGCCGTGCGCTCCTCGATGCGCCGCCTGAGCACCAGCTCCCCGCGCTCGGACTCGGCACGCGCCACCTCGACGTACTCAGTCATCAGCTGGCCTCCCCGATGCTTCGCAGCGTCATCCCCGTCATGGCCCCGAGGCCACCTTCCCCCTGACGTTAGGGCACGGGTCTGCACAGATCACGGTGCGGTGCGCGTGCGACCCCGCCGCGCCGCCCACCGCCTGTCCCGCACGTCTAACCTGTCCCCATGGCAGGCGAGATCGACGGGTACGACGAGCGGTCCAGACTGCGGATCTCCGATGCCGACCGGCACAAGGTGGCCGAGCTGTTGCGCGAGGCCGCCGGCGAGGGTCGCCTCGACCTGGAGGAGCTGGACGAGCGCCTGGAGGCGGCGTACGTCGCGAAGACCTACGGCGACCTCGTCCCGCTCACCGCCGACCTGCCCGTGGGTGCCCAGCCGCACCAGCCGGTCGTGCGTCCGACCGGTGGGTCGCGGGTGCCCGCCGTCCGCTACGACACCTCCCTGGCGATCATGGGCGGGGTCACCCGCAAGGGCGTGTGGGAGGTCGGTGCCACGCACACGTCCTTCGCGCTGATGGCCGGGATCGAGCTCGACCTGCGCGAAGCACAGTTCACCACCCGCGAGACGGTCATCCATGCCTATGCCATCTGGGCGGGGATCGACATCTACGTCAACGAGCACACCCGGGTCATCGTCGACGGCTTCGGCATCATGGGCGCCTTCGACCAGGCGCGGGACAAGGTCGCCCCCGACCTCGGGCCGGACTCCCCGGTGATCCGCGTGAACGGGTTCGCGCTGATGGCGGGTGTCACCGTGCAGCGACGTCCACCCGCGGGCACCCGGCGGCGCTGGATGCTGGGCACCTGAGGCACACCGGGAGTCTCAGCCACGGACGAGGTGCACGAGCGTGACCGTCTCGGGTCGACGCCTCGGGAACCAGAGCCCGCTGGTGGCGAGCGCCCTGCCAGTGACTGCGGTGCCGTCGGTCGGTCCCGCCGGGGGAAGTGGTGCGGACATGCTCACGGCCACGTGGTCAACCGGTCCCTCCCAGTGCGCCTCGTAGGACGCCGAGGGATCGAGGCCGGGCAGTCGCATCCAGACGCCACGGTTGTGGGCAGGTTCATCGAGCTGGACGTGCGCGACCAGCGCCTCCGAGCGGTCGGCCGCGACCACCGCGTGCATCAGCACCGTCGGGTCCGAGGACTCAGGACGCACCACCCGGCCGGAGTGCAGGAGCGGCCGGAACCGCTGGTAGCGCTGCACCCACTCGGTCAGCCGGGCGAGGTCGTCGTCGCTGGCGTCGGTGAGGTCCCACTCGATGCCGAAGGACCCGAACAGCGCCGTCGCCGCCCGGAAGTCGAGGCCCAGGGTCCGTCCCGTGGTGTGGGACGTCGGTGAGGAGATGTGGGCGCCGACGTACTCCGGCGCGACCAGCTGGGTGGTCCACCGCTGGATCTGCTGGCGGGCCACGGCGTCGGTCATGTCCGAGGTCCAGACGCGCTGCACCCGGTCCAGCACGCCGAGGTCGACCCGCCCACCACCCGACGCGCACGACTCCCAGTCGATCCTGGGATGGGCCCCGCGCAGGGCGTCCAGGAGTGCGTAGAACCCGACGGTCTGCCGATGCACGACCGGAGCACCTCCCAGCACGACACTGCCCGCTTCCAGCAGGTCGCGGTTGTGGTCCCACTTCACCGCGTCGATCGGGTAGGACGACAGCACGGCGCTGATCTGCTCGAAGACGTGGTCGCGCACCTCGGTCCTCGACAGGTCGAGCACCAGCTGATGGCGGTGCAGCAGCGGCACCCGGTCGCCGGCGGACAGGATCCAGTCGGGGTGCTCGCGGTAGAGGTCGGAGTCCGGGTTCACCATCTCCGGCTCGATCCAGAGCCCGAACTGCATGCCGAGGGTGTGGACGTGGTCGACCAGCGGGGTCAGGCCGTCGGGCCAGACGTGGGGGTCGACCCACCAGTCTCCGAGCCCGAGGGTGTCGTCGCGCCTCCCCGCGAACCAGCCGTCGTCGAGGACGAACCGCTCGACCCCGATCCGGGCCGCACGGTCGGCAATCGCCTGCAGTCGCGGGAGGTCGTGGTCGAAGTAGACGGCTTCCCACACGTTCAGCACGACTGGTTGTCTCGCGGGGTGGGCGGGCAGGCTGCGCTGGTGCGCGTGCCACACCGCGGCCAGGCCGTCCAGCCCGTCCCGCGCAGCAGCGACGTGCACCCACGGCGTGGAGTAGCTCTCCCCGGTCGCGAGCCGGACCTCGCCGAACAGCAGCAGCTCGCCGCCTCCGATGGTGGTGCCGGTGGCCGGGTCGCGCTCGACGCGGAGGACGGAGTTGCCGCTCCAGGCCACGTGGACGCCGAGCACCTCGCCGTACGTCGTGGAGAAGCCGGGCGTGCCGAGCACGGCCATCGTCGCGGCGCCGAGTCCCGGTCGGCCGGCGCGCGACTCCCGCAGCCACAGCCCGTCGGTGACCGCGTGCCGCTGCGGGTTGCGCTCTCGTTCGTGCCGGCCGGTGAAGTCGAGCACCTCGGTCAGGTGGTCAGGCGCGGGCAGCACGACCTCGAGGCCCTCGAGCGCGTAGTCGGTCTCCCCGTGGTTGGTCAACGTGTGCCGCTGCCGCAACCCGCCTCCGGGAAGGGACTCGACCTCGGTCAGCAGGCCGAGCGCAGCCGCCTTGTCGACGAGCTCGATCCGCAGGCGCTTGCCGTCGTCGTCGATCGAGGAGCACGCGAACTTGGTCGACCAGTCCCGTCCGCCGTCACGCTGCCCGCGCAGGTGGGGACGGGTGAACCGGCCACGCGCGTGCTCGCCGAGCAGCGGCAGGCCGGGCCCGTTGGGGAGAAGCGGCAGTCCCGAGGAGTCGGCGCCGAGCACGCCGGCGGCGACCACGACGGGAAACCCGTCGTGGTCGCGGACCAGTTCAATTCCCGTCGTAACGGCCGGATGGGCCTTCGGGTCGCGAGGAAACAGCATCGCCCGATCAGGTCATCCCTTGACCGCACCCGCGGTCATGCCACGCACGAAGTAGCGCTGCAGCACCAGGAAGACCGTGATCGGCACGATGATGGTCAGGATGCCGCCCGCCGTGGTGAGGTTCCACCCCTGTCCGAGCTGACCGCGCAGGCCGGTCAGCGCGATGGTGATCGGCTCGTTCTCGCCGGGGCCGATGAAGACGAGCGCCACCAGCAGGTCGTTCCAGACCCAGAGGAACTGGAAGATCGCGAACGAGGCCAACGCCGGCACGGA
Source organism: uncultured Actinomycetota bacterium (assembly GCA_963781335.1). Classification (GTDB taxonomy): domain Bacteria; phylum Actinomycetota; class Actinomycetes; order Propionibacteriales; family Nocardioidaceae; genus Marmoricola. Next base: position 730,253 of record CAWAFS010000035.1, on the reverse strand, counting down.
CATCGGCAGCACCAGACGGTAGAACGTCTGGAAGTGGCTGGCTCCGTCGATCTTGGCCGACTCGATGATGGTCTTGGGCAGTGTGGCCATGTAGTTGCGCAGGATGTAGATCGCCAGCGACATGCCGAAACCGATGTGCGCCAGCCACACGGCGGGGAAGGTGCCGTTCATGCCCAGTGCGCCGTAGATCTTCAGCATCGGCACCAGTGCGACGTAGTTGGGCACCACCAGCATCGCCACGATGCTCAGGAAGAGCACGTCACGTCCCCTGAACTCCATGAACGTGAAGGCGTACGCCGCAAAGGCGGCCACCAGGACCGGGATGAACGTCGCCGGCAGCGCGATGGCGAGGCTGTTGACGAACGCTGGGCCCATCTGGGCGCCGTTGATCGCCTCGGAGTAGTTGTTGGTCGTCAGGTTGCCCAGGTCGCCCAGCACTTCCCACCACCCCGAGCTCCGGGCGGAGTCGACGCTGCGGAAAGAGGTGATGAACGTGCCGATCAGGGGAATCATCCAGAACAGGCAGATCAGGATCAGGACGAGCTTGACCAGCCAGCCTGCCTTGGCCGGGTTCGGGTCGAAGCTGCTCGCCTTTCGCTTGCGCTTCTCGGCGGTCGGCGTGGCCGCCGCCATGGGCGTGACTGCCTGGCTCATGCCCCGGCCTCCTCGCGCTTGAAGTGACGGACTTGGTAGATCATCACCGGGACCACGGCGATCATCAGCATCACGACGATGGCCGCGGCCGCGCCGTTGTTGAAGTTGGTGTTCAGCTGGTTGAAGAACTCGTTGCCGAGCACGTTGGTGTTGAAGCCGCCGTTGGTCAGGACATAGACGATGTCGAAGATCTTCATCACTGCGATGGTCACCGTGATGAACACCGTGATGATCGTGCCCTTGATCTGGGGGACCACGACCTGGAAGAACGTCTGCCGCTCGGAGGCGCCGTCGATCCGTGCGGCCTCGAGGGTGTCACCCGGCACGCCCTTGACGGCGGCGGAGAGCAGCACCATCGCAAACCCGACCTGGGCCCAGAGCAGCACCACCATCAGCAGGATGCTGTTCAGGTGCACCGTGCTCACCTGGAGCCAGGCGACCGGGTCGAACCCGAAAGCGGTCCAGATGGCGTTGAAGATCCCGATCTGCTGACGACCCGCCGGCTCGGCGGAGTAGACGAAGCGCCAGATGGTGGCCGCACCGACCGCGCTGATGGCCATCGGCATGAAGATGATGGTCTTGGTCAGCTTCTCGCCCGTGGGCTTGAGTCGATCGGCGAGGACGGCGACGGCGAGCCCCAGGACGACGGTCACCGCCGGCACGATCACGATCCACAGCAGGGTGTTGAACAGGGTCTTCTGGAACCCGCTGTTGGAGAGCAGGCGCGTGTAGTTCTCGAAGCCGACGAAGGCCGTCGAGGAGGCGTCCTGGAAGCTGGCGACCGCGGTCTGGATCGCCGGGTAGATCAGGTAGATGGCCACGGCCAGGTAGGCCGGGAGGATGTAGAAGAGCGGTTTGATCCGCTCCTCCCACTTGCTGGGCATCAGCTCGGCCAGCTTGTTCAGCAGCCAGTAGAGCGCGAGTGCTGCGCTGATGCCGGCGACAACGGTCAGCAGGGCACTGAGCACCTTCATGTCAGATCACACCTTCCAGGCCCGGCAAGCGGCCGGGGGTTGTTCGCGAAGAGCGGGCGCCGGGGGCGCGGGGCACGGGCCCCACCCCCCCGGCGGCGATCATCTGAGCGCTCGGTCAGCTCGCCGGCCAGCTCTCGTCGATGTTCTTCAAGGTGGCGTCGAGGTCCTGCTGGCCGCTGATCCACGCGGTCATGTCCTTCCAGAACGTGCCCGCCCCGACTTCGCCCGGCATCTGGTCCGAGCCGTCGAACAGGAACGCCGTCGCGTCGTAGGCGACCTGGGAGGTCTGACGGGTCAGCTCGTTGGGGTAGTTCGCCATGTCGAAGTCCTTGTGCGGCGACATGAACGAGCTGTTCTTGGCGGCCTCGTTGCCGACGTCCGTCGCAGCGAGGAACTCCATGACCTTCTTCGCCGACGCCGATTCGTCCAGAAGGACGGCCATGTCACCAGCACCGAGGACGGGGTCCTCGCCTCCGGCATCGACGGGCGGGAAGCCGAAGACGCCCACCTCGGCGTCGAGGTTCGCGACGATGTTCTTGGGGAAGAACCCGGTGATGAAGCTGCCCTGCTTGTACATCATGCAGCCCGGCTTGGCGTCGAACATCGGGTTCCCGGCCGTGCCGAAGTTGGTGCTCGCGATCGCCTTGCGACCACCGAGGACGTTGCCCTCGGTGAACATCAGCTTCTCGAACTCAGCCGCGGCTTCGCGCACGACGTCGGAGTCGAACTTGGTCTCGTTCTTGACCCACTTGTTGTACTCGTCGGGTCCGCCGTAGCGCATCACCAGGTCCTCGAACCAGTCGGTGGCCGGCCAGCCGGTCGCGGTGTCGGACTCGATGCCCATGCACCACGGGGGAGTCCCGTCCGCCTTGATCTGCTCGGTGAGGGCGTTCAGCTCATCGATCGTCGTCGGCGCCTTGTAGCCGGCCTTGTCCCAGGCCTTCTTGGGGTAGAACACCAGGCTCTTGTTGCTCGCGCTGACGAGCAGACCGTAGAGCTTGTCGTCGACCGTGCCGGACTCGAGCGTCCCGGGGATCATGCTCTCCTCGAGCGCCGCCATGTCGACCACGTCATCGAGCGGGACCGGCTTGCCACGCTCGACGATGTCTGCCACGACGCCGGGCTGCGGAATGAAGGCGATGTCGGGGGTGTCGTTGGCCTGGATCTTCTGCATGATCAGCTGGTTGATGTTCTCGACCTTCTGCCACTTGACCGTGATCCCCTCGGCCTTGGCCTTCTCCTGCACGACCTTGTTCAGCCCGTCCTGGACCGGTTGGTCCACGCTGCTCCAGATCGTCACCGACTTGTCGTCGCTACCGCTGTCGCCGCCGCTTCCGCAGCCGGCGAGCGCTACTGCAGCGGCGAGCGCTGTCGCCGTAGCGAGTGACTTGCGCCCTCGCCTGTGGATTCGCATCATGTTTCTCCTCAGAGGGAATTGCCCTTGGACACCTGAATGACCCGCGCCGTAGTGTGACCCACACCACTTGCTGAATCGAATCAGCAGCCTAGACCGTGGCGGCTGACTGGTGTCAAGCAACAATCTCGTCACGGTCGCTGTTTTTCGAGGGAGGTGTCGTGTATGAGCCGTTTTAAGAAGGCGACCCTCATCGACGTCGCCCGTCAGGCGGGCGTCTCGCTGACGACGGCGTCCTACATCCTCAACGGTCGCTCCACCCAGATGCGGATCTCCGCCGAGACCGCACGCCGGGTCGAAGCCGCCATCAGCGACCTCGACTACCGCCCGAACTGGAGCGCCCGGACCCTGCGACGCTCCAGCACCCAGACGATCGGGCTGATCTCCGACTTCGTCGCCAGTGGCGCGTTCTCCAGCCAGCTGCTGACCGGTGCCAGCTCCGCGGCGCGGAGCTGTGACCACCTGCTCGTGATCGGCGAGTCAATGGGCGATCCGGACTCCGAGTCGCTCCTGATCCGCGACATGCTGGACCGCCAGGTCGACGGGATCATCTACGCGACGCTGACTGCCTCGACCGTCCAGCTCCCGGCCTCGCTGCGCGACGTGCGGGCGGTGCTCCTGAACTGCCAGGACCCGGCCGCGGAAGCACCGTCTGTGCTGCCCGACGACGTCGCCGGCGGTCAGCTGGCGGTGGAGACGCTGGTCGCTGCAGGGGTCCGCGGCCCCTTCCACGTGATCGGTGAGGATCCCACTCCTGAGTCGACAGCCGGCACCGACCGGCGGCGCGGGATCGAGGCGGCCCTGGCGGCGGCCAGCGCCGACCTCGCCGGGGTGGTGGCGTGCACGTGGGACGTCGCACCGGCGTACGACGCCGTGGCCGGGTGGCTCTGTGCCGGAACGCGTCCCGGAGCGCTGATCTGTCTCAACGACCGCATCGCCATGGGTGCCTACCAGGCCCTGGCCGAGCACGGCCTCCGCGTGCCCGAGGATGTCTCGGTGATCTCGTTCGACGGTTCGGACCTGTCCGGGTGGCTGCGCCCACGACTCGCCTCGCTCACCATCCCGTTCGCCCAGATGGGCGCCCGGGCGGTGGAGCTGCTGATGGATGGCGGCGGCCAGACCCCCAGACTCACGCGACTGCCGCTCGTCCTGCGGGCAGGCGGCTCGGTCAGGGGTCTGACGCCGGCGAGCAGCGAGCGGGAGAAGACGTGACGTTCACGGTCGAGGGCGAGTTCGTCTGGGACTTCTGGACGGCGTACGACGAGTCGGGCCGGCGCCATCACCTGTTCTACCTGCATGCTCCGACGTCGCTGGGCGACCCTGACCTGCGTCACCGCAGCGCCCGCGTGGGGCACGCCGTCTCGGACGACCTGAGGCGGTGGACCCTGCTGCCGGACCCGCTCGGTGCGCCGGAACCAGGCGCCTTCGACGAGCTCGCCTCATGGACCGGCTGCACGGTGCGAGGCGAGCAGGGATGGTGGATGTTCACCACCGGCCTGTCCCTGGCCGACGACGGCCGGGTGCAGCGCATCGGGTCGGCCAGGTCCGCGGACCTGGAGGCGTGGACCCGGACCGGACTGGAGCTGCGCGCCGATCCGGCGCACTACCAGCTCACGGCCGAGGGCTGGGTCGAGGAGGCCTGGCGCGATCCATGGGTCATCAGGGGGGACGACGGTCGCTGGCACATGTATGTCACGGCCCGCGACGCCAGCGGGGGTCCCGGCTGCGGGGTGGTGGGTCATGCGGTCTCCACGGACCTGCTCGACTGGCAGGTCCTGCCGCCGCTGAGCGGGCCGACCGGGTTGTTCGAGTGGCTCGAGGTGATCCAGGTGGTCCGCGTGGAGGAGCGATGGGTGCTGCTGTTCTCGTGCCTGGGCACCGAGATGCCGGGCGCTCCAGCCGGTGCCGGCGGGGTCTGGTCGGTGCCGGTCGAGGGACCCGGGTCGACGGTCGACGTGAGAGCCGCGGTGAGGGTCACCGACGAGAGCCTCTATGTCGGGAAGGTCGTGCACCACGCGGGGTCGCCGTACCTCATGGCGTTCCGCAACCAGGGCCCCGACGGCTCGTTCGTCGGCGGGTTGACCGACCCGCTCCCCGTGAAGTGGCGCCCGGACGGGCGTGGAATCGTCGCGGACGTGCCCGTATGAGCCCCCCGTGGTGCCCGGCCCTGTACCCCCGGCGATCCAGCCCCTAGTGTGAGCGGCGTCACTTACAACGGATCGTCCGGCACGTTCCTGCCGGTGAGGAGATAAATCATGGCAACAGTCACGTTCGAAAAAGCCCAACGCTGGTATCCCGGGATGGACAAGCCCGCGGTTCCGGGGATCGACCTGGAGATCAAGGACGGGGAGTTCATGGTCCTCGTGGGGCCCTCGGGGTGTGGCAAGTCCACCACCCTGCGGATGCTCGCCGGACTCGAGGAGGTCAACGACGGAAAGATCTACATCGGGGACCGGGACATCACCAAGCTCCCCCCGAAGGATCGCGACATCGCGATGGTGTTCCAGAACTACGCGCTCTACCCGCACATGACGGTGGGCGAGAACATGGCGTTCTCGCTGAAGATGGCGAAGATGCCGGCCGACGAGCGCAAGAAGGCGGTCGACGAGGCCGCCCGGATCCTGAACCTGACCGAGTACCTCGACCGCAAGCCGAAGGCGCTCTCCGGTGGTCAGCGTCAGCGGGTGGCGATGGGGCGGGCGATCGTGCGCAAGCCGCAGGTGTTCTGCATGGACGAGCCGCTGTCGAACCTCGACGCGAAGATGCGCGTGCAGACCCGCACGGACATCGCCAAGCTGCAGTCCGACCTCGGCGTGACGACGGTCTACGTCACCCACGACCAGGTCGAGGCGATGACGATGGGTGACCGGGTCGCGGTGATGAAGGACGGCTACCTCCAGCAGGTCGACACCCCGCTGAACCTCTACGACCGCCCGGTGAACCTGTTCGTGGCCGGCTTCATCGGCTCGCCGCAGATGAACCTGATGGCAGCGGTCGCCGAGAACGGCCAGGCCAAGATCGGTGACTACCTCGTGCCGGTCGACGAGGCCGCGTCCAAGAAGATGAAGGGCGACATCGTCGTCGGGGTGCGTCCTGAGACCTGGCGACAGGTCTCCGCGGAGGAGGGTTTGCCGGTCAAGGTCACGGTGGTGGAGGAGCTCGGCTCCGACGCGTTCGTCTACGGCACCAGCGGCGTGAAGGGAGCGCCCAGCCAGGTGATCGTGCGGGTCACCGGACGCGACACGGTCCACAAGGGCGACGTCCTGCACGTGACCACCGACCCGCACCACGTGCACGTCTTCGACGCGGACTCCGGAGAACGCCTCAGCGCCTGACCGACTCCGATCGATCGTCCTGAACTCCAGGGAGGGCCCCTCGCGGGGGCTCCCTGGAGTCAGGTGCTTCGATCCGCGCCGGCCGCATGGCCAGCCCGGTCCGCCGTACGACGGATGATGTCGGTCAGGGTCTCGAACAGCTCGCCCGGCATGTCGTGCCCCATCCCGTCGATGACCAGGAGCTCGGCGCCCGGGATGGCGCGAGCCGTGGCTCGGCCACCGGAGACGTGCACCATCTTGTCGGCCGCGCCGTGCACCACCGCCGCGGGGATCCGCAGGGAGCCCAGGGCAGCCGAGCGGTTCGGCTGGTTCAGGATCGCGAGCATCTGGCGCATCACGCCGCTCGCCGACACGCCCCGGTCGAAGGTCTCCTCGGCCCGGGAACGGCCCGTCGCCTCGTCGAGGGGGAAGCCGGGTGAGCCGATCACCTGCCACATCTTCGCCGAGTTCGCGACATAGGCTTCGCGGCCCGGGGTGCGCCTGGCGATCAGCATCGGCAGCAGCGACGGGTGCTGCCAGCCGACGCTGCGCTTGCCCAGCGTGGACATGATCGAGGTCAGGGAGCGGACCCGAGCGGGCTGGTCGATCGCCATCGTCTGCACGATCATCCCGCCCATGGACACGCCGGCGACGTGGGCGCTGTCCCACCCGAGATGGTCCATCAGGCCGAACGCGTCCGCCGCCATGTCGTTCAGCGTGTACGGCGCCCGCCCGCCGCGCCCGAGGAAGGACTGCACGAGCAGGCGACGCGTGACCCGGCCGGGGATCCGGCTCGACCGGCCGGTGTCCCGGTTGTCGAACCGGACGACGTGGAAGCCCGCCTCGGCGAGCATCGTGCACAGCTCGGTGTCCCACCAGTTCATCGGTCCGCCCAGGCCCATCACGAGGAGCAGCGGGTCGCCCTCGGGGCTGCCGAACGTCTGGTAGCACAGCTCCACGCCGGGGGAGACGGGCGCGAACAGCTCGGCGGAGACAGGCTGAGACATCTAGACCTCATTTCGGTGTTTTGGTGGAGATGGGGCGAAATACGCTGGGTAACTCGTCAGTAACGCTACCGTCATTGGGTGAACTCACCGATCGGGTCTTTCCTCCTGCCCGAGGGATTCAACGGGCCCTCCGGGGTCCGCGCGCTGGCCCGCGAGACCAGCACCTTCGTCGAGGCGGCGCGGCTCGTTCGCCGGACCCGGACCGACCGTCGCGCCCGGGCGCTGCTGCCGTACGCCGGCACCTACCGCATCCCGCCTCACGACCCGGTGCTCCTGGTGCCCGGCTTCATGGCCGGTGACACCACGCTCAAGGCGATGTCGGTCTTCCTGCGCCACCAGGGGTTCCGCACCTATCGTGCCCAGATCGTGGTCAACGCCGGCTGCACCAGGCAGGCTGCGGACCGCCTCGAGCGCCGCCTCGAGTCGATCGCGACGAAGCGCAACCGCAGGGTCACGATCGTGGGGCACAGCCTCGGCGGGATGCTCGCTCGCGGACTGGCCGCGCGCCGACCGGACCTGGTCGAGGGAATCGTCAGCATGGGCAGTCCGGTGCTCGCTCCCGGTGCCATCCACCGGGTGCTCGCCTGGGACGCCCAGATGCTGGCCAAGCTCACCCGTGCCGGCTTCGGCGGGATGATGGGGGCCGACTGCTTCGGAGGCGATTGCGCGCGGCTGTCCTGGGAGGAGAGCCAGGTGCCGCTCGACCCGGACCTCGGCTTCACCGCGATCTACAGCAAACGTGACGGCATCGTCGACTGGCGCGCCTGCCTGGACCCTGCCGCCGAGCAGGTCGAGGTGCGCACCAGCCACTGCGGCATGGCCGTCGACCCGATCGTGATGGACCACGTGCTCTCCGCACTCCGTGACCAGCAGGTCAGGCGGGCCAGCCGGCAGGAAGCTCCTGACGTCGCGGTGGGTTCGCTCCGCGTCGCTCACACGTGATCGCTGCCACCTCTATCGCGCCACGCAGGAGCCGGGCGACGTCGTCCTCGGTCACGGGCAGCCCCGGGCCCAGGTGCCGGAACGCGTCGAGGTCCCAGAGCTGGGCGAGGGTGGCCGCCATGAAGGCGTCACCTGCTCCGACGGTGTCCACCACCTCGACCTGACGCGGCAGCGCGGTGGTCTCACCCTGCTCGGTGAACGACGTGGCGCCCGCTGAGCCCCGCGTCAGCAGCACGATGCGGGTGCGCTCGCCGCTCAGCAGCTCACGCGCCACGTCGTCCGGGTCGATACCGGGCTGGAGGAGGCCGGCGTCCTCGTCGCTGAGCTTGACCAGCGAGCACCTCGCGGCCAGCTCCTGCACCGCACGCGTGGTGCGGTCGCGGTCGTCGATGAACGACTCGCGCAGATTGGCATCGAAGCTCACGAACGTCTCGCGGGAGCACGCCTGCTCCACCAGGTCGAGGACGCTGTCGCGCCCAGGCTCCAGCAAGGTTCCGAGCGACCCCACGTGGAGGGCGTGGCAGGGCGGCAGCTCCTGCCTCGGCAGGCTCCAGTCCAGGTCGAACTCATAGCTCGCTGCGCCGGTGGCGTCGAGGTGCGCGGTGGCGACCGAGGTGCGCCCGGTCGAGGTCGGCACGGCGACGATCTCCGCGCCGCTGGCGGTCACGTGCTGCACGATCACGCCGCCGCGCTCGTCGTGGCCGACCTGGCTGATCAAGGTGGCAGGGGCCTCCAGGCGGGCCAGGCCCACGGCCACGTTGAGGGGAGAGCCTCCAGGCGACTCGCTGGAGTCACCGTCGTGGTCGACCACGACGTCGATGAGCGCCTCGCCGGCGATGACGATCATCGGCGGTTCAACGGTCGTAGTCGACGTCGGCGTACGCACGAAGCTTGCTCAGCTTGTGCTCCGAGTGGATCGAGCGGATCGTGCCGCTGCGCGAACGCATCACCAGCGAGTGGGTGGACGCTCCACCGGCCTTGTAGCGCACGCCTTGCATCAGCTCCCCGTCGGTGATGCCGGTGGCGACGAAGAAGCAGTCGTCCCCGGAGACCAGGTCCTCGGTGTAGAGCACCCGGTCGAGGTCGTGACCCGCGTCGATCGCGCGCTGCTTCTCCTCGTCGCCGGTCGGCCAGAGGCGTCCCTGGATGACACCGTCGAGGCACTTCATCGCACACGCGGCAATGATGCCTTCCGGGGTGCCGCCGACGCCGATCAGCAGGTCGACGCCAGTGCCCTCTCGTGCGGCCATGATCGCGCCGGCCACGTCACCATCGGTGATGAACTTGATCCTTGCCCCGCTGGCGCGGATGTCGTCGACGAGCTGCTGGTGCCGCGGACGGTCGAGCACGACGACGGTGACGTCCTCGGGCTTGTTGCCCTTCGCCTTCGCGATCTGGTGGATGTTCTCGGCCACGGGATAGCGGATGTCCACGACGTCCGCGGCCTCGGGACCGGTCACCAGCTTCTCCATGTAGAACACGGCCGACGGGTCGTACATCGAGCCACGGGGGGAGACCGCCAGGACCGCGATGGCGTTGGACATCCCCTTGGCGGCCAGCGTGGTGCCGTCGATGGGGTCCACCGCGACGTCGCACTCCGGACCGTCGCCGTCCCCGACGTCCTCGCCGTTGTAGAGCATCGGGGCGTTGTCCTTCTCGCCCTCACCGATCACCACCGTGCCGCGCATCCCCACGGTCGAGATCAGGGTGCGCATCGCGTTCACGGCGACCCCGTCGGCGCCGTTCTTGTCGCCCCTGCCGACCCAGCGGCCGGCGGCCATGGCCGCGGCCTCGGTGACCCGGACCAGCTCCAGCGCCAGGTTGCGGTCGGGGAAGGAGGGAGCAACGGACAGGGAGTCGGGGTTGTGGCTCTCAGTCATGGCAGTGATCGTAGCCTCCACGCGGGTTGACAGGATGGGTCCATGAGCGAAACGGGGTCAACTGGCGAGCCACCCGCGCCATCGCCCGCTGCCGCGCGGGGAGCCCGCTACGAACGCACCCCGGGCGGGCTGGTCGGGGCGATGCTGGTGACGGTGCTGGCGGTGCTGGCGTTCGTCGCCTTCCGGGCAGTCACCACCGACAAGGAGCCGACCCCGGTCCGGGCTGTGGACTACACGTCGGCCCTGGCCAGCGCCCGGGCGGACCAGCGGCTCGTCGTGCTGGCCCCGGAGCGGCTGCCCCTCGGCTGGCAGGCGACGAGCGCGACGTACACCCGCGGCGTCCTGCCGACCTGGCACCTCGGGCTGCTCACGGACGACGCGAAGTACGTCGGGGTCGAGGAGGCGCGGGCCAGCATCGCGGACCTGGTGGACGAGCACGTCGACCCAGATGCCGATCGTGGCCCGGACGTCACCATCGCGGGTGAGACCTGGCAGTCCTGGACCGATTCCGGAGGCGACTACGCCGTGGCCCGTGCGCTCGGGTCCGGGGAGCCGACGGCGGAGGCCGTGCTGGTGGTCGGCACGGCCAGCGAGGACGAGATCCGCGACTTCGCGGGGACGCTGACCGGTGGGACAGAGGCCGGCGCGGAGTGACTTTCGAGGGGCTGGGCCGTTGAACCTCCCTAAAAGCCCACCCCAGGAGGACCCGTGCGCAAGCCCTTGTCGATCATCGCCACCGCCGCCGTGCTCGCTGCACTGCCCTTCGGCGCCGGCGCGCCCACCGCTGACGCCACGACGAAGACTGCGGCTCCTGCCTACCAGGAGTACGTCGCACTCGGCGACTCATGGTCCGCGGACGTGGTGATCGCCGACACCGACGGCCTTCCGGACTCCACCCATGCTCCGACCGGGTGTGCCCAGTCCCACCGGAACTACCCCAAGCTGCTGGCCGCGGCGCTGAAGGTGCCGGTGTTCCGTGACGCCACCTGTGGCTCGGCCACCACCGACGACTTCTACGCTCCCCAGACCGGGCTGCCCACCGGTGAGACCAACCCGGCGCAGTTCGACCGGCTCACGAGGACCACGGACCTGGTGACGGTCGGGGTCGGTGGCAACGACGCCGGTTTCGCCGGTGCGGCCATGGACTGCATCAACCCCTCGCCGCTGGGTGCCATGTGCAAGGAGAAGTACACCGCTGGGGGCAGGGACCAGCTCGCCGAGCAGATCGAGGCGGCCGAGCCGAAGGTGGTGCGAGCGCTGAAGGCGATCCACCGACGCTCCCCGAAGGCGCGGGTCCTGATGGTCAACTACCTCGCGGGCATTCCCAAGACCGGGTGCTACCCGGTGGTGCCGGTCAGCGACTCCGACATGGCCTACCTCCACTCGACCTTCAACAAGCTCAACGCGATGGTCAAGCGGGCGGCAGCCGCCGGTGGGGCCGAGCTCGTGGACACCTTCGCCCCGTCCATCGGCCACCACGTCTGCGCGCCGCCCAACGAGCGCTACGTCGAGGGGCTCGGCATCGTCTCGGTCAACGGCGCCGCCGTCGCCGTGCCCGCGCACCCGAACTCGGCCGGGGCTGCCTCGCAGTTCCGGAGCACGCTGGCAGCCGTGCTGAAGCGGCGCTGACCGCTCAGCCGTCGCCGCCCTCGCCGAGGGCCTCGTCGAGGCGGACACGCGCCCCCTCGAGCGCACGCTGGCAGACCTTGGCGAGCTCCTCGCCCTGCTCCCAGAGCGCGAGTGACTCGGCGAGGCTGGTGCCGCCCTGCTCCAGGGTGCGGACCACCTCGATCAGCTGGTCGCGGGCCTCTTCGTAGGAGAGCTGGGGTTCGTCAGTCATCGTCGTCCTCGCTGGTGTCGGGGATCAGGTCGATCTGGTCGACCGAGGTCGTGGTGGCTCCGATGCGGCCGTCGGCCACCCGGATGTGCAGGTCGTGTCCCGGCTCGAGCGTGGCGACGCTCGACAGGGCCTGTCCGTCGGCGTCGGAGAGCACTGCGTAGCCGCGGCGCAGGGTGGCCAGCGGCGAGAGCGCCCGGATCCGCGCGATCTGGTGCACGAGGTCGTCGTCGCCGCGGTCGATGCGGTGCCGCAGGGTGCGCCGCGACCGCCCGCGGTAGCCCTCGATCTCCACCAGCCGTTCCGCCAGCCCCGAGCGAGGGTCGGCGAGGGCTGGTCGCGACCGCAGCGCCGCGAGCTGGTGCAGCTCGCGGTCGACCAGTCCTCTGATCGTCCTGCGGCCGCGCTCCCGCATCTGGAGCACCCGCTGTGCCTCCTCGGCGACGTCGGGAACCACGCGCTTGGCAGCGTCGGTGGGCGTCGAGGCGCGGACGTCGCTGACCAGGTCGAGGATGGGGGAGTCCGGCTCGTGGCCGATCGCGGAGACGACCGGTGTGGTGGCCAGGAACACCGCGCGGATCAGTGCCTCGTCGGAGAACGGCAGCAGGTCCTCCACCGAGCCGCCGCCGCGGGCGATGATGATCACGTCGACCTCGGGGTCGCGGTCGAGCACCTGCACCGCCTCGATCAGGTCCCGGGCCGCGTGCATGCCCTGCATCGCGGCGTACTTCACCGTGAACCGCACGCCCGGCCATCGGCGGCGACCGTTGTCAAGCACGTCCCGCTCGGCTGCGGAGTTCTGGGCCGTGACCAGGCCGACGTTGCGCGGCAGGAACGGCAGCGTCCGCTTGCGCTCCTCCGCGAACAGGCCTTCCGCGGCCAGCAGCTGCCGCCGCCGCTCCAGCCGTGCGAGCAGCTCGCCCTCACCGACCAGCCGGATCTCGCGTACGGCGAGCGAGAGAGTGCCACGGTTGGCGTAGAACGACGGCTTGGCGTGGCACACGATCTGCGCGCCCTCGACCAGCGGGGTCGGCAACGAGTCGACGACCGCCCGGCTGCAGGTGACCTGCACGGAGATGTCCGCGAGCTTGTCGCGCAGGGTCAGGAAGACGGTGTTCATCCCTCCGCGGCGGGAGATCTGGGTGACCTGGCCCTCGACCCACACGGCACCCAGCCGGTCGATCCACTGGCCGATCGCCTGGGTGATCTGGCGGACCGGCGCCGGATGCTCGGGCGAGGTGTCCATGGCCATGTGGGGACAGTAGTGCTCTCCACCTACGATTGGCCCCATGACTTCACCCCACGCTCTGCTCATCACAGTGGGCGCTCGGTGCGCTCACGCCTCCGCAGGGACCCCGAAGTGACTGACCTGGGTACGCCGAGCGTTCTCTCGCCCGACGACGCAGACCGTGCCGTGCGCCTGGCCGCACCGCGCGGCTACTGCGCCGGCGTCGACCGCGCCGTGATCACCGTCGAGAAGGCTCTCGACCTCTACGGCTCGCCGGTCTACGTGCGCAAGCAGATCGTGCACAACAAGCACGTGGTCGCGAACCTGGAGTCCCGTGGTGCGATCTTCGTCGAGGAGCTCGACGAGGTGCCCGAGGGCAAGACCGTCGTGTTCTCGGCCCACGGGGTCTCCCCGCTCGTGCACGAGCAGGCGGCTGAGCGCGGCCTCAAGACGATCGACGCGACGTGCCCGCTGGTGACCAAGGTCCACCACGAGGCCAAGCGCTTCGCGGCCGACGACTACGACATCCTGCTGATCGGGCACGAGGGCCATGAGGAGGTCGAGGGCACCGCCGGTGAGGCCCCCGGGCACATCCAGCTGGTGCAGAGCCCGGACGACGTCGCCGGGATCGTCGTACGCGACCCGGAGAAGGTTGCCTGGCTGTCCCAGACGACGCTGTCGGTCGACGAGACGATGGCCACCGTCCACGCCATCCGCGAGCGCTTCCCGCACCTGCTGGACCCGCCCAGCGACGACATCTGCTACGCCACCCAGAACCGCCAGCTCGCCGTCAAGGAGATCAGTCCCGGGGCCGACCTGGTGATCGTGGTCGGCTCGGCCAACTCCTCGAACTCGGTCCGGCTGGCCGAGGTCGCGCTCGAGGCCGGCGCAAGGACCGCCTACCGGGTGGACGACGCCAGCGAGATCGATGAGGCCTGGCTCGAGGGCGTGCGCACCGTCAGCGTCACGTCCGGCGCCTCGGTGCCCGACGACCTCGTCGCCGGCGTGCTTGCCTTCCTGACCGAGCGCGGCTATCCCGACGCGCAGGCCGTGCACACGGCCGAGGAGTCGCTCATCTTCGCGCTCCCGCCGGAGCTGCGCCGCGACATGCGCAAGGCGGCAGCAGCCCAGTCGGGCGCCTGATGAAGCCGGTCGGCTGACCCGTGGCGCGCTACTACGACGTTCACCCGGTCAACCCGCAGCCACGCGCGATCTCTCAAGTGGTCGAGCTCCTGCGCGAAGACGGTCTGGTCGCCTACCCGACGGACTCCTGTTATGCACTCGGCATCCAGCTGGGCAACCGGGAAGGCCTCGAACGGATCAGGCAGCTTCGTCGACTCGACGACAAGCACCACTTCACACTCGTCTGCCGCGACTTCGCGCAGCTCGGCCAGCTCGTGCACCTCAGCAACCCCGCGTTCCGTGCGGTGAAGGCGGCCACTCCCGGCCCCTACACGTTCATCCTGCCCGCGACCAGCGAGGTGCCGAAGCGGCTGATGCACCCCAAGAAGCGCACGGTGGGGGTGCGGATCCCCGATCACCCGGTGGTGCGGGCGCTGCTCGAGGAGCTCGGGGAGCCGCTGCTGTCGAGCACGCTGCTGATGCCCGACAGTGACGTGCCGATGACCGATGGGTGGGAGATCAAGGACGCGCTGGATCAGTGGCTGGACGCGGTGATCGACTCGGGTGAGTGCGGCTCCGAGCCCACTACCGTCATCGACTTCTCCGATGGTCCGCCCGTCGTGGCGCGGGCCGGTGCAGGGGACCCGGCACGCTTCGAGTAGCGCAGACGCCTTGACCGGACCCGCTGTCGCATGGCCAGCACGGCCAGGACCAGCAGATAGGCGGCGAGCAGTCCGCTCGCCCGGTGCGCAAGACCGGAGACCACGGCCTGGATCAGGCCGTCACCGGGGTCGGCGACCCAGGTGCGGTGGACGATGGCCACCAGGGTGATCAAGCCGAGGAGCAGCAAGGGCGGGAGCACGCCCACCGTGAAGAAGTCACGGGGGTGCACGGCCAGGGCGGCTGCGAGGCAGACCAGCACGAAGGCGATGTCGAAGCCCAGGGTCAGCGAGCCGTTCAGGGCCAGGTCCACCGAGAGCGCCAGCAGGCAGACCAGGACCGCCAGCCGCATGACGCGGCTGCCCGCCATTCGGCCCTCTTCCCACAGGGTGGGTGCGCTCACAGCCTCAAGGTAGGCCGCCTCAAGCGCTCGAACGGCGCGACTCGCCGGGCGAGGGCTCGGTGCTGGCGGGTGTGACAGGTGTGGCACGGGGCAGCTCCGGCCGTTCGTCGGCCACGGCGTCGAGCAGCTCGGCCGCGGTCAGCGGCCGGGGAACCTGCGTCACCGGGTGCACCTGGGCCAGCTCGTCCCGCGTCACGCCGATGTCCTCGAACTGGCGCGCGGTCACCAGCACCCGGCTCTCGATCGAGCCGACGGCGCTGTTGAAGGCCTCGACGGCTCCCTTGAGGGAGCGTCCCACCTTGTCGAGATGGCCGCCCATCACCCCGAGCCGGGCGTGCAGCTCCCGCCCGAGCTCGTGGATCTCGCGGGTCCGCTCCGCGAGCGCCTCGGTGGTCCAGCCATGCGCGACCGTGCGCAGCAGGGCGATCAGCGTCGTGGGGGTGGCGATCACGACGTCGCGCGTCGCGGCGTAGGTCAGCAAGGAGGGATCCGTGTCCAGCGCGGCAGCGAGGAACGACTCGGCGGGGACGAACATCACCACGAACTCGGGTGCCCCCGGCATCGAGCGCCAGTAGGCCTTGCCCGAGAGCGCATCGACGTGCCTGCGCACCTGGCGGACATGGCGCTGAAGGTGTGCGGCCGCCTCCTCCGGGTCGTCGGTGGCAAGCGCGTCGAGATGCGCGTCGAGCGGCACCTTCGCGTCGACCACGACGCAGCGCCCTCCGGCCAGGCGTACGACGAGGTCGGGGCGATGGGTTCCGTCCTCGTGGGCGATGTGGACCTGCTCCTGGAAGTCGCAGTGCTCGACCATGCCGGCGAGCTCCACGGCCCGGCGCAGGTGCAGCTCACCCCACTGACCGCGGACGTGGGGACGGCGCAGCGCCGTGGACAGGGCGCCGGTCTCCCGCCGCAGCAGGTCGGTGCTGTGCCGCATGTCCTCCACCTGCTGCCGGAGCTGTCCCTGCCAGGACGCCCGCTGCTGCTCGACGTCCATCAGCCGCTCGTGCAGCCGGTCCAACCCGTCCCGGAGAACGGCCTGGTCCTCGCCCCGCGCCGAGAGCGCCCGCAGCACGTCGGGATCGCCAGCGCGACGGAACCACACCAGCACGGCGAGGGCGCCCACGAGCGCGCCGATCACCAGGGTCAGCAGGGGAAGCGCGATGTCCATGCCCCGAGGGTGACAGCCGGTGCCGACAGGATGCGGGACGTCGGTGGGCGGGCCCAACCCAACAAATGTTGGCGTCGAACGTCCGTGGCCGCCGTCTCGACGTTCCGATCCAACATTTGTGGGGTCCGGCCGCCCGGAGTCAGTCCAGGTCCACGACCACCGGGGCGTGGTCGCTGGCGCCCTTGCCGGCGCGCTCCTCGCGGTCGATGAAGGCGCCGGTCACGCGTCCGGCCAGTGACGGGCTGCCGAGGACGAAGTCGATGCGCATGCCACGGTTCCGCTCGTAGCGCTGCCGGTAGTAGTCCCAGTAGGTGTAGACGTCCGGCCCCGGGGTGTGCGGACGCACCACGTCGACGTAGCCGTCCTCCAGGAAGGCGTTGAACGCGGCCCGCTCCGAGGGGGTCACGTGGGTGCTCTTCGAGAACTGGGCGATGTCGAAGACGTCATCGTCCTGCGGCGCGATGTTCCAGTCGCCCACCAGGGCCACGTCTCCGGTCATCGAGCGAGCGGCCTCGCGGAGCCTGGCCAGCCAGTCGAGCTTGTAGACGTAGTGGGGGTCGTCGACCTTGCGGCCGTTGGGCACGTACAGCGACCAGAGACGCACGCCGCCGCAGGTCGCCCCGATCGCACGCGCCTCGGCGACAGCGGGATCACCCCACGTCGGCATGCCGGGGAACCCGACCTCGACGTCCTCGATGCCGACACGACTGATGATCGCGACGCCATTCCACTGGTCGTGCCCGACTGCGGCGATGTCGTAGCCGAGCACGGTGAGCCCCATCAAGGGCAGCTGGTCCTCACGGGCCTTTGTCTCCTGAAGTGCGAGCACGTCGATGTCGTGGCGCTGCAGCAGCGCCTCGACACGATCGATGCGGCTACGGAGTGAATTGACGTTCCAGGTGGCGATGCGCACTCGCCGAGACTATGTGTCGCGAAACCGCCGGCGGGAGCCCTATCGTCTTCCACGTGAAGCCGCTGGGGCAGCACCCACTTCCCAGGCACGTCGTCGCCCACGTCAGTGATCCGCACCTGCTGGCCGAGCGGCGCCTCTACGGCGTGGTCGACACCCAGGAGAACCTCAAGCGAGCGTTGGGCCGCCTGGCCCGGCTCGAGCTGCCGCCACAGGCGATCGTGTTCACCGGCGACCTGGCCGACCGGGCAGAGCCCAAGGCCTACCTGCGGCTGCGCGAGATCGTCGAGCCGGCCGCCGCGGAGCTCGGCGCCGAGGTGGTGTGGGTGATGGGGAACCACGACGAACGCGAGTCCTACGCCCGTGAGCTGTTCGGCGAGACCGTGACCGACGGAACCGCCCAGGACCGGGTGCACGAGGTCGACGGGCTGCGGGTGGTCGCGCTCGACACCAGTGTCCCCGGCTACCACCACGGCGAGCTGACCACGGACCAGCTGGCCTGGCTCGCTGGAGTCCTGGCCGACCCGGCCCCCCACGGCACCCTGGTGGCGCTGCACCACCCGCCGATCCCGGTGCCGATGACCCGAGCGGCCGAGGCGATCGAGCTGCACGACCAGCACCTGCTGGCCAAGGTGATCGAGGGGTCCGACGTGCGTGCGGTGATCGGCGGCCACTTCCACTTCTCGTCGTACTCGACGTTCGCCGGCGTCCCGGTCTCCGTGGCGTCCGCGACCTGCTACTCGGCCGACCCCGCACCGACCGACCGTTTCCTCTCGGCCGTCGACGGGCACCAGACGATCACGATGATGCACCTGTACGACGACCGGATCGTGCACTCCGTCGTCCCCGTCCCCGAGGCGGAGGAGATGGTCGGCTACCCGCTCGACCTCGCCGCCCAGGTCGAGGGGCTGACGTTCGAGGAGCGGCGCGAGCTGCTCTCCAACAAGACCTCACCGGTCTGGTCCCATGAGAATCCGCTGGACTGATGCCGCACCTGCGTCGTCGGACGGGGCAGCACCAGCCGGGGGGTGGGACGGCCCGTGGGTGTCCCCGTGCATGCTGGGGGGATGGATGAGCCCCGCACGACGCTGAGCGCCAAGCTGGCCGAGATCGACGAGCAGATGGCGACGATGGAGAAGAAGCCGGTCGACCAGGGATCGATCTCCTTCGGCAAGCGGATCGGCGAGGGCACCTCGATGGCCGTGGACCGGCTTGCCCAGGTGGCCGTCCACGACCAGCTTCAGGTCACCCGGGCCGATGTGGTCCGAGCGCTGGAGAAGCTCGACGACGGGACCTACGGAACCTGCGACGTGTGCGGCAGCCCGATCGGACCGGGACGGCTCGAGGCGCTGCCGTGGGCCGTGCTGTGCGTCGAGGACGCCGGCAAGCGCTGACCCGGAGATGGCTCTCCTCGATCGAGTCCCCGAGACCCCGGACGCACCCGAGCCGGGCGCGCTTCTCGACGCGTTCGAGACGTGGGTCGGCGAGCAGGGCCTGACGCTCTACCCGGCGCAGGAGGAGGCGCTGCTCGAGATCGTCAGCGGGGCCAACGTGATCCTCTCGACGCCGACCGGCACCGGGAAGAGCCTGGTCGCGACGGGTGCGCACTTCGCCGCGCTGGCCAACGGGCAGCGGACCTTCTACACCGCACCCATCAAGGCGCTGGTCTCGGAGAAGTTCTTCGCACTCATCTCGGTCTTCGGCGCCGAGAACGTCGGCATGCTCACCGGGGACGCCGCGGTCAACGCCCGGGCACCGATCGTGTGCTGCACCGCCGAGGTGCTCGCCAACATCGCGCTGCGCGAGGGTGCCGACGCCGACGTCGGGCAGGTGGTGATGGACGAGTTCCACTTCTACTCCGAGCCCGACCGTGGCTGGGCCTGGCAGGTGCCGCTGCTGGAGCTGCCGCACGCCCAGTTCCTGCTCATGTCCGCGACGCTCGGAGACGTGACCCCGTTCGTGGATGACCTGACGCGGCGTACGGGCAGGGAGACGGCAGTCGTGACCAGCGTCACCCGGCCGGTTCCGCTGAGCTATGAGTGGGCGGTCACGCCGATGCACGAGACCATCGAGGAGCTGCTCACCACTCACCAGGCGCCGGTCTACGTCGTGCACTTCACCCAGGTGGCGGCGCTGGAACGCGCGCAGGCGCTGACGAGCATCAACGTCTGCACCCGCGATGAGAAGGACCGGATCGCCGAGCTGATCGGTGGGTTCCGGTTCAGTCCCGGGTTCGGGAAGACCCTGTCCAGGCTGGTGAAACACGGCATCGGGGTGCACCACGCGGGGATGCTGCCGAAGTACCGGCGACTCGTCGAGCAGCTCGCCCAGGCAGGTCTGCTCAAGGTCATCTGCGGCACCGACACGCTGGGGGTCGGCATCAACGTGCCGATCAGGACGGTGGTGTTCACCGGCCTCTCCAAGTACGACGGGCGCCGGCAGCGGATGCTCAAGGCCCGGGAGTTCCACCAGATCGCCGGACGCGCCGGCCGTGCCGGGTTCGACACGGCCGGCACGGTCGTCGTGCAGGCGCCGGACCACGTCGTGGAGAACCACCGGCTGGTCAAGAAGGCGGGCGACGATCCCAAGAAGCTGAAGCGGGTGCAACGCAAGAAGGCTCCCGAGGGGCAGGTGACCTGGACCGAGGAGATGTTCGAACGGCTCGTCGCCGCCGAGCCCGAAGCACTCGCCTCCCGGATGCGGGTCAACCACTCGATGCTGCTCAACGTGATCGCACGCCCGGGCAACCCGGCCGAGGCGATGCGGCGGCTGCTGACGGACAACCACGAGGACGCGCGCTCCCGGCTGCGACTGATGCGCCTCGCTGCCGCGCAGCACCGTTCGCTGCTGGCGGCGGGCGTGGTCGAGCTGCTCGACCCACGCGGGCAGGACGGTCGCCGGGTCCGGCTGGTCGAGGGACTGCAGCTCAACTTCGCGCTGAACCAGCCGCTGTCGGCCTATGCGCTGGCGGTCTTCGACACCCTGGACCCGGAGGCTCCGACGTACGCCCTGGACGTGGTCTCGGTCGTCGAGGCGACCCTCGAGAACCCGAGGCAGGTGCTCGCCTCGCAGGAGCACCGCGCGCGTGGTGAGGCGATCGGGGAGATGAAGGCCGAGGGGATCGAGTACGACGAGCGGATGGAGCTGCTCGACGAGGTCACCTGGCCCAAGCCGCTCCAGGAGCTGCTCGAGCACACCTACGAGCTCTACCGGCAGCGGCACCCGTGGGTCGGGCAGGACGCGGTGTCGCCCAAGTCGGTGGTCCGCGACATGTACGAGCGGGCGATGACCTTCGGCGAGTACGTCGCGTTCTACGGGCTGACCCGCTCGGAGGGGCTGGTGCTCCGCTATCTCGGCGATGCCTACCGGGCCCTGCGCCAGACGGTGCCGGACAGCGTGCGCACCGACGAGCTCGAGGACATCATCGAGTGGCTCGGAGCCGTCGTACGCCAGACCGACTCGAGCCTGCTCGACGAGTGGGAGCGGCTCAGCGACCCCGACCGGCTGGCGGGCGACGCCGCGCCGGACGTGCTGCCACCGGTCCCCGAGCGGATCACCGCCAACCAGCGCGCCTTCACCGTGCTCATCCGCAACGCGATGTTCCGCCGGGTCGAGCTGGCTGCGCTCAACCGGTGGGAGCAGCTCGGTGAGCTCGAGGGCCAGGCCGGGTCGAGCACGAGCGGCGTGGACTGGCGTGAAGCGCTGGACGACTACTTCGCCGAGCACGACGCCATCGACACCGGTCCCGACGCCCGCGGGCCACAGATGCTGTTGGTCGAGAAGAGCGAGCGCACGTGGGAGGTCCAGCAGATCCTCGGTGACCCAGCCGGGGACCACGACTGGCGGATCACGGCCACCGTCGACCTGGTGGCCTCCGACGAGGAGGGCGAGCTGGTGCTCGACGTCACCGGGCTGGTGCAGCTGTAGGGCTCAGGCGAACGCGCTCTCCCCGGTGATCGCGCGGCCCACGATCAGGGTGTTCATCTCACGGGTGCCCTCGTAGGAGTAGATCGCCTCCGCGTCCGCGACGAACCGGCCGACGTGGTGCTCGAGGAGCACGCCGTTGCCGCCGAGCACCTCGCGGGCCCAGCCGACGCCCTCACGCATCCGCACCGTCGCGTGCGCCTTGCACAAGGAGGCGTGCTCGTCTCGGAGCAGGCCGGCGCCCTGAAGCTGCGAGGCGCGCACGTTCATCGCTGTCGAGGCGGTGAGGTTCGAGAGCATCTTCACCAACAGGTCCTGCACCATCTGGAACGACGCGATCGGCCGGCCGAACTGCTGGCGCGCCTTGGTGTAGCGCAGCGCGTGCTCGAAGGCCCCGCGCGCGCAGCCGGTGGCCATCCAGGCAACCCCCATGCGGGTGACCCGCAGCACGTCGGCCGTGGCGCGGAAGCTGTCGGCCTGCTGGAGCCGGTTGGCCTCGGGCACGCGTACGTCGCGCAGGTGGATCTCGGCGTTCTGCACGACGCGGAGGGCGATCTTGTCCTCCTGCTTGTCGAAGGTCATCCCGTCGGTGTCCTTCTCGACGACGAAGCCCTTGACCTGTCCATCGTCCTCGTCGCGCGCCCAGATGACGACGAGGTCGGCGAACGCTGCATTGCCGATCCACTTCTTCTCGCCGTTCAGCACCCAGGTCGCTTGACCCGAGCCTGTCGAAGGTTCGCGTCGGGCCGTGCTCGAGAGCCCCTGGGAGATGTCGGACCCGTGCTCGGGCTCGGTCAGGCCGAAGGCTCCGATCAGCTCCATCCGGGCCATCGCCGGCAGCCACCGCTGCTTCTGCTCCTCCGAACCGCACAGGTTGATCGAGCCCATGGCGAGCCCGCCGTGCACGCCCATGAAGGTCGCGATGGACGGGTCGACCCGAGCCAGCTCCATCGAGACCAGGCCGTCGACGAGCGCGCCTCGACCTGGGCAACCCGGTCCGTCGAACGCCAGGCCGGCGATGCCGAGGTCGGCGATGCCGGGGACGAGGTCGTGCGGGAACGCCGCGCGGGTCCAGTAGTCGTTGATGACGGGCTCGACCTCACGGGTCATGAACGCCCGCACCCGGCTGAGCAGCTCGCGGTCCTGTTCCTCGAGCAGGAGCTCGAAGCCGAGGAAGTCGGAGAAGGGCGAGTCCTCGAGCCCGAGGTTCTCCAGGTCACTCATGGTCTGTCTCCTGGCTGAGGAACTCTTCGATGATCGGGGCCAGCTCAGGGGCCTCGGTCAGGATGGCCAGGTGGCCACCGCTGTAGATGTGCAGCGTTGCCGAGGGGAGCAACGCCGCCTGGATGCGCGGGTTGGCCACCGGGATGATCGGGTCGTCGTCGCCACCCATCACCAGGGTCGGCTGCCTGATCAGGCCGAGGAACGGCAGACTGCTCCACCCGGTCATCGCGGCCAGCTGGTAGTAGTAGCCCCGTTTCGGCCCCGCCCGGGTGGCGCCGTGCAGCAGCCGGGCACCGACCTCGGGATGGGTGCGCATGGACCCGCCGTAGATCTCCGGAGCGATGCGGGCGGCGTACTCCGGATCGCGGTGGCGCCGCGGAGTGAGCATCTTGGCGAGCACGCTGGGGTGGGCGGGCACCATCAGGCAGCCGGTGCCGGTGGCGACGAGCACGACGCGGCGTACGCGCCGCCGGGACTGGACCGCGAGCTGCTGGGCGAGCCCGCCGCCCCAGGAGAGGCCGAGGACGTCGAAGCGCTGGTGGCCGAGCCTGGCCATCAGGGCCGTGACCCAGGACGAGAGTGCCGCGATGGGGTAGGGGAAGGACGGTGCGGTGCTGCCGCCGACACCGGGTACGTCGAAACGCACCACGCCCCGGTCGGGGTCCAGCGCCTCGACCAGCGGCTGGAGGGCCTCGAGGCTCGCGCCGATGCCGTTGCACAGCAGCAGCGGTGGCTCGTCCACCAGCCGGCCACGCGCAGGACGCACCGAGACCCGTGCCTGCAGGCCCCTGACCGCCACGGTGCGGACCCGGTCCCGCCCGTCGCGGGTCCCGCGGTCGGCCCGCTCAGCGGTCATGGACATAGGTCCCCGGGGCGTCGCAGATCGGCTCGAACGCCGCGGACCCGAGCCGACGAGGCTTGTTGCGCTCCGGCCCGGAGCGCTCGGCCAGCCAGCCGACGTAGTCCTCCCACCAGCTGCCCTTGACCTTCGAGGCACCCTCCAGCCATTCGTGCGCGCTGGCGGGGTTCTCCGCGGCCGTCTGGAAGCTGGCCTTGGGGTTTCCGGGCGGGTTCACCATGGCGGCGATGTGGCCGCTGGTGGAGAGCACGAACTTGCTCTCGCCGCCGAACAGCTGGGTGGTGGCGTAGCAGGACTGCCACTTGCACAGGTGGTCGGCGATCCCGGCCACCACGTAGGTGTCCACGTCGATCTTCGCGAGGTCCACCTCCGAACCGAGCATCCGCGACTCGCCCGGCTCGGTGAGCGCGTTGCGGATCGCGAGGTCCATGAAGTCGCGGTGCATCGCCGCCGTCATCCGCACGGGGTCCGCGTTCCAGTAGAGGATGTCGAAGGCCTTGGGCGGGTGGCCGAGCAGGTAGTTGTTCACCCAGTAGTTCCAGATCAGGTCGTTCGGACGCAGCCAGGCGAACACCTCGGCGAGCACGCGACCGTCGAGGTAGCCCTTCTCGGCCGAGGCGCGCGTCGAGGCGGCGGCCGCCTTGTGCGAGAGCAGCGCGTTGGGCAGGCCCGCCTCGTTCTGGTCCAGCACGGTGACCGCGAGGCTGTACGCCGCCACCCGGTCGAGCTCACCGATGGCCGCGAGGTGCGCCAGCACCATCGAGGCGATCATGCCGCCGGAGCAGATGCCGAGCATGGCCACCTTCTCCTGACGGGAGATCTTCTCGGTGGCGCTCATCGCCTCGAGGATCGCCTCGCCGTAGGTGTCCAGGCCCCAGGCGGCGTGCCGCGCATCCGGGTTGCGCCAGGAGATGCAGAACACCTGCTGGCCGTTGGCGACGAGGTGCTCGACGAGGCTGCGCTGCTCGGCGAGGTCGATCACGTAGTACTTGTTGATCGTCGGCGGGACGATGAGCAGCGGGACGGAGCGGACCTTCGCGGTCTGTGGGGTGTACTGGATCAGCTCGAAGACGTCGGTGCGCAGCACCACCTCGCCTGGTGTCACCGCCAGGTCCGTGCCGACCTCGAAGGCGTCCGGCTCGACCATCGACGGCACCCGGGGAGCGGTGGCGAAGTCCCGCACGAACCGTCGGCCACCTGCGACGAGGTTGCCCCCACCGGTGTCCAGCACCCGCTTGAGGACCTTGGGGTTCAGCGCCGGGTTGTTGCTCGGGGCGGCTGCCTCCACGAGGTTGTCCACGATGAAGCCCATCCGCTGGTTGTCACCCCAGTCGAGCTCCGCGTCCGCCAGGACCCCACGCAAGGACTCACCGACCGCGAGGTAGGACTGCAGCGTCCGCTTGAACAACGGGTTCTTGGCCCAGGCCTCGTCGGTGAAGCGACGGTCCTTCTCGTGCGGCCCCAGCTCGGAGCGACCGATGCCCACCTTCGCGAGCTCGGCGGCCAGTCTGCCGGCCCGGCCGGCCACCCGGCCGGGTCGTCGGACCAGGGCCGCGCCGAAACGCACACCGGACATGCCCGGCATGAACCTGCGCAACGGGCTGGTCGAGGCATCGGCCAGCAGGAGGTCGAGCGGTGTCGACAGCTCGTTGCCGGTCGCCTCGGCAGCCTGGTCGGTCTCCGTCTGCTCCTTGGCCTCGGTCGTGGAGGCGGCGCTCACGACTGTGCCTTGTCCGGAGCCTCGACCTCGCGACGCAGGATCTTGCCGGTGGGGCCCTTGGGCAGCTCGTCGACGATCCAGACGGCGCGGGGGTACTTGTACGCCGCGAGGCGCTCCTTCGCGAACGCCTGGAGCTCCTCGCCGTCGACGTCGTAGCCGTCCTTGAGTGCGACTGCTGCGCCGACCTCCTCGCCGAGGTCGTCGTCCTTGATCCCGATCACGGCCACCTCGGCGACACCTTCGTGCTCGTAGAGCGCCTCCTCGACCTCGCGCGGGTAGACGTTGTAGCCGCCGCGGATGATCAGGTCCTTCTTGCGGTCGACGATGAAGAAGTAGCCGTCCTCGTCCATCTTGGCCATGTCGCCGGTCACGAACCAGCCGTCCTGGATGGCCTCGGCGGTGTCCTCCTCGCGGCCCCAGTAGCCCTTCATGATGTTCTCGCCCTTGATGGCGATCTCGCCGACCTCGCCAGTCTCGGTGTCCAAGCGGTCGTCGTCGACGAGCTTCATCTCCACGCCGCGCACCGGGGTCCCGATCGAGCCGGGCTTGCGTTCCTGGCCGGGCTGGTTGAACGAGGCGACCGGTGAGGTCTCGGAGAGGCCGTAGCCCTCGAGCACCACGCAGTCGAAGGCCTTCTCGAACTTCTTCATCACCTCGACCGGCATGGCGGAGCCGCCGGAGATGCAGGTGCGCAGGCTCGACATGTCGGCGT
Organism: uncultured Actinomycetota bacterium; assembly: GCA_963781335.1. Classification (GTDB taxonomy): domain Bacteria; phylum Actinomycetota; class Actinomycetes; order Propionibacteriales; family Nocardioidaceae; genus Marmoricola. The sequence continues at coordinate 704,301 of CAWAFS010000035.1, read as the reverse complement.
CCTTGGCGCCCTCGGCGTTCAGCATCCCGGCGTACATGGTGGGGACGCCCTCGAAGACGGTGACCTGGTCACGGCCGATCACCTCCAGCGCCTTGCCGGCATCGAAGCGGGGGATCAGCGTCAGGCAGGCACCCTTGAGCACCGCGGCGTTGAGGCCACAGGTCAGCCCGAACACGTGGAACAGCGGGAGACAGCCCATGATCACGTCCTCCTCGGTGATCTCGATGAGGGTCTCGGCGCTGGTCGCGGCGTTGGTGATCATGTTGTGGTGGGTCAGCTCCGCACCCTTGGGCTGGCCGGTGGTGCCGGAGGTGTAGAGGAGCACGACGTTGTCGTCGTCCTCCCGGCTGACGACCTCGGTGTCGGGCTCGTGCTCGGCGAGGAGCTCGAGGAAGCCGGTGGCCTCGACGCTGATGCACTCGATGCCAACGGCCTCGGCGCCCTTGCCGGCCTCCTCGGCCATGTCCTGCCAGGCGAGGACGAGTGAGGCCCCGGAGTCCTCGAGGTAGTACTTCACCTCTCGGCCCTTGAGCAGGGGGTTCATCGGGACGACGACGGCACCCATCGAGATCGCGCCGTAGAAGATCGCGGGGTAGTGCGGCACGTTGGGTAGGACCATGCCGACCCGGTCACCCGGCTTGAGCCCCTTGCTCTTCAGCAGGGCTGCCACCCGGCGAGCGCCGTCCTGGAGCTGGGCGTAGCTGAGCACCGTGTCGTCGAGCTTCACCGCCGGACGGTCGGGGTGCTGCTCGGCGGTGTTGGTCAGGTTGTCGGCCAGGTTCGTCACTGGGTGCCTCCAGGCGGTGGGTCAGGTGTCGGTCGTGCCGGGCTCTAGCGGACTGCCGCGCAGAGCGGGCTGCGTGGTCCGGGTTGGTTCTTTCCTCCACTACCCACTGAGGTCGGCGTCACACTTGAACCTACAGAGTGCATCAGTGACTTCCTCTCGGATTCGTGGCTGCGGGCTCACCGCCCGTAGACTCCCCGCCCGTGGCACTCACCATCGGAATCGTCGGTCTCCCCAACGCGGGCAAGTCCACGTTGTTCAACGCACTGACCAAGAACAACGTGCTGGCGGCCAACTACCCCTTCGCCACGATCGAGCCCAACGTGGGCGTGGTTGCCGTCCCGGACCAGCGTCTCGGCAAGCTCGCCGAGATCTTCGCGTCGGCCAAGCAGCTGCCCGCGACCGTCGAGTTCGTGGACATCGCCGGCATCGTCAAGGGCGCCTCCGAGGGGGAGGGGCTCGGCAACAAGTTCCTGTCCCACATCCGTGAGGCCGCTGCGATCTGCCAGGTGACCCGAGTCTTCCGCGACGAGGACGTCACCCACGTCGACGGCGAGGTCAATCCCGAGTCCGACATCTCCACGATCCAGACCGAGATGATCCTCGCCGACCTGCAGACGGTGGACAAGGCGATCCCGCGGCTGGAGAAGGAGGCTCGCGGCAACAAGGCGATCGCGGCCAACCTGGCCGCTGCCCAGGAAGCCAAGGATCAGCTCGAGTCTGGCACCCCGATCATCTCGACGAAGATCGATCGGGACCTCGTGCGCGAGCTGTCCCTACTGACTGCGAAGCCCTACATCTACGTCTTCAACTGCGACGCCGACGAGCTTGGCGACGAGGGACTCAAGCAGAAGATGCGCGACCTCATTGCGCCCGCCGAGGCGATCTTCCTGGACGCGAAGTTCGAGTCCGAGCTGGTCGAGCTCGGCGACGACGACGAGGCGCGCGAGATGCTCGCCGAGATGGGCGTGGAGGAGCCCGGGCTCGACGTACTCGCCCGGGTCGGTTTCGACACCCTCGGCCTGCAGACCTACCTGACCGCCGGGCCCAAGGAGGCCCGCGCCTGGACGATCAGGAAGGGCGCCACCGCCCCCGAGGCCGCTGGTGTGATCCACACCGATTTCCAGAAGGGCTTCATCAAGGCCGAGATCGTCTCCTACGACGACCTCGTCGCCACCGGCTCGATGTCCGCCGCCAAGGCAGCCGGCAAGGTCCGCATGGAGGGCAAGGACTACGTGATGGCCGACGGGGATGTCGTGGAGTTCCGCTTCAACGTGTGAATCGCTGTAAAAGCCCAGGTCAGAGGGGGTGTGACCCTCGCCGGTCCGCACACAGTCCGCAAGAATTTCAGCGGTGTGGACTCGAACGGGCTGTTTCAGACGGCCAATCTCTGGGGTTGGCGCGTCTGTGACGTGCCCCTTTGGCGGTGGTGTGACTGCTGGTCGCAACCCCGCCAGATCACTCGCGCACGAGAATGAGCGGACGTCCCGGAAGCAGATCGTGCCGCGGCACAGCCTGGGGCGGGCGGACTTCAGTCGGTCGCCTGCCATCAGGCACTCTGCTCGGTGAGCAGCGAGGCGGCTTCGCGGGCGCAGCCCCACGACAGCGTCACACCGCTGCCGCCATGCCCGTAGTTGTGCACACATCGGGCATCGCCGAACTGCTCGACCTCCAGCCGGATGCTCGGCCGGGCCGGCCGGAGTCCCACCTGGTGGCCGCGGATGCGTGCGTGCGCGAGCCGAGGTTCGACCTCGATGCAGCGGCGCAAGATCTCCTCCGCGAGGGCGAGGTCTGGCTCCAGACGCTCGTCGCCCTCGTCTTGAGTGCTGCCCAGGATCACATGGTCGGAGTAGGGCCAGTACGCAGTCCAGTCCGGCTCGAACGGAGCTGAGATGAAGAACTCCTGCAGCCCTGGGTTGTCGACGACGACCTGTTGGCCACGCACTGCGTGTACCGACGGGTCGGGGACGAGCTCACGGGCACCCAGCCCCGCGCAGTTGGCGAGGAGCGGTGCCTGGTTGGCGACCTGGATCAGCGAGTCGACTTCGGCCTCCACCACCTCACCGCCAGCAGCGACCAGCCGCCGTGTGAGGTAGTCGAGGTAGACCGGCATGTCCACCAACGGAAGCAACGCCCAGAACCCGCCGACGAAGCCCGCCGGCAGCTCAGCAGGCGAGCACGGTTGCCACCCGGGAAGCGGCGGTCCGGCCTGCCGGCTCGCCAGCCGCCCACGACGCAGAGTCACCCCGCTGCCCGCTACGTCGGCGAGCGCGGTGAACTCCTCAGTGCCGACACGTTCCCTGAGCTCATTCGGATCCCCAGGCGGGGCGAAGCTCGGCCCCACCATCGCCGAGGCCACCGCGGAGGTGGTCGCTGAAGGCGCGGCGCGTGTCCGCAACTGCACCCGCAACCCCTGTTCGGCCAGGCAGACACCCAAGGTCAGCCCGATCACGCCGGCCCCGACAACAACAACGTCCGCTTGTGGGTTCCCCACTGTTGAGGGCTCCTCCCCGGGCCACTGAAATCGTCGCCCGTAGTGCGTCACCTGCGACGATTCACGGTAACCGCTCCGGTCGGGGATGGTCACGCGGAGCCTGCCGGTGCGGGATCGGTCAGGGAGACCGCTGGCAGCACCGTTGGGGCCGGGCGGCTAGCGGCCCATCTGCTGGGTCACCCGTACGTCGGGGTCTGCGGCCAGCCCTCGGGGCTGTCCTCCCAGTCTTGCTGACGGCCGTAGACGCTGCGGTCCATGATGTGGGCTACCGGCAGAATCGCCTCGTGCCGCGCGCGGTGGTCATGTAGGTCAAGAAGGGCTTGCCGTCCTTGAGCAGGTAGTAGGAGTAGCCGGGCAGCTGCCCCTCCTCGCCGTCCTCGCGGAGTTCTCGGTGGGTGGGTTGGCCGAGAGGCGTGCCGGTCCGAGTGAGGTGAGCATTGCGTCGCGCTGTGCTGTGCCCGGAGGCTGCTGCGCGCGCCGACGCCTTGTTCAATGTGTCTGGCGTGCACGTGGTCGACATGGCTTGGCGCGGCGCTGGTGAGCGGCTCGCGCTCAGGTGGAGACCCATCCGGACCCCGTTGGCTGCCCTGGCTGTGGGGTCTTCGCGACGACGTCTCCGGGATGCGTCAGCTACCCGAAGGTGCTGTAGGCAGAGTCGACCTCGAGCCAGGACCCATTGCTCTGTAGGGACTCGATGAAGATCTCGACGTTGTTGATGGCCGAGTTGTGGTACGGCGCCAGGTCGACTGTCCACTCGTGTCGTGAGTTGTCGACGGCGCAGACTGTGCCCCCGTGCCCAACCTCGAGGAAGTCAGGAAAGACGTCACCGTCCGGTCCGTCGTTCGCGTAGTACTCGATCTTCATCCGGGCACAGGTCCCAGCCTGGTTCTTCAGATACAGAACTCCGTTCAGGCGAGGCGTGATCTGGCCACCGCTGATGCTCCACTCCACCTCACCACCGCCCATCGGAGCCGGGCGAAGGGGATCCCAGTAGTCGTCGCCGAAGTCGAATCCCTTGGTGCCGGTAACTCCATAGCTGGCCATCAGGATGGTGTCGTCGACGAAGGTCTCGGGGGTCGAGGAGTCCGTGCCGAGCGTGACCCACGTGCCGTTGTCGAGCCGGTGCTCGAGCGCGATGGTGACCGATCCGATCTTGTCGCTGGTCCAGGGTGCGAGGTCCACGGTCCACGACCCATGGGTGTTGTCCACGGCGCACGCAGACCCGCCGTACTCGCTTCGCAGCGAGACCCCTGTCGCTGAGTAGTAGTCGATCCGCATGCGGGCGCATTGTCCGATGACGTTGTCCAGGTGCAGCTCGCCGGTCAGTTGCGGGGTGAACTTGTTCGTGTCGATCAGCCAGTCGACGTGACCACTCTCCGTGAGTCCACCCCAGACGTAGGTGCCGCCGCCGAAGTCGAAGCCAGCGGAAGCCACGGATACCGAGTCCTCGTCGATACTGCGCGGCGTGGTCCCGATGTTCGGTGTCGTACCCGAGGCTGGGACGGACCCGACGGAGCCCGTCTCCTCATCGACCGGTCCCTCTGTGGCCGCCGCCCACGGCGAAGCCGCCAGCAGCATCGCGACGAGTGCCACCGCGACTCCGAACCTGCCTGCGCGCTCATGCTTTCTCATCGGCTTCTCCCTCGGTTCCACTGTTTCAAAGACAGAGGGGTCCGGGAGAGGGTTCAGATACGTCACCGTGGAGAAGTGCAGCCGGACCTGTGCCGGTGAGGGCCTGGGGACCGGGCAGATGTGGAACGAATCCAGCACCTGCGACCTCGACTCACCTCACCCCGACCGAGACGACTCCCGGCCTACTCAACCACCAAGAATTCCGAAGAGAGCCCGTATCAAGGCGCGTCACACCCCGCGAGTCGGCGCCTCCGAGTGTCCGCTGTGCCGATGTTGGCGGGCGGCGGCCTTTTCACGTTCGGACCTATGGCGACGGCCGCGTGCGGTGACCCGGTGCCCATCTTGACGGGCGGACAAAGAACCGGGTCAGGTTCCCGTCCGGTCAGTCCAGACAGAACTCGTTGCCCTCGACGTCCTGCATGACTAGGCACGACTCGTTCTCCTCGTCGGCGACTAGGAGCCGCACGCGAGTGGCGCCGAGCGCGACCAGCCGTGAGCACTCCTCCTCGAGCACGGCCACCCGTTCGTCGCCGACGATCCCAGTGCCGACGCGGATGTCGAGGTGCAGCCGGTTCTTGACGGCCTTGCCCTCCGGCACGCGCTGGAAGTACAGCCGCGGCCCCGCGCCGGTGGGGTCCAGGGACGACGCCGACCCGCCGAGCTCGTCGTCGTACTCTGCCCGGTAACCCAGCGTCTCGGCCCAAAATCGGGCGACACGCACAGGCTCCGCGCAGTCGAAGGTGACCTGGAACTGCTTGACCGACTGCATAGTCCCAAACCGTATTGGCGCGCGCTGCTCGCCGCGACCCATATTCGATCACCGCGTGTCGCGGCCATCGGCTCACGTGCATAATGCCGTGATCCGGGCTGAGTTCACCCGCGTCACACCGCCGCGTATGACTGTCAAGCCCGAGCCGACTTGCGCTCGACGCTCTGGTTCATCTGTCCGGCAAGTAGATGGGCACGCCGTGCGTCCAGATGACCGCTCGGCTACCGGGACGGAGCACCGGGTCGGCTGCCGTACCGAGCACCCTCACACGGCCCGCCGGGAGCGTGGCCAGCGGATCTGCAGTCAGCCATCGATGCCATGAGCGTCGATGAGAGGCTGGAGCACTTGGAGTACATCGAGCGCACTGTCGAGTCGGCGCCCATTGAGGTCACCGAGGAGCAGAAAGGCGATGATCAGGTCGCGGGCTGCCGAGCTTCAGAAGGACCCGTCGATCGGCCTGACCTGGGACGACCTGGACGACCGGATGGGCTCTCGCTGGAAGTGACCCCACGCCGACTGGTCTTCCATCCCGAGGTCGAGGAAGACCTCGACGCCGTCGTCGCCCACTCCCTTCGCTCGATCCGGCCCTGCCCGGCGCACTCCGGTCCCGGTTGTTGGAGCAGGTCGAGAGGATCGAGATGTTCCCCGAGTCCGGCGCCATCCTGTTCGAGTCCTACCGCCGCGCTCTGCTCAAGCGATCCCGTACCGGGCCGTGTACCTCGTTGACGGCGACCGGCTCGAACTGCTCGCCGTTGATCACCAACTACGCCCAACGGTCCCGTGATCGCTCCTTCATCGCATCAGGCGATCATCAGGAGTCCGTTCGCCGATCGCTGACCGGACCGCGTGCCCGGGTTTCGATGATTGCCGCTGCGCTGGGTGGTCATAGGTTGTGATGGGCCTCAGGCCACCCCGACGCTGAGAGGGCAACGATGATGGCGCATGTGGACGAGAAGGTCCTTCGAGTGGCCGACGAGGTGCAGATTCTCGCCGAGGCGATCGGGGATCCCGGTGATCCATCCCTTCTGTTGATCGGTGGGGCGACGTGGTCGAAGGACTGGTGGGAGGACGAGCTGTGTCACCGGTTGGCTGACCGGGGTCGACTTGTGGTGCGTTACGACCAGCGCGACACGGGTCGCTCCACCAGCTACCCGCCCGGTGCTCCCGGCTACACCTCCGCAGACCTCGTCAGCGACGCGGTGGCAGTACTTGACGGATTCGACATCGACCACGCCCACGTCGCCGGACTCTCCATGGGCGGGGGCCTGGCACAGCGCCTGGCGATCGAGCACGGTGGCCGGGTATCGACACTCACGCTGTTCTCCACCAGCCCCATCGGACCCTGGATCGAGGACCTGCCCGCACCCACCAAAGAGATCCAGGCGACGTTGTCAGACGAGAGCCCCGATCCCGACTGGACTGACCGCGAGGCGGTCATCGACTACATCGTCGAGGGCGAACGTCCGTACGCAGGCCCCGGCAACTTCGACGAGGCACGGCTGCGCAACCTTGCCGGACGGGTCTTCGACCGCAGCAACGACATCGCCGCGAGCATGACCAACCACTTCGTCGTCGTTGACGGCGCGCCCGCGACCGGTGGTCTGGATCAACTCGGTGAACTCCCGGCCCTGGTGCTCCACGGCACTGCCGATCCGCTGTTCCCACCCGCCCACGGTGAGGCGCTGGCCGACGCCATCCCGAATGCGACGTTCATGCCATTGGAGGCCGTGGGGCACCAACTCCCCCCACCACACACCTGGGACGCCGTGATCGACGCTCTCATCGTGCACACCTCGTGAGGTCCGGTCTGTGGCTACCCCTGTTTGATGAGCTGGCCGACCCCTTGCAGGTCGCGCGACTGGCCGCCGAGGCCGAAGCCGCGGGCTGGCACGGAGTGTTCGTGTGGGATCACGTCCGATGGGCGGCGCCGGTCAGGTCCGTCGCCGATCCGTGGATCTCGCTGAGCGCCATCGCCGTCGCCACCGAGTCCATCAAGCTCGGGCCGATGGTCACACCGCTCGCTCGGCGTCGTCCCGTGAAGGTCGCTCGGGAGACTGCGACCCTCGATCGGCTCAGTGGCGGCCGCCTGGTCCTCGGTGTCGGCTTGGGAGATGACCGCTTCGGTCGCGAGCTGAGTGCCACGGGTGAGGAAACCGACGACCGGCGACGAGCCCAGATGCTGGACGAGTCCCTGGCGATTCTCACCGCAGCTTGGTCGGGGACACCGGTCCACCACGAGGGCGAACACTTCACTGTCGATGATGTCGAGTTCCTTCCCCAGCCCGTTCAACAACCGCGGGTGCCGGTGTGGGTTGGCGGATTGGCGGGACGGAGCAAACCGCTGCGACGAGCTGCCCGGTACGACGGATACATGCCGGTCAACCTGACCCATCCAGATCAACTGGCCGAAGCAGCCGCGACCATTCACGACATCCGCGACAACGTCGGTCAGGACACCTACGACATCGTGGTCGGGCTCCCGCCAGACGCTGACCCACAGCGCTTCGCGGAGGCCGGCGCAACATGGTGGTTGACCGAGTTCGAGCCGGAACTGCTGGCGCTCGACCGCGTGCGCGGAGTCATCCGAGACGGTCCAGCCGACACCTGATCGTCCTACCGGACAACCGGAAGGTCCCACGTGGCCGGACTCTCCAGCTCTTGTTGCGCCCAGGGGTCGTCTTGTTCGCGCGAATCGCCCCCGAGCGTCCCTGCAGGAGGCAGTTCGAGGTGCCAGCCCTCCGCTCACGCCGGGCGTCCGGACGATGTCAGCGAACTGCCTCCCGTGGCGCTGTCGCCTCGAGTCCTGCGACCACGTCCGACCCCGGCAGGTCCCACGGGTGCAGGTGCAGACCCCAGGATCTGGGCTTGCACGCAGTCTGGTCCATCCGGGCGCCGAGCCAGGCCGCCACGAGCAACCCACCGAAGCGCGGCGCGAGGGCGACCGCGATGCCGGCGACGATCTCGATCACGCCGACCAGGAGCATGGCCTCGTGGGCGCTGCCCGGGACGAGGTCGCTGATCCAGGGAGCCAGGTAGTCCTCCCAGCTGGTCAGGACACCGAAGAACTTGTCGAAGGCCGAACGCGATCGGAGCAAGGGTGAAGACCGTCCGGAGCAGGAAGAACGCCTGCGCTGCCCCGAGGTCCGGCATGGACGAGGTGGCGGGGTCGATACGGTGCGTGGTGTGGGTCATGTTGATGAGGGCCTGCTCGAGGTCGAGTTCCGCAGGCTCAGCGGCAAGTCGGGCCCGGGCGCCGGCCGGCCCTCCAAGCTCTACAAGCGCTCGTCTCGCGAGTGGGCCGTGTCCCTGCCCAGCCGGCGCTACGACCTGGTCGGGCACATCCTCGCCGACGGCGTGGAACGTGCAGCACAGGGTGTTTCGCTCCCCGACGCGCTGAGGGCTGCGGCAGCGGACGCGGGCACCACGGTCGGCAGCGAGGCGCCCGCCGGGTCACTCGTCGACGTGCTGTCCAGCAAGGGGTACGAGCCGCGCCTTGACGAGGACGTGATCCTGCTCGCCAACTGCCCCTTCGAATCCCTGGCCGCGCGGCACACCGAGCTGGTCTGCGGACTCAACCAGTCGTTCGTGCAGGGCGTCGCGGATGGCCTCGGGTGCAGCGACCAGGAGGCCTGCCTCGAGCCGGAACCCGACCGGTGCTGCGTGAAGGTCCGCCCGCGCAAGGTGGGACCTGACCTCGGATGAAGTCGCTTCACCCGCGATCGACGGGAATGCCATGCGGTTGGCCACCTTCAACATCCTGAACGGACGGTCGCTCAGCGACGGACGCGTGGACCTCGACCGCTTCGCAACCGGGGTCCGCAGTCTCGGTGCTGATGTCCTCGGGCTCCAGGAGGTCGATCGCTCCCAGGCTCGCTCGGGCGGCGCTGACCTGACGTCGATCGCCGCCGAGGCGATGGGTGCCACCGAGTACCGCTTCGCCGCGGCACTCGCGGGCCAGCCGGATGGCAGCTGGACGCCGGCAGACGGCAGCGAGCTGTCCGATTCGGCGGCGTACGGCGTCGCAATGGTCTCGCGGTATCCGGTCCTGTCATGGCAGGTGATCCGGCTGGCGCCGGTGCCGCTCAAGGTGCCGCGGTGGAGTCCTCCCGAACACACGGTCGGGGTGTTCCGCGACGAGCCCCGGGTCGCCGTGGTGGCGACCGTGGACGCGCCAGTCGGCCCGATCACGATCGTGAACACCCACCTGACGTTCATCGGCTGGTGGAACGGTCGACAGCTCAGGAGGCTGCGACGGAGTCTTGGGTCGGCCGCGCAGCCGATCGTGTTGATGGGTGACCTCAACCTGGGCAGGGCCAGAGCGGAGCGGCTCACCGGATGGAGCTCCCTGCATGCGGAGCCCACGTTTCCGCGACACCATCCACGAGCACAGCTGGACCACATCCTCGGTTCCGAGGAGATCCAGGAGCGCGTGCTGGAGGGACGAACGCACGACCTTCCACTCTCGGACCATCGCGCCCTGTCCGTCGACCTGGAGTGAGAGGCAGGCGACCGCCTCCCGGCTCCGTGGTTCGCCCGCTCTCGTAGACTGGGCAGTCGCCCGCGCCACCGCCGGGCTTCTCCCGACGATGCAGGACCCTGTGACCACCACGCCCACTGATGCTGCCGCCTCCAACGGCGCCCATCCCGGCACCACCCGGGATCAGGACGTACGCCGCGAGGCCGCCCGTCGCCGTACGTTCGCCGTGATCAGCCACCCCGACGCGGGAAAGTCGACGTTGACCGAGGCGCTGGCCCTGCATGCGCGCGTGATCACCGAGGCGGGCGCGGTCCACGGCAAGTCCGGTCGCCGGTCGACGGTGTCGGACTGGATGGAGATGGAGCAGGCGCGCGGCATCTCGATCACCTCTGCTGCGCTGCAGTTCTCCTACGACGGTCATGTGATCAACCTGGTCGACACTCCCGGCCACTCGGACTTCTCCGAGGACACCTACCGGGTGCTGTCGGCAGTGGACGCGGCCGTGATGCTGGTCGACGCGGCCAAGGGTCTCGAGCCGCAGACGCTGAAGCTGTTCCGGGTCTGCAAGGCGCGCGGCATCCCGGTGATCACCGTGATCAACAAGTGGGACCGTCCCGGCCTCGACGCGCTCGAGCTGATGGAGGAGATCCAGAACGAGATCAAGCTCGTCCCGACGCCGCTGACCTGGCCCGTGGGCATCGCCGGCGACTTCCGGGGAGTGCTGGACCGGCGTACGGGTGACTACGTCGCCTACACCCGTACTGCGGGCGGAGCAACCCGAGCTCCCGAGGAGCGGATGGGAGCCGAAGCGGCAGCGACCCGCGTGGGTGATCCGTGGGCGGCAGCGGTCGAGGAGGCGGAGCTGCTGTCCTCGGACGGTGCCGACCACGACCAGGAGCTCTTCCTCGGCGGCTTCACCACCCCGGTGCTGTTCGCCTCGGCGATCTCGAACTTCGGCGTGGCCGCTCTCCTCGACACCCTGGTCGAGCTGGCCCCGCCCGCAGCGGCGTTCGGCCACGGCGAGGAGGACAGCGAAGGCAGGCCCCTCCAGGTCCGGGACGTCGCGGCGCCCTTCAGTGCCTTCGTGTTCAAGGTCCAGGCGGGCATGGACACCAACCACCGCGACCGGGTCGCCTTCGCCCGGGTCTGCTCCGGCGTCTTCGAGCGAGGGATGGTGGCCACCCACGCGCAGTCCGGGCGTCCGTTCGCGACCAAGTACGCGCAGGCGATCTTCGGTCGGGAGCGCGCGATCCTCGACACGGCCTACCCCGGGGACATCATCGGCCTGGTCAACGCCAACGCCCTGCGGATCGGCGACACCATCTTCGTCGACGAGCCGGTGCAGTTCCCGCCGATCGCGACCTTCGCCCCCGAGCACTTCGCCGTGGCAACGGCCAAGGACAGCGGCCGGTTCAAGCAGTTCCGCCGCGGGATCGACCAGCTCGACGGCGAGGGCGTCGTCCAGGTGCTGCGCTCGGACCTGCGCGGCAACCAGTCACCGGTGCTGGCCGCGGTCGGCCCGATGCAGTTCGAGGTCGCCGTCGCCCGGATGGAGACCGAGTTCGGGGCGCCGATCAAGCTCGAGACGCTCGGCTACACCCAGGCCCGCCGCACCGATGCCGCATCGGCTGCAGAGCTCGGAGCCGTCCGCGGTCTCGAGGTGATGGCCCGCAACGACGGGACCCTGCTCGTGCTGGCCCCCGACAAGTGGCGGATCAGCGTGGTCGAGCGCGACCACCCCGAGCTCACGCTGGAGCCGTTGCTCGCCGGCGACCGCTGACCGCGCGGGTCGTGGTCCGGCCGCCCCCCAGCGGCCGGACCACGCAGCCCGGCGTCAGTCCTACGGTGTCGGGACGGTGACCTGCCTGGTCACCGTTGCCGGGTTCCCCCAGCCATCGGTGGCCGTCAAGGTCACCGTGTAGGTCCCCGCCGACGAGAAGGCGTGTGCGCTCGCCGCGCCGCTCGCCGTGTTGGTCGCGGTGTCGCCGAACTCCCAGGCATAGGTGATCGAGTCACCCGTGTCGGGGTCCGTCGTGCCGACCGCCGAGAAGTTGCAGGTCAGACCCGAGCAGGACGGTGTCTGGATCACCGGCGCCGGTGCCGCGTTGCCCGCGGGCTCGGCGATCGTGACCGTCGTCGTCACCGGGTCCGAGAGTGTTCCCCACTCGTCCTTGGCCGTGAGCGTCACCGTGAAGGTGCCGGCCGTCGTGTAGGTCCTCCTGGGGTTGGGCCCGGCACCTGACGAGCCGTTGCCGAAGTTCCACGCGTAGGTCAGCGTGGGCGCGTTCTCGTCGGTGGAGCCCTTCGCGTCGAAGGTGCACACGTTCTCCGTGCACGCCTTCGCCAGCACGGCGACGGGCTTGGTGTTGCCCGGCGGGATCGACACGACCACGTGACGCTCCGACGCGGTGGTGGTCACCAGCCCGTGCTGGTCAGTGGCACGGACCTTGACGGTGTAGCTCCCCGCGGGCAGCACCGGTGTCGTGTAGGAGAAGTTCGACCCGGCTGTGCCAGGGCTGGTCAGGAACGCCGGGCGCCAGCTCACCGCGGACCCGAAGCCACCCGAGGACGTGAGGTACTGGTTGGACGCGTTCATGATCGCGACCTCGACCTTGGCGGTCGCCTGGTCGTCCTCGGCCCGCCCACTGACGAAGATCTTGCCTTCGGTGAAGGAGGCGCCCTCGGTCGGGGCGAGCAGGTTGTCGGTCAGTGTCGGCGGGTTGTCACCGGGGTAGACCGGGTAGCGGGCAGTCGCGCCCGTGGTGGCGAGGTCGCGCTGACCGACGGTGTCGACGGCGTACGCCGTGATGTTCCAGCTGCCCTGGTTGGGCAGCGTCAGGTGCTTCGACCAACCGGTGCTCGTGGCCCCGGCGTCGGTGAGGTCGGCAGGAACGGTGGTGTACGTCGCGGAGACGGTCCCGTCCGCCTTCAGGTAGCGGCTGGTGTCCAGGTCCTTGACGATGAGCCGGACCTCGTCCACGCCGTCGTCGTCGGTCGCCTGCCCGTCGACGTCGAGCTCCAGGTTCTCCGACGGAGGCTGGACCCCGGCCTTCGTCAGGGTGGCCTTCGGTGGGACGTCACCAGTGACCACCGCGTTCATGGTCATGATCGCCCAGCTCGCCTGGGGCGTGGTGATGCCCTCGTCGTCCTTCGCCAGCACAGCGAAGGTGTAGTTGCCCGGGGTCAGGTCCTGGGGCGTGGTCCAGGACCAGTTGAAGTTCTGCTGGTTCACCACGACCGGGAGCTTGTAGAGGTTCAACCCGTTGTCGATGCCCCAGGTGCCGTCGACGGTGAGCGCCTCGCCGGTCGAGTTGTTCAGCATCGCGACGTAGATCGACTTGACCTGGCCGTCGTCGGTCGCGGAGCCGGTGAACGTCATCGGGTCGCCCGGCTCGACCGTGACCACCTGGGGCGCGGTCGGCGGGACCACGGAGCCCGGCGAGCTGATCGACACCGAGGGCGCCTGCCCGTCGGCCGAGACGTTCCAGGTGCGGTCGGCCGTGTCGAGCGAGGAGTTGCCACCGGTGTCCCGGGCGCGTGCCTGGGCCTGCCAGGTGCCCTCGGTCGGGACGGTGACCTCCTTCGACCAGGTCGTGGTGGTGGCGTTCGGCACGTCCGGGGCGATCCCGAGCGCGTTGTAGGTCGCGTCGACCGTGCCGTCGTCCTGGAGGTAGCGACCGGCCGCGTCCTTGAGGGTCATCGAGATCCCGGTGACGCCGCGGTCGTCGGCAGTGGTGCCCTCGATGGTGAACGTCTGGTTGGTCACCAGCCCTGACGCGGGTGCTGTGTAGGTCATGGTCGGGGGAGCGTCCTCGAGGCCGAAGGTCTCGAACTTCTTGATGGCCTTCACGGGAGCCTCGGGCCGGGGAGCGTCGCCCATGCCCTGGGCCCTGGCCCGGGCGAGCATCTTGACGTTGGCGGGCACGACCAGGTTGAGGGACCACTCGGCGGTGGTTGCCGTCAGCTGCGTCACCGTCGCCTCCATGTTGGCCGCGCCGCCCCACGTCGTCCTGTCGGCCTGCAACCACTGCTGGGTGCTGCGGTTCTGGACCTCGACGAAGACCTTGCGCACGCCGGTCGGCGCCGTCGCGGTGCCCTCGATGGTGAACTCCGTGCCGGCGCCCAGTACGCGGCCCGAGATCGGCTTGGTGATCGTGGTCTCGACCCCGTTGGGCTCGGGTGTCGGAGCCTCGAAGTCGAAGACCGCGACGCGGCCGACGTTGAGTCCGCCCTGCGTGGTGGCGTCACCACCGGTGATCAGCCCACGCGGGCTCAGCGCCATCGCGGTGTTGCCGATGTTGGAGTTCGAACCCGGGTTCCACTCCAGTGCCTTGCCGTCGACCGGGTTGAGCGCACCGAGGTGCTCGCGGTTGACCACCGAGTCGCCGAGGCCGTAGCCGGACAGGCCCTGTCCGGTGCCGTAGCCGATGTCGGCCGCGCCGGGCCAGGGGTCGGGCGCGGAGGGGGACTCGTTCCAGGCGAAGTGGCCGCCGATGTAGACCGCCTTCTCGGAGATGGCGGTCGCGTAGACGCTGTCGAACGCGCGCGAGACCCACTTGGGCTGCACGTCGTCGCCGCCGGTGAAGTCGTAGGCCACGACGGTGTCGTTGATCGGCGGCCGGTCGCCACCGGAGCCGCTGGAGACCACGAAGAAGGAGTCGTCCGGTGCGATCGAGCCGCTGATGATCCGCTGCACGCCGCCGACGAACTGCAGGTTCTGGTCCCAGAGCCGGGTACGCCAGGGCAGCAGCTGCTTGCTGGCGGTGTCGATCAGCGCGATGCCGTAGCGGTCCTGGCCGTTGATCTGCTTGCCGGTGTGGACGACGACGAGCCTGCTGCCGTCGTGGGTGATCAGCAGCTTCTGCACGGCGAGGCCGCCGTTGACGCCGATGCCACCGGAGAGGTTGTTGACGAAGACCGGGTCGACCGCGCCGGTCAGCGCGTCGACCGCGGCGAGCGACTTGCGCACCGAGGTGTTCACCTTGCCGAACCGGCCGCCGACGTAGACGGTCGAGTCGGACACGGCGATCTCGGTGGTCCGGGCGTCGGTGTCGGCGGTGAACCCGGCCACGGTGTCACCGGTGTCCGGGTCAAGGCGCACGAGGCCCTTCTTGGTGGCTCCGTTCACGGTGTTGAAGCCGCCGGCGACATAGAGGCGGGTGCCGTCCGGGGAGGACTCCACTGCCTCTACCGCAAAGCCGGTGGGGCCGTCGAAGGTCGGGTCGAAGCTCGCGTCCACGAGGCCGGTGTCCAGGTCGTAGGCCGCGAGGAAGCGCTGGTTGTACGTCGTGGTGTTGTCCCCACGCTGGTTCGCGATCCCGGTGAACGTGCCGACGACGTAGACGCGGGAGCCGACGATCTCGAGGTCGTTGATCTCTCCGTTGCTGATCTTGGGCAGGTCCGTGCGCGGGGTCTCCGGGACGAGCCTGCCGTGGCCGGGGAGCGGCTCGACGTAGGTCGCGGTGACCGGCCTGGTCAGCGACGTCACGGTCGTGCCGTCGCCGAGCGTGAGGGTGACGTTCCTCGTCCCGGTGCCGGGGTAGGTGTGCGAGGGCGTGGCTCCGGTGCCGTTCGTGCTGTCTCCGAAGGTCCAGCTGTAGGTGAGCGGGTCACCGTCGGGGTCGGTGGAGCCGGTGGCGTCGAAGGAGCAGGTGAGGGCGTCGCACGATGAGTTGAACGCCGGGACCGGTGCCCGGTTGCTGGGCGGGGTCACCGGCGCGGTCCCCGGGCTGATCGCCAGGGTGTAGAGCTGCCGACCCATCAGGGCCTTGTTGGTCCTGGCGACCCTGCTGGCGGCGGTGCCGGTCGGGACCACCTTGGCCGAGTCCACGACGATGGCGGTCATCTGGCCGCTGCCGGAGCTCGCCGTCCCGGTTCGGCGTACCGTCCCGGTCGGGTTGGTCCACACGGTGGTCGCGGAGTTCTTGCCGCCGTACAGGCTGACCAGCCAGGAGCCCGGCTGGCGGACCGGCAGCGCGGGGGCGGCGTGAGTTCCGGCGGAGACGTTGGAGACGGTCGCGGCCGACGCGGTGACCACTGACTTCGCCGCTGAGCTGCGGTAGACGGTGAGACTGAGCGTCGATCTCACCGACACGCTGGAACGCGCGGTGACCACGGTGTTCCTGTCCCCGGCGGTCGCGGTCCTCGTCCAGAGCCGACCCTTCGTGTAGGCACCGTCGCGCGACTGGAGCAGGCGCCATCCGGTGGGGTTGGTGACCGAGCCACGCGGGCTGTTGGTGGTCAGGAACAGCACCAGCGTGTCGCCGGCGACGACCTGGGCCGGCACCTTGAGCGTGTGCGCGGTCCGCAACCCGGCGCTGCTCACTGCGCCCACGTGGGACAGCGACGCGGGCGCGGCGGACGCCTGCGGGGCGGGCCCGAGGGTCACGGCGGACACGGCGCAGACCAGGGCGGTGACGAGGACGGCACCCGGGCGGCGACCGGACGCGGGTGCGTGAGGCAGAGACATGTGCAGAATCCCCCGATGATGATCAGGCGCCCGGAGCGACCGCCCGCCTGTATCTTCGGTTACAAAACACCCTATTCGCACCTATCACTTGTTGTCGGTCTAGTCCGGTTTGTCGGGTCCGCTCAACCTGCTCCGCAGCGCACCCCCTCGGTGTAGTGGCGGGGGTGCGCTGCGTGCTGGGCTGCCGAGTGCTGGGCTGCGGGCGGAGCTAGGGCGTGGGGACCGTGACCGAACGAGGGGTCGTGCTCGACCTGCCCCACCCGTCCGTCGTGGTGAGGTTCACCGTGTAGGTGCCAGCCGCCGGGAAGGTGTGCGACATGGCGGACGAGGAGCTCGTCGTCCCGTCACCGAAGTTCCACAGGTAGGTGAACGTGTCACCGGTGTTGCTGTCGGCCGAACCGACCCCGGAGAAGTTGCACACCAGGCCGCTGCACGCCGGCGGGTTGTTCACCGCCGTGGGCGCGACGTTGTTCGTCGGCTCGGTGATCGTGACCGTCTGGGTGACGGGGGCGCTGGGGATGCCCCACTCGTCGGTCGCGGTCAGGGTCACCGTGTAGGTGTTGGCCGAGGTGTAGGTGCGCTTGGGCAGGGGCCCACTCCCGGTGCCGTTGCCGAAGTTCCACGCGTAGGTGAGCGTGGCCGCGTTCTCGTCGGTCGAGGTCCGGCCGTCGTAGGTGCACACGTTCTGCGCGCAGGACACGGTGAACCTCGCCACCGGAGCCGCGTTGCCCGCAGGGTGCGTCACGTTGACGTGGCGCTCGGCAGGCGGGTTCGTGGCCTGGTCGTGCTGGTCCACCCCGCGCACGCGCACCGTGTAGGCGCCCGGCGGCACGACGGGAGTCGTGTAGGAGAAGTTGGACCCGACCGTGCCGGGGCTGGTCAGGAACGCTGTCCGCCAGCTCTCTGTCGTGCTGGAGAACGTCCCGGTGGAGCTCATGTAGCGGCCTGCGGAGTCCACGATGCCCACCTCGACGCGCTGCATGGCCTGGTCGTCCTCAGCCCGGCCGCTGACGAAGATTCGGCCGTCGGTGAAGGCGGCGCCCTCGCTGGGAGCCAGGAGGTTCGCGGTCAGGGCAGGGGGGTTGTCGCCCGGATAGATCCGGTAGCGAGCCGTCGCACCGGTGGTGGACGTGTCCTGCTGTCCGGCAGTGTCGACAGCGAAGGCGGTGACCTCCCAATCGCCCTGCACCGGAAGATCGACCGGGAGTGTCCAGTTGGTGGAGGTCCCGTTCGGGGTGGCGAGGGTGGCTGGGCGGGTGGCGAAGGCGGCCGCCAAGCTGCCGTTCGGCTGCAGGTAACGGCTGGAGTCACGGTCCCTGAGGGAGACCTCGACCGCCGCGACACCCTGGTCGTCGGTGGCGGTGCCGGCCAGGTCGAGGTGCAGTGACTGCCCCCCCAGGATCGTGCCGGTCACGTTGAGCAGCCCGTCAGGAGGGGCATCGCCGGGGACCTGGGCGCTGATGTTGAGCCTGCCCCGGTTGGCGGACGCGGTGATGAGTCCGAGCTCATCGGTCGCCCTCACCTCGAAGGTGTAGTTGCCCGCCTTGAGGTTGAACGGGGTGGTGTACGCCCAGTTGTAGCTGGTGGCACTCAAGTTGACCGGCGAGACGCGGTACCAGCCCGCGATCGCGCTGGTGCCCCAGGTCCCGTCGGAGGCGAGGTTCTCGCGGGTGGTGGCGTTGCGCAAGGTGATCTCGACCGAGTTCAAGCCTTCGTCGTCGTTGGCCGAGCCCCTGAAGGTCAGCGGGCTGCCCGGCGCGATGACCAGCGTCTGTGCCGCGGTCGGCGGCACCATCACCGCCGGCTGGCTGATCGACACCGACGGAGCGATGCCGGACTCGCTGACGATCCACTCGCGGTCGGCGGTGTCCAGGTCGGGCTGTCCGGCCGTGTCGGTGGCCCTGGCCTGGGCCTTCCAGGTGCCCTCGGTGGGCACGGTGATCTCGCGCGACCAGGTGGTGCTCTTCGCCCCGACCACGTCCGGGACGATGCGGAAGGTGTAGCCCGTCGAGGAGACCGAGCCGTCCGCCTGGAGGTAGCGGTTGCTGCCGTCCCGGATCGTCATGCCGATCGAGTTGACGCCCACGTCGTCGGTGGCGGTGCCGGTCACGGTGAACGCGAAGGTCCTGACCACGCCGGAGGGAGGGCCGGTGACGTTCGTGTTCGGGGGCTGGTCGCTGAGCCCGAAGGTCTCAGTCTTCTTGGTCGCCATGGTGTTGTCGGCGGTCCCGGTCGAGGAGACCGTGCGCGCACGAAGCATCAGCTTGCGGTTGCCGGTGACCGTCAACGGAAGCTGCCAGTCGGCTGTCCGTGCGCCCGTGCTCGTCAGGGTGGTGTTGATCGTGTTCGCCGTCGTGCTCCACGTGGTCAGGTCGTCGGCCAGGTAGCGGTTGTTGGCCCGGTCGATGACCTCGAGCTCCACCCGGGCGACGGTGCCGCTCGGCACCTGCGCGGTGCCCTTGACCAGCCACTCCTCGGCAGCCGGGTTGACCCGGCCGTTGATCGGCTCGGTGATGGCCGTCTCGACACCGTTGCTCGCGGGCACGGAGCTGAAGTCGTAGAAGGCGATCCGGCCGATGTTGACGCCGCCCTGGGTGGTCGCGTCGCCGCCGGTGAAGAGTCCGCGGGTAGTGGCCTCCATGGCCTTGTTGCCCTCGTAGGAGTTCGAGCCGGGGTTCCACTCCAGTGCCTTGCCGTCGACCGGGTTCAGCGCGGCGAGGTGCTCACGGTTGACCACCGCGTCGCCCAGGCCGTAGCCGGACAGGCCCTGGCCGGTGCCGTAGCCGACGTCGTCGAGCCCTGGCCACGGGTCGGGAGCCGTGGGCGACTCCGCCCAGCCCATGTGCCCGCCGACGTAGGCCGCCTTCTCGG
Source organism: uncultured Actinomycetota bacterium (assembly GCA_963781335.1). Classification (GTDB taxonomy): domain Bacteria; phylum Actinomycetota; class Actinomycetes; order Propionibacteriales; family Nocardioidaceae; genus Marmoricola. The sequence goes on along the minus strand of CAWAFS010000035.1, from coordinate 684,805 downwards.
TGATGGCGATCGAGTAGACGCTGTCGAAGTGGCGGGAGATCCAGCGCGGCTCCATGTTGTCGCCGCCGTCGATCGAGAAGGCCACGACGGTGTCGTTGATCGGCGGCCGGTCGCCGCCCGAGCCGCTGGTCACCGCGAACCACTCGTCGCCGGGCGCGATGTCACCGCCGTAGATCCGCTGGATGCCGCCGACGAACTGCAGGTTGTCGTCCCAGAGACGGGTCCGCCACGGGAGCAGCTGCTTGGTGGCGGTGTTGATCAGCGCGATGCCGTAACGGTCCTCGCCGTTCACCTGGCGACCGGTGTGCACGACGAGGAGCTTGCTCAGGTCGCGGGTCAGCTTGAGCCGTTGCACGGAGAGGGCGCCGTTGACGCCGATGCCGCCGGAGAGGTTGTTCTCGAAGCCGGAGTCGAGGGCTCCGGTGGTGCCGTTGACGGCAGCGAGGGAGCGTCGGACCACGTTGTTGACGCGCGTGAAGATGCCGCCGATGTAGACCGTTGTGTTGCTCGCGGCGATCTCGGTGACGCGAGCATCCGTGTTGGCGGTGAACGTGCTGATCGCCGCACCCGTGGTCTGGTTGATCAGGGCGAGTCCTCGCTTGGTCACCCCGTTGATGCTGCTGAAGTTGCCGGAGACGTAGAGCTTGGTGCCGTCGGGTGAGGCCTCGATGGCGTCGACGCCGCCAGTGCCGAAGTTCGGCCGGAAGCCGGTGTCGACCAGGCCGGTCGTCAGGTTGTACGACGCCAGCCCGCGCTGGGCGTAGGTCGTGGTGTTGTTCGACCGTTGGTTCTGGATCGAGGTGAACGTGCCCGCGATGAAGACGCGGCTGCCCACGATCTCGATGTCCCAGATCTCGCCGTTGCTGATCTTGGGCATGTCGGTGCGCGGCGTCTCGGGGACCAACGCGGTGTGGTTGGGGTTGGCCGGGTTGACCGGAGGAGCGGTCGGGCTCACCGAGCGGGTCGTCTGCGCGGTCGTCGTACCGTCACCGACCACGAGGGTCACGGTGCGGGCACCGGCTGTGGCGTAGGTGCGCGAAGCGGTGACGCCGGTGCCGGTGGCGCCGTCGCCGAAGTTCCAGGCGTAGGTCATGGGGTCACCGTCGGGGTCGGTGGTGGCCGCTGCGTCGAAGGAGCAGGTCAACCCGGTGCAGGAGGAGGTGAAGGACGGCGCCGGCGCCTGGTTGCCCGGGGGCGTGGTCCCGCCGGTGCCGGGGCTGATGACGACTGAGAACAGCTGGGTGCCACCGGTGGATCCGCTGGTGGTCGCGACGCGTCCGGTGGCGGTGCCGGTGGCGACCGGCCCGTTGGAGTCGGCTGTCAGTGAGCTGACCTTGCCACCGCCGGTGGCTGCTGCGGTGGCTCGGCTGGTGCTGGTCGCTGGAGCGGTCCAGGTCTGGGTCGAGGAGGACTTCTCGGCCCAGGCGTTGACCAGCCAGGATCCCGCCTGGGCGACGGCCACCGCGGGGGCGGTGTGGGAGGTGGTCGTGGTGGTGCCAGGTGTCTGGGCCGAGGCGGTGACTGTGGGGCTGCCGCCGGTGCTGCGGTAGGCCGACACGGTCATCGTGTCCTTGATCGTCGTGGTGGAGGTGACCGTGACCAGGGCGTTGGCGTCGGTGGAGGTGGCTTGTCTGGTCCACGCCCGGCCCCGGGTGGCCGAGCCGTCCTGGCCCTGAAGCAGGGTCCAGCCCGCAGGGCTGCCGAGGGTCCCGCTGCGGGAGTTGGCGCTCATGAACAGCACCAGCCGGTCGCCGGCCAGGACCTGTGCGGGGACCCGCACCGAGTGGGTGGTGCGGTTGCCCGCGGCGCTGGCGGTGGCCACGTGGGACAGGGACGCCGCGGTGCCCGTGCCGGCGCTGGGGCTCACGGTGCGGGTGGTCTGGGCAGTGGTGGTGCCGTCGTCGACGGTGAGGGTCACGGTGCGGTCGCCGGCAGTGGCGTAGGTGCGGGAGGCGGTGACGCCGGTGCCGGTGGCGCCGTCGCCGAAGTTCCAGGCGTAGCTGAGTGGGTCGTTGTCGGGGTCGGTGGTGGCGTCGGCGTCGAAGGAGCAGGTCAACCCGGTGCAGGAGGTGGTGAAGGAAGGGACCGGGGCCCGGTTGGCCGGTGGTGTGCCCGGGTCGACACCAGGGCTGAGCACCACCGAGAACAGCTGGGTGCCACCGCCCACGGCGCTGGTCGTGGCGACGCGTCCGGTGGCGGTCCCCGTGCTCACCGGTCCGTTGGAGTCGGCTGTCAGGGAGCTGACCTTGCCACCACCGGTGGCTGCTGGGGTGGCCCGACTGGTGCTGGTCGCAGGAGCGGTCCAGGTCTGGGTCGCGGAGGACTTCTCGCTCCACGAGCTCACCAGCCACGACCCGGCCTCGTCGACGGTCACATCCGGGGTGGTGTGCGAGGTTCCCGAAGTGGTGCCGGCCGTGCTGGCCGACGCGGTGACCGCGGAGGTCCCGGCCGAGCTGCGGTAGGCAGAGACGCTCATCGTGGACTTCGCGTATCCACTGGAGCTCACCGAGACGAGCGCGTTCGCATCAGCTGCGTCGGCCTGTCTGGTCCAGGCACGTCCACGGGTGGCCGTGCCGTCCCTGCTCTGCAGGAGCGTCCAACCCGCCGGGCTGCCCAGCGTCCCGACCGTCGTGTTGGTGGTCATGAAGATCACCAACGTGTCCCCGGCCTGCACACTCGGCGGGACCTGCACCGAGTGGGTGACCCGGTTACCAGCACTGCTCGCCGCCGCCACGAACGACAACACCGGATCGGCAGCCTGTGCCGCGGGAACCGGGCCAAGACCGAGGGCCGGGAGTGTCGCCACGAGTGCAACGACGATGCCGGTCCTGAGCCGCTTGCGAGCGCGCGCGGACACGTGGAGAAGGGACATGCGTGGAACCCCCGTTGATGTGGGGCCCCCACCCGTGTGGTGGCCCGATGGTTATCTTCGGTGCGATGTGAGGCTTTGCCCACAAGGGCCTGAAATAGGTCTAGTCCGGGTCAGCCACGTTGCCCCGTGGCTCGGTGATCGGGACCGAGGCGGTGACCGGGTCGGAGACCGCTTGGGCGTGGTGACGAGGATTCCTGGCGCGCTCGCGTCCTACGGAATGGCCTCAATCTCCAAGATGTGCCGATATGCCCGCAATTCTGGACTAATATTTTCTACGCTTTGCACCTTTAAGCCCCATTCGCGGATCGCCTCACGGCTAGGGCTCCCGACCCATGAGACAGAGGACCCGTGCCGATGCCCGCACCAGACCGCCGACCAGCCGGACGCGCCCGCGCGCGCACCGTCTCCGCCACTGCCCTGACCGCCATCTTCCTGGCCGGCCCCTTGGCCAGCGCGGCGCATGCCGTCGCGGAGGTCCCGCCGCTCGCCACCGCCTCGGCGTTCTCGGTGCTGGCCGGTACGACGGTCACCAACACGGGGGCCACCACGATCGACCGGAGTGTCGGCCTCCATCCCGGCGCGGTCGTCACCGGCGAGAGCACGATGAGCGTCGGTGGCACCACCCACAAGGCCGACGCCGTCGCGCTCCAGGCGAAGAGCGACCTCACCAATGCCTACGACCAGGCGGCCGGACAGACACCGCCGATCGCGCAGGACGACGAGCTCGGTGGCCAGACGCTCGTCGGCGGGATCTACCGGCACCCGTCCGCGATGGGACTCACCGGCGACCTCACCCTGGACGGGGCGAACGACCCCGACTCGGTCTGGGTCTTCCAGGCGGGCGGCACTCTGAGCACCGGTTCCGGCGCCTCGGTCACCCTGATCAACCAGGCCGACCCGTGCAACGTGTTCTGGCAGGTGGGCAGCTCAGCCACCATCGGCGCGACCACCGACTTCGTCGGCACGATCATGGCTGAGACGACGATCACCATGCAGACGGGTGCGACCATCCAGGGACGCGCCCTGGCCCGGTCCGGAGGTGTGCACCTGGACAACAACGTGTTCACCTCCCCGGACTGCGACTACGACGAGGATGTCGAGGACGCGGTCGTCGTCGACGACGGCACCGACGGCACCGACGGCACCGACGGCACCGGCGTTCCCGGAGGCACGAGCAGCAACACCGGCACCGGCGACAAGGGCGGCCTCAGTGTCACCGGAGGCGCCGGCATCGCCACCGACTTCGTCGACCAGGTCCAGGTGGTGCAGACGCCGGTCGGGGCCGTGGACACAGGTGTGGCCTCGCCGGTCCCGGGCTCGGGTGGTTCGGACGTCACGATCCTCGGGGGCTGGGTGCTCGCAGTCGGATTCGGTGGCCTGGCGCTGGTCGCCCTTCGCAGACGCCAGCACATGTGAGGACGCACGACTCGCCTGACGCGCTGCCCGGACGCCGTCGAGGCTGGACGCTGGTCGCGGTCGTGGCGGCCATGGCAGCCGTAGTGCTCGCGGCCATGGCGGCCGGGCTCGGTGACGGCCCGAGCGCCGCCGAGCCCACCCGGACAGTGCGAACCCACGCAGCGGCGCCCAGCCCTGCGCCTGCCGAGGCGGGGCCCGTGACGTTGCCGCGGTCCGTGCCGCTGCGGCTGCAGATCCCGGCGATCGACGTCGACTCGGACCTGATGGACCTCGAGCTGCAGCAGGACGGGACCTTGGAGGTGCCGCCAGGGGCCTTTCCGGCTGGGTGGTTCAAGGGTGCGCCCACCCCGGGGGAACTCGGGCCGGCCATCGTCGTGGGGCACGTCCGGTTCGAGACACCTGGTGTCTTCGCCCGCCTGAGCGAGCTGAGACGCGACGACGAGATCAACGTGGCGCGCAAGGACGGCAGCACAGCGGTCTTCGCTGTCACCCGGGTGGAGCACTTCGCGAAGTCGGCATTCCCGACCAACGAGGTCTACGGGAACATCGACCATGCCGGGCTGCGACTGATCACCTGTGGCGGGCTCGACGCGAGCACGAACAAGTTCGACGAGAACGTCGTGGTGTTCGCCGAGCTCACGTCGTCCTGAGGACCCAGCCGGTCAGCCCGTGCCCTCGATCGGCCGAAACCCTCGCAGCCTCAGGCTGTTGCCGACGACGAACACCGACGAGAACGCCATCGCGGCACCGGCCAGCATCGGGTTCAGCAGCCCGGCGGCCGCCAGCGGCAGTGCCGCGACGTTGTAGCCGAAGGCCCAGAACAGGTTGCCCTTGATCGTCGCGAGCGTACGACGGGAGAGTCGGATCGCGTCCGCCGCGACCCGGAGGTCGCCACGCACCAGGGTCAGGTCACTGGCCTCGATCGCCACGTCGGTGCCGGTGCCCATCGCCAGGCCGAGGTCGGCCTGGGCGAGCGCCGCAGCGTCGTTGACGCCGTCGCCGACCATGGCCACCACGCGACCCTCCGCCTGCAGCCGCTTGACCGTCTCGACCTTGTCGGCCGGCATCACCTCGGCGATCACGTCGTCCGCGTCGATGCCTACCTGGGCCGCCACCGCCCGGGCGACGGCGGTGTGGTCCCCGGTGAGCAGGATCGGGCGCAGCCCCAGCCCGCGTAGGCGCACGATCGCCTCTGCGGAGGTGGCCTTGACGGCGTCTGCCACGACGACGAAACCTCGGGCTCTCCCGTCCCAGCCGATCGCGACCGTCGTACTGCCCTCCGCCTGCGCTTTCGCGAGGGCCGCTGACAGGGCAGGGGATAGGTGTTGCGACCAGTCCGCCAGCAACCGCGGACGGCCCACCACGACAGCATGGCCCTCGACGACGCCCTGGACACCGAGCCCCTCGACGTTGGTGAAGTCCTCGACCGCGCCGAGCGCCCCCGACCGTTCCCGAGCCGCGGTGGCGACTGCCCTGGCGATCGGGTGCTCGGAGGCGTTCTCGAGGGAGCCCGCCAGCCGCAGGACCTCGGTGGCGTCCTCACCCGGCTCGACCACGACGTCGACCAGCGTCATCTGGCCGGTCGTGACGGTGCCGGTCTTGTCGAGTACGACGGTGTCCACGCGGTGGGTCCGTTCGAGCACCTCGGGTCCCTTGATCAGGATGCCGAGCTGCGCACCGCGGCCGGTGCCGACCATCAGCGCCGTGGGCGTGGCCAGACCGAGCGCGCACGGGCACGCGATGATCAGGACGGCCACCGCTGCCGTGAACGCTGCGGCGGCGCCGGCCCCGGTCCCGATCCAGAAGCCGAGCGTGGCGGCGGACAGTGCGATCACGACCGGGACGAAGATCCCGGAGATCCGGTCGGCCAGCCGCTGCGCAGCGGCCTTGCCGGTCTGCGCGTCCTCGACGAGGCGGGCCATCTGGGCCAGCTGCGTGTCGGCGCCGACCCGGGTGGCACATACGACGAGCCTGCCGCCGGCGTTGACCGTGGCACCGACGACGGTGTCGCCGACGCCGACCTCCACCGGCAGGGACTCCCCGGTCAGCATCGAGGCGTCCACGGCCGAGGAACCCTCCTCGATCACGCCGTCGGTGGCGACCTTCTCACCGGGGCGTACGACGAACCGCATCCCCACCTCGAGCTGCTCGATCGGGACCAGTGTCTCGACGGATCCTCGCAGCAGCGCCACGTCGCGAGACCCCATCTCCATCAGCGCCCTGAGTGCCGCGCCGGCCTGTCGCTTGGACCTGGCCTCGAAGTAGCGCCCGGCGAGGATGAAGGTGGTGACTCCCGCGGCGGCCTCGAGATAGATGTTGCCAGCCCCGTCGGTGCGCTGGATCGTCAGCTCGAACGGATGGGTCATGCCGGGAGTGCCCGCGGTGCCGAGGAACAGGGCATAGAGCGACCAGCCGAAAGCCGCCAGCGTGCCCATCGAGATCAGCGTGTCCATGGTGGAGCTGCCGTGGCGCAGGTTCGCCCACGCGGCACGGTGGAAGGGCAGCGCACCCCACACCACGACCGGCGCGGCCAAGGTGAGGGAGAGCCACTGCCAGTTGGTGAACTGCCAGGCCGGCACCATGGCCATCGCCACGACCGGGATGGTCAGGGCAGCCGAGACCAGCAGTCGCTGACGGAGCGAGGCGGCCGGGTCGACCTCGGCGGCGGGCTCCTCACCGGCCGGTGCCCGGGGAGTCGGGAGGTGCGCGGCGTACCCAGCGGCTTCGACGGCCGCGAGCAGGTCCCCGGTCCCGACGCTGTCGTCGAAGTCGACCTTGGCCTTCTCGGTCGCGTAGTTCACCGTCGCCACGACGCCGGGCACCTTGTTCAGCTTGCGCTCGATCCGGTTGGCGCAGGAGGCGCAGGTCATCCCGGTGATCTCGAGCTCCACGGTGGACGTGGCTGCCGACTCAGTCGTGGAGGTCATCGTCACTCCCCGTTTCAACCGCGGTGTCGAGTGCGAACTCGGCCGTGCGCACCACGCCGTCGTGCTTGAAGTCCAGGTAGAGGTGGTAGCCGCCCGAGCTCGGCACCTCGGCCACGAACTCGACGTCCGGACCCGGCCGTGTCTTGCCGTCCTCGGGCGCACCCTCGGGGTGGACGTGCAGGTAGGCGAGGTCGCCGCCGCGCAACGCGACCAGGTGGCCGTAGGCGCCGAGATAGGGCTGGAGGTCGGTGACCGGCCGCCCGTCCTTGGCGACGCTGAGCGACACCCTCGAGTCCTCGCCCGGGACCAGGTCGCCGTCGAGGGCGACGGTGTAGCCCTCGACCGTGGAGACCCGCGCACCGGTGGGTCGCTCGGCCACCTTCACCTGGCCCGGGACGGAGAGATCGGACCCGAGCGTGAGGTCGTCGGCGCCGGCGGGCTTGAAGTCGGCGAACACGCGCCACTGGCCCGGCGTCAGGTCGAGGGCCGTGGTCCAGGTGCCGTCGGGTGCGAGCTCGGGGTGGACGTGCTGGTAGCCGGTGAAGTCGCGTCGCACGGCGATGAAGTGCAGCCGCTTCTCGTGCTCCACGTCGTACGACGTGACGGGGCCGTCCGCGCCCTGGATCACGAACGAGACCACACGACCTCGGCCGGCCTCCAGTACCGCGTCCGTGAGCGACAGGGTGAGCTCGCCGGAGGAGACCATCAGGCCCCCGGGCACCTCAGGCGTGGACGCCTTCGAGTCGTGACCAGCACCGTGCCCAGCCCCGGAGGTGGAGTGCTCCGTGGCGGCCTCCGCGGACGCACCGACGGGCCCCACCCGGACCCCCACCGCGAGCGCGATGCCGAAGATGGCGAAGATGCCGAGGACGAACCCGGCGGACCTGGCCAGCGCGTTCATGTGAGCCGGTAACCGGCTTCCTCGACGGCGGCCCTGACATCGGTCGCGGGGACGGGCGTAGTGCTGGTGACCCTGAGGCCACCGGTCTGGAGGTCGACCTCCACCTCGGTGACGCCGGGGATCTCCTGGACCTCCTCGGTCACGGACGCGACGCAGTGGCCGCAGGTCATCCCGCTCACGGTGTACTCAGCGGTCTGGCTCATCGGGGTGTTCCTTCCTGGTTGGTGTCTGGATCGACGGAACGCCGGGTCAGGAGCGGACGAGCCGCGCGATCGCCTCGGACGCCTCGCGCAGCTTGGCGTCGGCGTCGGGGGAGTCGGCCTTCGCGGCATCCAGGACGCAGTGCGACATGTGCTCGTCGAGCAGGCCGAGGGAGACGGCCTGCAGCGCCTTCGTGACGGCGGAGACCTGGGTCAGGATGTCGATGCAGTAGGTCTCGTCGCTGATCATCCGCTCGATGCCGCGGACCTGGCCCTCGATGCGTTTCATGCGGCGCAGGTAGTCGTCCTTGCGGTGCATGTAACCGGGATGGACGTGGGCGTCGGCATCGCCCGGGGCACCTGACGTCGGTTCGTTCATGTCATCCTCCTGGGCGCGGTTCGGGGCGCGATCCGCTGTTGGAAAGACCATACCCCCCTAGGGTATGCGAAGCAACACGCGGGGCCAACGGTCATGCCTGGGGGTGCAGCGCGCCGCTAGCGTTGTCGAGATGCTGACGCGCGTTCCGAGAGTGGCACTGGTCGTGCTCCTGGTCCTCGCGGGTGGGAGCTGGTTCCGGGACGCCCGGACCGTGCCCGCCCTGGGACCCACCGCCGGGCCGGCGGTCGGTGAGCTGAGGCAGGTCGCCAAGCACAGCCGTTGCCGGGGGATCGACCGCCGAGCCGTGCACGGGGACGAGCCGACCTACACCCGCAAGAAGCTCGCCCGGTTCCGCAACCACAAGCGCATGTGCCACGGCATCTGGTTGCCCAATCCGCGCCGGCATCTCGTCCCGCAAGGGCTTGCCATCTCCGGTAGGACGGCCTGGATCAGCGGCTTCCGCTACCGGAAGGGGTATGGCCAGCGCCCCTGCCAGCTCATGCAGGTCGACATCGTCACGGGCAAGCGGCTGGCGTTCCACAGCGCGATCTACGGCCAGGTGGGCCAGCGTCCGCGCACCTACTGCCGACACGGGGGCGGGATCATCCAGCGGGGCCGATGGCTGTGGCTGGTGGAGAAGAACAAGCTCTGGCTGGTCGACTCGACCCAGCGGAGCACCGTCCTGAGAGCCACCCGGGTGTGGCGCCTGGACTCACCGGTGCGGGGTTCCTCGATCGTGGCCAGGGGAGACCGCGTCGGGATGGTGCCCTTCGTGACGCGTGGTGTTGCCCGGATCTACTGGTTCTCCTTCAAGCGTCTGCTGAAGCCGGGCGTGCTCGACCTCGCACTGCGCCACGACGGCAAACGCCAGCTCGGGCCGATCGTGAGCACCCGGATCCCGCGTCTGGTCCAGGGCGCCACCCTGGACGCGGCAGGCAGGCTCTACCTGAGCCGGTCGAACCTGTCCTGCGGCGAGCTGGTCACCCCACACGGCAGAAGGGTCGCGTTCATCCCGGGGGCCGAAGGGCTGCAGTTCGCCTCGCACGGCAGACGACTGTGGGCCGTGAGCGAGTCCGGGGCGTGGCCCTACGCGATCTCGCGCAAGCCGTTCACGCCTGCGCTCGCGAGCTTCGAGTGGCCCCACCTGTTCCGCGGCCAGGTCGCCGCCTGCCGGTTCCCGGCGTACTAGCAGCAGGCGGTCCCTGGGCACCCCATCGGGTGGGTTCGGAAGTTTGTTGAACATCGAACCAATCCGCCTGCCCGCTCGCGCCGAATGACCCCGTGACACCAAGCAACCCCCAGTCACGAACCAACACACAGGATGTGAACCCAGATGAGCACCATCTTCTCGCGCAAGACCATCGCCGTCATCGCCCTCGTAGCGACCACCGGCCTCTCCGCCGCCGCCTGCGGCAGCAGCGACGACGACACCACGAACGCCTCGTCCTCCTCCGCGCCGGCCCCCAAGCCGGTTGCCTCCATCGACTCCCTGACCGGCAACGACACCGCGATCGCGCTCGACCAGGGCTTCGTCGACGCCCTGACCACGCTCAAGCTGACGCCCGGCACGGTCGGCTCCGCCAAGCTCGCTGACGGTTCGCTGATCTTCCCGATCACCGGCGGCAACGTGTCGGTGTTCAAGCCCGGCTCGGTCCCCAACTACGTCGTCGGCCAGATCCAGCACGAGGGTTCCGGTCTCTCCCTGACCGCCGGTGACACCAAGGTCGAGCTGACCAACCTCAACGTCGACCCGGGCGTCTCGCGGGTCTACGGTGACGTGGCCGTGAACGGCAAGACCGCCGTCACGAGCGCTTACCTGTTCACCCTCAACGGCAGCACGCTCAAGCCGCTGGCCACCGGCAGCGGGACTGCCACGCTCGAAGGCACCCAGGTCCAGATCTCGCCGGTCGCCGCACCGCTGCTGAACGAGACCTTCAAGACCGACGCGGTCGAGCCCGGCCTGCTCGTCGGCATCGCCAAGATCACCGTGAACACCACCCCGGGCGACTGACCCGCGGAGCACCATCGGACCAGGAGGTCGTCATCTGACGGCCTCCTGGTCCTTTTCCGCGTCCGGGAGCTCGAACCAGATCTCGGTGCCTGCGCCCGGGACCGACTCGGCGCCGACCCGGCCACCGTGCGCACCAACGATCCGGGCGACCGTCGCGAGGCCGATCCCGTGACCCGGGACCTCCGTCTCGACCCGGCTGAACAACGAGAACACGTCGACCCGCCGGTGCTCCGGAATCCCGACGCCGTTGTCACGCACCCAGATGCGCCAGCCACCGTGAGCCCGCCGCGCTGCGATGCGCACCAGGGCAGGGATGCCCGGCCTGGCGAACTTCAGGGAGTTGTTGACGGGGTTCTGGAGGACGGAGTACATGTCGTCGAGCACGAGCTGCGCGGCGACCTTCTGCAGGTCGACGTCGCGGACATTGGCGTCGCGGTCCGTGATGGCCGAAACCCATGTTCTGGTCCAGCATCCGTTCCATCCGCCCGATCGCCCTGGTGGCGCTCACGAGCAGTGCGGCGACCGCACTGTCCTGGTGGTCGGCCAGCTGGTCCTCGAGCATCTCGAGGCTGGCCACGACCGCGCTCAACGGCACTCGCATGTCGTGGCTCAGCTCGGCGGCGAGCTGTGACATCAGTGTGGCGGCGGTCTGGCGCACCTCGGGAGAGGTGGTCCGCACCCGGGAGGACTGCAGCAACCGGAGCTCGATCAGCTTGGTGACGCTGAGGGCGTGCCCGAATCGCTAGTATCAAGAAATGGAACACGTTCTAGAAATGCCTGAGATCTTCACCCCCGCGCGGTTGGGTCCCCTGACCTTGAAGAACCGCGTGGTCAAGGCAGCGACGTACGAGGGGCTGAGCCATCGCTCCAGGGTCACCACGGACCTGGTCACTTCCATCGCGCGTACGCCGCGGGCGGGGTCGCGATGACCACCGTCGCCTACTGCGCGGTCGCGCCCGACGGTCGCACCGCGCCGGACCAGATCCAGTGGACCGAGGAGGCGATGCCCGGCCTGCGTGCGCTCACCGACGCCGTTCACGACGAGGGCACCGCCATCTCTGCCCAGATCGGTCACGCCGGTCCGGTGGCGGACCCGCGTGGAAACGGGCTCCCGGCCCTGTCGCCGAGCATGCGGTTCCCCAGCATGTCCGGTGGCATCTCCCGCAAGGCCACGGTCTCCGACATCGAGCGGATCACCGCCGCCCACGCGAACGCGGCCACCCGGGCCATCGAGGCCGGCTTCGACGCCGTGGAGGTGCACCTGGGGCACAGCTACCTCGCGAGTGCGTTCCTGAGTCCGACGCTCAACCATCGCAGGGACGAGTACGGCGGTTCGCTGGTCAACCGGGCCAAGGTGGGCAGGGGCATCCTGCGCGCGGTCAGGGACGTCGTCGACAGCCGGATCGCCATCCTCACCAAGCTGAACATGTCCGACGGCGTGCGGGGCGGCATCACCCTGGAGGAGGCGATCCAGACAGCGAAGTGGATCGAGGCCGACGGCACCGTCGACGCCTTCGAGATGACCGGGGGCAGCTCGCTGCTCAACCCGATGTACCTGTTCCGCGGAGGGGCACCGGTCAAGGAGTTCGTCGAGGTGATGCCGCAACCGATCAAGACCCTGATGCGCCTCGGTGGGAGGCACTTCATCCGGGAGTACCCCTACCAGGACGCCTACCTGCTCGAGCACGCACGCAAGGTACGCCAGGAGATCGCCCTGCCCATGGTCGTGCTCGGCGGGATCACCGACCGGGCCTCGATGGACCTCGCGATGTCGGAGGGCTTCGAGTTCGTGGCGATGGGCCGCGCACTCCTGCGCGAACCCGACCTCGTCAACAGGATCAAGGCCGAGGCGAGCACGCCCTCGCTGTGCATCCACTGCAACCGCTGCATGCCGACCAACTTCGTCGGCACGTACTGCCCGGTGATCAGTGACCACTCCTCGCGCACGGCGGCGTGGGGAACCCCGGCCGGCTATGCCTGACCCCGGAGCTCGTCGGCCCCTCTAGGGTTCCGGCATGGACTACGAGCTGGACCGCGGCATCGCCGTGGCACGCACGGCACCGGGGGAGTACGCCGCGGGGCTGGACGCCGGCTGGGTGGTCGGCGGCGGCCTCAACGGTGGTTACCTGCTGGCCGTCCTCGGGAACGCGATCCGCGCCGAGCTCGCCGAGATCGGCCAGCCCGACCCGGTCAGCGTGAGCGCCTACTACCTCACCCCCAGCGTCCCGGGGCCGGCGCTCGTCCGGGTGCGACAGGTGCGCATCGGTGGCCGACGCTCAACAGTGGCCGCGAGCCTGGTCCAGGTCGAGGGCGGAGCGGAGGTCGAGCGGATCACGGCGCTCGCGGTCTTCGGAGATCTCGATGCCATGACGGACGAGGTGCAGCGTCAGATCCCTCCACCCGCCCTGCCTCCCCTCGAGGACTGCGTGCCGGCGCTGGTGGCTCCCGAGGAGTTCCTCAAGATCGCTCCGCTCCTGGAGCGACTCGGCACTCGTCTGGACCCGGCCTGTGTCGGCTGGGCGATGGGGGAGCCGAGCGGGAACGGGCTCATCCAGGGTTGGTTCAGGCTGGCCGACGACCGACCGCTCGATCCGATCGCCCTGCTGCTCGTGCTCGACGCGCTGCCGCCGGTCACCTTCGACCTGGGCCTACCGGGGTGGGCGCCGACGCTCGAGCTGACGGCGCACGTCCGGGCCAGGCCGGCCGAGGGGTGGGCGATCGTCCGGCACGCCACCCGGACCATCGCGGGTGGTCACTTCGAGGAGGACTGTGAGGTCTGGGACTCCCGGGGGCATCTGGTGGCACAGGCACGCCAGCTCGCGCTACTTCCACGCCCTCCGCGGTGAGCAGGTCTAGACGGGTAGGGGCGAACTTGGGACGAATCACGTTTGGAGTGGCCCAGAACGGGCGTCACGGCTGAGACTCCTCTCATGCGCAGGCCGGGATTCTCGGTATTGCTTGCGACGAGGGGAAAGTTCGACACATGAAGCTCAAGACAGGCATCGCGGTGCTTTCCGTGAACGCGCTGCTCGCCCTTGCCATCGGGCAGGCCCTCCAGGGCGAGTCACCGAGCGAGGGACCGTCGGCGCTGCCGGTCCTCCAGGCCTCCGTGACGGTTCCTGGCAACCAGGACCCGGTGGTCGTCGAGGGAGCGCTCTCGTCGAACACGCGGGGTTGGACCCGCGCATCGCAGGCGGCGGTGGCGGCCACCGAGCAGGGCATCCGGCCGGAGCTGGTCGACGCCTACTCGCTGGCTGTTGCAGCATCTCCCCTGGACTGTCACCTCACGGTCTCGCTGCTGGCTGCCATCGGCCAGGTGGAGTCCGGCAACCTGGTCGGCCATCATCTCGACTCCGAGCATCGCGCCGTACCCGCCATCCTCGGTCCCGTGCTGGACGGCAAGAAGTTCGCCGCCATCGAGGACACCGACCGCGGCAAGCTGGACGGCGACAAGGTGTGGGACCGCGCCGTCGGTCCGATGCAGTTCGTGCCGGCGAGCTGGCGGGTCGCCGGCGTGGACATGGACGGTGACGGCCGCCGCGATCCCCAGGACGTCGACGATGCCGCCGGCACCGCGATGATCTACCTCTGCGCAGGTGGGCGTGACCTCGCCACCGACAAGGGGCTGAACGACGCGGTGCTGTCCTACAACCACTCCGTGACCTACCTGCGCCTCGTGCTGGCATGGAAGGCCGTCTTCGACCGGAGCCCGCTCGTCGGCTGGGCGGCACTCCCGGTGCTCGACGCCTGGGAGCAGTCCCCGCTCGTCCCTGCGGCGCCTCCCGCTGCCACGACGGTGACCGACCTGCGGACGAACGCACCCGCACCGAAGTCCGGGACGCCGAGCCCGGGCACGCCCGGCACCGCCGCCGCTCCGGTCGGCCCGGTGCCGATGACCGGCACCCCTGGGTCGTCGGCGACACCGAGCACGAGCCCGTCCACCGGTTCGACACCAACGGCCCCGGCCTCCGGGCAGCCGTCGACCCCGCCGACCTCGCCGGACCCGAAGCCCACGCCGGACCCGTCGCCGACACCTGATCCGCTGCCCACGTGTCCGGTGCCCTCTCCGTCGGATCCCGCGTCCCCGTCGGCCACACCCGACGAGGACGGCGGCTTCATCGCCGACGTCCCGGGCGATGGCACGGCCGCGCCCGTCGAGTGCTCGCCCCCGATCGACCCCGAGACCGGCCTGCCCATGGCGCCCGTGCCCGACGCTGACCCGTCGACCGAACCCAGCGCGGGCGGCGGCGGCTGACGGCCAGCCTGAGAGGCCAGCCCAGAGATCAGCCCAGAGCTCAACCCAGAGCTCAACCCAGAGCAATCAACCGAACTGGTCGCGCTTCATGGCGAACACGAAGCGGCGACCGGGGTACTCCGTCAGCGACCACAGCATGTCCGTCGAGGGCCAGTAGGAGATGTCCTCCGGCCCGACCGGCAGTGAGCGCGGAAAGCTGCGGAACGAGCCCGGCTCCCCGACGTACATCTTGCCGAGCCGGTAGCGGCCGCGACTCGAGGTGACGTAGTAGGTGTTGCGGACGACGGCCGCCCCCTGCATGTGGCCGAGGCCCCGCTCGTCGAGCCAGACGGGACGTGAGGTGCCGTCCTCGTGGGCGGCGAGGTGGAAGGTGTCCGGGTCGAGTGGGAACCGGACCAGGCGCCGCGTCATGTCGGCCACGCCGTATTCACCAGCGACGAGCTGGGGCGGGTCGGAGCTGCGGTCGAGGGACAGGAACGAGTAACGCATCTGCTCGACACCCTCGCTCGCATCCGCGTCGTAGGCGAACCGCACGGGGAGCACATAGCGGTAGCCGAACGTCTCCTCCGTGGACGCGACCCGGATGATGTCGTCGACCAGGCAGCTGAACAGGCCGCGTCGCGTGCCGGCGACGTGCAGGTAGGGGCCGCACCAGACCAGCCCGCCCGCGTGCACGAGAAGCGGCCGCAGCTTGATCCGGTCGCCGCCGGTCGGTTCCGGGACCACCAGCAGGACGTGCCGGTACTCCAGCGTGTCGATGTCGACGACCGTGATCCGACTCCCACGGTTCTGTCCACCGACGCTCTTGGAGTACCAGCTCGTCATCAGCAACCGGCGGCCGTCGATGTCCTCGGCGTCGCTCGCGTCGGCCGAGGTGGTGATCCCCTGGGGCCACCAGCGCTCGCTGTTCACGTCGGAGTCGTTCCACCGGAAGCCCCACTCGACCGCCTGGCCAGGCACCGGGGTGCGGACTGCCTGCCGGTTGAGATGGGCCAGCACTCCGGCAACGCCCACCCGCCGGCCGAGCCGCTGCACGATGGCCTCGATGTCGTCGGTGTTCTCGTCAGTGCGGCGCAGGTGGATGCTCGGCGTCTGCGCGGCCTGAGTGCTGCTCATGGGCGCGACGCTAGCAACGCAGCCTGGCGGCCACACCGGGATAGGTTGCGTCCGTGCGTGAGGTCGTCGGGGTCGCATTGGTGCGGGAGGGGCGCGTGCTCGCCGCACGTCGGTCGAGCCCGCCCGCGCTGGCCGGGTTGTGGGAGCTCCCGGGTGGCAAGGTCGAGCCGGGCGAGGAGCCCGAGGACGCCGCGGTGCGCGAGATCGGTGAGGAGCTCGGCTGCGGGATCGCGGTCACCGGCTGGCTGGCCGGCGAGAGCGCGATCAGCGACCTGCTCTCGCTGCGCGTCGCCACCGCCCGGCTGACTGAGGGCGACCCCGTCCCGAGCGAGCATGACGCAGTGCGCTGGCTCCGGGCAGCCGAGCTCGACGACGTGACCTGGACGGACGCCGACGTGCCGTTCGTCGCGTCGATCCGGGACCTGCTGGGTACGCCGTGATGCGCGGGGTGTTCTTCGACGAGGACCACGCTCGAGCGGCGGCGGCGCGGCTGGGCCGGGACGGCTTCCACGCCACGGTCGAGCGCGAGCGGTTCGCGGGGGAGGACGACGACGAGGACCACCCGTGGGCGGTCTCCACTGATGCGTCCCTGGCGATGGTCGAGCTCCTGGTCGAGGAGTACGACGGGTGGCTGGAGCCGGATGCGCCGCCGCCGGCGGTCGTCCCGCTGGTACTGCCCGACGCCCCTCGTCGCCTCAAGCGTGAACCGTTGGCCGCGCGCCCTAGGATCACGACCATGAACAAGCACCTGCTCCTCGTGCACGCCCACCCTGACGACGAGAGCATCGGGCAGGGCGCCACGATGGCCCGCTACGTGGCCGAGGGGGTCGGCGTGACGCTGGTGACCTGCACGGGCGGGGAGATGGGCGAGATCCTGGTGCCGGACCTGGAGCACATGGCCGCCGACAAGGACGACACCCTGGCCGACCAGCGCAAGATCGAGCTCGACAGCGCGATGAAGGCCCTCGGGGTGACCGACTACCGCTACCTCGGAGGGTTCCAGCGCTACCGCGACTCCGGGATGCAGTGGCACACCGACGGGCACGCCGTGCCGGCCGACGACGTCCACGAGAACGCCTTCTGGCACGCCGACCTGACCGAGGCGGCCAGCCACCTCGTCGAGGTGATCCGTGAGGTGCGCCCGCAGGTGATGGTGACCTACGACGAGTTCGGCGGCTACGGCCACCCCGACCACATCCAGGCCCACCGGGTTGCGACGTACGCCGTGGCGCTGGCCGCCGTGCCCTCCTACCGTCGCGACCTGGGCGAGGCCCATGACGTCACCAAGGTCTACTGGGGCGCGATGTCGGCCAACAAGGTGCGCGAGGGCCTGCGCGACCTCCGGGCGGCGGGCGACACCACGACCTTCGAGGGGATGGACCCGGACTCGCTGCCCGCGTTCATGGTCGAGGACGACGCGCTCGCGGCGAAGGTCGAGGCCGACGACTACGCCGGCGTGAAGATGGAGGCGCTCAAGGCGCACCGCACGCAGATCTCGGTCGACGGCCCGTTCTTCGCCCTCTCGAACAACAAGGGCAACGAGATCTGGGGCACCGAGTTCTACCGCCTCGCCAAGGGAACCCAGGGTCCCACCGGGCCGGATGGCCTGGAGACTGACCTGTTCGCCGGACTCGGGTGAGCCCCGCGTGAGCGAAAAACTCGGCGCCAAGGTTGCCGGGGCCACGGTCTTCGGCCTGCTGTTCCTCGTGGCCGCCGCATGGGCCGGGCTCTACTTCTACTCAGCGGACAAGGCGCCACGCAACGCACGCGTCGAGGGCATCAGCATCGCCGGGCTCACCGCGGACGAGGCAGAGGAGCGGCTTCGTGAGGGCCTGGCCGACCGCCTGGCCGAGCCCATCGCGATCACCTATGGCGACGGACGCTCGAAGAGCATCGATCCTGGGACGGCTGGGCTGGCCGTCGACTTCCCGGCCTCGATCGAGGAGGCCGGCGGCGGTTCGGGTGCCGGGTTGCGGCGCATGTGGGCGGTGGTCACCGGGGGTGGCGACCACCGGGCGGAGGTTACGGTCGACCAGGAGCGGATGCAGGCGACCCTGGACGACCTCGACGACGGGATCGGCACGGCACCCGTGGACGGCGCCGTCGACTTCACCGGTGGTCGGGCGCTCGCCGTGCTCGCCCGACCGGGGACCGTGGTCGCCCGCGGTGCCACCCAGGAGATTCTCGAACGCCGCTTCCTGCGCGGCGGCTCCGAGAAGATCCCGACCGAGACCCGGCCGCCGCAGGTGGGCAACGAAGCCGTCCAGCGCGCGCTCGCGGAGTTCGGCAAGCCCGCGATGTCGGGTCCGGTGACTCTGGTGCTCGGTGGTCAACGGGTCTCGGCTCCGCCTCGGCTGTTCGCCAAGGGACTCTCGATGGTGGCCGAGGACGGCGAGCTGATGCCCCGGGTGGACGGCGAGCTGATGCTCGAAGCCCTCGACCCGGTGATGAGCACCGTCGGACGGGAACCCCAGGACGCCCGCATCGAGGTACGCCGCGGCAAGCCACGCGTCGTACCCGCCAAGGTGGGCGTCGAGTTCGACGCGCAGGAGATCGAGGACGGGTTCGCCGAGGTCGCCGTCCTCCAGGGAGCGCAGAGACGACTCGTGGTCGAGGGCAAGGCGAGCCAGCCCGAGTTCACGACCGCGGAGGCCAAGGCCCTGGGTGTGAAGGAGCGGGTGAGCACGTTCACCACGAACTTCCCCTTCGCGGAGTACCGCAACGTCAACCTCACCCGCGCGGCCGAGCTGATCGACGGGACCCTGCTCGAGCCTGGTGAGAGGTTCAGCCTGAACAGGATCGTCGGCGAGCGCACCAAGGCCAACGGCTTCACCGAGGGCTACATCGTCTCGGACGGCATCTTCAGGAAGGACCTCGGCGGTGGTGTCTCACAGATCGCGACCACGGCGTTCAACGCGATGTTCTTCGCCGGGCTCAAGGATGTCGAGCACAAGCCCCACTCGGTCTACATCGATCGCTACCCCGAGGGTCGGGAGGCGACGGTCGCGTGGCCCTCCCTGGACCTCGAGTTCGAGAACAACACGCCACACGGAGTGCTCGTGAAGGCCAGTGTGCGCAAGTCAACCCCCAGCACGGAGGGTGCGGCGACGGTCTCGATGTACTCCACGAAGATGTGGCGCGTGACCGCGACGAAGGGGCCCCGCACCGACTTCAGGTCGCCGCAGGTGCGCTACCTGCAGGAGGACGAGTGCGAGGAGTTCAGCGGCACCCAGGGTTTCAGCGTGAACGTCTTTCGCCACTTCCGCGACCTCGACTCTGGCAAGGTGGCGCGCAGGGAGAAGTTCCACACCGACTACATCGCCGGTGACACCGTGCGTTGCGGTGCGCCGCCGAAGCCGAAGAAGCGGAACTGACTCACGGCACTCACACCCCGGAGATCAGCATGGGCACTCGGACCACCAGGATCGTCGTCGCGCTGGCAGCACTGACGTTGGGTGGTGGTGTCCTCAGCGCGGCCCCGGCTCAGGCAGCCCCCCCACGCACACTCGCCGCCGCAGGTGCCAACGACTGGTCGTGCACGCCGAGCAAGGCCCATCCCTCGCCGGTGGTGATCGTCCATGGCACGTTCGGGGACAGCAGGAGCCTGCTCGACCGCCTCTCGTGGAGCATGCACGTCGCGGGCTACTGCGTGTTCGCCCTCGACTACGGCCACCGTGCCACGGGGCCGATCGAGACCTCGGCCGACCAGCTGAAGGTGTTCGTCGAGAAGGTGCTGACCGCCACCGGTGCGGCGCAGGTCTCGATGGTCGGTCACTCCCAGGGCGGCATGATGCCGCGCTACTACCTCAAGTTCCTCGGTGGCGCGGGCAAGGTCGACGACCTCGTGGGGCTGGCGCCGTCCAACCACGGCACGTCCAACCCCCTCCTGCTCACTCCGGGTCTCGGCTACCTGTGCCCCTCCTGCCTGCAGCAGAAGCCCGGGTCTGCCTTCCTGCGACGACTCAATGCCGGCGACGAGACACCCGGTGCGGTGAGCTACACCAACATCGTCACGAGGTACGACGAGGTCGTGCTGCCCTACACCTCCGGCTACCTGAGCGGCCCCAACACGACCAACATCAGGCTGCAGGCCAAGTGCCCGTTCGACCTGGCCGGCCATCTGCTGATCCCGATGGACGGTCCGGCGATCCGGCTGGTGCTGAACGCCCTCGGCCGTCCCGGCCCGGCGAGTCCGACCTACCGGCCCTCCTGCCTCCCCTGACCCGTGCTCGGCTCGCGGAGGCGACTCAGGCCCGTGGACCGATGAGGTACTCATAACGGTGGTGCACCTCGTAGCCGCGGGCCTCGTAGACCGCCCGCGCGGTCTGGTTGGACTCCACCACCTGGAGGTATGTCGTCGTCGCTCCCTGCTCCGCGCCCCACGTCAGCAGTGACCGGAGCACGGCGGTCCCGAGTCCGGTGGCACGCAGGTCCGGGCGGGTCCACAGGGCGGAGACGCCGACCCAGTCGCCGTGCAACGCTCCGCGGCCGCGCGCCAGGACCTCGCCGGTCTCGCCCCTGACGCTGGCGAAGCTGACCTCGCCCGCCTGCAGGACGGACAGTGCAGCCTCCCCGTGGCGCAGCGCGCGCTCGTCGGTGGCGAGCCAGGCGGCGTCGACGGCCGCGTCCAGGCGTGGTGTTGCCGCAAGCACGGTCCCGATGCGTCGCAGTACCCGCGCCACCGAGGCGAGCATCAGCAGCGTGGGCTCGTGGACCGACCACCGCGCGTCCTCGAACGCCGTCGCGGCGGGGGTCCCGGGATGGACGTGTGCTCGCGGCGCAAGCGAGCGGGCGTCGTACCACTGCGTCACGTGGGCGACGGCATCCGGCAGCGAGATGCCGGGGCTGCCCAGCGCGAGCACCGAGTTGCCGCGGGAGGAGAACCCATCGGAAGCACGCATGGTCCACTCCCCGAGGCGCTCGCTCTCGACCGGTCGCCAGCCAGGGAGAGCGAGCAGGTCGGCCTCGGCGGCGCCCAGGTTGCGGTGCACGGTGGGGCGCGGGGGCACCGGCTTGCCGGAGACGATGTCGGCCGTGCGGATCTCCACGATGCTGCCGTCCTCGCGGCGCACGGTCATCAGGCCAGCACCCCAGGACTCACAGACCCCGAGCACGTCGGTCATCGCCGGCCCCCCCGATGGCCCCGCCTCGCCGGGCAGCACGCGTCGAACGACGACCCGCAGCCCGACCACGTGCGGTCCCAGGATCCCCACAGCACGGGGGATTCCGTCTCGAACGTCGGGGGTCTCATCGGCGGGCACGATGGGATACTAGGCTGGTCTCGTCCGCCCCCGGACCGAACCTCAGGAGGATCCAGGTGACCTACGTCATCGCCCAGCCTTGTGTCGACCTGAAGGACCGCGCCTGCGTCGACGAATGTCCGGTCGACTGCATCTACGAGGGCAAGCGGATGCTCTACATCCACCCGGACGAATGCGTCGACTGCGGTGCGTGTGAGCCGGTCTGCCCGGTGGAGGCCATCTACTACGAGGACGACACCCCCGAGGAGTGGAAGGAGTACTACGACGCCAACGTCCACTTCTTCGACGACCTCGGCTCTCCCGGCGGTGCTGCCAAGATGGGCGAGATCGACAAGGACCACCCGCTCATCGCGGCCCTGCCTCCCCAGCCCCAGGCGGAGTGACGGCGCCCGACACCGGGGGCACCGTCTCTGCTCGACTCCCTGACTTTCCCTGGGACCAGCTCAAGCCCTACGCCGAGAAGGCGCGCGCGCATGCCGGCGGGTTGGTCGACCTCTCGATCGGCACGCCGGTCGACCCCACGCCTGAGGTGGTCCAGGAGGCGTTGCGGGGGGCCACCGACTCGCCGGGCTACCCGGTGACGATCGGCCTGCCGGAGACCCGTCAGGCCTGCATCGACTGGTTGGAGCGCGACCACGGTGTGACCGGGCTCGGCCTGGACTCGGTGATACCGGTGATCGGCTCGAAGGAGCTGATCGCCTCCCTGCCCCTGCACCTCGGCGTCGGCCCCGGGGACCTGGTGGTCTTCCCGGCGCTCGCCTACCCGACCTACGAGGTCGGCGCCAGGCTGGTCGGTGCCGACTCGATGGCCACTGACTCACTCACCGCCGTCGGACCGCGCACTCCGAGGGTCCTGTGGCTGAACTCCCCGTCCAACCCGACCGGCCGCGTGCTGCCGCCCGACCACCTGCGCAAGGTCGTCGACTGGTGTCGCGAGCGTGGCGTCCTGCTGGTCAGCGACGAGTGCTACCTCGAGTGCGTCTGGGAGGGCGAGTCCTACTCCGCGCTGCACCCCGACATCTGTGGGGGATCGACGGCGGGCATCCTGACAGTGCACTCGCTGTCCAAGCGGTCCAACCTCGCCGGCTACCGGTGCGGGTTCGTCGCCGGTGACCCGACGATCGTCGGGGAGCTGCTGGCGGTGCGCAGGAATCTCGGGCTGATGATGCCCGGGCCCCAGCAGCGCGCGATGATCGCCGCCCTGGGCGATGCCCGGCACGCCGAGGAGCAGCACGCCCGCTACGCCGCGCGACGCTCCTCGCTGCGTGTCGCCCTCGAGACCGCCGGTTTCCGGGTCGACCACTCCGAGGCCTCGCTCTATCTCTGGGTCACCCGTGACGAGCCGTGCTGGGACACTGTCGACTGGCTCGCCGAGCGCGGTGTGCTGGTCGCCCCTGGTGCGTTCTACGGTCGCGCAGGCGCCCGCCACGTCCGGGTGGCGTTCACCGCGACGGACGATGCCGTGCGTGACGCCGCGACCCGGATAATGAACCCATGAGCTCACCCACACTCGCCCCGAACGGCCGCAACGAGGTCTCCCGCACGCTGGCCTACGAGGTCGCCCATGCGCCCGCGGCCGTGAAGCGCGCAGCGCAGGCTCTGGCGTGGCAGGGCTCGGAGTTCCTGGTCGGCATCGCCGACGTCGAGAGCCTGGTCGCGACCCTCGCCACCGTCGGTGACCTCGATGGCGTCGTGCGCATCGGTAGCGTGCGTCAGCCGCGGATCGAGCTGCTGCGAGCCCTCTACAGCTCCGACGCCCGGGTCCTGGTCGAGCGGGTGGCGCTGCTGCCGACTCCCTGGGCCTGGCGGCACGTCGGGGACGGGGCGGTCACCGGAATCGCGATCCGCAGTCGCGCCTACTGGGACATCCACGAGTTCGTGGCGCGCCGCGGGCTGGCCTGTCGCCTGCTCCCGGATGCTGCCACCAGCGCCGAGCTGCTCACCGCCGGCCTCGAGGTCGGGTCGGTCGTCGCGGACGTGGACGAGGCCATCGAGGGAGACTCGCTCGTGGACCCGGCCGAGCTCAGCGCCGTGGTCTGCTGTGGTCTGCTGAAGCGCGAGATCCACCCCGAGTCCGACTACTTCTGGCTGGCGCTGACCGCGCAGCGCGAGCGGCCGGGTGTGCTCTCGGTGGCACTCAGCGCCCTGGCCGAGATCGGTGTGAACCTGGACTTCCTGCACTCAGACGACCTCGGCGACCAGCGCCACGCCTTCTACCTGGGCTTCAGCGGGGGGATCGACGACCTGCGCCACATCGTGGCCGCCCTCACCGACCTGGGTTTCGACTCGCGCGTGCTCGCGGGCTTCGTGGAGCCCGGGTGAGTGAGCGCATCGGGTTCCTCGGTCCGGCGGGAACCTTCACCCACCAGGCAGCACTCGAGCTCGCACCGACGGCCGCCCTGGCGCCGTACGCCGACGCCGCCGCGCTCTTCCTGGACCTGGAGGAAGGCGAATGTGCCGGCGGCGTGCTGCCGATGGACAACACCGTCAACGGACCCGTGATGCCGACGGTCGACGCCTTCCTCACTCACGAGGACGTCTCGATCTTCGACGACTGTGTGCTCGCGGTGAGCTTCGACGCGTTCGCGGTCGGCGACCCGGACGCCGATCCGCCGAGCGTCGTGGTGAGCCACCCCCATGCCCTCGCCCAGTGCCGCGACTACATCAGCTCGCTCGGGCTGACCACGCGCGCCGTCGGTTCCACGGCAGCCGCCTGCGAGAACCTGGTGCCCGGCGAGATCGCGCTCGCCGCCCCGATCTGCGGCGGCCTCTATCCCGTACGCCGGGTCGCCGTCGGCGTCGAGGACAACGCGCTCGCGCTGACCCACTTCGGGCTGTTCAGGCAAGGGCGTCCCGACCCAGCGCTCGACACCGCGACAGGCGACGTCTTCGTGCTGCGTCCCAACCACAACGTGCCCGGGATCCTGCACGACATCCTGGCCCCGTTGCGCGACCACGACCTCAACCTCTTCAACATCATCACGCGCCCGGTGGCGACCTCCCCGGGTGAGTACGTGTTCGTCCTGTTCCTCGACGGTGTCCTGCCGCAGGGCACCATCTCGAAGCTCCAGGGGATCTGGGGCCGAGCCCACGCCGACGGGCGCTGGCTGGGCCCGCTGACGCGGCGCCGCGTCGGCGAGACGACGGCTGACCTTTAGCCCATCGAGATCTGCACCGTGGTGGCGTCTGCCGCTCCACCGTCCGACCAGCCCTCCTCGGAGGGCCTCCCGGTTCGCCAGTGCCTGCCGGAATAGGCCACCGCCGCGGGCCGCCACCTGACCCCGTGCGCGACGGCGAACTGCGCCACCGACCAGCCGAGCCGGGTGCCGTCCTCACCGGAGTCCACGGTGACCGCGACGTCCTGGCGCGAGCCGGTGCGGGTGATCTCGATCTCGCCGTAGGCGCGCTCGAGCCGGCGGATCACGGTGGCGGCGCTGCCGCGTTGGCTGGCTTCGTGCACCACGCAGCTGAACAGGCCACCCGGGCTGTAGCCCGTGAGCACCGACGCGAGGGTCCGCGCGTCGGCGGCGTGGTCCTCGTAGGCCTCCGGGAAGCCGGACCGCTGCACCCGTTGGGCGGCCTCGGTGATCCGGAGCGCCTGGTAGTCCGGGATCTTCTCCAGCGCGTCGTAGAAGGCGTTGGTCGCGTAGTACGGATCACGCACCTGCCGCGCAGTGCCCCAGCCCTGGGAGGGCCGCTGCTGGAACAGGCCGAGCGAGTCCCGGTCGCCGTAGTCGATGTTGACGATCTTGCTCTCCTGGTACGCCGTGGCCAGGGCGATCGACACCGCCCGCGCGGGCAGTCCTCGGCTGACCCCGATGGCGGCGATCAGGGCCGCGTTCTCGGCCTGCTCGGTCGAGAGGTCGACCTGGTGCCCGGCCAGCCGGGCCGAGCAGCCCTCCGGGTCGCGCAGCGGACCAGACCCACGCCACATGGCCACCCCGACACCCACGACCACCGCAAGGACGACCACGAGCACCAGGAAGCGGAATCTCATCGGGAGCGGGAGGGTTCAGTTGGAGTGCAGGTCGGCGTTCAGGCTGATGCCGTCTCCGGCCCAGGGGCGGGCCTCGACGGTGCCCGAGACCGAGTTGCGGCGGAAGAGCACGTTGCTGGCTCCCGAGAGCTCGGCCGCCTTGATCACCTTGGGCTTGGAGTCCATGTCCTTGATGGTCACCTTGGTGCCGGCCGTCACGTAGCAGCCGGCCTCGACGACGCAGTCGTCACCGAGCGAGATGCCGATGCCGGCATTGGCGCCGAGCAGGCAGCGCTCGCCGATGGAGATGACGGTCTTGCCGCCACCGGACAGGGTGCCCATGATCGAGGCGCCGCCGCCGATGTCGGAGCCGTCCCCGACCACGACCCCAGCGCTGATCCGGCCCTCGACCATCGAGGCGCCGAGCGTGCCGGCGTTGTAGTTGACGAAGCCTTCGTGCATCACCGTGGTGCCCTCGGCGAGATGGGCTCCGAGGCGAACGCGGTCCGCATCGGCGATGCGCACCCCGGTGGGCACCACGTAGTCGGTCATCCGCGGGAACTTGTCCACGCCGAACACCTGGACTGCTCCGAGGGTCCGCAGTCCGAGGCGGACCTCCTCGAAGTCGGCCACCGAGCACGGTCCGGCGCTGGTCCACACGACGTTGGCCAGCTTCGCGAAGATCCCGTCGACGTTGGCTCCGTGGGGCCGGACCAGGCGGTGGCTCAGCAGGTGCAGACGCAGGTAGGCGTCCCCGGCGTCCTGGGGCGCCTCGGCCAGGTCGACCTCGACGGTGACGACCTCGGTGTGGACGCGCCGCTCCGGGTGCTTCCCGGCGAGCGCGGACAGTGCCGCGGGCACGGCACTCCCGGCGACGTTTCCCAGCTCGGGTGCAGGGAACCACGTGTCCAGGACGGTGCCGTCGTCGGCCACCGTTGCCAGACCGTGTCCCCAGGCATGGGTAGTTTCAGGCAGGCTGGAATCTGAGGGCTGCGGGGACATGGCCACGAGGCTACCCGCGGTCCCCGCACACACACACCAGGAGGCATCAGCGTGGCGAGGTTCAAGGAACTGTGCATGGACACGGCCCGACCCGGCACCGAGCTGGGCCGGTTCTGGGCGGCCGTCACCGGCTGCTCGTACGTCGAGCCGAATGGACCCGACGACCCGGGCGACGTCGTCGGCGAGGTCGAGGGAATGGGCATCGCGATGTGCCCTGTTCCCGAGGAGAAGACGGTCAAGCACCGGGTGCATCTCGACGTGCACACCGACTCCGTGAACTCGCTGCTCGCACTCGGCGCCCGACCCGCTCCCGGTTACGGGGGAGATCCCTGGACCGTGCTCCTGGACCCGGAGGACGGCGAGTTCTGCGCCTTCGTCCGCGAGGGCGAGCTGCCGGTCTACCGCACCTACGAGCTGGCGGTCGACACCCGTGACCCCGAGGCGCAGGTCCGCTGGTGGGCCGCGATGCTCGGCGGGCAACCGACCAACGACGGCGAGCCGTACTGGTCGCTCGAGTCGGTGCCGGGGATGCCCTTCGAGTCGATCGTGTTCGACCCGGTGCCGGAACCGAAGACGGTCAAGAACCGGATCCACTGGGACGTCTACGGCGAGGTCGACAGCTTTGCCGCCGCGGGTGCGCAGGTGCTGGCCGTGCTGCCGCGCTGGACGGTGATGGCCGACCCGGAGGGCAACGAGTTCTGCGTGTTCCGGGACTAGGTGGTCGAGCAACGAGCGAAGCGAGCGGACAGTCGAGACCCCTGGACTTCGACCGTGGACTGCGACCGGCCAACCTTTGGCCAACCGCCGACCCCTAGCGTGAGCCGGGTCACACTCACCTGGCATTCAAGGAGTGCGCCCATGGCAAGGATCGAACTGACAGTTGACGGAGACAAGGTCTCGGACGAGGTCGAACCGCGGCTGCTGCTCGTGCAGTACCTCCGCGAGAAGCTCGGCAAGACCGGCACCGTCATCGGGTGCGACACCAGCAACTGCGGCGCCTGCACGGTGCACCTCGACGGCAAGAGTGTGAAGTCCTGCAACGTGCTCGCGATCCAGGCCAACGGTCACGAGGTGACCACGATCGAGGGCCTCGCCCAGGATGGCGTGCTGCACAAGGTCCAGGCGGCCTTCCACGAGTGCCACGCGCTCCAGTGCGGCTTCTGCACGCCGGGGATGATCATGCAGTCCATCGACCTGCTCAACGACAACCCGAACCCGAGCGAGGAAGAGATCCGCGTCGGGCTCGAAGGCAACCTGTGCCGGTGCACCGGCTACCACAACATCGTCAAGGCCGTTCAGAACGCCGCCGCGGGCGACGTGCAGGACACGCATCTCGACGGAGCTCCCGCGGAGATCGCCGACACCGAGACGGTGGAGGTCTGAGATGACTGCCACCCAGGACGCACCGGCCGCCGAGCTCGAGATCGGCCGGGACCGGCGCCGCAAGGAGGACCAGCGGCTGATCACCGGCCGCACCCGCTGGACCGACAACATCGCGTTGCCGGGAATGCTGCACCTCGCGATGGTGCGCAGCCCGTTCGCACACGCCACGATCACCGCGATCAACGTCGAGGAGGCCAAGGCCGCCCCCAACGTGGTCACCGTGATCACCGGCAGGGACGTCGCCGAGGAACAGGGCTCGCTGCCCAACGCCTGGCCGATCACGCCCGACCAGGTCACCCCCGGGCACCCGCCGGTGGCCGTCGACCGGGTCACCTTCGCCGGTGAGATCGTCGCCGTGATCGTGGCCCGTACGCCGGCCGAGGCCCGCGACGCCGCCGAGCTGGTCGACGTCGACTACGAGGAGCTGCCTGCGGCCCTGGACCTGAAGGAAGCTGCCGAGGACAAGGTCCTGGCCCACCCCGACCTGGGCACCAACAAGTCCGCCCTCTGGGTCTTCGACTCCGAGCAGGCCGGCACCGGCGGGAACGTCGACCAGGCCATCGAGAAGTCCCGTGGGGACGGCATCGTGATCGAGCGGGAGTACCGCCAGCAACGGCTGATCCCGGCGTTCATGGAGCCGCGCTCGGTCGTGGTCGACCCGACCGGTGAACAGGTGACGATGTGGAGCGCGACCCAGATCCCGCACATCCTGCGGTTCCTGCTGGCCGCCGTGCTCGGGATCCCCGAGAACAAGATCCGGGTGATCGCCCCCGACGTCGGCGGTGGCTTCGGCGGGAAGCTGCAGACCACCCCCGAGGAGTTCATCACCATGGTGCTGGCCCGGCGGCTGGGCAAGCCGCTGAAGTACACCGAGACCCGCTCGGAGTCGCTGATGGCGGCACACCACGGGCGTGACCAGTGGCAGAAGCTCACCCTCTCCGCCGAGAAGGACGGCACCGTCACCGGGCTCAAGGTGGAGCTGCTGGCCGACCTCGGTTCCTACGTCAGCCTGGTCGGTGGTGGGGTGCCTGTGCTGGGGGCGTTCATGTACAACTCGATCTACAAGTTCCCGGCCTACCAGTTCAACTGCCAGACGGTGCTGACCAACAAGACCTGGACCGACGCCTACCGCGGTGCCGGACGCCCGGAGGCCACCTTTGCCATCGAGCGGCTGATGGACGACCTCGCCGACGAGCTGGGGGTGGACCCACTGGAGCTCCGGGAGAAGAACTGGATCAAGCACGAGGAGTTCCCGTTCACCACCGTTGCCGGCCTGGAGTACGACTCGGGGAACTATGAGGTGGCCACCCAGATGGCCAAGGACAGCTTCGGGTACGACGACCTCCGCGCCGAGCAGAAGCAGCGCCGCGAGTCCGGTGACCCGGTCCAGCTCGGGATCGGCGTCTCCACCTTCACCGAGATGTGCGGGCTGGCGCCGAGCCGGGTGCTCGGAAGCCTCGACTACGGAGCCGGTGGCTGGGAGCACGCGAGCGTGCGGATGCTCCCGACCGGCAAGGTGGAGGTGCTCACCGGGGCCAGCGCCCACGGGCAGGGGCACGAGACCGCGTTCAGCCAGATCGTCGCCGACCGGCTGGGCGTGCCCTACGAGGACGTCGAGGTGCTGCACGGCGACACCGCGATCGCGCACAAGGGCCTGGACACCTACGGCTCGCGCTCGCTGGTGGTGGGCGGAGAGGCCCTGGTGAGGGCCGCCGACAAGGTGATCGAGAAGGCCAAGCCGATCGCGGCGCACATGCTCGAGGCCAACGTCGACGACATCGAGTTCAAGGCGGGCCGGCTCGGGGTGCGGGGCACCGACCAGGGAATCGGCATCGGTGAGGTGGCGCTGGCCGCGTTCGCGGCGCACGACCTGCCGGACGGGGTGGAGCCCTCCATCGATGCCGAGGCGACCTTCGACCCGGTGAACTTCAACTACCCGCACGGCACCCACCTGTGTGCGGTCGAGGTGGACACCGAGACCGGGCAGGTGACGATGCGCAAGTACACCTGCGTCGACGACATCGGCAACATCGTCAACCCGCTGATCGTGGAGGGACAGGTGCACGGCGGGCTGGTGCAGGGCATCGCCCAGGCGCTCTGGGAGGAAGCGGTGCACGACGACTCCGGCACCCTGGTCTCGGCGTCCTTCGTGGACTACCTGGTCCCGACGGCGGCCGACACGATCAGCTTCGACGTGGGTCACAACACCACCCCCGCGACCACCAACACGCTCGGCACCAAGGGCGTGGGCGAGGCGGGCACGATCGCCTCGACCCCGGCGGTGGTCAACTCCGTGCTCGACGCGATCCGCCAGTTCGGAGTGAAGGACATCCGGATGCCCTGCACGCCCGAACGGGTCTGGAAGGCCATCCATGCCCATGACGCGGGGGGTGCCGAACCGACCACCGGGGGCGCAGCCCCGCACTTCGACGAGTCCACCGGCCACGAGGGCCAGACCGACCGTACGGCCGGCAGCACGAACGGAGCAGGCCAGTGATCCCCGCCAAGTTCGACTACCTCGCACCCACCTCGGTCCAGGAAGCGCTCGCCGCGCTCGCGGCCAGCGACGACGCCAAGGTGATCGCCGGCGGGCAGTCCCTGCTCCCGGTGCTCCGGATGCGACTGAACGCCCCCGACCTGATCGTCGACATCGGTGGCATCGACACGCTGAAGAGCATCGTCGACGAGGGCGACAGCGTGCTGATCGGAGCGATGGTGCCCTACCACCAGATCCTGGCCGACCCGTCGGTGCAGACCGGCCTCGGGTTGCTGCACAAGGCGATCACCGAGGTGGCCGACCCGCAGATCCGGCACCGAGGCACCCTGGGCGGTGCCCTGGTGCACGCCGATCCTGCCGGTGACTGCGGGGCGCCGATCCTGGCGCTGGACGCCGAGCTGGTGATCGCGGGACAGGGCGGGGAGCGGACCGTTGCCGCTGCCGACTTCTTCGAGGACCTCTTCGCCACCGCGGTGGGCGAGGACGAGCTCCTCACCCACATCCGGGTGCCGAAGCTCGACGGGTGGGGATCGCACTACGAGAAGTTCGTGCGAGTCGCCCACCAGTGGCCGATCGTGGCGGTGGCGGCAGCAGTGAAGGCCGACGGCGGCACGATCAGCCAGGCCCGGATCGGTCTGGTCAACATGGGTTCCACGGCGCTGCGGGCCGGTGCCGCGGAGCAGGCCCTCGTGGGCCAGCCGGCCACCGACGACGGCGTACGCGAGGCGTGCGAGCTGGTCGTCGAGGGCACCAACCCGCCCTCGGACCTGAACGGGGACTCCGACTACCGCCGGCACCTCGCGAAGGTGCTGACCAGGCGGGCCGTGCTGGCCGCTGCGGGGGGCTGACCATGGGAATGGAGCTGCGGCACGAGTTCACGGTCCCCGCGACCCTCGAGGAGACCTGGGACGCCTTCAACGACATCGAGTCCGTGGCCGAGTGCTTCCCCGGTGCCACGGTCAGCTCGGTGGAGGGGGACTCGTTCGTCGGCAGCTGCAAGGTCAAGCTGGGACCGATCGCCCTCGTCTACAACGGCTCGGGCACGTTCGTGGAGAAGGACGAGTCGGCGCGACGGATGGTGATCGACGCGAAGGGCAAGGACAAGCGCGGCAACGGCACCGCCGGTGCGCAGGTCACCGCCTCGATGACCCAGGAGGGAACCTCGACCCGGGTCGAGGTTCTCACCGACCTGAACATCACCGGCAAACCGGCCCAGTTCGGCCGGGGCGTGATGCAGGACGTCAGCGACAAGCTGCTGGGGCAGTTCACCGCCTGCCTGGAGCAGAAGGTGGGGGACTCCAGCGCAGCCAACGCGGCAGCGGCGGCCGCGGCCGCCGAGCCCGCGCCGGATCCCGCTGGCTCCGATGCGCCCACGGTGGAGGCGCCCGAGGTGTCGGGCCCCGACGAGCGGATGAACAACATGCGCAACCTCGACTCCCTCCCGAGGGCGGTGAACAGGCCCGGCAACGACGAGGCCCTCGATCTGGGTGTCACCGTGCTGCCGGTACTGGCGAAGGCCTACTGGAAGCAGGCACTGGGCGTCCTGGTCGCGCTGCTGGTGCTTCGGCGGCTGCTGAGTCGCGGCTGAAACCAGCGACAACTCCGGGCGCCCCCGGGGAGAGCCCCGAGACCGCGCGGGTGCAAACCTGATGCGCAGATGACCAGGGTGCTGGGAGGCTGGGGGCCATGACGACGGTGGAGAACGTGCCGGCCCCGGCTCCTGGCCCCCCTGCCGCAGCCGCTCGGGTGATCGACCTGACCAAGGTCTACGGCTCCGGCGACGCGGAGGTGCGGGCGCTCGACGGGGTCACTCTGGACATCGCGGCGGGGGAGTTCACGGCGGTGATGGGCCCCTCCGGGTCCGGGAAGTCCACGCTGATGCACTGCTGCGCAGCGCTGGACACCCCTACGAGCGGTCAGGTGCTGCTCGGTGACACCGAGATCGGCGGCCTCGACGACAAGCGGCTGACCCGGCTGCGCCGCGAGCGGATCGGGTTCGTGTTCCAGTCCTTCAACCTCGTCCCGACCCTGACCGCAGGCGAGAACATCCTGCTCCCCCTGTCGATCGCCGGTCGCAAGCCCGACGCCGACTGGTACGACGTCGTGATCGACACCGTCAACCTGCGGGACCGGCTCAGCCACCGGCCCAACCAGCTCTCCGGCGGCCAGCAGCAGCGGGTCGCGGTGGCCCGTGCGCTGGTCAGCCGTCCCAGCATCGTCTTCGCCGACGAGCCGACCGGCAACCTCGACTCCAAGTCGGGTGCCGAGGTGCTGAGCCTGCTGCGCTCGAGCGTCGACGACCACGGCCAGACCACCGTCATGGTCACCCACGACCCGGTCGCCGCGGCGTACACCGACCGGGTGGTGTTCCTCGCCGACGGGCGGATCGTGGACGAGCTGCGCCGGCCCGACCGCGAGCAGGTCCTGAACAAGATGCAAGAGCTCGCGGCACAGGAGCCCACGCCGCCCACCGAGGAGGGCTGACGTGCTGCGCGTGACCTGGCGCAACCTGGTCGCCCGCAAGGTCAGGCTGCTGCTGTCGGCCTTCGCGATCGTGCTGGGCGTGGCGTTCGTGGCTGGTTCGATGATCTTCACCGACGCGATGGGCGGTGCCTTCGACGACATCATCGAGGGCAGCACCGCAGACGTGGAGGTCTCCTACGAGGGAGCTGGAGACTTCGACTCCGGCCAGGACAACCGGACCTTCCCGGCGTCGGTGGTCAAGGAGCTGGAGCAGCTGCCGGAGGTCGGGTCCGCGCACCCGCTCAACCAGCTGCAGACCGTGTTCGTGATCGGCAAGAACGGAAAGGTGCTCGGCGGGAACGGCCCGCCGGGTCTGGCGAACAACTCGACGGGTGCGACCTCGCTCACGGGCAAGCCGATCCTGACCGTGGTGCGCGGGACCTACCCGGACGGGCCGGACGAGATCGCTCTCGACGTCGACACCGTCGAGAAGGGCAAGTTCAAGATCGGTGACGAGGTCAAGCTGGCCACCCCCGGCACCCCGCCCGTCCTGACGACGAAGCTGACCGGTGTGGTCGAGTTCGGGTCCGGTGGCCTCAACGGCGCGACGATGACGATCTTCGACCGGAAGTTCATGCAGGACACGTTCTTCCAGGGGCGTGACGTCTACACCACCGTGTCCCTCAACGCGGCCGCGGGAGTCTCGCAGCGGGAGCTGGCCGACGCGGCCAAGGAGGTGCTGCCCAAGGGGCTCCAGGCGCGCACGGGTGCGGAGTACGTCAAGGAGAACCAGGCCACCCTCGACGAGGTCCTGGGCTTCCTGCAGACCTTCCTGCTCGTCTTCGCCGGGGTGGCCCTGGTGGTCGGCATCTTCCTGATCATCAACACCTTCTCGATCCTGGTCGCCCAGCGCAGCCGGGAGCTCGCCCTGCTGCGGGCCATGGGTGCCTCACGCGGGCAGGTCAACCGGTCGGTGCTGGTCGAAGCAGTCGCCGTCGGACTGATCGGCTCCACGGCGGGGCTGGGGGTGGGCTACCTGCTCGCACTCCTGCTGCGCTGGATCTTCGGCCTGATCGGGCTGGACCTGAGTCGGGCGGACTTCCCGGTGACCTGGCAGACCGTGGCCTGGTCCTACGCAGTCGGGGTCGTCGTCACGGCGATCGCCGCGATCCTGCCCGCTCGCCGGGCCTCCCGGATCCCCCCGATGGCGGCCCTGCGCGACGACGTCGCCCTGCCCGAGGCGACCCTGCGGCGACGGGTGGTCATCGGCACCCTCATGTGTGTGGCGGGCGCTGCTGCGATGGCGGCTGGGCTCGGCGGCGAGGGCACCTGGGGGCTGATCGGCCTCGGCGGCGGCATCCTGCTGATCCTGGTGGGCGTCTCGTTGATGAGCGCCTTCCTCGGGCGGCCGGTGCTGCTGCTGTTCGGCGCGGTGTACGGCCGGATCTTCGGCACGATCGGCCAGCTGGCGTCGCAGAATGCGCTGCGCAACCCGCGGCGTACCGGAGCCACGGCGAGCGCGCTGATGATCGGGCTGGCCCTGATGGCGATGATGTCGATCTTCGGCAGCTCTGCCTCGGCGAGCACCGACGCCGCCATCGGCAAGACGCTGACCTCCCAGTTCATCGTGTCCAACGTGGTCGGCCAGCCGTTCTCGACGGGGGTCGCCGACGAGCTCCGGACCCGCGACGGCGTGGCTGGGGTCACCCAGCTCCGCAACGCCTACCCCAAGCTCAAGGGGGGCGGCAACGCCTGGACCGTGGCAGTGGACCCCAGGGCGTTCAGCCTCGCGTTCGCCATCCCGACCGAGCAGGGTTCGTTCACCGACCTGGCCCCCGGGAAGGTGGCGGTCGCTGCTTCGCAGGCGAAGAGCAAGGGGCTCGGGATCGGCGACACCGTCACGATGGAGTTCCAGGCCAAGGACCTCGAGCTGGCAGTCGTCGCCATCTTCCCCGTCTCGCCTGCCCTGCCGGGTGAGTTCGTGGTCACGCCCGACGTGCTCGAGCAGGGCGGCCTCACGCCCTTGGACGCGATGGTGATGGTGACCAAGGAATCGGGCGCGGACACCGCTGCGGTGCGAGCCACGATCGAGGACGTGATCAAGGACCTCCCCACGGTGACGGTCAAGGACCCGGAAGGGTTCGCGGCCGAGCAGAAGGAGCAGGTCAACCAGTTCCTCTACCTGATCTACGGCCTGCTCGGCCTCTCGGTGATCATCGCGATCCTCGGCGTGGTCAACACCCTCGGGCTCTCGGTGATCGAGCGCACCCGCGAGATCGGGCTGCTCCGTGCCGTCGGGGTCACCCGTCGGCAGCTGCGGACGATGATCCGGCTCGAGTCGGTCGTGGTCGCTGCCCTCGGTGGCGTGCTCGGCACCCTGATGGGGGTCCTGTTCGGCGCGACCATGGTGATCGCACTGGAGGACCAGGGCCTGACCGACCTCGCCATCCCGTGGCCGTGGTTGGCCGGGTTCCTGCTCCTGGCGGCTCTCGCGGGGGTGTTCGCAGCCGTTCTGCCGGCTCGACGCGCCGCGCGGCTCGACGTGCTCGAGGCCATCGGGGCGGAGTGACCGAGGCGGCATTCGCGCTCAGGACTGCGCAAAGAGTGAAATGTTGAGCACTTCGGTCCACACAGGCCCGTTCTGCCGCTAGGTTTCTGGTCAGTAGTTGGGAAGGAGCTCACGGGTGGACGAGCACTCGCCGCGAGGTGGAGGCAGGCGCGGGCGCAAGCACGTGCTGGTCCGTGAGTACGTGCGGTCGGTCATCGTCAGCGCCGAGCCCGGCACGCCCGCGCCCTCCGAGCGCGACCTGGCTGAGCAGTTCGGTGTCGCCCGGATGACCGTGCGGCACGCCATCGACGCCCTCGTCGCGCAGGGCCTGCTCGAGCGGGTGGCCGGTCGCGGCACCTTCGTGACCAAGCCGCTGATCGACATGCAGATGCGGCTCTCGGCCTACACCGAGGAGATGGAGCGGCGCGGCAAGAAGCCGGAGTCCAAGACGCTCCTGGCTCGCAGGGAGAGTGCCGGCCCCGGTGTCGCCCGTGCGCTGGAGATCGAGGAGGGCACCGCGATCGCGCACTGGCAGCGACTGCGCCTCGCCGACGGCGTCCCGATGGCGATCCAGCACGTCTACCTCTCGCTCGACCTGTTCCCCAGCTTCCTGGACGAGGCCCTGCCCTCCAGTCTCTACTTCTGGTTCGCCATGCGCGACCTGATGCCGACCTGGGGGGAGGACTCGGTGCTCGCCGGAATCGCCACGGAGGAGGAGGCCGAGCTCCTCGAGCTGGAGCCCGGCTCCCCGGTCCTGCACATCTCACGCCGCGCGTTCTGCCGCGAGAACGTCGTCGAGGTCACCCGCAGCGTCTACCGCGCCGACCGCTACACCCTCTGGGTTCCGGTCCTCCGGCCCGAGCACCTGCGTTAGGCCTACAGCTCCCCGATGGGGGCCACCGCGATGCCGGCCTGCTCGCACACCCAGGTGGGGTCCGGGCCGCCCAGGTCGGGGTGGACGTAGAGCGCGTGGGGCTCCAGCAGGTCGCAGGCGCGGCACAGCGGCCACCGGCCGTTGCTCTGCAGCAACGCGTCCTGCACGTCCTGGGCGACCAGTCCCACCACGAAGTCGCGCCCCTCGGCCCACTGCTCGAGCCACCAGCCCCGGTCGGCCAGTGCGGCCTCGAGGGCCGAGACGGTCTCGGGATCGGCACAACCGGTGCTCTCGAGGTCGTGCAACACCAGGGCCCGTGCGCTCATGACGACGTTGTGGGATGTCACGATGACCATTGTGACCCCCGACCAAGTGGACGGCGCCGACGATGGTGCCGAAGTGAGCGCCGGGCTCGACGTCGTCGTGCTGCATGCGCGCGACGCGGCGGCCGCTGCCACCGGCGGCGCCGACCGACTGCTGCTCAGCAGCGACCCCGAGGGAGGGCACTACTCGCCCGAGCCAGCGCTGGTCTCCGCCGTGGTGAAGGAGACCGACCTGCCCGTCTGGGTGGTGCTGCGGAGCCGCGATGGTCACTTCGGCAGGCTCGTCACCCTCGGGCAGACCTTCATCGAGCTGGGTGCCCGGGGGGTCGCCTACGGCTTCCTGGACCGCGACCTGGAGATCGACCGTGAGGGCTGCGCCGAGATGTGTGCCGATCTGGGCGGCGTCCCCTGGCTGTTCCACGGCTTCGACGCGGCACTGGACGCCGACCGGGCCTGGCGTGACGTGATCGGGCTGCCCGGCCTCACCTCGGTGATCTCTGCCGGGTCGACACGTGGGCTGTCCCACGGCGCCGAGGAGCTGATCGCACGAGCACGCCGAGACCCGCGGGTGGCCGAGCTGGTGACGGCCGGTGGGGGACTGACTCCCGACCAGGTGCCGTGGCTGGTACGGGCCGGCGTACGCCGTTTCGCGATCGGCTCCTCGGCCCGTGCCGGAGGTTCGTGGACCCGTGGGACCGTGGACGTGGACCACGTCCGGTCCTGGCGGATGCTCGTGGACGACGCGCTCGCGCGGGCCCTCGGGATCCCGGTTGACGAATGACCCGCTCAGGGCCGTTTCGCCGGAGTTATGCTGCGTGGGCGTTGGTGACCCCTCCCTGCGCTCCGCGAAGGGAAACGCCGTGCCCCGAAAGTCCGTGATCGTCACGGCAGTGCTCCTGGCTCTCGGCCTGCTCACGGTGCCGGCTGCCGAGGCCCAGGGGCCGGCCGCTCCTGCTGCGCCGGTCTCGACCGTCGTCTGGCAGCCGTGCACCAACCCTGAGCTCGCCTACTACGCTCTCCAGTGCGCCAGCCTCACGGTTCCGCTCGACTACTCCCGACCCCTGGGAGCCAGGATCGAGCTCGCGCTCACCCGCAAGGAGCACACTGCGGCGACCTACCAGGGTGTGCTGCTGACCAACCCCGGCGGTCCCGGTGGTTCCGGACTCACCCTGCCGGCGCTCGGCGACTACGTGCCGGGAAACGTCGGGGCGTCCTACGACTGGATCGGCTTCGACCCCCGCGGTGTCGGGGCCAGCACCCCCTCGCTGCACTGCAGCCGCAGCTACTTCGGCTACAACCGGCCGAACTACGTGCCGAGCAAGCCCAGGATCAGTCGCTACTGGCTGCAGAAGAACGCCAGCTATGCCGCAGCGTGCGCCAACACCGCGGCGAAGCGCGCCCTGCTGCCGCACCTGAACACCCTGAACACGGTGCGGGACATGGAG
This sequence comes from uncultured Actinomycetota bacterium, assembly GCA_963781335.1. Lineage (GTDB taxonomy): Bacteria > Actinomycetota > Actinomycetes > Propionibacteriales > Nocardioidaceae > Marmoricola. The sequence goes on along the minus strand of CAWAFS010000035.1, from coordinate 646,956 downwards.
GCCATCCGGCAGGCACTTGGCGTGGAGAAGCTCAGCTACTACGGCTTCTCCTACGGGACCTACCTCGGCCAGCTCTATGCGACCCGCTACCCCGCGCGGGTCGGCCGGTTCGTCCTCGACGGCGTGGTGAACCCCTCGCGCGTCTGGTACGCCGCCAACCTCGACCAGGACCGGGCCTTCGACGCCAACCTGCGGGTCTACTGGCGCTACCTCGCCACCAACAACAGGACCTTCCACCTCGGCAAGAGCTGGCGGGCGGTCAAGCGGGGCTACTACCGCACACTGCGCCGGCTGGACCGGAAGCCTGCCGTCGGCGGACGTCTGGGACCCGACGAGCTCGCCGACGTGGTGCTCGATGCGGGTTACTACGTCTACGACTGGGACGGCCTGGGGCGGGACTACGCCGCCCTGGTCCGCCGCAAGCGCGGTGCTGCCATCCTCGCCCGCTATCGCGACTCCCAGATGGGCGACGACAACGGGTTCGCGGTCTACAACGCGGTCCAGTGCACCGACGTCGTCTGGCCAGGGTGGGCTCGGACGCGTGCGGACGCCCGAGCGGTCCACAGCCGGGCCCCGTTCCTGACCTGGAACAACACCTGGTACAACGCGCCCTGCCTGACCTGGCGGTCTCCGCACGGCGTGCGAGCGGGGGTCTCCGGGAAGGCGGTCACCGCCAAGATGCTGCTGATCAGCGAGACCCGTGACGCGGCCACGCCGTACTCCGGGGCGCTGGCGGTGCGCAACCTGTTCCCCACCGCGTCGCTGATCGCGGGCGTCGGTGGCACCACCCATGCCAGCTCACTGTCGGGGGTGGCGTGTGTCGACAACTCCGTGGCCAACTACCTGAAGACCGGGATCGTCCCGACTCGGCTCGCCGGAGTGCGGGCTGATCGCAGCTGTCCACGCCTGGCTCCGCCCCGTCCGATGCCCGGCGGCCGGGTCGCTGCACCTCCCGTCGACGCGATGTCCCCGACCCTGCGCGGCGACCTGATCGAGGCTCAGCAGGCAGGAAGATAGCCGGAGGGCCAGCTCAGTAGGTGCGCAGCCAGATCGCGTGATCGGCGTCCCGAACGCTGTCCAGGGCCCCGGCCGGGAGTGCCGTGGAGATGTCGGTGACGACGTAGCCCTGGTCCCCGCGTGTGGAGAGGTACTGCGCGGTGACGTTGGCCTGCTGCTCGGCGAGGTCCTGGTTCAGCGAGGCGAGCACGCCGGGCACGTTGTGGTGGAGCAGGGCGATCCGGGCGCCACTCTCCAGCGGGGGAGCGGCCACCTCGGGCAGGTTGACGGACAGCTCCGTGCTGCCGGCCTGGAGATACTTCGAGAGCTTCCCGGCGACGAAGAACCCGATCTCCTCCTGCGCCTCCTGGGTCGAGCCGCCCACGTGCGGGGTCAAGATCACGTTGGGCAGGCCGCGCAGGGCTGACTCGAACGGCTCGCCCTGGGCCTTCGGCTCGACCGGGAACACGTCGAGGGCCGCCCCGGCGATGTGTCCGGACAGGATGTGCTCGCGCAGCGCCACGTCGTCGACCACCATCCCGCGCGAGGCGTTGATGAACATCGACCGGGGCTTCATCCTGGCGAACTGTGCGGCGCCGAACAGGCCGGCGTTGCCCGGCCGACCGTCGACGTGCAGCGAGACCACGTCGGCCTCGGCGAGGAGCTGGTCGAAGGTGGCGACCCGGCGGGCGTTCCCGTGGGCCAACCGGTCAGCGGTGTCGAAGAAGATCACCCGGAAGCCGAGCGACTCGGCGAGGTTGGACAGCTGGGTGCCGATGTTGCCGTAGCCGACGATCCCGAGCGTGCGGCCACGCACCTCGTGGCTGCCCTGCGCGGACTTGTCCCAGATGCCCTCGTGCATCCGTGAGGTCTTCTCGGTCAGCCGGCGTGCCAGGGCGATGATCTCGCCGATGACGAGCTCGACCACGCTCCGGGTGTTGGAGTACGGCGCGTTGAACGCGGCCACGCCACGCTCGGCCGCGGCACCGAGGTCGATCTGGTTGGTGCCGATGCAGAAGGCGCCCACGGCGAGGAGGTCCGGAGCACCTGCCAGCACCTTCTCGGTGACCCTGGTGTTCGAGCGGATGCCGACCATCGAGATGCCCTGCAGAGCCTCGATCAGCTCGTCCTCGTCCAGGGACCCGGAGCGGGTGTGCACGACGTAGCCGTTGCGCTGGAAGACCTCGGTCGCCGAGGGGTGGATGTTCTCGAGAAGGAGGACCTCGTGCTTGCTCACACCACGACCCTACGAGGGGTGGGTGCTCACAGGTCCCCCGCATCCACGATGCGGTAGGCGTAGCCCTGCTCGGCCAGGAAGCGCTGGCGGTTCTGGGCGAAGTCGGCGTCCACGGTGTCGCGGCTGACGATCGTGTAGAAGCGAGCGGTCTTGCCGTCCGCCTTGGGGCGGAGCAGGCGACCGAGTCGCTGCGCCTCCTCCTGTCGGGACCCGAAGGAGCCACTCACCTGGATCGCGACGGCGGCCTCCGGCAGGTCGATGGAGAAGTTCGCCACCTTGGAGACCACGAGCAGCTCGATCTCCCCGTTCCGGAACCCCTCGTAGAGTCGCTCACGCTCCTTGACGCTCGTCTCGCCCTTGATGACCGGTGCGCCGAGGTGCTCGGCGAGCTCGTCGAGCTGTTCGAGGTACTGGCCGATCACCAGTGTCGGCTCGCCCTGGTGCTGCTTGACCAGCTGCTCGGCGATGAGCACCTTGACATGGGTGCAGCTCGCCAGTCGGTAGCGTTCCTCGGGCTCGGCAGTGGCATAGGCGAGGCGTTCGCTCTCGGGCAGCGTCACGCGCACCTCGACACAGTCGGCGGGCGCGATCCAGCCCTGGCTCTCGATGTCCTTCCACGGGGCGTCGTAGCGCTTCGGGCCGATCAGGCTGAACACGTCCCCCTCGCGGCCGTCCTCGCGGACGAGGGTGGCCGTCAGGCCGATCCGCCGGCGGGCCTGCAGGTCAGCGGTCATCCGGAAGATCGGGGCCGGGAGGAGGTGGACCTCGTCGTAGACGATCAGGCCCCAGTCCTTCGCGTCGAGCAGCTCGAGGTGGGGGTAGACGCCCTTCCGGCGCAGGGTCAGCACCTGGTAGGTCGCGATGGTGACCGGCTTGATCTCCTTCTTGGCACCGCTGTACTCGCCGATCTCGTCCTCGGTCAGGCTGGTGCGCCTGATCAGCTCTGACTTCCACTGGCGGGCGCTGACCGTGTTGGTGACCAGGATCAGTGTGGTGGCCTGCGCCCGGGCCATCGCAGCTGCGCCAACCAGCGTCTTGCCGGCCCCACAGGGGAGTACGACGACGCCGGAGCCGCCGTGCCAGAAGGACTCGGCGGCCTCCCGCTGGTAGGGGCGCAGCGTCCACTCGCTCTCGTCGAGGGCGATCGGGTGCGCCTCGCCGTCGACGTAGCCGGCGAAGTCCTCGGCCGGCCAACCGAGCTTGAGCAGGGCCTGCTTGAGGTTCCCGCGCTGGCTGGGGTGGACCACCACTGATTCGCCATCGAGGCGCTCACCGATCATCCCGGCCACCTTCTTGGCGCGGATGACCTCCTCGAACACCGCCTTGTCGACGCTGCTGAGCACGAGACCGTGCACCGGGTGCTTGTCCAGCCGGAGCCGCCCGTAGCGGGCCATCGTCTCGGCGACGTCCACCAGCAACGCGTGCGGCACCGCGTAGCGGCTGAACGTGAGCAGCACGTTGACCACCTGCTCCGCATCGTGGCCGGCAGCGCGCGCGTTCCACAGCCCCAGTGGCGTCAGCCGGTAGGTGTGGATGTGCTCCGGGCTGCGTTCGAGCTCGGCAAACGGCGCGATCGACTTGCGACACGCATCCGCCTGCTCGTGATCGACCTCGAGCAGCAGGGTCTTGTCGGACTGGACGATCAGGGGGCCGTCATTCATAAGAGGTTGATCCTACGGACCTGAGCCTTGCCGGCGCGCCGCAGTCCGTGACCGGGCAGCAAAGGGCAGCAGCGCCCCGACAAGACCCCCGTGGTTCGGAGCGATCGTGGGAGTGGATTGGGCTGGTGGGGAAGCGGCCGCCCCTCCACCCGAGGACCTAACCGCTGACAGCGCTGGGAGTGCCTTCGGAGAATTGGAGGACCAAGGTCTGGGGCTGTGCGCCGATCACGATCAGGCTGGCCACCATGAGGTCCGCGAGCCCGGGGGCTGAGGTCTGTTCGACGTAGGTGTCGAAGTTGGGGGTGACGTCGCCGAACTCCGCCCTGCTCTCCTCGGGGGTGAGCCAGCCCATGCTGCGCAGTCGATCGATGGTGACATCGTCCATCGCCCAGGCGCCGCCCAGGGAGATGGCGCCGACGCACTCGGCCGAGAAGATCTCACCGATCCGCAGGGCCTGGACGTAGCGCGTGGGCGCCGGCTCGACCGGCCGGGCGCAGCGCCGCCGCCGACCTGGTGCGGGGGAGGGCTCGCCCAGGATGAGGAACTCGCCGTCGGCGAGCTGTTCGAGGGCGGTCGTGAGGTCGTCCGTCACCCCTGCCCAGTCTGCATGAGGCATGGCCGCACGATATGTCCGAGCACGGGATTCGCGCGCCCCTCGGTCCAGTGCCTGAACAGGGTGGGAGGGCCGGCGCGGTGATGCCCTGGGCGCCGCGGTGGACCCGGCTGCCCGTCACGGTCACCGGTCGTCCGGCCGTGACTCGGGGTGCTCCGCCAGCCACCGGCGCACCGGGATGCGATGTTTCCGGGAGTAACCCTCGGGCAGCAGCACGCTGCCGTAGCGGGTGAGGTAGTAGACCTTCCAGTGGTAGTAGCCGTAGAAGGCCCGCGGACGGCGCTGCATCAGCTTGGCCACCAGGCTCACCCCGCGCACGTAGGCCCGGGAGTTGTTGTAGCGATAGAGCGCGTCGCCCTTGCCGCCGGGACGGGTGAAGCCGTGCGCTCGCAGGAAGCGGCCGGCGGCCAGGATCGAGTCGCGGGTGGAGTTGATGTCGCCGCGGCCGTGGATGGCCCAGGTGCTGGGGATGAACTGCATCGGCCCCTGCGCGCCGGCCACCGAGGTGCCGCGGATCCGACCCATGCTGGTCTCGATCAAGTTGATTGCTGCGAGGTAGGCCCAGTCGACGCCGAACCTGGCCTCCGCCTCACGGTAGTGCGCCAGCAGCCGCTCAGCCGGAGCCGCCGGGACGATCCGCCACGGAGGCAGGTCCGGGTGGAGGCCTGTGCGCGTGCTGGGGTGCATCGACCGGAACTCGCGGCGTGAGGCCACGTTGTCGGACACCACCCGCACGAGGTCCTTCGGGAGAGCCTTGCGGACCGCCGCGTCCCACCGTGGCCGGGTGGTCAGCGTGCGGTAGGCGACCTGCTGCAGGTGTCCGGCTGCGGCGAGCGCGGCCGGCGGCGTCGAGGCGTCGGAGATCGCGCGCTCCGCAGCAACGATCTGTGCCACCAGGTCCTTGGGCGCCTTCGCGACCGGTGGTCGGGGGGACACCCCTTCTGCGAGGGCTCCATGTTCGGCGTCGTCCTCGCGCGCCTGGCCCGTGGGGGTGGGATTCGCGGCCGACGAACCCGGTTCGTCCTCCGAGCTGCACGCAGTGAGCACGATGCACAGCAGCAGCAGCGCGGGCACGGACCGGGAGCTGGGCATCACGCCGGCCGCGACACCGCGGTGATCCGGTGGATGGCGAAGGTCCGCGAGGAGTCGCTGCGCTCGTCGAACGCCGAGAGCCGGCCGCCCTCGACCCGCTCCGGACTCACCAGTCGTTCGGCGACGGTGCCGTCGTTGCCGACATAGCCGATCACCAGCTGCTCCTTCGCCTCGGCGGCCTGGCGCAGCATGGCGATCACGTCGGTCGGGCTGGAGGCGCTGGAACCGCGCACGGGTCGGGAGGCGAACGCACGGTCACCGGCGCGGATGGCCGTCACCACGGCGGCGGTCCGGGCCACGGTGCGCACACCGTGCTCCGCCGGCGGGCGACGCCGGCGCGACCGCGCCCGGAAGATGTCCGGGCGTGAGACCCGGACGGTGCCGTCGGCGGCCTCCACCACGGGGGCGAGACCGAGCTCGCGGATGCGCGGGAGCAGTGTGCCGAGGGGTACGTCGGAGATCACCACCGTGGGCGCGATCCGGCGTAGCCGCAGCGCATCCGCACCCGGCGCATGGACCAGCTCGGTCAGGGCGGTCTCGTCGTCGCTGCGGAGGAACGACTCGGCATGACCCGCCCGGAGCGTGCCGAACCGGCGGGAGACGTCGTCGACGAGGTAGGTGAGCGACTGGGGGACCGGTGTCCGTGACGTCGACGAGACGAAGTCATGCACCTCGGTGGCAGACCAGCCGGCGTCGAACGCGCGTCGTACGGACGAGGCGGCGAAGCGATAGACGGTCGCGCCCCCGCGTGACTCGACATCGGCCACGAGCGAGAGCTTGTGTGCCAGGTCCTGCTCCAGAGGACCCGGCGCGATCGCCGTCAGGTCGGCCTGCAGGAGCACGTGGTCGACCGGTGCCGGGAGCAGCTCCTCCAGGGCCTGGGTGGGGTCGTCCCCGGAACCGAGCTGACGGCCGAACGTCGAGAGACCGTCGAGGCCGGTGACCCCGAGCAGTGCCGCCTCGGCGAGGGTCGGGGCGACCTGGTTGAGCCGCAACGCGGAGCGACGTGGGCGTCGCCAGCGCAACCGCTCGACGAGCGAGGCCGAACCGGTCCCGGCCGCGAGCGCACGACCCTGGGGGAGGTCGTCGAGCTCGATCAGGACGTCGTCCCTCAGAGCCACCAGCCAGCTGCGCGCGAGGTCCGGTGACAGCGCGTTCACCGGCTTGTCGGCCACGCGGCCACCCACGGCGGAGACCAGCCGTGGGTTCGCCAGCCAGGCCCGCGCGAGCGTGGTCCAGCGCTGCGACGTCGAGCCGAGCTGCCAGGTGTCGAAAGTGTCCGTCGGCAGCCAACCCGTGTCCCGGTCGTGACCCATGGAGGGGCTGAGCCCCTGGTCGAGCAGCCCCGCAGCGGAGGCCGTCTCGATCACGAGCGCAGCGACCTCGGGCTCGACGTGCAGCAGGGTGGCAGCTGCGCGCAGATCCCGTACGCCGAGCCCGCCGGCCTTGAGGGCGGGCGGAGGGTGGGTGCCCCACCGGTCGAGGAGCAGCTCGGTGCGTCGTACCAGCTCGAAGGCTGCGCCCGCCGCTGCCCGGTCGACCAGCGCCTGGCCGCGCTCGCAGGTCGACAGGTCCGGAGGCAGGTCGATGCGTCGGCCGCGGGCCACGCCCAACGCCAGCCGGACCGACCAGGGGAGCGTCACGTGTCGTTCGTCGAGGCGTGCGACCAGACCGGTCGCGGCGAGGTCGGCGGTGGGTCCACCGCCACTCCACCGGCCGTCGGCGCCGGTCTCGTGCAGGTGGTCGAGGATCGCCCTCGACGGGGGTGGGAGCGTCTCGAGCAGACCCGGGACCTCCGCGGTCGGTGGGCCGGGGGGCAGTCGCAGCAGGTCACCGACGACCAGCACCGGTCGCAACGGTGACCCCCAGACCAGCGCCCGGGACTCGAGCCGCTCGACCGCGCCGGCCACGGACTCGGGGCTCGCTGCGAGCTCGGCCAGGTCGGTGCCCTGCACCACCGCCTGCAGCACGATCAGCTCGAGGGCGTCGAGGCCGTCGAGGGCTCGCAGCACCGAGGCCTTGACCACCACCCGGGCCGCCAGCTGGGAGGAGTCGTGAGGGGCCGGCGTCGCCAGGTCGGGGCGCGCCTCCAGCAGCGCGGACAGCTGGTCGTCGGACCAGGTGCGGAACTGCTCGGCGAGGGTGCGCGGGGCGGACGAGGGCATCCGAGGAATTCTACGCGGGCGGTGGTGCCCCCATCTCCGCGCAGCGACCGCTGGGCTCCGCACTGGCAGGATCGCCCCATGGAGGTCACCGCGAAGTTCCTCGAGATGCTGCATGCCGGCGCCTCACGTGCGGACCTCGACCTGGTCGTCGCCGAGGCGGAGGTCTCGGGCAGCTCGCCGGAGCAGCTCGCCGCGCTGCGGCAGCAGCACGCGCTGGCCACCCGGGTCCACGAGCAGATGGAACGCCAGCGCAGCCGGGAGGCCGAGCTCTCTGCGCTCAACGAGACGGCACGCGACCTGACGGCGATCCGGGACCTCGACGCGATCCTGACCGCCATCGTCAGACGGGCCCGCCAGCTGCTGCACGCGGACATGACCTACCTCTCGCTGAACGACGAGCTGGAAGGTGCGTCGTACATGAAGGTGACCGACGGGGCGCTGACCCCCGAGTTCCGCCAGCTGCGGCTGCCTCTCGGCACCGGCCTGCTCGGTCTCGTGGCGCAGTCGGGGGCGCCCTACTTCACCGAGGACTACCAGGCCGACGAGCGCTTCGTGCACCGCGACTACATCGACACGGCGGTCGAGGGGGAGCAGATCCGGGCCATTCTCGGGGTGCCGCTCACGGTCGAGGGCACCGTGATCGGCGCGCTCCTGGCCGTGCACCGCACGGTCCGGCCGTTCCCGGCGGGGGAAGTGGCGTTGCTGACGTCCTTCGCTGCGCACGCCGCGGTCGCCCTGGAGAACGCACGCCTCTTCGAGCAGGCGCGAGCCGCGATCGCCGCCACCGACGAGGCGAACGCCGAGCTGCGGTCGAGGTCTGCAGCGACGGAGCGCGCCGCGCACGCCCACGACCTGCTCACCGACGTGCTCCTCCACGGCGGCGGAGTGGTCGAGGTCGCCGGCGTGCTGGCAGAGGTGCTCGGCGGCCGTCTGGCGGTGTACGACGACGAGGGTCGCCGGCTGGCCGGGTCCCGACTCGGCTCGACCACCGACCAGCCGGCCACGGGGGAGGAGCCGCAGCCGGAGGCCGTGGCACAGGCGCGGGCGTCGGGTCGGTGCGTGCTGACCGACTCCGGTGACTGGGTGGCCGTGGCGGCCGCGGGAGAGGAACATCTCGGCACGCTCGTGCTGCGCACCACGGGAACGATGGATCTGCCCGAGCGCCGCACCCTGGAGCGTGGCGCGCTGGTCACCGCTCTCGTGCTGCTCTTCGGACGCACCGAGGCCGAGGCCGAGAGCCGGGTGCGTGGCGAGCTGCTCTCCGACCTCGTCAGCGGCAGGAACCTCGACCCCGACCGCCTGCGTGAGCGCGCTCGTCAGCAGGGCGCCGACCTCGACTCCGAGCTGGCGGTCGCCGTGGGTCAGCCGTCGGAGGAGGGCACGGAGCAGCAGGTCGCCAGGATCGCAGCGGTCCTGGCCCGCGAGCTCCAGGGCCTCGGCGGGGTGCACGACGGCCTGGCCGTGGTGCTGGCGCCGGGCGACCCGCTCGCTCTCGGCGAGACTCTGCGCGACCGGCTCGGGGGAGCGACCGTCGGGGTGGCCCCGTGCGGCGGCGGAGCGCGGGCCGTGAACGACTCCTGGCGGCAGGCACGGCAGTCGCTCGACGCCCTGCTGCGGCTCGGCCGTGCGGGCGAGGTCAGCGACCCGGCCGGGCTCGGTCTCGCTCGGCTGCTCCTCGGTGGCAACGGACCGCAGGAGCTCGACGAGTTCATCGCCCGCACCCTGGGCCCGTTGCTGGACTACGACGCCGCTCGCGAGACGCTGCTGGCCGAGACGGTCGAGGCCTGGCTGACCTCGGGAGGCGCGCTTCGCGAGACCGCCGCGCGCCTGCACATCCACCCCAACACCGTCACCCAGCGCCTCGAGCGAGTGGGTCGGCTGCTCGGCGACGGCTGGCGTGACCCCGCCCGCAAGCTGGACGTGCAGCTGGCGCTGCAGATGGCTCGCCTCCGCGGTGACATGTGACCGCCTCACATGAAATGACCGATATCATGGTGTCAGGCACATGGTCCCACGTGATCCGCGGCACGTAACGTCGCATTCATGAGCAATCCCCTGTCCGGCCACACCGCGCTGGTCACCGGCGCCGCCAGTGGCATCGGCCGCGCCGTCGCGGCCCGCCTCGTCGCCGACGGGGCCACGGTGCTCCTGCTCGACCAGGACGAGGCCGGAGCCAAGGAAGCTGCCGCCGAGGTGGGTGGCGAGCACCTGGTGGCCGACCTCGCCGACGCCTCCGCGATCGACGCCCTGAATCTCGCTGATCGCGGCATCGACATTCTCGTGAACAACGCCGGCATCCAGCACGTCGCCCCGGTCGAGGGGTTCGACCCCGACCGGTTCGAGCTGATCCACAAGGTGATGCTGCATGCGCCCTTCCTGCTGGCCCGGGTGCTGCTTCCCGGCATGTACGCCGCAGGCTGGGGCCGGATCGTGCACGTCTCCTCGGTGCACGGCCACCGCGCGTCACCTTTCAAGGCGGCCTACGTGAGCGCCAAGCACGGACTCGAGGGTCTCTCGAAGGTGATCGCCCTGGAGGCCGCCGACAAGGGCGTCACCAGCAACACCGTGTGCCCGGGCTACGTCCGCACGCCGCTCGTCGAGGGTCAGATCTCCGACCAGGCCGAGAGCCACGGGATCGCCGAGGACCAGGTCCTCGACCAGATCCTGCTGGCCCGGACGCCGGTCAAGCGACTCGTCGAGCCAGACGAGGTGGCCGGCCTGGTCGCCTTCCTGTGCGGTCCCGGCACCCGCTCGATCAACGGCACTTCCTACCTGATGGACGGCGGCTGGACCGCCGCATGACCGACCTACCCCACCTGTCCGACTCAAAGGGAGAAACTTCATGACCGCGACACCGACAACCCTCACCCCAGGGGAACCCTCCCAGGGGAGCGACGGCAACAGCATCGTCAAGGTGGTCTTCGCCAGCCTCATCGGCACCGCCGTCGAGTGGTACGACTTCTTCCTCTACGGCTCTGCTGCCGCGCTTGTCTTCGGCAAGCTCTTCTTCCCCGAGTCGGAGCCGGTCACCGCGACGCTGCTGGCCTTCGGCACCTACGCTCTCGGCTTCGTGGCCAGGCCTCTGGGCGGCATCGTCTTCGGGCACTTCGGTGACCGGGTCGGACGCAAGAAGATGCTGGTCGTCGCACTGATGATGATGGGCGTCGCGACCTTCGCGATCGGCCTGCTCCCGACGTACGCCGCGATCGGCATCATGGCGCCCATCCTGCTGCTGGTCTGCCGACTGCTCCAGGGCTTCGCCGTGGGCGGCGAGTGGGGCGGTGCCGTCCTGATGGCTGCGGAGCACGGCGACGACGCCCGTCGTGGGTTCTGGTCCTCGTGGCCGCAGGCAGGGGTCCCGCTGGGCAACCTGCTCGCCACCGGGGTGCTCTTCGTGCTCGCCGCGGTCCAGAGCGACGCCGCCTTCGAGTCGTGGGGCTGGCGGATCCCGTTCCTGCTCTCAGCCGTGCTGGTGCTGATCGGTCTCTACGTCCGGCTGCAGCTCGAGGAGTCGCCGGTCTACCAGGAGGCGAAGGCCGAGATCGCCGAGAAGAAGACCGGGTCCTCGCACATGCCGATCCTCGAGGTGATCAAGACCTACCCCAAGGAGGTCTTCATCGCGATGGGGATGCGGATGGCCGAGAACATCAGCTACTACATCTTCACGATCGTCTCGATCACCTACGTCACCACCTATCTCGGCCAGGACAAGAGCACGATCCTGCAGATGCTGCTCATCGGCGCCGCGATCCAGTTCTTCCTGATCCCGGCTCTGGGTGCCCTCTCCGACAAGGTCGGTCGCCGGCCCCTGTACTTCACCGGCGCTGTGGGCGTGGCCGTCTGGGCCTTCGTGTTCTTCGACCTGCTGGAGACCAACAAGCCCTCGATGATCTTCGTCGCGGTCGGGGTTGGCCTGCTCTTCCACTCGATGATGTACGCGCCGCAGGCCGCGTTCTTCTCCGAGCTCTTCGGCACCTCGGTGCGCTACACCGGCGCCTCGGTGGGCTACCAGCTGGCCTCGATCTTCGCCGGAGCGCTCGCGCCGATCATCGCCGTCAAGCTGCTCGGTCCGGCCGACGTCGGGAACACCTTCCTGGTCGGCCTCTACGTCGCAGCCGCGTCCGTGATCACCATCGTGGCCGTGCTGTTCGCCAAGGAGACCAAGGCCACCTCCATGCGACATGACCGGGTCGTACGCAGCGCGCACAAGTGATCACTCCCAGCCAGCACTGAGCGGTTTCGACCCGGTAGGCCACGCGACCCAGGTGGCCTGCCGGGTCGACCCGCTGCACCGGCCGGTCGGTAGCCTGCATGACGATGACGACGACGGAGCCGACGCCGCAGCCGCTGCCCGAGCGCGGTGACGTCTGGTACGTCAGCTATGGGTCCAACATGTCCGCCGCTCGGCTCGCGGCCTACCTCGAGGGCGGCATTCCTCCGGGGGGCAGCCGAAGCAACCCTGGTGCCCGCAACGGCGCGCCGCCGCGGCAGAGCGTGGCGGTGGACCTTCCGGGAGCGCTCTACTTCGCGGGCAGGTCGCCGCAGTGGGGTGGGGGCGTCGCCTTCTACGACCACCTGGCGGCTGGCGGACCGACCCATGCCCGCGCCTATCTGGTCACCGCCCAGCAGCTCACGGACGTGGCCGCCCAGGAGATGTATCGCGTCCCACAGGATGGTGACCCGCTGGAGGAGGTCGTGCTCGGAGGCATCGACGGCGGGACCCACCACGCCGGCCCGGGTCGCTACGAGACCCTCGTCGAGGTGGGGCGGCTCGTCGGTGCACCGATGCTGCTGTTCACCGCTCCGGACGGCATCGACCACGTGGAGCACACCCAGCCGTCGGCGTCGTATCTAGCGATGCTGACTGCCGGCCTCCGGGAGTGCCGCGGGTGGGACGAGCGCGAGGTGGCGGCGTACTTCAGGCGCCTCGGGGTGGAGCGGTGACGGGTTCGCCACCAAGTGCGGCTCAGCCGAACACGGAGGTCACCACGACCTCACCTCCCGCGTCGCGCACCTCGAAGCCGGACGCGCGCTCGCGCAGCACCGAGGAGTTCAGGTTGCAGTCCATCTCCCTGGTGCCGGTGCCGACGAACCCGCCGGCGGGGTGGCGCGTCCCGTCCACGCCCAGCACGGCAACCCGGTAGCGGGCCCCTCGGTCGAAGCCGCTCGCGGTGAGCTTCACCTCGACCCCCCAGGTGTGGTCGACGAGGTCCGCGGAGGCCTGCAGCCCGGGTTGCCGGGTTTGGACCTGCACCGACTCCAGCGGCACACCCGGAGCCGGGTCGCTGCCGCTCAGGACGTTGACTCCCACCGCGGTCACCAGGGCGACCGCCGCCGCAGCCGCTGTCAGGACCGCAGCCGCCAGCCACGGCTTGCGGCGCTCGTCGCGTGCGACCCCGCGCACGGCGGTGACCACGCGGTCGCCGAGCTCCTCCGGCGGCGCCGCGCTCGCGTCCGGACCGGGTCGGCGGCGCATCTGGCCCAGCGCGTTCGCGACCGGGGTCAGCTCGGCCAGCTCGGAGGTGCACGCCGGACAACCGTCGAGGTGGGCCTCGAGGGCGGCGGCCTCGTCGGGGGAGAGCTGCCCGAGCACGTGGGCCCCCAGGCTCATCCTCAACTCGTGGTGCTCCTCGTCGTTCGCGGCGCTGGGGTTCACAGCGACACCTCCATCTCCTCCATCACGATGCGCAAGGCCTTCAGTCCGTAGAACACCCTGCTGCGCAGGGTGCTCACGGGGATCCCCAGCTCTGCCGCGACCTCGTCGTAGGGCCGGTCGGCCAGGTAGGTCTGTTCCAGGGCGAGACGATGGTCCTCACCCAGCCGTCGCAGGCCCTCCTCGACCAGCCAGCGGCGCATCAGGCCCTCCATCTCGTCGGTCCCGGCCGCCGGGGACTCGGCGAGCGTCTGATGGTCGGCAAGCGAGCGCAGCCATGGACGTGCACCGTGCGCACGGTGCAGGTCGATCACCACGTTGCGGGCGATGCCGAAGAGCCACACGCGCAGGCCGGCGATCTGCGGGTCGTAGCGGTCACGTGCACGCCAGGCACGCAGGAACGTCTCCTGGACCGCGTCCTGGGCCGTCGCGCTGTCACCGAGGCCGCGCAGGGCGAACCGGTACAGCTCGGCCCCGTGGGCGGCGTACGCCTCACGCACCCCCTCCTCGCGGGCGAAGGAGGGAGTGCGTGAGGAGGGGCGGATCAACGCCATGTGCCAGGTTTTCTCAGCGTCCGGTGGTCACTTGCCGATCGGGATGGCGAGGTCGCTCACCTGGAGCGAGCCGGGGAAGGCCCCCTTCGACGTGACCGCACCGGTGAGCAGCGACACCGAGTACAGGCGGTACTTCCCGCCCACGCTGAGGGTCGCCCAGCCACGGTTCTCCTGGCCGGCGATGTCGAAGCCGGCGTCACTGCCCGCGTCGACGCCGAGCTTGCCCGTGGCCGAGAGCGAGCCGGCATTGGCGGGTGCCTGCAGGGCCACCTGGTCCATCGCCGTGTCGAGGTCGAACAGGGTGGTGGCGGTGTCCGCGTCCAGGTCGTTGTTGGTGTACGCCGCAGCGCTGATCCCGCTCGTGGCAGTGGTGGCCGGCGGGTAGGCCAGGGTGCCGTCGGTGATCGTCGCACCGCCCGGGTTCACGTCGTGGCGGAGGTTCTGGCCGGAGTCGCTGACCACGCGAAGCCGGTCGGCGGCAGGGTTGAAGTCGACGCCGAACCTGCTGCCGGACAGGGCCACCGTCAGCTGGCTCACCTTGGTGGCCTTCGCCTTCGACGACAGGGTGTAGACGCCGCCGGCGTCGCCGACGCCGTAGAGCATCCGGTCCTGCACCCGGAAGTCGATGCCCACCAGCGCGCTGTCGCCACTCAGGCCGGTGACCCTGCGGGCGCCGGCCGGGCGTCCCGGCTTGGCGAGGTCGAAGGCGACCAGCGTCTTCGCGCCGACCAGGCCGACGGCGTACCCACCGGAGTGGCCGCCTGAGCTGGTCTGGCTGCTGCCCGCACTGGCGGGGCCCAGCGGAAGGGTGAGCGCGGCGGCGATCGCCCCGGCTGTGACGAGGGTTCGGGTGCGGTTCATGGAGTGCTCCTTCGCGGATGCGTCTGGTGTTCGAGGTGGTCGGTTCGGCTGTGCTTACGGATGCGGACCCGCTTGTGTTGAAGAGGTGTGCTGTGTGGTTCGGAGGCGTCCGGCATTCGGATCCGGGCGGGGCTCTGACGCCGGGCTGTTCGCCACCGGCCGGCCGTGGATAGGTTCTGGACATGGAGTCCTACGCGCGAGGCGAGACCAGCCCGGCCCTGATCGAGGAGACCATCGGCGCCAGCTTCGAGGCCACGGTGGCGTCCTACGGCGAGCAGGAGGCGCTCGTGGAGTACGCCTCCGGTCGTCGGTGGACCTACGCCGGGCTCGACCGGGACGTGAACGCCCTCGCGCGCGGGCTGATCGGCGCCGGCATCGAGAAGGGTGACCGGGTCGGCGTCTGGTCGCCCAACTGTGCGGAGTGGACGATCGCGCAGTACGCCTCCGCGAAGGTCGGCGCGATCCTGGTCAACGTCAACCCGTCCTACCGCACCCATGAGTTCTCCTACGCGGTGAACCAGTCCGGCCTGAAGCTGCTGTTCAGCGCGGAGTCGTTCAAGAGCAGCAACTACCGCGAGATGGTCGAGGAGACGACGTCCTCAGGCTCGCTCAGTGGGGGACTGCTCGAGCGCGTCGTCTACATCGGCACCGACGACTGGGCGGCGCTCGTGGCCGAGGGAGAGGGGCTCATCGAGGACGCGGTCGCCGAGCGGATGGCCACGCTGGCACCCGGGGACCCGATCAACATCCAGTACACGAGCGGCACCACCGGCTATCCCAAGGGCGCCACGCTCAGCCACCGCAACATCTTGAACAACGGCTTCTTCACCACCGAGCTGATCAACTTCACGCACGAGGACCGGCTGTGCATCCCGGTGCCCTTCTACCACTGCTTCGGGATGGTGATGGGCAACCTCGGGTGCACCACCCACGGCGCCACGATGGTGATCCCGGCTCCCGGTTTCGACCCGGCGACCACGCTCGAGTGCGTGGCTGCGGAGAAGTGCACCGGCCTCTACGGCGTCCCGACGATGTTCATCGCCATGCAGAACGACCCGTCCTTCGCCGACCACGACCTCTCCCGGCTGCGCACCGGCGTGATGGCCGGCTCGATCTGTCCGGTCGAGGTGATGAAGCGCTGTGTCGACGACATGCACATGGCCGAGGTGGCGATCGCCTACGGGATGACCGAGACCTCGCCGGTCTCCTGCCAGACCCGCACGGACGACGACCTCGACCGTCGTACGGCGACGATCGGGCGGGTGCACCCGCACGTGGAGATCAAGATCGTCCATCCGGCGAGCGGGGAGACCGTCGAGCGCGGTGAGTCGGGCGAGCTCTGCACCCGGGGCTACTCGGTGATGCTGGGCTACTGGCAGGACGAGGAGAAGACGGCGGAGTCGATCGACGCCGACGGCTGGATGCACACCGGTGACCTGGCCGAGATGCGCGAGGACGGCTATTGCAACATCGTCGGCCGGATCAAGGACATGGTGATCAGGGGCGGGGAGAACATCTATCCCCGGGAGATCGAGGAGTTCCTCTACACCCACCCCGACATCGAGGACGTCCAGGTGATCGGCGTACCCGACGAGCGCTACGGCGAGGAGCTGGCCGCCTGGGTCAGGCTCCGGGCCGGAGCAGACCCGCTCGACGAGCAGAAGGTGCGCGAGTTCGCCACCGGAAAGCTCGCCCACTACAAGATCCCGCGCTACGTGCTGCTGGTCGAGGAGTTCCCGATGACGGTGACCGGCAAGATCCGCAAGGTGCAGATGCGCGAGGAGACGGCAGCGAAGCTCGGGCTCGACAGCGGAACCCCCGACAGCTCGGACGCGCGATGAGCGACATCGACACCCTGGCCGGCGACTACTGGTCGCACTTCCTCGAGGTCGCGCCGACGAAAGGGCACCTGCTGGGTGAATACGGCGGTGCCGCGCGTTTCGAGGATGCCACCCGGGAGGCCGAGGACCGCGAGATCGCCGCGCTGCGTCAGTTCGTACGACGGGCCGAGTCGATCGACGTCTCAGGCGACGACGACCAGCAGCGGATCACCCGTGCCGTGCTGGTCTCCGATGCCACCACCCGGGCCGACGTGCTGGCTGCACGGCTCAGCGAGCTCGGCGCCGACCCGATCTTCGGCCCGCAGGTCTCGGTGCCGATCCTGATGGGGATGTTGCCGCTGCCGGACGCAGAGGTGGCGGAAGCGATCGTCGAGAAGTTCCGCGGCGTGGGTCGCTTCTACGGGGAGCTCGCCCAACGACAGCGCGAGGGCGTGGCCGCGGGCCGCCTGCCCGCCGCGTTCGCCGCAGCGGACACCGTCGCCCAGCTCGACGGGCTGCTCTCCCGGCCGGTCGCCGATGACCCGCTCCTGGTCACCTCGTCTCCTCCGGGCGGCATGGACGTCGACGGGTGGAAGGCTCGGCTGCGTGCGGTGATCGAGTCCGACGTGCGTCCCGGCATGCGCGCCTACCGTGACGTCCTGCGTGACGAGGTGCTCCCGCTCGGTCGCCCCGACGACCGGTGCGGTCTGGGCTGGCTGCCGGGCGGCGACGACGCCTACGCCGCCACGCTGCGCAACTACACGACCACGGAAAAAACGGCGCGCGAGATCCACGAGATCGGCCTGGCGCAGATCGAGAAGCTCGCCGACGAGTACCGCTCCCTGGGGCCGGAGGTGGTCGGCACCGACGACCTCCACGACATCTTCGAGGCGATGCGCACCGATCCCGAGCTGCACTTCAGCGCCGGCGAGGAGCTGGTCGTCGCCTCCGAGGTCGCCATGCAGCGGGCCTGGGACGCGATGCCGGACTGGTTCGAGGTGCTGCCGAAGGCGCCGTGCGCCGTGCAGTCGACGACCACCGGGGCGAAGGCGTTCTACTTCCCGCCGGCAGGGGACGGCAGCCGCGGGGGCACGTTCTTCGTCAACATCGCGGACCCGACCGCGTGGGGGACCTTCGAGCTGGAGTCGATGGCGTTCCACGAGGGCATCCCGGGCCACCACCTCCAGATCGCGATCGCCAGTGAGCTCGACGCAGTGCCGGAGTTCCGCAAGCACCTCCACAACGCGGCGTACGCCGAGGGATGGGGTCTCTACACCGAACGGCTCTCCGACGAGATGGGCCTCTACAGCTCGGCCGTGGACCGGATGGGGATGTTCTCGGCAGACTCGATGCGCGCCTGCCGACTGGTGGTCGACACCGGGCTGCACGCGCTGGGGTGGAGCAGGGAGCAGGCCGTCCAGTACATGGTCGCCAACTCACCGCTCGCCGAGGGCGTGGTCCGCCCCGAGGTCGACCGCTACGTCGTCTCGCCGGGGCAGGCCACCTCCTACATGGTCGGCCGGCTCGAGATCCAGCGGATGCGGGCGCAGGCCGAGCAACGCCAGGGGGAGAGCTTCGAGGTGAAGAAGTTCCACTCGGCAGTGCTCGACTCGGGGTCGCTGCCTCTGGGGGTGCTCGACGAGGTGGTGCGCAAGCGCCTGTCCTGAGGAGCGAGTGCCTAGCGGCGACGCAGGAAGGCCCGCACCACGACGGCGCCGACGAGACCACCGACGGCCTCGAACGGCATCCGTTCACGCGCCTCGTTCTGGATCCGCTTGTGCACCTCGTCCACCCACCCCGGGAAGGGTGAGCCGCCGAAGAACAGCGTGCAGGGCTTGTCGGCGTCGGGGAAACAGGAGCCGAGCATCCCGGCGACCACGGCCACCCGCCGTTCGGGGGAGGCGGCCCGCGCCAGGGTCGCCATCGTGGCCAGCCCGACGAGCCCGTCGACCACGGCGACCTTGAGGAAGACGTCGTAGTCGGGATGTCCCCAGTGCGGCAAGGCGTCCATGGCCAGATGGCTGGCGACACCGACCGCGAACGCGCTCACCGGGCCCGGGGCAAGTGCCCCGACCACAGCACCGGCGACGACGTGGTTGGTGATCAGCACTTCTGCACCCTAGAGGCATCCGGCATGTCCCGGCGTTTTGTTGCGAACACCCGGGGTACCTGCCCGGGCGGGTGCGATCCCGACGGGGGTCGCCTGAACCGTGGGAGGGCCACATGGCCGAGCAGGTCGAGACAGGTCGCATCACCACCGACATCCCTGCCCGGATGGACCGGCTTCCGTGGGCGCGCTGGCACTGGCTGGTGGTGATCGGACTGGGCACCGTCTGGATCCTCGACGGGCTCGAGGTGACCATCGTCGGCTCGATGAGCGAGGCGCTGAAGCCCGAAGGCACCGGCCTCGGCATGAGCAGCTACCAGGTCGGCATCGCCGGCGCGGTGTACGTCGCCGGAGCCTGCACCGGGGCGTTGTTCTTCGGTCAGCTCACGGATCGCTTCGGCCGGAAGAAGCTCTTCCTGATCACTCTCGGCGTCTACACGGTGGCGACCGTGCTGACGGCGTTCTCGATGAACCCGATGTGGTACTTCGGTGCGCGGTTCCTCACGGGTGCCGGCATCGGAGGCGAGTACGCCGCGATCAACTCCGCCATCGACGAGCTCATCCCGGCCCAGTACCGCGGCCGCGTGGACGTGGCCATCAACGGCTCCTTCTGGATCGGCGCCGCCGGTGGCGCTCTGCTCACCATCCCGCTGCTCGACCCCACCCTGATCGACCCGGCCTGGGGCTGGCGGATCGCCTTCGGCCTCGGTGCGTTCCTGGCGGTGGGCATCCTCGTCGTACGCCGGAACGTGCCGGAGAGCCCGCGCTGGCTGTTCATCCACGGCCGTGAGGACGAGGGCGAGCGGATCGTGCGCGACATCGAGAAGACCATCGTCGAGGAGACCGGCCGCGAGCTCCCCTCGGTGCGCGAGACCATCACGATCCGGCAGCGCAGGACCATCAGCATCCCGGAGATCGCACGCACGGTCTTCACGCTCTACCCTCGCCGGACGATCTTGTGCTTCTCGTTGTTCGTGGGCCAGGCGTTCCTCTACAACGCCTTCTTCTTCACCTACGGCGACACCCTCGGCACGTTCTTCGAGGTGAAGCAGACCGGTTACTACATCGCCGTGTTCGCCGCCAGCAACTTCGCCGGTGCCCTGCTGCTGAGCCCGTTGTTCGACCGGATCGGACGGGTGCAGATGATCGCCGGCACCTACATCCTCTCGGGCGTGCTGCTGGCGGTCGCCGGCATCGTGCTCGGCGACCTGACGGCGGTCACCTTGACCCTCTTCGGGGCGGTGATCTTCTTCTTCGCCTCGGCCGGTGCCAGCGCGGCGTACCTCACTGCCAGCGAGGTGTTCCCGATGGAGACCCGGGCACTGTGCATCGCGTTCTTCTACGCGATCGGCACGGCGGTCGGTGGCATCAGCGGCCCGCTGCTGTTCGGCAAGCTGATCGACAACGCCTCGGCGGACAAGGACATCACCGCGATCGCCATCGGCTACTTCGTCGGTGCCGCGCTGATGGTCGCCGGCGGCGTGGTCGAGGCGTTTCTCGGTGTCAGGGCCGAGGGTCAGTCGCTGGAGAACATCGCCAAGCCGCTCACGGCCGAGGAGGACGCCGACGAGGGACAACGGCCCTCGCCGCAGCCCGTCTGAGCCTGCCCCCGGAGCCGCCGTGCCCGTGCCGTGACCCTTGACACTGAGCAACTAAACCGGTTTAGTCGGGGAATGGGCCGGCCGACGATCAACGACGTTGCAACGGCCGCCGGCGTCTCCAAGGGCGCGGTCTCCTTCGCCCTGAACGGTCGCCCCGGCATCTCTGCGGAGACACGCCGCCGCATCCTGGAGGCCGCCGAGACCCTGGGCTGGGCGCCGAGCTCCCGCGCGCGCGCCCTGTCGGTCTCCAAGTCCCTTGCAGTCGGCCTGGTGATCGCCCGCCCGCCGGAGATCCTGCGCGCGGACGCGTTCTTCCCGTCCTTCATCGCCGGCCTCGAGACGGTGCTGTCGACCCGGGGGCACGCGCTGCTCCTGCAGGTGGCCGAGCGCGACGACGATGCGGCCTACCGCCGACTGGTGCAGGAGGCACGGGTCGACGGCGTGTTCGTCACCGACCTGCAGGTGGACGACGTGCGGCCAGCCCTGCTCGAGGAGCTGGGTCTTCCCGGAGTGATCATCGGTCCCCACCTCGACGAGCAGCCGCGTGCGCGGCAGTCCTCGATGGGCGTCGACGACGCGCCCGGCATCCGCGCCGCCGTCGAGCACCTGATCGAGCTCGGGCACACGCGGATCGCGCACGTGTCCGGACCGCAGCACATGGTGCACGGGCGCTCGCGTCGCCGGGCCTGGAGCCAGGCGCTGGCTGACGCGGCCCTCCCCGAAGGCCCCTGCGTCGAGGCCGACTTCTCCGCCGAGTCGGGAGCCCGCGCCATGCGCGAGCTGCTCGAGCTCCCGGCCCGGCCCACCGCCGTCGTCTTCGCCAACGACCTGATGGCGATGGCGGGCCTCTCGCTGGCCGTCTCCCGTGGTGTGGCCGTTCCCGCCGAGCTGTCGATCACCGGCTTCGACGACGTCGAGATCTGCGCACACCTGCAGCCCTCGCTGACCTCGGTGCACACCGACGTCGTCGCCTGGGGACGCGCCGCCGCGACCAGGCTGCTCGAGCTCATCGACGACCACGACCCGACCCCCGCCGAGCTGCCGGACGCACACCTCGTCGTCCGCTCCTCGACCGGCCCCGCACGTGACCTTGCACGCCCCCTCTGAATGGAGCAACGATGAAACGCACCTTCCTGACCGCTTCCGCCGTCCTGCTGGCGCTGGGCCTGACCACGGCCTGCGGCGGTGGTTCCGACGCCGGCGAGAGCGCCTCCTCCTCCGGTCCGATCAAGGTGTGGCTCTCGAACAACCCCGAGGAGATCGCCTGGGGCGAGGCCATGGTGAAGGAGTGGAACGCCGAGCACTCCGACCAGAAGATCACGGCGCAGGAGATCCCGGCCGGCAAGACCTCCGAGGAGGTCATCGGCGCAGCCATCACCGCCGGCAACGCCCCGTGCCTGGTGTTCAACACCAGCCCGGCAGCCGTCCCGCAGTTCCAGAAGCAGGGCGGCCTCGTGGCGCTGGACAGCTTCGAGGACGGCGCGAGCTACGTCGAGGACCGCTCGGGCGCACAGGCCGAGCAGTACCAGTCGCCGGACGGGAAGTTCTACCAGATCCCCTGGAAGCAGAACCCGGTGATGATCTTCTACAACAAGGACCTGTTCAAGAAGGCCGGGCTCGATGCCGAGAACCCGCCGCTGAAGACCTACGACGAGTTCCTCGCCACCAGCAAGAAGCTGGTCGAGAGCGGCGCCGCCCCGGCGGCGATCGCGCCGGCTCCGTCGAGTGAGTTCTTCCAGTCCTGGTTCGACTTCTACCCGCTCTACGCCGCCGAGTCCGGTGGCAAGCAGACCATCGAGGACGGCAAGGCGACCTTCAACGACACCGCGGGCAAGGACGTCTGGAACTTCTGGGCGCAGATGTACAAGGACGGCTACACCCCCCAGGAGAAGTACGACGGCGACTCGTTCGCCGACAAGAAGGCCGCCATGGCGGTCGTCGGCCCCTGGGCGATCGCGGTCTACCAGGACAAGGTCAACTGGGGAGTCGCGCCGGTGCCGACCAAGGCCGGCCTGGACGCCAGCGAGGTGCACACCTTCAGCGACGCCAAGAACATCGGGCTCTACTCGGCCTGCAAGAACCAGGAGACCGCCTGGGAGGTGCTGAAGTTCGCCACCAGCAAGGACCAGGACGCCAAGCTCCTGGAGGCGACGGGCCAGATGCCGATCCGCGAGGACCTGGCGACGACCTACGCCGACTACTTCAAGAGCCACCCGGACTACGAGACCTTCGCCGACCAGGCGTCGCGCACCGTCGAAGTGCCCAATGTGTCCAACTCGGTCGAGATCTGGCAGGAGATCCGTGACAACTTCTCCTCGGCGGTGATCTTCGCCAAGACGTCGGTCGACGAGGGCATCGCCAAGGCCGCTGACTCAGCAGACGAGCTCGCCGGACAGTGAGCCACGTCCTGACCAAGGTCTTCGGTCGCCAGCCCCTGGGGGCGGTGTTCGCGGCACCGTATGCGCTGTTCCTGGTGCTGGTGTTCGCCTACCCCCTGGGGCTGGCGGTCTGGATCAGCTTCCACGACTACTTCTTCGCCGCGCCAGGAGCCCCGGTCGACCGGCCCTTCGTCGGCTTCGACAACTACGCCTCGGTGCTGGGTGACCCCGACGTCCGGCGTGCCTTCGGCAACGTCGCGATCTTCCTGGTGATCAACGTCCCGCTCACGGTGGTGCTCTCGCTGGTGCTGGCGACCGCGCTCAACTCGGTGACGCGGGCGCGGACCTTCCTGCGCCTCTCCTACTACGTGCCCTACGTGACGGCGAGCGTCGCACTGGTGGCCGTGTGGCTGTTCCTGTTCAGCAGCAACGGGCTGGCCAACCAGATCCTCGGCCCGCTGGCGCCGTCACCGTCGTGGCTGGTGAACAGCGGGCTGGCGATGCCGGTGATCGCCTTGTTCGTCACCTGGAAGCAGCTCGGGTTCTTCATCCTGCTCTACCTGGCTGCCCTCCAGGCCGTGTCCAAGGACCTGTACGACGCGGCCGCGGTCGACGGGGCCAGCAGGTTCCGGTCGTTCATGAACGTGACCGTTCCCGGCGTACGAGCGGCCACCACGCTGGTGGTCATCCTCGCCACGATCACCGGCGCGAACCTGTTCACCGAGCCCTACCTGCTGACCAACGGCGGCGGGCCCGACGGAGCCTCGGCCTCGCCGGTCTTCGTGATGTACCAGAAGGGCATCGAGCAGGGGAACCCCGACACCGCCTCGGCGATCGGCGTCCTGCTCGTGATCCTCGTGCTGGCGATCTCCCTGGTCAACCGACACTTCCTGGAGCGTGACGAACGATGAAGAACCGTCGTGTGTGGAGCACCACCGCGCTGTTCCTCGGCGCCCTGGTCTTCCTGTTCCCCTTCTACTACATGGTGATCGGCTCCTTCCAGGAGAAGCCGGACACCTCGATCGGCGGCATCCTGCCGTTCGGCGGCTGGACGTTCGACAACTACGTCGACATCAACAGCCGGGTTCATCTGGTGCAGTCGCTGGTGAACTCGATGATCGTCACCGGCGGTGTCCTGATCGGCACGGTGCTCTTCGGAGTCCTCGCCGGCTACGCCCTGGCACGCCTGCACTTCCGTGGGCGAGGCACGTTGTTCGCCGTGATGCTGCTCGTGCAGATCGTCCCGTTCCAGCTGTTGATCATCCCGATCTACGTGATGATCGTTCGCAACTACGGCCTCGCCGACTCCTACGCGGGGATGATCGCGCCGTTCCTGATCAACTCGGCGGCCGTCTTCATCTTCCGGCAGTTCTTCCTGCAGCTGCCCGAGGACCTGTTCGCCGCCGCCGCGCTGGACGGTGCCGGGGAGCTGCGCACGCTCTGGTCGATCGCGCTCCCGCTCGTGCGGCCCGCGCTGTTGACGGCGTGCCTGCTGACCTTCATCGGGCCGTGGAACGAGTTCCTCTGGCCATTCCTGGTGACCAAGGACCAGGACCTGCAGCCGCTGGCGGTGACGCTCGCGAACTACATGAGCAACATCGCCGGCCGCGCGTCCAACCCGTTCGGCGCGATCCTCGCGGGAGCCGTGGTGCTGGCTGCCCCGGCCGTCGCGCTGTTCGTGGTGTTCCAGAAGAAGTTCAACGACCTCGCAATCAGCAGTGGAGTGAAGGGATGACCATGCGTCGAATCCTGATGGCAGCGACGATGGCGGTCGCTGTCACGGCGACCCAGGCACAGGCACAGGCGCAGGCGCCGGCCGGCGGAGCCTCCGCCGCCGTCGGTGTGAGTCGGCTGACCAACCTGGACCACCTCGACTACCTGGGAGAGACGGTGGCGCCGCCACGTCAGGCCGGCCACACGACATACCGCCTGGCGGAGCAGCCGCGGATCGGGACGCTGTGGACCTATGCCGACAGGCAGTCGGACGGGAGCTACGACCGAATCGGTGGCGGACCGTACGACGCGGCGAACGACACCTACGGGCAGGGCGCGTTCAACGCGGACGACATGGCCCGCGCGGCAGTCGTCTATCTCCGCGACTGGCGGCAGACCGGTGACACCAGCAGCCGCCGCCGGGCCTTCGGGATGCTTCGCGGCCTGACCTACCTGCAGACCGTGACGGGGCGCAACGCCGGCAACGTGGTGCTGTGGATGCAGCCCGACGGCACCCTGAACCCGAGCGCAGAGCCGGTCGAGCTACCCGATCCCTCGGACAGCGACGCGTCGTACTGGTTGGCCCGCACGATCTGGGCGCTGGGGGAGGGGTACGCCGCGTTCAGGCACGCCGATCCCGCCTTCGCGCGCTTCCTCGAGCAACGTCTCGCCCTCGCGGTGGAAGCCGTCGAGCGGCAGGCGCTCGACGCCTACGGCCGCTATCTCGACATCGACGGACGGCGCACGCCGGCCTGGCTGATCGCCGACGGAGCCGATGCGTCGGCCGAGGCGGTGCTCGGCCTCGCTGCCTATGTCCGCGCCGGCGGCTCGGCCCATGCTTCGGCCAGGGCCAGGCGGGTGATGACCCAGCTGAGCAATGGCATTGCCCAGCTGGCGGGTGGCAACGCCCGGGCCTGGCCCTTCGGCGGCCTCCTGCCCTGGGCTCTGTCCCGCTCGGACTGGCACGCCTGGGGATCCCAGATGACCGCGGCGCTCAGTCGCGCCGCCGACGTGACCGGCGAGACCTCGTGGCGCCGGGTCGCGCAGCGTGAGGCGTTCACGTTCGATCCCTGGATGCTCACGTCGGGTGGCCCCGACAACGGCCGGCTGCCGTCCCGCGCGGACACCACGCAGATCGCCTACGGTGTCGACTCGCGGGTGCAGAACCTCGTCGCGACCGGTGGCGGAGCCCGCCAGATCGCCGGGGTCGTAGCGGCCTGGTTCTTCGGCGCCAACGCCTCGAAGGCGCCGACCTATGACCCGAGGACCGGCATCACCTTCGACGGCGTCGCTGCGGACGGCCGGGCCAACCAGAACTCCGGCGCCGAGTCGACGATCCACGGGCTGCTCACGATGCTCGCGCTGGACGCTGACCCGACCGTGAAGCGGATCGCGATGACAGCGGGGGTCCGGGAGGTCGTGGGCGTGCAGTACGTGGAGGCAGAGGACAGCCAGCTCGGCGGCGACGCGACGGCCGTCACCCCGAAGGACACCTGGACAGGGGAGTCCAAGTACGCAGGCACGGGTTACGCCGCGTTGGGTGACGGCGGCAGCGCCACCATTGCGCTGGGCAGCCACCCTGAGGCCCGGCTCCTGCCCGTCTTCGACCTGCAGCGCGGCAGTTCAGCGGTGACGACCTTCCGGTCCGACGGAAGGACGATCGGGTCGGTGCGCTCCGGGGCCATCGGTGCCCAGGGGGACTCGCCCGCACCGGGCGCGCTCCTGCCACTGACCCTCGACCGCGTCCTGCCTTCGGCCGCCACGACGGTGACAGCCACGACACGTGCCACGGGTGGCGACACCGCACGGCTCGATGCCGTGATGGTGCAGCCGTTGGTGTCCCGGATGGTCCTGGGCGGCGACGGGCACGGCACGGCGCTGCTCCGCAGCTCGGCCACGTCCCTCACTCGCACGACGGTGGCGGTTCCCGGCCGGGGGACTGCCCGCGTCTGGTCGTACGACGGGCGGGGCCGACTGCTCGCACACACGAAGAGCGCGGCCGCCGTCGTGCCCGTGACCGTCGCCGCCGGCGGCGTCACCCTGGTCCGTCGCTGAGCGGTCGGACCCAGATTCTGCCCACCAGCCAAGGAGAAGATGCAGATGTCCCACACCCAGAACACCCCGCACGCAGAGTTCCCGCTCGGCCCCTTCACGCCCTACGAGGGCAACCCGATCCTCAAACCACAGGGCGACGGGTGGGAGTCCGGGAGCATCTACAACCCCGCCGCCGTGGTGAAGGACGGCAAGGTCGTGCTGCTCTACCGCGCGCACGCCGACGACATCATCAGCCACGTCGGCCTCGCGACGAGTGACGACGGCATCCACTTCGAGCGGCACCCGGATCCGGTGCTGTCCCCGAGCGAGCCCTATGAGGAGTTCGGCTGTGAGGACCCCCGGGTCACGGAGATCGACGGCACCTACTACCTGACCTACAGCGCGTGGGACCGAACCAACGCCCAGCTGTGCCTGGCCACCTCGACCGACCTGTTCACCTGGGAGAAGCACGGTCCGCTGTTCCCGGGCTTCAACACCTTCGAACCCAACGCGTCCGAGGTGCCGACCCCGTGGAGCAAGGCGGGCGCGATCCTGGCGACACCGATCGAAGGCCGCTACCTGATGTACTTCGGCGAGGGTTCGATCTACCACGCCTGGTCCGACGACCTGATCCACTGGACGCCGGCGCCGCAGGACGAGCCGCTGATGGTCCCGACCCCGAAGGGCACCTTCGGGGAGTTCCTCGTCGAGGTCGGCCCGCAGCCGATCGTCACGAACAACGGCCTGATCCTCTTGCTGCACAATGCTGCTGTGAAGTTCGAGGACGGGACGGTGCGCTACACCTGCGGCCAGCTGCTGTTCGACCCGAAGCGGCCGACGGAGATCCTGGCGCAGATGAACTACCCCTGGCTCGAGCCCTCGACCTTCGAGGACCAGCACGGGCTGGTCTCCAACGTCACCTTCGTCGAGGGCCTCGTGCACTTCGAGGGGACCTGGTTCGCCTACTACGGCCAGAGCGACTCGACGCTGGGCGTCGCGACGTACCAGGTCGGCGAGACCTACACCGGGCTGGCCTGATGTCGGGTCCGATCTTCGACCTGGGCGACCCGGCCCACGAGCAGTGGCTCGAGGCAGAGGGTGACCGGCTGCTGGAGTTCGGCCGCGCCTCGCGGCATCCCGCGGGCGGATTCGCGTGGCTGGACGACGACGGGGTTCCCGACCTCGACCGCCCCGTCGAGCTCTGGGTCACCTGCCGGATGACCCACGTCTACGCACTGGGCCACCTGCTCGGACGTCCCGGCTGCTCGGCGCTCGTCGACCACGGTGTCGCCGCGCTGGGCGGAAGGTTCCTGGACCCGACCGACGGTGGCTGGTTCGCGAAGGTCGGTCCGGAGGGTCCGACGACGACGAGCAAGACGGCCTACGAGCACGCGTTCGTCGTGCTGGCCGCGGCAAGCGCCACGGCTGCCGGCCGCCCCGGTGGACGGGAGCTGCTCGACGAGGCCCTGGTCGTGCTGCTGGACCACTTCTGGGACGACGAGTTCGCGATGGTGGTGGAGGAGTGGGACCGCACCTGGTCGATCCTGGACAGCTATCGGGGTGTGAACGCCAACATGCACACCGTGGAGGCGCTGCTCTCCGCCGCCGACGTGCTCGATGACTCCACGCTGCGCGACAAGGCGCTGCGGATCACCACCCGGGTCGTGCACGAGCTCGCCGCCGGCAACGAGTGGCGGATCCCCGAGCACTTCGACGAGGCGTGGACGCCGTTGCCCGACTACAACATCGATGAGCCCGCCCACCCGTTCCGTCCGTACGGCGCCACCATCGGGCACTGGCTCGAGTGGTCCCGCCTCGCGCTGCACCTGGGCGCCGGCCTCGGCGACTCGGCCCCCTCGTGGCTGCTCGCCGATGCCCAGTCCTTGTTCGGGGCCGCGGTGCGAGAGGGCTGGGCCGTCGACGCTGCCGACGGTTTCGTCTACACGGTCGGCTGGGACGGCCTGCCCGTCGTACGCGAACGGATGCACTGGGTCGCCGCCGAGGCCGTCGCCGCGGCAGCCGCTCTGCACACGGTCACCGGTGACGCGTCGTACGCCGACTCCTATGCCGACTGGTGGCAGCACATCGATCAGCACTTCATCGACCGGGAGCGTGGTTCCTGGCGCCACGAGCTGTCTCCGGCCCTCGAACCGAGCAGCCTGACCTGGCCGGGCAAGCCGGACACGTACCACGCGTTCCAGGCCACCCTGATCCCCCGGCTTCCTCTCGCCCCGACGCTCGCGAAGGCCCTCGCCGACCGCGCTGGCTGAGACTGCTCGTTGATGTTGCCGGAAATTCTCCGGCGCCTGACGCCGGGGATCATCCAGTGATCGACGGGCCGGCCTGGCGAGCACCCCACCGGCGCCCCTCGCTCTCCCGATGACGCTGTCGCCGTCGAGGCGTCGGAGCAGCATGATGGAGCCATGGCCGCCTCGGACGTGCGAGCATGCGAGGTCGTCGTGCACGGTCGCGTGCAGGGCGTCTTCTTCCGGGCGAGCTGTCAGCAGGTTGCCGAGCGGCGAGGCCTGGTCGGCTGGGTCAGCAACGAGCCCGACGGGTCTGTCCGTGCGTGGTTCGAGGGCGCGGGGGAAGAGGTGGTCGCGATGTCTGAGTGGTGTGAGCACGGTCCACCGCGCGCTCACGTGGAGCGCGTTGACGCGACCGAACGTGAACCGGAAGGCCTGCACTCGTTCGACATCCGCTGACAGCTGCCGCTCACTCGATCGGCGGTGGTCTGGTGGTCGTCGTGATCCGGCATATGCCGGAACGCCGGCCAGTTCACAGCAGCAGGTAGAACAGCACCATCCCGATCAGTCCCGTGACGACCCCGAGGACCGCACCGACCCCCGCGCCGCGCCGGCTGCTCGACTCCGAGCCGGCTAGGCCAGGCAGGAAGTGGCCGACCACTGCGCCCACCACCGCCATCAGCACGAGCTGGACCGGAATGATCCAGTTCTCGGTCGACTCGCCGTCGAGGAAGGCGGCCACGACCGGGAGGCTGAGGACGCCGGCCACGAGGAGCAGCGCGACCGCGATGCCGCGCTGGGCCCCGGCCTTCGGCGAGGTGGTTGTCATCAGACGCTCCTCAGTGATGGATTCCTTTTCCCGGGTCACCGCAGGCTACGCCCCTGCTGCATCAGGGGCCGGACAACGCGGGTCGCCAGGAGTGCCCCCACGTACGCTGGCCGCGTGAGTGGGCAGCTGGTGGTCGGGTTCGACCTCGACATGACGCTGATCGACACCGTGGTGGGCATCTCCGCGACGCTCGAGGCACTCGGCACAGAGCTCGGCGTCGCGTTCCCGACGGCCGACATGACCTCGAGGCTCGGCCCGCCACTCGACCTGCTGCTCGAGCCGCACCTGGACCCGGACCGGATCGGGGCGGCCGTGGACCGCTTCCGTGAGATCTACCCCGACTTCGCGATCGTCCCGACCCCTGCCCTCCCCGGGGTCGCTGCCGCACTGGCTGCCGTACGCCGCCACGGCGGCCGGATCGTCGTGGTCACCGGCAAGCACACGCCCAACGCCCAGCTGCACGTCGACCACCTCGGACTCGACGTCGACGTGGTCGAGGGCCGCGTGTGGGGCGTCGGCAAGGGGGAGGTGCTGCTTCGCCACGGGGCCGACGTCTACGTCGGAGACCACGTCCACGACGTGGAGGGGGCGCGCGCCGCCGGAGTTCTCAGCGTGTCCGTGCAGACCGGAGGGTGCACGCAAGATGAGCTCGCGCAGGCGGGGACCGACGTGGTGCTGCACGACCTCTCCGAGTTCCCCGAGTGGCTGGAGGGTCTCGTGCTCCGGCGCCGGCTGTCCACTCTGGAGGAGGTGCTGCGCCGCCACGAGAAGGTGCTGGTCGCCTTCAGCGGGGGAGCGGACAGCGCCTTCCTGCTGGCCGCGGCCGTCCGGACGCTCGGGGCCGACCACGTGGCTGCGGCCACGGCGTACTCCGACTCGCTGCCGCTGTCCGAGCGCGGGCCGGCGATGGCGTTCGCGCAGTCCCTCGGAGTCGAGGTGTTCACTCCGGAGACCTCGGAGATGGAGCGCGAGGGCTACCGAGCCAACGACGGTGACCGCTGCGCGTTCTGCAAGGCCGAGCTGCTCGACGTGCTCGGGCCGCTTGCCGCGGAGCACGGGTACGCCGTGGTGGCGACCGGGACCAACGCGGACGACGCCCGGGCCGGTTTCCGCCCCGGGATCTCGGCTGCCGCCGACCGGGGAGCCGTCACCCCGCTCCTCGACGCCGGCCTCACCAAGGACCAGATCCGGGCGGCCTCCCGCGACTGGGGGTTGCCCACGTGGGACAAGCCGGCCGCCGCCTGCCTGAGCTCGAGGATCGCCTACGGCATCGAGATCACACCGGCCCGCCTGGCTCGCGTCGAGCAGGCAGAGGACACGCTACGACGTGCGCTGGTCGATGCGGGTCACGACGTGTCCGACGTGCGGGTGCGAGATCTGGGTGAGGTGGCCCGGGTGGAGGTCGACCGTGGGCTCGTCGACGCAGCAGGAGACCACCTCGACG
This sequence comes from uncultured Actinomycetota bacterium, assembly GCA_963781335.1. Lineage (GTDB taxonomy): Bacteria > Actinomycetota > Actinomycetes > Propionibacteriales > Nocardioidaceae > Marmoricola. The sequence goes on along the minus strand of CAWAFS010000035.1, from coordinate 615,952 downwards.
TCGTACGGGAAGCAGGCTTCGAGGAGATCGAGATCGATCCGCTCGGCTTCCGTTCAGGCTCGATGAACGAGCTGCTCGACGACCCCGACAAGTACCGCTGAGCGGGCCGACCCGAACTCGCGAGCGGCCCCTCGGGCCACCCCGTAGGCTGTGCTCCTGCTGCGGCCCACACGAGGTCCCACAGCCAAGACGATCAAGACAGAAAGGCAGTGCCGTGCCCACCGGAAAGGTCAAGTGGTACGACGCGGAGAAGGGGTTCGGGTTCCTCTCGCGCGAGGACGGCGACGACGTCTATGTCCGCTCCAGCTCCCTGCCCGAGGGAGTCGCCACGCTCAAGGCCGGTGCCAAGGTCGAGTTCGGCATCCTGTCGGGTCGCAAGGGTGAGCAGGCTCACCAGGTGCGCGTGCTCGACGCACCTCCGTCGGTGGCTCAGAACCAGCGCAACGCGCAGCGCAAGAAGCCCGAAGAGATGGTCAGCATCGTCGAGGACCTGATCAAGCTGCTCGAGGGCGTCGAGGAGAGCTACCGCCACGGGCGTCGTCCGGAGGCCAGGACGGCCAAGCCGACCGCCAAGCTCCTGCGCGGCCTGGCGGACGAGCTCGAGCTCTAGGTCTATGTCGGGTCTCCAGGTGGTGACCCGGGTGGTGGTCCGGTTCCCCCGCCCGCCGGCTGACCCGTCGACGGCGCCGGCCGCTTGATCAGCACGACGGCTGTCCAGGCCACCATCAGACCGGCCAGCACGCCGAGGCCGAGCCCGGGCACCACCGTGTCCCCGATCTTGAGCGGCAGCGCGATGCCGATGAACCCGCCGAGCACCCAGGACAGCTGGAGCAGCGTCTCGGAGCGCGCGAACGCCGAGGTGCGGTGCCGTTCGGGTACGTCGCGCTGCACGGTCGCGTCCAGCACCACCTTGCCCATCGCCTGCGCCACGCCTGCCGTGAGTCCCAGGGCCATCGCCGGGACCAACCCGTAGAAGATCGCACACACCACGGCTGCGGTCGCATCCGCCAGCAGAGCGACCACCACCGTGATCCGCGGTTTGAGCCGCTGCAGCACCGAGCCGAGCCCGATCCCGATCGCGTTCCCCAGACCGGCCGCTCCGATCACCAGGCCCATCAGCAGCGTGGTCCGGTTCTCCCACCCGGGCAGCGGGTGCTGGCGCAGCAGGAACGCCATGTACATCGTCAGGAAGCCGGAGAGCATCCGCAGGCCGGCGTTGCAGCGCAGCGCGAACACCACGTCCACGGGGACGCGGAACTTCTTCTTGTCCCCGCTCAGGCTCACCGGGAGCTCGCCGCCGTGGGCATCCGCCTTGGCCGGGAGCAGGATCGAGAGGATCGTGGCCCCCGCGAAGACCACGAACGCGAAGCGCAGCGCCCACTGTGAGCCGAACGTGGAGGCGAGGCCGGCCAGCGGTGCGGCGATCGAGGCACCGATGATGCCGGCCAGGGAGATCCGGCTGTTGGCCTTGACCAGGGTCAGTCCGGGCGGCACCAGTCGCGGCACGGTCGCCGCCCGGGCCACGCCGTAGGCCTTGGAGGAGACCAGGACGCCGAGGGCGGTCGGGAACATCGCGATCGACTGGGAGGCCACCGCGTCTGCCATCAGCCAGCACAGGAAGGCGCGCAGGGCCATGGTGCCGCCGATCGCCCACCGGCGGCCGTGGCTGAACCGATCGAGGAACGGCCCGAGCAGGGGCGCGACGATCGCGAACGGCAGCATCGTGAGGCCGAGGAAGAGCGCGACCTGCCCGCGGGCCTCGCCGGGCTGGGCGAAGAACAGGGTGCCGGCGAGCGAGATGGCGACCGTGGCGTCACCGGCGGCGTTGAACGCGTGCAGCTCGATCAGCCGGTAGAGCCCTGAGTCCCCCGCACCCTCGGCGTGCGACGCGCGCCGCGCCTGGCGGAACGTGTAGGACGCGGCGCTCCCGGTCGCCGTCCCGGCCCGCTTGATCCCGCGACCCGTCGCACCGGCGACGCGCCTGCCCGTCCCGGGCGTCCGCCCGGCCGGGTGCGGGGCCTGGCTCCCCGTCGGCTCGTCCTCCATGTCCACATCTTGTCAAGTGCGTGGGCCGAGCAGACACGGCCCATGCCGATGAGGGACAATCCACGGTGTGATGACCACAGCAGATCCTGTCGACGCCGCGGCGGTTGCCGTCGCCCGCGCGGTGCTGGTGGAGCAGGTGGGTGCCGACGTTGTCGGCGAGCACCTGGCCGCCAGCCCCGAGGACCAGGGCGTGGTCACGCACAACTTCGCCTGCAGCGAGTCCGGCTACCCGGGCTGGGAGTGGGCCGTCACCGTCGCCCGCGCCCCCGGTGCGGACAGCGTCACCGTCGACGAGATCGTGATGCTCCCCGGTGAGTCCGCCATCATCGCGCCGGCCTGGGTGCCCTGGCGTGACCGGATCCAGCCCGGTGACCTGTCGCCCGGCGACCTCCTGCCCACCGACGAGGACGACCCGCGGCTGGTGCCCACCTACTTCGCCGGCGACGAGTTCGAGGGCTGGGAGCGGACGATCGTCGAGGACATCGGTCTCGGTCGGTCGCGCGTGCTGTCGATCGAGGGTCGCGACGCGGCAGCCGAGCGCTGGTATGCGAGCGAGCAGGGTCCCGACTCAGCGATCGCGCAGTCGGCTCCTGGTCGCTGCGAGGGCTGCGGCTTCCTGGTCCGGCTCGCCGGACCGCTCTCTGACACCTTCGGCGTGTGCGGCAACGAGTTCGCCAACGACGACGCCCGAGTGGTCTCGCTCAACCACGGCTGTGGCGCGCACTCCGAGGCGCAGCTGCGCAAGAAGCAGCTCCCGCCGCCGCTGCCGGACCACGTCTTCGACTCGCTCAGCGTCGACGACTACGAGGAGTTCTGACCCCTCGTCACTGACCTTCGGCGCTGCGCTGGCCGACGACGTCGTACGTCGCCACGGCGAAGTCACCGTTGGTGTCCAGCTGGACCAGCTTGAGGTTGTGCTGACGCGGGAACAGCGGGCGCCCTGACCCCAGGGTGACCGGGGCGATCGAGACCACGATCTGGTCGAGCAGCCCGAGGTCCGCGAACTGACCGGCCAGGTCGCCACCACCCACCACCCAGATGTCCCGCTCACCGGCCGACGCGGCGATGGCCGGGTGGTGCTGGCGAACGTCACCGGAGACGAACCGGATGTCGTTCCCCAGGGGCGCAGGCTGCCCATGGGTGAAGACCCAGCAGGGGATGTCGTAGGCCCACGCCTCGCCTGTGGTGTGCATGTGGTCGCCCAGCCAGGCATAGGTGGTCGCGCCCATCACCATCGTCCCGATGCCGGCGATGAACTCCGCGTAGCCCGCAGGGCCGCCCTCGTCCGTCTCCTGCTCGAACAGCCAGGCGAGGGAGTCGTTGTCGTCAGCGATGTAGCCGTCGAGGGTGGTGGCGGTGAAGTAGATCGAGCGGGTCATGTCTCTCCTCCGTGCGTTCTTGCTCAGTCCGCCGACGGCGGGGCCGTCCGCTGCCGTGCGTTGCGGCGCCTGCGGCAGTGGTCCCAGCCGACCAGGCCGAGACCGAATCCGGCCAGGCAGGTCCACAGCCACCAGAGCTTGTCGGCCTCGTCGAGCCGGCTGTAGAAGGGGAGCAGCAGGACCAGCGCGATCGCCCAGATCGCCGTTCCGACCTGCATCGTGCGGACGCCGTCGAGGTCGAGCGGGTCGACGGGAGCGACGATGTAGGTGCGGTTGCCGATCTCGTGCACCATCGGCTGGTCGTCGTCGGGCTGCATCGCCTCAATCTAGACCGTCCCGGATTTGACCGGCCCGTCACCTGGCCGGTGCGGTTCCGTGGTTGGATTCCGCGCGTGAACAAGTTCTTCAAGATCAGCGAGCGTGGATCCACTGTCGGCCAGGAAGTGCGCGGAGGTGTCGTCACCTTCTTCACGATGGCCTACATCATCGTGCTGAACCCGCTCATCCTGGGCTTCGTCGAGGACGTGGACGGGAAGCTGCTGGGTGGCGCCGCGCCCGGCAACCTGGCGGCGATCGCGGCCGGCACCGCTCTGGTTGCCGGGGTGCTCACGATCCTGATGGGCGTGGTGGCCAACTACCCGCTCGCACTCGCCACCGGGCTGGGCCTGAACGCCTTCGTGGCAGTCGCCATCGCCACTCAGATGACCTGGGCCGATGCGATGGGTCTGGTCGTCATGGAGGGCGTGCTGATCCTGATCCTGGTGCTCACCGGCTTCCGGCAGGCGGTCTTCCATGCCGTCCCGGCCCAGCTCAAGATCGCCATCTCGGTGGGCATCGGGCTGTTCATCGCACTCATCGGCTTCGTCGACGCCGGGTTCGTACGCCGGATGCCGGACCTCGCCCAGACCACGGTGCCGGTCCAGCTCGGCAACGGCGGCAGCCTGCAGGGCTGGCCGGTCGTCGTGTTCGTGGTCGGCCTGGTGCTCGTGATCGGCCTGTGGGTGCGCAAGGTCAAGGGCGCGATCCTGATCTCGATCGTCGCGACCACCGTCCTGGCGATCGTGGTGGAGTCGATCGGCAAGCTGGGTGCGGGTGGGCCGAAGAACCCCACCGGCTGGGGTCTCACCGTGCCGTCCCTTCCCGACAGCATTTTCGAGGCGCCGAAGTTCGGCACCCTGGGCGAGTTCAACCTGCTCGGGTCCTTCGACCAGGTCGGCGTCGTCGCGGTGGTGCTGCTCGTCTTCACCCTGATGCTGGCCGACTTCTTCGACACGATGGGCACGATGACCGCGATCGGTGCCGAGGCCGGCCTGCTCGACGCGGAAGGTGCGCCGCCGAACACCCAGCGCATCCTGGTCGTGGACTCGCTCGCGGCCGTCGCCGGTGGCGCCGGGGGAGTCTCGTCGAACACGTCCTACATCGAGTCGGCTGCGGGCGTGGGCGAGGGTGCGCGGACCGGTCTGGCGTCGGTGGTGACCGGCGTGCTCTTCCTGTTCTCGATCTTCCTCTCGCCCCTGGTCAAGGTGATCCCGAGCGAGGCCGCCGTACCCGCCCTCGTGCTCGTGGGCTTCCTGATGATGCAGCAGGTGAAGGGCATCGACTGGGATGACCTCGAGATCGCGATTCCTGCGTTCCTGACGATCGTGCTGATGCCGTTCACCTACTCGATCACGGTCGGGATCGGCGCCGGCTTCCTGTCCTACGTGCTGATCAAGGGCGTCCGGGGCAAGGTCGGCACCATCCACCCGCTGATGTGGGTGATCAGTGGCCTGTTCGTGCTCTACTTCGCGATCCACCCGCTCACCGAGCTGCTCACCTGAGGCTCCCGGCGCTCCGCTCCGCGGGCCGGAAATACTTAGCATAGGTAATGAGTTACGCTAAGTATCATGAGTCCTTCCGTCGAGTCTGCCTCCCGCACTGACGCCGGCCTCGCCAGTGAGCTGCGGTTCTCCGTCGCACGCCTCTCCCGGCGGCTGCGCAACGAGCGTGCGTCCGAGAACCTGCTGAGCGTCTCGGCGCTGAGCGCGATGGGCATCCTCTTCCGCGAGGGGGAGTGCACCATCGGTGTGCTGGCTGCCCACGAGCGCGTGCAGCCGCCGTCGATGACGCGCACGGTGAACTGTCTGGTCGACGACGGGTATGCGCTACGTCGACCGAACCCCACCGACGGACGCCAGGTGCTCGTCGACCTCACCGACCAGGGCCGCGAGATCCTGCTCGCCGACCGCCGTCGCCGCGACGCCTGGCTCGCCCGTCGCCTCCGGGAGCTCACGCCCGACGAACGCGCCCTCCTGCGTGAGGCCGCACCACTGATCCAGAGATTGGCCACCACTTGAGCCCCACGTTCCGCTCCCTGCACAACCACAACTACCGGCTCTACGCCTCCGGTGGGGTCATCTCCAACACCGGCACCTGGATGCAGCGCGTCGCCCAGGACTGGCTCGTCGTGCTGCTCGCCGTCAACGACGGTGTCGCGCTCGGCATCACCACCGGTCTGCAGTTCCTGCCCGCCCTCCTGCTCTCGCCGTACGCCGGCCTGATCGCCGACCGCTTCCCCAAGCAACGCCTGCTGCAGATCACCCAGACGGTGATGGCCGCGACCGCGCTCGTGCTCGGCGTCCTGGCTGTGACCGGGACCGTCGAGGTCTGGCACGTCTACGTGCTCGCGCTCACCTTCGGCGTGGGCTCGGCCTTCGACGCCCCGGCCCGGCAGAGCTTCGTCAGCGAGATGGTGGATCCCGACGACCTCTCCAACGCCGTCGGTCTCAACTCCGCCTCCTTCAACGCCGCCCGGATCGCCGGCCCGGCGCTCGCCGGTCTGCTGATCGGCCTGTTCGGCGGGGGCGTGGCCGCGACCGGCTGGGTGATCCTGCTCAACAGCCTGAGCTATGCCGCCGTGATCTTCGCGCTGCAGCGGATGGTGGTGACCGACCTGAACCCCAGTCCGCGCGCGGAGCGGCACAAGGGGATGATCCGCGACGCGGTCCGCTACCTGCGCGGGCGTCCGGACCTGATGATGATCCTGAGCGTGGTCTTCTTTGCGGGCACCTTCGGTCTGAACTTCCAGATGACCTCGGCGCTGATGGCCACGCAGATCTTCCACAAGGGCGCCACGGAGTACGGCCTGCTCGGGTCGGCGATGGCGGTCGGCTCCCTGACCGGTGCCCTGATGGCCGCCCGTCGGACCCGGATCCGGCTGCGACTGGTCGCCGGCGCTGCCCTCGTCTTCGGCGTGGTCGAGATCATCGCGGGCCTGGCGCCGTCGTACCTCACCTTCATGCTGATCGTGCCGTTGCTCGGCTTCACGGCGCTGACCATGATCACGGCCGCGAACACCACCATGCAGCTGGCGACCGCTCCAGGACTGCGCGGACGTGTGATGGCGCTCTACCTGATGGTCTTCATGGGTGGCACCCCGATCGGCTCGCCGTTCATCGGCTGGATCGGGGAGACGTTCGGCGCTCGATGGACCCTCATCGCGGGCGGTGGGCTCACCATCCTCGGTGTGCTGGTGTCGGTCGCGGTGTTCACCAGGGGCCGCGGGCTGCTCGAGCGACGGGTGACCGTGCCACGGCACCCCGTTGCCGAGGCCGTACAGTCGCCTGCATGAATCCCCGCTACCGCCGACTGGTCATCCCCGTCGCGCTGGGAGGGCTCATCCTGATCGTCCTGATCGCGGCCCTGGCCAAGTAGGGCCGGGCTCGAGATGGCTGAGGAACTGCCGCAGGCTCGCGCCCGGATCCGGGGGGTCGTCCTCGACGAGGAGCATCTCGTGCGTGCCGTGGCCACCGGTCGACGTCGGGGCCAGCCCCAGCCGCGCTGGCGCCGTGTCGAGCTGAGGTACGTCGACCTCAAGGTCGGCCGGCGGCTGCAGCTGACGGCGTACGACGACACCCAGGCCCATGTCACCAACCACGAGGACGCCGGAGCCGCCCTGGACGAGCTCCTCGCCGAGCCGTTCGCCAACTGGCACGTCGAGACCACCTCGCAGACCTTCCAGCTGCGGGTCACCAAGAAGGGTCAGGCTCTGCTCCACACCTCCGAGCGGGTCGAGCGGCTCCTCCCGGACCGCGACCACGACCACGCCAAGCAGCGCCTCCTTCCCGCAGACCATCCGGTGCTCCGCGAGCTCGGCATCGCCGACGCCGAGGGCCGCATCAAGCCCTCACGCCAGGCGAAGTACCGCCAGGTCGAGGAGTTCCTTCGTGAGCTCTCGACAGCCATCGAGGACGCGACCCGCAGCGGAAAGCTGCGCACTCCGACGCCGGAGAAACCGCTGAGAGTCGTCGACCTCGGCTGCGGCAACGCCTACCTGACCTTCACGGCGCAGGCATTCCTGCGAGACCGGATGCCGGTGAGAACGGTGGGGGTCGACATGAAGGAACAGGCGCATCGGCACAACACCGGGATCGCCCAGGCGCTCGGGCTGGCCGACGAGCTCACCTTCCTGACCGCCGGCATCCGGGAGGTCACGCTCGACGAGCATCCAGACGTCGTACTCGCCCTGCACGCCTGCGACACAGCCACCGACGACGCGCTGGCCAGAGCGGTGGACTGGGAGGCGGAACTGGTCCTAGCAGCACCCTGCTGTCATCACGATATTTCCGCACAATTACGGCTTAATCCGACTCCGGTGGGCTACACCAGTTTGACCCGAGACGGGATTCTTCGGGAACGACTGGCAGATACCTTGACCGACGCCCTGCGGGCAGGGATTCTGCGACAGGTCGGCTACCGGGTCGATGTGGTCGAGTTCGTCGACAGTGTGCACACTCCGCGCAACACGTTGTTGCGTGCGGTGCGCACCGGGACTGCCCCGTCCAGGCAGGCCCAGGACGAGTACGACGCACTGGTGTCCACGTGGCACCTGCAACCGCGGCTGGCGGAGCTGCTGAACGAGGGGGATCCGCATTGAGGCGTTGGCGCGCCCTGACCATTGCGCTGCTGACCGGGGGGTCGTTGGTCCTCCCTGCGTCGGCGGCTGCCGGCGACGGCAGAGTCTTCGTCTTCCAGGACGCGCGGATCACCGAGTCGAGCGGACTCGTGGACCTGGGATCGGTCATGGTCACGACCAACGACTCCGGTGACAGCTCCAGGATCTTCGTGGTGAACCCGACGAACGGCAGGACCGTCGGGCTGGTCGACTTCAACACCACCACCGTTGACGTCGAGGCCCTCGCCCCCGCGGGAGCCGGCCGGGTCTGGGTGGGCGACATCGGTGACAACCGTCGCGAGCGGAAGTCGATCAGCGTCTTCCGGGTCAGGATCGGGACAGGGCGGTTCAGCACCCGGCAGGCAAGGTACCGCCTGGTCTATCCCCGCAAGGCGCAGAACGCCGAGTCCTTGTTCGCCGACCGCCAGGGCCGGCTCCACCTGATCACCAAGTCGGTGCTCGGCGGCACCGTCTACCGCGCTCCGTCCACGTTGAGCACCACCAAGCCGAACCGGCTGCAGCCCGTGGGACACGTGATCGAGTACGCCACGGATGCCGCACTGATGTCCGACGGCCGCCATGTCATCGTGCGCGGCCCCGGGTTCGCCAGCGTCTACACCTTCCCGGGGTTCCAGCGCATCGGCAGCCTCCCGCTTCCTCGCCAGCAGCAGGGGGAGGGCATCTCTGTCGGGCCTGGATCGCGGATCCGGGTCAGCAGCGAGGGCGCACGCTCGGCGGTGCGGCAGGTCGCCCTCCCGCCCGTCATCGTGCAGCGCATGCGGCCACCGGCTCCGAGCCCCTCGCCCTCCCCGAGCGCCTCGCCGTCTGCGTCCCCCTCGGCTTCACCCTCACCGGCGCCGTCCGGGTCCACCTCACCCTCGCCGACCGCCACTTCCACCTCCGCCGCGGCAGAGGACCGTCGGACGCTGTCCGAGGGCCAGAACCGCTGGCTGATGTGGTCCATCCCCGCCGTCATCGTGCTGGGGGCCGTCGGCATCGGACTCGGCCTGAGAAGGCGCTCGGACTAGGAGCCGGGCCCACGTGCGCGAGCTACAGCCGGTCGACCACGAACTCCACGCACCCGGTGAGCGCCTCGACGTCCGCCGGGTCGATCGCGGGGTACATCGCGACCCGCAGCTGGTTGCGACCCAGCTTCCGATAGGGCTCGGTGTCCACGATCCCGTTGGCCCGCAGGGTGGCGGCGACCGCGTCGGCCGAGATCGCGTCGTCGAAGTCGATCGTGCCGATCACCAGTGAGCGGTGCGCCGGCTCCGGGACGTACGGCGTGGTGTACGACGTGCGCTCTGCCCAGCCGTAGAGCGCGTCGGAGGAGGCCGTCGTGCGCTTGACCATCCCGTCCAGCCCGCCCTGGTCGTTCATCCAGTCCAGCTGCTCGGCCATCAGGAACAGCGTCGCCACCGACGGGGTGTTGTAGGTCTGGTTCTTGGCGGAGTTGTCGATCGCGGTGGGCAGGTCGAAGAACGCCGGGATCCAGCGGTCGCCTGCGGCGATGGACGCAGCGCGCTCGAGGGCGGCCGGCGACATCAGGGCGATCCACAGCCCGCCGTCGGAGGCGAACGACTTCTGGGGCGCGAAGTAGTAGGCGTCGACCTGGCTCAGGTCGACGGGGAGACCGCCGGCGCCGGAGGTCGCGTCGATCAGGACGAGCGAGTCGTCGTCGGCGCTCGTCCGATCAGGGCGCTGGACCGGGGCCATCACCGCGGTCGAGGTCTCGTTGTGCGCCCAGGCGTAGGCGTCCACACCCTCCTCGGCCACCGGTGCGGGGAGCGACCCGGGATCGCTCTTGATCACGCTGGGCTCGGCGAGGAAGGGCGCCTCGGCGACGGCCTTGGCGAACTTCGAGGAGAACTCCCCGAAGCTCAGGTGCTGGCTCTTCTCCCGGATCAGGCCGAAGCTGGCGATGTCCCAGAAGGCTGTGGCGCCACCGTTGCCGAGCACCACCTGATAGCCGTCCGGCAGGGAGAACAGCTCGGCGAGCCCTTCGCGCACCCGCCCAACCGTGGCCCGGACCGGGGCCTGACGATGGGAGGTGCCCATCAGGGAGGTACCGGTGCCAGCGAGCGCCTCGAGGGCGCCGGCGGGGACCTTGGAGGGGCCGGCCCCGAAGCGTCCGTCGGCGGGCTTGATCTCGTCGGGGATCACGATGTCGGTCACGGTCCCTATTCTGTCAGCCATGGTGGATCTCCCCGGGTGGCGGGTGGACCGGGTGCCGATCACCCACCCCGACGCTGCGTTGCTCGTCGAAGAGGTGCAGGAGGAATACGTCCGACGCTACGGCGGCCGCGACGAGACCCCGATCGACCCGGCGTACTTCGAGGCGCCCAGGGGCGCCTTCTTCGTCGGCTACTGCGACGACGTCCCGGTTGCCACCGGGGCCTGGCGACGCCGCACCGACGTGGAGGTCGACGGCACCAGCGAGACGGCCGAGATCAAGCGGATGTACGTCGCTCCCGTCGCCCGCCGGACCGGGCTGGCCCGGGCGCTGCTGGTCCACCTCGAGCAGACTGCGCTCGAGGCCGGTGCCGAGGTGATGGTGCTCGAGACCGGGATTCGTCAACCCGAGGCGATCACGCTCTACGAGTCCGCCGGCTACGTCCAGGTGCCGGGATTCGGGTTCTACAGGGACTCCCCGATCTCGCGGTGCTTCGCGCGGCCTCTCACCTCACGGTGACCGGCGCCTGCCACACCAACTTGTGCTCCTTGTCCTCGGCGGCCCGCTCCACGGAGTTGTGGTGCTTCGGCCTGCCGAGTCGTCCCCATGCGTCGTCGCCGACCCAGTCGGGCAGTCCGAACGGCAGGTCTGCCTTGGGAATCGGGCGGTAGTGCGACTCGATGAACTTCGAGCCGTAGTTCGGCCCGCCGTTCGAGCCGCCCGGGTCCGGGGTCACGACCGCCCGCAGTTCGGGGATCGCCGCACGCCACTGGTTGAGGAGGTTGGCCTCGGTGTGGTTGGAGGGGTGCGAGACCTTGAACGTCGAGACGTCCGGCTTGCCGTCCCACAGGTCCAGGGCGAGGTGGGCGTTGCCACCGAAGGCCACGATCGCCTCGAGGTCCGAGCCGACGACCAGGTCGTAGAACCGGTTTCGCCAGGCCAGCTGGTCGGGATCGGAGAGCAGTGGTTTCGCCCTGGACACGTCGCCGGGGTGCACCGCGACGGGGAAGGCGTTGACCAGGACGTAGCTCTGCGTCAGGCCGAGCTTGTCCATGAACCCCTGCACTCGCTGTCCGGCATCACCGACGAGGGTGCGACCGACGACCCGTTCGGTGGGGCCCGGGTCGGAGGCGATTCCCAGGAACCGCGCCTTGCGGCTCAGTCGGCCCCGGTAGAAGACCGGCCCCCAGTCCCACCAGAAGAACTCCCGGAACCGTGCCGGCATCTCGGGCAGCCCGGCGAAGTGCCTCGCCAGCGCGGCCGGTGGGCCCTTGTCGTAGCTGACCATGCGGGGACCTCCTCGCTCCTGACCAGACTGCCTCGCCTCCCGAGGCCTTGTCGAGAGGAGGGGAGGCGAGTAGGACGGATACATGGCCAGCAAGAGGCCCGCGAGGGGCGACCAGTTCAGCCAGGCGTATCTCGAGGGAATGCCGGCTGCCATGGAGGAGAGGCGTGCACCGCGCAGGAAGTCCAGGACCCTGCCGCAGGAGGCGTTCGCACTCGGTGGGCAGGTGATCACCCCCTCGGGGGCACGCAGGGCCTGGGTCCGGGTCGAGGACGACACGATCGCGGCGATCACCACCCGAAAGCCGACCGACGCGGTCGCGCTCCAGACCGATGGGGTGATCATGCCGGGGATGCTGGACCTGCACGGCCACCCGGAGTTCAACGTCTTCGCGCCCTGGGAGCCACCGAGGACCTACGTCAACCGCTACTCCTGGAGGGCCAGCAAGCCCTACCGGGCGCTGGTCCGCGACCCGCAGAACGAGCTGATCCCCAAGCTCCCCAAGGGCACCCAGCTGCGGTACGCCGAGATCCGGGCGCTGGTCGGCGGGGTGACGGCGATCCAGGGGGCCAGCCGGACCACGCAGGGTTCGCGAGAGTCGATGGTGCGCAACGTGGACGGGCTCGTCCTCGGGGAGCACCGGGCGCGGGCGGCCATCGACCTGCCCTCGAGCCTGACGTCGCGGGGAGGGCCGGAGATGAAGCGGATCCTCGAGGCGATCGAGAGGGGGGAGGTGGACGCGCACTACCTCCACCTGGCCGAGGGCATGCGTGACAACGAGCGGTCGCAGAAGGAGTTCGGGCACCTCGCGGACGACCTGGGTGCGCTGACCTCGGCCACGGTGATCATTCACGGCACCGCGATGACCCGAGCACAGTTCGGCGACGCGAAGGACGCGGGGGCCCGGCTGGTGTGGTCGCCGCAGTCCAACCTCCGGCTCTACGGCGAGACCACCAGGATCGCCGACGCCCTCGACGTGGGCCTCCCGGTCGCTCTGGGCGCCGACTGGCTGCCCTCCGGATCGCTGAGCCTGCTCGCGGAGATGAAGGTCGCACGCCAGGAGCTGGTCGAGCAGGGCCACCCGCTCACCGCCAGGCAGCTGGTCACGATGGTCACCTCGGGTGCAGCAGCGGTCGCCGGGCTGGGCAAGAAGCTGGGCCGACTGGCGGTGGGTCGCCCGGCCGACCTCGTCGTACTCGCCCGCCAGGACGCCAACGCCTACGAGTCGGTGTGCTCCTCCACGCCGGCCGACGTCGAGCTGGTGATGATCGGCGGCGATGTCGCCTACGGCCGGCGCGACTGGATGCGCGCCGTGGCGGCGGACCCGGACGACCCGGCCCTCGAACCGGTCCTCGCCTGGGGGCGCCGGATGCTGCTGGACACCAGCTTCGAGGTCAACCCGGGCGAGGAGCCCACCCCGCGCTTGGCGCAGATCCGGCAGTCGCTGACCTCGGTCTACCCACCGGTCGGCCCGATCTGGGCCTGACTCGACTCAATATTCGGACAAAAGGTACTTAATCGACCTACCCTCGTCGTCATGACGAGGCGGCTGCTGACCCTGTTGATCGCGACGGTGAGCTGTTTCGGGCTCCTCGGTGCAGCCCAGGCGGCGTACGCCCCGGTCGAGCCCTACGCCGGCTACGAGCCGCAGACGGTCTGCTCCCCGGCAGCGAAGCCCGGCACCACGGCGCTGGGCCGCTGGGTGGTGGCGAGCCATGGAGGCCGGGCCGGTGCGATCTCGCGCGCGTGCACGGGCACCTCGACCTCGGAGCACAAGGAGGGCCGCGCGTTCGACTGGACCCTGAACGCGCGCAAGGCCAAGGACCGCGTGCGGGCTGCCCGGTTCCTGCAGCAGATCGTCGCCACCGGATCGAGCGGTGAGCCCGCGGAGCTGGCTCGCCGCATGGGGGTCATGTACGTGATCTGGAACGACCGGATGTACGCCGCGTACGACGAGTTCCGCGTGCGGCCCTACCGCAGCTCCGGCTGCAAGACGCTCAGGAAGTGCTCGCGCACCTTGCGACACCGCGACCACATGCACATCTCGCTGACCCGCCTGGGCGGCCAGGGCCGCACCAGCTGGTACGTCGGCCGCGTGCCCGCGACCTGAGGTCCCAGCTGATCAGGAGACCGGCTCCTCGGAGGCGTCGGTGTCGCCCCACGCCTCGTTCCAGCCCTCGATCTCGCTGGCCCGGCGCTCGCCCGGTCCGACGTAGATCGCGGAGGGGCGGATCAACCGCCCGGTGGTCTTCTGCTCCAGGATGTGGGCCGACCACCCACCCGTGCGGGCGCAGGTGAACATCGAGGTGAACATGTGGGCCGGCACCTCGGCGTAGTCGAGGACGATCGCAGCCCAGAACTCCACGTTGGTCTCGAGCACACGGTCTGGACGGCGCTCCTTGAGCTCGGCGAGCGCGGCCTTCTCGAGCTCCTGGGCGACCTCGTAGCGCGGTGCGCCGAGCTCCTTGGCGGTGCGACGGAGCACGCGGGCGCGGGGGTCCTCGGCACGGTAGACCCGGTGCCCGAAGCCCATCAGCCGCTCTCCGTCGTCGAGGAGCTTCTTGACGTAGGCCTGCGCGTCGCCGCTCTTCTCGACCTCCTCGATCATGGTCAGCACCCGCGCGGGGGCGCCGCCGTGCAGTGGTCCGCTCATGGCGCCGATGGCGCCGGAGAACGCAGCGGCCACGTCGGCGCCGGTGGAGGTGATCACCCGCGCGGTGAAGGTCGAGGCGTTCATGCCGTGCTCGGCGGCGGAGCTCCAGTAGGCGTCGATCGCCTTGACGTGGCTGGGGTCCGCCTCGCCCTTCCAGCGGATCATGAACTTCTCGGCGAGGGTGGCGCCCGCGTCGACCTCGCGCTGCGGAACGATCGGCAGGCCGAGGCCACGAGCGGACTGGGCGGCGTAGGACAGCACCATCACCGCAACTCGGCTGAGGTCGGTGCGGGCCTCCTCGTCGGAGATGTCGTAGGTCTGCTTCATCCCGAGCATCGGCGCCAGCATCGCGACGCCGGCCTGGACGTCGGCGCGCACGTCACCGGTGTGGATCGGGAGGTTGACGGGCTCGGCCGGAGGCAGGCCGGGCTCGTAGGCGCCGTCGATGAGCAGGCCCCAGACCTTCTCGAACGGGATTCGGCCGACGATCTCCTCGATGTCGACACCGCGGTAGCGCAGTGCGGAGCCTTCCTTGTCCGGCTCGGCGATCTGTGTCTCGAAGGCTACGACGCCCTCCAGGCCATGGTGGACCTCGGTCATTGACGTCTCCTATGTCTGGCTGTCCGGCACATCATGCCCACTCGGGGTCACCACGTCACGCGGAGGCCATGATCTGGCCACGACTTCCCCGGGATCACAGGGGGTCACGCGACCGCGACGCCCAGGCTCATCGCGCCCATCGCCTTCGGGGTGCCCTCCTCATAGAAGGTGTCGAGCTCCCGGACCGTGAACCCGGCACCCTCCACCAGGTCGACGATCCGCCGGGTCAGGTGGCAGCCCCCGGCCACCCGCTTCTGCAGGGGCTCGAGGCGCCGCTGCCAGCGGACCACCGCCTCGTCCGGAGCGAGCCCGTGCTCGACGAAGTGCAGGGTGCCTCCGGGGCGGAGCACCCGGCGTACCTCCAGCAGCGCCTTGTCCACGTCCGGGATCGTGCACAGCGTCCACGTGGACACGGCACAGTCGAAGGTCTCGTCGGCGAACGGGAGAGACTGCCCGTCCAGTCCGGAGCGCTCCACCGGCACCTCGCTGGCGGCGAGCCGCTTGCCGGCCAGCTTCCAGCCCAGGTCGGCCGGCTCGACCGCGCTGACCTTCCGGACGGCGGCCGGGTAGAACGGGACGTTGAGTCCGGACCCGAACCCGATCTCGACGACGTCACCGGTCAGCCCGGCACACACCCGCTGCCGGATCGGCTTCCCGATCTCTGCGCCGCACGCGACGTTGACGATCCGAGGCAGCACGTGCTCCCGGTAGATCCCCACTGGTGTCTCCTTGCATGGTCGGTGGTGGTTCACGGTACGACGCCGACTAGTTTCGACTCCATGAGCGAGAGCCGAACGGGGCAGGACCTGGGTGCGCTGAGGCGCGAGTACGGCGACCACGGGCTGGACGTCCCGGACCTCGAGGCGGGGCCCACCGAGATGTTCCAGCGATGGTTCGACGAGACCGTGGCCGCCGGGGTGCACGAGCCCAACGCGATGGTGGTGACCACTGTCTCGGCGCAAGGGCGGCCGTCGGCCCGGATGGTGCTGCTGAAGGGCGTGGACGAGCAGGGGTTCGTCTTCTACACCAACTACGACTCCCGCAAGGGGCACGACCTGGAGGCGAACTCCGCGGTCTCGCTGCTGTTCCCGTGGCACGAGCTGCAGCGGCAGGTCCGCGTCGAGGGAACCGCCTCCCGGATCTCGCGGGAGGAGAGCGAGGCCTACTTCCGCAGCCGTCCGCGCGGGTCGCAGCTCGGGGCGTGGGCCTCACCGCAGTCGCAGGAGGTCTCGTCGCGGACCGAGCTCGACGAGCAGTACGCCGGGGTCGAGGAGCGTTTTGCCGACACCGAGCAGGTGCCCCTGCCGCCGCAGTGGGGGGGCTACCGGGTCAGGCCGGAGACGATCGAGTTCTGGCAGGGCCGCAAGGGGCGGATGCACGACCGGCTCGTCTACCGGCGCGCCGGCGAGGCGGGGTGGCAGGTGGTGCGCCTCGCCCCCTGAGAAGTGCCCCGCCTTCGCAAGCTCAGGCGCGGGAAAAGAACTTGTGAGTGAGTGCTCACTCACTTAGGCTGTCTCGGTGACACCTCGTGCGACCCCGATGCCTCCGGCCGACCGGCGCACCGCCATCTTGTCGGCGCTGGTGCCGCTGCTGGTCGAGCGCGGCGGCGAGGTCACCACCCGTGAGATCGCCAGGGCTGCCGGGATCGCGGAGGGGACGATCTTCCGGGTCTTCCCGGACAAGCGCAGCCTGCTGATGGCGGCTGCCGAGGAGGCGATCAACCCCGCCGACGGGCAGGAGCTCTTCGACGCAGCGCTCGAGGGCGTCTCCGACCTGCGTGACAAGGTCGTGGTCGCCGCGGGACGCGTGCTCGAGCGGATGCAGCTCACCATGGCGGTGATGGTGGCGGTGCGGCCGCACCTGATGGCCAGCTTCCACGAGGAGCACCATCGGGGAAAGGCGCCGAGGATGGGGCCGCCCGACTTCGTGACCAGGGCCCAGGAGGACCTGCACGCCCGGCTCTCCGGCCTCTTCGAGCCCCACCGGGAGCAGCTGGCCACGTCGCCGGAGATCGCGGCGATCGCCCTGCGCAGCCTGATCTTCGGCGCCAGCCGGCCCGAGCTCGGGATGACCACGGTCCTCACCCCGGACCAGATCGCGGACCTGCTGCTCGGTGGCGTGCTCAGGAGGGAGGGCTGATGTTGATCCGGCTCGTGCGCGAGTATCTCCAGCCCTACCGACGCTGGCTCACGTTCATCGTGCTGCTCCAGTTCACCGGGACCGTCGCTGCGCTCTACCTGCCCAGCCTGAACGCCGACATCATCGACCGGGGAGTGGCCACCGGCGACACGTCGTACATCGTCCGGACCGGCGCGATCATGATGGCTGTCGCCATCCTCCAGATCGGCTGCTCCGTGGCCGCCGTCTGGTTCTCGGCGCGGACGGCGATGAGCCTGGGCCGCGACCTGCGTTCGGCGATCTTCCAGCGGGTGGGCTCCTTCTCGCAGCGCGAGGTGCAGCAGTTCGGTGCGCCGTCACTGATCACCCGCGAGACCAACGACGTCCAGCAGGTGCAGATGCTCGTGCTGATGGGCTGCACCCTGATGGTGGCGGCCCCGATCATGATGGTCGGCGGCGTCGTGATGGCGATGCGCGAGGACTTCGGTCTGTCGTGGCTGCTCGGGGTCTGCATCCCCGCGCTGCTGCTCTCGGTCGCGTTCATCGTCTCCCGGATGGTGCCCAGCTTCCGGGTGATGCAGGAGCGCATCGACGAGGTGAACCGGCTGCTGCGTGAGCAGATCACCGGCGTCCGGGTGGTGCGTGCGTTCGTCCGCGAGCCGCACGAGACCGAGCGGTTCGCCCACGCCAACAACGAGCTCACCATCGTCGCAGTGCGCGCCGGGCGATGGCTGGCGACGATGTTCCCGGCGGTGATGTTGATCCTCAACGTCTCGTCGGTGGCGGTGCTCTGGTTCGGCGGGCACCGGGTCGAGAGCGGCCAGATGGAGGTCGGTGCGCTGACCGCTTTCCTCGCCTACCTGGTGCAGATCCTGATGTCGGTGATGATGGCGACCTTCATGCTGATGATGGTGCCGCGGTCGGCGGTCTGCGCCGACCGGATCACCGAGGTGCTCGACACGAGGTCGTCGGTGGTGCCGCCCGAGGAGCCGGTCACCGAGGTCGCCGAGCACGGCACGCTGGTCTTCGACCGGGTCGAGTTCACCTATCCGGGCGCCGACGTGCCCGTCGTGCGCGATGTCTCGTTCTCGGCCCGACCTGGCCAGACGGTCGCGATCATCGGCTCGACGGGTGCCGGCAAGAGCACGATGGTGAACCTGGTGCCGCGCCTGTTCGACGTCACCGGCGGACGGGTGCTGGTCGACGGGGTCGACGTACGACAGCTCGAGCCGGACCTGCTGTGGAGCACGATCGGCCTGGTGCCGCAGCGGGCGTGGTTGTTCTCCGGGACCGTGCGGTCCAACCTCCAGTACGGCCGGCCGGACGCCACCGACGAGCAGATGTGGCACGCGCTGGAGGTGGCTCAGGGACGGGACTTCGTCGAGGCGATGCCGGAGGGCCTGGACGCGCCGATCTCCCAGGGCGGCACCAACGTCAGCGGCGGTCAGCGCCAGCGCATCGCCATCGCCCGGGCGCTGATCCGGACACCGGAGATCTACCTGTTCGACGACTCGTTCAGCGCGCTCGACCTCGCGACCGACGCGCGGCTGCGGGCCGCGCTGCGCCCGGTCACGCGGGACGCGACCGTGCTGATCGTGGCCCAGCGAGTCTCCACGATCCGCGACGCGAACCTGATCCTGGTGGTCGAGGACGGCGAGGTGGTCGGGCGAGGAACCCACGACGAGCTGCTCGAGACCTGTGAGACCTACCGCGAGATCGTCGCGTCCCAGCTGAGTGCGGAGGAGGCGGCGTGAGCGCCCCCGCGAGCACGTCCCAGCCCGGCAAGGACGGGCAGCTCCAGGAGACCGAGCGGATCGAAGCGGGTCCGGGACCGGGTCGCGGACCCTTCGGTGGCGGCATGGTGGGTCAGAAGGCGTCCACCTTCGGGCCCTCGGCCAAGCGGCTGATCGGCCGGCTCGCGCCCGACCGGGTCCGTGCGGTCGCGGTGGTCTGGCTGGCGGTGCTGAGCGTGCTGCTGACCGCGGTGGGTCCCAAGATCCTCGGCCGAGCGACCGACCTGATCTTCTCCGGCCTGATCGGCTCGCAGCTTCCGGCCGGCCAGAGCAAGTCCGAGGCGGTCGCGAGCCTGCGGGCGCGCGGCGAGGACAGGTTCGCCGACATGGTCTCCTCGATGGACCTGGTCCCTGGTCAGCACGTTGACTTCACTGCGGTCCGGGACGTGCTGCTGCTGGTCCTCGGGGTGTACGTCGCTGCGTCGCTCCTGGCCTGGCTGCAGGGTTACCTGCTCAACGACGTGGTGCAGGGTGCCGTGCTCCGGATGCGGGCCGAGGTCGAGGACAAGGTCAACCGGCTGCCGCTGAGCTATTTCGACAAGCAGCCCCGAGGGGAGCTGTTGAGCCGGGTCACCAACGACATCGACAACGTCAGCCAGACCCTGCAGCAGACCATGAGCCAGCTGCTCACCTCACTGCTGACGGTGGTCGCGGTGCTGGGGATGATGTTCTGGATCTCGCCGATGCTCGCCCTGGTGGCGCTGGTGTCCGTGCCGCTGTCGATGTTGATCACCAAGGCGGTGATGAAGCGCTCCCAGGGTCTGTTCATCGACCAGTGGCGGCGCACAGGGAAGCTGAACGCTCACATCGAGGAGACCTTCTCCGGTCATTCGCTGGTGAAGGTCTTCGGCCGCCAGCGCGAGGTCGAGGAGGTCTTCGCCCGCGAGAACGACGAGCTCTACCAGGCCAGCTTCGGCGCGCAGTTCGTGAGCGGGCTGATCATGCCGGTGATGATGTTCATCGGGAACCTGAACTACGTCGTGATCGCTGTGCTGGGCGGTCTCCGGGTGGCGAGCGGCTCCATGTCGCTGGGTGATGTCCAGGCCTTCATCCAGTACTCGCGGCAGTTCACCCAGCCGCTGACCCAGGTCGCCTCGATGGCCAACCTGATGCAGTCCGGGGTCGCGTCCGCCGAGCGGGTCTTCGAGCTGCTCGACGCCGAGGAGGAGGAGCTCGAGCTGGACGGCGCCGCCGCTGCCCACGACGCGCGGTTCGGCGAGGTGCGCTTCGAGCACGTGTCGTTCGCCTACGACCCGGCGAACCCCCTCATCGAGGACCTCTCCCTCCTCGCGGAGCCCGGTCAGACAGTCGCGATCGTCGGTCCGACCGGTGCAGGCAAGACGACCCTCGTGAACCTGGTGATGCGGTTCTACGAGGTGACGGGCGGTCGGATCACCCTCGACGGAGTGGACATCGCCTCGATGCCGCGGCGTGCCCTGCGCGGCCAGATCGGCATGGTGCTCCAGGACACCTGGCTCTTCGAGGGCACCATCCGCGACAACATCGCCTACGGCAGCCCGGCTGCGACCGAGCAGCAGATCCTCGAGGCGGCGCGAGCGACGTTCGTGGACCGGTTCGTGCACTCACTGCCCGAGGGCTATGACACCGTGATCGACGAGGAGGGATCGAACCTGTCGGCAGGGGAGCGCCAGCTGGTCACGATCGCTCGGGCGTTCCTCTCCGACCCGGCCCTGCTGATCCTGGACGAGGCGACCTCCTCGGTCGACACCCGCACCGAGCTCCTGCTGCAGCACGCGATGGCGGCGCTGCGCAGCGACCGGACCTCGTTCGTGATCGCACACCGGCTCTCGACGATCCGGGACGCCGACCTGATCCTGGTGATGGAGAGTGGCGCGATCGTCGAGCAGGGAACCCACGAGGAACTGCTGGCGGTCGAGGGGGCCTACGCCAGGCTGTACAACACCCAGTTCACCGCGGCGGCTCTCTAGGAGTCCGAGTCCTCGCCGGTGTTCTCGCCGGTGTTCTCGCCGGTGTTCTCGCTGGTGTCGGCGGGCGCGTTGCTGTCCTCGCTGCCGTAGGCCATGTTGGACGACGGGTTCTCCGCAACGCTGCCCTCGATGTCGGCCCCGATCTTGTCGTCGTCATCGCCGGTCTGGCCGGGGTGGCGGGCCAGCGGGTTGTCCTCCTTCGGCTGGAGGTCCTCGGGCAGCTTGTCGTCACCGATGTCGCCCGGTCCGCTCTCCTCGAGCTCGGAGGCGCTCGACTCGTCCGACGTGTCGGACTGGTGGTCGGGCTGGTGGTCGGACTGGTGGTCGGACTGGTGGTCGGACTGGTGAGTTTCGGTCGCCTCGTCCTCAGACTGCTGTTCGCTCATGGATCCGTCGTACCCGAAAAGCCATTGAGTCACGCCTCCGGGCGGCCTACCGTGGTCGCACACGGGAAAGGAGGTGGTCCGAGGAATGAGTTCTTCGAGGACGCGTGAGGTGGCTGCTCGCTAGCAGCTCGCCGGCCAGCCGTGTGAGCGCGCTGGTGAATCCACAAGCAGCCACCCGACCCGCAGGTGAATCCGGGAACGTCCCCCGGAGCGGCTCACTCGAGCCACACCTGCGGGTCGCTGCTCGTCCCGGTCGATCTAGGCTGATCCCGTGGCCGACGACGAGACCCTGCGCGAGCTCGAGCACGAGATGAGTGTGCTCGTACGACGTATCCGCCGGGTGATCGCCGAACGCGCGCGGATGCTGCACCCCGAGCTGTCCCCGGTCGCCTACTCGATGCTGATGGCGCTCAACGACTCC
The DNA here is from genome assembly GCA_963781335.1 of uncultured Actinomycetota bacterium. Taxonomy (GTDB): domain Bacteria; phylum Actinomycetota; class Actinomycetes; order Propionibacteriales; family Nocardioidaceae; genus Marmoricola. Next base: position 594,216 of record CAWAFS010000035.1, on the reverse strand, counting down.
GGACCACGCCGGGCGAGTGACCTGGTGGAGATCTTCTCCATCGACAAGGGGGCCGTCAGTCGTCAGGTGCAGGCCCTGCTCGAGCTGGGCCTGATCGAGCGCAACCCCGATCCTGAGGATCGGCGCGCGATGATCCTGGCGATCAGCGAGGAGGGCCACCGGCGCCTGGCCAGCATCGCCTCGGCTCGCAGGCAGGAGGTCGGAGAACGACTCAGGGAGTGGGGAGACGAGGAGCTCGGCAGCTTCGTCGGTTTGCTGGCCCGCTACAACTCGGCCCTGGAGTAGCAACCGGCTGGAACGGGCCTTCTACCCGTTGAAGGTGGCCGGATCCACGGCGATCCAGACGTGCTCGGCCCGGCCGACGATGCGGCCGTCGGCGTCGTGCAGCGTGGAGGCCGTGAAGGTCTTGCGCCCCTCCGACCCACGGCGCTCACCGGTGACGACGTGCTGCTCGCCCACCACCGGCAGGGTGTCGATGATCGCGGTCATCCGGCCGAGCACCATCAGCCGCTCGGTCAGGTCTCCCGCCCAGCCGCCGATGCAGTCGAGGGCCGACCAGGTTGCGGCGAGGGAGGCGCGCGCGGCCGGGTCGTCGTCCTCGTGGGCGTCTGCGGCCACCGTGTCGTCGGGCACCCACGTGGCGGCCAGCCTGGTCCGGCCCTCCCGCGCGGAGCTGACCTGGCCGGGGAAGATCCGGAGGCCGTCGGGCCGCTCGGTGCCGCAGGCGAAGCAGGTCGGGAACGGGTGCGAGGTGTGTCCCGGGTAGGACGCGCTCGCGGCGACTGCCTCGTCCCAGCTGACCGCCTCGACCGGCTCGAGCACCGCCTCGACGACCGCAGCCTGGGCCACCACGGCGCCGCCGAAGGTGAGCTCCAGACCCTTCTCGGTCCGGGCGATGCGCATCGTGGCATCGAGTGGTGGTGGCTGGCGCAGGGTGACCGCCACGGCGGGGATGTCACTGTCCCCGACGGCATCCCGGAGAGGCTGCTCGAAGGCGTGCCCGAGCTCGTGGGCGAGTGCCCCGGCGACGTAGCCGCCGTTGCCGGACCTGGCAGGTCCGCAGTAGCGGCTGGAGATCAGAAGCGTGTCCTTCACGAAGCACACCCTGCTACCTACGCGGGTCGATGGGCAACAATGGGCGCGTGAGCGACCTGATCGACACCACCGAGATGTATCTCCGCACGATCTACGAGCTCGTGGAGGAGGGCATCGTGCCGCTGCGCGCACGCATTGCCGAGCGCCTGCACCAGAGCGGCCCCACCGTGAGCCAGACCGTGGCGCGGATGGAGCGCGACGGTCTGCTGACCGTGCAGGGCGACCGCCACCTCCAGCTGACCGAGGAGGGCAACAGCCTCGCCACCCGGGTGATGCGCAAGCACCGGTTGGCCGAGCGGCTGCTCACCGACGTGATCGGCCTGGACTGGGAGCTGGTCCATGAGGAGGCCTGTCGCTGGGAGCACGTGATGAGCGAGACGGTGGAGCGGCGCCTGCTCGAGCTGCTCGACCACCCCACGGAGTCGCCGTACGGCAACCCGATCCCGGGGTTGGCAGAGCTCGGGGAGATGAACCTCGGCGAACAGTTCCGCGAGGGGGTGCAGTCCCTCACCACGGCGGTGGGAACCGACTCACGACGCGTGCGCGTGCGGCGGATCAGCGAGGAGATGCAGAAGGACGAGGTCCTGATGGGGGCGCTGCGGCGCGCCGGCGCGATCCCGGGTGCGGTGATCGCCGCGGTCTCCACCCCGGAGGGCGTGCTGCTCGGGAGCTCAGGCGAGACGGCCGAGATCGTGCCCGAGGCCGCCGAGCACATCTTCGTGACCCCCGCTTAGTTGCCCGCTTAGTTGCCCGCTTAGTCTGCCCGCTTGGCTGCCCGCGCTCCGCGAGCCTCGCGAGCCACTCGCTGCAGCCGGCCTCGATCTTGAGGGTGGCCAACGGGTCCCCACGGGTCGGACCACGGTTGACGATCACGACCGGCAGGCCGGCCTTCGCGGCGTAGCGCACGAAGCGCAGCCCGGACATCACCGTGAGGGAGGAGCCGGCGACGAGCAGGGCGTCGCCGTCGTCGAGTGCCTCGTAGCAGCGTGTGACGCGGTGCTTGGGGACGTTCTCGCCGAAGAACACCACGTGCGGCTTGAGCCGACCCCCACACCCGGTGCACGCGGGTACGACGAAACGTGTCGTCTCGTCGAGGTCGACGTCGCCGTCGGGCCGGTCCCCGACACGGGCGTGCTCCTCGAGCCAGCCGGGGTTGGCCAGGCCCAGCAGGCGCTGCATCGCCGTGCGGTGCGTCCGCCCACCACAGTCCAGGCAGACCACCTCGCTGATCCGGCCGTGCAGGGCCACCATCCGCTGGTGTCCGGCACGCTCGTGCAGCCCGTCGACGTTCTGGGTGATCAGGAACGAGACCCGTCCCGCGGCCTCGAGCCGGGCGAGGGCACGGTGTCCATCGTTCGGCTCGGCCGTCCCCATCCGGGACCAGCCGACGTGGGCGCGCGCCCAGTAGCGACGCTGGCTCTCCGGCGACGCGACGAACTCCTGGAAGGTCATCGGCATCCGCACCGGCGTGCCGGGACCGCGGTAGTCGGGGATCCCGGAGTCGGTGCTGAGGCCGGCACCGGTCAGCACGACGACGCGCCCGTGCAGCAGCCCGTCCAGCTGCCCGTCCAGCTGCCTGTCCAGCCGGCCGTCAGGCGGGTCGGTGGCCTGCTCAGCCACGCGCGTAGCGGACCTCTGCCCGGGCACGGGCCTTCGCGGCGACTTCCTCGCGGTTCTTCGCAGGCGCGTTGGTGCTCAGGCTCGCGAGCAGGTGCCGGGTGGCGTGCTCGACCTCGGCGACTGCCTCGTCGAACGCCTCCTGGTTGGCCTGTGAGGGCTTCGTGGTCCCACTGATCTTGCGGACGTACTGCACGGCAGCGGCGTGCACCTCGTCCCGGGTGGCGGGGGGCTCGAAGTTGTGAAGGGTGCGGATGTTTCGGCACATGCGAGGAGTTTACGCGGCGGGTCTCAGCCCTCGAGGTCGATGATCTCGACCTGCTCGCCGGCCAGGGCGACCCGCCCGCCCTCGAGCGGGAGCGCCCGGGACTGGCGGCCTCCCGGTGACGGCAGCCGCTCCGTGGACACCTCGCCCGAAGGGGCGATCCGGAGGAGCACCATCTCGATGCCGCTCTCCTGCTGCTCCGCGTTCCAGTCGGGGTTCCAGCGCTGGAGACTGGTGATCGCCGCGTTCGCGCCGGGGAGCCAGGTGAAGGCGTGCGGGTCCTCGCTCGCGACGAGGTGGCTCTCCCCACCGAAGGTCACCTTGCCGACCTGACGAGCGCGCGTCGGGTCGGTGATGTCGTAGACCGCCGCCTGGGCGCCGAGGACGCGTCCGTCCGAGGCTGCATCGGTCCCGAGGCCGAGCAGCTTGTCATCGCCGATCGGGTGCAGGTAGGAGGAGAACCCCGGGATCTTCAGCTCGCCCAGTCGTCGCGGGTTGGCCGGGTCGCGCAGGTCGATCGTGTAGAGCGGGTCGATCTGTCGGAAGGTCACCACCACGGCCAGGTCGTCGAACCAGCGCACCGACTGGATCTGCTCGTCCACGCCGAGGCCGCGCACCGCTCCGACCGGTTCGAGCCGGCCGTCCTGCTCGGCGAGCACCACGATGCCGCTCTCGGTGATCCCGCGGCGGTTGCTCCAGCTGACCGCGACCCGCAGGTGCCCGTCGAACTCGTCGAGGGACCAGCGGTCGCGCACGCTGCCCTCCAGCTCGCCGGAGGCCACGTAGCGGGTGACATCACCTTCGAGCGAGAACGCGTGCACATGGGTGCGGGGATCGGTGGTCGGCGCGACGATGCCGTTCGAGACGCTGCTGTCCGGGCCCCAACCGCGCCTCGGACCGTCGACCGGCCACCGGTCGCCCCAGTCGACCCCGCTGACGTAGAGGCGGTCGACCGACGAGTAGACCTCGGCCCCGGCTCCGGTGACTGCCACGGCGGAGGCGTCGTCCACCGAGCCCGGCTGGAAGGTCGCGACCGCCACCGTGTCAGCGCCGGACCACGTCTTCGGGTGGTAGACCTCGTCACAGCTGACCAGCGGCCCGGAGCCCGCATCGGAGCTGAAGCCCGGGACCCAGTCCTCGAGGGTGGAGGAGCGCACGGTCTCGCGGTTCTTCTGCTCGGCCTCGTCCTCGGTGAGGCGGCCAGGGCGCGGCTGCACGAACGGCAGCGTGGGCAGTCCGGTCGAGGTGACCAGGCGCACGTTGTCGCCGTACTGCCGCAGGGAGAGCTTGTTCCCCGACCAGGTGGTGCGGCCCGCCAGTCGCGGAGCTGCGGGGTCGGAGATGTCGAGGTCGATCAGCTCGGTCCCGGCCGATCCGCCGATCGGACCGATCCTGTCGAGAACCTCGCCCATCGGCTTGATGCCGGTGGTGCGTCCACCCGCGAGCAGCACGTGGTCGCCCACGAGGAGCAACCCGTCCACGAAGCTTCCCCTGGGGATCCGCCACTCGGCGATCTCGCGTGCGTCGGAGCCCCCGACGTCAGTGATCACCAGGCGCTGGTTCTCCTTGATCTGGACCACGATCCGACCGTCGGTCTTGGCGATGTCCGGCTCGTCGACGCCGGCCTCCTGGGTGTTGGTGCCGGTGGCGCCGTTGCCGACCCCTTCCCTGGTGGCGTCCTCGGTCGCCCCCCGGGTGGCGGAGTCGGTGCCCTCTGCCGCGCCGGCGGAGCCCGGCGCGAATCCCGGCTCGCTCAGGTACATCAGGTTGCGCCCACCCCAGCCGTAGGGCCCGACCTGGTCGATCGTGTGCTCGACGTACCAGTCGCGCAGTGCCTCGCAGTCCTCGAAGGGCCGCAGGCCGTCCGCGGCGCGAGCAGGTGGCGCACCGGGGCCGGCCACGACGCCGGCCGTGACACCCACCACGAGCATGCCGGTGACCGCGAGCACAGAGATGAGGCTGCCACCAAGGACGGTCTTCGCCGGGGTTTCCATGCACCTGGGACGCAGGCCGGGACCACCCGGTTCCCCGCGAGGGCGGTGCGCGAGAATGGTGGACCCCCCACGCGACTACAGGAGCGACCCCGTGCCCGCTGACAGCGACCCACGCGACCACGACATCGTCGTCTTCGGCGCCACCGGCTTCACCGGTGAGCTCACCGCGGCCTACCTGGCCGAGCACGCCCCCGAAGGACTGAAGTGGGCGCTGGCAGGTCGCAGCCAGGAGAAGCTCGAGGCAGTGCGCTCGCGGCTGGCGAGGATCGACCCGGCCCTCAGCGACCTTCCGTTGCTGAGTGCCGACAGCTCCGACGACGCCTCACTGCGCGCGGTGGCCGCGTCGGCCAGGGTCGTGGTCACCACGGTCGGGCCCTACCTGGAGCACGGCGAGCCACTGGTCGCCGCATGTGCCGCGGCGGGCACCGACTATCTGGACCTGACCGGTGAACCCGAGTTCGTCGACCGGATGTATCTCGCCCACCATGACGCAGCCGTCGCGTCCGGAGCCCGGATCGTGCACGCCTGCGGCTTCGACTCGATCCCGCACGACCTCGGTGCCTGGTTCACCGTCCAGCAGCTCGGGGCCGACGAGCCGATCACCCTGCGCGGCGTGGTGCGGGCAGGTGGGACGGCCTCAGGGGGCACCTTCCACTCCGCGATGGGTGCGATCAGCCGGGCCCGGCAGATGCGCCAGGCGATGGTCGCCCGGCGCAAGAAGGAGGGCCGACCGGTCGGCCGCTCGTCACGCGCGGTGGCCGGCAAGCCCCACCGCGACCGGACGCTCGGGCTGTGGCTGCTGCCGATGCCGACGATCGACCCGTTCGTGGTGGCCCGGTCCGGGGCGGCCCTGGAGTCCTATGGCCCCGACTTCCGCTACAGCCACTTCGCCGGACTCAAGACGCTCCGCTACACGATCGGCGGTGCAGCCGCGGTGTCCGGGCTGGTGGTGGCCGCGCAGATCAAGCCGGTGCGCAACCTCCTCAAGAGCAGGATCAAGCAGGGCGATGGTCCGTCGGAGGAGCGCCGGGAGAAGTCCTGGTTCACCGTCGACTTCGTCGGTGAGAGCGCCGGCCGGACGGTGCACACCAGGGTCTCCGGCGGTGACCCCGGCTACACCGAGACGGCGAAGATGCTGGCCGAGTCCGCGCTGTGCCTGGTCCTGGACGACAACCCGAAGACAGCCGGACAGGTGACCACGGCGGCCGCGATGGCCGAGAACCTGCAGGCGCGCCTGCAGGCCGCGGGGATGAAGTTCGAGACGATCAGCTGAGCGCAGGCCTCAGGCGAAGAGCGTCTCGCCGATGAAGCCGCCCTTCGAGCGCACGCCGGGCGGCACGGCGTACAGGCCTGAGCCGGTGTGCTGGAGATACTCCATCAGCGGGTCCTGGCCGGAGAGCCGGGTCTGCATCGGGATGTAGTGCTCCCGGGGGTTGCGGACGAAGGCGATGAAGAACAGCCCCGCGTCCATCCGGCCCAGCGCGTTGCTGCCGTCGGTGAAGTTGTAGCCCCGGCGCAGGAGCTTCACGCCCTTGTTCGTCGTGGGGTGGGCGAGCCGGACGTGGGAGTCGACCGGGATGAGCGGCAGGCCACCGCGACCGGTCACCTCGAAGTCGGGCTCGGTGAACTCGGTCCCGCCGGAGAGCGGAGCGCCCTCCTGCCGGTCGCGGCCGACGAGCTGCTCCTGCTCGCGCAGGCTGGTGCGGTCCCACGGCTCGATGAGCATGTTGATCCGGCGGGCCACGAGGTAGGAGCCGCCGACCAGCCAGTCTGCGTTCTCGTCGTCGTCCTCGTGGACCCAGACGAAGTCGTCGACCTGCGCGCGGTCCTCGGACTTGAGGTTCGCGGTGCCGTCCTTGAAGCCGAGCAGGTTGCGCATCGTGGACTGCTGGTTGGAGGTGGAGGACGTGCGGCCGAAGCCGAGCTGGGCCCAGCGCATCGCGACGGTGCCGAAGCCCAGCCGGGCCAGGTTCCGGATCGCGTGGACTGCGACCTGCGGGTCGTGGGCACAGGCCTGGATGCACAGGTCGCCGTTGCTCCGTGCCGGGTCGAGGTTGTCGGCCGGGAAGTGCGGGAGCTCCCGGAGCAGCGCCGGCTGCTGCTCCTTGAGCCCGAAGCGGTCCTTGCCGTCCTTCTCGAACAGGCTCGGGCCGAACCCGAAGGTCAGGGTCAGTCCCGAGGCGGCCAGCCCCAGCGCCTCCCCGGTGTCGGCCGGGGGAGCGTCGTAGGGCAGGGATGTGGTCTGCCCGACCGAGCCGCCGACCGTCATCTCGCGGGCCGCCTGGGTCCAGCTCCGCAGCAGGGCGATCAGCTCGTCGCGGGACTCGGTGGTGACGTCGAACGCGGCGAAGTGCAGCCGGTCCTGCGCGGGCGTGGTGATCCCCGCCTGGTGCTGGCCGTGGAAGGGGTACGTCGCCTGGTCGACCCCGCCCGGGGTGTCCTCGGACTCCTGCCCGTAGGCGAACCCGCCGACCCCTGCCGCCCCGACCGCGAGCGCACCCGCACCCGCCGCGCCGATCAGCCGACGACGGGAGAGGGAGCCCTTGGGGGCATCACCTGGTGCGAGCTCGGTCACAGCGTGATGGCTCCGGTCATCTTGGAGAGGGGCTCGGCGAGCGCGTTGACCGCGTCGGAGAGCTCCCGGCGCTGCGGCTCGGTGACCGTGTCGTAGAAGACGAAGTCCTCCTTGCCCACGCGGTACTTGTCCAGCAGCGTCTGGAGGGCGTCGAACGCCGACTGGATCTGCTTGGAGAGCGCCGGGTCCTTGACCTCGAGCAGCGGCTTGAGGCCCTCGTAGGCCACCCGGGCGCCGTCCACGTTGGCCTGGAAGTCATAGAGATCGGTGTGCGACCAGATGTCCTCCTCGCCGGTGATCTTGCCGGCGGAGACCTCGTCGAGCAGACCCTTCGAGCCGTTGCCGATCTGGTCGACGGTGTAGTCGAGCGTCTGCACCCGGTCGTCGAGGATGGTCGTGTTGGCCAGCAGGTCGTCGGCGTACGTCGCTCGCTCGGCCGGGATGAGCTGCTTGTAGTCCGACGCCGGCGGCCACAGGTCCTTCTCGATCCGGTGCCAGCCGGTCCACTCCTGGCCCTCCTCGAGGTCGGCCTCGCGCAGGTCCATCTTCGGGTCGAGGTCGCCGAAGGACTCGGCCACGGTCTCGATGCGCTCCCAGTAACCCCGGGCCAGCGGGAACAGCTTGCGGGCCTCGTCGTCCTGGCCGGCCTTGTAGGCCGCCGTGAACCGCTCGGTCTCGGTCACCAGCGTCCGGGCCTGGTCCTTGACGTAGGCGGCGTACTGGCTGGTGGCGGCGTCGATCGTGGCCTGGTCGACACCCTTGATCTCGGTGTCCTTGCCGGAGTCGTTGACCGTGAACTCCGACCGGATGCCCTTGCCACCCATGCCCGGCTTGCAGGCGGTGATGTAGGTGCCCGGCGCAGCGCGGACCACCAGGTCGCGGGAGAGCCCCGGACCGACGTTCTCGATCTCGCCGACGATGCGCAGCCCGTCCTCGGCGTAGAGGTAGAACTCGGTGACCTCGGTGCCGGTGTTCTTCACCTTGAACGCGAGGTTGCCCGACGGGGCCTCGTCGGCGGTCAGGGTGCAGGCGTCCGCGGAGGACTCGACGGTGATCGGCCCGCCCCCGTCCTTGGCGGACGGCTCGTTCGACTCCGTCAGGCTGCACGCCGAGGCGCCGCCCAGCAGGGCGACGGTGCAGACGGCTGTGATCAGTCGGTTCACGGGAGGTGGAGCCTTTCGGTCAGGAGATGCGTGCCGGCTGGGCGGCCGACACCGGGGACGTCGGCGTGCGGGGGGTGCGCATCCGGTAGAGGAAGAGAGTCATCGTCGCGACGAGATAGCCGACCCAGGCAGCGGCCTCGAGCCAGGTGGTGGCGGGGGAGAAGTTCACGGTGCCCTTGAGCAGGGTGTACCGGAGCGATCCCGGCGGGATCTGCTCGCTCACGTCGAAGGCGAGGTTGTACAGGCCGGGCAGGATCCCCGCCTCCTGGAGGTCGTGCACCCCGTAGGCGAGCACGCCGGCCGCGACGACGATCAGGATGGCGCCGGTCCACTTGAAGAACTTCGAGAGGTTGATCTTGAGCACGCCCTTGTAGAAGGCGAACCCCATGGCGACCGCCGTGAGGAGGCCGAGCAGGGCTCCCAGCAGGGGTACGACGCTCGAGTCGCCGACGTCGGTCGCGGCCTGGGTCGCCGACCACAGGAACAGCGCCGTCTCCAGGCCCTCGCGACCCACGGCCAGCAGCGCCACGAGCACGAGGCTGGCTCGGCCCGCCTCGGCGGCGGTGTCGATCCTTCCGCGGAGCTCGCCGGAGAGCCCACGGGCATGGCGGGCCATCCAGAAGACCATCCAGGTCACGAACCCGACGGCGACGATGGACAGCGAACCGCCGATGGTCTCCTGGGCCTCGAAGGTGAGACGCCGCGGACCCCAGGTGAGCAGGGCGCCGAAGGCCAGCGAGATGCCGATCGCCACCACGACACCGGCCCACACGCGTGGCAGCAGGTGACGCCGGTCGGTCTTGACGAGGTAGGCGACGACGATGACCACGACGAGGCTGGCTTCCAGGCCCTCACGCAGGCCGATCAGGTAGTTCCCCAGCGGAAAAGAGGTCATCGAAGCTCCGGAGTCAGGACAGCGTGTCTTAGGTAAGGTAACCCTTACTGTCCTGCTGCACCAAGGAGGGTCCGGCTGTACCTGCCCGGGCTGGGACTCGGGCCCCGCTCAGGCCTCTGGAGCCTCGTGCTGGCGCTGCGTGGGGATCTGCACAGCAGCGGCGGCCAGGACCACCTGGCCGGCCGCGGTCAGGGCCGCCTGAGTGGTGGCGAACCTGCGTGCGGCGCGCGCCCTGGACGCGGCGGTGGCAGCCTTCTCGGCAGCAGCGGCCACTGCGGCAGCGGCCAGGACCACGGCCTCGGCGGCCTCCCAGGCCGCACCCTCGAGAGCGACGGCGATGGCTTCGGCATCGGCGGCAGCGGCGGAGATGTCCCCTTCGACCTCGAACCGCGATCCGGCGTCCCGCTCGTTCATCGACCCGTTCATGAGCGGATCGGCCTGCTGGCTGTGGTGGACCCCGGACATGATCGCCAGCACGTCGGTGCGCAGGTAGCGCCGATGCCCTCCGGGCGTGCGGATTGCGTCGAGCTTTCCCGCCCTGGCCCAGCGGGTCACGGTCTTCGGGTCGACGTACAGGATCGCGGCCACCTCGGCGGGCGTCAGCAGGTCATCGGTCTGTTCAGGTTGCATGTTCATGCTCGTACCTCTCCCCCTGGAGTCGGATTGAGCATAGGTGGAAACCGGACAGATTGCCCCGAACGCTGACGAGCAGAAGAAACCAGACTTTGTTGTCCGGTGTTGCGAGGCGTCGTTTGCGCCTGAATGGGTCTTGGCTGGTCTAGGGCAGTGGGGTGCGTTCAACGCCTCGGACCCGGTGCAACGCCGCCGCTGTGCGAGCGGATGCACGCACGTAAGCCCGCCACACGAGCATGCCGACCGCGAACGAGGCGAGCGTCGCGAGCACTGGATGATCGGCCTCGAGATGGGGATAGACCTGCCAGTGCGTGAGGTAGACGAACAGCGAGGACGCGGCCAGAACACTCACGGGGGGCAGGATCGCTGTCGGGACCCAGAGGACGGGCAGCCAGACGAGGGCGCACACCCCCAGGGCGACCAGACCCTCGCGGACCGGATCGTCGAAGTACCCCCAGCACGCCAGCCCGGCCGCCAGCGAGGTGAGCGTGCGTTGGCGCCGTGTCGCTGAGCGTGCTGCCATCCAGCCGAGGGCGACGCACCACAGGACGGCCGGCAGGGCGTAGCGATCGGTCGACCCCGCCTCGAACCCCACCAAGACGTAGCGGACACCGAGGGTGGTCAGGAAGAGGCCCGCGGCCACTGCGAAGGGTTGTCTTCGTTCGAGGCGGTCAGCCGCGGGCACCGAGACCAGGAGGCTCGCCGCAACCATCGTCCAGACGAGCGCCTCGAGGAACCAGAACTGCCAGCGCTCGTCCCAGGTGTCCGATCCGAGGAGGAAGTTGAGCATCAGCGCTGTCGAGGCGTCGTACGAGCCGGTCAGGGCGCCCGCGACCGAGATCCAGAGAGCCGACGGCACCGCAACGACGGCGCCTGCCCGCAGGAAGCTCCGACGGCGCTCGCTGCGACGACGTCCGGCGAGCTGGAAGCGGACGAGGTTGAAGCCGACCACGGCCAGCAGGACGTGCGCGCCGCCCATCAGGGTCATCACATTGGCGTGGCTGGCCACGATCACCACGATCGCCACAGCGCGCAGGATCACCGAGGTCTCCACCGGTGCGCAGCGGGCGGGATCCGAGCCGCTGGTCCTGGCAGCCGCTGCCAGCTGCCGGGCCGAGAGGTGGGCCCAGTCCTGTGGGATGTCCCCGAGCAGCTGGGCCATCCGCACGGAGGCCTCGACGTAGGACAGCGAGTCTCCCCGCAGGGCGACGAAGCTGTCATCCTCGGTCGCGTCCGGCCGGCCGAGCAAGTGGGCATAGAGGTCACGCACCTTCCGGGGCGTCACCGTGCCGGTGGTGTCAGGATCGAGGCTTGCGGTCGCTGCCTCGGCGTGCCGGACCAAGGCGGCGTAGTCGATCTTGCCGTTCGCTGTGAGGGGCTGCTGCACGAGGACGTGTACCACCACGCTGTGGTCCGGGAGCCCGAGGCGGTCGGCCAGAGCCCGTGCCGGTTCGACGTGACTGGCTCTGGTGACGAAGAGGTGGAGCCCCCCATCGTGCTCGAGGGCGAGGGCAGAGATGCCGTCCTGCGCAGCGAGGTCCTCCACGCGATCCAGGTCGACGCGATTTCCGAAGAGCTTCGCGAACCGGCTGGCCCGACCTACGAGCTCGAACATGCCATCCTCATGCTGTCGGGCCAGGTCCCCCGTGCGCAGTTCGTGCACCGTCCGACCGAGTGCCAGGTCCTCTCGTCCGCGGGCGTACCCCAGCATCACGTTCTCGCCGGAGTAGATGAGCTCGCCGACCTCGCGCTCGCCATCGATGCGGAGGCTGCCACCCGGCACGGGGATGCCGATGCATTCAGGTCGCTGGACCGCGAGGTCAGGGGGCAGGTAAGCCATCCGTGCGGTGGCTTCGGTCTGCCCGTACATCACGACGAGGTCGAAGCCCCTCGCGCGCCCCAGCAGCGAGTAGCGCCGCACCTTGATGGGATCGAGCCGGCCACCTGCCTGGGTCACCGTCCTCAGGGTCGGGAGGTCCCGGTCCTCGAACCCGCAGGAATCGAGCAGGTCGAAGATGTGCGGCACCGCCGCGAACGACGTGGCTCCCGCATGCGCGAATTCCTGCCAGAACTGCTCCTCGATCACCGAGGCCCCGGTGAGCAGAAGGCTCGCGCCGACCAGGAGGTGGCTGTTGACCACGGAGAGGCCGTAGCAGTAGTGCATCGGCAACGTCGTCGCCGCCCGGTCGTCGGCGCGGAGGCCGAGGTAGGTTGCGATGCTCTCGGCATTGCTCCTGAGGTTCTCGCGAGAGAGACGGACCAGCTTGGGGGATCCGGTGGAGCCTGAGGTGCTCAACATCAGGGCGAGGTCCGGGTGCAGGTCGTGCGTCGGGTGGTCGAGGACGTCGAGGCGTGAGCCGGACACGACGACCTGGGGACGGTACGTCGCGACGAGGTCGTCTCGTAGGCAATCCTGCCCGACGAGCAGCACGGGGTGCTGACCCTGGAGCGCCGCGAGGTAGCTGACGACCGTCTCGACGTCGTTGTGGCACTCGAGCATGACCAGGCGGCGGCTGGTTCCCAGCGCTGCGGCGCGCGCGTCCACCAAGCCGGCCAGGTCGGCGTAGCTCAGGCAGGTGCCGGCGAACACCAGGGCGGGGGTGTCACCGAACCTGGCCAGGTCGCCCAGCGGGCCGGTGGACCGGGTGCTCGGGAGACTCTCGGTGGGAGACAAGGTGGTCACGAGAAGACCCCTGAAACTCCGGTCATCGTCACACCCACCCGGTCACCGACAGCCGGCACGTGAGCAGGGTCGACGCGGACCAGGAGGAAGCTGCCGTCTGCCAGGGAGAGTTGCACGGAGGCGTGGGGACCGTAGAACACCACCTCCGCCACCAGGCCCTCCTCGCGCCCCTGGGCGGAACCGTCGCACGCGTGGAGGCGTAGCTGCTCGGGGCGAACGAGGAGGGTGACCTCGGTGCCGTCGCCGCCCGGTGGCTTCGGAACCAGGGGCACCGTGCCGAGTGCGCAGCGGACGGCGTCACCGTGCAGCTCGCCAGGCACCAGGTTGGCGTCACCGACGAACCGGCCCACGCGCTGGTCCACGGGCGCGCCGTACAGCCTCAACGGGGTGTCGACCTGGCGGATCATTCCCTCGTCCATCACTGCCACCCGGTCGGCGAGGGAGAGCGCCTCTCCCTGGTCGTGGGTCACGAGCAACGCGGTCGACCCGGCATTGCGCAGCACCGCGGTGACCTCGCGGCCGGCGCTCAGCCGTAGCGCGGCGTCCAGGGAGGAGAACGGCTCGTCCAGCAGCACAACCCGCGGACCCGGGGCCAGGGCGCGGGCCAGGGCCACCCGCTGCTGCTGGCCGCCCGAGAGCTCGCGTGGGTAGGCCTCAGCCACACTGTCGGGCAGCTCGGCCAGCCGAAGCATCTCGGCCAGCCGCTTGGTGGTGCGTTCGCGCCGGGGCAGTCCGAACAAGATGTTCCCCCGTACGTCGATGTGCGGGAACAGGGCGCCTTCCTGCGGGACGTAACCGACCTGGCGTCGCCAGGCGGGCAGCGAGGACCTGGCGTCGGCAACGGTCACGCCGTCCAGCGCCACCAAGCCTGCGTCCGGCTCGAGGAAGCCGGCGACGATCCGCAGCAGTGTGGTCTTGCCGCATCCCGACGGACCGAGTACCGCCAGGATCTCGGCGTCATCGACCTCGAGGTCGACCTCGTGGAGCACCTCGTGCGCCCCGAAGGTCTTGCGCAAACCCTTGACACTCACCCGGCTCACGCGATCACCCCGGCTCGGGTGTGGCTGCTGAGCAGCCAGGTGGCGGGGACTGAGATCAGCACGAGCAGAAGGGCGTACGGCGCGGCGGCACCGTAGGCGAGGGAGGAGCTGGCAGACCAGAACTCCGTGGCGAGGGTGGACGTACCGATCGGCGCCATCAGCAGCGTCGCCGTCAGCTCGGTGGAGACCGCGAGGAAGACCAGTGCGGCGCCGGCGCCGAGACCGTTACGGATCAACGGAAGGGTCACCCGCACCAGGACTGCGACGGGTCGTTCGCCGAGACTCCGGGCAACGTCCTCGAGGACCGGCTGGGCGTGCTCGAGACTGCTGCGGATGCTGACCACCGCGCGCGGCAGGAAGAGGATCGCGTAGCCCAGCAGCAGGAGCGGAAGGGTCTGGTAGAGCGGGCGAACCGAGCGGATCGACACCGCCACCAACGCCAGCGCCACCACGATGCCGGGCAGGGCGTGGGCGGTGAACGTGGCGCGCTCTATCAGGTTGGCGAGCCTCCCGCGATGGCGCACTGCGAGCCACACGACGGGGAGCGCCATCGCGCAGGTCAGCACGGCTGTGGCGAGTCCCAGGCCGGCGGTGGTGAGCGCCGCCGAGAGGAGATCACCGGCCGGGAAAGCCGTGGAGGAACCGATGACCAGCCACCGGACGAGGCTGCTGATGGGGACGCCGAGCGAGAGCGCCACGAGCGTGCCGACGGCGGCGAGGACCGCAGGCCGGGACGCGCCGAGCCGGACCCGGTCCGGCCTGCGCACACTCCCGGCGCCCACCCGCCAGAGCGCCGCCTCTCCGCGCAGGGACAGCTCGGCCATCAGCAGGAGCAGGCACAACAGCACCAGCACACTGGCCAGCACGTTGGCGGACGCGCTGTTGAAGGCGGACCGGTAGTGGTCGTAGATCGCAGTCGTGAAGGTCGGGAAGCGCAGCATCTGGAGCGCACCGAACTCGGCGAGAACGTGCAGCCCGACGAGGAGAGCGCCGCCGAGCACGCCCGGGCGAATCCCCCTGAGCACGACGCGGCGGAACGTGGTCCACCGGTCATCCCCCAGCGAGTGGGCCACCTCCTCGAGCGCAGGGTCGAGGGTGCGCATGGCGGCCACGGTCGGCAGGTAGACGAGCGGGGCGTAGGAGAGGGAGACCACCAGCACCGCGCCGGCGTACCCCTGGATCGCGTGGGTGAGCGAGACCCAGCCATAGCTGTTGACGAAGGCTGGAATCGCGAGCGGAGCCACGAACAGCACGTGCCAGACCCCTCGGAACGGCAGGTCCGAACGCTCGACCAGCCAGGCACAGCCGACGCCGATCGCGGTGCTCAGCGCCATCACGCCGGCCAGGAGCGCCAAGGTGTTGCGCAGCAGCTCACCGACCCGCGGACGCGCGACCAGCGCCCAGGTCTCCGCGGGCCCGAGCGACCACGTGTACCAGGCGACGTAGGCCAGTGGCAGCAGCACCAGGGCAGCCACGAGCGCGGCCGCGACGGCCAGTGGCACTGGTACGCCACCTCGGGACCGGCTCAGCCGTGGCGGGGCCACGCTCGTGTTCAGAGGAATCCGGCCTCCTGCATCAGCTCCACGACCTCGGGCCCGTTGAGGTCCGAGACGTCGACGGCCGGCGGGTCGAGCTCGGCCAGCGGCTTCACGTCGCGACCGAGGTCGACCTCGGGGTTGAGGGGGTACTCAAGCGCGTAGCTGTCCGCGATGACCTGCTGACCCGCCTCGCTGACCAGGTAGTTCACGAACTTCTGGGCATCCGCCGGGTCGTCGCTGGACTTGAGCACGCCGGCGCCGGAGACACTGATGAACGCACCGGGGTCCGACTTGCCGAAGAAGTGCAGCTGCGAGTCGTCGCTGTTCTCGCCCGACTCCTCCTGGTCGCGGTACCAGTAGTAGTGGTAGATCACACCGGCCGGCCTCTCACCTGAGTTCACCGACTCCAGGACGACGTTGTTGCCGTCGTAGACGGTGCCGTTGGCCTTCAGTCCCGCCAACCACTCCCTGGTGGCCGACTCGCCCTGGGTGACGAGCACCGCGCTGACGATGGCCTGGAAGTCGGCACCGGTGGGGGAGAAGGAGATGCGGTCCTTCCAGGCCGGTTCGGCCAGGTCCATGATCGACGTCGGCAGCTGGTCCGCCCTCAGCTGCTCCGTGTTGTAGACGAGCACCGTGGAGCGCGCCGCGAAGCCGGTCCATTGCCCGTCGTCGGGCCGGAACTGGGCCGGGATCATGTCCAGCGTGGATTGCTCCAGCTCGGCGAACAGGCCCTTGCTGTCCACCAGGGTCATGGCAGGCGAGTTCTCGGTGAGGAACACGTCCGCGGGGGAGGCCTCGCCCTCGGTCGCCAGCTGGTTTCCCAGCTCCAGGTCGGAGCCGTTGCGGAGCTGGACCTCGATGCCCGACTCCCTCTCGAAGGCCTTGGCAACGACGTCGATGAGCTCTTCGTGCTGGGCGTTGTAGATCACCAGGGTCGGCTCATCCCCGCTGCCGCCACCACCGCAGGCTGCCAGGAGCGGGAGGGCGAGGGCGGCGACGAGCGATGCCCTCAGCCGACGTCGGGACTTGCGCATAGGGAGACCATCCTTGGGTTAGGGCTGCCTTACCTTAGATGATCCTTGCTGGTCTGCGCCTCGGTGCCCGTGATCCGCCCGCGGGTCGGCTGTCCCGCTTCAGTGGTGGGCCGGGCAGCGGTGGTGCCCCAGGCAGGAGTCGAACCTGCGACCTTTCGCTTAGGAGGCGGCTGCTCTATCCACTGAGCTACTGGGGCGTGACCGGCTGGTCGGCGTACATCTTGGCACGCGAAACCACCGGCCCTTCACCGCAGTCATGTCATGATTTGGGCGACCCGCGCTCACATGGTCACAATGAGGGGTCATCGTCGAGATCGAGGGTCACATTGTCCGAGGAAGAACCGCGCGCCGACGAGGCACGTCACAAGGGCAAGCAGTCTCGTCGCCGCCGGATCGTCCAGCGGGCCGTGATCGTCGTCGCAGTCCTGGTGCTGGTGCTGACCTCCGCCTTCCTGATCGCGTACAAGAAGCTCGAGGGGAACATCAACGAGATCTCCATCGGCGATCTCGGTGACCGGCCCGACACGGTGGACGTCGAGGGGCCGAAGGAGCCGCTGAACGTGCTCGTGCTGGGGTCGGACAACCGTGACGGCACCAAGATCGGCGGGGACACCCCGGGACTCTCCGACACCACGATCCTGCTGCACCTCTCCGCGGACCGGAAGCGCGCCTACGGCGTGAGCCTGCCGCGTGACGCCATGGTGGAGCGTCCGGAGTGCTCGACCAAGAACGGCAAGGAGACGGTCCCGGGCGGACAGACCCAGTTCAATGCTGCCTACGCCGTGGGCGGGCCGGCGTGCACCATCAAGACCGTCGAGAGCCTGACCAACGTTCGCATCGACCACTTCGTGGTGATCAACTTCGCCGGCTTCAAGGAGATGGTGAACGCGATCAACGGGGTCACCGTGTGTCTGCCCAAGGAGGTCAACGACGACATCGGCAAGATCTACCTGCCAGAGGGCACCTACAAGGTCAACGGCAACCAGGCCCTCGACTACGTGCGGGTGCGCCATGACATCGGTGCCGCGAACGGGGACATCGGACGGATGAAGCGCCAGCAGGCGTTCATCGCGGCGATGGTCGAGAAGGTCGTCTCCAAGGGCACCCTGGCCAACCCCGTGCGGCTCCTCCGGTTCCTCGACGCTGCCACCAAGTCGCTGACCACCGACACCGAGTTCGCCAACCTCAGGGAGCTCGCGTCCCTCGGGACGTCGTTGAAGAACATCGGGCTCGACAACGTCCAGTTCATCACCGTGCCCAACCGGCCGTGGCCGGAGGATCCCAACCGTCTCGAGTGGACCCCCGAAGCCAACGAGGTGTGGCGCAAGATCCGGTTCGACAGGCCTCTGGGCAAGCTGGCGGCCGACGCCGTGACCCCCGGCCGCAAGCCCGGCGAGGGCCCGACGGGCACGCCCTCGGTGTCCCCCTCGCCGTCGGAGGGACCCTCGGACGGGAGCAGCGAGGACCCCGGGTCCGACGCGGCGGACCGCAAGCGTGCCGCCGAGGAGGCGGGCCTGTGCGCCTGAGCCCGTTGGCGCGTCCGACTTGCTGTTACCCGTCCGTTATCGGAGTATGGCGGGCGTGAGGACTGTCCTGACAGGTGGCACCGGCGTCATCGGGCGCGCCGCGGTCACGGCGCTTCGGAACGCGGGCCACGACGTGGCCGTTGTCACTCGCTCCGCTTCCGCCGCGCTCGTCGCTGAACGGCTCGGCGCCTCATCGGTCCGGGGCAACGTCCTCGACCCCGACAGCCTGGCCGCTGCCTATGAGGGCGCAGACGCCGTCGTGAACCTGGCCACCAAGGTCCCGGTGGGGCACGGCGCCCTGCGTCCCGGAGCCTGGCGTCGCCACGACCGGCTGCGCACCAGCGGGGTCGCCAACGTGATCGAGGCCGCTCGCCGGGCCGGCGTACGCCGCGTGGTCCAGGAAAGCGTGAGCTTCCTCTACGCCGACCACGGCGATGACTGGATCACCGAGCAGAGCCCCCTCGACATCACCCCGATGACCGAGCCCGCAGCGGTGGGGGAGTCGCTCGTCCAGGACTACTCGTGCGGTTCCCGGACCGGTGTCGTCCTGCGCTTCGGCACCATCGTCGGGGACGACGACCAGACCCGCTACTCGCTGCGCGCGACCGCCAGCGGGCGCGGCGTCGGCATCGGGCATCCGGCCGACTGGGCCCACGTCATCCACACCGACGACCTCGGCGGGGCCGTGCTCGCCTCGCTGCACGCGCCCAGCGGGGTCTACAACGTCGGCGCCGAGCCGGTGCAGCGCCACGACCTCGTGCAGGGGTACGCCGACGCGGTGAAGGTCGAGTCCGGAGCGTTCATCGGCGCGTGGGGCCGCTGGTGGATCGGGAAGCGCCTCGAGCCGCTCTCGCGGTCACTGCGCGTGAGCGCCGACCACTTCTCCGCGCAGACCGGCTGGCGGGCGCTGCGCCCCAAGTTCGAGGCCGGCTGGCTCGACGCGGCGGGCCAGCTGCACCCCTTGAACCGATGACACCGGAGAAACCCCCCGACGCCCTGACGCCTCAGCAGCGTGACGAGCGTCGACGCCGGCTCGCCGAGGTGTTCGGTGACGTCCTCCCCGAGCAGACCAGCGACGACGTGGCCGAGCCGCAGACGGAGCCGGACAACGGCGACGACTGGCTGCGACGGCAGGTCCCCCCGCATCACGGGGGGTAGCGGAGCGGTGGCTCAGACCTGTCCGCCGCGCGTGGCCAGCAGGTCGCGGATCTCCTCGAGCAGGGCGATGTCGGCCGGGGTGCCGATCTCCTCGCTCGGGAAGTACTTCTCCTTGGCCTTGGTGTAGGGGAGAACCACGAAGAAGTAGACGACGGCAGCCAGGATCAGGAACGAGATGGTCGCGTTCAGGAAGGCGCCGAACGAGTTGGCCGTGTTGGCGAAGACATCCGAGGCCGAGTCGGGCATCTGGGCGGTGAGCCAGTTGGTGAAGGTGCTCACCACAGCACCGAAGGCGGTGCCGATGATGACGGCGACGGCCAGGTCGACGAGGTTGCCGCGCAGGACGAAGTTCTTGAATCCGGTCATGCGCGGACCCTACCGTTGCCAGACGGGGACAAGAATCCCGGTCGCAGCGGTTGCCGCCACCTCGCTCGCTGACTCCCTGGGCACGGCCGCGACGACCAGTCGGCCCGGCGTGCCGTTGTCGAGTGCGCCCTGCCGCGCCGGCGGGATGGCCACGACGGGAACGTCCTCCAGCAGCACCCGTGCGGCCGCCCGACCGTCAGGGTCAGCGACGACGAAACTCACCCGGTCGCCCACACGAAGCAGGCCCACGACGGCTGCGTCGGTGATGCGCAGGGGCACCGCGGTGGTCCCCGGGTAGCCGCGCAACAACCCGTCCGAGACCGTGCGCAGCGTGGTCAGCACCTCGCCGCGGGACATCGGCGCGGCCAGCGTGCGGCCCACGACCTCGCCGGGTGTCCCGACGACGTCGGCAGGCACGGTGTCGGGCGCCAACCGGACGCTGGCCAGATCGGACTGCTGCAGGAGGGTGCCACTGGGCAGGGCCCGGGCGGCGGTCCACACCTGCACCGTTGCGGGGTCGGGCGGCGAGCTTGCCTGCAGCGCGGCGAGGACGGCTCCGGCCGCCGTGAGGGCGGCGAGGGGACGGCGGTGCAGCAACACGCGGCGGCGAAGACGGCGGAAGGGTCCTAGCAGGGTGCCGAGCGAGGGCAGCAGGTGGCTCATGGAGCCCGAAGGTAGGACGTTCTGCGCCGGCGTGCACCGGCAATCCACAGGGGTCAGGCGGGGGCGGCGGCGGCGGAACCGGAGCTGCCGCCGGCTGTGCTGGCCGGCGTGCTGGAGGACTTGCCGGCCGAGGTGCTTTCCGTCGTGGCGGCGGGCTTGCTCTCGGAGCCCTTGTCCGAGGACTCCTTGCCCGACTTGGCCGTGGCCGGCTCAGCTCCGGACTTCTGCTCACGGCTGTCGTTGCGGTAGAAGCCGGAGCCCTTGAACACCACGCCCACCGCGTTGAAGACCTTGCGCAGGCGGCCCTCACACTCCGGGCAGACCGTCAACGAGTCGTCGGAGAAGCTCTGGAAGGTCTCGAAGAAATGACCGCACTCGGTGCAGGAGTACTGGTAGGTGGGCACTTCTTCTCCTCCGGGAGTCAGGCGAACGAGGGATTGGCACTCGTGGTCGTCGACTGCCAATGCTACGGCACAATGCCTGAGGTGAGATCCACCAGACCACCCAGTGACTGGCCCGGCTGGGTCCGGGGCTCGGCGTACGCCGCCGTGCTGGTCGTGCTCGCCCTGCTCGCCACCGTGATCGGTGGGGTAGTCGTCGCCCGCCAGCCGCTGCCACAGGTGGAGGGGACCCTGCAGATCGAGGGGCTCACCGGCAAGGTCGAGGTCCTGCGCGACGCGAGGGGTGTGCCGCAGCTCTACGCCGACACGGCGGACGACCTGTTCCGGGCCCAGGGTTTCGTGCAGGCCCAGGACAGGTTCTTCGAGATGGACTTCCGTCGCCACGTCACCGCCGGACGGATCAGTGAGCTGCTCGGCGAGAGCACCCTCGAGACGGACATGTACATCCGCACGATGGGGTGGCGACGGGTCGCCACCCGCGAGTACGACCTGTTGGCGGCTGACACCAAGGCCTATCTGGAGGCCTACAGCGACGGCGTGAACTCCTACCTCGCGGGACGTTCCGTGCGCGAACTCTCCGTCGAGTACACCGTGCTGTCCCTCACCGGCCTGGACTACAAGCCAGAGGTGTGGACGCCGATCGACTCGCTCGCCTGGCTCAAGGCCATGGCGTGGGACCTGCGCGGGAACATGACCGAGGAGATCGCACGCACCCGGCTGTCGGTGGACCGTACGCCGGAGCAGGTGGACGAGCTCTACCCCCGCTATCCCTACGACCGCAGCGCTCCCATCGTGGGCCGGTCGGGACTCCGGCAGACGACCAGGAACCCGAGGCCGGCGCCGGGACCCGCTGCGTTGCGTGCCCTCGACGCGGTGCGGCGCGGGGCCGACGCGATCCCCCACCTGCTGGGCAAGGGCGACGGGATCGGGTCCAACAGCTGGGTGGTGTCCGGCGAGCACACGGTGTCCGGAAAGCCACTGCTCGCCAACGATCCCCATCTGAGCGCATCGGTCCCCGGCATCTGGTACCAGATGGGCCTGCACTGCAACACCGTCGACGCGGACTGTCCGTTCGACGTCAGCGGCTTCACCTTCGCCGGCATGCCCGGGGTGGTGATCGGGCACAACCGCGACATCGCCTGGGGGATGACCAACCTCGCCCCGGACGTGACCGACCTGTTCCTCGAGAAGATCACCGACAAGACCTACCTCTACGACGGCCAGCAGGTGCCGCTGGTCGAGCGCGACGAGGTGATCCGGATCGCCGGCCAGTCCTCGAAGCTGATCACCGTGCGCTCGACACGGCACGGGCCACTGCTCTCCGACGTCTCGGCCGAGCTCTCCAGTGTCGGCGCGAACGCCGAGGTGGCCGCCGGTGCGCCGGCCCGGGACAACGGCTACGCCGTGGCGCTGTCGTGGACAGCGCTGACCCCACGCCCGACGGCCGACGCGATCTTCATGTTCGACGCCGCGTCGAACTGGACGGAGTTCCGCGAGGCGGCTGCGAAGTTCGCCGTACCCAGCCAGAACCTCGTCTACGCCGACGTCGAGGGCAACATCGGCTACCAGGCACCCGGAGCGATCCCGATCCGACAGGGGGCGCGTACCGGTGCCTACCCGGCAGAGGGGTGGCGCAAGGAGAACGACTGGAGTGGCAGCTACGTCCCGTTCGAGGAGCTGCCCAGTGTGCTGAACCCGGACGAGGGCTTCGTGGTGACCGCCAACCAGGCCGTGACCGGTCCGGACTACAAGTGGCAGCTGGCCGGCTCCCCGGACCAGGGCTATCGCAGCCAGCGGATCCGCACCCTGCTGACGGCAGCGATCGGCGAGGGCTCACGTCTCGGCGTGGACGAGATGGCCCGCCTGCAGGTCGACACCCGCAACCCGATGGCGCCGGTGCTGGTGCCCCACCTCATGCGCCAGCTGATGACCTCGGAGTACTACGCCGACGGCCAGCGTCTGCTCGTCGACTGGGACTTCAGGCAGCCGGCCGGCTCCGCCCCGGCGGCCTACTTCAACGTGGTGTGGAGCAACGTGCTCCGGCTGACCTTCCGGGACCAGCTCCCGGAGAGTCTCTGGCCGGATGGAGGGCAGCGCTGGATGGCGGTCGTGTCGAACCTCCTGAGCCAGCCGGACAACCAGTGGTGGGACGACGCCGAGACCGAAGGGGTGGTCGAGGACCGCGACATGGTGCTGGCCCAGGCGATGCTCGACGCCCGTGACGAGCTCACCAAGAGGCTGGCGCTCAGCCCCGAGCGCTGGGCCTGGGGTCGCCTGCACCACCTCGACCTGGAGAACCAGTCGCTGGGCCAGAGCGGACTCGGAGTGGTCGAGGCGATCTTCAACCGCGGCCCGTTCGAGGTGGGTGGTGGCAGCGCCAGCGTCGACGCCACGAACTGGGACGCGACCGATGGGTACGCCGTCACGTCGGCGCCCTCCATGCGGATGGTGGTCGACCTCGATGACCTCGACCGCTCCCGCTGGGTCAACCTCACCGGCGCATCGGGCCACGTGGCGTCGGGCCACTACCGCGACCAGACCCCCCTGTGGGCGGACGGCCGCACCCTGCCCTGGGTCTTCGGCCGGGACGCGGTCGAGGAGGCGGCCGAGGACACGCTGGTCCTCCAGCCCCGGCCCTAGAAGAGGCTGCCCCCGCCACGGGCAACCGTTCCTGCGTCGTGGTCCTCCTTGCCGCACCGCAGACAGCGCAGGAAGGTGCCGGGAGTCTCCCCGTCCTGTCCCGGCGGATAGCCGATCTTCACCCAGTTGTGTCCTGCCAACTTGCAGACGGTGAACCGTTTGAGGTTGTTCATGACCATCGTCTCCTCCCGGCCCAGCCGGGTCCTGTCCCTCACTGGCGAGCCCGCTCCAATCGTAGGCTCGTCGCGTCGCCTAGAACCGGGTGACGCCCAGCTCGGTGGCCACGGCGCCCACGGAACGGTCGTGGTCGTCGCGTGGCACCTCGTCGAGGACCTCCTCGGAGTGCAGCACCACGCAGACCAGCGTTCCCGCCGGCACCCGAGCCAGCGCGCGGTCATAGCATCCGCCGCCCTGGCCGAGCCGGGCCCCGTCACGACCGACCGCCAGACCCGGGGCCAGGACGACATCGGCGGTGGCAATGGCGTCGAGACCCAGTGGGGGACCGTCAGGTTCGAGGAGTCCGCGGCGGGCGGTGTGCAGGTGCTGCGCCCCGGCGTACGGCGCCCAGTCGAGGTCGAGGTCGGGCTGCACGAGGGGCAGGATGACGCGCTTGCCTGCGGCACTGAGCAGGTCGAGCAGCGGGCCGGTTCCGGGCTCGCTGGAGACCGAGACGTAAGCCGCGACGGTGGCTGCTCGACGCACCTCCGGCAGCTCCATCAGGTGGCCAGCAGTAGCCCGTGCGCGCTCACCCAGGACACCGAGCGGCAGGTGTCGGCGAGCGGCCAGGAGCTGGTCGCGGAGGGCGAGCTTGGTGACCGACATGAACTCTTGCACCCGACCAGCCTACGATCGAGTCATGACATCGAAAGGACTGCGGCAGGCGAGCGAGAAGATGCGCGCCGCGGACGTCGACGACCTGGCCATCCAGGTCTTCGCCCACTACTACCGGCAGATCGAGCACGGCGAGACCGGGATGATCGCCGAGGACACGATCGAGCCCCTGGACATGGAGTCGCTGGCCGACACCGAGGTCAGCGACGAGGTCGCCTCGAACGCCATCGGCGCCACCGTCGTGATCAAGCTCAACGGCGGGCTCGGCACCTCGATGGGCATGGCGCGCGCCAAGTCGCTGCTGTGCGTTCGCAGTGGCCTCTCGTTCCTCGACGTGATCGCGAGACAGGTGCTGCACCTGCGTCGCGAGTACGGCGCGACGCTCCCGCTGATCTTCATGAACAGCTTCCGCACCTCCTCCGACACCCTGGCCGCCCTCGCGCGCTACGACGACCTCGCGGTCGACGGGCTGCCGCTGGAGTTCCTGCAGAGCAAGGAACCCAAGCTGCGCGTCGACGACCTGCTGCCTGTCGGCTGGTCGCGCGACCCGTCCATGGAGTGGTGTCCGCCGGGGCACGGTGACCTCTACACCTCGCTGATCAGCACGGGCCTGCTCGACCAGCTGATCGAGGCCGGCTACCGCTACGCCTTCGTGTCGAACTCCGACAATCTCGGCGCCGTCGCTGACGCCAAGGTGGCCGGCTGGTTCGCGCAGTCGGGGGCCCCGTTCGCCATCGAGGCGGTGCGGCGTACCAAGGCGGACCGCAAGGGCGGCCACTTCGCCCGCCGCAAGGCCGACGGTCGCATCGTGCTCCGCGAGACGGCTCAGACGGCGAAGCGCGACCTCGAGGCCCTCGGCGACCTCGACCGACACAAGTACTGCTCGACCAACAACCTCTGGTTCGACCTCGAGCGGATGCGCCACGAGATCCGGCGGCGTGACGGAATCCTCGGGCTGCCGCTGATCCGCAACGAGAAGAACGTCGACCCGAGCGATGCCTCCAGCCCCAAGGTGATCCAGATCGAGACGGCCATGGGCGCGGCCATCGAGGTGTTCAGCGACTCGCTCACGATCGAGGTCGGCCGCGACCGCTTCGTGCCCGTCAAGACGACCAACGACCTGCTCGTGCTGCGTTCCGACGCCTACGACCTCGGCAAGGACTTCGTCCTCGACCAGGTGGCCGAGAGCCTCCCGTTCATCGATCTCGACGACCACTACAAGATCGTCGAGGACTTCGACAAGCGGTTCCCGACGGGGGTGCCGTCCCTCAGGAACGCCGACTCGCTGGTGATCACCGGTGACTGGACCTTCGGCAAGGGCGTCCGCGTCCAGGGCGACGTTCGCCTGAAGGGCGATCACGGCCGTGTCGAGGCAGGCGCGGTCCTCGGGGAGCACCCCGGCTCCGATTAGGGTCAGGACATGCCCGTCGATCCCGCACCACTGGTTCCGGTCGAGGACTATCTCGAGCGGGTGCTCAGCCGCATCGAGCCGATGCAGCCCTTCGAGCACCCACTGATGGATGCGATCGGGCTGCCCGTCGCCGAGGACATCCTGGCGCCGGTCTCGTTGCCGGTCTTCGACAACTCCGGGATGGACGGGTACGCCGTCGCCTTCCGCGATGTCGCCGGCGCCACCGAGGACCGGCCGGTCCACCTGCCCGTCGTCGGTGAGATCGCGGCCGGACAGACCACGATCTTCACGCTCACCCCCGGAACCGCCGTCCGGATCATGACCGGTGCTCCGACTCCTGAGGGCTGCACCGCCGTGGTGCCGTTCGAGTGGACCGAGGAGACCGGCCGTGAGGTGCTGGTCGGGCGCGCACCCGAGGAGGGCCAGCACATCCGCTACTCCGGTGAGGAGGTGCGCGAGGGCGAGCTCCTGATGCGCCGTGGTGAGGTGATCGGGACCCGCCAGGTGGGGCTGCTCGCCGCCCTGGGCCTCGGTCGGGTGCCGACCTCGCCTCGACCGCGGGTCGTGGTGATGTCGACGGGTTCCGAGCTGGTCGAGCCGGGGAAGCCGTTGGGTCGCGACAGCATCTACGACTCCAACAGCTATCTCCTCGCGGCGGCCGTGCGGGCACACGGCGGGGTGGCCTACCGCGTCGTCGCGAGCTCCGACGATCCGACCGCGTTCGCCGACTCGCTCAGCGACCAACTCGTGCGCGCAGACCTGGTGGTGACCAGTGGAGGGGTCAGCAAGGGAACCCATGACGTGGTCAAGGAGGTGCTCAGCAAGCTGGGCACCGTCGACTTCCTCGAGGTGGCGATGCAGCCCGGGAAGCCGCAGGGCTTCGGTGTGGTCGGCGAGGACGCGACCCCGATCTTCACGTTGCCGGGCAACCCGGTCTCGGCGTACGTCTCGTTCGAGATGTTCGTGGTGCCGGCCCTGCACAAGCTCACCGGCCGGGAGCCGGCCGGCCGGATGCTCACGACGGCGACGGTGACCGAGTCGCTGCGGTCGATGCGCGGCAAGCAGCAGCTCGTCCGGGCTCGTGCCGAGCTCAGTGCCGACGGCGTCCGGGTGACCCCCGTGGGGGGCGCGGGTTCGCACCTGATCGCAGGTCTGGCCCAGGCCGACGCGCTCATCGTGCTGGCCGAGGGCGTCACCCGCATCGACCAGGGTGACCAGGTGCCGGTGCTGCTGCTCGACCGGCCGGTGGACTGAGGAAGGGCGGGTCCCATGGAGCGGTTCACCCACCTCGACGACTCCGGCGCCGCCCGGATGGTCGACGTGTCCGGGAAGGACGTCACGGCCCGGTCCGCCACGGCCACCGGACGAGTGCTGGTCTCTCCCGCAGTCGTCCGGGCGCTGCGCGGTGACGGCGTGCCCAAGGGCGACGCGCTCGGCGTGGCCCGCGTCGCCGGGATCCTGGCAGCGAAGCGCACACCCGACCTGGTCCCGTTGTGCCACCCGCTGTCGATCTCGGGGGTCACGGTTGATCTGGAGGTCCACGACAACGGGGTCTCGATCACGGCCACCGTGAGGACGACTGACCGCACCGGTGTGGAG
This sequence comes from uncultured Actinomycetota bacterium, assembly GCA_963781335.1. Classification (GTDB taxonomy): domain Bacteria; phylum Actinomycetota; class Actinomycetes; order Propionibacteriales; family Nocardioidaceae; genus Marmoricola. The sequence goes on along the minus strand of CAWAFS010000035.1, from coordinate 567,086 downwards.
ATGGAGGCGCTGACCGCGGTCAGCGTCGCGGCGCTGACGGTGATCGACATGGTGAAGTCCATCGACAAGGACGCCGTGATCACCGACGTGCGGGTGGAGGAGAAGACCGGCGGCAAGAGCGGGACCTACCAGCGCACGCCCCAGGAGTCACCGTGAGCGACCACGTCGCGGCGGTGGTGGTGGCCTCGAACCGCGCCGCGGCCGGGGTGTACGACGACACGACCGGTCCGCTCATCGCCGAGGCGCTGCGGGCCGATGGGTGGGAGGTCGGTGACCCGGCCGTCGTACCCGATGGGATGGCGGTGGGCGCCGCGATCACCGCAGCCGTGGAGGCGGGCGCGCGGGTCGTGATCACCACCGGCGGCACCGGCCTGACCCCGACCGACCTGACCCCCGAGGTGACCCGCGCACTGATCGAGCGGGAGGTGCCCGGGATCGCCGAGGCGATCCGCGCCCACGGTGTCGCCAAGGGCGTCGCGACGGCGGCCCTGTCGCGCGGGCTCGCGGGCACGATCGGGCAGGCGCTCGTGGTCAACCTCCCCGGCTCGCGCGGTGGGGTGAAGGACGGCCTCGCGGTCGTCGTACCCCTGCTGCGGCACGCCGTCGAGCAGATCGTGGGGAGCGACCACTGAGCGCGGGCTGGCCGGTCGTCCTCGAGTCCGGCGAGGTGCGGCTGCGACCGATCAGCCAACGGGACCGGGATGCCTGGCGCCGGGTGCGCCAGGCCAACTCTGCCTGGCTCGGACCCTGGGACGCCACTGCGCCCTCCCGCTCCCAGGCGCAGCCGCGCAGCTTCAGCGCGATGGTGCGGCAGATGAGGAGCGAGGCGCGTGCGGGTCGTCAGCTGCCCTTCGTGGTCGAGTACGACGGCCACTTCGTCGGCCAGGTGACCGTCAGCAACATCGTCCGCGGGTCGGCGCAGTTCGCCTCGATCGGCTACTGGGTCTCGGAGTCCTACGCCGGGCGCGGGATCACCCCGCGCGCAGTGGCGTTGGTGATCGACCACTGCTTCGGTCACGTCGGTCTCCATCGGATCGAGGTCGCGATCCGCCCGGAGAACACCTCGTCGCTGCGGGTGGTCGCGAAGCTCGGCATCAACGAGATCGGCTTCGCCCCACGCTTCTTGCACATCGACGGTGACTGGCGCGACCACCGGCTGTTCGCGATCACCAAGGAAGAAGTGCCGATGGGACTGCTCCACCGGCTCGAATCCACCGCGACGGAGGCCAATTCACACCAGTCACACGAGTGATCTCCCGACACACCGGTTGGCATCCGCGGCGGCGGGATAATCCACTCGTATCGTCGACGTCGTGGACCTGTCAGCAGTCATCTTCGTGGTGCTCGCCCTCGCGTGGGCCGTCTACCTGATCCCCAAGGCGCTCAAGCACCACGACGAGATGGCCAGCGACCGGCTGGTCGAAGGTCACTCGGACAAGGTGCGCATCCTCTCTCGCAAGGGCAAGGGCGGTCGCCCCGAGGTCGTCGAGGTGGAGGTCGAGACCGTCGACACCGTGCAACGGACCGTGGCTGCTCCGGCTTCGCAGGAGCCGCGTCGCGTCGCTCCGCTGACCACCCGTGCCGCTGCCCGCAAGGCCGCCCAGCGCCGACGCCGGGTGCTCGGACTGCTGGGTTTCGTGCTCGCGGCCGTCTGGGCCATCACCTGGTTCGCCTACCTGCCCAGCTGGGCACCGGCCGTCCCCAGCGCCCTCGTGGTCGTCTGGCTGGTGGTCGCGCGTCTCTCGGTGCGTCGCCAGCAGGCGCGTCGCCGCAGGACCGCTCCCGTTGCGGCTCGCAGCGTCGAGGTCTCGAACACCGCGTTCGAGCACGCCGACCGGACCGACGTGCTGGTCGACCAGCTCACCGACCAGCTCACCGAGGAGGACACGACCGGCATCGCCCGCGAGGAGATCGAGGCTGCGCTGGCCGACGACGGCTCGCTCTGGGACCCGCTGCCGATGACGCTCCCGACCTACGTCAACAAGGCCCGCGCCCGTCGCACGGTCCGCACGATCGAGCTCACCGGCATCAACAGCTCGGGCCACGACCAGGCCGACAGCACCCTGGCCCGCGAGGCGGCGGAGTCGGCTCAGGAGGCGGCCAACGAGGCGGCCCAGACCGCGGCCGAGACCGAGGCAGCCCAGCGCAGGGCCGCCGGCGCCTGAGCCGCGTCGCCGACGGCCGGGCCGATTCGGGCTCACGCCGTCGCGGTGGTAACTTTTCCTTCGCGCTCACGGGCGCATGGGGCTGTGGCGCAGTTGGTAGCGCGTCTCGTTCGCAATGAGAAGGTCAGGGGTTCGAATCCCCTCAGCTCCACCATTTGCAGGACCGTCCGTGTGGCGTGCTCGGGAGGAGGCAGTTCGGGCGCGCGACTCCTGGTTCACGCTGGGACCGGCGTGCGGCTGCCGCGAACTGCCTCCCCTGGGGCACGGAGCCACAGCGAACGCCACTACTCCTACCGCGTTGCATGGTCGGCGCGGACGACGAGTTCGTGGCGGCCTGACGCAATGAGAAGGTCAGGGGTTCGAGTTGCTGACGTCGTACAGGAGCTCGTCGAGCTCATGGGCTGCGGCTCCGATGCCGTGGGCAAGGCTGTGCACCCCGGCAGCAAGGTTCGCTCCGGAGGCGCCACCGGTGCAGACGATAGAAACCACGTCGTGGGTGAGTAGCTGCTCGGCCACCTCGAGGGCTGGGGTTCGATCCTCGGGAGTGACGACCGACAAGACCGCGGCTCGGGCTGAGCGACTTCGCACTGCCGTCTCCCAGCTGTCAACCGGGACGTTGGCACCGAGGTAGAGAACATCCAACCCTCGTCGTCGAGTTGCGGTGGCGAACGCCAGCGCTCCAAGGTCGTGCTGGCTGCCCGAGGGCAGCCCCACCACGACCGCTGGGCCCCTGGACCTGCTGCCGGCCGCTTCGAACGCTGCGGAGAGTCGCCGATGGACCGCATGGCTGGCCATGTGCTCGCCGGCAACGTCGACCTCGCCATTCGCCCAGGCATCCCCGAGCGCCTCGAGGGTGGGGAAGAGCCACGAGTCGACCACGTGCTCGAAGGATCCGAGTGCGAATCCCCCGTCCAGGCTCTGCTCGATGCGCGCCGTGTCCATCTCGGTCGCAGCAGTCAGGAACAGCTGGCTGAAGGTCGCTGCGTTCGCCTCTTCGGTCCGGTCGGACATCTCCCGGCCACCCAGGGGGTCCAGGAAGATCGAGACCGTCCCGCTGCGGACTGCATTGGCGGCCTGCACCGGAGACCAGCCCTCGTCCACGAGCCGGCGCATGGTCGAGACCGCCGCGAGATCCTCCTGGTCATAGACGCGGTACCCGGACTCGTTCCGTTGCGGGACGACTGCGCCGTAGCGGCGCTCCCACGCACGCAGGGTCGCTTCGGTGACACCGCTGAGTCGAGCGGCCTGCTTGATCGTGTACATGGTTTGTACAGTGTACTGGGCTAACAACATTGCACAAACCTTGGACAAACGGGCGTGTTCCTCGTAAGTTGGACGCAGACAGAGCGGTCCAGTCTCTCTGCAGTGATCGCACCGGGAGCTAGGCCATGGAACCTGAACCACTCGGCGGCGAACGGGTCGCCACCTCCGACCCCGTTCTCGGCAAGCCACCCCCGGACCCGGTCCGGGCCAACCTGGTGGCAGCCGGACGTGGTGATGAGTCGTCCTTCGCCGACCTCTACGAATGCGTGGCCCCACGCGTGTACGGTCTCGTCCTTCGGATTCTCGGAGATGCCCACCAGTCCGAAGAGGTCACCCGGGAGGTGTTCCTCCAGCTCTGGGAGACCTCTAACCGTTTTGATCCCAGCCAGGGTTCCGCGCTGTCGTGGGTCATGACCCTGGCCCACCGGTGCGCCGTGGACCGCGTACGTTCCACCGGGTCCTGGCGCCCCCGAGCCGCGAACGATACCGGGCACAGCCCCAAGGCTCCGTTCGACCAGACCTCCGAAGCAACGCGGGCATCCCTCGAAGTCACCCTGGTCCGAGCCGCCCTGGCCACGCTTTCCCGCCCCCAGCGCCAAGCCCTCGAGCTCGCGTACTTCGGCGGCCACACCCACAGCGAGGTGTCGCGGCTCCTGGCGATCCCGCTCGGGACGGCCAAGACCCGCATCCGAGACGGGTTGATCCGACTGCGCGACAGCCTGACGCCTGTTGCCACAGAGATCACCTGACCGTTTCGACGCACGCAGGCATCTCAGGATCGCCAGGTGACTCTTCTGGCCGCGGCGTCCGGGTCGGATCTCCAGCGGGCCGTTCGTGGTCCCTTTTGGTCGGGTGTCTCCTGGAAGCAGGACCAGAATGCAACTGCAATCGTTATCCGCACAGTCGAGGTGGTGAGCTGGTGAGGCCTAGGGTCGTTGTCATGACGAAGAGAACACTCCTGTCAGTTGCCGCCGGATCGGTCCTTGCCCTGGGCCTGACCGCGTGCGGTTCATCCACCACCACCACCGATAGCGGTGCGAACGTGATCAAGGAGGGCAAGCTGTCGGTGTGCACGCAGCTGCCCTACCAGCCATTCGAGTTCCGGCAGGGCAGCGAGGTCGTCGGCTTCGACATCTCGATGATGGACCTCGTGGCCAAGGACCAGGGCCTCACCGTCGCCATCGTGCAGACCCCGTTCGAGGGCATCCAGTCCGGGCAGTCGTTGAACACGGGGCAGTGCGACATCGCGGCCGCCGGGATGACCATCACCGACGCCCGCTCGAAGGTGATCGACTTCTCCGACCCCTACTTCGAGGCGACCCAGGCCCTGCTCGTGAAGAAGGGCGCAGGTTTTGACTCGCTCGAGTCGCTCGCCGGCAAGCGCATCGCCGTCCAGCAGGGCACCACGGGGGAGATCTACACCAAGGAGAACGCACCGAAGAACGCGAAGATCCAGGTCTTCGAGGACCTCGGCCTCCTGACCACATCGGTCAAGACCGGCCAGGTCGACGCCGCCGTCCAGGACAACGGTCCGCTGCTGGACTTCGTCAAGACGAACACGGACACCGAGGTCACCGCCGAGTTCGACACCGGCGAGGAGTACGGCTTCGCGGTCAAGAAGGGCGGCAACGACGAGCTGCTCAAGGCGACCAACGACGTGATCAGCAAGGCGAAGGAGGACGGAACCTACGACGAGCTCTACAAGGAGTGGTTCGGTTCCGCGCCGAAGTCGTGACTTGGGCCCGCCCCGGTCGACACAATAGGCAACCTTCCACGCAGCCCGTCTAGGCAAGGACCCAGTCATGGCGATGAGCCCCAGGAAACGCGCGCAGATCAGTCGCTACATCCAGTACGGGATCCTGGTGGTCCTCCTGGTGGTACTGGCGTTCCTCGCCGACTGGAAGCTCCTGCGCGAGCAGTTCCTCAACCCGGAGATCGTCCCCAAGCTGTTTCCGGAGATCATCACCACCGCGCTGAAGAACACGATTCTCTACACGATCGGGGCCTTCACGTTCGGCCTCGTGCTGGGGCTGGTGCTGGCCCTGATGCGGCTGTCCTCGGTGGGGCCCTATCGATGGATCGCCACGATGGTGATCGAGTTCTTCCGTGGCGTGCCAGCGCTGATCGTCTTCATCGCCTTCCAGTACGGCCTGCCGATCGCCTTCGGCGTGCTCCTTCCCGGCGGCACCCTCGGCACCGTCACGATCGCTCTCGGGCTGGTCGGTGCGGCGTACATGGCGGAGACGATCAGGGCGGGCATCCAGGCGGTGCCGAAGGGGCAGATGGAGGCGGCCAGATCTCTGGGCATGAGCAGCGGCAGGGCGATGATCTCGATCGTCATCCCGCAAGCACTGCGGATCGTGCTGCCACCGTTGACGAACGAGCTGATCCTGCTCACCAAGGACTCCTCGCTGGTCTACGTCCTCGGCCTCTCCGCGGGCACTCGTGAGCTCACGGCCTTCGGACGTGAGGGGCTCAACCAGTACGTCAACCTGAGTCCGCTGTTCGCTGTGGCGCTGGCCTACCTGGTGATCACCATCCCGCTTTCCATCGTCGTGAGACGCATGGAAGCTCATGCCGAAAGGGCCCGCTGATGGAGCCGTCAACCACCCCGTCCACCACCTCGACCGACGTCCCGGCCATCGACGTCCGGGAGCTGCACAAGTACTTCGGTGACAACCAGGTCCTGACCGGCATCGACTTCACCGTCGACAACGGCGAGGTCGTGTGCGTGATCGGGCCTTCGGGGTCTGGGAAGTCGACGCTGCTGCGGTGCGTCAACCTGCTGGAGCAACCCACCTCGGGGCGCATCTTCGTCGAGGGTGACGAGATCACTGACCCGGACGTCGACGTGGACGCGATCCGCAGCCGCATCGGGATGGTGTTCCAGCAGTTCAACCTGTTCCCGCACCTCACGGTGCTGCGCAACCTGACGATCTCCCAGCAGAGGGTGAAGGGCCGCGGCAAGGACGAGTCGGTCGAGATCGCCAGGAAGAACCTCGAGAAGGTCGGCCTGGCCGAGCGCGAGGATTCCTTCCCGGCCCACCTCTCCGGGGGACAACAGCAGCGGATCGCGATCGCTCGTGCTCTGTCGATGGATCCGGACATGATGCTCTTCGACGAGCCGACGAGCGCCCTCGACCCCGAGCTCGTCGGAGACGTTCTCGGCGTGATGAAGGACCTGGCCCATGAGGGGATGACCATGATGGTGGTCACCCACGAGATGGGCTTCGCGCGCGAGGTCGGCGACAACCTCGTGTTCATGGATGGGGGGGTCATCGTCGAGAGGGGCGCGCCCCGGGATGTGTTGGAGAACCCGCAGCACGAACGCACCCAGCTGTTCCTGTCCAAGGTGCTCTAGACGGTCCGGGGGTGACCGCTCGGCGGCGAGTGGTCGCGGCGTGCGTGGGTTGCAGACCGAGGGGAAGCGCGGCAGGGTGAGGCCACCCCGCTCGGGGAGGCCGGGCTGCGCTGAGGGAACTGAGGGCTTATGGAAGCGATAGACCCGCAGTACGGAACCACGGTCCTGCTCATCATCGCCGCGGTCTCGGTCGCGCTCTTGTTGTTCTTGATCATCAAGGTGCAGCTGCACGCGTTCATCTCGCTGGTTCTGGTCAGCGTCATCACCGCCCTCGCCGTCGGGTTCCCGCTCGCCGACGTGCCAGATGTCTTGATGTTCGGCTTCGCCGACACCCTGGGGTCGGTCGCCCTGCTGGTCGCGTTCGGTGTGATGCTGGGGCGGCTGCTCGAGATCACCGGCGGCGCCCAGGTGCTCGCCGACACCCTCATCGGAGGATTCGGAGAAAGGCGGGCGCCGCTCGCGCTCGGTGTCGCAGCCTTGCTCTTCGGCTTCCCGATCTTCTTCGACGCCGGCCTGGTCGTGTTCCTGCCGATCATCCTCACGGTCGCCCGTCGCTTCGGCGGGTCGCTGCTGCTGTACGCACTCCCTGCGGCTGGCGCGTTCGCGGCGATGCATGCCATCGTCCCTCCCCACCCCGGGCCCGTTGCGGCAGCGACGATCCTCGGCGGGAGCGTCGGCTTGATGTTGCTGGTCGGGGTTCCGACGGCGATCCTCGCCTGGTACGTCGGCGTCATGCTGGTCAGCAGGGTGCTCGGCAGACGGGTCTACGTCTCGGTGCCCGAGGTGATCTTCGGGGAGGTCAACGCCGGTCGTGGGTCCGGCCCGGGCGACGAGAGCGACGGCGGGCAGACGGAGGACGGCCACACAGGCGAGAGGCTGGGGGACCGGCCGCCGTCCTTCGGCACCGTGCTCGGGCTGCTGCTCATCCCGTTCGTCCTGATCTCCTTCGACACCGTGCTGGCCACGCTGGTCTCGGCCGGCACGCTGGAGGAGGGCACCGGGTGGGTGGAACTGCTCAGCGTCATCGGCTTCACCCCGGTTGCCCTGCTCATCACGGTGCTGGTCGCGATCCTGGTGCTCGGACGCCCGAACGCGTCGATGGCGCGGATCAGCGAGGTGATGGACGGTGCGCTCGGTCCCATCTGCACCATCATCTTGATCACCGGTGCCGGCGGCATGTTCGGCGGCGTTCTCGAGCTCAGCGGCATCGGCGCCGCGCTCAGTGAGAGCCTGTCCGATCTCGGCATGTCGCTGGTCGTGCAGGCGTTCGTGATCGCCACCCTCCTGCGGGTGGCCCAGGGGTCGGCCACGGTCGCACTGACCACTGCGTCCGGCGTGATCGCACCCGCCGTCAAGGCCGCCGAGCTGGGCGACCTGCAGATCAGCCTGCTGGTGGTGGCGATCGCGGCAGGGGCCACGGTTCTCTCGCACGTCAACGACTCCGGGTTCTGGCTGGTGAGCCGCTTCTTCGAGATGGACGTCAAGACCACGCTCAAGACCTGGACGGTGATGGAGACCACCCTCGGCCTGTCGGCATTCGTGATCGCGGCAGTGCTCTGGGTGGTCGTATGACCAGGCCGGGACGGCTCCTCCGATGACGGTCCTCGTCGTGATGGGGGTCTCGGGGTCCGGGAAGAGCACGGTGGCCGGCCTGCTGGCCGCTCGGCTGGAATGGCCGCTCATGGAGGGTGACTCCCTGCACCCGCAGTCCAACATCGCGAAGATGGAGTCTGGTCAGCCGCTCACCGACGAGGACAGGTGGCCGTGGCTCGAGAGGGTCGCTGACTGGATCGAGGGGCAGCACACCGCCGGGCAGGACGGCGTCATCACGTGCTCGGCGCTCAAGCGGTCCTACCGCGACGTGCTCAACGGACGAGGCGAAGCCGTGGTCTTCGTCCACCTCGTGGGGGACCGGCAGACGCTCGAAGATCGCATGCAGGCGAGGGTCGGCCACTTCATGCCGCCGGGGATGCTGGCCAGCCAGCTCGAGACCCTGGAGGAGCCGCAGCCGGACGAACCATCGATCCGGGTGCCGATCGAGCAGTCGCCGACGGACATCGTCGACCAGGTGGTGGCCGGACTCGAGCGGCACCACGCATGAGGGTTCCGGCATCATGACGGTGTTCCCCCAGGACGCCGCGTTTCATTGCGCAACACACCAGCGATAGGAGTCGTACGACGTGTCTGAACATGGCAGCGAGAGCGAGAACCCGGTCATTGACGCCCCGACGCCCAAGGGGACCCGGCCGCGGACGAACAAGGACTGGTGGCCCAACCAGCTCGACCTGCAGGTGCTCCACCAGCACTCCCCGGAGTCCAACCCGCTGGGCGCGGACTTCGACTACGCCGAGGCGTTCAGCGGACTCGACGTCGAGGCCCTCAAGCGGGACGTGACCGAGGTGATGACCTCCTCGCAGGACTGGTGGCCCGCCGACTTCGGCCACTACGGCGGACTCTTCATCCGGCTGAGCTGGCACGCGGCCGGCACCTACCGCATTGCTGATGGCCGGGGCGGTGCCGGTGACGGGGGTCAACGCTTCGCCCCGCTGAACAGCTGGCCCGACAACGCGAACCTGGACAAGGCCCGTCGCCTGCTCTGGCCGGTCAAGAGGAAGTACGGCAAGCAGATCTCCTGGGCGGACCTCCTCGTGCTGGCAGGCAACGTCGCCCTGGAGTCGATGGGCTTCAAGACGTTCGGCTTCGGTTTCGGGCGCGAGGACATCTGGGAGCCGGAGGAGATCTTCTGGGGTCCCGAGGACACGTGGCTCGGCGATGAGCGCTACAGCGGTGAACGCGAGCTGTCCGGGCCTCTCGGGGCCGTGCAGATGGGGCTGATCTATGTGAACCCCGAGGGTCCGAACGGCGATCCTGACCCGCTCGCGGCTGCCCGCGACATCCGCGAGACCTTCGCACGGATGGCGATGAACGACGAGGAGACGCTCGCCCTGATCGCGGGCGGGCACTCGTTCGGGAAGACCCACGGCGCCGGTCCTGCGGACCACGTGGGCGCGGAACCCGAGGCGGCCTCGATCGAGGCGCAGGGTCTCGGCTGGCACAGCACCTACGGCAGTGGCAAGGGTGGCGACGCGATCACCAGCGGCCTCGAGGTCACCTGGACCAACACGCCGACCCAGTGGAGCGTCAACTTCCTGGAGAACCTGTTCGCGTTCGAGTGGGAGCTGACGAAGAGTCCCGCCGGTGCACACCAGTGGGTCGCGAAGGACGCCGATGCGACCGTGCCCGACGCCCATGACCCGTCGAAGAAACACCGGCCGACGATGCTCACCACCGATCTGGCCCTGCGGTTCGACCCGGTCTATGAGCCCATTGCCCGGCGGTTCCTGGCGAACCCCGAGCAGTTCGGCGAAGCGTTCGCCAAGGCCTGGTACAAGCTCCTGCACCGTGACATGGGCCCCGCCTCGCGCTACCTCGGCCCGTGGGTGCCGGAGGCACAGCTCTGGCAGGACCCGGTGCCGGCCGTCGATCACGAGCTCGTCCGGGACGCGGACATCGCCTTGTTGAAGGAGAAGGTCCTCGACTCGGGTCTCTCCGTGTCCCAGCTGGCTTGCGCCGCGTGGGCCTCGGCGGCCAGCTTCCGAGGCACCGACAAGCGGGGCGGCGCCAACGGGGCGCGGATTCGCCTGGCGCCACAGAAGGGCTGGGAGGTCAACGAGCCGTCCGAGCTGGCGACGGTCCTGGAGACACTGGAACAGGTGCAACAGGACTTCAACGCCGCGCAGGCCGGAGGTGTCAGGGTCTCGCTGGCGGACCTGATCGTGCTCGGCGGGTGCGCCGCAGTCGAGCAGGCGGCCAAGCGCGCCGGGGTCCAGGTCCAGGTGCCGTTCGCGCCCGGTCGCACGGACGCCTCGCAGGATGAGACCGACGTGGACTCGTTCAGCGTGCTCGAGCCGCGGGCTGACGGGTTCCGCAACTACCTGCGCCCGGGCGAGAAGCTGCCACCGGAGACACTGCTGCTCGACCGGGCCTACCTGTTGCAGCTGACTGCGCCGGAGATGGCGGTGCTGGTCGGCGGCATGCGGGCCCTGGACACCAACGTGGGTCGGAGCAGGCACGGCGTCTTCACCGACGCTCCCGAGTCGCTGACGAACGACTTCTTCGTGACGTTGCTCGACATGGACACGGAGTGGAAGCCGTCCGAGTCCGACGAGAACGTCTTCGAGGGTCGGGACGGCGCCACCGGCGAGGTGACGCGGACCGCGACGGCTGTCGACCTGGTCTTCGGCTCGAACTCCCAGCTCCGCGCGGTCGCGGAGGTCTATGCGAGCGACGACGCACGGGAGAAGTTCGTGAACGACTTCGTCGCGGCCTGGGTCAAGGTGATGAACCTCGACAGGTTCGACCTCGCCTGAGCCGTCCGGCGTCATCGGTCAGAGCGTCACCCGGCAGCCCACGGAAAGGTGGCCATGGAGGAGCTAGCCACGATCCTCGTGGCCGCCCTGGCGGGGGGAGCGGCAGCGCACTTCATCGGGCTGCCCCCGCTCGTCGGTTTCCTGGCTGCCGGCCTGGCCCTCAACGCGTTCGGGGTGGAGGAGCCCGCCGGCCTGGACCTGGTCGCGGACCTGGGGGTCGCGCTGTTGCTGTTCGGCATCGGCCTGAAGCTGGACTTCCGCACGCTGCTCCGCCGCGAGGTGTGGCTCACCGGAACCGTGCATCTCGCCACGTTCACGGCGGTGGTCGCGGCTCTGCTGCTGGGCGCAGGCGCGCTCGGTCTCGGCATCCTCGCGGACCAGGGGTGGCGCACCCCGGTGGTGATCGCCTTCGCCTTGTCCTTCTCGAGCACGGTCTTAGTGATCAAGCTTCTGGAGGAGCGAGGCTCCGGGCAGTCACTGGGTGGTCGCACCGTCATCGGGATCCTGGTCCTTCAGGACCTCGCGGCGGTGACGTTCATCAGCGCGACGGCCGGCGGGCCCCCCAGCCCGTGGGCCGTCCTGCTGGTCCTGCTGATCCCCGGGGCGTGGGTTCTCCGGCGGATCCTGGGCGCGCTGGGCCATGGCGAGCTGCGTCCGTTGTTCGGGCTGACCATGGCGCTGGCACCGGGCTACGTGCTCTTCGACGCCGTTGGGCTCAAGGGTGACGTCGGTGCGCTTGCGATCGGCAGCCTGCTCGCCTTCCATCCGGGCGCGGGTGAGCTGGCCAAGAGCCTGCTCTCCCTGAAGGACCTGTTGCTGGTCGGGTTCTTCCTGTCGATCGGTTTCGTGGGCCTCCCGTCCCCGGAGCACCTCGGTGTCGCGTTGTTGCTGTTGATGCTGCTGCCGCTGAAGGCGATCGGCTTCTGCGTCCTGCTCTGGGCGACGGGTCTGCGACGTCGCACGGCCGTCCTCGCGGGGACCGCCCTCGGCAACTTCTCCGAGTTCGGCCTCATCGTGGCCGTCACCGTGTCCTCCGACGTCCTCAGCGACGACTGGCTGGTCATCCTGGCCACGACCATCGTGGCCAGCTTCACCCTGTCGGCGCTGCTGACGGGTCACCGCTCCGAGTGGTTCGTGGACCTCGCGCGCAGGTTCCTTCCCGACCGGGAGCCCGCTCGGATCCACCCCGAGGACAGGCCCATCGACGTCGCACACGCCCAGGCGGTCGTCCTCGGGATGGGCCGGGTCGGTCGTGCCTCCTACGACCGGTTGCAGCTCGAGTACGGCGTCACCGTCATCGGCGTCGAGACCCAGGTCGCGCGGGTGGAGCAGCTACGCGTGCGGGGGTACGACGTGGTCGAGGGTGACGCGACCGACCCTGACTTCTGGACCCGGTTGCGCACGGCCGACGTGCAGATCGCCGTGCTGGCGATGCCGTTCCACGGCAACAACCTCGACGCACTGGAGAAGCTGACCGCGGGCGGCTTCACCGGCACCGTGGCGGTCGTCGCCCAGTACGACGCCGAGCTGGAGCAGAGCTACCGGCACGGGGCGCATGCGGGGATCCAGCTCTACGAGGGTGCGGGCGCCGAGCTCGCCGACCGGGCCGCAGCTGCAGCCGGGGTGGACCGCGGACCGGGAAGGGCCTGACGGCGCGCTCGTTCCTCGTGCACCTAGGGTCGGGGCATGACCGACGTCGAGCGCGAAACCCTCCGATGAACGTTCCCCTACGTCGCCCCTGCGGCTCCTGGCCCACACCGGTCACCGCCGACCTGGTGGTGCGCCAGGCCACCAAGGTCGGTGCCGTCGCGCTCGACGGTGACGTCGTCTACTGGTCGGAGCTCCGACCGCACGAGGGTGGCCGGGTGCAGGTCGTTCGGCTGGAGCCGGGCGGCGAGCCGACCGATGTCCTGCCGGCTGGCGCCAACGTCCGCACGCAGGTCCATGAGTACGGCGGCGGCGCCTGGTGGGTCAAGGACGGCACGCTCTGGTACGTCGACTGGGCGGACCAGCGGCTGCGACGGCTCGATCCGGGCGCCGACCCGGTCGAGGTCACGCCGGCGTCCCCCGAGGGTGGCTCGGTCCGCTGGGCCGACGGCGACGTGCACCCGGGGGACGGGCGCGTCGCCGTGGTCCGCGAGACCCACCCGGTGGGCTCGCAGGGAGCCGTCGACGTGGTGAACGAGATCGTGGTGCTCGCCACCAGCGGTCGGCAGGAGACGGTCGCCTCCGGGTCCGACTTCGTGTCGGACCCGCGCTGGTCGCCCGATGGCGAGTCGTTGGCATGGCTGGAGTGGGACCACCCGCACATGCCCTGGGACGCCTCGACGCTCAAGGTCCAGACAGCCATGGGCACGGTCACCGTTGCCGGCGGCGTGGACGATGACGACGAGGGCGTCTGCCAGCCCAGCTGGGCACCCGACGGTGCGCTGTGGTTCTGCTCTGACCGTGAGGACTGGTGGTCGCTGCATCGCTGGACCCCCGAGGGTGGCGTCGAGCAGATGTTCACCCAGGCGGGGGACGTGGGGGAGCCGAAGTGGGTCTTCGGCCCCCGGCGCTATGCCTTCCTCGACGACGGGAGGGTCGTGCTCGCGGTGCTGCGCGAGGGAACCGACACGTTCAGCCTGCTCGAGCTCGACGACACCGTCCGCGAGCTGTCGGTCGCCAGCACGTGCGTCACGGACATCGCCGCCTCGGGGTCGGTCGTCGTGTTCGTCGGTTCGTCACCGGTCGAGGAGGCTGCGGTCAGGCGGCTCGAGGTGGACGGGCCGGGGGACGAGGAGCAGACGCTGAGTCCAGTGCGCGACCTCGGCATCGGGGCGGAGTGGTTCTCCCAGCCCGAGCACATCGAGTTCCCGGGGAGCGGCGGGCTGCCGACGTATGCGAACTTCTACCGACCGACCAACCCCGACGTGTTGCCGCTCGACGGGGAGCTGCCACCGCTGATCGTGGTGATCCACGGCGGTCCGACCTCGAACGCCGTCACGACGCTCTCCGTCGCCCAGCAGTTCTGGACGAGCCGCGGCTTCGCCGTGGTCGACGTGGACTACGGCGGGTCCACCGGCTACGGCCGCGCCTACCGCAACCGGCTCCAGGGCGCGTGGGGCATCGTCGACGTCGACGACTGCGTCGCAGTGGTGCGCTGGCTGGGGGAGCAGGGCTGGATCGACCCGGGTCGGGCGGTCATCCGCGGGGGTTCGGCCGGCGGCTTCACCGTGCTGATGGCGTTGGCGGTCTCCGACGTGTTCGCCGCCGGCGCCGACTACTTCGGTGTCGCCGACGTCGAGGCCCTCGCGCGGGAGACGCACAAGTTCGAGTCGCGCTATCTCGACGGCCTGGTCGCGCCCTATCCCGAGGGCCGCGAGGTCTACGTCGAGCGCTCGCCGCTCACGCACCTCGACTCGCTCTCCTCCCCGCTCATCGTCCTGCAGGGTGCCGAGGACCGGGTGGTGCCGCCGGAGCAGTCGGAGCTGATCGTCGCCGCGCTCCGCGAGAAGGGGCTGCCCGTCGCCTACCGGCTCTACGACGGCGAACAGCACGGCTTCCGCCAGGCCGAGAACATCAAGGACTCGCTCGAGGCCGAGCTCTCCTTCTACTCGCAGGTGCTCGGCTTCGCCCTCCCGGCCGAGGAATCGATCCCCACGCTGGAGATCGAGAACCTCACACCTTGACCAGCAGGTTCTCGTCCTCGTCCTCGTTGGAGACGTGCAGTGTCCTCATGTGCTCGCGCTCCAGCTGCTCGCCCTCCACGTCGACGTTGGGCAGGATGCGGTCGAGCCAGTTGGGCAGGTACCACGCCTTCTCCCCGAGCAGGTACATCAGCGCCGGGATCAGTGCCATCCGCACCACGAACGCGTCGAAGAACACCGCGATCGCCAGGGCGAAGCCCATTGACTTGATGATCGGCTCGTCGATCAGGATGAACGCGCCGAACACCGAGATCATGATGACGGCCGCCGCGGCCACCACCCGTGCGCTGTTCCGGAACCCGTCGACGACCGCCTCGTGGGTGGAGGCGCCGTGCACGTGGGCCTCGCGCATCCGGGTGACGAGGAAGACCTGGTAGTCCATGGCCAGGCCGAAGACGAGACCGATCAGGAAGATCGGCATGAAGCTCACGATCGGTGAACCCTCCATCAGGCCGAACGCGCCCTCCTGGAAGACCGCGACCGTGGCGCCCAGCGTGGCCAGCACCGAGAGCAGGAACCCGAAGGTGGCCGTCAGCGGCACCAGGAGCGATCGGAACACGAGCATCAGCAGGAGGAACGCCAGCCCGATCACGACCGCGAGATAGATCGGAAGGGCGTTGCTGAGCCGTTCGGAGACGTCGGTGGTGATCGCGGTCAGACCGGTCACGCCGATCCGGGTGGTGGTCTCCTCCTCGACGTCGGCCTGGCCGGCTCGCAGGTCTGCCAGCAGGTCCTCGGTCCGGGTGTCGTCACCGGCGTACTGCGGTGTCACCAGGACCTGGGCACCGCTGCCCTCCTCGTTGAGCCCGACGACCTGCGCGTTGCTGACGCCGTCCTGCGAGGCGGCCCACTGCACGACCTCGTCGTAGGCCGCGTTCCGGTCCTCGGTCGTGCCGAGCGCACGACCGTCCACGACCAGCAGCAGTGGTGCGTCCCGGCCCGGGCCGAAGGAGTCGCCGATCAGGTCCGAGGCCTTGCGCTGGGTGGTGTCGGTGGAGGCGGTGCTGTCCGAGGGGAAGGCCAGGTGCAAGCCCTGGAGCGGGATCGCCAGGGCGCCGAGCGCGACCACCACCAGCACCACGACGGCGACGGGCGCGCGGCTGACCAGCCGGGCCCAGCGGACCCCGTTGTTGAGCAGCTTTCCCTGGGCGTCGCGCTTGGGGTGGGCGCGGCGGACGCGACCACCGAAGGCCTTGGACTTCATCAGGCCGAGGACGGCGGGGAGCAGCGTCAACGCCACCATCACCGCGATGAAGACGGTTGCGGCAGCCGCGATGCCCATCGTGGTGAGGAACGGGATCCGCGCCACCCCTAGTGCCGAGAGCGCGATCAGCACGGTCAGCCCGGCGAAGACCACAGCGGAGCCGGCCGTGCCGACCGCGATGCCGGTGGCCTCCTCGCGGTCGTCGGTGTGGTCGAGCTCGCTGCGGTAGCGCGCGAGGATGAACAGCGCGTAGTCGATGCCGACGCCGAGGCCGATCATCGTGGCCAGCATCGGGGTGGTGGAGCCGATGTCCATGAACGCAGTCATCGCGGTGATGCCGGTGATGCCCAGCCCGACGCCGAACAGGGCTGTGAGCACGGGCAGACCCGCCGCGACGAGCGAGCCGAAGGTCAGGATCAGGACGAGCACCGCGACGGCGATGCCGATCAGCTCGGACTTGCCGCCGATCTCGGGCATGCCGGTGGTTCCGGACCCGTTGGCCTCGACGACCAGCCCCTGGTCGCGGTACTCCGCCATCGTGTCCTTGAGCGCCTCGATCGTGGTCGGCTCGACGTCGGCCACCGTGTCGACGTCGAAGTCCCAGGTGATCGTCCCGACGCGCCCGTCCTTCGACAACGGGGAGATGGCCGTCGCGTTGGACTCGGCTGTGGCGACGTCACCGCCGGACTCCTCCGCAGCCTCCGCGAGCTGGGTGCGCAGGTTCCTGGCTGCATCGACCGGGTTGGCCGGGACCGGCTTCGTCTGGTCCTGGCCGTCCGGCATCTGGGGCAGCCCGGCGAGGTCGCTCACGAGGGCGTCCACGGATGTCTTGTTGACGGGGTCGGAGAGCGTCTCGTCCTGCGGAGCCGCGACGACGACCTTCACCGAGGCCTGGTCGAACGCGTCCGGGGCGCCGGCGAAGAGCTCGGACTGGAGATCCGCTGCGCGCTCGGAGGGGATGCCCGGGATCGAGAACGCGTCACTCATCGGCTTGGAGAAGGCGCCGGCGACGCTGACCACCCCGATCATCGCGATCAGCCAGGCGGCGATGAACACCGGCCACCGGCGGTAGGCGGTCTTGCCGAGGCGGTAGAGCAGCGTTGCCATGCGATTTCTCCTACGGAGTGGTCGCGCCCAGCGGCGCGGTGGGGAAGTGGGTCAGGCGAGCAGCTGACGGGCTGCGCGCAGCGCGTCGTCGTAGGCATCGGCCAGGGGCCGTTCGTGCGGGTCGGTGAGGAAGCTGTCGAGCGCGGCGTCGAACATCGCGCCCAGGAGGCGGACCGCGACCTGGGCCCGGTGCGCGTCGAAGGCCGCCCCCTCACGGGCGCGGATCTCCTCCACGATCTGCCCGCTCAACCCCAGGAAACGGTCGTGGGCGGCGGCGAGCAGCCGAGGGTTGCCGAGCAGGATCCCGCGGGCTCGGGCCAGGTCCTCGCGGTTCAGCTCCTGCGCGTTCAGGAGGTCGTTGCCCAGATCGCTCAGGTCCTGCACCAGGTTGCTGCCCGCCCCACGTGACCGGAACTGCTCGAGCGAGGTCTCCGAGAGTGCGGGCGGCAGGCCCAGCACTGCGTCGGTCTTGCTCGGGTAGTAGTTGAACAGGGTGCGCCTGGAGACGCCTGCGGCTTCCGCGAGCCCCTCCATCGTGAACCCGTCGAATCCGTGCGCCTCGGTGAGCCGCTGCGCGCACGTGGAGATGCGGTAGGACGTCGCCTCACGACGACCCTCCCGCGTGGTTGCACTCTCAGCCATGGAGTGCATTCTTGCACTCTGGGCCGGGAAGTGCAGAGTTTGCGCGATGTGATCCCGGTCGCAGCTCCGGTCGACGGGAGCTCACACGGGTCAGGTGCCCGACGCCGCCTGCCGTGCGCGCACGCGTGGGCTGATCGTCGTGAGGTAGACGCTGACAGCCACGTAGTAGGCCACGTAGGCCAGCGACAGCCCGACGAAGAACATGTTCGGGTCGGGAAAGGTCGCGAGGATGACGGCGTAGAGGACCAGCCACAGCCCGGCCAGGCTGAGGTTGAGGGCCCAGAACGCATTGGTGCGCGAGGGGTAGACGTACTTGATCGGCACGAACACCAGCACCGCGCACGCCAGCAGGATGACGGCTGTGACCGTGGAGGACAGTTCCAGCACCACGACGTAGAAGGCCACGACGTTCCAGTAGCTCGGGAAGCCGAGGAAGAAGTGGTCGTCGGTCTTCGCGTCCGAGCGGCAGAACTGGTAGCTCGACGCGACGAGCGGGATGGCGGCCAGCGCCTTGCCCCAGAACCCGTCAGGCAGGTAGTCGCCGGTCCACAGCAGCAGCATCGGGACGAAGGCATAGGTGATGTAGTCGACGATGTCGTCGAGTCGGGCACCATCGAAGGTCGGGATGGTCTCCTTCACGCGCAGCGCGCGCGCCATCATGCCGTCCGTGCCGTCGACCACGAGGGCGGCGAGCAGGATCCACAGGGCCTCGACGGTGTCGCCCTCGAAGACGGCGATCACCGCCAGCAGGGCCAGCACGGTGCCGCTGGCGGTGTAGAGGTGCAGCGCCCAGCCCGCAGCGCGGAGTGGGACGGAGGCCGTAGCGGACTCTCGGGTCACATCGGTGGTCAAGAAGCCCCCATGGCGCTGGTCTAGCCGGCCGGACGTCCAAAAGTCTCGCACAACTCCCAGATCGGGCGCAGGCGCGTCCGTCCGAATATCCTGCCGGCGTGCGAGTGGGAATCCTCGGAGCCGCGGAAGCCCGGCTCAACGGGTCCGCGATCGACCTCGGCACCCGCAAGCAGCGGGCTCTGCTCGCTGCCCTCGCCATGCACCGCGGACGGCCCGTTCCGCCCGATGGGATCGTCGACCTGCTCTGGGGTGAGTCACCGCCGACCGCGGTGACCGCCACGTTGCAGGGGTACGTCGCCCGGTTGCGCCGCGCGCTCGAACCGGACCGACCGCCACGTGCGCCGTCGGAGGTCCTGGTCACCCAGCAGGCGGGGTATGCGCTGCTGCTGCCCGATGATGCGCTGGACGCGGCACGCTTCGAGGCGGTGGTGAGCACCGCGCACCAGCAGCTGGGCACGGGAGTCACACCATCGGCCGACCAGCTGGACACGATCTTCAGTGAGCTCAGCTCCTCCCTCGGGCTGTGGCGCGGCCTGCCCTACACCGAGCTGGAGGACGCTCCGGCCGCCCAGGCCGAGCGAGCCCGGCTCGAGGAGCTGAGGGCCGTCGCTCTGGAGGACCGCGCGGTGGCCGCCCTGGGCCTCGGCCGGCACGCCATGGTGGCCGGCGAGCTCGAGGTGCTGACCGCGACGTACCCGCTGCGCGAGCGGCTCTGGGGGCTCCGGGCCCTCGCGTTGACCCGCTCGGGCCGGCAGGCCGACGCGCTCGAGGTGCTTCGCCAGGTGCGGGAGCTGCTCGCCGAGGAGCTCGGCCTGGAGCCCGGCGCCGAGCTCCGGGCGCTGCAGACGGCCGTGCTGCGCCAGGACCCGTCGCTCGAGTGGACCGCTCCGCGACAGCCGACCGCTGCGGGCCCATCCGAGAGCGGCCAGGGCTCCGAGACGCCGCGCACCGTCCGGACGACCGAGGCTGCGTGGCCTCTCGTCGGGCGTGACGACCAGCTGGCCGCGCTGGTCGGGCTGCTCGAGCAGTCCGGGGACCAGCCCGTCTTCGCCGTGGTCACCGGCGACCCGGGGATCGGCAAGAGCCGGCTGTGCGCCGAGCTGTCCCGTGCCGCCCAGGCAGAAGGTGCGACGGTCCTCGTCGGCCGGTGCTCCCAGGACGAGGGGGCTCCACCGCTCTACCCCTGGGCCAAGGTGCTCAGCGACCTGGGTCACGACCTGCCCTTCGACTCCGCCGCGGACGGGCACGAGGACAGTGGCCTGAGGTTTCGTGCCTGGGAGGAGATCGCCCGGACCGTGCTCGAGGCCGCCCAGGATCGGCACCTGCTCGTGATCCTCGACGACCTGCACTGGGCAGACACCTCGACCTTGCGGGTGCTCCGGCTCCTCGCCGAGTCGGCAGACGCCGGGAGGCTGATGGTGGTCACCACCTGGCGGCACGAGCCGGCGCCCGTCGGCCTGCTCGCCGAGGTGGCGGAGACCCTGGCTCGCAGGCACGCGCTCCGACTCGAGCTGGTCGGGCTCACGGTCGAAGAGGCCGCAGAGATCGTCACCTCCGTGGCGAACGCGTCGCCCACCGCCACCGAAGCGGGCGCGCTGCGCCTGCGGACCGATGGCAACCCGTTCTTCCTCGTCGAGTACGCCCGCCTCGCCCGTGAGGGCGGTGACCTCACCGCCCTGCTCTCCGAGGAGCACCCGCCAGCTGCCGTGCACGACGTGCTCACCCGCCGGATCGCCGTGCTGCCGGAGGCGACGGCCCGGACCCTGCGCCTGGCCAGCGTCCTGGGCCGCTGGTTCGACGTACCCACGCTGGCGGTCGTGCTCGAGTCCGACGAGGACGAGGTGCTCGACCACCTCGACGCCGCACTGGCTGCGGGGCTGGTGCGGGAGGAGGGCGTGGACCGCATGAGGTTCGCGCACGCGCTGGTCCGCGACACCGTCTACGCGGGGATCTCGCGCGCCCGCCGGGGCAGGATGCACGCACGAGCTGCCGAGTCACTCGTGTGCCGGCCCGAACGAGAGGGCGAGGTCGCCCGGCACTGGCTGTCCGCAGGTCCGCAGCACGCCGCGCAGGCGTGGCGGGCGGCTGTCGGCGCAGCCGAGGCGGCCCGCCGGGTGTTCGCCTACGACGAGGCGCTGGAGCTGCTGTCCTCTGCTGTCGATGCTCTGGCCCTGGACCCCGACGCCACGCCCTCGGACGAGTACACCGTGCTGGTGGAGCTGGCCAGGGCGCACCAACGAACCGGGGACTGGGCCGGTCTGCGTGACATCGTGCACCGCGCACTGGCGGTCGCCCGCCAGCTGGACGACCTGGAGCGAGTACTCGGCGCGATCACCCTGCAGACCACCAACGCGCTCTGGCAGGCGGGCGCCTACGGCAGCGTGGACGAGGTGGTCGTCTCCGTGCTGCGTGACGTGCTCGAGCGGCTGCCGCCGGAGGACAGCGTCGCCCGCTGTCGCGCGATGGTCAGCCTGGCGAGCGAGATCTACTACTCGGCCACCCATCTCGAGCGGGAGGCCCTCTGCCTCGAGGCGGTCGCGATGGCCCGGCGGCTCGAGGACCCTCCCTTGTTGCTGTGGACCCTGCTGGCCACCTCGCTCGGGGTGTGGGGGCCGCGGACGGCAACCTTCCGGATGGAGATCAACGCCGAGGCGGCCGAGATCGCGCGCGAGCTCGGTGCCGGCATCGGGTTGTCGACCGCACTGACGCTGCAGGCCAGCGCGGCTTCCGAGCTGGGCCTGGTCGACACGATGGGCGACCTCGTCGCCAAGGCGCGGGAGCAGGCCGAGCGCGAGCGCCATCTCTACGCCCTCCTTGTCCTCGACGGCATCGAGATTCCCTGGCTTGCGATGCGGGGCGACGTGGACAGGCTCGACGAGCGGGTTGCGGACATGACCTCGATCCACCACCGCACGTCGGTGCCGCAGAGCGCGGATGCGCTGATGGGCGCCATCCTGATGCGGATCATGTGGGGGCGGCGGACCGAGGAGCTGCGCACCGTCATACCCGCGCTGGGGCAGGTCACCGTGATGCCGGTCGAGGCCTCGATGGCCGGGCTGCTGTGTCGCATCGGGGAGATCGATCGAGCCGGGGACTACCTCGAGGGCCGGACGATCGACCTCTCGCCGCACTGGTGGTTCTCGACCATGGAGTCGGCGATGGCTGCGGAGGCCTCGCTCCACACGGGGCACCAGGACCTGGCCGCCGACGCCTATGCGGCACTGAGCGAGTTCAGTGGGCAGCCGGCCTGTGCTGGTTCCGGTACGTCGCTCGGACCGGTCGACGCCTTCCTCGCCATGGCCGCCGCGGCCACCGGCGAGCGAGCTCTCGCCACCGCCCACGCCGACGACGCCGCCCGCCTGTGCGAGGAGTGGCGGATCCCCCTCGCCGGCGAGTGGTTCGCCGAGGTCAGGGCCACCTTCGGCTTCTGATGGCCGGGTGTCGAGCAGCGAGCGAAGCGAGCGGACAGTCGAGACCACACATCGCACACCGAAGAGCGATCCAAGAAAGTTGAGAATTCCCAACCACAGCAGTGGATTCTCGCCCGGAACTGTCAGACCTCGGTGCTTGGATTGATCCATGGCAGCGGACCTGGCAGACCTCTCCGAGGGTGACCTCCTCGACCGGGTCGACGCCGTCCGCCGGACGCAGATCGAAGCCGGTGTGGAGCTGTTGGGTCTGGTCGCTGAGTTCGCCCGCCAGCACGGCGCAGGGACCGTGGACCCGGTCGCGGCCCGGCGGCCGGGGCGGGAGCGCGCGGTCCGGCTCGGTGGCGAGGGGACCCCGCTGGTGGCCGAGTTCGCCCCCGCCGTCCTGGCCGCCCGGCTCGGCCTCTCCGCGTATGCCGGGGCCCGGCTGGTCGCCGACGTGCTGGACCTGTCCCACCGGCTCCCGGTGCTCTGGGCCCGGGTCCAGGCCGGTGAGGTCGCCGAAGGCCACGCCCGGCACGTGGCCCGCAGGACCCGCGACCTCAGCCTCGCCGAGGCCGCCCACGTCGATGCCCGGGTCGCGCCGTCCGCGGACGGGCGGCTGTCCTGGACCCGGTTCCACACGTTGCTCGAGGCCGCCATCGTCGCCGCCGACCCCGAAGCCGCCGCCGCCCGCGAGGAAGCAGCCGCCCGGGACACCTTCGCCAAGGCCACCCACTCCACCGAGCACGGGATGCGCGGGTTCTACGTCCGCGCCGACTTCGCCACCATCACCCGCATCGACGCCACCGTGGCCTACCTCGCCCGAGTGCTCCTCGCCCTGGGCGACACCTCCACCCTGGACCAACGCCGCGTCAAGGCCCTCCTGATCCTGGCCAACCCCGTCCAGGCCGTGAAGATCCTGCGCGCCCACCAGCACTGGCACCACACGAACACCACCACCACCACCGATCAGCAGGACGCAGCTGCTCCCGATCCCGCCGAGACCACCCCGCGCCGCTTCGACCCCACCGAGGCCACCGACCTGCTCGACCCCACCAAGCTGCTCCCGGCGGTGTGTCTCTACGTCCACCTCGCCGCCGGCACCGACAGCCCCGTCGCCCGGGTCGAAGGAACCGCACCAGTCACGACCGGCTGGGTCCGCGACCACCTCGGCCCACGGTGCCGGTTCACGATCACCCCGGTCCTCGACCCGCTCCACCAGGTCCCGGTCGACGCCTACGAGATCCCACAACGACATCAGCACGCCACCCACCTGCTGACCCCGGCCG
The DNA here is from genome assembly GCA_963781335.1 of uncultured Actinomycetota bacterium. Taxonomy (GTDB): domain Bacteria; phylum Actinomycetota; class Actinomycetes; order Propionibacteriales; family Nocardioidaceae; genus Marmoricola. The sequence goes on along the minus strand of CAWAFS010000035.1, from coordinate 543,734 downwards.
ACACCTTCCCCTTCGCAGCCAACACCACCCGAAAACGCCAGATCGACCACACCATCCCCTGGACCGAAGAACGCGCCGCAGCCGGCGAGAAGCTCTCCCGCATCGGGAACTACGGCCCCATGGTCACCTTCCACCACCGGATCAAGACCCACGGCCACTGGAGCGTGCGACAACCCTTCCCCGGCATCTACCTGTGGCGCGACCCCCACGGCGCCATGTACCTCATCGACCACACCGGCACCCGCAGACTCCCACCCTCGTCCACCCCGAGCACAGAATCACTGGTCGAAGCACGGCTCCGATCCCTCAGCCTCGCCAGCTAGACCTGATGCGGACCGGTCCACGCCACGGGTCTTGAGGTGACGCAGCAGCGACTTCGGGCCCAGGGTCGGGCGGGTGACGGCCTCGGACAAGATCAGCGCGACCGCCTCGCTGCCCATCGCGTTTGGTTGGTGCGGCTTGCGCCGGTCGCGGGGCAACAACGCGGACAGGCCGTACTGCTCGGCCTTGTTGATCCACTCGTAGTAGGTCTTCCTGGAGACGCCGAAAACTCGGCAGGCCTCGGAGATGTTGTTGATCTTGGCAGCGTGCTCGATGAGTCGGACACGACGGTCGTACACAATGTCCTCGTGGGTCACGGGATGGCCTTTCGTTCTCTAGATCTCGACAATCCAGAGACTGCCTCCCGTGGCCCACACCGGCACGCAGGCTGGCCGGGGAGGTGTCACCCCAACCCGTGATCCCTAGGAGCTAGAAGAAGCGTCGCTGAGCCTCGCTAGCATTCTCGCGTGCCATCCGACCTCGACTCACTGCCGAAGACCAGCGCACCCGCCACCCGCGCACTGAACGAAGCGGGCTACCAGACCCTGCGCCAGCTGGCCGATGCCCCGCGCGCGGACCTGGCGAGGTTGCACGGCATGGGGCCGAAGGCGCTGCGGATCCTCCAGGCCGCGCTCGAGGAGCACGGACTCACCCTGGGCTGAGTTCGGCAACAGTGGTCGATGTGACCACCACCGGCGACCCCGCCACCGGCGTTGAACCGGCTCCCGTCCGGCTCGACCGTCCTGTCCTCATCGCCAACCTGGTCTCCGGCGCTCTGTGGCTCTCGCCCTGGTTCGTCGCGGTGGCGCTGTGGGGGGCTGTGTTGGTCGGCACCTCGTTCCAGAACGCCGTGTGGCACTACATCGCCTGGCGGTCAGGAGGACCGACGATCCCTGCCTGACCCGCCCGCGAGCCGGCTCAGTCGTGGCGGAAGGCCCGCGTCTCCCGGATGGCCAAGCGTCGAGGTGTCGCGGGCCAGACCGGCCTGAAGCCCAGCCCGCTCCGGCAAAGCCACGGTGGAGCACGTTGCGCGCCCTGCCTCCGGGCAGGAGGAGCTCTGTGGTCAGACGCCGGCAGGCGTGCGCGGACGAGTGGGCTCCGCGGCGCCGGCGCGGGGGGCCTCGACGGCGATGGCCGGGACGATCCGGTCCAGCCAGGCAGGCATCCACCAGTTCCAGCGGCCGAGCATCGTCATCGTGGCGGGCACGAGCACCATCCTGACCAGGGTGGCGTCCAGGGTGATGGCGACCGCCATGCCGACCCCGAGCTGCTTGACCACCACGTCGACCTCGGTGGCGAAGCCGAGGAAGACGGCGACCATGATCGCGGCGGCTGCGGTGATCACCCGGCCGGTCGAGGAGAGACCCCGCACGACACTGCCGTGGGCGTCGCCGGTGTTGAGCCAGTCCTCCCGGACCCGCGAGAGCAGGAACACCTCATAGTCCATCGACAGGCCGAACAGCACCGCGAACAGCAGGATCGGGACCCAGCTCGAGACCGGCAGCGCGTGGTCGAGGCCGAGCAGCTCGGCGCCCCAGCCCCACTGGAAGATCGCCGTGACCACGCCGTACGCCGCTCCGATCGACAGCAGGTTCATCACCGCGGCCTTCACCGGTACGACGACCGAGCGGAACACCATGCCGAGCAGCAGCACGGAGACGCCGACGACGAAGCCCACCACCAGCCAGAGTCGCCGGCTCAGCAGGTCGGCGATGTCGTTGAACATCGAGACGTTGCCGGTGACCTCGACGCCCGCCGGCGCCGTTGCACGCAGTTCGGCCACCAGCTCGGGGACGCGCTCGTCGGTTGGCCCGAAGGCCGGCTCCGCCTCGAAGATGCGCAGCGCACCATCGGGGGAGGCCACCACCTGGGAGACCTCCGCGATGTCCTCGCGTGCGCCCACCCTCGCCGCCAGGGCGTTGACGTCGTCACCGCGGACACCGCTGGCCACGAACGTGACCGATCCGTTGGCGCCGGGACCGAACTCGGCGGCGACCAGGTCGTAGGCCTTGCGGGTGGTCAGCTCACTCGACTGGGCCGAGGCGTCCTGGGGCCACGTGCGCATCGCCAGGGCGGGCGCCGCGAGTGCGAGCAGCACGAAAACGGCCGCCAGAGCGAAGGCCAGAGGCCTACGGCTCACCCGCTCGGCCCACCGAGCGGTCAACGGGGTGCCGGCGCGCTCCCGTCCGTGGCGCACCCGACGAGGCAGCAGCCTGCGTCCGGCGAGGCCGCACAGTGCCGGCACCAGGGTCAACGAGGCGGTGGCCACCGCGACGACCGCGATGGCGGTGGCGTAGCCGAAGGAGTCGTAGGTCGCAAGCCCGGCCAGCTTCAGGCCCATCAGCGAGACCAGCACCGTGGCCGAGGCGAAGACGACGGACCTTCCCGCAGTGGCGACCGCCCGCCCGGCCGCCTCCCGCTTCTCGTGCCCGGCTCGCAAGAACTCCACGTGCCGGGTGACCAGGAGCAGCGCGTAGTCGATACCGACCCCGAGGCCGACCATCGTCGCCACGGTCGGTGCCGTCGGGCTGACGTCCATGACCGCTGCCAGCAGGGTGATCCCGGCGGCGCCGACGCCCAGCCCCACGAGAGCGACGGCGACGGGCAGGCCTGAGCCCACGACCGAGCCGAATGCGAGCACCAGGATCAGCAGAGCCACGACGATGCCGATCAGCTCGCCCTGGCCCTTCATCGGGGCGGCCGCCGTGTCCGGCAGCTCGCCGCCGAGCTCCACCCGGACGCCCGCCTCCCGGGTTGGCGCGACCGCCTGCTCGAGCGGGTCCAGGTTCCCCAGCAGATCCGGGTCGGTCACCGGGACGTCGTACTGCACGGTGAGCAACGCGGTGTCCCGGTCGTCACTCGCCCGCGGGGGCGAGACCGCGACCGCATGGTCCATCGCGGCCAGCCGGTCGGTGAGCGAGTCGAGCGTCGGGGCGGCCACCGGTGACCCGTCGCGCGTGTGTACGACGACCCGAGCGCTGGCGTTGCCCGCGCCGGGGGTGTGCTCGCGCAGCAGCTCGATGCCGTGGTGTGCCTGGGCCCCGGGGACGTCCCAGTTCTCCTGGGGAGTGCCGCCGATGCTGCCGGCGAGGCCGAGGAGCGCGCCGGCCAGGACGAGCCAGGCGGCGATGGTTCGCCAGGGGTGGGCGGCGGTGGAGTGTCCGAGATGATGCAGGATGCGCGACATGGGAGGTCCTTCGGTCGACGTGACCGGGGTGGCCCGGCTCGGGCTCAGCGTCCGTCGCACCGCTTGAGACCCTCTGGTGGTCCACTGGCGGTCTACTTGAAACCGCGAGTTCACGGCCTTTTTGCCGACTGGCGACCCGTTCGCGTCGTACTGTGGAAGAGTCGAAATCCGGGTGCTATACCGGCCCCACAGATTTTCCACAAAGGCATGTCCGATTTGGAGTTTTTAAGATACGTTGTCGGTCTAGTCCACGTTGAGGCCTGAGAGGGACGCCATGTTGTCTGTCGCACCAGCATCCGTGTTGTTGATCGGTCTGCTCGGCCTGCTCGTCATCGCCTTCGGTGTGGTTCGGATGAGCCTGCTGGAGCGCAGGATGCAGGGCCCCTCGTTCACCGAGCCCACCCGCAGCACCTTCGTCGGCTCAGGCGTCTGACGCGCGCTAGATCCAGCGCCTGAACCACATCCGCTGCAGCCATTCGCGGTTGGTCACCAGCTGGTCGGTCCAGATCGGCCAGAACCATGCGAACGCCAGCAGGGTCAGCACCAGCACGCTGCCGGCTGCCACCGCGCCGACGGTCCTGCGTGACGGCGAGGCGTCGCGGCTTCCCAGGACCTCACCGAGCAGCAGGGTCGCGCCCAGCACCAGGAACGGCAGGATCGTCACCGCGTAGTAGCTGAAGATCGGCCGGTCGTCGTACCTCAGCCAGGGCAGCCAGGTCACCGCGATGCCCACCACCACCAGCCCGTAGCGCCAGTCGCGTCGACCTACCCAGGCCAGCACCGCCCAGAGGCCGGCGACACTGCCGAACCACCACACCACGGGGTTGCCCAGGAGCAGCACCTGACGCAGGCAGGTCGACCCCGCGACCGCGCCACAGCCCTGCTCGCCAGGAGCGATGTCCAGCTGCGCGTCGACGCCGACGGGGCGGTTCAGCACCAGCCAGCCCCACGGGTTGGACTGGTAGACGTGCACGCTGTCGTTGAGGAAACGGGTGTGGAACGAGTAGACGTCCTGGTGGTAGTGCCACAGCGATCTCAGCGACTGCCACAGCTCGGGGACGAAGCCGTGCGCGTCCCGCTTGAGGTAGCTGCCCCAGTAGGGCCCGTACTGCGTGTCGGACAGCGCGCGTTCGTAGGCCCCGGCGTGCAGCAGCCATCCGCTCCAGCTCGCGACGTAGACCAGGAACGGGACCAGCACGACATACCCCACTGCGGGCAGGGCGTCGATGACCGCGGACTTCAACAGCGCCCGTCGTACGCCGAACGAGCGCCGCGCGCCGGCGTCCCAGAACCACATCAACAGGCCGAAGGCGGCGAGCGGGAACACCGCCGACCACTTGGTGCCGAGGGCCAGCCCCCAGCAGATGCCGGTCGCCAGGCGCCAGGGGCGCCAGAGCAGGAGGGGTCCCCAGGAGCCCGCCGACAACCGTGCACCTGGAGGGACCACCCGCGCCATCCGGGCGCGCACCCAGTCGCGGTCGGCGACCATGCAGCTGACCGCGCAGAGCACGAAGAACGCGAGGAACAGGTCGAGCAGCGCCAGTCGAGAGAGGACGAACTGCAGGCCGTCGAAGCACATCAGCAGCCCGGCGACCAGCCCCAGCATCGTGGACCGGGTGACCCGGCGGGCGAGCCGGATCATCACCATCACCATCAGTGCTCCGACCACGGCGGAGGCGACCCGCCAGCCGAACGGGGTCATCCCGAAGACGCTCTCGCCCAGGGCGATCAACCACTTGCCGATCTCCGGGTGCACCACCATGTTCGGCGCCCCGGTCCACAGGTCGGAGGTGTGCCCCGAGAGGATCTCCTCGTTGGCCTTCTCGATGTAGTTCTGCGAGTAGCCGTGGTGGAGCAGGGACCAGGCGTCCTTGGCGTAGTAGGTCTCGTCGAACAGGAACTTCGTCGGCTTGCCGAGGTCCCACAGGCGCAGGAAGGCCGCGAGCAGGGTGAGCGCGATCGTGCCCGCCCAGGCGAGCACCGGATCCTGGTCGTAGGCCCGCAGCCGGGCCCGTGCCGCGGCGGTGGGTACGACGTCCCCGTCGGCCGTGCGCGAGAGCCCTTCGGTGCTCTCGATCCGGACGGGGATGCTCACGCGGGCGATGCTACGGCTGCCATGATCGGTCCCATGACCCAACCGGCCCCCCAAGCAGGAGGAGATGCGGCCGGCGTGCTCGTGCTCGCCGCGACGCCCATCGGACGCGTCGAGGATGCGTCGCCGCGGCTGGCCGCCGAGCTCCGCGGCGCCGACGTGGTCGCGGCCGAGGACACCCGCCGGCTGCGGCGACTCGCCACGGACATGGGCGTCGAGATCCCAGGGCGGGTGGTGTCCTACTTCGAGGGCAACGAGCACATCCGCACCGAGTCGCTGCTCCAGTCCCTGACCAACGGGGACCGGGTGGTGCTGGTCACCGACGCCGGGATGCCCAGCGTCTCCGACCCCGGTTACCGGCTGGTCGCCGCGGCCGTCGAGCGGGGCGTCACGATCACCAGCGTCCCGGGCCCGTCGGCGGTGCTCACCGCTCTGGCCGTCTCCGGCCTGCCCGTCGACCGCTTCTGCTTCGAGGGCTTCCTCCCGCGCAAGCCGGGGGAGCGCGCCCGGCGGCTCGAGGCGCTGGTCCTGGAGCAGCGGACCCTGGTCTTCTTCGAGGCTCCGCACCGCACGCACGCCTGCCTGCAGACGATGCAGGACGTGTTCGGCGCTGAGCGTCGCGGGGCGGTCTGTCGTGAGCTGACCAAGACCCACGAGGAGGTACGCCGCGGCCCGCTGGCCGACCTCGTCGGCTGGGCCGAGCCGGGCGTGCGCGGGGAGGTGACGATCGTGGTCGAAGGTGCCGCCGTGCCCGAGCCGGTCACCGATCCCGCCGTGCTGGCCGCCCTGGTCGTCGAGGAGGAGGAGACGGGCGCCACCCGCAAGGAGGCGATCCTCGACGTGGCCCGCCGCTCCGGTGTGCCCAAGCGCATCGTCTACGACGCGGTGCACCGCTGATGGCGGCCGCGCAGGCAGTGACGAGGGACCTGCCGGACGTGCCCGAGGCGCTGCCGCACCCGGTGGTCGACAACCACTGCCATCTCGACATCGCCCGGGGGGACGAGACCGCGTTGCCGGTGGACGAGGCGCTGCGCCTGGCCGCCGCGGTCGGTGTGGACCGCATCGTCCAGATCGGCTGCGACCTCGAGGGTGCCCGATGGGCGGTCGAGACCGCCGAGGCGCACGCCGAGGTGGTCGCGGGGGTGGCGTTGCACCCGAACGAGGCTCCGCGCCTGGCCGCAGAGGGCCGGCTCGACGAGGCTCTCGCCGAGATCGAGCGGCTCGCCCGCAGCAGCGAGCAGGTGCGGGCGGTGGGTGAGACCGGCCTGGACTACTTCCGGACCGGCCCCGAGGGCCGCCGCGCCCAGCACGACTCCTTCCGTGCGCACATCGAGCTGGCGCGCTCGCTGGACAAGACCCTGGTGATCCATGACCGCGATGCGCACGAGGACGTCGTACGCCTGCTCGACGAGGTGGGTGCGCCCGAGCGCTGGGTGATGCACTGCTTCTCCGGCGACGCGGCCTTCGCCCGCGAGTGCCTGGACCGTGGGGGCTACCTCTCGTTCGCAGGGACGGTCACCTTCAAGAACGCCGTGCCGCTGCGCGAGGCACTCCGGATCGCTCCACTGGACCGGGTCCTGGTCGAGACCGACGCACCCTTCCTGGCCCCGGTGCCGCACCGCGGCCGCACGAACGCCTCCTGTCTGACCCCGATCACCGTGCGCTCGATGGCCGCCACCCGGGGTACTGATCTCACCGAGCTGTGCCGGGCGATCGAGTCCAACACCGACACCGCGTTCGGTGGCGGGTGGGGCTGACGGCACCACCGCGACACGCCGGACGACACGCCGGACGCCCGAGTGTGAGCCTGCCCACACGTTTTGCTAGCAAGTTGCTAACTGCCAGCTACTTACCTAGGGTCGAAGGCTGTTGGCCGGGAGCGGGATGCACCACCCCCGGTGAGCGCCCTCCGGGGGGAGGCCGTATCGAGACCGATTTCGGGTCCGCGGCAGGCGCCACGAATCCCGCGGCCCGGAACCCCGCGAACATCGGAGAATCGTGCGCGCAACACTGTCGCACCTCAGCCGCAACAAGCCCCTCCTCACCGGACTGGTCGCAGCGATCGTCCTGGCACTGGTCGGCACCGCTACCGCGTATGCCTCGCTCAGCCGGACCGTGACGGTCTCCGTCGACGGCCAGGAGTCCCAGGTCCGCACCTTCGACGACAACGTCGGTGACGTCCTCGCCAGCCAGGGCATCAAGCCCACGTCCCACGACTCGGTGGTCCCGGGCGTCGACGCCCCGGTCAACGACGGCACCCGCATCGCGGTCCGCCTCGCGCGGCCGCTGGCGCTGAGCATCGACGGCGAGAAGCGCACCTTCTGGACCACCGCGACCAAGGTCTCCACCGCCTTCGAGCAGCTCGGTGTCCGATTCAGCAGCGCCGCACTCTCGGTCAGCCGCAGTGCGTCCATCGACCGGTCGGGCATGACCGTCGAGGTGACCACCCCCAAGCAGGTCTCGCTCAAGGTGGCCAACGCCAAGGTGGCCAAGCACAACATCCCCGCCGCCACGGTCGGTGACCTCCTCGACGAGGTGGACGCTGGGGTCGACCGCAACGACATCGTGCGCCCCTCGCGCAGCTCCGAGCTCACCGATGGCACCCGGGTCGTGGTGACCAAGGTGGGCGTGCGCACCAAGCGCGTCCCCCGCGAGGTGATCCCCGCGTCCGTCCAGGAGCAGAAGGACGGCTCGATGATGCAGGGCGAGTCCGAGACGGTCCGCGAGGGCACCGACGGTGCTCGCGACGTGACCTACAAGCTCCGTTTCCGCAACGGCGAGGTCGTCAAGCGCACGGTGGTCAAGCAGCGTGTGGTCAGCCAGCCGACGGCCACCATCGTCAAGGTCGGCACCAAGACCATCAACACCGGCGCGTGGGACGCGATCGCTGCCTGTGAGTCCGGTGGCAACTGGGCCGCGAACACCGGCAACGGCTACTACGGCGGACTCCAGTTCAACCCCGGCACCTGGGCCGCCTACGGCGGGTCCGGCATGCCGCACCAGAACAGCCGCGAGCAGCAGATCGCCGTGGCCGAGCGGGTGCGTGCCGCCGAGGGCGGCTACGGCGCCTGGCCGCACTGCGGAGCGCGGTTCGGCTGACCGTTGGGCCTGCCATAGCCTCGTCACCGTGAGCCCTTCCACTTCTGCCGGACCGAGACTTCTCGGGCCGGCAGAAGTGCGTTCGCTCGCGGCGGCGCTCGACCTCCACCCGACCAAGCAGCGCGGACAGAACTTCGTGATCGACCCGAACACGGTGCGCCGGATCGTTCGCGACTCGGGGGTCTCCGGATCCGACGTCGTCCTCGAGGTCGGTCCCGGGCTGGGCTCGCTGACCCTGGCCCTGCTCGACGTGGCCTCGCGCGTGGTCGCCATCGAGGTCGACCCGGGGTTGGCTCGAGCGCTGCCCGCGACCATCGCGGACCGTGCCCCGGCCCACGTCGACCGGTTCGAGGTGGTGCTGGCCGACGCCATGCGGGTCACCTCGGTCCCGGGGCCGCCGCCCACGGCGCTGGTCGCGAACCTGCCCTACAACGTGTCCGTCCCGGTGCTCCTTCATCTGCTCGCCCTGCTGCCCTCGCTCGAGCGCGGCCTGGTGATGGTGCAGTCCGAGGTTGCCGACCGGCTCGCCGCGCAGCCGGGGTCGAAGATCTACGGCATCCCGTCGGTGAAGGTCGCGTGGTTCGCCGACGTACGCCGTGCCGGTGCGGTCGGTCGCAACGTCTTCTGGCCGGCGCCGAACGTCGACTCCGGCCTGGTCGCGTGGAAGCGGAAGGACCCGCCGAGCACCACGGTGACCCGTGAGCAGGTCTTCCGGGTCATCGACGCGGCGTTCGCCCACCGGCGCAAGGCGTTGCGGCCCTCGCTGCGTGAGCTCGCCGGCTCGGCGGAGGCGTCCGAGCACGCGTTGCTGAGGGCCGGGATCGACCCGATGACCCGGGGCGAGCAGCTGCGGCTGCCGGACTTCGTGCGCCTGACCGAGTCGCTCGTCAGCATCGAGTCGCCGGGAGGTGGGGCATGAGCGAGGTGGTCACGGTCCGGGCCGCGGCGAAGGTCAACCTGCACCTCGGCGTGGGGCGGCGACGTCCCGACGGCTTCCACCCGCTGGCCACCGTCTACCAGACGCTGAGCCTGCACGACGACGTGTCGGCGTCCACTGCGCCGAGGTGGCGTGTCTCGCTGGTGTGCGAGGACGACATCGACCGGGACGCGTTCCCACTGGGAGAGGACAACATCGTGGTGCGCGCCGGGCGACTGCTGACGGCCCACCACGGCGTGGAACGCGCCGCGGAGCTGACCGTCCGCAAGTCCATCCCGATCGCCGGCGGCCTGGCCGGCGGGAGTGCCGACGCAGCCGCCGCGCTAGTTGCCCTGGACCGGCTCTGGGAGCTCCAGACCAGCGACGAGGACATGCTCTCGCTCGCCGCCCAGCTGGGCAGCGACGTGCCGTTCGCGCTCGTGGGCGGAACCGCCCTCGGCGGCGGTAGGGGTGAGCAGGTCACGCCACTGCTCGACGAGGCCACCCGGTGGTGGGTGGTGGTGCCGGCCACGACCGGTCTGTCCACACCGGTCGTCTACCGCCACTTCGACGAGCTCTGCCCGGGCGCTCCTGAGGAGGTGGCCGTCCCCGACGACCTGATGGTGGCGCTCGCCGACCCCGACAACCGGGTCCTCGCCGCGGCCCTCTGGAACGACCTCGAGCCCGCTGCGATCGAGCTCCGGCCCGAGCTCGCGGAGCTGATCGGGGCCGGCCAGCGTGCGGGGGCGCTGCGCGGCATCATCTCCGGCTCGGGGCCGACCTGCCTGTTCCTCTGCAACGACCGGGGCTCCGCCGACCGGGTGCGGACGACGCTTCTCGACGCCGGCGAGTCCCGCGTCCTGGTGGCCCTCGGTCCGGTCGCCGGGACCCACGTGGTGGAGTACTCCTGACATGGCCAACCTCCTGAACCTCGAGAAGGTCACCAAGTCCTACGGCGTCCGGATCCTGCTCGACGAGGTGAGCCTCGGCGTGGCCGCTGGCGAGCGGATCGGCATCGTCGGTCGCAACGGTGACGGCAAGACCACCCTGCTGAACCTGATGGCCGGGCGGGAGACCCCCGACTCCGGCCGGGTCTCGCTCAGTCGCGGGCTGCACATCGGCTACCTCGACCAGCGGGACCTGCTCGACGACACCCACTCCGTGCGCGAGGTGGTTCTCGCCGGCAAGCAGGACCACGAGTGGGCCGGTGACGCACGCACCCGCGAGGTGGTCGAGGTGCTGCTCGCCGACGTGGCTCTCGACCGCGCCGTGCACGGGCTCTCCGGCGGGGAACGTCGTCGGTGCTCACTGGCCCGGCTGCTGCTCGACGACGTCGACCTGCTGATCCTGGACGAGCCGACCAACCACCTCGACGTCGAGGCGGTGGCCTGGCTCGCGGAGCACCTGGTCCGCCGTACGTCCGCGTTGGTGGTGGTCACCCACGACCGGTGGTTCCTCGACGCGGTGTGCGAGCGGACCTGGGAGGTGCACCCGGGACCCCAGGTCGCGGGGGTGGTCGACTCCTACGAGGGTGGGTACGCCGCGTTCGTGCTCGCCCGCGCCGAACGTCATCGACAGGCCTCAGCCTCTGAGTCGAGGCGGCAGAACCTGCTCCGCAAGGAGCTGGCGTGGCTGCGCCGAGGTGCACCCGCGCGCACCGCGAAGCCGAAGTTCCGGATCGATGCGGCGAACAGCCTGATCGAGGACGTCCCGCCGCCGCGCGACCGGATCGAGCTCCAGCGCTTCGCCACCCAGCGGCTCGGCAAGGACGTCGTCGACCTCGAGCACGTCGACCTGACCCGCGGCGAGAAGCGGCTCCTCGACGACGCCACCTGGCGCCTCGGTCCCGGAGACCGGGTCGGCATCGTCGGCGTCAACGGCGCCGGCAAGAGCTCGGTGCTCCAGCTGGTGGCCGGCACCCTGGACCCTGACATGGGTCGGGTGAAGCACGGTCGCACCATCGCGCTGGCGCACCTGACCCAGCAGGTGCCGCCGGAGGACCCCGACGCGCGGGTGCTGCCGAGCATCGAGGACATCCGCCGCGTCACCCGCACCTCGACCGGCCAGGAGATCTCGGCCAGCTCGATGCTGGAGCGGTTCGGCTTCACCGGCGACAAGCTCACGGCCAGGATCGGAGACCTCTCCGGTGGCGAGCGCCGACGCTTCCAGCTGTTGAAGCTGCTGCTCGCCGAACCCAACGTGCTGCTGCTCGACGAGCCCACCAACGACCTCGACATCGACACCCTCAACGTCCTGGAGGACTTCCTCGACGGCTGGCCCGGGACGCTGATCGTCGTCTCCCACGACCGCTACTTCCTCGAGCGGGTCACCGACTCCGTCTGGGCGCTGATGGGCGACGGTCAGATCTCGATGCTCCCCAACGGCGTCGACCAGTACCTCGAGTCCCGCAGGCACGTCCCGGTCGCGGCCGCACAGGTGGCACCACCGGCACCCACCTCCAGACGCGCGAAGGTCGGGGGTGCGCACGAGCGTGCCGCCCGCAAGACCGTGGCCCGCCTCGACAAGCAGCTCAAGCGGATCGAGGCCCGCGAGGCGGCCCTCACCGACGAGATGGCCGTCAGCGCCTCGGACCACGAGAAGCTGGCCGCGCTCTCGGCCGAGGCGCACGAGCTCGCGATCCAGAAGGCTGCGTTCGAGGCCGAGTGGCTCGAGGCGGCCGCAGCCCTGGAGTAGGCGCCGGAGCGGGTGCACGAGAATGCGCGGATGAGCCTCTCGTTCTTCACCTCCAGCGGCGACGACCTGGTCCCGGCCGATCTCGCCCGCAGCCTGTGGAGCGAGAACCAGATGCACGGTGTCGCGCTCAGCGGAGCACTCGCACGGGTGCTGGAGCGCACGGTCAGCGAGCTCGGGCGGGACGACCTGCGACCGGCTCGCTACACCGTGGACCTGTTCCGTCCCGCCGCGATGCAGCTGTGCCACACCACCGCCCGGGTCGTCCGCGAGGGGCGACGGCTGTGCCTCGTCGACGCGACCCTCGAGCAGGACGGCCAGGCGGTCGCCCGGGCCAGCGCCCTGTTCCTCAAGGTGGGCGACCCTGCTGCCGGTGACGTGTGGGAGCCCACGGGTGCGCCCGAGCCGCCACCGCTGGAGCTGGCTCCGGCCTCGGACGAGCTCCGGGTGCCGCTGTTCTCCAGCGAGGGAGTCGGCTGGGAGCCGTCGTTCGGCGCCCACCAGAACGGCGGCCGCAAGATGACCTGGCAGGTCGGCGTTCCGGTCATCCCTGAGGAGGTCCCGTCGGGCTTCGTGGTCGCCGCCAGCATCGCCGACGCGACCAGCATGGTGACCAACTGGGGGAGCAACGGCGTGGAGTACATCAACACCGACATCACCCTGACCCTGGCCCGGCTGCCGGCCGGTCGCGAGATCGGCCTGTCAGCGGTCGACCGCGTCAGCAGGGACGGGATCGCCGTCGGTACGGCCACCGTCTTCGACCGGCAGGGACGCCTCGGCACCACGGTCGTCAGCTCGATCGCCAATGCCAGGCGCGCGGTCGACTCCGAGGTGCACGACTTCAGTGACGACCCACGGGTCAGCGGAGCGTGAGTGGTCCCATCAGCTGCTTGAGCAGCGACGCCAGCTGACTACGGTCTGCCGGGGCCAGGCCGCTGAGCAGGTCGCGCTCGCTCTCGAGCAGTGACTCGAAGGCGCCGTCCACGGTGTTCTTCCCGGACGTGGTCAGCCGGACCAGGACGCCTCGGCGGTCCTTCGGGTCGGGGGAGCGCTCGACCAGCCCACGGGCTGCGAGGCGGTCCACCCGGTTGGTCATCGTGCCGCTGGTGACCATGGTCTGCCGGAGCAGCGCGCCGGGTGTGAGCTGGTAGGGGCGCCCTGCCCGTCGCAGGGCGGCCAGGACGTCGAACTCCCAGGTCTCGATCGTGTGCGCCGAGAACGCCTCCCGGCGGGCCTTGTCGAGCAGGCGGGCCAGGCGGCCGACCCGGCTGAACACCTCGACCGGGGCGAGGTCGAGGTCGGACCGCTCGCGGCCCCACGCCTCGACCAGCTCGTCGACCTCGTCGCGCCCCACGTCCCGGTTGTCCACGCCCGGGATTGTAGCCGGACAAGATTCTTGACATCGAGATAATCTGGGTGGATGAGCCAGTCGTTCGCGTGGGACCCGGACCGCTATGCCGCCGTCGTCGACGAACGCGGTCGGCCGTTCCTCGACCTGGTCACCAGGATCGGAGCCAGCTCTCCGAGCACCGTGGTCGACCTCGGCAGCGGCGCCGGCAACCTGACGGCGCTGCTCGCCGCACGGTGGCCGGGAGCACGGGTGATCGGCGTTGACTCGAGCGTGGAGATGGTGCGGGCGGCTCCGTCCGGCGCGGGCGTGGAGTTCACGCTGGGCGACATCAGGGACTGGTCGGGGTCGACGGGTCAGACGCCCGGCGCCGTCGACGTCCTGGTCTCCAACGCCGCGCTGCAGTGGATCCCGGGTCATCTCGACCTGCTCCCCGACCTGGTGGCGTCGGTCAGCCCCGGTGGCTGGCTCGCGTTCCAGGTCCCCGGCAACAACGACTCGCCGAGCCACACCCTGCGTCGTGACCTCGCGGCCGAACCGGCGTACGCCGAGCACACCGCGGGGGTGGCCGTGCCCGAGGCGCACGACGCGGCGACCTACCTGCACACGCTGCGCGACCTCGGTTGCGAGGTGGATGCCTGGGAGACCACCTACCTGCACCTGCTCACCGGTCCTGATCCGGTCTTCACCTGGGTGAGCGGCACCGGCTCGCGACCGACCCTGCAGGCGCTGCCCGACAGTCTGCGGGCGGAGTTCGAGGAGGAGCTCAAGCGGCGACTGCGCGTGGCCTATCCCGAGCACGACGGCGTCGTCGTGCTGCCGTTCAGGCGGGTGTTCGTCGTGGCGAGGGTGGCCGGCGAGGTCTAGAACGGCATTTGCAGCATCCCGGCGCCGGGCGCATCGTGCAGGGGTGGGAAGTGTTCGGGGCCGACGCCGTCTCATGGACGCCTTGGGTGTGGCGGGATGGCTCCTCATGTTCTTCGGACTCGTGTCGCTGCACGACCGAATGGGGTGGTCGGAGTCTCTCGTCACCTCGACGGATGCCTACCAGTCGCTTCTCCAGGTGGTGCCCGCGGTCGTCGTCGGTGTCTACGCCTTGGCGCTGGGCTCGGTGTTCGTCATTGCCCAGAGCGTCGCTCCGGCACGGGGCACCCGGTCGATCCGGCTGCTCCTGCTGGAGTTCCGGTTTCGCGCCATGATGTCGGGCACCATCCTGGTCGCGATCCTGAGCGTCGTGCTGGCCGGGCAGGCTCCGGCCGCCGCGTGGCCGGCGTCGAACCCGCCGTGGTCCGTGAGTGCCGTTGCGGTGCTGGGGGAGATGACCATCGGAATCGTGCTGGCGTTCACCTTCGCGCTCCTGCACCTGTTCCACGTCTACAGCTCGCCTTCTCGCTTCCACGGCCGACTGGCGACGACGTCATGGGAGGGCGTGGGCCACCTCGAGGAGTCTGTCCGGGTCGCGCGTCAGTGGCTGTGCACCGCGGCACGTCAGGGCCAGAGCAGAGACCTGCTCTACGCATGCGAAGGCGTCCACAAGATCTACGGTGCCTACGCGACTCTGACGCGGGAGGGCAAGCGCGTGAGATTCCGGAGCGGGTCCACCAGCCCGGGGCTGGAGCGTGAGGCTGGGCTGACCGGTCTCGAGGCACGCAGCATCGACCGGCGGGAACGAGTGGCCACGGCGCTCGAGCTGGCGGCGACCCGAGGCGTCGTCACTGCCGGGTCCCCTCACCCCCGACTGCGTCCGGATGTCCGGATGCGGGCGAGGCCAGATGGCTGGTTCGCCCTTCAGATCAGCCGGGCGCTCGTCCGCGCCACCGAAGAGGCGGCGCGTGCGGACGTCGCAACGCGCAACCTCGACGAGTTGTTGCGCACCCAGGAAGAGCTCGTTTGCGTGGCCCTGTCCTGGGGACACAATGCGGAGGCGGTGTTCTTTCTCCAGGGCATCCGGGACGTCACGCGGCTACCTCAGGCCAATGGCACCAATGCCAGCACGTGGCTGAAAGTCCAGGAGGGGCCAACTCAGCTGGCACAGGCGATCAGGGATCGCGCGTCCGGTGATCCGGGCCTCACCGAGTTCGTGTCGTCCTGCAAGGAGGTGCTCGACGACCTGGCCCGTCGGCTGCCGGCTAGAGCGGCGGCAGCGTCGGGATCTTCCCGGTCCCCGGCGGATCGGGGACCAGGGGCTCCCTGGTCCATCGCTTGACCTGCTCCCGGTAGACGCGCGTGTGCTGGTAGCCGCTGTGCCCCTGCACCTGGGGTCCGGGGTCGCCGACGCCCTCGGGCGGGACCTCGGGCACCGGGTGGTCGAGGTCGCTGTCGCGGTCGGAGAACACGCGCCACCCCAACGGGTCGGTACGCCGGAACAGGTTGACCCACTCCCCGCCGGCGTCGGCCAGTCGCCGCCGGAAGGTGTCCTGGGCGGGCTCCGGCGGCCCGGGCACCGCTGGTGTCGTTCCGATGTGGCGGGGGACGTCGGGCCAGGCGTCGAGCAACGAGGGCTGGCCGGTCGTGGGTTCGTAGCCGATGGCGTCAGGTCCGAAGACGCGCGGGAAGATCCGGCCGTAGAGAGCCCTGATCTGGCTGCCGTAGGTGATGATCCGCACGCGTGCAAGGTGCTCGGGGCTGAGCCGGCTGGCGGTGGCCAGCACGATCAGCGAGCCCTGGCTGTGCCCCGAGAGGATCACCTGGTTGGGAATCGCGTGCGGCTTGTCCAGTGCCCACCGGGTGCGGATCTGCAGCTCAGGCACCACCCGCTCCGCGTAGCAGGGTGGCGCCAGCGGGTGTGCTGCCCGGGGCCAGAACGTGGTCAGGTCCCAGATCACCCCGACGGCCTTGCGGGTCTTCTCCGAGCGACGGATCTGGGAGCCGAGCATGATCAGTCCGACGGACATGCCGACGACGAGCCACATCGAGGCCGAGGCGAAGCCGCGGGTCCAGGCCACGTTGGGGAGCTGCCACGGCGGTCCACCGGTCAGGGAGGCCACGACCACCACCAGGGCGACCGGGGACGTGATCGCCCCGACGACGTCGAGGAGGGTCTCGGACCGGTGGGCGAGAGCCGCGCCGCGGCGGGCGCTGCGGGCCCGTGCCCGGTCGCGGATGGCGATCGGCTCGAGCCAGTGGTCCGGATCCGCGTAGTGCGTGCGCATGGCCCGGCCCGCCGTACGGCCGAAGAGGGCCAGGCAGGCGAGCACGGCCACGATGACGAGGATGAGCCACACCAGCTGTCCCATGGGTGCCCAGATCAACACCTGCGGCACGGCGAGTGCGGCCTCGGGTGCGCTCGCGGGCTTCAGCACCACCCCCTTCCGCACGACCAGCTCGACGAAGTTCTCGGAGCGCGAAGCGAGGCTCAGCTCGCTTCGTGCGCGGAACCGGCCGTCCTCCGCGGTGCAGGTCACCGTGGACTCACCCAGGCAGCTGTCCTCGAGTCGCACCCTGCCGGGAGCCAGCCTGACCGCCGAGGTCTCCCTGACCCGGACGGTGCCCACCTGCTCCAGGGCCGGTCCTCGCCGCTGCACCCGTCCCTTGACGCTGAGGGACGAGAGCCGGTCCACCTCGACGGTGCCGGAGACGACGCTGACCTGGCCGTCCTCGACGAGGACCCGTGCCCGACGGAGCACCACCTCGCCCGAAGCGACGAACCGGGTGAGCGGGGCGTACTCCGCGGGAAGCCGGGGGCGACCGGACTTCGCCGACTGGGCCTCGAGCGGCGCGTGGATCTGGCTGACCAGGTCGCCCACCCCGTGGTCGGCGCCGTTGAGGTAGTTGGCGGAGGCGATCACCGTGCCGGAGGTGAACAGGAGAGCGATCCAGCTGGCTGCGGCCAGCAGCACGGATGCGCCGGCTCCGAGCCAGGCCTTGTCCTTGTGCTCGCGAGGGGAGCGGAAGTAGTGCCAGGCGGCCAGGGCCAACCAGAACGCGATCGCCCCCGCTGCGGCGAGGAGGACCGCGAGTCCGTCGGTGGTCTCATAGTCACCCTGGATGTGCAGCCAGCCGAGGTACGCCGGGCCGGCCAGAGTCGCGAGCACCACGAGGGCCGCCGGCACGGTCGCCATCCGACCCCCGACGAAGACCGTCACGTGCAGCACGGTCAGCCCCACGAACACGACGATGAACCACACGTTGCGTCCCACGAAGTTCAGCGACTCGTCTGTGGTGCCTGGTGCGAGATGGCTGGTCGCCAGCGCGACGAGATGCGCCACGTAGAGCAGGAGTGCACCCAGCAACAGCTCCTTGCCCAGGTGCTCGGGCCAGGAGCGGACCCAGTCGCCGAGTCGCCGGCCGATGCCGCCGCCGACCACGGGCTCGACGTCATGCTCGTGGGTCACCGTGGTCAACGTCAGCGTGAGCAGCAGCAGTGCGCCGGCCAGCAGGACCGTGGCCCACACGAACAGTCCCCACCCGGCCGGCTCGAGATCCGCCGCGACCAGCAGGTGGATCCCGGAGAACGCCACCACCGTGGCTGTGGCGGCAGCGAGATGGAGTCGCTGCAGGCGCAGCGTGCGCTCCGGTCCGTTCCACAGCCGAGGGTGCACCAGCACGGGTCTCGAGGCGACGACGGGTGGAGCGTCGTCGGGGTCGTCCGCGCTCTCGTAGCGGTTCAGCGACGTCCGCGACAGCAGCCACAGCACCGCGACCGTCGCCATCGGGATCACGGTCGCCAGCGCCATCCGCTGGCCGGCGGTCCATCCGGCGACGAAGTCCAGCTGGTCGGGAATGCCGGAGCACCCGGGCACGCCGTACCGGTAGCACTGCCACGCCACCAGGTCGATCGCCAGCACGCACGGCGCGAGGACGAAGAACACGGTCAGCAGCACCCCCGACACCCGGACCGCGCGGGCACCCCAGCGGGCCTGGCCGGAGTCGTCGCCCAGCCCGAGCCGTGCCCAGTACGCCAGGTTGACCAACGCGAAGGGGAGCAGGAGCAGCCAGAGGGCTCGCTTGACCCACCCGAGAAAACCCTGGACGCCTGAGGTCAGGGCGCCCCAGGAGTACGCCTCGACGCTGATCCCGGTGCCCTCGAGGTCGCGGTGGGGCAGCGTGCCGTCCTTGACGCGATAGATGCCGGTCAGGCTGTCGCCGGCGACCTGCCCCACGTCATGGTCGGCCACCCCCAGCATGGCTCCCGGCGAGGTGCCGTGGACGCCGTGCACACGCAGTTCGACGGTCTCCATGGGCCCAACCTCCGCACTCATGATGCAGGAGTGACTCGGGTGCCGTCCTGATACGACGCGCCGTGGTGTAGGCCGCGCCGACGCCCCGGTAGCCTCGTTCCCGTTCGTCAACGATCGACATTCCCCGGTTGGTCTGCCGGCAGGGCCCGCCTGACTTTGAATCAGGATTAGCGACGTAGGTTCGACTCCTACCCGGGGAGCGTGAGCACCACGAGCAACTCAACCGACCCCCGACCCGACCATGGTGTCGTGACCGTCATCGTCCTGGCAGCGGGCGGCGGCACCCGGATGAAGTCCAAGACCATGAAGGTGCTGCATCCGATCTCGGGGCGCAGCATGATCGGCCACGTCCTCGAGGCGGTCGCCGCCCTCGAGCCACACCGGGTCGTCGCGGTCGTCGGCACCCAGCGCGAGCAGGTGGGGCCGCACATCCAGGACCTGTTGCCCGGCGCCGTGCTCGCGATCCAGGAGACCCAGGACGGCACCGGCCACGCTGTCCGGATCGCCTGGGAGGCGCTCGATGCCGCGGACCGCACCGGAACCGTGGTGGTGGCCTACGGCGACACCCCGCTCCTGGAGGGCGAGAGCCTTCGGGCCTTCACCCGGGACCACGTCACCTCCGGACGGGGTGTCAGCATCCTCTCGGGGGTGGTGGCGAACCCGCATGGCTACGGCCGCGTGCTGCGTGACCCATCGGGCGGGGTCACCGGGATCGTGGAGCAGAAGGACGCCACCGCTGAGCAGGCAGCGGTCACCGAGATCAACAGCGGTATCCTGGCCTTCGACGCCACCTTCCTCGACAGTGCCCTGCCCAGGCTGACCAACGACAACGCCAACGGTGAGTACTACCTGACCGACACGGTGCAGCTCGCGCGTGCGGACGGCCTCGAGGTCGGTGCCTTCGCGATCGACGACGTGCTGCAGACCGAGGGAGCCAACGACCGGGCCCAGCTGGCCGCCCTGGCCAAGGAGAAGAACCGCCGCATCCTGACCCGCTGGATGCAGGCGGGCGTCACGATCATCGACCCGGACACCACCTGGATCGACGTCGACGTCCGGCTCGCACCCGACGTCACGATCCTGCCCGGCGTACAGCTGCTCGGGGCGACGGTCGTCGGGGAGGACGCAGTGGTGGGTCCTGACTCCACCCTCAAGGACGTCGAGGTCGGCGCCGGTGCGCGCGTCGTACGCACCCATGGCGAGCTCGCGGTGATCGGTGCGGGAGCCAACGTCGGACCCTTCTCCTACCTGCGTCCCGGCACCGAGCTGGGCGCGGCAGGCAAGATCGGCGCCTTCGTCGAGACCAAGAACGCCAGGATCGGGGACGGCGCCAAGGTGCCGCACCTGTCCTACGTCGGCGACGCCGAGATCGGTGAGGGCACCAACATCGGCGCCGGCACGATCTTCGCCAACTACGACGGCATCGCCAAGCACCGCACCGTCGTCGGTCGCCATGCGCGTACGGCGAGCAACAACACCTTCGTCGCTCCGGTCGTCATCGGTGACGGAGCAGGCACGGGAGCCGGCAGCGTGATTCGCGAGGACGTGCCGCCCGGAGCGCTGGGGTTGAGTGCCGGACCGCAACGCAACATCGAGGGATGGGCCGTGCGTCGACGTCCCGGCACCGAGCAGGCGAGAGCGGCCGAGTCACCCGGCGGACCCGGAGTTAGCAACGACGGCGAACGTGAGTGACACTTGACCAGCCGGCGACACCCGCACGACCGAGGAGCTGCGTAGCGTGAGCGGACTGAAGAAGACCACCGAGAAGAACCTGATGGTCTTCAGCGGACGGGCACACCCCGAGCTCGCCGCAGAGGTGGTCAAGTATCTCGGCACGGGACTCGTGCCCACCTCGGCCTACGAGTTCGCGAACTCCGAGATCTACGTCCGCTACGAGGAGTCGGTGCGTGGGTCGGACGCGTTCGTGATCCAGAGCCACACGGCGCCGGTGAACGAGTGGATCATGGAGCACCTCATCATGGTCGACGCCCTCAAGCGCGCCTCGGCCAAGCGGATCACGGTGGTGCTGCCGTTCTACGGCTACGCGCGGCAGGACAAGAAGCACCGAGGTCGGGAGCCGATCTCGGCCCGACTGATGGCCGACCTGTTCAAGACCGCCGGTGCCGACCGGCTGATCGCGGTCGACCTGCACGCCGACCAGATCCAGGGGTTCTTCGACGGCCCCGTGGACCACCTGATGGCGCTGCCGATCCTGGCCGACTACGTGCGGACGAAGTACAGCGACCAGAAGCTCGCCGTGGTCTCACCCGATGCCGGCCGGATCAAGGTGGCGGAGCGCTGGTCGGCCCGTCTGGGCGGCGCGCCCCTGGCCTTCATCCACAAGTCCCGCCGCGTCGACCGCCCCAACGAGACCGTCGCCAACCGGGTCGTCGGTGACGTCACGGACCGCATCTGCGTGCTGGTGGACGACATGATCGACACCGGCGGCACGATCGTGAACGCGGCGGAGGCGCTGATGTCCGACGGCGCTGCCGGCGTGGTCATCGCGGCGACCCACGCGATCCTCTCCGAGCCCGCTGTCGACCGGCTCAAGAACTCACCCGCCACGGAGGTCATCGTCACGAACACGCTGCCCCTGGTGCCGGGCAGCGAGTTCGACAAGCTCACCGTGCTGTCGATCGCGCCGCTCATCTCGCGGGCGATCAA
Organism: uncultured Actinomycetota bacterium; assembly: GCA_963781335.1. Lineage (GTDB taxonomy): Bacteria > Actinomycetota > Actinomycetes > Propionibacteriales > Nocardioidaceae > Marmoricola. The sequence continues at coordinate 522,233 of CAWAFS010000035.1, read as the reverse complement.
GGAGGTCTTCGAGGACGGCTCGGTGACCTCGATGTTCGACGGTCATGCCTGAACCCACGGCCGATTGGCCCACCGGCCAAGGTGTTCTGTAGGATCAACCAGTTGCCTCGGCGAGGGACTGACCTCCGTGATCGACGTGGCCGGATCGTGGTTCGCCATGCACCGCGCCCGTCTGGACCGCGGTGCATGTCTCGTCTCCGGCCCCGAGTCAACCGCACACGACGCACCAGACACAGCAACTCGAGGAGCACGCAGAGCATGGCTGACAGGATCGAAGTAAAGATCACCGCGGAGACCCGCACCCAGTTCGGCAAGGGTGCCGCCCGCCGCATCCGCCGCGACGACAAGGTGCCTGCCGTCATCTACGGCCACGGCAACGACCCACGGCACATCACCCTTCCGGGCCACGACACGATGATGGCGCTCAAGCGTGGTGGCTCGAACGCGCTGCTCTACATCGACGTCGAGGGCACGACCTTCATCGCGCTGACCAAGCAGATCCAGAGCGACCCGATCAAGGGATTCCTCGAGCACCTCGACTTCGTCGAGGTCAAGAAGGGCGAGAAGGTCACCGTCGAGATCCCGATCCACGTCCTCGGCGAGTCCAAGTCCGACGCCATGACCGTGACCGAGCTGAACACGGTCACCGTCGAGGCCGAGGCCACGAACATCCCCGACTTCATCGAGATCTCGGTCGAGGATGCCGAGGCCGGCTTCCACGTGCTCGCCAAGGACCTCGTCCTGCCCGACGGCTCGACGCTGCTCACCGACGACGAAGCCCTCGTCATCAACGTCGTGCACGCGCCCACTGCCGAGGAGGTCGAGGCCGAGCTGGAGGAGGCCGAGGCCGAGGCCGGCATCGAGCGCGACGAGTCCGACGAGGAGATCGCCGAGGCGGGCGCCGAGTCGGCCGAGGGCGGCGAGTCCGAGGGCGACGACAGCGGGTCGAAGCCCGACGAGGGCTGACCCCTGCCCGCGACCGCTTCCGAGGTGTGGCTGGTCATCGGGCTGGGCAATCCCGGCTCGTCGTACGCCGGCCATCGCCACAACGTGGGCTACCTCGTCACCGATGAGCTGGGCAGGCGGATGGGCAGCCGCTGGCGTGCCCACAAGGCCACCCGAACCGACGTCGTCGAGGGACGGCTCGGTGCGCCCGGCCCAGACGGGGCCAGGGTGGTGCTGGGCCGACCCCGCTCCTACATGAACGAGACGGGGGGAGCGGTGAAGGCGCTGGCCACCTTCTACAAGGTGCCCATCGAGCGGATCATCGCGGTGCACGACGAGCTGGACCTCGAGTTCGGGACGCTGCGGAGCAAGTTCGGCGGCGGCGACAACGGACACAACGGCCTGAGGTCGATGCGCTCGTCACTGGGCAGTGGTGACTTCCATCGCGTGCGAGTGGGCATCGGGCGGCCACCGGGGCGGCAGAACCCGGCGGACTTCGTGCTGTCCGGCTACACCGCGGCCGAGCGCAAGGAGCTGCCGTTCCAGGTGGACACCGCCGCGGACGCGGTCGAGTCACTGATCAACGACGGACTCGCACTGACCCAGCAGCGGTACAACAGCTGAGCTCGAACCCCTCAGAGCGTGGGGGTCATTCTCAGTGTCGTCGCGAACTCCTCCTCCTTGGCGCCGGTGAGCCGCCAGGGGGCGATGCTGTTCAGGGTGGAGTTGAAGTAGGCGATCGCGACGCCGCCGTGCTTGAGCACCGACATGTAGTTGCGCAGCACCCAGTCCGTCCGCACGTCGGCAGAGCGGTCGGTGTGCCCGGTCTCGGCGATGGCCCAGACCAGGTCCTGCTTCTCGGCGAAGCGCTCGAACGCCTTGTAGTAGTCGCCGTCGAAGTCGGTGGCCAGGTTCGACCGGGAGCCGTTGCGCACCACGCCGTACTTGTCGTAGACGTCGAACCCCGCGACGTCGATCTCGGTGCCCTGGGGCCAGATCGAGTCGAACGAGTATCGCGCGTCGCCGTGGAGCTGGGTCCAGCCGGTCAGGATGATCGTGTAGGCGACATTGGGCGCCGCCCCGCGCACGATGGGTGCCAACCGCGCCTGCATGGCCCTCCACGCCTGGATGTCGCCATCGCCCTCCGGCTCGTGATGGAACGCCAGCCAGACCGGACCATCGACGCGCGACATCCGGTTGGCCAGGTCCAGGGCCCAGGCATCCCCGAGGCCGTCGCGCATCTGCTCCCACGAGTAGGGAAGCTTGAAGCTCATCCAGGGCAGGCGGTGCTGTCGCAGGTCACGTTGCGCCGTCGTCACAGCCTGTGCCACGTCGTCCCCGGCCCAGTAGGTGCGGCGGACGCCGAGGGGATGCCCCATCGAGCGTTCCCACTCGAGGGGCTCGGTGTTCGAGCCGTAGGCCGCGCCCAGGAGCACGCCGCACTTCGGGATGCCCCGGAGCGTGTAGCTGCATCCGTTGGTCAGCAGCCGCTTCGTGCGTCGTTCCTCCGCGGACGGGGGGGCGCCCTGGGACGGCAGTTGCGGAGGGACCAGCTCGACCAGCGAGGTGGAGGCTGCCGCGATGCCGGACGAGCGGTGCTCTCGCCCAGGTGTGAGCGCGGGCCAGGCGAGGACGACGAAGGCTCCGAGGACCAGGCTGATCGCGACCGCGAGACTGACGCTCCGGCGGACCCGAGCCGCGCGACGTGGACCGGAGTGCGTCTTCATGATCCCTGCTCGACCGTGAGGAAGAAGTTGTCCATGGCGCCGTTGAACTGGTCGGAGTCGCCGACGACTGCATCGCCCTTGGGCGTCGCCTTGCCACCGAGCACCAGCGGGGTGGCGGCGGGCACGTAGACGGCGCCGGTGCGACCCGATCCCGACGCGCGCTCCGGTGGCCCGTTGTAGGTGCCCAGGTCGAGGGTGACCACGTCGCCGGCGCGCCTGCACGAGGCGTGGTACCAGCTGTGCGGCCGGATGCGTTGCTCGGCCTCGACGAGTACGTCGCCGGCGTCCCCGGCGACCAGGCACGAGGCCCGACCGCGGTCGATCTGGAGCTTGTACTGACCCGGGTCAGTGGACAGGCCACGCTGGACCAGGTTGTTGCCGTTGTCGAGACCTGTTCCCTCCGTGACCTGGTCCACGGCGAAGTCCGCGCCGAAGCTGAAGTCAGCGGTCCCCGGGCTCAGGGGGTCGGTCACGCTCTGCGAGATCGCGGTCAGCACCACCCGCTCGCCGGATCCCCGGCCGTAGACCGGGAACCGGAGTGCGGAGCCACCCTCGCGGCCCGGCATCGACGTGAGCTCACCGCCGCCGACGGCGGAGACCCGCACGGTGACGCGCTCCGATCCGGCGTTGAGCACCCTGAGCACGCCCGACCCGACACCTTGTGCCCTCAGGGCTCCGAGGTCGTCGAAGTCGAAGCTCAGCACCGGAGCCTCTCCGGCAGGCGTCCTGGTGGGCGAGGCCGGCACGGACGGAGCTGCCGTCGCAGTCCGGGCCCCCGGACGGTCGGCGGCCGGCTCGTCGAGCGCGCATCCGGCCAGGCCGGACAGAGTCACCAGGAGCAGGACCAGGGCCACCAGGACCCTTGCACCAGGTGCGCCCCGAGGAGTGCGGCTCATGGCTCAGGAACCGGCTGAACGTGGTCGACGGTGCCACGTGCGGACGGCGAGGACAGCGGTCGCGACCATGCCTCGTGCGTAGCGGGGCCCGAGGCGGGTGGGCTGCTGGGCCAACCGGGCGATCCACTCCAGGCCGGACCGTCGCAGCAGGCGGGGGGCACGTTTCTCGTCCCCGACGACGTGGCCGAACCACCCACCGCACGTGAGCACCAGCCCGGGCGGCAGCTCCTCGCGGTGCTGCTCGGACCACACCATCTCGCGGGGCGCCCCCAGTCCGACCACGGTCACGTCGGGGTCGGCCTCGCGCAGCCGCGTCAGTGGCTCGCTCCAGTCGTCGTGGAAGCCGTGCTCGACCTGCACGATCTCGACGACCCCGGCAGCCTCCAGCACCTCACCAGCGCGAGCTGCGAGTCCCACAGGCCCACCGATCAGCGCCACGCGGGGCAGTCGACCCACCCGGTCGGCGAAGCCGCGGAAGAGGTCCCAGCCGACGTCGGTCGTGGGCGACCGCTCCACGTTCCGCGCACCGGCCAGCTTGGCCAGCCACACGACCGACCCTCCGTCGGCATAGACGATGTCTGCCTGGCGCATCGCCACCACGAAGTCGCGCTCGCGTCGTGCGTTCAGGCCACCGACGTGGAGGGCGAAGGCGCAGGCAGCGCGGGTACCGCCGGGCATGGCGAGCCCGACCATGCGGGTCACCAGGTCCGCCGTGGTCGAGTCGCTCACCCAGAACGGTCCGACCTCGACTTCGGGCGCGCGCTCGTGCGTGGTCATTCCGCTCCAGAACTGCTCGGTGATCATTCCGGGGTGACGACGACGGAGAACATCACAGTCCGGCCGACCGATGTGCTGGTGGTGGCTGTGCGTCCGGGGGCCGTGCCTGTCGCGACGGGACCGTTGGAGTCCCCGAGGATCGAGCTCACCTTACCCGAGCCGCTGCCGGTGGCGTCGGTGCGGACCGGGGTTCCTGCGGGAGCGGACCAGGTGGTGCCGCCCGAGGACTTCTCGCTCCACGCACTGACCAGCCAGGACCCCTGGCCGGTGACCGGCACCGCGGGGGTGGTGTGGCTGGTGGCCGCGGAGTTGACCACCGAGCTCGTCGAGTCCGAGACCGCTGAGGCGGCTCCGCCGGTGCCCCGGTAGGCCGAGACCGCCAACGTGGACTTGGTCAGCCCGGTCGTCGTCACGGTCACCTCGGCGCCGGCATCGGATGCCGTCGCGGTGCGTGTCCAGGCCCGACCCCTGACCTTGTTGCCGTCCTGGGACTCCAGCAGCGTCCAGCCGGCGACGGCGTTGTTCACCGTGCTGTTGGTCGAGTTCGTGGTCAGGAAGAGCACCAGGGTGTCGCCGGCCCGCACCGTGCTCGGCATCACGACGCTGTGGTTGCTGCGGTTCCCGCTCGTGCTCGCCGCGTCCACGAACTCGAGCTGGGCCTGGGTAGCCACGGTCGGTTCGACCTGGCGGGTGGTGGAGTCGCTGGCGGTCCCGTCGCTGAGGCTCAACGTCACCGTGCGCTGACCAGCGGAGCCGTAGTTGTGCGAGGGCGAGGGCCCCGTGGCGGTGGCACCGTCACCGAAGTCCCAGCTGTAGGTCAACGCGTCGCCGTCCGGGTCGGCGGACCCGGAGGAGTCGAACGAGCAGCTCAGCTGGCTGCACGATGCCGTGAACGACGCCGTCGGCGGACGGTTGGCGGGGGCGCCCCCGTCCTGGGGGGCGACGACGACGGAGAACATCACGGTCCGGCCGACCGATGTGCTGGTGGTGGCTGTGCGTCCGGGGGCCGTGCCTGTCGCGACGGGACCGTTGGAGTCCCCGAGGATCGAGCTCACCTTGCCCGAGCCGCTGCCGGTGGCGTCGGTGCGGACCGGGGTTCCTGCGGGAGCGGACCAGGTGGTGCCGCCCGAGGACTTCTCGCTCCACGCACTGACCAGCCAGGACCCCTGGCCGGTGACCGGCACCGCGGGGGTGGTGTGGCTGGTGGCCGCGGAGTTGACCACCGAGCTCGTCGAGTCCGAGACCGCTGAGGCGGCTCCGCCGGTGCCCCGGTAGGCCGAGACCGCCAACGTGGACTTGGTCAGCCCGGTCGTCGTCACGGTCACCTCGGCGCCGGCATCGGATGCCGTCGCGGTGCGTGTCCAGGCCCGACCCCTGACCTTGTTGCCGTCCTGGGACTCCAGCAGCGTCCAGCCGGCGACGGCGTTGTTCACCGTGCTGTTGGTCGAGTTCGTGGTCAGGAAGAGCACCAGGGTGTCGCCGGCCCGCACCGTGCTCGGCATCACGACGCTGTGGTTGCTGCGGTTCCCGCTCGTGCTCGCCGCGTCCACGAACTCGAGCTGGGCCTGGGTAGCCACGGTCGGTTCGACCTGGCGGGTGGTGGAGTCGCTGGCGGTCCCGTCGCTGAGGCTCAACGTCACCGTGCGCTGACCAGCGGAGCCGTAGTTGTGCGAGGGCGAGGGCCCCGTGGCGGTGGCACCGTCACCGAAGTCCCAGCTGTAGGTCAGCGCGTCGCCGTCCGGGTCGGCGGACCCGGAGGAGTCGAACGAGCAGCTCAGCTGGCTGCACGATGCCGTGAACGACGCCGTCGGCGGACGGTTGCCGACCGGTGCTGCCCCGTTGCCGTTCTGGTCCTGGTAGAGGAAGAGCGTTCGGGCGGCCCACAGGTTCGTGTCCACTCCCGGGCCGGAGACCTGGGTTGCCGTGCCGCCGACGGGCGTGTCGGACAGGGCGCCGTCCTGCCAGTCCATCTGGTTCAGTGACCCGTTCGGCTTGGCCCAGAAGAGCTTGGTGCCCGTGGTGAACATGCCGCGAACCTGGGCGAAGTCGATCCCGGCCACGTTGCCGCTGGCCACGAATCGCTTGGCGCCCACCACGTCGTTCTCCGGTGTGAAGTACCGGTAGAACAGCTGGTTGGAGTCACTTCGGGTGAAGTAGATCCGGCCGGAGTCGAAGAACATGCCGGTGGACGCGGCGATGTCGCTGCGCCAGTCGACGAGCGGGTTGAGCTCGTCGTGGGTGTCCACGGCCACGGGTGCGCCGTACGTCGAAGCGTTGAACGTGCGACGAGTGAAGGCGCCGTTGTTCGAGGCCACGTAGACCTGGCCGTTCACCATGAACGCCCCGCGCACCTGGTTCCAGTCGATCCCGCCGTTCGGCACGGCGCTGGAGGCGCCCACCGTCCCGGCGTTGTAGGAACGACGCGTGATCGTGCTCTCGGGAGCAGGGAGCTGTCGCGCGCCGACGTAGATGTCGTTGGGCAGAGTCGGCGCCTTGACGGCTGGGATGACGGCACCGTCCAGGGGCATCAGGGCGATCCGGCCCTTGTAGACATAGCTCCCGATCCGGTCGGTGTCCGAGCCCACCCACAGGCCGCGCGAGTTGACCAGGAAGTCGAAGACCCCGACACCCCGCGTTCGGGTGGGGTTCCAGGAGAGCGGAAGGCCGTTCAACGGGTCGAGAGCGGCGATGCCCGGGCGTGAGACTGCTCCCGGTCCCGCTCTGTCACCTGCGAACGGGTTGTTCTGCCAGCGGGCATGCCCGCCGGTGTAGACGACCGAGTCGGTGATCTCCACCGCGTAGGTGGTGTCGCCACCGGTGTAGTCGACCCAGGACGGCTGGACGTCCGTGCCGGTCGCGGCCGTCTCGAAGCGGGCCGTGGTGTCGCAGGCCACCCCGGAGCCGCCGTAGGCGCCGGTGGTGGTGATCGCGAAGAAGGAGCCGTCGGGGGAGAAGTCCAGGTCGCGCATGTAGCTGTCGAAGACGCGGTTGCAGGGGGTCTCGTAGAACTTGGTCTGGAAGAGGGAGGGGGCCGCATCGGCACCGTCGAGGTCGAGCATGAAGAGCTGACGGTTCTTGACGCCGTCGAGGGTGTCGAAGTTGCCGATCCCCACCAGCCGGGAGCCGTCGGGTGAGACGTCGATCTTGCCGAGACCGGTGTAGCCGCCGTTGTGCACCCCGGCGATGGTCAGGCCCATGAACGGGTCGAAGGCACCGGTCGACGGGTTCACCGTGGCGAGCCCCCTCTGCGCGTGACCCTCGACGTGGGTGAACATGCCGGCCAGCCAGAGCCGTCCTCCTGCGAGGCGGAGGTCCTTGACCCGCCCGGTGACCGAGCCGGCGTCGAACGCAGTGATCACCGCCCCGTCGGAGACCCGCACCCGGGCGACGTTCGTCCGTGCCACGCCACCGATGCTGCTGAACGCCCCGGCGACGTAGACCGAAACACCGTCGCCGGCGGGGATCACGGTCGAGATCGAGCCGTTGGGGTTGGGCAGGAAGGTGGTGCTGATCTGCCCGGTGTCGGCGTTGAAGGACAGCAGGCGGTCGCGGGTCAGCTGGGTCTGGCTGTCATCGTTCCGGGCAGTGGTGAACGAGCCACCCAGGATCATCTGGTTGCCGACCTGGGCGATCGACGACACGGCGCCGTTGAGCACGTGCGGCGTCCCTGCTGCCGGAGCCGACGCGACCAGTCTGCCCTGGGGCGAGTCGACTGCCTGTGCCCCCGGTGTCAGCGTTCCCAGCAGTCCGAGGACCCCGGTCACCACCGCGAGTGCGCTGATCATCGTCCGTCGCATTGTCTTGAATCCCCCTTGTGCCCGATCCCGATACCCATGGCCGCACCCCAGTTAACGCGCCAACGTCAGAGACGTGATGATGTATGAAGTGCGGTCTAGTGCTCCTCCGTCTCGAAATTGACGATCGCTGCCATACGACGTACCGCAATCCGCGAGACCCAGAGATGCACGTCTTCGCTGACCCGGCCGCGAGCCAGTAGCTGACCAGCCAGGACGAGGGCTCGGCCACGGTCACCTGCGGCCTTGAAAGTGTAGGCAGCCAACCTGCTTCGCACCCGTTAGGTCGGTTTGTCGGTCTAGCCCAGCATTAGGGCATTGTTGCCATATCCGGCTTTTGCCAGCCAGGCGTTTCCACTCGCGCTGGCCGCGTCGTAGAGGTCGTAGTCGGGCGTGGGACGCCGCGACCGGGCATGGATCCGGCGCGCGGCGGACAGGAACTTGGTCAGCTCGGCAGCTCCCTTGCACCCGTCGGCCTCGAGCTGGGCCCTGGTCAGCGTGGTGACGAAGGCACGGGTGTACTTCGAGTGGTCGCGGCGGCCGATGGACCCGGAGACCCGACCCCAGTCGCGTACGACGAAGCCCAGCTGCTCACGATCGAGGGCGCAGGCTTCGGACCCGACCTCGCCGTCCTTGGGCGCCGGCGAGCCGGTCGAGCCGGTCGAGCCGGTCGAGGGCTGGTCCGGGCTGTCGTCGCCGGCTGCTCCGCCCGAGTCGTTGCCCGAACAGCCTGCCATCAGGACCGAACCCAGCACGAGGCCCACGAAGGTCCGGGTCACCAGTGTTGTCATCGCCCCGGATCCTAGATGAGCCGGGTGTCGCGGAGCGGACGAACCCACCGTTCCGACATCAGGAGAACACCGGCGTTCTACCCTTGGGCCGATCGTGGTTCCCAGGAGAAGGCGAAACAGTGACGGGGATGCTGGCTGAACGTGACCTGGGGGTCACGGAGCGCGAGGCGCTGACGCCTGCCCGACGCTGGCGTCCCCCGACCCACTGGCCGTTGTCGTTGGCTCTGCTGGGTTTCCCGCTCTGGTGGGCTCTGGGCCTGAGCACCATCCTCCCGATGCTGCTGGCGTTGGTGATGGCCGACCAGCTCCTCCGGCGCAGGCGGCTCGTCCTTCCGGGTGGGTTCGTGATCTGGGCGATGTACCTGGCGTGGTTCTGCTTCGGACTCTTCGTCCTGTTCGCGGATGCCCCGGGGGCAGTGCCTGGCGGCGACTCGTCGAGACTTCTCGTCTTCGGCTACAGAGCCGCCTGGTACCTCACCGTCACCATCGTGCTGCTGTGGTTGACCAACCTCAGTGAGGCGGAGCTTTCCACCCGCTGGCTCTACCAGCTGTTGGGGTTCATGTTCGTGGTCACCGCCGTCGGCGGGCTGACCGGCGTCGTGGCTCCCAACATCGAGTTCACGTCGCTGGTCGAGGCGCTGCTGCCCAGCGGCCTACGGAGCAACTCGCTCGTCCAGTCCTTGGTTCATCCGTCCGTGGCTGACCTGCAGAACGTCCTCGGGCGGCCCGAAGCGAGGCCGAAGGCGCCGTTCCCGTTCGCGAACTCCTGGGGCAGCAACCTCGCACTCTTCTTGCCCTTCTTCCTGGTGGCGTGGTTCCGGCACGGGCCGAGGTGGCAGCGGTTCGTGGGCCCGGCGGTGCTTGTCCTGGCCATGATCCCGGTCGTCTACTCGCTCAACCGAGGGCTGTGGATCTGCCTGGCAATGGGCGCCGCCGGCTTCTTGTTGCTGCAGGTGAGTAGGGGGCGACCGCTACCAGTCGTGATGACCGTCATGGTGCTCGTGTCGGGGATCCTCGCCCTGGCGCTGAGCCCGCTGGGCGCCGTCTTCCAGGAGCGGCTGGACAACCAGCACAGCAACGATCGCCGTGGTCAGCTGCTGACGCAGACCTGGAACAGCACGATCGAAGGTTCCCCGATCGTGGGATTCGGTAGCACGCGTGACGTGCAGGGCAGCTTCGCCTCGATCGCGGGCGCCTCGACGCCGGACTGCGGGCCCTGCGGCGTCCCACCGCTGGGCACCCAGGGCCACATCTGGCAGCTGGTCTTCGCCCAGGGGATCGTCGGCGCGGCCCTGTTCCTTGCGTTCTTCGTCCTGGCGCTGAGCCGATGTTGGCGTTGCCGGACCACGACGGAGACCCTCGGCACGTTCGTCCTGGCGTTCTTCGGGCTGATGCTGCTGATCTACGACACGCTCGGCATGCCCCTGCTCACCGTGATGCTCGTCGTCGGGCTGGTCGCCCGCGAGCAGCGGGCCAAGGCCCAACCGGGGTCGGTGACGTCCCTCGACTCAGCGTTGTCCAGGCTGCGTAGCCGGTGGCCCATCCTGTTGGCCACGACCTTGGTCGGTGCCGTGGCCGGCGCCGGGATCGCCGGGAACGCCCCGGTCGAGCACGCCACTCGAATCTCCATCCTGCTGGCTCCCTCTCCGGTCTCCCTGGACGCCGCGGAGAGCGAGGGCGACGCGGACCCGCCCGACGAGGTGACCATCGACACCGAGGCCGCGTTGCTGATCTCGCGGGCGTCGCTGCGTCGCGTCGTGGGCAGCACCGACGCTGCGGAGCTCGACGAGCTGCGCCAACGTGTTCAGGTCACGGCAGTCCCCAGCACCCGGGTGCTCACGATCCAGGTGCTGGCCAGCAGTTCGGAACGCTCTCGGGTCGAGGCGACCAAGCTGGCCCAGTCCTACCTGGTGACCCGCCGGGGCTATCTCTCCAGCCGACGTGACCAGGCCCTCACCCTCCTGCGCGAGCAGCTCTCCGGGCTGCGGGGCTCGTCGAGCCGAGTGAACCCGTCGGACCCCACGCGGGCGCGGCTCGAGCGTGCGGTCACCACGATCCTGCTGACCTCCACCTCGGGTGGTGAGGTCATCCGGGTGCGCGCAGCCCTGCCGTTGCGCCGGCAGGCCGAGGTGCCCGTCACGAGTGGGGCGGCCGTCGGCTTCGCGGCGGGTGCACTGCTGCTCGTCGTGTTCCCGGGGTGGCGAGTGGTCAGATTCGACGGACGACGACGGAGGCAAGGTTCATGAGCCAGCCGAGAGCAGCGACACCCGGGCGACAGCAAGCGATCTGGCAGCGCCTGGTGGTGGATCCGCTGGCCAGTCCCGTGGCCGCGCGGCTGGCGAAGCTACGCCACGTCACCCCCAACCGGGTCACTGGAGTCGCCTTCCTGTTCGCGATCGCCTCGGCGACGTGCTTCGCCACCGGCCATTTCCGAGTGGGCGGCTTGCTCTTCCTGCTGAGGTTCTACACCGACTGCCTGGACGGCAAGGTGGCGCGCGCGCAGGGACGCAGCTCGGCCCGTGGTGCGGCGCTCGACCTCGCGGCGGACGTGGGCGGCATCGCCCTCGTCGTGGCCGCGCTGTCCTGGAGGCTGCTTGACCGAAACGACGTCCAGGAGTGGGTGCCCGGGGGCCTGCTGGCCGCGATGGTCTTCTACAACTGGGTCCTGGCCTACCGTAAGAGCGTCGCCTCGGAGCTGGGGCTTGGTGAGGGCGGGGCGGACCAGACGAGCCAGTCCAGTGTTCCCGTCGTACGCCACTGGGTCGCGTTCGCCCGCCGAATGAACATGTCGCCGGTCCCGTGGGCCCTCGAGGCGGAGATCGCCATGCTTGGTCTCGCCCCGCTCCTCCTCCCTGCGGACTGGATCGGCACCGGGTTGCTCCTGGGATTGTGCTTCTACCTCGTAGCCGACGCGGTCAACCTGCGACGGCTCTGGCGGCTGACCGGGATCGGCGACGCCAGACGAGCCGGAGAAGCCGCATGACCCGCGGGGACCTCCTACCGACCGTCGACGTGGTCGTGGCGACACGCAGCCGGCCCGAGCTGCTCCGAGTCGCCCTCGACGCCATCTGGAACCAGACGTACCTCGGGCAGATCGTGTGCCACGTGGTGTTCGACCAGTGCGAGCCGGACGAGTCGATCGCCCGCTCGGAGCTGACGCGCACCATCCGGACCATGACGAACCACCGCTCACCCGGGCTCGCCGGCGCTCGCAACTCCGGCATCCTGGCCGGCTCTGGGACGTTGGTGGCTTTCTGTGACGACGACGATGAGTGGCTGCCGACCAAGATCGAGAAACAGGTAGAGGCGCTCGACGCCTCCCCTGCGGTCACTTCGGTCACCGGGATCATCGTGCTGTACGCCGACTCCTCGGTGGAGCGGGTCCCGCGTGCCGAGGACATGACCCTGAAACAGCTGGTGCGCAACCGGGTCATGGAGGCGCACCCCTCGACCGTGATGGTGCGCAGGAAGGCGCTGCTCGGGCCGATCGGCCTCGTGGACGAGGAGATCCCCGGCAGCTACGGCGAGGACTTCGACTGGATCATCCGGTCTGCGCAGGTGGGGGAGTTCGTGGTGGTCGAGGAACCGCTCGTGAAGGTGCTGTGGGGCCAGTCGATGTTCTCCCAGCGCTGGCAGACCATCGTGGACGCGATCGACTACAGCCTGGCCAAGCACAGCGTGTTCCACGAAGACGCGCAGGCCTTGGGCCGTCTCTACGGGCGCCGAGCCTTCGCGCTCGCCGCCCTCGGCCAGACCCGGCCGGCTCTACGGCAGGCCCTCCGGACGGTGCGAGTGAACCCCCGCGAGCGGCGGGCCTACCTGGCCGGAGCGGTGGCGCTGCACCTCGTCTCTGCGGAGCGCCTGATGCGGCTCGCCCACTCCCGCGGTCACGGCATCTGAGCCTCACCCGCCAGCCTTGTACGCCGAGTCTGGCCTGCCCAGCCTCGATCTGAGCCTGCCGTCGGTCTGATCTGAGGCTGCGCCACCCCACCCCCACGCTCGCTCGTGGGGGCGCGTCGCCATGTCCGGGTTGAGCGATATTGGGTGAAACGACTGAAATGTCCGGTTTAGCACACTAGAGTGTGATTTCCGCACCAGTCCGTGTTCCGATCCACAGCCCCCGGGAATACATATGTCTACACGCACCAAGACCAAGCACGCACTTGCCATGGCGCTCGTACTGCCCGTTGTTGCCTCCGCCGGGCTCACCGCCGCAGCGCCGTCGAGCGGCGCCGGGGCCTCCCAGCTGGCCTACAACGGCGGCTTCGAGGCCGGCCGCTCGGGGTGGGCGGTCAGCACCCCCCGCACCAGGATGCGCGTGGTCAAGGCTGGCGTCGGTGGCACCAGGGCCATGAAGCTCACCAAGCGTCGGCCGGGCCCAGCCGGGACTCGGTCGCGGGCGATCCGGTCCACCGCAGCCGGCCAGAAGTACGCCGTCTCCGCCTGGGTACGCACCAACCAGCCCGGCGCGCTCGGCGCCCTGTCCCTGCGGGAGAGTGCCAGCGGCCAGTCGCCCCTGGTCACCAAGAAGGTCTTCCGTGCCGCGAGGTCGTGGTCGAGGATCTCGGTGACCGCCGTGACCCAACGCTCCTCCTCCGTGCTCGACGTAAGCCTTGTGATGTCCCGGATGAACAAGCGCAGGAGCATCCTGATCGACGGCGTCTCCGTCGTCCGCCTGGGCGAGACCGCCGCTGGGTCGACGACCCCGAAGCCGACCCCGAAGCCGACCCCGAATCCGACCCCGAAACCGACTCCGCCCAAGCCGACACCGCCGCCCCCGACCGGCGGCTCCGGCACGCTGTCCAATGGCTGCGCCATCAGCAGCCGCGGCATCCCGGTGCCGAGCTGTGGTGCCCTCGTGGGCAGCGCCTACGGTTCCAACTCTGACCCCACAGCGTGGGAGAAGGAGATGGGCCAGAACCTGGGCGTCCGTCGCACCTACTACGGCGGCAGCCAGGTCGACAAGGCCGTCGCGGTCGCGAAGGCCGACCTCGCCATGGATCGCATTCCCTGGATCAGCTTCAAGCTTCCCTACAGCTGGGCCGAGATGGCCGCCGGCAAGGGGGACGCCTGGACCAAGGACCTCGCGACCAAGCTGAACAAGCTCAATGGCCCCGTGTGGCTCGCGTTCCACCACGAGCCCGAGGGTGACGGCGACATCAAGCAGTGGACCGCGATGCAGGCTCGGCTGGCCCCGATCGTCCGAGCCTCGGCATCGAACGTGGCCTTCACGATCGTGCTCACCGGCTGGCACCAGTTCTTCGGCAACGCGCAGTACAGCCTGGACTCCTTGATGCCGAAGAACATCAAGGTGGACATGGTCGGCGTCGACGTCTACAACTTCTACGGGACGGTCAAGGACGGCAAGACCAACACCAAGATGACCGACTTCGCGAAGTCCTACTTCAAGCCGTTGAACGCCTGGACCTCGGCCCACGGCATGGCGTGGGGTGTCGCCGAGACCGGCTTCACCGACAGTGCGTCGAACGTCGACCCCCAGTGGGTCACCAACACGTACAATCTGATGAAGGCGAACAACGGTGTCGCGTTCACCTACTTCAACACCACGCTGAACAGCATCGCCAACTGGGCGCTGTCCACGTCGGTCAAGAAGACCAGCTTCTCGACCGCTCTGCGCAAAACACCAACGCTCTGACGTCGGGGTCCCGGCTGATCGAGCCTCGACCGGGGGACCTGATTGAACGAGCGCCTGATCGACACCTACGTGTCGAGTGCCCACGAACTGTGGCCCGGCGAACCTGAGCCGCGACTCCACCGGAGTCGCGGCTCAGGTCGCGCTCCGGGTGTGGCCGGCGTGGAGCTGTTGGTCCTCCCGAACGCCGACTCGCCCAGGCTCCTGGTGCCGGCTGACAACCCGACGGCGGCTTCGCGCGCGATGCTCCGCTTCAGCGCGGCGCTCTCCAAGCGGGACACGGTCAAGCGACTGGGCGTCTCGGCCCTCCTCCGAGCCCGTGCTCACGCGGCGTTCCCGGACCGGATCACGGTGACCGAGAGCGAGGAGTCGTTGCGGCACTATCTCGGTGACGTCTTCGGCGAGACCGTGGACGTCAGCGTCGGGCTGGGGACCGCGCGGGCGAACCGGAAGCCGGTGCTGCAGGTCTTCGATGCCCGCGGTCGCAGCCTCGCCTTCGTGAAGGTGGGTGGACAGGCCGTGACCGAGCCGTTGGTGCGCGCCGAAGCCGCCTCGCTGCAACGGCTGGGCGAGTCCGAAGTGCCGAATCTGCTCGAGGTGCCCCGGCTCCTGCATCTCGGCCGTTGGGGCGGCGCGTCCGTGGTTGCGATGACCTCGCTCGAGACCTCGTTCAGACAACGCCCGGGACGTCAGTTCGTGGTGCCGGCCAAGGCGATGACGCTGCTGCACGGGTGCTTCGCAGCCGGCCACCGCCCTCTCGCGGAGATGCCGTTCTGGGCCCCGATGGTCCACGCACAGTCGTCCCTGGGGCATTCCGCGGCCGGCACCCGCCTCCGGGAGGCTCTGGACGTGCTCGGGCGGACCGAGGTCGCCCTGGCGGAAGGGGCGTGGCACGGCGACTGGACCCCGTGGAACATGAGCCGACGTCGCGGCCGCCTGCAGCTCTGGGACTGGGAGCGCTTCGAGACCGGCGTGCCCCGCGGGCTCGACCGCTGTCACTACGGCGTGAACGCGATCTGCCGCCGCGACGGCGTCAGCGTCGACTCGGTGATGCGTGGCCTGGAGCTCGCCGGCATCGGCAACAAGCGGTCAGCCGAGGCCCATGCCTCGGGAGCTGCCTATCTGGCGATCATCACCTGCCGCTACCTGGCGGGAGCGGAGACCGAGATGGGCAGCCTGATCGCCGGCCGCTCCCTGGTGATGATGGACGCCTTGTGCAGGTGGCTGGGACTGCCCTCGAGCGTGCACCGTGGCTGAGGGCAGCTCCATGCGCAGGTTGACTCGACTCGTTCGGGAGCGCGCTCCGCACCGGCTCGTGCTGCTCCTTCGGTCGTTGCTCGAGCTGTGGGGAACGCTCACCTCGCCATGGCGGCTCCGGCCATCGTTCCTGATCGTCGGCGCCCAGCGGGCAGGTACGACGACGCTCTACCGCGTT
Organism: uncultured Actinomycetota bacterium; assembly: GCA_963781335.1. GTDB lineage: Bacteria > Actinomycetota > Actinomycetes > Propionibacteriales > Nocardioidaceae > Marmoricola. Next base: position 506,215 of record CAWAFS010000035.1, on the reverse strand, counting down.
CTGAGCGACCACCCCCATGTCGCGCGCCCGACGGTGAGGAAGGGGACCGGCTACTTCGACGTGAAGTATGCCCGGGGGCCACGGTGGTACCGCGGCCAGTTCCCACTGAGCTGGAAGGCGCGACGCAAGCACGGCCCCGACGTGGTCACCTTCGAGAGCAGTGGCTACTACCTCTTCCACCCGCTGGCCGTCTCGCGCATTGCGAGGGATCTCCCTGACGTGAAGGTCCTGGTTCTGGTCAGGGAGCCGGTCGAGCGCGCCTACTCCGCCCACCGTCACGAGGAAGCGCGTGGCTATGAGTCCGAGCCCTTCGAGGTGGCGCTCACCCTCGAGGAGGAGCGAACGGCGGGCGAGGTCGAGCGCATCATCACCAATCCGCAGTACGAGAGCTTCCATCACCGTCACCACGCCTACCTCGCCCGCAGCCGCTACAGCGAGCAGATCGACCGGTTCATCGAGCTGCTGGGTCATGACCGGGTTTGCGTCGTCGACGCCGGTGCCTTCTTCGAGAACCCGATGGAGGAGTTCGACCGGGTCAGGGCCTGGCTCGGTCTGTCCGAGTGGAAGCCCGAGAGCGTGGAGCAGTGGAACGCGCGGACGCGCAGTCCCATGCCACCCGAGCTCCGGGAGCGGTTGAGCCGCTACTTCGAGCCGTACGACGCCCGGCTGGCAGAGCAGCTGGGCAGCACGCCGAGCTGGCGGGTCTCAGCCGAAGACGACTGAGAGCAGTCGTTCTGCCACCCGCTGCCCGGCCAGGCCGTCCTCGTGCGGGCAGAAGCGCTGCACGAACGCTGAGTAGCGCGGACCCCACTCCGGGCCGTGGTCCTGCAACCCGCTCAGCGCCGCGGCGAGCTGCTCCTGCGTGGTCGTCACCGGTCCCGGGGCCCAGTCCTCGTAGTCGAAGTAGAGTCCGCGGACGCTGTCGCGATAGCGCTCGAGGTCGGGCGCGAACAGGATGATCGGCTTCCCGGTGACGGCGAAGTCGTAGACGGCCGAGGAGTAGTCCGAGACGAGCACGTCGGCCGCGAGGTAGAGGTCCGCGATCTCGGGGTGGTCGCTCACATCGAGAACGAAGCGGCTGCCGTCGTCGGCGGGCCGCTCCTTCACGTTGCGATGCAGGCGCAGCAGGAGGCGTGCGTCGTCGGGCAGGGCTGCGGCCATCAGCACCGGGTCCAGCGTCACAGACTGCCGGAACCGACCTTCGTCGTTCTTGTCGTCGTCGCGCCACGTGGGGGCGTGGAGCACGGCGATCGCCCCCGGGGCGATCCCGAGCCCGCGGCGCACCTCTTCTCGCCGTGCGGCGGACCGAGGAGAGCGCAGCAGGTCGTTGCGCGGGTAGCCCGTCTCCCAGATCTCCCCGTCGTAGCGGAACGCGGTGCGGAACATCTCGCTGCACGCTTGACTGGGGGAGAGGAGGTAGTCCCACTTCGCCACATCGCGCTCCATGCGCTTCAGGTGCTCCTGGGCGCCGGTGTAGGTGTGCGCGCGCTCGTCGTGCCCGATCAGCTTCAGCGGCGTCCCGTGCCAGGTCTGCAGGTAGCGCACCCCCGGTCCCTTGACGAGGTGCTTCGAGACGATGTCGTTGGCGACCAGGAGGTCGGTGGTGAGCAGCGTCCGGAAGTAGGCAGCGCTGTGCCTCCGGACCGTGGTGACATCGGCCGGGAACTGGCTCTCGCCCGAGGTCACCCACCGCCGCCGAAGCTGGCTGTCTGCCTCGCCGAGCCGCTCGGACAGGGCGCGGGGGCTGTCGGCGTAGAGGCCTCGCCAGCTCTCGAACATGACGGTCGGTCGACGCATCGTGGTCAGTCTCCTCGCGCTGCGCGGTGGCGGGGCGGTGCCTGGGGTGCCGGGTCTTCGCGGTCGGGCAGCTCGGACCCTGGAAGGCCCGGGGTCGGCTCGCGCCGGACCAGTCCGCGCAGTACGCCGAGCATCAGGATCCTGCGGCCGAGCCAGAGCGCGAGCGCGTACGCCGGGACGCAGCCCAGCAACGCGATCGCCAGCTCGACGATGCCGAGCTCGACGAACTGTCCGAGCAGCACCAGGGGTACGCCGAAGCAGACGATGTTCGCGATGGCCACGATCGCCGCGGCCGGCCCGTAGCTGACGATCGACATCGTGATCCGGGTCTGCACCACCGCGAGGGAGCTGCGGATGATGACCGCGACCGCCCAGGCGAGCGCAGCTCCCGTCATCCCCATGCGCGGGATCAGCACCAGGCACAGCACGATGTCGATGGCGAGTGCCGTCAGCGAGTTGATCAGGCTGAGGGCGCTGCGCCCGGACATCAGCAGCAGTGTGTCGGCCGGGCCGGTGGCCACCCCGAACATCATCGCGACAGTCATGAACAGGACCACTCCGACGCCGTCGGCCCGGTACTGCGGGCCGAACAGCGCGAGATAGGCCAGTGGCGCCGACCCCACCACGACGTACATCGGCCAGGCCACGGCCATGCTCCAGGCAGCGGAGATCCGGTAGACGTCGTTCAGGCTCGCGTACTCGTGACGCGCCAGCAGCGCCGTGAACTTCGGCTGCAGCACCTGTTGGATCGCCTGGGTGCCGAACTGGCCGAGGGCGACGAACCGCGTCGCCGCGGTGTAGATGGCGGCCTCGGTCGGCGACCGCAGCGCTGCGATCAGGATGATGTCCACCCGCTGGATCGCCATCTGGGCGACCTTGGTGATGCTGCGGGGCCAGGTGAACGCCCAGAACTCACGTTGCAGCTCGCGATAGCTCCTGGTGGGCGTGGTGTGTGTATGGGTGCCCCGCTTGCGCAGGAAGCGGCGGAACACGACCGCGGAGACCAACGCGGCGAGGACGTAGGGCACCGACCAGGCAATGGTCAGGACGAGCAGGCCCGAGCCGGCCAGGGAGGCCAGGAACACGAGCAGCGGATGCCCGACGGAACGGCCGATCTTGTCCACGAACACGGTGTCCCGCATCCGTCCGAACGCCCGGGTGCCGGCGAGCGTCAGGCCGTTCCAGGTGGCGAACGGCACCAGCACGCCCAGCACCTGCAGGCTTTCGGGCCCGCCAGTGGAGTCGAGGCCGATCAACCCGGACAGCGGCTCGGCGACCGCGATCAGGGCGACGCCAATGACGATGGAGAAACCGAGCGTCGTACGGAACGCGGCTCGCAGGAGCGGCGGGATGTCGCCCCGCCGGTCCTGCGCCTCGAAGCGGAGCATGAACCGGCTCAGCCCGGTCTCGGTGCCCAGGGTGGCGATCGCTGAGATCAGGAGGAACGTCGAGGTGGCGGTGAAGAACAAGCCCGCGGTCGCCGTGGGGTAGAAGTTGGTGACCACCAGCACGAGCACGAAGCCGGCGACCGCCGAGACTGCCGCGCCGACCAGCCCGATCGCTCCGCCACGGGCGACGTGTGTGAGGTGCCGGCGAGTGTTGTGGCCCAGCTCCTGGTCCGCCTCACTCATTTCCTGGCGGCTTTGCGCGACCGGGACCGCGCCCTCCCCACGAAGACGACGCCGAGGAGCGAGTCGGCCAGGGTCGGGTCCTCCGCGATCGAGACGAGGTCAGCGAGGCGGGACTGGCTCTCGACGGCCTCGACGATGATCACGTCGGCGACCATCGCCAGCGCCTGCGAGCGGGGGGTGTGCAGCGGTCCGGTGGCAATGATCTGTACGTCGGCTAGCTGGGCGAGCTGTCCGAAGAGGGTCCCGGTGAGCGGTCCCGTCAGCAGGTCGTCGGCTCGTGACTCGTCGTGCCCCGTCGGGAGCACGAGCAGGTGGGCCGACACGGACGTCAGGGCTCGAGGCAGCTCGATCTCGCCAGCCAGCACGTCGGTGAACCCTGGCTTCGAGGTCAGTCCGACGAGCTCGGTGATCTCCCCGGATCCGGCGGTGGCATCCACCAGCACCGTGGCCAGGCTGGACGACGCGGTGGCGTAGGCCAGGCCGAGGGCGGCCCGTGGGGAGGGAGATCCCTCGGCGGCCGCGGCGAAGAGGATCCGCAGTGGGCGGCTCCGCTCCCGCGCGAGCACCGACACCCGGAGGTTCTGCAGGCCCGGGCCGATGGGGACGTCGCCGCTGCCGTCCGAGGTGGCGATCGACTCGTTGGTGCGGTTGACCTCGCTCATCGAGATGCTGCCGAGCAGCGCCAACCCCGAGGCGGTGACGTCGTCGGCGTGGTGGATCCGGTTCTCGGCGCGGGCGCGAACGACCACGATCCCGAGCCCGAGAGCCAGTGCGGCCAGGAGGCCGAAGAAGGCATAGATCGCGATCAAGCCGACCGGGCTGCTGCCGATCACGCGCGCGGGCGTGATCACCTGTCCCGGGTCGACGGCGCCGGTCTGGAGCTCCGCGAGCTGGGCCTGCAGCTGTCCGATCTGGGTGGTGACGCCGTTGATCTGCTCCCGCAGCAGGTTCTTGTTGGCCACGTTCGTCTCGACGTTCGACCGGGCCACCAGGCTGGACAGCGTCTTGTTCTGGTCGTCGACCTGGTCCTGGATCCGCTTGGTCCTTGAACGGACGATCTGCTCGGACCTGGCCTGGCGGAAGTCGAGGTAGGCGTCGGCGAAGCCCTGGGTTCGACGCAGCGCGTCGAGGTCCGAGCCGGAGGTGTACTCGATGGTGAGGATCTGGGTGTTCGCCGGGACGCTCACGTCGAGACCGCCGAGCAGGGCGGCGGGACTTTCCGCCTCGCCGAGGCGACTCGCGACATCGCGTGCGACCGGGTCGGACCTGACCAGTTGCGCCTCGGTCTCGAGGTTGATCAGTTCGTCGCCCCGCCCACCCGGGTAGAACGGGTTGCCGGTCAGGGGGGAGATCAGGATGGAGGCTCGTGCCGTGTGGTCCTCCGCGCGCCTGAGCCCGGCGCCGGCGCCCAGCAGTGTGCCAACGGCGGCGAGCACCAGGAGCAGGACGGCACTGTGACGCAGAGCCGCCTTGAGTGCGCCTTGCCGCGGGCTGATCTGCGAGTCCTCGGTCACGTGTACATGTCTCCCGTAGATGGTTTGCCGCCGAATTCCCTAGGGGCGAACCTAGTGCGTGACTCGAAATCACGACTCGGCGCCACACCCACGGGTCTCAGGCGTTGCAAGGTTTCATGCCTGAGCACGTACGACGAAGAAGAAATGCTGGCTAAGCGCCGGCGGCTAGGTCGTCCAAGTACACACCATGCGGGCGACGTGCGGGTCCTCCGTCTTGTAGACGGCCAGCCCGTGGCCGGCCTCCACGTGGGCGACGCGGCCCCCTCGCTCCTCGATCTCACGTGCCACGTCCTCGGGATCCAGGTAGATGCGAAAGTGGTCGTCGCCGAATAGATGATTCTCGCCGCGGTCACTTCCAGTCCGGAACTCGAGATACATCGAGCCGCCGGAGGGCAGCGCCTCAGCCGCCAGGTCGAAGAGATTGTGACGCCCGGAGTGCTCGAGGGAATGGATCAGGAACCGTCCGTAGATCACGGGGTCCTCCCCGAACTCCTTGATCTTCTTCACTGCGTCCGCGGTGTTGGCCGACGAGTAGAGGTCGAGCTCTTCGAACCTGCCCGCAAGCTGCGCGCCGTCGGCACGCCCCTGCGCCTGGCGCACCGCCGTCTCGGAGAAGTCGAATCCCAGGACGCGGTGACCTTCGCGGGCAAACCACAGGGAGTCTCGGGCATTGCCGAATCCGAACTCGACGACCGGTTGCCCCTCTGCGAGCCGTGCCCGCGTCCACTCGGCGAAGCTCGACGGCGCTGCTGGGACCGAGGTGCTGGCGCGAGTGGCATAGAACGAATCCCAGTAGTCGTGGTGTTCCGACTGGTTCTCCTGCATGGACGAGCCCTTCTGTGCCTGGCGAATGAACCGTCACTCTAGGAGGTGTTTGTGACGCTGGCGATGCAGATCGAAATCCTGGGCGCCGCTGGGACCCAGCGGTGCTTCGTGGCCGTAGGACCTAGGGTGGCGCCGTGAGCTCTCCAGATCCCCGGACTCCCCTCGACGCCAGCCGCAGTCAGGGGGACGACGATCACGCCCTGGCTGCCTGGACGGCCACGGAGGCCGGCAACCTGCTGCTGCAGGTGCGCGAGCAGGGGCTCGAGGGCCGGGACCTGAAGGACGCGGGAGACCTGGCCGCGCACGAGCTGCTGATGCGCCTGCTCGCCGAGCACCGACCCGACGACGCGGTGCTCAGCGAGGAGGGCAAGGACGACAAGGCCCGTCTCGGGGCGGACCGGGTCTGGATCGTCGACCCGCTCGACGGCACCCGGGAGTTCTCGGAGCCACCTCGCGACGACTGGGCGGTGCACGTGGCGCTGTGGGCCCGGTCACCTTCCGGGGGAGGTGAGCTGGTGGCCGGCGCCGTGGCCCAGCCCGGCATCGGCGCGACCTGGCACACCGGCCAACCACCCGTCGTACCCCCTTCGACGTCGGCGCGGCCACGGCTGGTGGTCTCGCGCACCCGCCCACCGGAGTTCGTGAAGGCACTCGCAGAGGAGATCGACGCCGAGCTGGTGCCGATGGGCTCGGCCGGTGCCAAGGCGATGTCGGTGATCCGGAACCTCAGCGACGCCTACGTGCACGCCGGTGGGCAGTACGAGTGGGACTCGGCCGCACCGGTTGCGGTTGCCCGCTCAGCCGGCCTGTTCACCAGTCGGGTGGACGGCAGCCCGCTCATCTACAACCAGGACGACGTCCTGCTGCCCGACCTGATCGTGTGCCGCCCGGAGCTCTCCGAGCAGATCCTCGAGTTCGTCCGCCGGCACGGCACCGACTAGGGGCTGCTGCTCCGATGCCCTCGCCCGCCACCGAGATCGAGGTCGACGACAAGGTCGTCCGGGTCAGCAACCCGGACCGCGTCTACTTTCCCGAACGTGGAGAGACCAAGCTCGACCTGGTCGAGTACTACCTCGCCGTCGGCGACGGCATCGTCAACGCCCTGCGTGAGCGGCCGTGCATGCTCCATCGCTTCCCGACCGGCGTGACCGGGGAGAAAGTGCACCAGAAGCGGCTGCCGAAGGGCGCGCCGCCGTGGATGGAGTCCGTGCGGGTGCACTTCCCGCGCTGGAACCGGACCGCCGACGAGCTGTGCGTCACCGAGCTCGCCCAGGTGATCTGGGCGGTGCAGATGAGCACCGTGGAGTTCCATCCGTGGAACAGCCGGCGGGCGGATGTCGAGAAGCCGGACGAGTGGCGGATCGACCTCGATCCGGGTCCGGAGTGCTCGTGGGCAACCGTGCAGCGGGTGGCTCACGTCGCCCACGGGGTGCTCGACGATCTCGGCGCCACCGGCTTCCCGAAGACCAGCGGCGGCAACGGGATGCACATCTACGTGCGGATCCCACCCGACCACGGCTTCAAGGACGTACGCCGCGCCGCCCTCGCCTTCGCCCGTGAGGTCGAGCGACGCTCCGACGAGGTCACCACCGCCTGGTGGCGCAAGGACCGGGACCCCACCCACCTGTTCGTGGACTACAACCAGAACGCCCGTGACCACACGATCGCGGCGGCGTACTCCGTGCGGGGCAACGCGATCGGGACGGTGTCCACCCCGATCCGCTGGGACGAGGTGGACTCCTGCCACCCCGACGACTTCACGATCGCGACCGTGCCCTCGCGCTATGCCGAGCTGGGCGACCTCCACGAAGGCATCGACGACGCGGTCTTCGACATCAGTCCGCTCCTCGAGTGGGCCGAGCGAGACGAAGACGAGGGTGCGGAACCGCCGGCGGACCCCGACGAGGAGTAGGCGAACCAGAACGTGTTCCATTGTACACCGCGGCCCGTTGTGTAAAGTTACCGGCGAGTCTAGGCTGCGTCCATGACCGTCCAGCCCGAACCGTCCAACTCACGCAGCGCACAGGTCGGCCCCTCCGATCCTGAGCACGACCCGACCGCGTCCTATGCCCTGGATCAGTCCTACACCCGGGCTCTGACCAACCGGGTGGTCGCGTCCTCGGGGGAGGCCGTGGCGACGTACTCGCCAGTCACCGGGCAGCCCCTCGCCATGATTCCCCAGTCGGGCGAGGCAGACGTGCGCGAGGCCTGCTCCCGGGCTCGTCATGCCCAGCAGGCCTGGGCGCGCACCAGCCTCGAGCACCGCTCGGAGCTCCTGCTCCGGTTGCACGACCTGGTCCTCGAGCGCCAGGACGAGATCATCGACCTGGTCTGCTGGGAGTCCGGCAAGGCCCGCAAGCACGCCTTCGACGAGCCGCTGCACGTCGCGCTGACCGCTCGCTACTACGCGCGCACCGCCCACGACCACCTCGACCCCGAGCGCAAGCTCGGCGTGGTCCCCGGGCTGACACGGGTCGAGGTCAACCACGTGCCCAAGGGCGTGGTCGGGATCATCGCGCCGTGGAACTACCCGTTCAACCTTGCGCTCATCGATGGTCTTCCGGCCCTGCTCGCAGGCAACGCCGTGGTGACCAAGCCGGACGCCCAGACGATGCTCTCCGCCCTGCTCGGAGCACAGCTGCTCGAGGAGGCCGGGTTCCCGGCCGGGTTGTGGAACGTCGTCGCGGGGCCCGGCCGCGAGCTCGGCGGACCGATGATCGAAGGCTCGGACTACATCTGCTTCACCGGCTCGACCGCGACCGGCAAGCTCATCGCGCGTCAGTGCGCTGACCAGCTGATCGGGTGCTCGCTGGAGCTCGGTGGCAAGAACCCGATCCTGGTCCTCCGCGACGCCGACCTCGACCGCGCCGCGGAGGGTGCTGTCCGGGCGAGCTTCTCCAGTGCCGGCCAGCTCTGCATGTCCATGGAGCGGATGTTCGTTGCCGACCAGGTCTATGACCGCTTCCGCGACAAGTTCGTCGAGCGGGTGCGCGCCATGGCGCTGCGTCCCGGCATCGAGTGGGGCTCCGACATGGGCTCGCTGATCAGCCAGAGCCAGCTCGACACGGTCCAGGCCCACGTGGAGGACGCCGTGGCCCACGGGGCCACGGTCCTGGCGGGAGGCAGGGCCCGTCCGGACCTCGGGCCCTATTTCTACGAGCCCACCGTCCTCGAGGGCGTCACCCCGGCGATGACCTGCTTCGGCAACGAGACCTTCGGCCCGGTGATCTCGCTCTACCGGTTCCACGACGAGGCGGATGCAGTCTCGCGCGCGAATGCGGGCGAGTACGGCCTGAACGCCTCGATCTACAGTCGCGACACGAGGCGCGCCCGAGCGATCGCCCGGCAGATCAAGTGCGGCACCGTCAACATCAACGAGGCCTTCGGCGCGACGTTCGGGAGCGTCGACTCGCCGATGGGTGGAATGCGCGAGTCCGGCACGGGCCGCAGGCAGGGCAGCGAGGGGGTCCTGCGCTACACCGAGTCGCAGGCGGTGGCCGTGCAGAGGCTGATCCGGTTCGCGCCGATGTTCGGCATGAAGGACGAGACCTACGCGAAGCTGATGACCGCCAACCTCCGCCTGATGAAGAAGCTGGGACGCCCATGACGGTCTCGACGGGCTCGACCACCGAGTTCGACTACGACGTCGTCATCGTCGGGTCCGGGTTCGGCGGATCGGTCAGCGCCCTGCGCCTGGTCGAGAAGGGCTACCGCGTCGCGGTGATCGAGGCCGGCGCACGGTTCGAGGACCAGGACTTCGCGAAGACCTCCTTCGAGGTGAGGAAGTTCCTGTTCCGCCCCGAGATCGGCTGCTACGGCATCCAGCGCATCGACGCCGTCCGCGACTCGCTGATCCTCGCCGGGGCGGGGGTCGGCGGTGGGTCCCTCGTCTACGCGAACACCCTCTACGAACCGCTCGACCAGTTCTACCAGGACGCCCAGTGGCGTGACATCACCGACTGGAAGGCCGAGCTGGCGCCGTACTACGACCAGGCGAAGCGGATGCTCGGCGTGGTCGAGAACCCGCTGCGCACCCCCTCCGACGACGTGATGGAGAAGGTCGCCAACGACCTCGGCGTGGGCGACACCTTCCACCCGACGCCGGTCGGGGTGTTCTTCGGGCAGCCGGACTCGCACCAGGGCGACCGTGTCGCCGACCCCTACTTCGGTGGCGTCGGCCCCGACCGCAACACCTGCGTCGCGTGCGGTGACTGCATGGTCGGCTGCAAGTACAACGCCAAGAACACCCTGGTGAAGAACTACCTCTACCTGGCCGAGCAGCGTGGCGCGAAGGTGATGCCCCTGACCACGGTCACGCGGGTCGCCCCGGGCGCCGAGGGCGGCTACGACGTCGACCTGAAGTTCACCAAGGCCATGCGCGCGAGCTCCTCGTCGACGCGGACCATCTCCGCACAGCAGGTCGTCTTCGCAGCGGCCGCCATCGGCACCCAGAAGCTGCTGCACCGGATGAAGGCCGACGGCCACCTGCCGAGGCTGTCCGACCGGCTGGGTTTCCTCTCCCGCACCAACTCCGAGTCGATCCTGGGCGCCATCGCCCCGGACAGCACGGTCGACTACAGCTATGGCATCGCCATCACGTCGTCGTTCCACCCGGACGAGGACACCCACGTCGAGCCGGTCCGCTATGGCAAGGGCAGCAACCTGATGGCGATGTTGCAGACGGTGCTCACCGACGGTGACGGTCCGGAGGCCCGCTGGCGTACCTGGCTCAAGGAGCTGTGGACCGAGCGCAAGAACGTCGCGAACCTCTACGACCTGAGGCACTGGTCGGAGCGCACCGTCGTCGCGCTGGTGATGCAGACGCTGGACAACTCGATCACGACGTACCCCAAGCGGATCCCGGGCACCAAGAAGTGGCGCCTGACGTCGCGCCAGGGTCACGGTCAGCCCAACCCGACCTGGATCCCGGTGGCCAACACCGTGGTCCGCAAGATGGCCGCCATCATGGGCGGCACGGCGGGCGGCTCCATCGGCGAGCCCTTCAACATGCCGATGACCGCACACTTCATCGGGGGTTGTGCGATCGGCACGGGACCGGACACCGGTGTGGTCGACCCCTACCAGCGCGTCTACGGCTACGACGGACTGCACGTCGCCGACGGGTCGGCCATCTCGGCCAACCTCGGCGTGAACCCGTCGCTGACGATCACTGCCCAGGCCGAGCGGGCGATGTCGTTCTGGCCCAACAAGGGCGACCAGGACCCGCGCCCGAAGGTCGGCGCGGACTACGAGCGGGTCGCCCCCGTGGCCCCGAACCACCCGGTCGTCCCCGGGTCCGCTCCCGGGGCCCTGCGACTGCCCATCGTCAGCGTCAGCTGAGCGGGGCGCAGGTTTCCCCGGTCGGCCGGGGACTCCAGACGTCGTCGGCCGATACTCCACCCCACAACGTCAGGGAACGACCGACAACACTGGGCGGAATGTCTAGTTGCCCTCGACAACTGCATGCTCCGGAAATGACCCAGGACCCGGCCGGGGAGGGAGGAGGCCGAGCCCTGGGGAGTCCGCCCGAGAGCGGACCGATTCAGATCCGGCCTGGGAGGGAGCTTTCCACCGGATCTGTGGGGCACAACGAGGCCTTCTGGACCGGGTTATGCGCCCCGAGGAAAATCCCAGAAAAATCTCTGACAGACTCAGGGACACTGCTCGATCGCGCTCCGAAAGGCCCATCTTGACCGACCACGACCTCGTTCTCGTCGTCGACTTCGGAGCCCAGTACGCCCAGTTGATCGCTCGTCGGGTCCGCGAAGCGAGGGTCTACTCCGAGATCGTCCCGCACTCCATGCCGCTCTCCGAGATGCTCGCCCGGAATCCCGCGGCGATCGTGCTCTCCGGTGGCCCGTCGTCGGTCTACTCGGCCGGGGCACCGCACGTCGACGCCGACCTCTTCGATGCCGGCGTCCCTGTGTTCGGCATGTGCTACGGCTTCCAGGCGATGGCCCAGGTGCTCGGTGGAGAGGTCGCCCGCACCGGCGTCTCCGAGTTCGGTCGTACGCCGGTCCGCGTCACCAGCCCGGGCACGTTGCTCGCCGACATCCCGACCGAGCACCGCGTGTGGATGTCCCATGGCGACTCGGTGCGCCGCGCGCCGGACGGGTTCGACGTGCTCGCCCAGACCACTGCCACACCGGTGGCGGCCTTCGAGAACATCGACCGGCGCCTCGCCGGTGTCCAGTGGCACCCGGAGGTGCTGCACACCGAGCACGGCCAGAAGGTGCTCGAGCACTTCTTGCACGAGATCGCCGGCTGCCGGCCCACGTGGACGATGGTGAACATCGTCGAGGAGCAGATCGAGCGCATCCGTGAGCAGATCGGCGACGCCGGTCGGGCGATCTGCGGGTTGTCGGGGGGCGTCGACTCGGCAGTCGCCGCGGCTGTCGTACAACGTGCGATCGGGGACCGGCTGACCTGCGTGTTCGTCGACCACGGGCTGTTGCGCAAGGGCGAGGCCGAGCAGGTGGAGCGCGACTTCGTCGCGGCGACCGGCGTCGACCTGCACGTCGTGGACGCCGAGAAGCGCTTCCTCGATGCCCTCGAGGGAGTCAGCGACCCCGAGGAGAAGCGCAAGATCATCGGCCGGGAGTTCATCCGGGTCTTCGAGGCAGCCGAGGCCGATGTGCTGGCCCGGTCGATGGCCGTCGAGGGGACCAAGGTCGCCTACCTGGTGCAGGGCACGCTCTATCCCGACGTCGTCGAGTCGGGTGGGGGAGCGGGCACCTCGAACATCAAGTCCCACCACAACGTCGGTGGGCTTCCCGACGACCTGGAGTTCGAGCTGGTCGAGCCGCTGCGCACCCTGTTCAAGGACGAGGTGCGCCTGGTCGGCGAGCAGCTGGGCCTGCCGGCCGAGATCGTCTGGCGGCACCCGTTCCCCGGTCCCGGACTGGCCATCCGGATCATCGGCTCGATCACCCGCGAACGCCTCGACATCCTGCGCGAGGCCGACGCGATCGCGCGCGAGGAGCTCACCCGAGCCGGTCTCGACCGGGACATCTGGCAGTTCCCGGTGGTGCTGCTGGCCGACATCCGCTCGGTCGGTGTCCAGGGCGACGGCCGCACCTATGGCCACCCGATCGTGCTGCGACCGGTGACCTCGGAGGACGCCATGACCGCCGACTGGGCACGCGTGCCCTACGAGGTGCTCGAGACGATCTCCACCCGGATCACCAACGAGGTGCGCGAAGTGAACCGGGTCACGCTCGACATCACCAGCAAGCCGCCGGGAACCATCGAGTGGGAGTGAGTCCCCCGAGGTTCGCGCGTGCCCAACGTCGAACCCGCGGTGGCGGACCATACCGGTCAGGGGTGTCCCTGATGACCGAGAGCACTCTGCCTTCGTAGACTTCTGCCCGTCACCCACCCCGAAGAGGCGCGATGAGCCTGGTCACCACGGTCAAGAAGGCGGTACGCGAACGCCTGATCGCCCGCGCCGGTGGCATCGACCTCTCGCACCTCGACAAGGTGCCCGATGCCCTCTCCTGGCCGCTGCGCCGAGACGTGGTGGCACCCCAGCCGCGGCTCTCGGCCCTCCGTGACGAGGACCCGGTCCAGCGGCTTGCCTCGTTGCTCGGCCTCGAGGTCTGGCTGGTGACCGGGGATGCAGAGACACGTCAGGTGCTGAGCGACGCCACGTCGTACTCCACCGACATCCGGCCCTACATGGGCAGGAGCGGGTCGGTCACCGACGGCGACTTCGGTGGTCTCGGTTTCACCGACCCTCCCGACCACACCCGGCTGAGGCGGCTGCTCACGCCCGAGTTCACGATGCGGCGGCTGGAGCGGCTCCGCCCCGGTGTCGGGTCCATCATCGACAAGCAGCTGCACGAGATCGAGGCGGCGGGGGAGCGGGCCGACACCGTCGACCTCGTGCCGACGTTCGCGTTTCCGATCCCGTTCCTGGTCATCTGTGACCTGCTGGGCGTCCCGAACGAGAAGCGTGAGACCTTCAGCACCCTCGCGTCCGCGCGCTTCGACATCTCCAAGGGCGCCCAGAGCTCGATCGGAGCAATCGGCGGTTCCAGGGAGTTCCTGCTCGCCGAGGCTGCGAGGCAGCGACTGAACCCCGGGCCCGGGCTGATCGGGCAGATCATCCGGGAGCACGGTGGCGAGATCAGCGACTTCGACCTCGGCGGTCTTGCCGACGGTGTGTTCACGGGCGGTCTCGAGACCAGCGCCTCCATGCTCGCCCTCGGCACCGCGGTGCTCCTGGAGAACCGCGAGCTCTGGAACCGGCTGATCGAGGACCCGGCCAGCGCGGGACCGATCGTCGATGAGCTGTTGCGCGTGCTGTCGGTCGTCCAGGTCGCGTTCCCGCGGTTCGTCAAGCGCGACGTCGAGATCGGCGGCAAGCACATCGCCGAGGGATCTGTCATCGTCTGCTCGCTCCCGGCCGCCAACCGGGATCCCCGCGCGACGCCGGGCGACGACGTCGACCTGGCTCGCGCGACGACCTCACACCTGGCCTTCGGCTACGGCTTCCACCGTTGCGTCGGTGCCGAGCTCGCCCGGATGGAGCTCAAGCTGGCGTTCCCGGCCCTGGCCCGCCGGTTCCCCGACATGCAGCTGGCAGCGCGCTCCGAGGACCTCGACTACCGCGCCCTCAGCGTGGTGTACGGCGTCGAGTCGGTCCCGGTCCGGCTCACCCCCTGAGGTTCGGACCGGTCACGGTTTGGTGACGAACAGCGACCTCCACCGGGGGGGACCCACTGACTTGTCTAGGCCACGATCCCGACACCTCGGATTTGTTGTCCGCCACCACTAGACCCGGAGTGTGACGAGCGTTACGTTGGGTCAACCAACTATTTATCTCTCCGACCCACACCATGCTCACGGGCAGCGGGGCGGCGACCCTCACAAGAAGGAGGCGGTCTGCGTGAAGCGGATGCCTGTTCTACTGGCTGGCGCACTGGGTCTCTCCCTGGCCCTCACGGCATGTGGCAGCGACAGCGGAGGCGACGGCGGCAGCGGCGGTGGCGACACCCCCAAGGCCAAGATCGGCGTCATCCTTCCCGACACCGAGTCCTCGGTGCGCTGGGAGACCGCGGACCGGCCGGCTCTCGAGGCCGCGTTCAAGGAAGCAAGCGTGGACTACGACATCCAGAACGCGCAGGGCGACGCGGACAAGATGGCTCAGATCGCCGACTCGATGATCACCGGTGGTGTCACCGTCCTCGCGATCGTCAACCTCGACAACGCCTCGGGTGCAGCCATCGAGGAGAAGGCCAAGAACCAGGGCATCGCCACCATCGACTACGACCGGCTCACCCTCGGTGGCTCCGCCGAGTACTACGTCTCCTTCGACAACGAGAAGGTCGGCCAGCTCCAGGGCGAGGGTCTCCAGCAGTGCCTCGGCGCGGACAAGAAGGCGAACATCGTCTTCCTCAACGGTTCGCCCGACGACTCCAACGCCACGGCGTTCTCCAACGGCGCGCACACCGTGCTCGACGCGAACACCAACTACACGTTGGTCGCCGAGCAGGCGGTTCCCGGCTGGGACAACGAGCGGGCCGGCACGATCTTCGAGCAGATGTTCACCCAGGCCAAGGGCAAGATCGACGGCGTGCTCGCGGCCAACGACGGCCTCGGTGGTGCTGCCATCTCGATCCTGCAGAAGAACGGTGTGGCCGGAAAGGTCCCGGTCACCGGGCAGGACGCTACCGTCCAGGGCTTGCAGGACATCCTGGCCGGCGAGCAGTGCATGACGGTCTACAAGTCCGCCAAGCAGGAGGCCGGCGCCCTCGCGGAGCTGGCCATCGGCCTCACCAAGGGTGAGGAAGGCGAGACCAACGGCACGGTCACCGACCCGGAGGGCAAGCGCGACGTCAAGTCGGTGCTGCTCGACCCGGTGCTGGTGACCAAGGACAACGTCAAGGCCGTGATCGACGACGGTGGCCAGACGGCCGCCGACGTCTGCAAGGGCTACGAGAAGCAGTGCACCGACGCCGGGATCTCCTGATCCTCAGGCTGGCAACAGCGACGGCGGCCCGGTTCTCCTCACCGGGAACCGGGCCCTCGTCGGCACCACGTCCTCACCCACCCCCGGTCCGACCCTCGGAGGCGTCATGACCCAACCACTGCTCGAACTCCGCGGCGTCAACAAGAGCTTCGGCGCCGTCCAGGTGCTCCACGACGTGGACTTCAAGGTCTACCCCGGCCAGGTCACCGCGCTCGTCGGCGACAACGGCGCCGGCAAGTCCACCCTCGTCAAGACCATCGCCGGCATCTACCGTGCCGACTCGGGAGAGTTCTTCTTCGAGGGGCAGCCGGTCTCCATCCACAGCCCGAAGGACGCCGCAGCCCTGGGCCTCGAGGTCGTCTACCAGGACCTGGCGCTGTGCGACAACCTCGACATCGTCCAGAACATGTTCCTGGGCCGCGAGACCATCACCGGCGGCGTACTCCTGGACGAGCTCACGATGGAGGACCGTGCCCGCAGCACGCTCGCCTCGCTCTCGGTCCGCACCGTGAAGTCGGTGCGCCAGAGCGTCTCCTCGCTCTCCGGTGGCCAGCGCCAGACCGTCGCCATCGCCAAGGCAGTCCTCTGGAACTCCAAGGTGGTCCTGCTCGACGAGCCGACCGCCGCCCTGGGCGTCGCACAGACCAGGCAGGTGCTGGATCTCGTACGCCGCCTGGCCGACCAGGGCCTCGGGGTGGTGCTGATCTCCCACAACATGCTCGACGTCATGGAGGTCTCGGACCGGGTCACGGCCCTGTTCCTCGGCCGGGTCGCCGCCGAGCTCGAGACGAAGGACACCAACCACAGCCAGATCGTCGAGCTGATCACAGCCGGCCGCTCGGGCGACATCGGGATCTCGGCGGCCACTGCTGCCGAGTCGGCGTGAGGACCGGACATGACCACCACTCCTGAGAATGCTGCCGCTCCCGAGACGTCGACCCAGACGTCCCAGAGCCTCGCGGCCACCGACTTCGCCAACGACACGGCCGACCGCTCGCTGGGCGACTCGTTCCAGGCCTATCGCGACCGGCTCCGCGGCGGTGACATGGGCGCCCTTCCGGCCGTGCTCGGCCTGGTCGTCCTGTTCATCGTGTTCTCGGCCCTGCGCCCGGACACCTTCACCAGCAACCTGAACATCGCCAACCTGATGGTGCAGGCCTCAGCCATCTCGGTGCTGGCGATGGGCCTCGTCCCCGTCCTGCTCCTCGGCGAGATCGACCTCTCGGCCGGCGTCACCGGCGGCATGGCCGCCGGCTACGCCGCGGTGGCCATCGACCGGCACGGACAGAGCTGGCCCGTGGCGGTGCTCATCGGGCTGCTGGTCGGCGCGATCGTCGGCACCGGCATCGGGCTGCTCGTCGCGAAGCTCGGCATCCCGTCGTTCGTGGTGACGCTCGCGTTCTTCCTCGGGTTGCAGGGGGTCACCCTCAAGCTGATCGGCCTCGGCGGCACCATCCCGGTGCGCGACGAGGTGCTGCGTGGGATCACGATCAAGTCGATGCCGGTGCTGATGGGGTGGATCGTGATGGTCGCCCTGCTCGCGATCTACGGTGGCCTGATCTTCTGGCGCCAGTCGCGGCTGGCCGCCAAGAACCTGCACCGACCGCCCAACTCGCTGCTCGTGTTCAAGTTCGTCGCCCTGTGCGTGGTGCTGCTGGGCATGACCTTCGTCCTCAGCCAGAACCGCAGCCGGGTCCCGACCTTCGTGATCGAGGGCATCCCCTATGCCGTGTTCCTCGTGGGCGCGCTGCTGATCATGTGGAGCCTCGTCTTCGGCCGGACCCCCTATGGCCGCCACATCTACGCGGTCGGCGGCAACACCGAGGCTGCCCGTCGAGCCGGCATCAACGTGGATCGGCTGAAGGTCTCAGCCTTCGTCATCTGCTCGAGCATGGCGGCCGTCAGCGGCATCATCAGCGCGTCGTACACGGGCAAGGTCTCGCCGGGCTCCGGCGGGGGCAACGTGCTGCTGTACGCCGTGGGCGCCGCGGTCATCGGCGGCACCAGCCTGTTCGGCGGCAAGGGCCTGATCAGGGACGCCGTCATTGGCGGTCTGGTCATCGCGACGATCGACAACGGGCTGGGCCTGCTCAACCAGTCGGCGTACATCAACTACATCATCACCGGCAGCGTCCTGCTGTTGGCCGCGTCGGTCGACGCCATCTCGCGTCGTCGCCGGTCCGCTACGGGAACCTAGCCGTGCCCGACCGGCGTCGGAGTGGCACCGGCACCAACCAGGAAGCAGTGCGGCGCCACAACCTCGCGACGCTGCTCGGACACGTGCACCGCTCGGGCGGTGTCTCCCGGGCCCAGCTCACCGAGCGGATGGGGCTGAACCGCTCGACCATCGCCGACCTGGTGCACGAGCTCGAGGACGTCTCGGCGGTGCACCAGTCGACGCCCGAGGCCGGCACGATGCCGCGAGCAGGGGCCGGGCGACCGTCCATCGACGTGAACCCTGACCCCGAAGGCGTCTTCGTGATCGCTGCCGAGCTCGGTGTGGACACGATGGACGTGGCTCGCATCGGGCTGGGCGGACAGCCGCTGGACCGGATGTCGACCCCGACGCTGAGCGACCCCGAACCCGAGGCGCTGCTCGAGACCCTGATGGAGCTCTTCCGGTCGATGCTGAAGACGGCCGAGGATCGGGGCCGCCTGGTCGGGATCGGCATTGCGGTGCCGGGCGTGGTCACCGACAGTGCCGGGCTGGTGCGCTTCGCGCCCAACCTCGGCTGGACCGACGTCGAGCTGAGCGCGATGCTCACCCGCCGGGTCGGGCAGAAGGTGCCTGTCCACCTCGGCAACGACGCCGAGCTCGGCGCGCTCTCCGAGCACACCCGGGGTGCCGGCCGGAACAAGTCGGACCTGATCTACATCTCCTGCGACGTCGGTGTGGGTGGCGGCGTGATCGTCGGGGGAGTGCCGATGATGGGCGCGAGCGGGTACGCCGGGGAGATCGGCCACCAGCCGTTCAACCCCAGCGGGCACACCTGCCGCTGCGGCAACGTCGGCTGCTGGGAGGTGGAGATCGGCTCGCACGCCGTCGCCGCCGCAGTCGGCTGCCCGATCGTGGAGATCCACCAGCTGGGTGACTACCTCCAGCCCGGCTCCGAGGTGACCGACGAGCTGCGTCAGCTCGGGCGGTCGCTCGGTCTCGGGCTCGGCGGCCTCGTGAACGTGTTCAACCCCGAGGTGATCATCCTTGGCGGCGTGCTGCGCCGGGTGTTTCCCCTGGTCCGAGAGGACGTGCTGGCATCGCTGCACGACTGGGCGCTCACCGCCCCGGCCGAGCAGGCCCAGATCGTGCTGCCGGCGCTCGACGGGGACTCGGTGATCATCGGGGCGGCGGAGCTGGCCTTCACCGACCTCCTGCACGACCCCGTGGACGTGCTCGCCAGCGCCGATGGCGCGGTTGCGGCCATCCTCGACCACTGAGCACGCTGGCTCAGGTCGGTAGCGACCGGCGACCGGCGTACACGTCATCGAGAGCGTCGAGCGCCGCGCCCACGGAGGCAGCGTGCAGCCCGAGGGTGCTCAGGGCCACCGTGCAGCCGCTACCGGTGAAACCCGCCGCCAGCGCGTCCTCGACCGCCGGGACGAGCACCTCGCCGAGCGGCACGAAGGCGCCACCGAGCACCACCATCGCGGGGTCGAGGGTCACTGCAAGCTGGGCGACACCGCTGCCGAGGGCCGCGGCGATCCTGGTCAGGCCCGGTCGGGTGCCGGGGGTCCTGGTCAGCCGCTCCGCGTAGGCGACCGGGTCCTCCCCGGGTGCCACGGTGACACCCGTCTCCTGCACCAGGGCACGCAAACCCACCATCGCCTCCCAGCAGCCGGTGCGACCGCAGGCGCAGCGGTGGCGGTCGTCGCCGACCCGGAGGTGGCCGACCTCCCCGGCCAGCCCGCGGGAGCCGCGCAGCACCTCGCCGCCACAGACGATCCCCGCCCCCAGCCCGACGGTGCCGGTCAGGTAGACGAAGTCGCTGACCCCCGCGGCCACGCCGCGCAGGCTCTCGGCGCGAGCCGCGCAGTTGGCGTCGTTGTCGACAGCCACAGCGACGGCGTCACCGAGCTCGAGACGTACGGCGTGGGCAAGGGCGACCTCGGACCACCCGAGGTTGGGTGCGTCCACCACCACGCCGCGACGTCGGTCGATCAGCCCCGGCACCGCGATCGTCAGCCCGAGCAGCTCGATTCCCGCGGCAGCCAGACGTGCTGTCTCGTCGCGGATCAGGGCGACCACGTCCGCGAGCCGGGCACCGGCACCCTCGTCGGTGACGGGTCGCTCCTCGAAGAACAGCTCGCGCCCGGCCAGGTCGAGCGCGGTCACGGCCATGTAGTCGACGTTGATCTCGATGCCGAGCCCGGCGAGCGACCGTCCCTCCAGCACCAGCGGAGTGCTGGGACGGCCGCGACCACCGGACTCGGTCACGCCCTCGGTCACTGCCCCGGCCCGCTGCAGCTGCCCCACGATGGTGCCGATGGTCGCCTTGGCCAGACCGGAGCCACGCGCCAGGTCGGCCCTGCTGAGCGACCCGTTGTCGCGCAGCAGCCGCATCACCAGCGCGGTGTTGCGCCGGCGCACCTCGTCGGTCGCCGCCGGGCCGGCGTCGAGCTGCACGTTCAGGGGCGCAGCCCGTAGAGGTGCTCGAGTGCCAGCTGGTCGAGGCGCTCGAAGGCCATGCCGTGCTCGCCGATGGCCTCGACGTCGGGGACCTCAGTTGCCTCGATGTCGCTCCAGGTCTCGCCGTCGGCGAGTGTCGGCCGGGCGAGCTCGGGAAGCTGGGCGTCGGCAAGGGCGCTCTGCACCTCGGGGTCCGCGCGGAACGCGAGGGCCTTCTGGCGCAGGATCAGGTAGTTGCGCATGCACGCCTCGGCAGCGACCCAGACCCCGTGGTCGTCCTCGGTGCGGGGGGTCTTGAAGTCGAAGTGCACCGGACCGTCGTACCCACCGGCCAGGATGGTGTCGACCACCCAGAACGCGCCGCGGACGTTGCCCGCACCGAAGCGCAGGTCCTGGTCGTACTTCGGCCCGGTCTGGCCGTTGAGGTCGATGTGGAAGAGCTTGCCCTGCCACAGCGCCTGGGCGTAGCCCGCGGCAGCGTTCATGCCGGCCATCTCCTCGTGCCCGATCTCGGGGTTGACCCCGACGAGCTCGGGTCGGTCGAGGGTGGAGATGAACGCCAGGGCGTGACCGACGGTCGGCAGCAGGATGTCGCCGCGCGGCTCGTTGGGCTTGGGCTCGATGGCGAACTTGATGTCGTAGCCGCGGTCCGTGACGAACTCACCCAGCAGGTTGTAGGCCTCACGGTTGCGGTCCAGCGCCACCATCACGTCCTTGGCGGCCCCGGACTCGGAGCCGTCACGTCCTCCCCACGCGACGTAGACCTTGGCGCCGAGCTCGGCAGCGAGGTCGATGTTGCGCATCACCTTCTTCAGCGCGAAGCGGCGTACGTCGCGGTTGTTCGAGGTGAACCCGCCGTCCTTGAACACCGGGTGCGTGAACAGGTTGGTGGTGGCCGTGGTGACGACCAGGCCGGTGTCCGCGAGTGCCTTGCGCAAGTTGTCGAGGATCCGGTCACGCTCGGCGTCGTCGCTCCCGAACGGGACCACGTCGTCGTCGTGGAAGTTGATGCCGTAGGCGCCGATCTCGGCGAGCTTCTCCACCGCTCGCACCGGATCCATCGGGGCGCGCGTGGGATCGCCGAACGGGTCGCGCCCGGGGTACTGGACGGTCCAGAGCCCGAAGGAGAACTTGTCTTCCGGGGTGGGCTTGAAGTCGCTCATGAGTGTGCCTTTCGTGGTTTCCAGGTGGCTGTGCGGTCGCGCAGGAGGGCGTATTCCTGGCGGAGGTCGGGAATGGCGTCGGCCGCAGGGAGGGCGGTGGTGAGCACGGGCCACTCAGGAGGCGCGGCGTTCCCGGAGAGCGCCCAGGCCGCCTGGCGGGCAGCACCCACCGCGACGTACTCACCGGGAGCGGGAACCACCACGGGCACGCCGAAGACCAGCGGCGCCAGCGCGAGAACGGCGGGGTTGCGGGCGGCGCCGCCGATGAGCAGCAGCCGGTTGGGAGCCTCGCCGGAGACATCGGCGAGCGCGTCCACGGCATCGGCCAGGCTGAACAACAGGCCCTCGACGTGGGCACGGGCGAGGTCGGCTCGGGTGGTGGCGGAGGTCAGCCCGTGGAGCGCTCCCGCGGCGTCGGGCCGGTTGGGCGTGCGCTCGCCATCCAGGTAGGGCAGCAGGGTCAGCCCGTGTGCGCCCTGCTCCGACTCCAGGGCCAGGTCGGAGAGACCGTCGTGGTCGACACCCAGCAGCCTCGCGCCGAGCTCGAGAATGCGGGCGGCGTTGATCGTGCAGGCCAGCGGCAGGAACCGGCCGGTGGCGTCGGCGAAGCCGGAGATGGCGCCGGTCCCGTCGGCTATCGGGTCCGAGGTCACCATCGAGGCGACTCCGGAGGTGCCGATCGAGACCGCCACGTCCCCGGCGCCCAGGGCGAGTCCGAGGGC
The DNA here is from genome assembly GCA_963781335.1 of uncultured Actinomycetota bacterium. Classification (GTDB taxonomy): domain Bacteria; phylum Actinomycetota; class Actinomycetes; order Propionibacteriales; family Nocardioidaceae; genus Marmoricola. Next base: position 483,966 of record CAWAFS010000035.1, on the reverse strand, counting down.
TGCCGCCATGTTGTCGCCGGTCCCGGGTGCGATGACGGCGCTGCCGTGCCGACCGACGACCTCGCTCGGTCCCGCCACCCTGGGAAGCAGCGGGGTGCGACCCAGGGCGCGCTCGACCACGTCGGGCAGCCAGGCGTCCTCGGTCGTGGAGAAGTAGCCGGTGCCGGAAGCGTCCCCACGATCGGTGGTCGGCTCCTCGCCGCGACCGGCCAGGTGCCAGCTGAGGTAGTCGTGGGGCAGGAGCACGCGGTGCACCCGTGGGACGGACTCGGGCTCGTGGTCGCGGAGCCAGCGCAGCTTCGTCACGGTGTAGGACCCGTTGAGCACGCTCCCGGTCAGGTCGGCGCTGGCCTGGGGGCCGCCGAGCTCCTCGGTCAGCTGTACGGCGGCGTCCGCGCTGCGCAGGTCGTTCCAGAGCAGGGCGTCCCGGACGGGCTCGCCGGCCGCATCCAGCATCACGGCTCCGTGCTGCTGCCCACCGACGGCCACGGCTGCCGCGCGTGGGAGCAGCGGCCCCGCTGCGTCGTCCACCGCGGCGATCCAGGCGCGTGGGTCGACCGAGGTGCCGGAGGGGTGGGCCGCCGTGCGCTGTTCCACAACGGTGCCGTCGTCGGCGTCCACGAGGACGGCCTTGGTGGACTGGGTGGAGGAGTCGATACCGAGCACCAGGGGCATGCGGCTGACTTTATACGACACTTGAACTAAGTCAAGGTCCCAGTGCTCATCACCTCAGTTGCGCGGGGGAACCGGGCCGTACGTCGTACCCCGCTGGACGACCGGCCGGCCGATGCCGGCGCCGATCTCGACCAGCTCGCTCACCGTCTTCGCGGAGCCGTGCTCGGAGCCGGCCATCCGGGAGATGGTCTCCTCCATCAGGGTGCCGCCCACGTCGTTCGCGCCGGCGTTCAGCATGGCGCGGGTGCCGTCGACGCCGAGCTTGACCCAGCTGGTCTGGATGTTGTCGATCCGACCGTGCAGCAGGATCCGGGCCATCGCATGCACGGCCAGGTTGTCGCGCAGGGTGGGGCCGGGACGCGCGACTCCTGCGAGGTAGATCGGTGAGGAGTTGTGCACGAACGGCAGCGGCACGAACTCGGTGAAGCCACCGAACCCCGAAGCGAGCGCAGTGTCCTGGATCCGGGAGAGCACGCGCAGGTGCGTGACCCAGTGGCGCGGGTTGTCGACGTGGCCGTACATCATCGTCGAGCTGGACCGGATGCCCACGCGGTGTGCGGTGCTGACCACCTCGATCCAGGTCCTGGTGGGCAGCTTGCCCTTGGTGAGCACCCACCGGACCTCGTCGTCGAGAATCTCTGCCGCAGTCCCCGGGATGGTGTCGAGGCCGCACTCGCGTGCCTTGATCAGGAAGTCCTCGAAGGACAGGCCGGTGCGGCTGGATCCGTTGACGATCTCCATGGGGGAGAAGGCGTGGACGTGCATCTCGGGCACCCGTTGCTTCACGGCGGCGGCCAGGTCGAAGTACGCCGTGCCGGGCAGCTCGGGATCGATCCCGCCCTGCATGCAGACCTCGGTCGCGCCGAGGTTCCATGCCTCCTCGGCCCGGTCGGCGACCTGGCTCATCGACAGGGAGTAGGCGTCCGCGTCGGTGCGACGCTGGGCGAACGCGCAGAACCGGCAGCCGACGTAGCAGACGTTGGTGAAGTTGATGTTCCGGTTGACCACGTAGGTCACCTCGTCACCCACCGTCTCCCGGCGCAGGTCGTCGGCCAGGCGGCAGACCTGCTCGAGGAGGTCGCCCTCGGCCGTCATCAGGGTCAGCGCGTGCTCGTCGCTCAGATTCCCCGGGTCGTTCTCGGCGGCCAGAAGAGCCTGCGCCCCTGCGGCCGTCCCGGCCCCCGGAACCCCCGGCCCGCCCAACCACCCGCTTCGCTCGTTCCTCGCTGCGCGGAGGCCAGACCCATCCACGGTCGGGCCGGGGGCCCCGGGGTCCGTGCCGGCCCCCGCGGCTCCGGCGCGCAACGCATCCTCGGCGACCGAGTCCCAGTCGCCGTAGACGTCGTCGAAGTCGGAGCGGCGGTCGTGGGTGCGGCCCTCGGTGTCCACGGCGGTGTGCAGGTCGGTGCGGCCCACAGCAGCGAAGCCGCCGTCGGGCTCCTGCCACGGGAGGCCGACCGGCCTCACGTTCTCCCGCACGAGCCCGTCGTCGTCGGCCAGGGCCGCGACGTGACCAGAGACGCGGGGGTCGATCCAGGGCTCGCCGGTCAGGACGTACTCCGGGTGGACGGTCAGGCGCGCCCGCAGGGTGAAACCGGCGGTGGCCGTGATCGAGCGCAGCCGTTCCAGTGAGGGCCAGGGGCGCTCGGGGTTCACGTGGTCGGGAGTGAGGGGGGAGACCCCACCCCAGTCGTCCACGCCGGCACCGAGCAGCGCCTGGCATTCCTCGAGGTCGACCAGGTTGGGCGGTGCCTGCAGCCGGACCTTGGGGCCGAGCACGATCCGGGAGACGGCGATCGCTGCGACGTACTCCTCCAGCCCGAGGTCGCCGACATGGCGCATCGCGGTGTCGGGCTTCGCCCGGAAGTTCTGGATGATGACTTCCTGGAGGTGGCCGAACTGGCGCGCGACCCGGCGCAGCTCGAAGATCGACTCCGCGCGCTCGGTCAGGTCCTCGCCGATGCCGATCAGGAGCCCGGTGGTGAACGGCACCGACAGGCGGCCGGCGTCCTCGAGCACGCGCACCCGGACTGTCGGGTCCTTGTCGGGCGAGCCGTAGTGGGCCTGGCCCTTGTCCTCGAAGAGCCGGCGCGAGGTCGTCTCGAGCATCATCCCCATCGAGGGGGAGACCGGCTTGAGCCGGTTCATCTCCTCCCACGACATCACTCCGGGGTTGAGGTGCGGGAGCAGCCCGGTCTCCTCGAGCACCCGGATGGCCATCGCGCGGACGTAGGCGAGCGTGGAGTCATACCCCTGCTCGTCCAGCCAGGCCCGGGCCTCGGGCCATCGGTCCTCGGGCCGGTCACCGAGGGTGAACAGTGCCTCGGTGCAGCCGAGCTCCGCACCCTGGCGGGCGATCTCGACGATCTCGTCGGGGGAGAGGTAGGGCGCCTGGGCCTCGCGCTCGAGATGACCGGGCGTGGTGACGAAGGTGCAGTAGTGGCACCGGTCGCGGCACAGCCGGGTCACCGGGATGAACACCTTCGGGGAGTAGGTCACGGTGCCGGAGCGCCCGGCGGCCTCCAAACCGGCGTCGCGAACGCGGGCAGCCACGGCACAGAGCCGCTGGAGGTCGCCTCCGCGAGCACCCAGCAGCACCGTCGCCTCGCCGACGTCGAGCGCGGCCCCACGCTCCGCGCGTGCGAGGGCCCGCCGAGTCTGGTGTGGGGTAGGCCCGGTGACGGGCTGTTCGGTCATCGCCGTTCAGGCTATCCGTGGGCCGGGTAGGCCCGCGGCAGTGGTTGCTCCATGGACTCCAGCACGTCACGCAGCAGGTCCGGGCGGTTGGTGATCAGCCCGTCGACCCCCATCGCCACCAGGTGTCGCATCATCGGCTCGTTGTCCACGGTGTAGGGGAGCACGCGCAGCCCTGCCTCGTGGGCCTCGGCCACCATCGCGGGCGTCAGGATGGTGTGGCTGGGCGAGATCGCGTCGAACCCCAGCGCGCTCACGACGGCGGCCACGCTGCCGACGAAGTCGTCGATGTCCAGTCCGGCCAGCCACGGCGAGGCGCCAGGCTGGTCGACCTCGAGGTAGTCGGTGTTGGTCAGCGCGTTCAGGGCGAGCCGTGGCTCGGCCTCGTGGACCAGCCGGAGCGCGGACCAGTCGAAGCTCTGGATCGATGACCTGTCCAGGAACGGGGACCCTGCGAGCAGCCCGGTGACGGCTTCGACGAACACCTCACGAGGCGCCCCCTCCTCGGCCCTGAGGACGTCGAACTTGGTCTCGATGTTCAGACCGACCTCGTCGGCGCCTCGCTCGGTCAGCAGGGTCATCAGGTCGGCCAGAGTCGGGATCGGGTCCAGCCCGGGGGGACACAGCGCGGTCAGCTCGGAGGCTGTCAGCAGTGGGATCAGCCGGCCGGCATAGGTGCGTTCGTGACTGATCATCGCGATGCCGTCGGCGCTGATGTGCACGTCGCACTCCAGGGTGGTCACCCCGATCGAAAGGGCGTTGCCGAACGCCGCGAGGGAGTTCTCGGGCGCCAGCGCTGCACCCCCGCGATGAGCCTGGATGTCGAAGGTCAGCTCAGGACACCCATTCCTTGAGCTGGGAGACCAGCGCGGCGGGGTCGTCGCTGGCCGGAGCCACCTGGAGGTTGGTGACGCCGGACTCCTGGAAGGCGGCGATCCGCTCCTTGATGTAACCCTCCGGCCCGACCAGGTTGGCTCGCTCCAGCAGCTCGAGGGGTACGGCGGCCTCGGCCTCCTTCTTCTTGCCGTCGAGGTAGAGGTCCTGGATCTCCTTGGCCTCCTTCTCATAGCCGTACTGGCAGGCGAGGTCGTTGTAGAAGTTCTTGCCACGAGCACCCATCCCGCCGATGTAGAGCGCGGCCATCGGGCGGGCGAAGTCGAGGAAGTCCTTGACGTCCTCGCCGACGGCGACCAGGCCCCCGGCCGAGATCTCGAGCGGGGCCAGGTCCGAGCTGCGCTTGGCGTTGCCTGCTGCAAGGGCCTCACCCCAGACCCGCGAGGCGCCCTCCGGGCTGTACAGGAAGGGGAGCCAGCCGTCGGCGTACTCCGCGGCACCCTCGACCGACTTCGGGCCGAGAGCGGCGATGTAGATCGGCACACTGCTGCGCTCGGGTCGGGTGAGCATCTTCAGCGGCTTGCCGAGCCCGGTTCCCTCGCCAGCGGGGAGCGGCAGCTGGAAGCTCTTCCCGTCGAACTCGAGCTTCTCGCGACGGAGCGCGGCGCGGATGATCTCGATCGCTTCCTTCGTGCGCCCGAGCGGCTTGCTGTAGGGCATCCCGTGCCAGCCCTCGATGACCTGGGGACCGGACGCGCCGAGCCCGAGGATCGCGCGGCCGCCGGAGACGTTGTCCAGGCCCGCGGCGGTCTGGGCGAGCAACGCTGGGGTGCGGGAGAAGACGTTGAGGATCGCGGCGCCGATCTCGACGGTCTCGGTCACGGCCGCGAGGTAGCCCATCAGCGTGGGGGAGTCGAAGCCGTAGGCCTCGGCCACCCACACCGTGTCGATCCCCGCCTTCTCGAGCCCGACGACCTGGTCGGCCGCGGAGCGGGGGTTGCCGTCGTACATCAACATGGTGGAGAGCTTCATGACCGTGACAGTATTACTGTCACGGTCATCACGCCACCTCGGGTCTGTCGCGATCCCTCAGGCGTCGACCCTGACGTCGGCGCGGTGCGCCGGCTCGACAGCCTCGGCACCGTTGCTGTCCGGATCGCGGTCGAGCTTGCCAGGCCACCAGATCTTGCCGCCGAGGTCGAGGTTGATCGCTGTCACCAGCACCGACCGGACGATGATGGTGTCCAGGATGACCCCGAGGGCGACGGCGAAGCCGAGCTCGACCAGGAACACCAAGGGCAACGAGGCGAGCACCCCGAAGGTGGCGGCGAGCACCAGTCCGGCTGAGGTGATCACCCCACCGGTTGCCGAGAGGGCCACCAACGATCCCTGTCGCGTCCCGCGCGTCATCGTCTCCTCCCGCACCCGGGTCATCAAGAAGATGTTGTAGTCGATGCCCAGGGCGACCAGGAACACGAACACGAACAACGGGAAGCTCGGGTCGGCGCCGGGGTAGTCGAAGATGTACTTGAAGACCAGGCTGCTGATCCCCATGGCTGCGCCGAACGAGAGCACCACCGTGGCGATCAGGATGAGCGGCGAGGCGATCGCCCGGAGCAGCAGCATCAGGATCAGCAGCACGACCACCAGGGTGACCGGGATGATCACCTGCGAGTCACGGGTGTTCGCCTTGAGCATGTCGTCGTAGATCGCGGACTGGCCACCGACGAGTGCGTCCGCGCCCTCGACCGCGTGCACCGCCGTCCTGACTTCCTCCACGGTCTCGAAGGCCCTGGAGGTGGTGGAGTCGACGGTGAGGTTGGCCGTGACGAACGCGACGCCGCCCTGGACGATCGGCTCGCTCGGGCTCTCGAGGTTGTCGATCCCGCCCATGGCTGTCGCGACGGCTGCTGCCTGGTCGGCGTTCGCGACCACCATCACCGGGGTGGAGGAGTCGGCGAGGCCGTGCTCGGAGAGCACCTTCTGGCCGGTGACCGAGGGGAACTCCTGGGTGTAGGAGTCCTCGGTGGACAGGCCGTTGGTGTTCAGCGTCAGGACGCCGAGGCAGGCGACGCCGAGCGCCGCGGTCGTGACCACCCACACCTTGCGGGGCCGGGGCGCGATCCAGTGGCCGACCCGGGCCCAGATGCCGGTCGACGTGGGCTCGGCCGAACCGAAGTCCGGGCGCTTGGGCCAGAACATCCACCGACCGAAGATCACGAGCAGAGCCGGCAGCAGGGTGATCATGGCGAGCAGTGACACCGCGACGCCGATCGCCGCCACCGGCCCGAGACCCGCCGTGGAGTTCATCTCCGCGAGCATCAGGCACAGCATCCCGACGATCACGGTGCTGGCGCTGGCGATGATCGCCGGTGTGGCCCGGTGCAGCGCGAAGGCCATGGCCTCGTGCCGGTCCTCGTGACGGCGGAGCTCTTCTCGGTAGCGCGCCACGAGGAGCAGGGCGTAGTCCGTGCCGGCGCCGATGACCAGGATCGAGACGATCGCCTGACTCTGCCCGTTGACGGTCAGGTCGGCGTACTTCGCCAGGAAGTAGATCAACCCGAGCGTGCTCCCGAGCGCGACGACCACCGAGAAGATGGGCAGGATCCACAGGATCGGGCTGCGGTAGGTGAGCAGCAGCAGCAGGATGACCACCCCGAGAGCGGCCAGCAGCAGCGTGCTGTCGAGTCCCTCGAACGACTCGGCGGAGTCGACCGCCTGCCCTCCTGCGCCGGCGATGTAGACGTCGGCGCCGTCGAGCCCGGCGATCTCCTCGATCTCGTCCGCGATTCCGGGCATCTTGTTCCAGCCCTCGGAGCCGAGGTTGAACGTGACCGTGGTCTGGGCGGCCTGGCCGTCCTCGGAGGGGATGGGGCCGATGACCTTGCCCTCGACGTTGTCCATCGCCTGCAGCTCGGCGGCATGTTCCTTCATGGTGGCGAGGTCTTCGGGGGAGAACCCGGCCTTGTTCTCGTAGACCACCGTGGTGGGGATCGCGTTGGGGTCCTGGAACGGTTCCATCTTCTCCAGGGCGCGCGTGGACTCGGCGTTGCCCGGGAGCCAGGACGACGCCTCGTTGTTCTGCACCTCGGTCAGCTTGCCCGCGAAGCCGCCGAGGACGACGAAGGCGATGATCCAGAACGCGAGGACGAACCACTTGGTCACAGGGCTGGTCAGCTTGCCGGCAATTTGACGATGCATGGGTCAACTCCATCAGGCGGGCACCGGACGGCGCCATCGGGTTTTGCCCTGAGGTAGACCCCGGGATGGACCAGAACTCATCGCGCCCGCCTCAGGCTTTCGAGGTTAGACCCGACCTGTGACAGTTCTGTGACACCGAGATGAATGGTCTAGCAGGCTGCTGGCGCCAGGTCCTGGATCACCTCGGCGCCGGGCAGCAGGCCGAGGAACCGGCCGGGGACGAACAGCTTGGAGCCCCGGATCCCGCTGCCGATGATCGCAAGCTCGATCGCCACAGCCGCGGCATCCACGAACAGGCGCCAGGTGGCCGGGATGCCGATCGGGGTGATCCCGCCGTACTCCATGGCGCTCTCGGTCACCGCACGGTCGTGGTCGAGGAACGAGGCCTTGCGCACGTCGAGGGTGCGCTTCACGACGTTGTTCACGTCGGCGCGGGTGTCGGCGCGTACGACGCACGCGGCCGTCCGTTCCTCACCGTCGCGCCGACCCATCACCACCACGCAGTTGGCGCCGGCGGAGAGGGGCACCTCGTAGGCCTCGGACATCGCGGCCGTCTCGGCCAGCGCGGGGTCGATCGCAGCGACCAGGACCTCGTCGGAGTGCTCCCACACCTCGAGCGCTCGACGCACGGGATCGCCCAGGAGTGCGGGATGTTCGAGGGCGGGCTGGAGGCTGAGCGTGCCGAACGTCTGCATGCCGGACACCGTAGGTGACCGGTCAGACGACGGGCATCTCGCCGACGCCGTTGCGCAGCTGCCCGAGGATGCGGGTGAGCAGGCGCGACACCTGCATCTGCGTGACGCCGATCCGGGCCGCGATCTCCCGCTGGGTGAGGCCCTCGTAGAAGCGCATGTTCAGGATCAACCGGTCCCGCTCGCCGAGGTCCTGCAACACGGGACGCAGCATCAGCCTGGCCTCGGCGGCCCGACGCTCGTTGTCGTCGAAGGGCAGCAGCTCGCCCAGCGTCGTCGACCCGTCGCCGCCCGCGGGATGGTCCAGCGAGGCAGGCACGAAGCAGCCATCGCTGGCCAGCGCCTCGATCACCGACTCGGTGCACTCGCCGAGGAAGTCGGCGATCTCCACGGGCTGCGGTGATCGGCCGAGCTGGTAGGACAGCTCCGCCTCCGCCGAGTTGATCCGGGCCTGGAGCTCCTGGATCCGGCGGGGAGGGCGGATCATCCACCCGTGGTCACGGAAGTGCTTGCGCAGCTCACCGCGGATGGTCGGCACGGCGTAGGACAAGAAGTCATGGCCGGTCGTGACGTCGTAGCCACGCGTGGACTTGGTCAGCGCCAGGGCGGCCACCTGTCGGAGGTCGTCGAGGGGTATGCCGCGCGACCGGTAGCGTGCCGCCTCGGCGTGGGCGAGATCCAGGTGCATCTCGATCACGTCGTCCATCAGCCGACGACGTTCCGTCGCGCTGTCGGTGGAGCCGGCCAGGAAGAACAGCTCGCGGGTGCGCGCCGATCGCTCCAGGGACGCGGACTGGCGACCTACCTGCTTTTCGGGTTGGGCTACTGCAGTCATACGCTCACCGACCTCTTGAGTCTCCCGGAGGAGTCTGATGGTTGTGAGTGCCGCTGCCCTTAGAGCACTCCGGGCATCAGGTCGGTGGCTTCAACGTGATACCGACCGCCTCGAGGGCGGTGTGTTTGACACACTTTAGCCCAGCATCGCCGCGTGACAAGTCCCGTGACGGATCAACGCGTGTCTCAGTGCGCCCGCAGCCGCTCGAGCCTGCCTAGAGCCCGAGGCTCCGGCCGATGATCTCCTTCTGGATCTCGGTCGTCCCCCCGTAGATCGTGGAGATCCGACTGTCGAGGTAGGCCTTCGCGATCGGGAACTCCATCATGTAGCCGTAGCCACCGTGCAGCTGGACGCCCTGGTTGACCAGCTTGTTCTGCAGCTCGGTCGACCACCACTTCGCCATCGCGGCGTCGACCGCGGTGAGCTCGCCCTCGAGGTGCTTGCGCAGGCAGTCGTCGATGAACGTCCGCGCGATTCTGGTCTCGGTGGCCATCTCGGCCACCAGGAACCGGTTGTGCTGGAACTTGCCGATCGGTTTGCCGAAGGCCTCGCGCGTCTTCGCGTAGTCCAGACACATCGCCAGGATGCCCTCGCACGCCGCAACTGCCTGTGCCGCGATGATCAGCCGCTCCTGGGGAAGGTTCATCATCAGGTAGATGAAGCCCTCACCCTCCTCGCCGAGGAGGTTCTCCTTGGGCACCACGACGTCGGTGAGGGAGAGCTCGGCGGTGTCCTGGGCGTGCAGGCCGATCTTGTCGAGGTTGCGGCCGCGCTCGAATCCCTCCATCCCACGCTCCACGACCAGCAGGCTGATCCCCTTGTGGCCCGCCTCGGGGTCGGTGCGGGCGACCACGATCACGAGGTCGGCGTGGATGCCGTTGCTGATGAAGGTCTTGGAGCCGTTGAGCAGGTAGTGGTCACCCTTGTCGACGGCGGTGGTCCGCACGCCCTGCAGGTCGCTGCCCGCACCCGGCTCGGTCATCGCGATCGCCGTGATCTTCTCGCCCGAGACGCAGCCGGGGAGCCAACGCCGCTTCTGCTCGTCGGTGCCGAGACTGGTCAGGTAGGGGACGATGATGTCGGTGTGGACCGAGAAGCCCGGCCCGCTGGCGCCGGCTCGGGTCTGCTCCTCGGACAGGACCACGTTGTAGCGGAAGTCCACGACCCCCGGACCGTCGTACTCCTCCGGGACGTCGAAGCACAGCAGCCCCGCCTCGCCCGCCTTGAGCCACAGCTCCCGGGGGACGATCCCGTCCCGTTCCCACTGGTCGTGGAAAGGCACCACCTCGCGCTCGTAGAAGGTCCGGGCTGTCTTCCGGAAGTCCTCGTGCTCAGAGGTGTAGACGTCAGGCATGCGGGTCCCTCCAGAGGGTTCACGGTGACACACTAACTGTTACAGCAACCCTGTCAGGGTGCAAGCGGGCGGTGAGGTTTCCCCGGTCGGCCGGGGAAACCGGACGTTGTCGGGCGATGCAGCACCCGACAACGTCAGGGGTCGGTCGACAACCCTGCCCGTTATGGGCGGAAGGCGTACGGCGATCCATGCGGCTGGACGTGCGAGCCGAATGCGGTGCACCTGCTAGGCCACAGTCGGAGGCCCTGCCCTGGTGGTGCCGAGGAAGTCGTGGGCTGGCGTGGCACCGTGGCGCGGCGATCCCAGAAACAATGTGCCAGTTGCACTGTTACAGTCAGGAGTACCAGGTCGAGGAGGGGGAGAGCGTTGAGCGCCGAGCGTGGAACTGACCCCGGCGAGGAGCTCTACACCGTCGACGAGCTCGCCGTCGTGACCGGCATGACCGTCCGGACCACGCGCTACTACGCGGGCCTCGGCCTGCTCCCTCCTCCAAGCCGGCGTGGGCGGATGGCCTACTACACCCAGGCCCACCGCGGCCGGCTGGAGCTGATCCGGGCGCTGCAGGACCACGGCTTCACGCTGTCCGCGATCGAGAAGTACCTCGCCCGCGTTCCGGCCCACGCCACCGTCGAGGACCTCGCCCTCCAGCGCGCGATGCTCACCTCGTGGGGTGCCGGCAAGCGCGAGTCGGTCACCCGCAGCCAGCTCGAGACCCGGGCGCGCCGCAAGCTCGGCGACCACGAGATCGAACACCTCGTCAACATCTACGCCATCCGGGTCGACGGCGACCGCTACGAGCCGTTGCCGTCCTTCGACGTCGCGCTGAAGCTGATCGAGCTCGACATCCCGGTGGACTCGATGGAGGACGCGGCCGAGGCGATCAACCGGCACATGGACCTGCTCGCCGACGAGCTGACCCACATCCTGCGGACCAAGGTGCTCGCCCCGTTCCGGGGCCAGGAGCACAGCAAAGCCGACAAGGCCGCCTTCGAGCAGACGATGTCGCGATTGCGACAGCTGACTCTCGAGGCGGTCGTTGCCGGCTTCCAGCGGGCGGCCAACCAGGTGATCACCCGGTCGCTGTCGGACTCCTCCCGCGACTAGCTGGGCTGCGCTCACTCCTTGGGCATCACGGCCCACATCACGGCATACACGATCGGGCCGACGGGGAAGGTGATCACCATCGTGATCGCCGCGAGCACGCGGACCACGGTCGCGTCGATGCCGACGAAGCGCGCCACTCCGCCGCAGACCCCGCTGACCGGGGCGTCCCACGAGGTGCGGGTCAGGCGGCGGACCGGCGGCTGGGGCGGCGGCCCCGGGTGCTGGAAGGGCTGCTGCTGCTCGGTCATCGGATCTCCTGGGTGTGGTCGTCGAGCTGCTGCTCGTCGGGTTCGTGGTCCTGCGGGGGGAACGTGTGGTGCTGCTGGTGTCGGCGACGGTTCCGGCTGCTGGCCAGGCTGGCTGCCAGCCCGATCACGCCGGCGCCGATGAGCAGCGCCGGGACGAGGATCGGCAGCCGGTTCTCGGTGATCACCTCGGTGACCACCAGTGCCCAGACCCCGGCGATGCCGAGGAAGAGCAGCCCGAAGATGAGGTGCGGGATCTTGACCCTGTGGTCGTCGGGCGGCTGGAGGAGGGTGGGATCAGACATGGTGGTTTCTCCGTATGGGTAGGGGTAGAGGTGGCTAGTCCTGCACGACGGTGATCTGGCCGACGCGGACGTCGATGTCCAGAGCGATGGTCGGAGCATTCGGGGCGGTGGACCCGGTGAGGGTGCGCGAGAGCGTCTGGTCGAAGCCCCCGCGGTGGTCACCGTCGATGCTGATGTCGCCGGCGAGGCTCAGGTCCGCGTCGACCATGGCGTTGATCCCGGGTGGCAGCACGACCCTGATCTCCCCGGCGTACAGGTGCAGGTCGATCTCCCTGCCGTCCAGTGCGGCCAGGTCGGTGACGCCCGTGAGGTCGAGCGTGAGGTCGCCGTTCGAGATGCTGTAGCTGTCCTGCACCAGGGCGGAGCTGGTGGGGTTGGCGCGCAGCGTCTCGCCGCTCGTGTCGCCGCCGGTGGCGCTGTCGATCGCGCTGGTGATGCCGAGCCCGACGGTGGCGACCAGGCCGAGAGCGATCAGACCACCCGGCCGGCCGACGAAGGCGCCGACCAGGAGCATCACTGCGGTGATGGCGACGGCCAGGGCGGCGTACGCCGAGACCGTGACCGCACCGGAGGTGTCGAAGATGCCCAGTGTGCCGAGCGCGATGGCGATCAGCGCGAGGGTCGGCCAGAACAGCACCAGTCCGGTGCGGCGAGGGCGCGGCGGCGGAACGTAGGGCGGTGGCTGGGGGGGCATCCACGCAGGAGGCTGCTGGCCGTAGTCGTCCCGGCCGTAGTCGCCCGGGACGTGGTCGACCTTGGTGTCGGTGGTGCTGGTCATGGTGGAACCTTCCGGTGAGTACGACGGGGCGGGCGTGCTGCCCCAGGGCGGAGGGGGTTGGTTGCGGTCGGGCTGGCTGCTGTTGGCGCCTTCGCCTCGCTCGCCCCGGGTGGCCAGGACTGCGACGACCACCAGCCCGATCACGAGCAGCGAGAAGGGGAAGCCTCGGTCCCAGCCGCTCCCGAAGAAGGGCGTTCCGAGCACGATGGAGAGGGCGATGACCCCGGCGAGGATCAGGATGATCCGGCGGACGTCGGTGTTCACCTCGATGGGCGCGCGGTCGTGGCCGTCCTCGGGAACGAACGCCCAGACGGCGCCGTAGACCAGCAGGCCGGCGCCGCCGAAGAACGTGAGCACGGCGAGCACCACGCGGATGATGGTGGGGTCGATGTCGAAGTGGCGGCCCAGGCCCCCGGCGACTCCCGCGATGTAGCGGTCGGACCCGCTGCGGCGCAGCCGCCCGACGTCGCGCATCTGCTCACCGCTGACCCGCGGGCCGCCCCGCTGGTCGGAGGGGGGCGGTGCGGTCGTGCCCGTGGTGCTGCCCGTGGTGCTGCCAGTGGTGCTGCCCGTCGGGCCACCGGTGGGGTTGCCGCTCGGTGGCGGCGCAGTCTGTTCGTTCATGTCACCCATCGTGTCCCGGCGCGGCCTCCGGGGGTATCGGGGTCGACCCTGATTTCCAGTCATCCCGGGGTCAGGGGCGGCACCTGATGTGCCCTCAGGGGTCGCGGTGACACGATGAGCGGGTCATGGAGCACACTCCTTCCCCGCCCGCGCCTGCCGACGTGCCCCGGCGCGCCTACAGGTCGACCGACGAGCGCTGGCTCGGTGGCGTGGCGGCCGGCCTGGCCCAGCACATCGGCCTCCCGGTCCTGTGGGTGCGGATGGGACTGCTCGTGCTGGTGGCGTTCGGCGGGTTCGGCGCGGTGCTGTACGCCGGGCTCTGGTTGTTCCTGCCGGCGCGCCGTCACACCCACGAGCTGTCCCCGGGCCTCGATGCCGCCACCCGGCAGGGCAAGCGAGGTGGTCGCCGCGAGCGCCGATTCGCCGACTACGGGCCGCTGGTTGCGGTCGGCACGATCGCGATCGGCGTACTCCTGCTGATCACGCTGGTCTCCGGCCAGACCCTCGCCTACGGCCCGCTGGTGCTCGCCGGCGCCGGAGTGGCCGTGCTCTGGTGGCAGGCCGACGAGGCACAGCGTGAACGGTGGAACGACCCGTCGAGGCGGATGGGCCCGTTCAAGGCCGTCGTCGGCGGCGGCGGGTTTCGCGCCTACCTGCGCATCGGCTCGGGTCTGCTGCTGCTGGTCCTCGCGATCACCCTGTTCTCCCTGCGCTCCGGCAGCCTGACCGACGCCCTGAACGTGGGGCTCGCTGCCGCGTTCGGCATCGTCGGTCTCGGCTTCATGGTCGGGCCATGGCTGTTCAGGCTGTCCTCGGACCTCAGCGAGGAGCGGGAGGCGCGGGTCCGCTCGGAGGAGCGCGCGGACGTCGCCGCGCACCTTCATGACTCCGTGCTCCAGACACTCGCCCTGATCCAGCGTTCCGCCGGTGATCCCGCGACCGTCCTTCGACTGGCCCGGGCCCAGGAGCGCGACCTCCGGTCGTGGCTCTTCGAGAGCAAGGGCGAAGGGCCGGCGACGCTGGCAGCGGCGCTGCGCGCAGTGGCCGCCGAGGCCGAGGACGCGCACGGCGTGCCCGTCGAGGTGGTCTGCGTCGGCGACGCCCGGGTCACCGAGCTGGACCGCCCGCTGGTGCTGGCCACGCGTGAGGCGATCGTCAACGCAGCCAAGCACTCGGGTGCGAGCACGGTTGACGTCTACGCCGAGGCCACGGCAGCCGGTGTCGAGATCTTCGTCCGTGACCGTGGCAGCGGGTTCGACCCGGGCCTGGTCGCCGAGGACCGGCAGGGCGTCCGCAGCAGCATCGTCGGCCGGATGGAGCGCCACGGGGGCAGTGCCTCGGTGCGCAGCGTCCCCGGAGAAGGCACCGAGGTCCGGCTCTCACTCCCCACCCACCAGCCCAGCGACGGGCACCACCGATCCAGGGAGACCGCACCATGACGCTTCGCACCGTCGTGATCGTCGACGACCACGCCATGTTCCGCACCGGGGTGCGCGCCGAGCTCGGCAGCACCGTCGACGTCGTCGCCGAGGCGGCGGACGTCGACCAGGCCGTGGCCGCCGTGATCGAGCACCGTCCCGAGGTGGTGCTGCTCGACGTGCACCTCCCGGGCGGCGGTGGAGCCGAGGTGATGCGAAGGTGTGCTTCGTCCCTCAGGGCGGCGACGTCAGGGTCACCCACGCAGTTTCTGGCACTCTCAGTGTCCGACGCGGCCGAGGACGTGATCGGCACGATCCGGGCCGGAGCGCGCGGCTATGTCACCAAGACCATCACCGGACCCGAGCTGGTGGCCGCCATCGAACGAGTCGCGTCCGGTGACGCCGTGTTCTCGCCACGGCTCGCCGGCTTCGTGCTGGACGCCTTCGCCGGCACCATCGAGGTCGCTGCGGTCGACGAGGACCTCGACCGGCTCACCGAGCGGGAGCGCGAGGTGATGCGGCTGATCGCGCGCGGTTACTCCTACAAGGAGGTGGGTTCCGAGCTGTTCATCTCGATCAAGACGGTCGAGACCCACATGTCCTCGGTGCTGCGCAAGCTCCAGCTCTCCTCGAGGCACGAGCTGACCCGGTGGGCCAACGACCGCAGGCTCCTCTGAGGACACACGTCACGCGCGCGGGAGCAGGCTCGACCAGGCCGGCCGCCACCGAGGCGTGCGCTGGGCCATCTCCCAGGCGAGGTCCCCGAGCGTCGGGCCTTGGCTCGCGTGCTGCACCGGGAACCACGCAGGCCAGCTGTCGAATGCCCGGTCGAACCTGATCGCGACACCGTCGGAGGTCACTCGGGCGAACAGCCACGCGCCGGACTCCTCGCTCGCCTCCTCGCGGTGCAGGCTGCCGACCACGTTGGTCAGGGTGCGCACCACCGGCGCCGGGAGCGAGGTGTTGGTGGGGGACGGGGTGATCTTGTCGCGCATCACCATGACGGCGTACTCGAACGCGACGGCGGGTCCATTGATCCTCGACCACTGCACCAGGCTTGGCGGACGCTGCATCAGCATCCGGTCCGCCTCGGTCACGTCACGCATCTGGCCGTGGATCTGGTCCCGCAGCCGGAGGGCCACAGAGTCGCTCGGCCGCATGGATGCGGTGGCGCCGGCAAGACGGACCAGCTCCACGGCCTCCTCGAGCTGCTCCCCGTTGGCGTACGCCGCGAGGGTGTCCGGACTCGCCCGACCGCTGCGCACCAGCTCGACCGCGCGCGGGTCCACGGTCAGCAACGGTCGCAGCAGGTGGATCGCGCCCTCGTCGTTGCAGGGCGCGCTCATGTCCCACTCGCCGTGCGCGTGCCAGGCGAAGAACGTCGGGCTGCGTTCCTCTGTGGCGGCCGTGCGGGCCCAGTCCGGTGCCCCACGGCGCGCGTCGGGCGGCGACGAGGGCGCCGAGGAGGACCGGCCCCACAGCGTGGCCCGGTGCCCGTGGGATCGCTGCATCCGGAGCCAGGAGCCGTCAGTCGAGTCCATGGAGAGCACGAGGTCGCCGGCGTCGAACCGGCACGCGTCGTCCCCCACCGTGCGGTGCAGCGCCGCCAGGACGACCCAGGACCACCACAGCTCGTCGGCGTCCGGAAGTTCCTCGGGCTCCACCATGCCATTGTGCGGTGCCCGGTCCGAACCGCGCCATGCAGACCGCGGACCGACCGGCATCGGGCTACTCCGCCACCGCCGCGAGTGACGCATCGATCAGCCACTCCACGGGCGCCTTGTCGTCGGTGTAGACGGTGCCACCCCTCAGCCCGGGCTCGAGGCGATCGGCCGCGCCGAAGGTCGCCGGCCGCACCTCATCCGGCACCTCGATGTCCCGCAGCCGCTGCGCCGGGTCGAAGTCGCCGTTGGTCGCGAGCAGGACCGTGTTGGTGTCGTCGACGGGGTCGCGCCAGACGCGCTCGTCGCCGAACGAGGCCCGCATGGTCGCGGTCAGCACCTTCTCGAGGTCATCGTTGCCCGGAACGTGACCGACGTTGACCGCGACGATCCCGCCCGGGTTGAGGCGGGACCTGGCGGCATCGAAGAACTCACGGGTGGTCAGGTAGAAGGGGATGTAGGGCTGGCGGTAGGCATCGACCAGGATCGAGTCGAAGGTCCCGTCCTGGGCCTGCAGCCAGGGGCGCGCGTCGGCGGCGTGTGTGGTGATGTTCTTCCCGCCGAAGTCGAACAGCTCACGACCCACCTCGGTGACGTCCGGGTCGATCTCGACCGCATCGATCTCGATGTCGGGGAAGTAGTGGTTCAGGCCCCTCGCGACGGTCCCGGCGGCACTACCGAGGTTCACGATGTGGTCGGGGCGCTCCTCGCTGGCGAGCGAGAGCGCGAACATGGAGTCCCAGTAACCACCCATGAGGTACTCACCCTCGCGGTAGACCGAGTGCACGGCCTGTCCCTCGTTGAGCTCGAGCACGCGGTCTCCGTCGGCGTCCTCGATCACGCGGGCGTACTGGTACTCGGTCTCCTTCTCCCAGATCACCTTGCCGTTGGTGGTGAAGGTCTTGGTCGAACCCACCGGAATGGCGATCAGCACCGCGATCACCGCCGCGACAGCTGCGCCGACGAACCAGCGCCCGCCCAGGGCCGGGAGCACGGCGAGCGCGATCGCCAGGGCGAAGATCAGGAAGGTCCGGTGGCTGCCGACGAGCGGGATCAGCAGCAGCGAAGCGAGAAAGGTGCCGGTCAGCGAGCCGATGGTGCCGATCGCGTAGAGCCGCCCGGCGACCCGGCCGGCGTCCTCGACGTGGTCGACCTTGAGGCGCACGGCGTACGGCGAGACCATGCCGAGCAGCAGCACCGGCACCGCGATCAGCACGCCGACCCCCACCAGCGAGCCCACGAACAGTCCTCCGGAGAGCTGCTCGAAGGCTTGCACCGAGAGCCGCAGGAACGGGCCGCTGAGGAACGGCACGAGCGCGAGCAGCGCGGCGGCGAGGAGTACCCAGCGCGACAGGCCGAGCAGCGTCGGGTTCCGGTCGGCCAGCCGGCCGCCGATCGCGTAACCGATGGACAGGGCGACCAGGACGGTCGCGATCGTGTTGGCCCACACGATCGTGCTGGCCCCGAACCAGGGCGCCAGCATTCGCGCAGCGGCGATCTCCGCGCCCAGGCTGGCCATGCCGACGCAGAAGACGATGACCTCGAGCAGGAAGCGGGGGCGCCCCGGGGCTGGTGCAGTCACCCCGGAAACCTATCGGCCTGCTCCTGAGCACCCGTCGAGGCCCGCCGAGCGCGGGGGAGGGCGCGGGTGACCCATGGCCGGGGGCAACCCATAGGTGGTCGAGCAGTGAGCGAAGCGAGCGGTCTGTCGAGACCACGGGGCTGGGTCGATCACTGGATGTTCCCCGGCGCCTGGCGCCGGTGATGATCCAGTGTCGTCAGAAGTGGGGTGGGTCGGCCGCAGGTTGGTCTGCTCGCGGAGCCGGTCGGGGACCTCGGCCAGGAGCCGGTCGAGCTGGGCGGTGGTGTTCATGGCATGAACTCAACCAGCGCCCACTGCCAGTTTCGGTCGAGAACCCGCTGCTGTGGAAGGGGAATCTCGACTCTCCGCTCACTGCTCAACGCAAGCCTGCTCGACCGCCGGCGGCTGCGCCCAGCATTGGCTGACACCTGGGGCACCAGTACGTCGGCCGCTGCTGGCCCACGGGACCCTGGTCGGCCTTGGCGATCCGGGTGCCGCAGCGCAGACACGGGCCGCGGCGGCCATAGACCCATTGTTGGTAGCCGCGGCGGGAGTCGCCGGTGGTGACGCGTTGGTGGCGGTCCTTGTTGGCTTCGAGCAGTCGCTTGGCCTGGGCAACCAGACCGGGCAGGTCGGGTACGGCGCCGACGGGGGTGAGCGGGTCGACCCGGCCGATGAAGCAGAGCTCGGACTTGTAGACGTTGCCCACGCCGGCGAGGTTGCGCTGGTCGAGGAGTGCATCGCCAATCGGAGCGGTCGGGTCGGCCCGGAGTCGCTCGAGGGCCAGATCGGCGTCCCAGTCGGGACCGAGCAGGTCGGGGCCGAGGTGGCCGACGAGGTCCTCCTCAGCGGTGCTGCGCACCAGGTCGAGCACCACGGAGAAGCCGACCGCCTCGGTGCTCGCCGTCCGCAGGATGACGCGGGCGGTGTGCGCCGGTCGGCGCCAGCGGGTGCCGTGCGGATGCACCTGCCAGGTGCCCTCCATCTTCAGGTGGGTGCGCAGGGTGATCCCGTTGTCGAAGCGGGTGAGCAGGTGCTTGCCGCGGGAGACCGTGCCGGTGACCGTGGCGCCGGAGATGTCGCTGGTCGCGAGCGAGGGGGTCCGGAAGTCGCTGGCCGTGAGCACCTGACCGGTGAGTCCCTTGTCCAGCTTCCGTGCGGCCAGATAGACGGTGTCGCCCTCAGGCATGCCTCAGCCCCTCAACCGCAACCCTCGCGGGGTTGCGATGAAGCCCGCCGACTCCATCGCCCGCCGCAGGATGTCGGAGTCCTCGCCCAGGATGCTGGCGCCGTCGGCCTTCTCCACGATCAGTCGGCCCAGCGCTCCCTCTCGTACGACGCGCCCGAGCGCCTCGATGCCGTGGGCGAGCAGCTCCTCGTCCTCGGTGAAGGTGAGCAGGGTCTTGCCGCCGCGCTCGACGTAGAGGGTGAGGGAACCGTCGACCAGGGCGACGATCGCGCCGGCCTTGCGACCCGGTCGGTGCCCCGATCCGTCGGTCGATCCCGTGGAGGGAGGCCAGGGCAGCGCGGCGCCGAACGGGTTGGCCGGGTCGGTGGCGGCCAGTGCGAGCGCTGTCTGCTTCTCTGGCCGGTCACTTCCCTCGTTGGGCAGCGCCCGTAGGTGGGTGCGCAGCCGGTCGATGGCACCCGACGTACCGAACTGGGCAGCGCCCAGGCCCTCGACGAAGTAGCCGCGTCGACAGCGACCGGTCTCCTCGAACGCCGCGAGCACGCGGTAGGTCGCCGCGAACCCGCCCGGGGTGCGTTCGCTCATCACGGCTCCGCGGGTCACCACGCCGTGGCGCTCGAGCAGACTCTCGGCGATGGCGTGTGCACGCTTGGTGGGGTCCGTCTCCCGCTCGGGGAGCAGGAACCAGCGTCCGGCCACGTCGGGGGGAGCCGTGCGCAACGCGGCTCCGGACAGGCGTGGTCGCGAGCCTCGGACCCGAGCCGGGCCGCGCTTGACACGGTGTGCACTGCGTCCGCCGCGGACCAGTGCCCGCAACGGCGCCAACGTGTCGTTGCCGACCCTGCCTGACCAGGCCAGGTCCCAGAGCGCAGTGGAGAGCGCCTTGTCGTCCGAGGTGCCCATGGCTGTGGCCAACTGGCGGAAGAAGAAGGCACCACCACCGGCCAGTGCCTCCAGCGCTGACTCGTGGTCCTCCGAGAGCTCGAGATCGCCATGGTCGGGCAGCGTGAGCGGGGCGGTGTCGGCCAGGTGCAGGGAGACCCAGCCGTCGGATCCGGGGAGACCGCCATGACCGGCCCACAGCACCTCGCCGGTGGTGGTCAGCTCGTCGAGCATCGAGGACTGGTAGTCGGCGACTCGGGAGGGGAGCACCAGCGACTCGAGTGCGGAGGCGGGTACGGCGCACCCGGCGAGCTGCTCGACCACGGTGACCACTCCGTCGATCCCACGCAGTCGTCCTGACGACCGGTTCGTGCCCGGTGCGACGATGTGCTGCCAGGTGGGAAGGAATCGTGCCAGCGCGACCGGCTCGACCGGCTCCACCTCCTTGCGCAGGCGAGCCAGCGACCGGCGCCGCAGCGAACGCAGCACCTCGGCGTCGCACCACTCGGTGCCGGCGCCCTGTGGCCGGAACTCACCCTCGAGCACGCGGCCGTTCGCGCCGAGCCGGACCAGGGTCTGGTGGACGACGGCCACACCGAGGCCGAGCCGCTCGGCCACCTCCGCGGTCAGGAACGGTCCGTGGGTGCGGGCGTAGCGACCGACCAGGTCCCCGAGCGGGTCCTCGACCGGTTCGGTGAACACGTCGGGCACGCCCCGGGGGACGGGGACCCCGAGCCCGTCGCGGAGCCGGGCGACGTCCTCGACCCCGGCCCACCGCTCGAGGCCCGACATCAGCACCGGGACCACGCGCCGGGCGTCGACCAGCAGCTCGATCCAGTCCGGCACCTGCTCGGGCGTGGTGCACCGTGCCTGGATCTCCTCGGTGGAGAGAGGACCCAGGAGCCGGAGCAGGTCGGCGATGCCCTCGCTGTCCCGGACGCGGCGGTTCTCGGCCAGGCGCTGCAGCTCCGACTCGACCTCGGCGAGTACCTCGGGGTCGAGCAGCTCGCGCAGCTCGGCACGGCCGAGCAGCTCGGCGAGCAGGCCCTGGTCGAGCGTGAGCGCCGCGGCACGACGCTCGGCGATCGGGGAGTCGCCTTCGTACATGAAGGCCGCGACGTAGCCGAACAGCAGCGACTGCGCGAACGGGGAGGGGCGTTGGGTGTTGACGTCGACCAGTCGCAGGCGGCGGTCGGCGATGCGGCGGTGCAGAGCCACCAGGCTGGGCAGGTCGTAGACGTCCTGGAGCACCTCGCGCACCGTTTCCAGGATGATCGGGAACGACGGGTAACGGGCTGCGACCTCCAGCAGCTGGGCCGAGCGCTGGCGCTGCTGCCACAGCGGCGCCCGCCGGCCGGGGTCGCGCCGGGGGAGCAGCAGCGCCCGGGCAGCGCACTCGCGGAACCGGGACGCGAACAGGGCGGAGCCGCCGACCTCGGTGGTCACGATCTGCTCGAGCTCGTCGGGCTCGAAGGCGATCAGCTCCGCACCGGGTGGGTCCTGGTCGGTCTCGGGGATGCGCAGCACGATGCCGTCGTCGGTGGCCATCGCCTGCGCGTCCACGCCGTAGCGCTCGCGCAGACGGGCGTTGATCGCCAGTGCCCACGGTGAGTGCACCGGCGTCCCGTAGGGCGAGTGCACCACCAGCCGCCAGTCGCCGAGCTCGTCGCGGAACCGCTCGACCACCAGCTGCTGGTCGTGCGGCACCACCTGGGTGGCCTCCCTCTGCTCCTCGATCAGCGAGACCAGGTTGTCCGCGGCCCACTCGTCCAGTCCGGCCGACACCGCGCGGGCGATCCCCTGCTCGTGGGTCATCGCTGCCACCTCGCGGGTGAACGCGCCGATCGCCTCGCCGAGCTCGGCCGGCCGGCCGAGCGTGTCGCCCGTCCAGAACGGCAGCCGCCCCGGCTGGCCCGGGGCGGGGGAGACCAGCACCCGGTCGTGGGTGATGTCCTCGATGCGCCAGCTGGTGGTGCCCAGCGTGAACACGTCACCGACCCGGGACTCATAGACCATCTCCTCGTCGAGCTCGCCGACCCTGGAGACCTTCTCTCCCACGAGGAAGACGCCGAACAACCCGCGGTCGGGGATCGTCCCGCCGCTGGTCACCGCGAGTCGTTGGGCTCCGGGTCGGCCGGTCAGCTCGCCCGAGACCCGGTCCCAGACGAGGCGAGGGCGCAGCTCTGCGAACTCGTCGCTGGGATAGCGGCCGGCGAGCAGGTCCAGGGTGGCGTCGTAGGCGCTGCGCGGGAGGGTGGCGAACGGCGCGCACCGGCGTACGACGTCGAACAGCTCGTCGGCCTTCCAGGTGTCCATCGAGGTGGCCGCGACCACCTGCTGGGCGAGGACGTCGAGCGGGCTGGCCGGCACGTGCAGGGCCTCGATGCCACCCGAGCGCATCCGCTCCACGGTGACCGCCGAGGGCACCAGGTCCCCGCGGTGCTTGGGGAAGAGCACGCCGCGCGACACCTCGCCGACCTGGTGGCCGGCGCGACCGACGCGCTGCAGCGCACTCGCCACCGAGGGGGGTGACTCGATCTGGACGACCAGGTCTACGGCGCCCATGTCGATGCCGAGCTCGAGGCTGCTGGTGGCCACGACGCAGGGCAGCCGCCCGCGCTTGAGGTCGTCCTCGATCACGGCACGCTGCTCCTTGGAGACCGATCCGTGGTGCGCGCGGGCGACGAGTGGCAGAGCTCCCTCGCTCTGCCCGGACTGGGCCATCGTGTCGGCGGGGGTGCGCGTCGCAGGTCTCGACTGACCACTCCCTTCGCTTGCTGCTCGACCACCCAGTGCGTCCACCTCGGCGCGCTCCGCGGCCAGCTCGTTCAGGCGCGCGGTGAGCCGCTCGGCCAACCGACGCGAGTTGGCGAAGACGATGGTGGAGCTGTGCTGCTCGATCAGGTCGAGCACCCGGGACTCGACGTGTGGCCACATCGATCCCGCGCGCGGCCCGTCCTCACCCTGTTCGCCGAGCTGGGTCATGTCCTCCACCGGCACGACGACCTTGAGGTCCCACTCCTTCTCCGAGGCCGGCGCGACCACCTCCACCGGGGCGGAGCCGCCGAGGAAGCGGGCCACCTCGTCGACCGGCCGCACGGTCGCCGAGAGCCCGATGCGCTGAGCGGGCCGGTCGAGCAGCTCGTCGAGACGCTCGAGCGACACCGCGAGGTGTGCTCCGCGCTTGGTCCCGGCGACGGCATGGACCTCGTCGATGATCACCGTGTCCACACCGCGCAGGGCCTCGCGAGCCTGGGAGGTCAGCATCAGGAACAGCGACTCGGGCGTGGTGATCAAGATGTCGGGCGGCGTGGTCTGGATCCTGCGCCGCTCCTGCGGGGTCGTGTCACCGGAGCGGACGCCCACCCGGATCTCGGGCACCTCGACCCCCAGCCGGTCGGCGGTCTGCCGGATGCCGACCAGCGGCGCCCGGAGGTTGCGCTCCACGTCGACGGCGAGGGCCTTGAGCGGGGAGACGTAGAGCACCCGACAGCGCTTCCTCTTCTCCGGCACCGGCTGGGTGGCCAGCTGGTCGATCGACCACAGGAACGCCGAGAGCGTCTTGCCGGAGCCGGTCGGTGCGACCACCAGTGCATGGCGACCCGCCGCGATCGCGTCCCACGCGCCCACCTGGGCAGGCGTCGGCTCCGCGAACGCCGCGGCGAACCAGGTGCGGGTCGCCTCACTGAACTGGTGCACCCAAACATCCTGCCCGACGGCACGGACAACCCTGCCGCGCACCTCGCGGCCTGCCCGGACGGGGGGCGGAGGAGCCCGGACGGGAGGGACGGGGGCCCGGACGGGGGCCCGGCGGGGGATACTTGTCGCAGCGAGGGGGTGGAGCGCCATGCCGGGCCAGGTCAGGATCCGTCTGTCCTCGATGCTGCAGGTCGAGCTCGAGGATGGCGTGCGGACCGGTCGGGAGCTGGGCAGCCGCAAGGCGAGAACACTCCTGGCACTGCTCGCCGCCGAGCGCGGGCGCGCCGTCTCCCTGGACCGGATCGTCGACGCGCTGTGGGCGACCGCACCGCCCAGGGACCCGGCCGCGAACGTCGCGACCATGGTGAGCCGCACCAGGAAGCTGCTCGGCGAGAGCGCACTCGTGGTGGGGACGCGCGCCTACAGGATCGCGCCCGAGCTGTGCAGCCTCGACCTAGACGAGGCGGCCGTGCTCGCCAGGGAGGCCAACCGGAGGGCAGCCGCTGGGCAGCCTGCGTTGGCTGCGGCCGCCGCCAGGGAGGCCCTCGCCCTGCTGGGCAACGGGATGGCGCTGCCGGACGAGCAGGACGCCGACTGGGTGGTGGGCGTGCGCCAGGAGGCCGACGAGCTGCGCCGTCGGGCCCGGCACCTGCTGGCCGGCGCGACGGCGATGGCCGAGCCGTCCGAGGCCAAGGCGGTGAGCACCGAGGCGGTCAGCGCGGACCCCTATGACGAGCGCGCGGTGCAGGACCTGATGCGGGCCCTGGTCCTGACGGGATCGGTGGGGTCGGCGCTGGCGGCGTACGACGACCTCGCGGCACGGCTGCGCGAGGACCTCGGCGTGGACCCCGGTCCCCGGACCTCGGAGCTCCACCTCGCGATCCTGCGAGGCGAGACGCTGGACGCGCCGTACGACGAGCAACCCTCCGACAGGCAGCGATCCGAGCGGCAGCCATCCGGCAGGCAGGGATCCGGCACGCCGACCTCGGAGGCCGGTCGATCCATGCTCGTGGGCCGCTCAGGCGAGCTGGAGGCACTTGACCGGCTGTGGGCGGACGCGGGTGCCGGCAGGGGTGCGCTGGTGCTCCTGGAGGGGGAGGGCGGCATCGGCAAGACCGCCCTGCTCGACACGGTGGCGGAGACCGCCCGGGGCAGCGGTGGGCAGGTGCTGCGTGGGCGGTGCCACCCGGCCGAGCGCTCGCTGTTCCTGCAGCCGTTCGTGGATGCCCTCAGGCCCGTGCTGCTCCGGCTCGGAACTGCGGAGCTCTCCCGCCTGTTGGGGGAGCATGCCAACCCGTGGGTCGTGATGATCCCGCAGCTCGGCACTCTCCTGCCTGCCGACCAGGGTCCGCCGGCGACCCCCGCAGTGGAGCGGCGGCGTGCCTTCGACGCCGTCGCGGCGGTGCTCCGCCGACTCGCCTCGCGCCGCCCGGTGCTGCTCATCGTGGACGACCTGCAGGACGCCGGGGCCGCGAGCGTGGACCTCCTGGCCTACCTGGCGGGGCAGCTGGCCCCGGAGCCGGTGCTGCTCGTGGGTGCTGTCCGCAGCGAGGCCGTGTCGACGCTCGACCGACTGGCCGGTCGTGGGGTCCGGTTGACCCTCGGCGCGCTGGCACCTGCCGCCGTGGAGCAGCTCGCGTCCGCAGCCGGGCTGGGCGACCGGGCAGGTGAGGTGATGACCCGAACGCGCGGGCACCCGCTGAGCGTGGTGGAGTTCCTCAGGGTGCTGGCCACTGGTGCTGCCGGTGTGCCGGTCTCCCTCGCTGAGGCGGTCCAGGCGCGAACCGCCCGGTTGGAGCCGCAGGCGCGTGAGCTGGTCGAGGCCGCCTCGGTGCTGCGCAGCCGTCTCGACCCCCGTCTTCTCGCAGTGCTGCTCGGCATCGACGAGATCGCCACGGCGCGGTTGTGCGAGGAGGTGTCCCGGAGCGGGCTGCTGCACCGGGTGGGCGCCCACTACGAGCTGGCCAACGACCTCCTGCAGGAGTGCGTCTACGCATCCCTGGGGCCGGCCCTGTCGGCGGCCTACCACCGCCGGGCCGCAGACCTTCTCAGTGACCAGCCCGAGGCGATGGCCCGGCACGCGTTCGCAGCGGGTGAGCCACAACGCGCCGCCCAGGGCTGGCTGCTCGCAGCGGAGGCGGCGATGGCCCGATCGGCGGTCGAGGACGCCGTCGCGCTCCTGGATCGGGCTGACGCCGTGGCCGAGGACGCCGCCCTGCGTGCCCGGATCCTGCTGGCGCGCGCCGGGGCACACGAGGCGGCGACCTCCTGGGTGCCGGCACTGAACGACATCGACGAGGCCCTGGACCTGGCTCGTCGCAGTGCCGACCGTCGGCTGGAGATGGCGGCACTGCGCGCGCGTGGTGGTGACGTGCCGTCGGCGTTGCGCCGGCCGATGGCCGAGCTCAGAACGCACCTCGAGAAGGGCCTTCGTCTGGCGACCGGGCTCGGTGACCGCACGGCCGAGGCCGATCTGACCACCCGACTGACGGTGCTCGACGCGAGCCGGCTGCACCTCGCTCCCGCTCTCGAACGGGCCGAGGCCAGCCTGGCCCGGTCGCGAGAGTCCTCGTCCGCGAGGGAGGCCGTGCCTCTGGCTCTCGACGGTGTGAAGACGGTCCTCGGCTACCTCGGTGAGGCCACCCGGTTGCGTGAGGTGGCCGCGGAGCTGGTGCCGCTGCTGCGCGAGAGGCGTTCGCTGTGGTTGCTCCAGTGGGCGGTGTTCGAGTCGTCGTACGCCGCGGCCGCGGAGGGTGGGTGGGACGAGGCGCGCGCCCTGGTCGGCGAGGCCCTGGCGATCAACCAGCTCACCGGTTTCGGTGCCTACACCGGCTACTACCGTGCCCACCTCGGCTGGTACGAACGCCTGACGGGCGATCTGGACGCCGCACGGTCCCTCGGTCGCGCGGCGCTCGAGGAGACCTCGCCGGTGGACCACCCGTGGTGGTACGCCGCCGCTTCCGGCCTCCTGGCAGGCACCCTGCTCGAGCTGGGAAACGCGGCCGAGGCCGCGGACGTGGCACGCCGAGGACTGGAGGTGGCCGGACCGGAGGCGCCGGAAGCGTGGCGGTTGCGCTGCCTGGCCCCGCTCGCGGCAGCGCACCGCGCCCCCGGTCAGGCGGACCCCTACGCGGCCGCGTTGAACCTGCTCGACGCCGTCGACTGCCCGCCGGGTCGGGCCTGGGTGGTCGGCGCGGACTGCTACCTGCTCGTGGCGCGAGCTGCCCGGTGGCGCGGCGACGAGGCGACAGCGGCACGGACGCTCGCCCCGTTGCGGCTGGCCGTGAACGGCACCTGGAGGCCCGTGCGGGAACGGGTGGAGCAGGAGCTGGGTCAGATCAGCTCGGCGACCAGTGCGGCGGCGCGGGCTGCTCCGCCGTCCGGGACCGGCACATAGCTGCGGGGGCGGCTCAGCTCCTCCACGAGTGCGTCCGCGATCCTGACAGGGTCCGCGTCGCGGTAGTCCATGCAGCGGCCGGCGCCGTGCCGCTGGAGCCGGTGCCTGACGTGGACCTGTTGCTCGAAGTGGTGGCCGAGTGGGAAGTAGAGGAACGGTCGGCCCGCTGCGGTGAGCTCCATCGTCGTGCTCAGACCGCCCTGGACGACCGCGATGTCGCAGGCGGCGTGGTGGAGGTCGAGGTCGGACATGAAGCCGTGGACCTCCACGCCGGCCGGTGCTTCGATGCTGGCGGGATCGATGCGTGGTCCGGTGACCAGCACCATCCGCAGTGCCGGGATGCGGCGCCTCGCCTCGGGGTAGGAGGCGGCCACGCGGCGCAGCAGGTGGGTGCCCACCCCGGAGCCGCCGACGCTGACCAGGCAGACGACGTCGCCCTCGGCGTAGCCGAACCCGCGGCGCAGGGCCTCGCGAGCACCCGGAGCGGGGCGATCGCCCATCACGTAGCCGGCGAAGTCGAAGTGGGCCTCGGTCCACTCCCTCACCCCGGGCAGGTCCGGCCCGAGAGGGAGGTCGACGACGTCGTCGGGGTCCCCTACGAAGATCGACCGGTCGCGCAGTGAGGGGAAGCGGGCCACGTGCTCGACCATCTCGGCGTTGAGGTCCGCCGCGAGCATGGCTTCGTGGTCCCCGCCGTCGGCCATCGGCATCCAGCCGACGAAGTCGGTCATCCAGGCGAACGGCGTGCGCTTGAGCTCTGGGTTCTCGTGGAGGAAGTGGTCGACGTCCCAGGCCTCGTCGCCGACCCACAGGTCGAAGTGCTCACCAGCGACGAGCTCGTCGAAGACCATGAAGTTGTTGACCAGGATCTCGTCCATGCGTCGGATCGCCTGGAAGGCATGCAGGTCGTGCTCACCGGACTCCGCCTCGATGTGGCCGGACTCGCTGGCGAGATGACGTGAGGCCGGGTGCACCTTCTCGCCGCGCAGCTCGAGGAAGTCGGTGACCGGCGACTGGGTCAGCCACTGGATGTCGACGTCCGGCCTGGCCTTGCGCAGCTCGTCGGCGATGGCGAGGTCGCGCCTGACGTGGCCCAGGCCGATCGGAGAGCTGAGGTAGAGCACCTGGCGCCGGCGGCGCGGCCCGCGCGACCAGACGCGGGTTCGTCCCGGCGTCCTGGCCACCCGTTGCGCGAAGTCCCTGATCGCATGGTTGACCACCACCGGGTCACGCCCCGCCAGCAGGTGTCCGGAACCCTCCAGCACCAGGCGGTCGGCGCCGGTGAGGCGGGCGACCGTGTCGAAGCGCTGCGGGGGCAGGCAGGCGTCCCGGGTGCCCTCGATGACGAGCACCGGGCACGTGATCGACCGGAGGATCTGCGCGGCCTGCTCCACCGTCTCGATGTACGGCGCGCCGTCTCCCGCCGCGACGTTGACCTCGCCGGTGCTCTCCAGCGCCCAGCCCACCGCGTCCTCGAGCAGCTTCGCGGAGTGCGGGTCGTTGCACAGCTCGGAGAAGAAGAACTGTGCATAGTCGGGCCAGTCCCGCAGCCAGTGATGGCGGTTCTCCTTCAACCACCCGGTGTGCTCGGGCAGCTCGTCGTCGAAACGACGGACCGCCTCCACTCGCGGCTGCAGTGGCGGGGAGCCGTCCTTGGTCCAGGGGTTGATGGCCACCACTCCGGTGACGCGGTCGGGGTGCACCGAGGCGCAGACCAGCGAGAGCCAGGCGCCGTGGCACAGGCTGACCAGCGTGGCCCGCTCCACCGCGAGGTGGTCCAACACCGCGATCGTGTCCTCGACCAGATCGACCTCGGCGTAGGCCGCCGGGTCGACAGGCCGGTCGGATCGCCCGTTGCCGCGCGGGTCGATCGTCACCACCCGGAAGTGCCGGGCGAGGTAGGGCACCTGCGCCTTCCAGAACCGGCCGTGCACGATCACGTCCGCCGGTGGGAACACGATCGCGGTGTCCCCGTCACCGAAGGACTCGTAGGCGACGCGCACTCCGTCCCGGTCGACGTACCCTGCCTGGTCCGGCTCCCGTGCCCGCATGACTGGCCCCTCTCGGCTGTGCCCGGTGACACCCACCCTGCGCCTGGAGCTTGCAGCCGGGTTGCAGTGCGTCGCGTGACGCTGCAACGGGGCTGCAACCACCGCTGAGCAGAGTTCCTGCTCCCAGCATCCACCCGGATGCTCCGTAGAGGGAGACCCAGATGACTACCGAAGAGATCACCCGCCAGGGCGCCACCGACGTGGCAGCACCACTCCAGGAGCCACCGCCCATCGACATGGACGTCCTGATGCAGTTCGTCGGCAAGGTCGTCGGTGACCTCGGTGCCACCGTGTCCGCGGGCAACGTCCTGCTGGGCGAACGGCTGGGCCTCTACCGGGCACTGGCACAGGCACCCACGGACGCGGCGGGTCTGGCCCAGGCGACCGGCACCGACGAGCGGTGCGTGGAGGAGTGGCTGCGCGGTCAGGCCGCAGGCGGCTACGTGCAGTACGACGGCGCCACGTCGACGTACTCCCTGACGCCCGAGCAGGCGTTCGCCCTGACCGACCCCGACGGGCCGGTCTTCCTGCCTGGCGCCTACGAGCTCGCCCTGGGCACCCTCAAGGCGCAGCGGAGCATCGAGGAGTCGTTCCGGACCGGAGCCGGCTTCGGCTGGCACCAGCACGACGCGGACGTCTTCACCGGCTGCGAGCGGTTCTTCCGCCCCGGCTACCTGATGCACCTGGTCGCCGAGTGGATCCCGGCGCTCGACGGGGTGGAGGAGCGACTCGAGCGTGGTGGCACCGTCGCCGACCTCGGCTGTGGTCACGGGGCATCGACGATCCTGATGGCGGATGCCTTCCCGAACAGCCGGTTCGTGGGTTCGGACTACCACGAGGGGTCGATCGTCTCCGCCCGCGAGCGGGCCGAGGCGAAGGGTCTCGGTGACAGGGTCGCGTTCGACGTGGCCGGCGCGCAGTCGTTGGAGGCGCGTGACCTCGACCTGGTGACCACCTTCGACTGCCTGCACGACATGGGCGATCCGCTGGGTGCGGCCAGACGGATCCGCAGCAGTCTGGCGCCCGACGGCACCTGGATGATCGTCGAGCCGGCTGCCGGGGACACGGTGGAGTCCAACCTGAACCCGGTCGGACGCCTGTACTACAGCTTCTCCACCTTCCTGTGCGTGCCGAACGCGATGTCGCAGCCCGGCGGGTACGCGCTCGGCGCCCAGGCAGGCGAGGCCGCCATCCGGCGGGTCGTCACCGACGCCGGCTTCACCCGCTTCCGCAGGGCCGCCGAGACGCCGTTCAACCAGGTGTACGAGGCACGTCCCTGAGGGGTCACCGCGGTGGTCGTCACGCTGCGACGACCACCGCCGTGACCGCCAGCGCGATGCCGGTGACGTAGGTCCCCAGCGCACCGATGTCCCGGACGGGTCCGTGGGCAGCCAGTGTCCTGGCCGTCAGCATGCCGGTCGCGTGCAGGTAGCGCGCCACCACCGAGGACACCGCGAGCACGTCCACCCACCAGCCGTCCGAGAGGGTGCCGCAGACAAGCAGCAGGACGCAGAGCGTGGGGATGTACTCGGCTGCGTTGCCGTGTGCCCGCTGGGCGATGAACATCCTGTCCGCCGGGTCGGAGGGCATCTGGTTGCCGGTGTCGCCCCGCATCGCACGGTGGCGGGTGACGTTGGCGCCGAGCACGAAGAGCAACAACCCGAGCAGCGCGACGCAGACGATCTGGAGCGTGTTCATGTGAGGACCCTTTCGTTGAGGGGGTGGAGCAGGCGGCGCATGATCGCGCCGGACAGGTCGGTACCGAGCAGCGCATCGGTCTTGTGCATGCCTCCCGGGCAGGTCACGTTGATCTCGATCAGCAGACCGTCGATTACGTCCAGCCCGGCGAGGGCGATCCCGTGCCGGTCGAGGTCAGGGGCGAGCCGGTTCACGATCGTGCGGTCGCGCGCGCTGACCTCGACCGCCGCAGCCGGTGGCCCGATCCGGAAGTCGCGCGACACCGGGACCCGGTCGACGGCGCCGACGATCTCGCCGTCGAGCACGAACAACCGCTTGTTCCCTGCGGCGACCGCGGGCAGGAACTGCTGCGCCACGACGTGCCGCGCTCCTCGGGTGGCGGACTCGACGAGCGAGGTGAGGTTCGGGTCCGAACGGCGCAGCAGCCACACGTCGATCCCGGCAAACCCGTCGACAGGCTTGACGACCGTGGCGCCATGGGCCTCGACGAATGCGAGCACGTCGCCGGGATCGGCGCTCACTAGCGTGGGTGGGCAGAGGTCGGGATGGCGCAGGGCGAAGAGCTTCTCCTGCACGGCACGCACGCCCTGTGGCCGGTTGACGACCCGCACACCGGCGTCGGCAGCGACGTCGAGGAGGTAGGTCGTCCGCAGGTACCTCGGGTCGACCGGGGGGTCCAGCCGCAGCAGCACGACCGCGATCTCGTCCGCGACGTCGAGCACGCGTCGCTCGACCTCGTCGAACCACGGGCTCAGCACCGACCATCGATGGTCACCGCGACGACTGCGTTCGTGCAGGGTGATGCGGCGGCAGGCTGCCCAGAGCCGTCCGTCGACCAGGGCGAGGTCCTGCGGCTCGCAGACCCACACGGCAGCCTCCAGGTCGTCGACAGCCGCCATCAGGCCGACGTTGCTGTCGATCTCCGGGTCGACCGAGGAGAGCGGATCGACGACGAACAGGGCACTCATGCCGCGCCGACCAGGGATCGGTCGTCACGGTGCTGCCGCAGCGCGGCGGTGACGTCCTTGGGCAGCTGGTCGCCGGATGCGTGCGAGATCGCTGTCTCCGCGAGGCGGAGCAGCTGCGCAGCATGGTCGGCGAGGCGTTCTGGTCGGTGGGCCGCGTCGTGCCACTGGTCCTCGAGCGAGGCGGTCAGAGGCTCCAGCAGCAGGAGTGCCCGCCGGCGGATCTCGTCGTCGTAGAGCAGCGCCGCGAGCACGGCAGCCACCGGTCCGACCATCGCGGCAGGCAGGGCGTCGAGGTGTCGCACCTCGAGGTAGCGCCCCCGCGGCCGCACGGGTGGAAACAGGGTCGTCAGGTGCTCTGCCGTCGTCGGGAGGAAGGGGGTGGCGCCGGCCGCGAACGCGGCGTACGCGAGGACCGGATCACTTCGGGCCAGGAGCCGCCCGTCGAACCCCGTCCGCGCGGGGTCGACGGCGAGCCAGGTCGCCAACCTGGACCGTGGCCCGGCGGCACCGTTGAACGTCGCCGCCAGGAACGGACCGGACACGAGTGCGAGCCGCCACTGCTCCAGACCTGCCGACCCGGGCCACCAGTCCAGACAGATCTGGGTGGACGCGGTGAGGCGCATCATCCTCCTGCCGGCTGGGCCGATGCCGTCGAAGTGGCGCTGCATCCACCGGTAGCGCTCGCTGCTCAGCTGCAGCGGCACCTGCCCGACGCCTCGTCCGAGGTCGACCGGCGACGCGTCGAGGCACACGCCGGCGGCGAGGCAGTCGGCCCGCACTGCCAGGTCTGTCGCCCGCCACCTGCGGTCGAGTGCCGCCACGGTGGGGGAGGCGGGCAGGCTGAGCTCGACCTGGCCGCCGGGCTCGAAGCTCAGCCAGGGTGCGTACGCCGTCCCGGCGACGGCCCTGCTGACCCGGTCGATCCGCACCGCCGAACCGTCCTCGACGGCTCGGGTGAGGAACTCCTGCTCGAGCCCCACGTGGGTGGTCCGGGGACCGCGACGCCCCGGGAACAGGTGCGAGACCTGCTGGAGCAGTGGGACTTCGTGCATGGTGGGTCTCCTGTTAAGGTAAGGTCACCTTACTAAGATAGGAAGGTGACCTTACCGATGTCAACCCCAGAGCTCAGGCTGGACCGCCGACCGTTCATCTCCGTGGTCGACAAGACGTCTCACGCACTCGCCGCGGACATGGTGCGAGAGGCGCGGGGACGGGGCTATCCGTTCATCCGGCTGGCCCACAACGCGGTCTTCGGGACCTTGTTCGGCGAGGGTGGCCGGATGTCCGACATGGCGGCGCGGGCCGGCATCACCAAGCAGTCCATGGGGGAGGTCGTGCGCGAGCTCGTCGACTTCGGCGTCCTCGAGATGACGGTGGACCCGGACGATCGCCGGGCGAAGCTCGTGTCCTACACCGAGTTCGGCCTGGAGGTGACCAGCGGGGGCCGGCGCTACCTGGAGTCGCTCGAGGAGCTGTTGGCCGAGGAGTTCGGGGAGCGGGACTACGCAGCCGCTCGACGGGTGCTCGAGGGTGTGACCGAGCTGCTCGCCGCAGGTGGCGGGGCGCAGCGAAATGAAGGTGCTGCTGTCCGGGGCCACGACTAGGGTCGTTGCTCGTGACCACCACCGCCGACGAGTCGATGATCCGGGCCCGTGGCCTGCGCAAGTCCTTCGGTGATGTCGAGGCCGTGTCCGGCATCGACGTGGACGTACGCCGCGGCGAGTCCTTCGGCTTCCTCGGGCCCAACGGGGCCGGCAAGTCGAGCACGATGCGGATGATCGCAGCGGTCTCACCGGTCACCTCGGGGGAGCTGCGCATCCTGGGCATGGACCCGGCCACCAACGGTCCGGGCATCCGCGGGCGGATCGGGGTCTGCCCCCAGGAGGACACCCTCGACACCGAGCTCAACGTGCGCGACAACCTCTACATCTACGGCCGCTACTTCGGTCTCCCTCGGGCCGAGGTCAGGCAGCGCGTCGAGGAGCTCCTCGAGTTCGTGCAGCTCACCGAGAAGGCGAAGTCGAAGGTGGAGGACCTCTCCGGTGGCATGAAGCGACGACTCACGATCGCGCGCTCGCTGATCAACCGTCCCGAGGTGCTGCTGCTCGACGAGCCGACCACCGGGCTCGACCCGCAGGCGCGCCATGTCGTGTGGGACCGGCTGTTCCGGCTCAAGCAGCAGGGGGTGACCCTCGTCATCACCACCCACTACATGGACGAGGCCGAGCAGCTGTGCGACCGCCTCGTCGTGATGGACAAGGGCCTGATCGTGGCCGAGGGCTCGCCGCTCGAGCTGATCCGTGCCCACTCCACGCGTGAGGTCGCCGAGCTGCGGTTCCGCATCGGGGAGCACGAGTCGGTCGCCCCGAGGATCGAGGACCTCGCGGAGCGGGTCGAGGTGCTGCCCGACCGGATCCTGCTCTACACCCAGGACGGCGAGGAGGCCATCGCCCAGGTGCACGAGCGTGGGCTCGATCCCGTGATGTCCCTCGTCCGCCGCTCCTCGTTGGAGGACGTCTTCCTGCGGCTCACCGGCCGGACGCTGGTCGACTGATGGGGTCCCGGCCGAGCTCGACCACCCGGACGGTTCCCGTCCCGGCCCGCACCGGCCCGTTCAACGGCGCGGGTCGGCTGGTCGACTACTGGGCCACGGTCTACCGCCGCACCTGGAAGGGCAGCGTGATCAGCTCCTTCGTGGTCCCGCTGCTCTACATCCTCGCGATGGGGGTGCTGCTCGGCGGTTTCATCGAGGGCGACCCGGCCAAGCTGGAAGGCGCCACCAGCTATCTCGCCTTCGTCGCTCCGGGGATGCTTGCGGCGCAGTCGATGACGACCGTGTTCGGCGAGATGACCTACCCGGTCATGGGGATGATCAAGTGGCAGCGCATCTACTTCTCGATGATCGCCACCCCGCTCACGGTCGGTGACATCGTCTTCGCCCAGCTCGGCTTCGTGATGTTCCGGGTCGCCACGGTGAGCGCCGTCTTCCTCGCCGTGATGGCGCCGTTCGGGGTGTTCAGCTCCTGGTCCGGCGTGCTCGTCGCCTTCTTCGTCCAGCTGCTGATCGGGCTGGCCTTCGCGACCCCGATCTTCGCGTTGTCCGCGGCGCTGAAGAGCGAGGCAGGCTACGCCCTGGTGTTCCGGCTCGGGATGATCCCGATGTTCCTGTTCTCGGGTGCGTTCTTCCCCATCTCGAACCTCGGCCCGGCGATGGAGTGGCTGGCCCGCGTGACGCCCCTGTGGCACGGCGTCGACCTCACCCGGATGCTCGTCCTGGGCCAGGTGGACGGATCCACCTCTGTGGTGCACGTGGTCTGTCTCGCGACGCTCGCAGCCATCTTCTGGTGGCTGACGGTGCGGCTGCTGACGAAGCGGCTGGTGCACCAGTGAGCGTCCTCAACCGGGCCATCGGACAGCAGATCGGCGCACAGCTCAGCGTCCGACAGTCCACCGCGCTGCTCCTGCAGCGCAACTACATCGCCTACCGCAGCGCGTGGTGGATCTTCGTCAGCGGATTCCTCGAGCCGGTCCTCTACCTGTTCTCCATCGGCATCGGCGTCGGCGCGCTGATCGGCGGGTTCGAGTTCAACGGCCGGACGATTCCCTACACCGAGTTCGTGGCGCCCGGGATGCTGGCGGCCTCGGCCATGAACGGATCCGTGCTCGACTCGACCTTCAACTTCTTCTTCAAGCTGAAGTACAACAAGCTGTTCGACCAGATGCTGGCCACGCCGCTGACCACCACCGACGTGGCTCGGGGTGAGCTCACCTGGTCGTTGCTGCGGGGCGGCATCTACTCGCTGGCCTTCCTGCTCGTGATGGTCGCCATGGACCTGGTCGGCTCGTGGTGGGCGGTGCTGGCGGCGCCGGCCGCGTTGCTGATCGGGTTCGCGTTCGGCGGTGCCTGCATGGCGCTGACGACCTACATGCGCTCCTGGCAGGACTTCGACTACGTCACGCTCGGCACCCTGCCGCTGTTCCTGTTCTCCGCGACGTTCTTCCCGATCACCGCGTTCCCGACCTGGCTGCAGTGGGTGGTGGAGCTCACCCCGCTCTACCGAGGAGTGGTCCTGGTCCGCGAGCTCACCACCGGTGCGCTGACGTGGGGCTCCGCGTTCTCCGTGGTCTACCTGCTCGCGATGGGCCTGGCCGGGCTGGTCATCGTCGGCAGGCGACTCGACCGGTTGCTGCTGAGGTGAGGGCCTGAAGCGCTGTGCCTGGGGCACGGACCGGGCCTGAGCAGACCCGCTGGCAGACTGCCACCCATGACAGACCAGCACCCACGCGTGGCCGTGATCGGTGGCAGCGGCTTCTATGAGTTCCTCGAGAACCCCACGTCGGTCCCGGTCCCCACACCGTACGGCGACCCGTCGGCGCCGATCGCCGTCGGCGAGGTCGACGGAAGGCCGGTGGCGTTCCTGCCCCGCCACGGCCCCGGACACGAGCTGCCGCCGCACCGGATCAACTACCGGGCGAACCTGTGGGCGCTGCGGAGCCTGGGCGTGGAGCAGGTGCTGGCGCCCTGCGCCGTCGGAGGACTGCAGCCCTCGACCCAGCCGGGCACCCTCGTCGTCCCCGACCAGCTGGTCGACCGCACCACCCGGCGGGTGCAGACCTTCATCGACTCCGGCGCGGCCCACGCACCCTTCGCCGATCCCTACTGCCCCGACCTGCGCTCAGCGCTCGTGAGGGCCGCCGGCGACGACGCGCTCGCCGAGGGCACGATGGTGGTGATCGAGGGGCCGCGCTTCTCCACCAGGGCCGAGTCGCAGAGCTATGCGAAGGCCGGCTGGACGGTCGTGAACATGACCGGCCATCCCGAGGCAGTGCTCGCCCGCGAGCTGGGCGTCTGCTACGCCACGATCGCCCTGGTCACCGACCTGGACGCAGGGGTCAGCGCGGAGGAGTCGGTGGACCAGGCCCAGGTGTTCGCGCTCTTCGAGCAGCACATCGGCCGGCTCAAGGAGCTGCTCGGCACCGTGGTGGCGGGTCTCCCGCGGTCCGATGGTGGAGCCCGGCGGCCCTGCGGGTGTGCCGACTGGCTCGACGACGTGACGCTGCCCTTCGAGCTGCCCGGTCCCGGCTCGTGAGGGTCCTGCTCACCGGCGCCGGGGGCTTCATCGGCGCGCAGATCGCCGAACAGCTGGCCGAGCGGGGCGACGAGGTGGTTCGTGTCGACGCGCTCATCCCGGAGGCGCACGGCCCCCGTCGCCACGCCGACGAGGACCTGCACGTGCTCGACGTACGGGAGGCAGCCGCGTGGTCCAGCCTGCTCGACGGCGTCGATGTCGTCTGTCACCAGGCCGCGATGGTGGGTGCGGGCGTCACGGTCGCCGACCTGCCGTCGTACGCCGGTCACAACGACCTGGGCACCGCCGCGCTGCTCGCCGCGATGCACGACCGTGGTGCGGACGCTCTCGTGCTGGCCAGCTCGATGGTCGTCTACGGCGAGGGCCGCTATGCCTGCGAGGAGCACGGCGAGCAGCTGCCGGCACCGCGCAGCCGGGCTGCCCTGGACGGCGGCGACTTCGAGAACCACTGCTCCCACTGCGGACGCGCGCTCTCGTGGGAGCTCGTGCCCGAGGACGCCCGGCTGGACCCGCGGAGCAGCTACGCGGCCAGCAAGGTGGCGCAGGAGCACTACACGCTCGCGTGGGCCCGGCAGGCGGGAGCGCGGGCGATCGGGTTGAGATACCACAACGTCTACGGCCCGGGCATGCCCCGGGACACGCCCTACTCCGGCGTCGCCGCGATCTTCCGCTCCTCGTTGGAGGCGGGACGCGCGCCCCGCGTCTTCGAGGACGGCGGCCAGATGCGCGACTTCGTGCACGTCCACGACGTGGCCCGGGCCAACCTGCTCGCGATCGACCTCGTGGCCGATCGACCCGCCGAGTCCTGGACGACCTACAACGTCTGCTCCGGCAGCCCCATCCCGATCCGACGCGTGGCCGAGGTGCTCGCGGAGGCGTCCGGGGGGCCCCCGCCCGAGGTGACGGGGGACTACCGCGCGGGCGACGTGCGCCACGTCGTCGCCTCGCCGGAGCTCGCCGCCGCCGAGCTCGGCTTCAGCGCCTCGATCCCGCCCGATCGCGGGATCTCGGAATTCGCCACTGCGCCGCTGCGTCCCTCGGCGCGGTGAGCGTCACCAGCCCGTGAACAGCAGGTGCTGCACGACGATCGCCGTCACCACCTGGAGGGCGAGCCCGATCCGTCGCCACCGCTCGGGGAGCAGGGCGCACGAGACGAGCAGCCACGGCACGAACGGCAGCCAGATCCGCTCGACCTCCGCCTTGCTCATCTGGGACAGGTCTGCGGCCACCACCATCGCGACCGTGGCGCCGACCAGCCACTTGGCCGTACGCACCGCATCGGGTCCGATCTCGAGGTCGCCGGCACGCCGTCCCAGGGTCGTCAACCCGGCCCCCAGGAGGGGGCCGGCACTGAACACGAGCGCCGCGAGGTTGGCCCACATCCAGTACGACGCGGGCCGGACGCTGGCCACCCCGTCCCAGTAGCGTTCCCGGAGGACGGGCAGCGCCTCCCACCAGGCGAAACCGAACGCGGCGTAGGCGAGAACGACGGCCAGGGCGGCCAGGACTGCCCAGGGGAGTGGACGCCAGCTGCGAGCCACGACCAGGACTGCGAGGGCCAGCAGCCCGAGCAGGGGCAGGCCGTAGGAGAGCATCACCGCGAAGCCGAGCAGCAACCCCGCCACGAGCGCCCACAGCGTGCTGCGCCTCACCGCCGCGGCAGCGAGCGCGGCGATCCCCCAGGCTGCGACCGCCGCGAACAACGCGTCGCCGCTGACCGCCTGCCAGATCGCTGCCGGTCCCAGCACCAGGAACGGCGCTGCCCGACGAGCCACCAGCTCCGCGCCCAGCAACCTCAACGCGATCATCACGGCCAACGCGGTGGAGGCGGCGACCAGCGTCACCACGATCCCCGCCGGGAGCCCCCCGCCGAGCCCGACCCGGTCGAGGAGCACGAAGACGTGCAGCGCTCCGGGTGGGTGCCCGGCGACGTGCACCGGCCAGTTGGCGCCCACGATGTCGTCGGGCAGCCCGTCATACGGGATCCGCGAGACCCACTCCCGCAGCGCAGCCGGGAAGTCGTCGGTCGCCCTGGCGGTGGGCAGGTACTCGTACTCCGTGTCGAGGATCGTCCCGATCCCCTTCTCGCCGTCGACCAGGGCGAGGCTGAACATCCAGGCCACCCCGCCGGCGTATGCCGCGACCAGCAGGCCGCCCCAACCCAGCCGCTCGGCCAGCCTGACCGAAAACCAGGCTCCGAGCGCCGCGATGAGCAATGCTGGCAGCGTCCCGGGCCCGATGCGCGGGTCCCACTCGGCGTGCAGCGGCGGGAACGAGCGGACGTGCACGTCCCAGCCCGTCAAGGCGGGAACGGCCATGGCCAATCCGGCAAGGCCGACGGCGACGAATACACCGACAAGGGGTGCTGGCCGCGGCCGTCCGGTGTAGGTCATGTGCCCCAAGAGTAGGAGTCGTCATCAGTTTCCCAAGCGACGCGACACCGCAGCGTGTCCACCGGTCGTCCGGCGGAACGGCTGCGGGCGCCCCCATCCGCTGTGACGTGGTGATCCCCTGCCGGGACGAGGCGCCGGCCCTGCCGGACCTGCTCGGTCGGATGCCCGAGGGATTCCACCCGATCGTGGTCGACAACGGCTCGCGCGACGAGACGGCCGCCGTCGCCCGCCGGCTCGGCGCCACCGTGGTCTCCGAGGCTCGGCCCGGCTATGGCGCTGCGGTCCACGCCGGCCTCGAGGCGGCGACGGCGGAGTTCGTCGCGGTCATCGACGGCGACTGCTCGATGGACCCCGAGGAGCTGGTGCCGCTGCTGGTCGAGGTCACCGCCGGTCGGGCGGACCTCGCCGTGGGCCGTCGCCGTCCCCGTGCCCGCGGAGTGTGGCCCTGGCATGCGCGCGGGGGCAACGCCCTGGTGCTGTGGTGGCTGCGTCGGCGCATCGGCATGCCGCTGCACGACATCGCGCCGATGCGCGTCGGCCGCCGCCAGGCCCTGCTGGACCTCGGCGTGCAGGACCGACGGTTCGGCTACCCGGTCGAGCTCCTGCAGCGTGCCACCGCAGCCGGGTGGCGCTTCTCCGAGCTCGACATCAGCTATCACCCCCGAGCGGCCGGGACCCGGTCCAAGGTCTCGGGATCGGTGATGGGCACCCTCCGGACGGCTCGCGACTTCGCCAGGGTGCTCTCGTGAGGCCGGTCGTGGCCCTGGTCGTCGCCAAGGCACCGGTCGTCGGCCGGGTCAAGACCCGCCTCGGTCGCGAAGTCGGCCTGGAGCGGGCCGCCGATCTCGCGGCTGCGGCGCTGCTCGACACGGTGGCGGCCTGCACGGCGGCGTACGGCGCCTCGAGGTGTCATCTCTCGCTCGACGGCGTCCTCGCGCGCGGCAGGCTGGCCGACGAGCTCCTCGACGCCACCGCTGACTGGACCTTCCATCCTCAGCGCGGCGACGGACTCGCCGAGCGCCTGGTGCACGCGCACACCGACGCCGCCGCCTTCGCCGGAGCACCCGTCGTGCAGGTCGGGATGGACACCCCGCACCTGTCGGTCGATGCGCTCCTCGAAGCGGGCGCACTTCTCACGGGACCGGACTCGGCAGTGCTGGGCCCGGCGTACGACGGTGGCTGGTGGCTGCTCGGGGTGGGCGGACCACACCTGCTCGCCCACCTGGCGCAGGTGCCCATGTCCACCCCGCACACGGGCGCGCTGACCCGTCAGGCGCTGGTGCGTGCCGGGGCGCGCGTGACGGACTTCGCCGTGCTGCGCGACGTGGACGAGGTCGAGGATGCCGAGTCGGTGGCGGCAGCAGCGCCCGGATCCCGGTTCGCCCGGAGCTGGCGATGAGTGTCCCGATGAGTGTCCCGATGAGTGTCCCGATGAGTGTCCCGATGAGTGTCCCGGAGACTGTTGCGGATTCTGTTGCGGGGTGGACCGATGAGTATGCGCCCGCACGCCGGCACGGCTCCTTCGGCGAGATCTTCAGCGAGGCACTCCGCGGAGTCCCCTGCTCGGTCCGGGGCATCTCGTCCGCCGACCAGGTCATCCCGGTGCACGAATGGCTCCGTCCGGCGAGCAGCACCGACCGACTGCTCCTGGACCACTGCCGGGGGGCAACCCTGGACGTCGGCTGCGGCCCGGGCCGGATGAGCGCCCACCTGGCCCTGCACGGTCACCCCGTGCTCGGCGTGGACATCATCCGTGAGGCCGTGGACCAGTCCCGACGCCGTGGTGTCCCGGCCCTGCGGCGCAGCGTCTTCGACCCGATGCCCGGGGAGGGTGGCTGGGACACGGTGCTGCTCGCTGACGGCAACATCGGCATCGGCGGTGACCCCTTGTCGCTGCTGCGTCGGTCCGCCGAGCTGTTGGAGCA
Organism: uncultured Actinomycetota bacterium; assembly: GCA_963781335.1. Lineage (GTDB taxonomy): Bacteria > Actinomycetota > Actinomycetes > Propionibacteriales > Nocardioidaceae > Marmoricola. The sequence goes on along the minus strand of CAWAFS010000035.1, from coordinate 442,672 downwards.
CACTGGTCGGGTGGTGTGCGACCTCGCCAGACCTGGCACCGGCCTGCGGGTGCACTCCGCGCGCCTGGTCACCCACGCACGACGGTCGGAGGCCTTCCCGTGGGCCGAGGTCGGCCCGGAGGCGATCGGACCGATCGCGGCGGAGGCCGGCCTCGACGTCCTGCACGTCCTGGAGCGGCACGGCCGCTGGTTCGCCGTGCTGACGCGATGAAGCGCCCGCCGATCCCCACCGAGTCGTCGTTCACCTCGGAGCTGCGCGACGAACGACTGACCGCACGGGTCGGCACCTGGCTCGGTGTCGCGTTCGGCCTGTGCTTCCTGACCGGGTTGATCAGCCACTGGTACTACCTGAACGACGCGCCGTTCTTCCCGCCGGTCCGGCCCATCTGGGGCTACCGGGTCACCCAGGGCCTGCACGTGCTCTCGGGGACGGCCGCGATCCCGCTGCTCCTCGTCAAGCTCTGGAGCGTCTATCCCAAGCTCTTCCGCGAGATCCCGTTCGGCCGGCCCAGGGCGCTGATGCTCGACCTCGCCGAGAAGGCGTCGATCGCCGTCCTGGTGGCGGCCTCGATCTTCCAGCTCTTCACCGGACTGGCCAACGCGTCCGGCTGGTACCCCTGGTCGTTCTCCTTCCGGTCGACCCACTACGCCGTCGCCTGGATCGCGATCGGCGCCCTCGTGGTGCACATCGCGGTCAAGCTGCCGATCATCCGGAGCGCGTACGCCGGGCCGCTGCCCGAACCCGAGCCCGACCCCGATCCCGATCCCGAGCCCGATCCTGCTCCCGGCGCGGGGCTGGAGCCGCGCGTCGAGCCCGACGGGACCGAGATCTCGACCCCGGTGCAGGCGAGCGTGAGCCACGGACCGAGCCGCCGGACGATCCTGCGCACGGCACTGCTCGCGTCGGGGGTGGCGGTGATCGCTGCCGCGGGCAACACCGTGCCGCTCCTGCGCAAGATCTCGGTCTTCGCGGTGCGCACGGGCGAAGGCCCCCAGGGCGTGCCCGTCAACAGGACGGCCAGTGCAGCAGGGGTGCTGAGCACAGCCGTCGGCCCGGACTTCCGGCTCACCCTCGTCAACGGCGACCGCGAGGCCACGTTGAGCAGGGACGACCTCGAGGCGATGACCCAGCGTTCCCATGAGCTGCCGATCGCCTGTGTCGAGGGGTGGAGCGCCTCCGGGACCTGGACCGGCGTCCGGTTCGCCGAGCTGCTGGACCTCGTCGACGCACCCGACGACGTCGCCCTGCGGGTCGAGTCGCTCCAGCAGAAGGGTGCGTTCGGGGTGACACAGATCCCTGCCTCGTTCGCCCGCGACCCGCTCACCCTGCTCGCGCTGCAGCTCAATGGGGAGGATCTCACCATCGACCACGGCTTCCCCTGCCGGCTGATCGCGCCCAACCGGCCGGGTGTGTTCCAGACCAAGTGGGTCACCCGGATCGAGGTGGTCGCATGAGGACCCGGCTGCTGATCGGCGTGGCCGGGGTGGCCATGGGCGCCTTCGGGGCGCTGCGGTTCCTCCAGCTCGACCTCCCCGACATCGTCAACGCGGTCCTCTGGCTCGGCGGCGGTGTGATCGTGCACGACGCGATCATCGCCCCGCTGACGATCGGCCTGACCGTGCTCGCCACCCGGGTGCTTCCGCTGCACGTCCGGAAGCGCGCGACGGTCGCGCTGGTCGTGCTGGCGACCGTGACAGTGACCGCGGTCCCGGTGCTGGGCAGGTTCGGCGCGAGGCCGGACAACCCCACCGTGCTGGACCGCAACTATCTCCTCGGCTGGCTGGTGTTCGCGGCTCTCGTCCTGCTGGTCACGTTGCTGGCCGGCCCCCTCAGCCGGTTGGTCCGCCGCTCGCGAGCGGGCCGCGTCACCCCATCAGCAGGGTGAGCAGCAACCCCACCGCAGCGAGAGCGATGCCGCCCGCGGAGAGCAGGATCGGCGTGCGCGGAGCCGGGGAGTCGTGGGTGCGCCTGGGCGCCAGGGCGATGATCGCTGCGATGACGCTGAGCAGTCCGGTGAGGGAGCCCATCACGGTGGCCAGGTTCGGGCCCGAGCCATCCGTCGACGCCTCCCCACCGATGGTGAAGCAGACCCCGGAGGTGAGGGCCGCCACCACGATCGCCGGCCACGGCAGTGCGCTCGCCGAGCGGACGAGCAGCACAGCCGTCACCAACAGGCCGAGGGCGACGACCAGGATGACGACGGAGCCCACGCTCAAGATCTCGTTCCCTTCGCGGTGCACGCCGGTCCTGGTGAACGCCGGTTGGCGGGACGGCTCCCTAGGGTCTACCTCGATCAGGCCCCCCGCTCGCATGCTGGTGGACGCGGTGGGCACAATCTTTGCGTGAGCATCGAGCCGGACACCAAGGACTGGACCTGGGTGGTCGACCGCCCCTGCGAGTCGTGCGGCTTCGACCCCGGAGAGGTTGCCCCCGAGCAGCTGCCCGACCTGCTCCACGAGAACACCCGCGGCTGGTACGACGTGCTGGCTGACGCCGACTACGCCGTACGCCCTGCCCCGCACGTGTGGTCCCGGCTGGAGTACGCCTGCCATGTCCGAGACGTCCACGCGCTGTTCGCCGAGCGGGTCCGGCTGATGCTCGAGCAGGACGACCCCGAGTTCGAGAACTGGGACCAGGACGTGACCGCCGACGAGGAGGACTACGGCCTGCAGGACCCCGGCTCGGTCGCTACCGCGCTGGTCGAGAACGCAGCCGTGGCGGCGGCCGCCTACGCATCGGTGGGTGCAGACCAGTGGCAGCGCACCGGCCGGCGGAGCAACGGCTCGGAGTTCACCCTCGAGAGCCTCGGCCGCTACCACCTCCACGACGTGGTGCACCACCTCTGGGATGTCAGCATCACCCCGGCGCCTTCCCCGGCGCCTTCCCCGGATGACGCCCCCCGGGAGGGCGGGGAGTGAGGACCCGGTGAGGCACACCGAGTTCTGGGTGCGGATGGAGCAGGCGCTCGGTCCGGGCTACGCCCGCTGGTGGGCCGAGCAGCACGTGCTCGGGGACCTCGGCGAGCGCACCGTGGTGGAGTCGCTGGCAGCCGGCGAGCCCCCGAAGCGGGTGTGGCGCGCGGTCTGGGCCGAGCTCGGCCTGCCCGCCCATGACCGCTGACCGCCTCCGGCGTGTCTGGCTTGGGATCGAACACCTGTTCGTACTACCGTCATCCCCACAGGCAGGGGTCGACACCGGGTTCTCCACAGGCGGGGGACGCAACCGTGCAGGTTGTCGGTGCTGGCTCCTAACCTCTGGCAGGACACCGCGTTGAACCAGAAGACGGGGTCAGACCGGCGCCGCGGGCGCATGAGACGTGAGGGACGAACACCATGGCATCTGCCGAGAACAGCCGGGACAAGGCGCTGGACGTAGCGCTCGCCAACATCGACAAGCAGTTCGGCAAGGGCTCGGTGATGCGCCTCGGTGACGAGGTGCGGGTGCCGCTCGAGGTGATCCCGACCGGAGCCATCTCCCTCGACATCGCGTTGGGCCTCGGCGGCCTGCCGCGTGGCCGCGTCGTGGAGATCTACGGTCCGGAGTCCTCCGGCAAGACCACCGTCGCGCTGCACGCCGTGGCCAACGCCCAGGCGGCCGGCGGGATCGTGGCGTTCATCGACGCCGAGCACGCGCTCGACCCCGACTACGCCCAGCGGCTCGGTGTGGACACCGACGCCCTGCTCGTCTCCCAGCCCGACTCCGGTGAGCAGGCCCTGGAGATCGCGGACATGCTGATCCGGTCCGGCGCCCTCGACCTGATCGTGATCGACTCGGTGGCCGCCCTGGTGCCGCGCGCCGAGATCGAGGGCGAGATGGGCGACAGTCACGTCGGTCTCCAGGCCCGGCTGATGAGCCAGGCGCTGCGCAAGATGACCGGCGCGCTCAGCAACTCCAAGACGACTGCGATCTTCATCAACCAGCTCCGCGAGAAGATCGGCGTGATGTTCGGCTCGCCAGAGACGACCACCGGTGGCAAGGCGCTGAAGTTCTACTCCTCGGTCCGCCTCGACGTCCGCCGCATCGAGACGCTCAAGGACGGCACCGAGATGGTCGGCAACCGCACCCGCGTCAAGGTGGTCAAGAACAAGGTCGCTCCGCCGTTCAAGCAAGCCGAGTTCGACATCATGTACGGCTTGGGCATCAGCCGCGAGGGTGGCCTGATCGACGTCGGCGTCGAGGCTGGCCTGGTCCGCAAGGCCGGCGCCTGGTACACCTACGAGGGCGACCAGCTCGGCCAGGGCAAGGAGAACGCCCGCACCTTCCTGCGTGACAACCCCGACCTGGCCAACGAGCTGGAGAAGCGGATCCTGGAGAAGCTCGGCATCGGCCCGGCCGTCGACGCCCCGGCGGAGACGGGTGGCTTCGCTGCGGATGCCCCGGGGATTGACCCCGACGGCATCGACTTCTGACTCGTGACGCGACACGGGGTGTGGCCGTGACCAGGCCGCGTAACCGCTGGCCCGCACCCAAGGTCGCCGAGCCAGCCGATGACCGCGACCTCGGACCCCACGCCGACCCGGAGTCGGTGGCCCGCAAGATCCTGCTCGACCAGCTGACCGGCCGGGCTCGCACCCGCTCGGAGCTCTCCGACAAGCTGGCCAGTCGCAACGTCCCGCCCGACGTCGCCAGTCGGCTCCTCGACCGGTTCGAGGAGGTCGGTCTGGTCGACGACGCAGCGTTCGCCCGCGAGTGGGTGGAGCAGCGCCGGTCCGGCCGGGGGCTGGCCAGGCGGGCGCTGGCCCAGGAGCTGCGGCGCAAGGGGATCGAGGACGAGGTCGCCCAGGAGGCGCTCGACGAGATCGACCCCGACGACGAGGTCGAGGTGGCCCGGGCCCTGGTCCGTGCCAAGCTCCGCACCCTGCAACGGGCTCAGGACCAGCGCTCGGGGGGCCTCGACCGCGACAAGGCCGTCCGTCGCCTCGTCGGCATGCTCGCGCGCAAGGGTCACTCCTCCGGCGTCGCCTACCGGGTCGTCAAGGAGGAGCTCGACGTCGACCTGCAGGACCAGGATCTCGGCTAGCCGCCCAGCTCCCCCAGGGCCTGTGACCCGGTTGCGACATTTCGGCACATATGGACGACTGAGGCCCTAGGGTTCCGGTGTGCGCGTCGACCGTCCGGGCGGCCCACATCCGGGGGGAACCATGAGTGACCAGCGCCACGACTCGTCCGCCTGGTCGGCGCGTCCGACCAGTGGGCCGGCACTGCCGGCGGCTGCACCACATCGTGAGGAACGTATCGCTCGGGGCATGCTCCTCGCCTTCCTCGCGGTCGTGGCCGGCGCCGTGCTGACCGTCGTGATCTGGCGGTTGGGGTTCATCGCCTCGATCACCAGCTTCGCGATGGCTGCGGGTGCGGTCTACCTCTACGGGCTGGGTGCTGGTGGTGCACCGCGCAAGGGGTTGGTCCCGCTGGTGCTGCTGATCATGGTCGGCGTCGTGGTCGCCTTCTTCGCGATCGTCGCCAGCGACGCCTCGGACGCCTACACGATGTTCGCCACCACCGGTTCGGTGAGCCGCACGACGTTCGTCATGGACAACATCTTCCGACCGGAGGTGCTGAGCACCTACGGCACGGACATGGCCATGTTCGGCCTCTTCGCCGTGCTGGGACTGTTCGGCACCATGCGCCGGCTCCTGCGCGCGCCAGCCTGACTGCGGCACGCAAGGAGCAGGCGCAGGGAAGGGCACGGGGAGGGGGCACGAGGCACAATGTGCCACGTGCGCATCGACCTGCCCCGGGCCGAGGTGCCCGCGGGGACGTCGTGGGCCGAGGCCGCCGACGGACGCGCGGACGGCCGTGGCCCGGTCCTGGCCGTGGACCTGTCCGGAGACCCACTGAGGTTCTGTGTCGACGACGATCACCGGTTCGCGTTGCGCCCGATGACCGAGGGGGACCTCGGAGTCCTCACCCGGTGGATCAACATGCCGCACGTCGCCGCCTGGTGGGACGAGCACCGCTCGGCGGAGCAGGTGGCGGCCCACTACCTGCCCGGCATCCGGGGAGAGGACGCGGTCCGCTACTGGGTCTGGGAGGTCAACGGTCGTTCGGTCGGCTTCTGCCAGGACTACCGGATCGCCGACCACCCCGAGTTCGCGTTGCTCTGCGGTCGACCGGACGCGATCGGGTTCGACTACGTGATCGGCGAGGCGGCCTTCGTCGATCGCGGTCTGGGCACCAAGCTGCTGTGGGTGTTCCTGCGCGACATCGTGGTCCCGGCGTACGACGCGACCAGCGAGCTGTTCGCGGCGCCAGACCACCGCAACACCCGCTCCCTGCGCGTGCTGGAGAAGCTGGGCGCGACCCAGGGCCTCTGGTTCGACGAACCCCAGCGGGACGGCAGCGTCGAGACCGTGGTCGGGTGCAGCATCGAGGTGAAGCGGGTGCTCAAGTAGCCATGACCATCCGGGTCGGCATCTCGGGCTGGCGCTATCCCCCGTGGCGCGGTGACTTCTACCCGAAGGGGCTGCCGCAGCGGCGCGAGCTGGAGTACGCCGCCCAGCAGCTCACCTCGATCGAGATCAACGGGTCGTTCTACTCCTTGCAGCGACCCTCCAGCTATGCGAGGTGGCGCGCCGAGGTCCCCGAGGACTTCGTGTTCGCGGTGAAGGGTGGTCGGTTCATCACGCACCTGAAGCGGCTCAAGGACGTCGAGACCCCGCTCGCGAACTTCTTCGCGTCCGGGGTGCTGGCCCTGGACCACGCGCTGGGGCCGATCCTGTGGCAGCTGCCGGCGACGTTCGCCTACGACGAGCAGGTGCTGCGCGACTTCTTCGAGCTGCTCCCGCGCACCACCACGGAGGCCGCCGCGCTGGCCAACCGCCATGACGACAGGCTCTCGGGTGACCGGCTCTGGTCGGGGGAGGTGACCGAGCGGCCACTGCACCATGCCCTCGAGCCTCGGCACCTGAGCTTCGCCTCGGACGAGGCCCTCGCGCGGCTCAGCGAGGGCGGGGTCGCCCTGGTGGTGGCCGACTCGGCCGGGAAGTGGCCGCGGTTCGAGCAGGCGGTGGGGCCCCTGGTCTACGCACGGCTGCACGGTGACACCGAGCTCTACGCCAGTGGCTACACCGACGCAGCGCTGGACCAATGGGCGGAGCGTCTGTCCGGATGGACGGCGCAGGGTCGCGACGCCTACGTCTACTTCGACAACGACCTGAAGGGGTATGCGCCCCACGACGCGCGCAAGCTGATCGCGAGGCTGGGACAGCCGACGGCGTGAGGCCGACCACAGGCCCGTCTCTGCGAGGCTACTCGCGAGTAGGGTCGTGGTCATGAGCAGAGTCGTCGACCTCTACGAGAAGTCCCACGCCATCCCGCTCCTGGGCCCGCTGGTGGGAGACCGGCTGTTCTCCTTCGCGTTCTCCCAGGTGGCGCCGTACTTCTGGACCATCCGGCCCCGGTTCACCGTGATCGAGCCCAACCACGCCGAGGTGGTGATCCCCAAGCGTCGCGCAGTCAAGAACCACATCGGCACCGTGCACGCCATCGCGCTGTGCAACGGCCTCGAGGCGGCGATGGGCGTGCTCGCCGAGGCCTCCATCCCCAGCGACCGGCGCTGGATCCCCAAGGGCATGGAGGTCAGCTACACCGCCAAGGCCACGACCGACATCACCTGCATCGCCGAGACCGACCCGGAGCAGTGGACCTCAGCCGACCCGGACGTGCCGGTGCGGGTCAGAGGGGTGCGCCAGGACGGCACCGTGGTGATCGAGGGCACGATCAGGCTCTGGGTGACCCCGAGGAAGAGCTGAGCCCCGGAGCGTCAGTTGCCCACGGATGCCGCTCAGGTCTCGACGACCGTGGTTTCGCCGGCCGTCATGCCGCGTCGCGCGAGGCGTCGCTCCACGTAGGTGGCGAGCCGCGACAGCCCGTAGTTGATCAGGATGAAGATCAGCCCGACGACGAACAGGGCCTGGATCGGGTTGTCGAGGTTGCTCGCGAGCAGGTTTCCGCGCTTGAGAAGCTCGATGTAGAACCCGAGCAGGCCGGCGAGCGAGGTGTCCTTGAGAACCACCACGAGCTGGCTGATCAGCGCCGGCAGCATGGTGCGGAACGCCTGGGGAAGCAGCACGGAGCGCATCACCTGACCTTCGGTCATGCCGACAGCGCGCGCGGCTTCGCCCTGCCCGCTCGGCAACGACGCCACCCCGGCACGCAGGATCTCGGCGATGATCACGGAGTTGTAGAGCGTCAGGCCGATCACCAGGAACCAGAGACCGTCCGAGCCGGGAAGCGGCCCCACGTTGATCCCGGTCTCGGGCAGCACCTGCCACACGTAGAAGATGGTGATCACGACGGGCAGGCCACGGAAGAGCTCGATGAAGCCGATCAGCGGAACGCGGGCGACCTTGCCGAGCATCATCCGCGAGGTGCCCAGGACGGTGCCGACCAGCAGGGAGAAGAGGATGGCGAGGGCAGCGGCCACGAGGGTCGCCTGCAGCCCCCGCCAGAGGAACCGCCACACGACCCCGAACTGCTCGTCGGAGGGGTCGATGAGCGGTCCCCACAGCTCCATCGAGAACTGGTCCTGGTCGTTGAGACGCTTGACCACGACGGCCAGCGCACCGAGGATCGCGATCCCCGCGACGATCGTGCCGATCAGCGCACGCCGACGTGCCCTGGGGCCGGGTACGTCGTAGAGCACGGACTCTGCAGCGCTCATCGCAGGATCGCCACCCTGCGCTCGATCACGCCGAGCGTCAGCCCGGCCGGGATCGTGATGAAGAGGTAGGCGATCGCAACGCCGGTCAGGACCGGGACGATGTCATAGCCCTGGGCACTGCCGAGTCTCCTGCCGACACTGAACAGGTCGCCGCCGACGCCGAAGGCGCCGAGCACGGCTGAGTTCTTGAACATCGCAATGATCACGCTGCCCAACGGGGGGACGGAGGTTCTGAAGGCCTGCGGCAGGATCACCTGGCCCAGTGACTGGGTGAAGGTGAGCCCGATGGCGCGCGCTGCCTCGGCCTGGCCCGCAGGCACCGCGTTGATGCCGGCACGCAGCGCCTCACAGACGAACGCCGACGTGTAGACGATCAGGGCCCCGACTCCGAAGATGTAGAAGGACTGGCTGATCCCGATCTCCGGAAGACCGAAGGCGAAGAAGAACAGCACCACCGTCAGCGGGCAGTTGCGAACCACGGTGACCCAGGCAGTGCCCAGCCATCGCAGCGAGGGGATCGGGGAGACCCGGAAGGACGCGATCAGGGTCCCGAGCAGCAGTGCTCCGACCATGCCCCACAGACAGATGCCCAGGGACCGCAGGAAACCCGACCAGAACAGGTCGAGGTTTTCGGTCACGCCCTCCATGCAGATCTCCTCGTCTGGCGGATGGTGACCCTGCTGCGACGCCGGGAGGGCGTCGCAGCAGGGTCAGCTGCGTTCAGCTGCAGGGGGCAGCCTCGGGCAGGGTGGGCGCCTGGGTGCCCTCGATCTCGCCCGCGGTGTTCTCCCAGGCCTTGTTGTAGGCGTCTTCGTTGTCCTTGAGGGTCGTGTTGATGAACTCGCAGAACTCGACATCGCCCTTCTTGATGCCGATGCCGTAGGGCTCCTCGGTGAACTGCTCGCCGACGAGCTTGTAGTCGCCGTCCGACTCGGCCGCGAAGCCCAGCAGGATCACGTTGTCCGTGGTCACGATGCCGACGCCGTCGGTGCCCTTGTCGAGAGCGGCCTCGCACTTCTCGTAGACGTCGAAGAGCACCAGCTGCTTCGGGTCGGCGAGGTAGGGCCGAATCTGCTCCGAGGGTGTCGAGCCGTCGGCTGAACACACCTTGATGTCCGGGTTGGCCTTGATGTCGTCAGGTCCGTTGATCGTGTCGTTGTCCGACTTCACCATCAGCTGCTGACCGGCCACGTAGTACGGCCCGGCGAAGGTGATCTTCTGCTTGCGCTCGTCGTTGATGGTGTAGGTCGCCACCACGAAGTCGACGGAGCCGTCCTCGATGACCTGCTCACGGACAGCGGACGTGGCTTCCTTCCACTCGATGTCGTCCTCCGCGATGCCGAGCTCGCCCGCAATGATCTTGGCGACCTCCACGTCGAAGCCTTCCGGCTTGTCCTCGAGGTTGAGCTTCCCGAAGCCCGGCTGGTCGAACTTGGTGCCGATGGTGACCTTGCCGGCCTCGGAGAGCTTCGCCATCGTGGTGCCCGCATCGAACTTCGGGTCCTTGGCGACCTCTGCCCCACTGTCGTCGTCACTGCCGCACGCCGCTGTGGTGAACGCCAGTGCGAGCCCGACGAGCACCACCTTGGTCTTGATGAATCGCATTCCTTCTCCTGTTTCCGGGCGGTTGTCCCGTCCCTGTCCGGTTGTGCGGAACTGTGCTGGAAAACCTGCGTCTCAGTGCTTCAGGATCTTGCTGAGGAAGTCCTTGGCGCGATCCGACTTGGGGTTGGTGAAGAACTCCTCGGGAGTGTTCTCCTCGACGATGGCGCCCTCCGACATGAACACCACCCGGTCGGCTGCCGTGCGTGCGAAGCCCATCTCGTGGGTGACCACGATCATCGTCATCCCCTGCTTGGCGAGGTCGACCATCACGTCGAGGACCTCCTTGATCATCTCGGGGTCCAGGGCTGAGGTCGGCTCGTCGAAGAGCATCGCCTTGGGGTCCATCGCCAGCGCCCGGGCGATGGCGACGCGCTGCTGCTGGCCGCCGGAGAGCTGAGCGGGGTACTTCTCCGACTGGTGGCCCACGCCAACCCGGTCGAGGAGCTCACGGCCACGCTTGTCGGCGTCGGACTTGCTCTTGCCCCGCACCTTGGTCGGACCCAGGGTGACGTTCTCCAGGATCGTCTTGTGGGCGAACAGGTTGAAGCTCTGGAAGACCATCCCCACCTCGGCGCGCAGGGCGGCGAGCGCCTTGCCCTCCTCGGGGAGAGCCTGGCCGTCCAGGGTGATGCTGCCCTCGTTGATGGTCTCGAGGCGGTTGATCGCACGACACAGGGTCGACTTGCCGGAGCCCGAGGGGCCGATCACGACCACGACCTCACCCTTGCCGACGGTCAGCTGGATGTCCTTGAGAACGTGCAGCTCGCCGAACCACTTGTTCACGCCGTCAAGGACGATCAAGGGCTCGAGCGTCGGCGCCGACGCGTGCGACCCGCCCTTCTGCTCAGGCTCAGTCATGTGCGTGACTCTAGGGACCGCTGGGACGTGAGTCGAGGAAGGCGCGACTTCGTTGCACACTGGTGACCCGCCAACGACCCGTCCGTCCGCCCGTCGGATCGTGCTGTGGGCCGAGCAGGGCCACGTAGGCTGGGCCAGTCATGACTGCTGCCGCTCCCTCCCATCTCGCGCCCGCCCGCACCTACGAGGTCCGCACCCACGGGTGCCAGATGAACGTCCACGACTCCGAGCGGCTGACCGGCCTGCTCGAGGCCGCCGGCTATGTGGCTGCTGCTGCGGGTGACGGTGCCGACGTGGTCGTGTTCAACACCTGCGCGGTCCGGGAGAACGCCGACAACAAGCTCTACGGCAACCTCGGCCAGCTCGCCTCGGTGAAGCGGAAGCAGCCCGGCATGCAGATCGCGGTGGGTGGTTGCCTGGCGCAGAAGGACCGATCCACGATCACCGAGAAGGCGCCCTGGGTCGATGTCGTCTTCGGCACCCACAACATCGGGTCGCTGCCGGTCCTCCTGGAGCGAGCGCGCGTCCAGGAGGAGGCGCAGGTCGAGATCCTCGAGTCGCTGGAGGTGTTCCCCTCCACGTTGCCGACCAAGCGCGAGTCGGCGTACGCCGCCTGGGTCTCCATCTCGGTCGGTTGCAACAACACCTGCACGTTCTGCATCGTCCCGGCACTGCGCGGCAAGGAGAAGGACCGCCGCCCCGGCGAGATCCTGGCCGAGGTCGAGGCGCTCGTTGCCGAAGGGGTCACCGAGGTGACGCTGCTCGGCCAGAACGTGAACGCCTACGGGGTCGAGTTCGGCGACCGGCAGGCGTTCTCCAGGCTGTTGCGCGCGTGTGGGCGGATCGAGGGGCTGGAGCGGGTGCGGTTCACCTCGCCGCACCCGGCCGAGTTCACCGACGACGTGATCGAGGCGATGGCCGAGACCCCCAACGTGATGCCGTCGCTGCACATGCCGCTGCAGTCCGGCTCCGACAAGGTGCTCAAGGACATGCGCCGGTCCTACCGGCAGTCGAGGTTCCTCGGCATCATCGAGCGGGTGCGCGCCGCCATGCCCGACGCCGCCATCACCACCGACATCATCGTCGGCTTCCCCGGGGAGACCGAGGAGGACTTCCAGGCCACCCTCGACGTCGTCCGAGCCGCCCGGTTCTCGGGCGCGTTCACCTTCCAGTACTCCAAGCGCCCCGGCACCCCGGCCGCCACGCTCGCCGACCAGGTCCCGAAGTCGGTGGTGCAGGAGCGCTACGAGCGCCTGGTGGCGGTGGCCGACGAGGTCGCCTGGGCCGAGAACCGTGCACTCGAGGGGCGCACCGTCGAGCTGATGGTCGCGGAGGGGGAGGGACGCAAGGATGCGGCCACGCTCCGCCTGTCCGGTCGGGCCCGCGACAACCGGCTGGTGCACTTCACCCCTGTGCTGGAGGACGGCTCACCTGTCGAGGTGCGGCCCGGCGACATGGTCGAGTGCGTCATCTCCTACGGTGCGCCGCACCACCTCGTCGCCGACGGGCCGGTGCGCTCGGTCCGTCGTACCCGCGCCGGGGACGCCTGGGAGAACCGCACCGCCCCCACGCCGAGCGGGGTATCGCTCGGCCTGCCCACCGTGGGTGTCCCGGCCGCGCTCCCGGTCGAGACCGGCTGCTCACGCTGACAGCGGCGATTCCCAGTCGCCGGGTGACTGGAGATCGCCGCCTTCACGTGATGCTGAGGTTGTCGATCAGACGGGCTTCTCGGTGCCCTCGTCGACGTCCTTCTCCTCCTCGTCGAGCTCTTCTGGCTGCTCGATCTCGTCGGGCACGTGCTCGTCCTCGACCTGGGCGGAGCGCGGCTGGTCGGGAGTCGCTGGCGGCATGTCGTCGTCGTGCACCATGTCGGCAGGACCGCCGGGACCGTCGTCCGGAGGCGCGTCCTCCTTCGGCTCAGGCCGGTCGGCCGGGTTGGGGTCGCTCATCAGACGGGCCCTCCGGAGGGCACCGGACGCGTGCCGGAGGCGATGTCCTCGTTGGGGTCGGCACCTGGTTCGGGCGGCACAGGGGAGGGGTCGGTCGGGACCGGGTCGGGGTCGCCCGGTTCGTCTCCGGAGCCCATCGGCCCGGTCGGGGGCGCCGGGTCGCGGTCGGGTTCGTTCGGGGTCACCGGCGGAGTGGGGGTGCTTGCAGAAGGCAGGTCGTCGCTGCTCCCGTCGAGGCCGTCCAGGGCGGTCTTGGCCCTGTCCACGCCGGTGCGGATGTGGTCGCTGTGCTTGCCGCCCGTCTTCTTGTCGATCGCGGCGCCGGCCTTGTCGAGGCCGTCGCTGATCTTGTCGCCGTGCTTGTCGACGGCATCGCCGAGCTTCTTCCTCGCGTCGTCCAGGAACCCCACTGTGTTCTCCTCGTGTGTCGACCCTCGTTGTCCGGCATCGTGCCCCCGGCGTACCCGGCGGCACCTTTGACAAACTAGCGGCCGTGTCCACGTCCGCGAGCAGACCCCCGACCGCCCCCCTGGTGGTGGCGGTCGTCGGCGCGACCGCCGCGGGGAAGAGCAGCCTGGCCCTGGATCTGGCTGAGCGCCTGGGCGGGGAGGTCGTGAACACGGACTCGATGCAGGTCTACCGCGGGATGGACATCGGTACGGCGAAGATCGCGCCCGCGGATCGACGTGACATCACCCATCACCTGATGGACGTGCTGGAGGTGACCGAGCCCGCGACGGTGGCGGAGTTCCAGGGCTGGGCACGCCGCGTCGTCGACGACTGCCACGCCCGTGGCGTGGTGCCCGTGCTGGTGGGCGGATCCGCCCTCTACGCCAGGGCGATCCTGGACGCGTTCGAGTTCCCGGGCACCGACCCCGTCGTCCGCGCGCGGCTCGAGGGCGAGCTCGCGAAGTTCGGGACGGCGGCCCTGCACGCCCGGCTCGCCGAGGTCGACCGGGCCGCGGCCCAGCTGGTGCTGCCCAGCAACGGGCGCCGCGTCGTACGCGCGCTCGAGGTCGTCGAGATCACCGGCCGGCCCTACTCGGCCTCGCTGCCCGAGCAGCGCTACCACTACCCGGGTGCGGTGCAGATCGGCGTGGACATCGACCGCGAGGCGCTCGACCGGCGGATCGAGCAGCGGGTGGAGCAGATGTGGGCCGCAGGGCTGGTCGAGGAGGTGCGGGCGCTGGTGGGGCGGGGCCTGCGCGAGGGGCGTACGGCGCACCGGGCGCTCGGCTACCGGCAGGTCCTCGCGTTCCTCGACGGCGAGATCACCGAGGCCGAGGCGAAGGAACAGACGTTCACCGGCACGCGCAGGTTCGCCCGGCGGCAGGACGGCTGGTTCCGCAAGGACCCGCGGATCGTCTGGGTGCGGTACGACGACCCGGCGCGCGTCGAACAGGCACTGGACGCGGTCGGCCGGCTCAGCTGAGCAGGTCCTGTTCACGCGGGAGGTCGCGCATGAACGGCAGCGGGGACAGCAGCACGGGCATCGCCGCGACCACGGAGCCGGCGAGTCCGATCCAGAACACCTCCCGCAGGCCGAAGGACGCGCCGAGCACCCCGCCGAGGAAGCTGCCGATGGGCATCGAGCCCCAGACCATGAAACGGATGGAGGCGTTCATCCGCCCCAGCAGCGGTCGCGGGCACAGCCGCTGGCGGAAGCTGACCTGGACGACGTTGTAGAGGACGGCAGCGAACGAGATCAAGAAGCTGGACGTCGAGACCGCGAGCATCGCGGGGACCACGGTGCCCGCCAGCGGCATCAGCACACCGGCGGGGATCCACAGCACCACAGCAAGCGGGATGGCCCGCCCCTCGCCGACCAGCCTGGTCAACCGGGTTGCGCTGAGGGCCCCCAGCAGCCCGCCCACCGAGCCGATGCCCATCGCCAGCCCCAGGTGGCCGACGTCGAGGCCCAGCTCTTGCAGCGCGAACAGCACCAGCAGGGCCCCGGTCATCGAGGAGAAGAAGTTGCCCAGCGAGGTGCTCGCGGTGATCCGCCACAGCAGCGGGTGCCGCAGCACGAAGGTGAGCCCTTCGCGAATCTCCACGAGCAGCGGCCGCCGGTCCTCGCGCGGCGGCGGGGCGTCGAGGTGCCGGATCCGCCGGATGAACAGCGCCGAGCCGAGGAAGCTCAGCGCGTCCAGGGCGAGCGTCAGGGGTGCCCCGACGAGCTTGATCGCACCCCCGGCCAGGGCCGGGCCGCCGATCATCGCCACCGACTGGGTGGCCTGGAGCTTGGCGTTGCCCTCGCTGATCTGGCTCGGCTCCACGAGATCGGGAAGGTAGCTCTGGTAGGCCACGTCGAAGAACACCGTGCACGCGCCGACCACCAGCGCGACCACGAACATCTGCATCATCGTCAGCACGTCCATCGCCCAGGCCAGCGGCAGCGAGCCCAGCGCGGCGGCCCGGACCAGGTCGTTGGCGATCAGGACCCGCTGCTTGCGCCAACGGTCGACCCACGCACCCGCTGGCAGCCCGATCACCAGGAACGCCAGGAACTCGAAGGCGGCGAGCAGGCCCATCTCGAACGCGTCGGCGTCCAGCACCCGGATGGCGAGGACCGGCAGGGCCAGCACGGTGAGCTGGGTGCCGAACTGGCTGATGGTGTCGCCGATGAACAGCTGTCGGAAGTCATGGTGCCGGAACAGCCCGCCGCGCAGGCGCACGGGTGGCTGCGGCTCCGTGCCGGTCGCCGAGCCCACTGCGGGTGCGATCGGAGGGAGGGGCGGCTCTGCGGACATGGGCCCCATCCTGACTCACTGATTGGGAATCATCAATCAGTGGCGGGGGCACGGCTATCGTGACGATCATGGGCGAGGGTGCAGCTGACGAGGACGCGCCGCTCGAGCCGCCGCCGCACGGTCCGCTGCCGGTGGGCTCGAGGCGTCAGGTCTGGGCGCGGCGTCCGGCCGACGAGGCGGAGGCCAAGGCGATCGCCTCGCCGCTGCGCCTGCGAATCCTGCGGATGGCGCTGCACGAGCCGCGCACCAACCAGGAGATCGCCGAGGCGTTGGGGCGCAACCCGGCTTCGGTGTTGCACCACGTGCGCACCCTGGTCGACACCGGGTTCCTGATCGAGCAGCCGAGACGTCGCGGCCAACGTGGATCTCGAGAGCTGCCCTACCTCGCGTCCGGCAAGAGTCTCTACCTGGAGATGGGAGACGACCTCCGGGTTGGGGACCAGGACCTCCTGCTGGCGACGTTCCTGGAGGAGGCGCGGGCCCTGCCCGCGGGTCAGCTGGACAGCACCCGGCTCGGGTTCCAGCTCAAGGAGGCGGACCGCGAACGGCTGCTGGCGAGGTTCCAGGACCTGGTCAAGGAGATCGCGGCGATGCCGAGCGACCCCGACGGCGAGCCGTGGAGCATCTACCTGGGGATCCACCCCGAGGTAGGCCCGGGAACGGGCGCGACAACGCGGGCGTAGCGTCACGCCATGACCGTTCGTGACACCTGGACCGAGGTTGCGGACGTCGCAACCCTGACCACGCTGCTCGGCGAGCCCACCGAGGCTGCCCGCACCAAGGCCCGGACCGAGCTGAGCGAGGTCGACGTCGCCTGGCTGGGCGCCTCGCCGTTCTGCGTGGTCGCGACCGCATCGCCGACCGGCGGCTGTGACTCGTCCCCGAAGGGCGACCCGGCCGGCGACCTGGTCCACGTGATCGACGAGCGCACCATCGCGGTGGCCGAGCGGCCGGGAAACCGACGGGCGGACGGCTATCGCAACGTGCTCGAGAACCCGCAGGTCGGCCTGCTGTTCCTGATCCCCGGCCGCGGGGACACGCTGCGCGTCAACGGCCGGGCCCGCCTGGTCTCCGACGCGCCCTTCTTCGACGAGATGGTCGTCCAGGGCCACCGACCGGTGCTCGCCCTCGTGGTGGAGATCGAGGAGCTGTTCCATCACTGCTCCAAGGCGTTCCTGCGCTCCCGCCTCTGGGAGCCCGGGACCTGGGATCCCGAGGCGAAGGTCCCGCGGCGCGCCGTACTCGCCCAGCAGCTCGAGCGGCCCGGGAGCACGGTCGAGGAGCTCGACGAGCACTACGGCCCGTCGTACGCCGAGAGCATCTATCTCGCCGCCGGGGCCTGAGGGTGGCAGCGTGGAAGTGGGCGCGCCGGCTGGTCGGTCTGGACAAAACGGATGGGGTTGTCGAGGAGAACCTGAGGTTGTCGGGTGTTGCAACGGCCGACAACGTCCGGATTCCCCGGCCGACCGGGGAAACCGGCACCCGTGACAGGATCCCTCCCGTGAGCGAGTACTCCTACGTCAAGGGCCACGGCACGGAGAACGACTTCGTGCTGGTCCCCGACGCCAACGGCCGGCACGAGCTCTCGGCCGAGCAGGTGGCGCGGCTGTGCGACCGGCGGGCGGGGATCGGCGGCGACGGGGTGATCCGGGTGGTGCGGACCGATGCGACCGAGGATCCGGCGGCGGTCGCGGCCCGGGGTACGGCGACCTGGTTCATGGACTACCGCAACGCCGACGGCTCGTTGAGCGAGATGTGTGGCAACGGCATCCGCGTGCTGGGGCACTTCCTCGCCACCCATGCCGACGTCGACCCGCGCAACCCGCTGCCGATCGCGACCCGGGGCGGGGTCAAGACCCTCACCTTCGAGGGAACCACGATCACCGTCGACATGGGGACGCCTGAGCTGCTCGGCAGCACGTCGGTCTCCGTGGGGGACCGCAGCTTCGAGGCGCGCCACGTCAGCATGGGCAACCCGCACGCCGTCGCGTTCGTCGAGGACCTCGGCGATGCCGGGAACCTGCTCGAGGCCCCTGGGCATGACAGCAACGTCTACCCCGACGGTGTGAACGTCGAGTTCGTAGCCCGCCGCGGCGAGCACCATGTCGCCATGCGCGTGCACGAGCGTGGGTCCGGCGAGACCCGGTCCTGCGGCACGGGCGCGTGCGCGGTGATGGTGGCGGCGTCGCTGGCCGACGAGGCCCCGCGCGGCACGACGTACACGGTCGATCTCCCCGGCGGCACCCTGGAGATCGTCTGGACCGAGGACGACCGGATCCTGATGACTGGCCCGGCGGTCCTGACCGCCGAGGGGATCACCAACCTCTGAGCCGCGCCCGAGCCCCACATTTGTGGGGCTGGAACGTCGCAACGGCCGATCCGGACGTCATGATCCAACATTTGTGGGCTGGGGCCCCACCACCCCTCGCCCCCGCCCGCACCTAGGATCCCCAGCATGGACATCAACGGAGTCAGTGCCATCGTCACCGGGGGCGCTTCCGGCATCGGCGCTGCCGTCGCCCGCCAGCTCGCTGCCAAGGGTGCGAAGGTCGTGGTCGCCGACCTGAACGCGGAGATGGGCGAGGCCCTGGCCAACGGGATCGGCGGTCTCTTCGCACCGGTCGACGTGACGAAGACCGAGCAGATCGAGGCCGCGATCGCGCTGGCCGAGGGGCTCGGGCCGGTGCGCGTGCTCGTCAACTCCGCCGGCATCGGCTGGGCCCAGCGCACCGTCGGCCGCGACGGCGAGTTCAGCTCCGCGGCGGACCTCGCGGCGTTCTCCAAGGTGATTGCGATCAACCTGATCGGCACCTTCGACTGCATCCGCCTGGTCGGTACGGCGATCTCGCGCACCGAGCCGACCGAGACCGGCGAGCGCGGCGCGATCGTCAACATGGCGAGCGCGGCTGCCTTCGACGGCCAGATCGGCCAGGCGGCGTACTCCGCCTCCAAGGGCGGCATCGTCGGGATGACCCTTCCGGTCGCCCGAGACCTGGCGGCGGTCGGCATCCGGGTGAACACGGTGGCTCCGGGCCTGATCGACACCCCGATCTACGGCGAGGGCGAGGCAGCCGACGCGTTCAAGGCCAAGCTGGGCGAGAGCGTGCTCTACCCCAAGCGTCTCGGCCTGCCCGACGAGCTGGCCAGCATGGTCATCGAGTGCGTCACGAACTCCTACATGAACGCCGAGACCGTCCGCGTCGACGGCGGCATCCGGATGCCGCCCAAGTAGGCAGCACGCGGAGGCTCAGACCCCGTGACGGGGGTTCGAGGCCGGGTCTGACGGATGGGCGCCGGGTGAGTCGGGGTTGACCTCGGGCCGCCCGTCGTACGCCGACTGCTCGGGTGGGGTCTCACCGACCTGCTGCTCCTCGGGGTGGGTCGGCGCCGAGCCGTAGGTGACTTCCACCTCCACGCCGCGGACCCGGCCGAGCCGTTCGCTGCTGACTCCCATGTCACCGTCCAGCCCCTCGGCACTGTCGGCGTTGGGGTCGGACTCCTCCACCTCGGTGGCGGGCGTGCCGGTCACCGAGGTGGCGTCCGGGTCCTCATGTGTGTTCTCGCTCATCGGGGTCATCCTTCCGAGGGCTGGTCAAGGGAGGACTCAGCATTCTCCTGGGCATTCTCCTGGGCATTCTCCTGGACATTCTCCTCCTGCTCGCCGCTGTCGACGGCGGGGTGGCTCTGCTCGTCCTCGATCGCGATGGTGCCCCCACCGGACTCCGAGGCGTGCTTGTCGTTCGTCCGGCTGGCGGAGGCGCCGTCGTCGTGGCCCTCGCTGAGAGGGCCTTCCCCCGTGCCGTCCTGGCGCAGCGGCCCGCCCGGCGGGGTGGGCTCGGAACTGGATGACGTGCTGGTCGACGTGCTGGTCGACGTGCTGGTCGACGTGCTGGTCGAGTCGGTCATGGGAAGGGCGTACCCGCGAGGGTGGCTGACAAACTCCTGCTTGCGGTCACGGACCCCTCATGCCTTGAATAAGGGCACGCGTCGAGGTCTCGGGAGGACACATGTCGTACGCACGCACGGTTCCAGGTCGCACGGTTTTAGGTCGCAGGCTTCCAGGTCGCACGGTTTTGGGTCGCAGGCTTCCAGGTCGCAGGGTGCGCGGTCGCACTGTCGCGACCGCGGGTCTGGCGGTCGCCACCGGCGTGGCGGGCCTGGCCCTCGCACCGCCCAGTGCTCAGGGCGCGCCAGCCCCGGAGAGGTCTCCGCTCACGTCCACCCATGGTCGCTACGTCACGAAGACGCCCACCAGCACCGGCTTCGGGGGCGCCGTCACGTCGGTCGATCCGGAGGCGTCGCGGATCGGCGTCGAGGTGCTGCGCCGTGGCGGCAACGCGGTCGATGCGGCCGTCGCCACCGCGGCGGCGCTCGGGGTCACCGAGCCCTACAGCGCCGGCATCGGTGGGGGTGGCTACTTCGTGCACTACGACGCCCGCACCGGCAAGGTCGCCACCATCGACGGCCGCGAGACCGCACCGCGCACGATGCCGCGCGATGCGTTCATCGATCCCGCGACCGGCCAGCCCTACCCGGCGACCACCGAGAACCCCGCGCTCTTCACCAGCGGCGTCTCGGTCGGCACCCCCGGAACGCTCGCCACCTGGCACAGCGCCCTGAGGAGGTGGGGGTCCACCAGTCTGCGCAAGGCGTTGAGGCCGGCCACCCGGCTCGCCCGGCGTGGCTTCGTCGTCGACGCGACCTTCCACAAGCAGACGGCGGACAACCAGAAACGGTTCGCCACCTTCCCGGCCACCAGTGAGCTCTTCCTCCCGGACGGGAAGCCGCCGGCGGTGGGCTCGATCTTCCGCAACCCCGACCTGGCCGCCACCTACCGGCTGATCGCGAGGCGTGGCACCGACGCGTTCTACTCCGGCGCGCTGGCCCGCCAGATGTCCCGGACCGTGCAGAACCCGCCGAAGGCGAGTGGTGCGACGCTTCCGGTGCCACCTGGCTACCTCGAGACCAGCGACCTGGCCCGCTACCGGGTGCGGCACCAGGCCGCGACGCGAGTCGGTTACCGCGGCTTCGACGTCTACGGGATGGCCCCGTCCTCGAGCGGCGGGTCAACCGTCGGGGAGGCGCTGAACATCCTCGAGCGCTACCGGCTGCGCGGGATGAGCGACGTGCCCGCGCTGCACCACTACCTCGAGGCGAGCGCGCTGGCCTTCGCCGACCGCGGCAAGTACCTCGGCGACCCGGCGTACACGGACGTCCCGCTGCGTGACCTTCTCTCCGACAGGTTCGCCGCCGAGCGTGCCTGCGAGATCGACCCGGTGGCGGCCGCCACCAAGCCGGTGGCGCCCGGGGACGTCACGGCGTACGACGGCAGGTGTTCCGCCGCGAGCACGCGCGGGTCCACCGCCCCGGACACGGAGAACCTGAACACCACCAACCTGACCACGGCCGACCGGTGGGGCAACGTCGTGGAGTACACCCTGACCATCGAGCAGACCGGCGGCTCCGGCATCACCGTGCCGGGGCGGGGGTTCCTGCTCAACAACGAGCTGACCGACTTCTCTGCGGTCTGGGCGGCGGACGACCCCAACCGGATCGAGGGCGGCAAACGCCCGCGTTCGTCCATGTCGCCGACGATCGTGCTGCGCCACGGCAAGCCCTTCCTGGCGCTGGGCTCACCGGGCGGTTCGACGATCATCACCACGGTCCTGCAGATGCTGTTCAACCGGATCGACCGCGAGATGACCATCGAGCAGGCGATCAAGGCACCGCGGGCCGCCCAGCGCAACACCGTCGCGGTCAGCGCCGAGCAGAAGTTCATCGACGCCTACCAGCGCCGGCTGCAGCGCTTCGGCCACACGCTCGCACCAGCCGGGGCACCGGGATCGAGCGCCGCCGAGATCGGTGCCGCCACCGCCATCGAGTTCGGTCCTCGTGGTCAGCTGACCGCGGTGTCCGAGCCCACGCGGCGAGGCGGCGGGTCGGCGCTCGTGGTCTCCGCGAGGCGCTGATCCTCCTCGGTCCACTCGGCGCCCGGGTCGAGATCAGCCGGGTCGAGATCAGCCGGGTCGAGATCAGCCGGGTCGAGATCAGCCGGGTCGAGATCAGCCGGGTCGAGATCAGCCGGCAGCGTGAAGACGATCGTGGTCCCGGTGCCGTCGCGTCCCTCGCGGGCCGAGATGCGGCCCCCGTGACGTTCCACGGCGCGTGCACAGATCGCGAGACCGAGTCCGGTGCCGGGATAGCTGCCTGAGCTGCTGGCCCGGTAGAAGCTGTCGAAGATGCGGCCGCGTTCGCCGCGGGGGATGCCGATGCCGTTGTCGGCGATGCGCACCTCGAGCATGGTGCCCACGAGGCTGCTGCTGACCACGACGTGGGGCCTGGTCCCGGGTGCGACGTACTTCGCGGCGTTGCCGATCACGTTGACGAGGAGCTGGCCGACCAGCATGCGGTCCGCGAGCACCCGGCCGAGGGGTCCGTGCTCGATCAGCGGGGCTGGGCCGCCGGTGCTCGCCTCACGGAGCTCGCGGGCGACGTCCTCGACCACGCCGGTGAGGGAGAGCGGCGTCGGTCGCAGCACTGCGCTCTGGGCCTGGGAGTAGGCGAGCAGGTCCGCGATCAGCTGCTGCATCCGCACAGCGGAGCTCTCGATCTTGCGCAGGCTCGACTTGGGCTCGGTGACGTCGACGCCGAGCGCGTCGAGCTGGTCGCCGAGGATCTCCGCCCAGCTGCCGACCCCGGTCAGTGGCGCCTTCAGGTCGTGCGCCACGGTCCCGGCGAAGGCCTGCAGCTCTCGGCGGTGTGTTCGCTCCTGGGTGACGTCGTGGATGACGAGCACGGCGAGCGATTCGCCCGACGTCTCGTTGCGCAGGGGCACTGCCGAGACCGACAGGGTCGCCTGGTGACCGGTGTCCGGCTCGATGCGGAGCAGGTCCTCGGAGCTGACCACCTCCCCCTGCAGGGCGCGGACGTGGGGCAGGTCTGCCTTGGCCAACGTGGTGCCGTCGGGCTGGAAGAAGCCGTGGTCCTCCAGACTTCCCATCCGGCCCGGGTGCTGCCGGTTGCCGGCGAGCGCCACGGCCGCGTCGTTGCGCATCATCACGGACCCGGCCGAGTCCAGCACCACGAGGCCGTCAGTGATCGCGTTCATGACCGCGTCGAGCAGCTCGGCCCGCGAGGTGGCCCGGGCCTCGGACTCCACCACGCGGGCGATCAGGGCGGAGCGTTCGGCCACACCGAGGCCGAGGACCAGCACCAGCACGGTGATCACCAGGACGAACACCTGCACGGTGACGGCGCGGGCCGTGAAGTCCTCGATGGGGGCGAAGGGCCCGCGGCCCGCCTGGGTGCAGAGCACTCCCAGCGTGGAGACGAGCATCGCGAAGCCACCGCCGACGGCGGGTGAGAACCGGTAGCCCAGCCAGGTCGCCGGCGCCATGATCAGGAACGCGATCGGCAGCTGCTGCGTGGAGCCGAACAGGAACACCGCGGTGCCCACCGCGATCGCCACCGCCGCCAGCAGCTCTGTGCGCCAGAGGCGTCGAGGTTCGGAGGTGAGCTTCGCGGCCCATCCGCGTCGTGCGTGTGCGCGGTAGAGCGTGGTCAACGCGGCCAGCACGCTCGCGACGACGACGAACGTGCTGCAGGTGTTGCGAACGACCCACGCCGCCGCGGTGCCCCAGTCGAGACTGCCCGTGGAGACGTAGACCGCGGTCAGACCGATGGGTGCACTGGCAAGGGCTGCCGCGAGCGAGGCCGCCCCCAGGGCGCCGAGATCCCGCTTGCCGGCGACTCGCCGGGGCAGCGCGCCCCAGAAGGGCAGACCCTCGAGGAGGGCGCTGGTCGCCCGGACGGTCAGACCGACGACGAGGTTCGCCAGGCCGAACAGACAGGCGGCCGCCCAGGGAATGCCCATCAGCGCATCCAGGATCGTGGTGGCGGCCACCAGCAACGTCCCGTCGAGGACGACCTGACGTGGCGTCCGGCCGTGCAGCATCCACAGGGTGCCCACACCCGCCGCGGGCCAGAAGAAGGCCGGGCCGGTGCCTTGCCGCAGTGACATCAGACCGAGGAGGACGGCCACGGCGTACACCGCGAGATAGCCGAGTGACTCTCGCGCACGCACGGGAATCGAGACCATGGGTCCCATTCTGGTCGCTGAACCCATTCGAATGGGTACAAAACGGAAATCGGGTTGCCACGGCGCATAACCTTGACCCGGTATGACGAACGCACCGAAAGACTTCGACCTCGCCCACGAGCTCGCCGAGACGGCCGACTGGGACGAGTCCTCGTCCGAGAACCTCGACATCGAGCTCGCCGCTGCCCACGAGCCCGGGCCCGACCCCGGACCTGAGGGGTCCGACGAGACCACCGGGTCGATGGACCTGGCCGAGCGCTACGCCCTGCGTCGCGTCGCCGGCCTCAACACTGAGCTCGAGGACATCTCCGAGGTCGAGTACCGCCAGCTCCGGCTGGAGCGGGTGATCCTCGTCGGTGTGTGGACCAGCGGCACGGTCGAGGACGCCGAGAACTCGATGGCCGAGCTCGCGCTGCTGGCCGAGACCGCCGGCTCCGAGGTGCTCGACGCGCTCTACCAGCGCCGCGACAGCCCCGACCCGGCGACCTACATCGGGCGCGGCAAGGTCGAGGGGCTCGCCGAGATCGTGCGGGTCACCGGAGCCGACACCGTGATCCTCGACGGCGAGCTCGCGCCCAGCCAGCTGCGGAACCTCGAGGACAAGGTCAAGGTCAAGGTCGTCGACCGCACTGCCCTGATCCTCGACATCTTCGCCCAGCACGCGAAGAGCAAGGAGGGCCAGGCGCAGGTCGAGCTGGCCCAGCTCAGCTACATGAAGCAGCGCCTGCGCGGCTGGGGCGGCAACCTCTCCCGACAGGCCGGTGGCCGGGTGGCCGGCGGCGCGGGCATCGGTGGCCGTGGTCCCGGCGAGACGAAGATCGAGACCGACCGACGCCGGATCAACACCAAGATCGCCAAGCTGCGCCGCGAGCTGGCCCACATGAAGACCACCCGCGACACCAAGCGCGCGGGCCGCCGCCGCCACGAGATCCCGAGCGTGGCGATCGCCGGCTACACCAACGCGGGCAAGTCCTCGCTGCTCAACCGGCTGACCGATGCGGGCGTGCTCGTCGAGGACTCCCTGTTCGCGACGCTCGACCCCACCACCCGCCGCACGACGACCGCCGACGGCCGCATCTACACGATGAGCGACACCGTCGGCTTCGTCAGGCACCTGCCGCACCAGCTGATCGAGGCCTTCCGGTCCACCCTGGAGGAGGTCGCGGACTCCGACCTGATCCTGCACGTGGTCGACGGATCCCACCCCGACCCGGAGGGACAACTCGCTGCCGTCCGGGAGGTCCTCGCCGAGATCGGGGCCGACAAGGTGCCCGAGCTGGTGGTGATCAACAAGGCCGACATCGCCGACCCGCTGGTGATCGCGCGGCTGCGCCAGCGCGAGCCGCACTCGGTCGTGGTCTCCGCCCAGACGGGCGAGGGGATCGCGGAAGCGCTCGCGGCGGTCGAGGCCGACCTGCCCCGCCCGCAGACCGAGGTCTCGGTGCTGCTGCCCTACGACCGCGGGGACCTGCTCAGCAAGGTGCACGAGAACGGCGAGGTCATCTCGGTCGAGCACACCGGGGAGGGCACCCTGCTCAGGGCCCTCGTGAACGACGCGCTGGCCGGCGAGCTCGAGGAGTACGCCCGGACCGCCTGAGGAACGCGACTGACCCCAGGATCCGGGACCACCAGTCCCCCGGGCCTGCCGAAGGAGTGAATCGGCCCCGGCGACCAACGCGGGCAGTAGGGTGCGGGCATGACGCGCTGGGTGGTCCGGTTGCTCGGTCTGCCCCTGTTGGCCCTCCTGGTGCTCTTCCCGGCCGTGCGGTGGGGCAGTGGCGCGGACCAGGGCCGCGACTCCGCGACCGTCACCGACTACGCCGCGGACTTCATCGTGGCCAAGGACGGACGGCTCAGCGTCACCGAGACATTGCGAGTCAGCTATCCCGGCGCCAAGCACGGCATCTTCCGGTTCTTCGACCTGCGCGACCCCAACGACTCGCACGTCCGGCTCAAGCCCCGCGACATCTCGGTCACCCGCGACGGTCAGGCCGAGCCGTTCGAGGTGCTGAGCGAGGGGCGCGGCCGCTACCGCAACGTCAAGATCGGCTCGCCCGACCGCACGATCACCGGTGCGCACCTCTACGTGATCCGCTACACGATCGACGGGGTGCTCGCGCCCCGAGGTGACGGCTCCCGGTTCTACTGGAACCTGGTTCCCTCCGGCTGGCAGATGCCGATCGAGCGCTCCCGCCTGACGGTCCACCTTCCCGCGGAGCCGGGTGACCTGGAGTGCTCCGTCGGTGTGGGTGCGACCAGTGGCTGCTCGGCCGAGCCGGACGGCGAGAACGGGTTCGTGGTGAGCACCGACCGGCTGGAGCCGCACACGCCGGTGACCGTGCGCGCCGACCTGGACCTCGCCGCGCCATCCAGGGACCGGCTGCCCTGGCCCCAGCGGTTCGACCCGGTGCTCGGTCAGAGCGTCCTCGCCCTGATCGCGTTGCTGGCCCTCGCAGCCCTGGCCGGCTGGATGGGTCACCTGCTGTCGGTGCGGACCCGCGAGCCCAAGCCGCGCTACCCCCTGATGTACGCCCCACCGGAGGGCCTCGGACCCGCCCAGGCGAACTACCTGTTCACCGAGCGGGTCCGCAACGAGGACTTCGTGGCCTCGATCATGCAGACCAGTGAGCTGCGGGCGACGATGCTCGATCGCAACGACGGGTGGACCATCACCGACACCGGTGACGCGAGCGCCTGGCAGCGGCTCGACCCGATCTCGGCGTACGCCGCAACGCTGCTCGGTGTGCCGGGTGGCTCCTTCACCGCGGACTCGACGGTCTCCGCGGGCAAGTTGTTGAAGACGGCACTGTCGAGCTTCAGCTCCGGCACTCGTGACTGGGCCTACCAGAACAAGCTGATGACCACCGCAGGAATCGGCAGCGGCGGCGGGATCCTCGTCGTGCTGGCCTTCGCAGCGACCCTGTTCCTCGCCCTGCTCAACCCGTTCAACATCTCCGTGATCGCCCTGGTCCCGGGCCTGTTCGCGCTGTTCGCCTCCGAGCTGCTCGCGCCCGGGGCCAGCACCAAGCGCACGGCGGCCGGCCGCCAGCTGTGGTCGCGCATCGGCGGGTTCCGGCGGGTGCTGGAGACGCCGTCGAGCGAGCAACGCTTCGACTTCTCCGGACGCAAGGAGCTCTACACCGCCTACATCCCGTGGGCGGTCGCGTTCGGGGTCGCGGACCAGTGGGCCGAGAAGTACCGCATCGAGACCGGCGAGGAGCCCCCGGCACCGCACTACTTCGGATCGGCCGCCGGCTATGCAGGCGGCAGCTTCGCGTCCTCGATGGCCGACGACTTCTCCACCACGGTCAGCTCGGCGATCTCCGCCTACGAGGCCACCCAGACCTCGTCGTCCGGTGGCAGCGGCGGAGGCGGCTTCTCCGGTGGCGGCGGAGGCGGCGGGGGCGGGGGTGGCTCATGGTGAGTCACCGCGACACTTGGTCGGCCGACGCAACGGCTGGCACCACACACCATCAACGAAAAGGATCCTCCTCATGACCGCACTGATCATCATCGTCGTGATCCTGGTGGCCCTCGTCGGGTTCGGGATCATCGGCTTCAACAAGCTGCGCACGACCGACATCGGCGCACAGGAGGCGCTCGGCGGCATCGACGTACAGCTGACCCGTCGTGCCGACCTGATCCCGAACCTGGTCGAGACGGTCAAGGGTTACGCCTCGCACGAGAAGGGGATCTTCGAGGAGGTCACCCGGGCGAGGGCGCACGTGCAGGAGGCGGCCGCCGGCGACGACGTACCCGCGAAGGCCGCGGCCGACGCCGAGCTCTCCGGGGCCCTGGTCAACCTGAACGCGGTCGCGGAGAACTACCCGGACCTCAAGGCCAACACCAACTTCCTCGAGCTGCAGACCCAGCTCGCCGAGACCGAGGACCAGATCTCCTTCGCGCGGCAGTACTACAACGACGCCGTCGCCACGCTGAACAAGCTCACCCAGACGATCCCGTGGATGTTCTTCACCGGTGTAGCCAAGGTGCACGCCCGCGACTTCTACCAGGCGCCCGAGGGCCAGGCGACCGCTCCGCAGGTCAGCTTCTAGGTGGGATGCCCAGCTCCTTCCCGCCGTACCCGCCTGCCCTGTGTGCGGGCACACGGCGCGGTCCGTGACAGGACATAGGGTGCTCGGGTGGTCGAGAAGCCCGAGGAGAAGACCGGGGTCGCGGAGCGGGGCGTGCGAGACGTCCTGGGCGCCGCGGTCGAGGCGCTCGGGGGGCAGGAGCGACCCGGCCAGATCACGATGGCCGAGTCCGTCGCCGAGGCGATCGAGCGACGCCGCCACCTGATCGTCCAGGCCGGCACCGGCACCGGGAAGTCGCTCGCCTACCTGGTGCCCGCGCTGCTGCACCACGACCGGGTGGTGGTCGCCACCGCAACGCTGGCGCTCCAGCACCAGCTGGTCGAGCGCGACATCCCGGCCCTCTTCGCGGCGGCCAGGGACCAGCTGGGCGAGAAGGGCACCTATGCGGTGCTCAAGGGGCGTTCCAACTACGCGTGCCTGCACCGCGTGCGGGAAGGAGTACCCGACGACCAGGGCGCGCTGGTCGACCTTCCCGAGGGCTCGCTCGGTGCCGAGGTGGTCTCGCTGCGCGAGTGGATCGAGGAGGAGGCGACCGAGGGCGGCACGGGGGAGCGCGACCATGCGCCGCGTCATACCGACCGGGTCTGGCGCCAGGTCAGCGTCAGCCACCGTGAGTGCCTCGGTGCGGCGAAGTGCCCCTTCGGCGCCGAGTGCTTCGCCGAACGAGCCAAGGAGCGGGCGTCCCGGTCGCAGCTGATCGTGACCAACCACTCGCTGCTCGCGATCGACGCGGTCGAGGGGGTGCCGATGATCCCGGACTACGACGTCGCGGTGATCGACGAGGCGCACGAGCTCGTCTCCCGGGTGACCCAGGCTGCGACCGACGAGCTGTCCGCCTTCGACGTCGACCGCGCCGCGCGGCGCGCGCAGCGACATGTCGAGGGCACGGAGGCCGACGACCTCGCGGACGCGGGCGAGGTGCTGCGCGAGGCGATCGACGGGTGCCGTGGCGGCAGGCTCGACGCGCTGCCGCAGGAACTGGCCGACGCGCTCGCTCTCGTCCGTGACGCGGCCCGGGCCCTGAGCTCTGCCTTCCCCCGTGATCCGGGCACCGACGCCGGCGCCACCCAGGCGAAGGGCTGGACCCAGGAGCTGTTCAAGGTCGCGGACCGGATGGCGGCGGGCTCGGACAGGGATGTGCTCTGGATGAACGAGCGCGAGCGCAACCGGGGCGGCAACCAGCTCTGTGTGGCGCCCCTGGAGGTCGCGGGTCCGATGCGCGAGAAGCTGCTGGCGGAGAAGACCGTGATCTTCACCTCTGCGACGCTCAAGCTCGGCGGCGACTTCGACGCGGTGGCGACGTCGCTGGGGCTCAGCCCGGCGGACCGGGTCACCTCCTCCGAGGGTGGGGCCGAAGGCGCCTGGCAGGGGCTGGACGTGGGGTCGCCGTTCGACTACAGCCAGCAGGCGATCCTCTATGTGGCCAGGCACCTCCCGGCTCCCGGGCGCGACGGCCTGACCCAGGCGCACCTCGACGAGATCACCGAGCTGGTCGACGCCGCGGGCGGGCGCACGCTCGGCCTGTTCTCGAGCCGGCGGGCGGCCGAGGTCGCCGCCGAGCACGTACGTGAGGCGCTGCCGCACCTGACCACGCTGGCCCAGGGCGACGCGCAGCTGCCCGAGCTGGCACGCCAGTTCGTCGGGGACCCACACACCAACCTGTTCGGCACCCTGAGCCTGTGGCAGGGCCTGGACGTGCCGGGGGAGACCTGTCAGCTGGTGATCATCGACCGGATCCCGTTCCCGCGACCCGACGACCCGTTGATGTCGGCGCGCCAGCGGGCCGCGGACAAGGCCGGGATGAACGGGTTCATGAGCGTCGCGGCGACCCACGCCGCGCTGCTGCTGGCGCAGGGGTCCGGTCGGTTGATCCGGACGACCACCGACCGTGGCGTGGTGGCCTGTCTGGATCCTCGGCTCGTCACCGCGCGCTACGGCAGCTTCCTGAGGGCGAGCCTGCCGCCGATGTGGCAGACCGAGGACCCGGCCGTCGTACGCAAGGCCTTGGCGCGTCTGGCCGGGGCCCCGAGCCCCACAAATGTTTAGTTGTGACGTCCGAAGGGCGAACTTCGACGTCCGGATCCAACATTTGTTGGGTTGTGACGTCCTAGTGACCTAGTCCGACGCCCGGGCTCAACATTTGTTGGGTTGTGACGTCCGAGGGACGAACTTCGACGTCCGGATCCAACATTTGTTGGCTTGGGGCGCCCGCCACTCACGAGTCCGACGACCGACGTAGGGATCGACCTAGCGGGCGCGGACGATGCCCGAGGAGCGCGACCACGGCGAGGCGCCGGCGCGGTTCCAGGCCATTACCGAGAAGGTGTAGCGCGCCTTCGGCAGACGCATCGTCAGCGCCCGCGTGCCGGCGCTCAGGTAGGCCGAGCCGTAGGCGCGGACGACGCGGTTCTGCTTGTTCAGGCGCAGGGCGCGGACGCGGTACTTCGTGACCGCCGCGCCACCGGTGCGCGTCGGCGCCGCCCACCGGGCGATGGCGGTGACCGGTCCACGCCTGGCTCCCGAGGTGGCGACCCTGATGACGGGGGCGGTCGGCCTCGTCACAGGCTGGGCGGTGGCCGGCTTCGGCGTCGGTGCAGGGCTCGGAGGTGGCGTGGTGCCTGGGTCCGACGTGGTTCCCGGGTCCGGCGTGGTTCCGGCCGCGTCCGAGCAACCGTTGGCGGTGACCCGGAACTGCCCGAGGCTGCCGTAGTCGGACCAGCCGCCGGTCGTCGGCGCTCCGTTCCCGACCCCGTCGACGCGCAGGTAGTAGGTGCCGGTGGCGGCGCGGACGGTGACGCCGGCGTCCATTCCGTTCGAGACCGGCGGGGACCCGCTGAAGGTGGACGCGGGACTGTTCGAGGCCACCGTGCGGCCGGTGCCGTCGAGCACCGTCAGCGACAGGTCGAGGGTGGTCTGGGCACCGATGCCGGTCGCCTTCGCGGTGAGGTCGGTGGTGCAGGGGAGGCTGATCGCGAACAGGTCCAGGTCGGTGCGGGTGCTGATGATGCCGTTGGCGGCGTACGACGGGAGCGCGCCCAGCTGGCTCGCCGTACCCGTGGTGCTGCCGTGGTCGTCGGCGCGCAGGGGCAGGCCGTTGGCCTGCATCACCGCGAAGTCGTCCTCGGTCTGGTTGGCGCCGGAGTACTCACCCTTGCTGAACTGGCTGATCGCCCTGGTCTGCGAGGACCCCATGATCGGGCCCCAGGCCTGGGTGCCGCCGTAGTAGGAGTCGCCGCCGAGCCCGTCGTGGCTCAGCCCGAGGTTGTGGCCGGCCTCGTGGGCGGCGGCCTGGGCCACGATCATCGGGGCGAAGTTGCGGTTGGTGGCGAAGACCCAGGCCGGCTGGTAGGCGGCGACGGAGTCGACCATGTCGAAGGTGCCCAGCCAGGCGATGCCCAGGCAGCCGCCGCAGGCCTGGGTCTGGGCGGTCTTCGAGCTGGTGATCACGACGCGGGTGCCGTACTTCGTGTCCGAGCTCGAGGTGCGGGTCCATGCGGCCTGGCCGGGGTCCTGGGTGGTCACGTCGACGTTCATCGGCGCGTAGGACTCGGCGACCTCGCGCCACACCTCCTGGATCCATGCGTGCTCGCTGCTGCTGAAGGTGGACGGCGCGCCGTCGCTGTCCCAGCCGGCGTGATTCCCGTCGGCGATCTTGCCGCCGTTGCTGGTGTTCCACTTGGTGCCCTCGATGGTGGCACCGTCGAAGTCGAGGAAGAGCGTGCGCGCAGCACTGGTGTTGCTGTGCAGAGCGAAGGTCTGGCTGGTGGCATGGGCCGGCGCCAGGTTTGCTGACGGGTTTGCGCCGCTCGCTCCGCCGGAGACCTCCTCGGGGGTCTCCTCGGTGAAGAAGACCTGGCCCTCGACCGAGAGCCACGCAGTGTGGTCCTCGGTGAGCAGCCGCTTCAGGCCGGTGGGGGAGAGGTCGTTGCGGGCGGCCACACCCTGCAGGTTCTCGCCGAGCGCCTGGAGCGCCGATCGCCCACGCATCTGGCTCGGCAGCACCCGGTCGCGGCGTACCCCCGGAGCGATGGGCTGGCCCGCCGGCGTGGTCGTGTTCGCGCCCTGCTGCGGGTCGGTTTCAGCCGGGGACGCGAAGGCGGGCCCCGCCGCGAGGGTCGTCAGCAGCACCGTCCAGAGAACGACCAGACGACGCGCGCGTGAGGGCATGCCTCACATGATCCCCTGACAATGCCCATTTCGACCCAATTTGGTCGAAATAAGGCTATCCGTCTCACATCCGGCGCAGCACCGCGGTGACCTTGCCCAGGATCGTGGCGTAGGTGCCGTCGATCGGGTCGTAGGCGTCGTTGTGGGGGAGCAGCCAGACCTGGCCGTCCTTGCGCTGGAAGGTCTTCACGGTCGCCTCGCCGTCGAGCATCGCGGCCACGATCTCGCCGTTCTCCGCGTCGGGCTGCTGCCGGATGACGACGTAGTCGCCGTGGCAGATCGCCGCATCCACCATCGAGTCGCCGGAGACCTCGAGCAGGAACAGGGTGCCGTCGCCGACCAGGCTCTTGGGCAGCGGGAAGATCTCCTCGACCCGCTCCTCGGCGAGGATCGGCCCGCCGGCGGCGATCCGGCCGAGCATCGGCACCATCGTGGGAGTGGGGACGGCGTCACCCAGGCCGGTCTGGTCATAGCCGGCCTCGTCGGCGGAGGCGATCGCACGACGGGCGGCCATCAGCTCGGGGATGAAGACCTCGAGCGCGCGGGGGCGGTTGGGATCGCGCTTGATGAACCCCTTCTGCTCGAGCACACGCAGCTGGTGGGCCACGCTGGAGGAGCTGGTGAGCCCGACGAGCTCGCCGATCTCGCGGATGCTGGGCGGGTAGCCGCGCTTCTCGATCGACTCGCGGAGCACGTTGAGGATGCGCTGCTGCCGCGGGGTCAGGCCGGTCGCGTCCGGAGCGGCGTCCGGCATCTCGGAGACGGTGTTGCGGCCGCGCCCGGGGCCCTTGTCGGAGACGGGCAGCTTCTGGGGGTCGTTATCGCGAGTCGCCATAGGGGCAAGGTAGTCCAGGAACAGGGGTCACTTCAAACACATGTTCGAACCGCGTGTCGCGCCCCCGGTCGCGGAAACCCGGTCGCGAAACCCGGCCGCGAAAGAAACTAGCTGCCCGGTCGCACCACGCCGAGCTGGTAGGCCAGCACGACCGCCTGCACCCGCGTGCTGACGCCGAGCTTGGCCAGCACCCGGTTGACATGGGTCTTCACGGTTGCCTGGGCGACCACGAGCTCGCCCGCGATGTCGTCGTTGGACAGGCCGCGCGCCATCAGCACCAGGACCTGTCGTTCGCGGTCGGTCAGCTCGGCGAGGGCCTGCTCCTCCTCGCCGGTGGACGGCGGGTGGCGCAGGTACTCCTCGATCAGCCGACGGGTCAGGGAGGGCGCCAGCAAGGACTCGCCGGCACAGACGGTCCGGATCCCCTCGACGAGCCGGTCCGGCGGGGTGGTCTTGAGCAGGAACCCGGCGGCTCCGGCGTCGAGGGCGTCGTAGACGTAGCGGTCCAGGTCGTAGGTGGTGAGCACGAGGACCTTGCCCGGCGAGCCCGACCGGGTGAGCTCGCGGGTGGCCTGGATCCCGTCCATCACCGGCATCCGGATGTCCATCAGGGTCACGTCCGGCTCCGTGCGTCGTACGACGTCCACGGCCTCGTGCCCGTCGGCGGCCGTGCCGACGACCTCGCAGCCGCGGGCCTCGAGGACCAGCTGGAGGCCGGAACGCACGAGCTCCTGGTCGTCGGCGACCACGACGCGGGTCATGTCCCCGCCGTGGTGACCGGGAGCGTCACGTCCACGGCGAAGTCGCCGTCCGCCGTGGTCCCTGCGTCCATCCGGCCGCCGAGCAGGTCGACTCGCTCGGCCATCCCGCGGAGCCCGAGACCCGAACCGCCACCGTTCGTCGTACCGACGGGGTTGGTGCAGCTGATCTGCACCTGGTGGTCGCTCGCCAAGACTCGCAGGGACGCCCGGCCGGCGCCGTGCTTCGAGGCGTTGGTCAGGGCCTCCTGCACCACCCGGTAGGTCGAGACGTCCACACCGCTGGGCAGCGGCGCCTCTGGCATCGTCAGCTCCGCCTCGACGTCGAAGTCCCCGCCGTCGCAGAAGGACTGGACCAGGTTGGGGAGGTCGTAGATCGACGGCGCCGGGCTCAGCCCCATCTCCCCGTCCTCGTCGCGGACGAGGTGCAGCAGCCGCCCGGTCTCGGCCAGGGCCGCCCGACCGGTGTCGGTGACCGAGTCCAGCAGCTGGGTGGCGCGCTCCGGCTGGCTGCGCAACAGGTCCTGCGCAGCGGCAGTCTGCACCACCATGGCGCTGATCGAGTGCGCGATCACGTCGTGCAGCTCACGGGCGATCCTGTCTCGTTCGGCCTGCACCGCCTGCTCCCTGATCGTGTCCTGCTGCGCGATGAGCAGACGACCCTGCTCGTCGAGGCGGCGGACGATGCGGCCGAAGAAGTACGGCGGCACGCCCAGGGAGACGATGAACATCACGTCCGTCCAGTCCGTCTGGCCGGAGTCGAAGCCGACCGTCATCGCCAGCGTGACCAGCAGGGTGCCGGTGAGCACGGGGATTCCGGTCCGGATCCCGGTGCAGCGACCGAGGCTGAAGATGGCCACGACGATGAACAGGATCGGCGTCGCCGCTTCGTCCATGGCCGTGCCGGTCAGGGGAATGAGCAGGACCGCCATGATCGAGGCCGGCACGACGACGACGGCCAGGACACGGCGCAGGACGAGGATCGCGGCGGCCACAGCCTCCAGCCCCACCGAGGGGATCCAGCCGTCGGTGCCCAGGGCCGCGAGCTCCACAGCCCCCAGGACGAGCAGGGCCGCAGGCAGCCAGGCATCGCGCCAGCCGGGGCGGACGTGTGCTTCCACAACGGGAGCCTACGGCGACGCGACGCCGGGCGCGTCCAACCGTGGGTGGAGACCGGGACCGACATCAGGGCTGACGACCCGGGGTGCCTGCGCGTCGCACGATCGAGGTCCGAACTCTTCAGGAGGTAGTCATGCTGGATCGAGAGAGCGCCCGGATCGGCCGGTTCGCGTGGGTGATGGCCTGGGTGGGCCTGGTCGTGGGTCAGCTGCATGCGCTGTCCCGGTTCGCCACGGCCGACGGGAAGGAGGACCTCGAGCTCGCCACGACGGCCGCGTGGGCCGAACCCGCCGCCGAATGGCTCGCGCCCCTGCTGGACTGGGCGGACCCGGACCTCGTCTACGTCACCTACGGCAAGATCTGGCTCCCCGTGTTCGCCGCATTCACCCTGTGCGCCTTCGTCGTCCACCGTCGCCGGCAGCCGGAGGGGTTCGAGAGGTGGGCGTGGCGGGCGACCCTTGCGGCGTACGTCGTGGCCACGGTGGCGGTGTTCCTCGACTACTGGACCCAATGGACCGGGAACTACGAGGGCGACGGCATCGAGGCGTGGTTCTTCTCGGTGGCGTGGCTCGTCACCCTGCCCGGGCTGCTGCTCACCCTGCTCTGCTCGACCGTGCTCGGCGGCACGCTCCTCGTGAAGCGCTTCCGGCCGAGGTTGCCGGCCGTGCTCCTGCTCCTGATCATCCCGCTGGCCCTCGTGATCCTGCAGTTCACCTCGATGGGCAGCGCCGCACTCCCGGTGATGTTCGCCTTCGGGATCCTCGGCCGACGGCTGGCACGTGCCGACGCGCCCAGTCCGGCGGTACGAACATTTGTTCGATCCGGTGCTTGATTCGTTCGAACGTGTGCTCTAACGTCGTACACGTGTTCGATCGAACACCTGCTCGACCAGCTCTCGACAGAAGTTGTCAGTGGTCGCCGCAAGACTTCGATCACCACACAGCAGGGGTCGCACACCTTGCGCCCGGTCACCAGACCGGGCACTTCCCCGAAAGAGGTTGACCGATGAGCACACTCAGCATTGTTCGTCCCGAGAATGGCCGCGCCGAGACTGGCGAGGACGTGTCCGTTATGGACGGCAGCTTCGACGCGCTCGTCCGCTGCCCGGTCCCTGCCCAGCGCGACGGGAGCCCTGACTTCGAGACGGTGTTCGACCTCGACTACGGCCAGGCCGCGCTCGACGCTGCGCCGGTCGTCCACCGGCCCCGCGCCCGCCGGATCCGCGCCGTTGCTCCCGAGAAGTCCGGGCCGGCTGTGGCCACCGCCGTCCGGCTGACCCGCCGTGGACGTCTCGTCCTGGTGTTCGCGTTCCTCGCCATCGCCGTCGCGCTGATGATTCCCCTCGGCGGCTGGGCCACCGCCTCGCTGACCGGTGGGACCCCGGAGCCGGTGCGCATCGTCGAGGTCGGCGCCGGCGACACGCTCTACGGCATCGCGGCCGACCTGGCCGAGCCGGGCGAGATCCGCGCGATGGTGCATCGCATCCAGGAGCTCAACTCGCTGCCCGGCGGGCTGATCGCCGAGGGCCAGAAGCTGGCCGTGCCCCGCGGCTGAGGCCTCGGCCCGTTCCTCCAAGCGGGCCGACACACACGTACCGACGATCCCCTTCGACCCGGGTCGATCGGTGCGGGGGAAGAGGTGGGGTGGGACCGATGCACACTCGGTCCCACCCCACTCGCCTGTCTAGGCCCGTGCCGCGCCCTCACTGAGCAGGAACTGCGCGGCGGTGTAGGTCGCCATCACGGCCGTCTCGAGCGCGGGCGGCGGATCGGTCAGCACGAACTTCCGGACCCCGAGCAGGGTGTCGGAGAGCATGAACATCCCCGCTCCGGCGGCGGTCAGCCGTCGCGAGGTGAGTGAGAGCGTCGGGTCGAGGTGCGTCGCCCGCGCGACCACCGCAGCGAGCACGGTGGCGTAGCCGAGGACCGGCCCGCCGAGCTCGGGGTGCTTCCGTCGCGCCATCACCGCCATCACCGGCGCCGTCGCCGCCCAGGACCCGGCCACGGCGCGAGCCCCGAACGTCGTGGACAGCGGAGCGTGGCTCCTGTGCCGGACGAATCCCGTCAGGTAGGCCGCGTGCCCGACCGCGAACGACCCGGCGCCGGCGAGGAACGGGCGCGTCCCCTGCCCGAGCAGAGCGACGTCGCCTCCCCAGCCGCCGACCTGCGCTGCCAGAGTCGTCGAGCGCAGCGGTGACCGCACGGCATTCGGGTTGGTTGCGAGGGACCCGGCCAGCGTCGGCATCAGCAGCGGCTTGGTCAGGAAGCGAGCGCGGTGCGCCCACCGGTTCGGCTGCCCGGAGAGCCAGGCGTCGGTGGCCGCGAGCCCGACGTAGGCGAGCTTGAGCTTGGTCGAGGTTCGCAGGGTGGGCACGTGGCGAACCTAGTGCAGCATCGTCGCCCGCGGAGGTGATCTCAGTGGCCGCTGCCACTCAGCGCTGGACTCGCCTCGGCCACCCGCAGCGGCGTGGCGGGACCGGAGGTCGTCACGGTCCCGTTGACCGGCTGCAGTGGGCCGCCGTTGAGGGAGTACTCAGCGCTCCACGTCACCACCACCCGGTGCGCGACCGTCTCGTGCGCGTCGGCGTAGCGGTGGACGACGTCCTTCGCCGGGTAGGGCGCACCAGCAGTCGTCGTCGTCGCGGTGGTTCCGTCGCCGTGCACCCACTCGAACCGGCTCGGCCTGATCTCGAGCCGCACGCTCTGCCCGAGCAGCGTGACCTGCCGCGTCAGCGGCTCGGCCTGGGTGAAGAAGATCGTGTCGAAGTTGATCAGCGTCTTGTCCGCCGGCTGGCTCTGCGAGCGCAGCGAAGGGAGCGGGATCCGCCGGAACGCAGCCAGGATCATCGCCTCGGTGACCTGGGGGATCACCGTAGCGATGGGGGGTGGGCCGGTTCCGGAGCAGACGAGGCCCATGGGGCGCACGGCGGCGGCGGTGCTGATCTGCCACAGCCGGTAGATCTGTTCTCACCGGGAGGGCAGGTGTTCTGAGGACATGATCGGGTCCGCACCGTTGATGCCGGTGCCGCAGGGGTTCCGCCACTCGTAGCGCGGCGATGTCGCACCTCGCCGCCTGCGCCGGTCGCGTCCTGAGTTCGGGGGTCAGTAATCTGCTGCTGCGTCTCAGCCTGGCCTGAGCACCGTCGAAGGCGCTGGCGCTCAGGCTGAACCTTGGGGTCGTCCGTCGGCATGGACCGGCCGCTGAACGATGTGCCGCAGGCACGATCGCAGCCAAGGTCTTGATCATGGCTTCGGGATCCAACGCGCTTACCGCCAACCACGCAGCCGTCTTGCCAGCGCAGATTCAAGGCTTTCAGATTCCGCTTGACTGGCCTGGAACTGCTTGGGCTCGGCGCCCGCGACTTGCGACCCACGTCTGAGCCGCGTAGTCGACGAACGCATCAAGAATCGCAACGTCGTTCTCGATCGCGTAGAACTTGAACGCAGTGGGCGTCCACGCGCCACCGCTGAATTAGCCACCAGCCTGTCATATGTCTCGATCGATGCCATCAGCCAGTCGCCTCG
Source organism: uncultured Actinomycetota bacterium (assembly GCA_963781335.1). Lineage (GTDB taxonomy): Bacteria > Actinomycetota > Actinomycetes > Propionibacteriales > Nocardioidaceae > Marmoricola. Next base: position 404,252 of record CAWAFS010000035.1, on the reverse strand, counting down.
CACCGCGTACAGCAGTGGGATGTAGAGCTCTCGCAGAGGCTGCCGTATCGCCCGTGCCGCCCGGAGTAGTTCAGCGTCTCGATAAAGGTCCGAGCGAACGCGATCGCCCCAGCCTTCGTCTTCGCCTTCGCAGCCTGCGGCAGCACCGGGGGAGTGGGCGTGGCCGAGGGGGAGGGCGACGGGCTCGTGGTCGGCTTCGGGAGCGGCCTGGGCTCCGGGGAACCCCCACAACCGCCGAGCACCAGCGCAGCGAGCAACCCGGCCGCCAGCCGAGGCCCCACCGTCCGCATCGCCAACTCCTTGCGCTCCACCCGAGAGTTGGGAGTTAACTACCCAGTGAGCGCGCTGGCTACACCGCGACCGGCGCCTGTGGACAGCGTTCCACCAGATCGGCACGAGAGGAGCAGGGTGTGGCTGGCTACTCAGGGACTCCGCTCGAGACCAAGCTCGGGATCAAGCCCCAGCACGTCGTCTACCTCGACGGGGCGCCGGAGACCTTCGACCTGGACGCAGCGACCACGCGCCGCCTGCCGCGCCACCTCGACATCAGCCTCACCTTCCACACCAGCGCAGCCAGGCTGGCGAAACGGATGCCGCAGCTGATCGAGCGCACCACCACCGCGGGGATGATCTGGGTCTGCTGGCCGAAGAAGACTGGATCGCGACGAGCCTCGACCACCAGGACGAGCGACATCGACGAGAACGTCGTACGCGAGATCGGCCTGGCCGCCGGGGTCGTCGACGTCAAGGTGTGTGCGATCGACGAGGTGTGGTCCGGCCTGAAGTTCGTACGCCGTCTCAAGGACCGCGCTTGACTCAGCTGTAGCGGTGGCTCTTCTCGTCGTGCCCGGCCTCACGGGTGCACGACCTGCCGTTCATCGACCGGTGCCCGCACAGGTCAGTCGCCGAAGCGGTTGCCGAGCCGGCCGACGGGGTAGCCGGCTTCGATCGTGCGGAAGCGGCGGCCTTGCTCGGCTTGGCCGCCGCCGGTTTGATCGGCGTGCCGGACGCTGCTGCCGCGGCCTCGCGCCGGGTGGGGCCACTGGCACTGTCGCGGGCGTACTTGGCCTCCCGCATCGCCCTCTGGGCATCGAGCTTGCTCATCGTCGACTCACACCCGGGACACTACGTCGCGGCACCGACAGTTCTGCGGCGACGAGCCGATCCAGGTCTGAGACCATCGGCTCGTAGGCTGATCGACTGACACAGACAAGGGCCTTGGGGGAAGCATGTCCGACGCAATCAAGCTGGGTTCGGTGACGGTGAACTGCCCCGATGCGGGTGCACTGGCCGGCTTCTACGCGCAGATCACCGGCGGCGAGGTCACCTTCTCGAACGCCGAATGGGCCACGGTGGTCAGTCCGGGGGGCCGGATCGACCTGCAGACGGTCGAGGACTACGAGGCCCCGCAGTGGCCGGGTCGGTTGGGGAGAGGCCTGCTGCATCTCGACTTCCTGGTCGACGACCTGGTCGCCACCGAGCAACGTGTGTTGGAGGCCGGAGCCGTGAAGATGGACTTCCAGCCCAACAGCGATCACTGTCTCGTGTTCGCCGACCCGGCGGGGCACCCGTTCTGCCTCACGACCTTGGATGAGATCGGCTGAGTCACCGAGCGGCTCGCCGGCCACCCTTCACCCGTGCCGGGACCGGGTTGCCGCCCTGGACCAGGGTCAGGATCCGGCGACCGAGGAGCAGCGTCGTGAACAGGCAGGCGGCCGCTCCGACGGTGGCGATGGCCAGAAGGACCCAGGCGGTCGACTGGCCCGAGCGTGCCTCCTGGCCGAAGTCGATGGCGACATAGACGAGCACCCCCCAGGCCACCAGGGTGGCGGTCAGGATCAGCGCCAGGACGAGGATCCGGGTCTTCGGCGGCCGGGGAGCGGCGGACGCCGTCTCGTGCTCGCGCTCACCCGAATGCCTGCCCACAAGACCTCATTCTGGTGCACGTCGTGAGTCCACAGGCGCACCGACCACAGGGGAGCCGTCGAGGCCCTGATCGGGCCCGAAACGTCCACCCGACACACCACCCGAAATGACTATTTTGAGCACCCGTTGGGCCGCTGACCTGCACGGATGCAGTCATACGGGAGGTTCGCCCGAATCGGTTTCCCAGAGGTGTTGCACGCCCAGTGGTGCAGGCGTATGTTTACCACTACATCTAGTAGTTACACCGTTGTAGTTATCCACATCTAGTCCCACAGGACTGGTGGGGTTTCCCACAGAAACCCGGGTTATCCACTTCGGAATCCACAGTTGAACGCACAGGTTGTAGAAGACAGCACAGCGAACCTATGCGGGCCACTGACAAGGCGCACGAGAGACACCCCCGAGAGGAGCCCCGAGATGCACTGTCCCTTCTGTCGCAACACAGACACCCGGGTCCTCGACTCGAGGGTCGCCGACGACGGATCCTCCATCCGCCGTCGGCGCTCGTGCGCTGAGTGCGAGAAGCGGTTCACCACCGTCGAGCAGATGCAGCTGACCGTGATCAAGCGCAGCGGCACCTCCGAGCCGTTCACCCGCGAGAAGGCCGTCTCCGGCGTACGCAAGGCCTGCAAGGGCCGGCCGGTCTCCGAGGACGACCTGGCCCGCCTGGGGCAGTCGGTCGAGGACACCCTGCGCGGCGTCGGCTTCGCCGAGGTGCCGGCCAACGAGATCGGGCTGGCCATCCTCAGGCCGCTCCGCGAGCTCGACGAGGTCGCCTACCTGCGCTTCGCCAGCGTCTACCGCGCCTTCGAGTCCGCCGAGGACTTCGAGACCGAGATCGCGATGCTCCGCCTGGACCGCGCGCCTCAACCTCAGCCGACGGGCTGACCACAGATCGCCCGGCGCGTGGTGGGGAAGCCGCGCGCCGGGCTACCAGCAACAGGTAGCAAGCAGGACGAGCAGGACGCAGATTCGAATCGACAGGGAGCAGGGAAAGATGACCGAAACGGTGAGCGGGACCGGCGCCAAGCGACGCACCAGCAAGGGTCTGAAGATCGAGCGGGTCTTCTCGACCGACGGCGTGCACCCCTATGACGAGCTCACCTGGGAGCGACGCGACGTCGTCCAGCAGAACTGGAAGACCGGAGCGGTCGTCTTCGAGCAGCGTGGTGTCGAGTTCCCCGACACCTGGAGCGTCAACGCCTCCACGATCGTCACGACTAAATACTTCCGCGGCGCCGTCGGCACCGACGTCCGCGAGTGGAGCCTCAAGCAGCTGATCGACCGTGTCGTGAAGACCTACACCAAGGGCGGCATCGACCACGGCTACTTCGCCAGTGACAAGGACGCCGAGCTCTTCGAGCACGAGCTGACCTGGCTGCTGGTCAACCAGTACTTCTCGTTCAACTCCCCGGTCTGGTTCAACGTCGGCACCGCCTCTCCCCAGCAGGTGTCCGCGTGCTTCATCCTCTCCGTCGACGACTCGATGGACTCGATCCTCAACTGGTACAAGGAAGAGGGCTTCATCTTCAAGGGCGGCTCCGGCGCCGGCCTGAACCTCTCCCGCATCCGCTCCTCCAAGGAGCTGCTCTCCAGCGGCGGCACTGCGAGCGGCCCGGTCTCCTTCATGCGCGGCGCCGACGCCTCCGCGGGCACCATCAAGTCCGGTGGCGCCACGCGTCGCGCGGCCAAGATGGTCGTCCTCGACGTCGACCACCCCGACATCGTCGAGTTCGTCGAGACCAAGGCCAAGGAGGAGGACAAGATCCGCGCGCTGCGTGACGCGGGCTTCGACATGGACCTCGGCGGCACCGACATCACCTCCGTGCAGTACCAGAACGCCAACAACTCGGTCCGCGTGAGCGACGAGTTCATGCGCGCGGTCGAGGACGGCACCGACTTCGGGCTGCGCTCACGCGGCACCGGCGAGGTCATCGAGAGCGTCGACGCCCGCGAGCTGTTCACCAAGATCAGCGAGGCGGCGTGGGCCTGCGCCGACCCGGGTCTGCAGTACGACGACACGATCAACGACTGGCACACCAACCCGGAAACGGGGCGGATCACCGCGTCCAACCCGTGCTCTGAATACATGTCGCTCGACAACTCCTCGTGCAACCTCGCGTCGCTGAACCTGCTGAAGTTCCTCAAGGACGACGACACGTTCGACGGGCCGCTGTTCGCGAAGGCGGTGGACTTCATCATCACCGCGATGGACATCTCCATCTGCTTCGCCGACTTCCCGACCGAGGCGATCGGCGACACCACGCGTGACTACCGCCAGCTCGGCATCGGCTACGCCAACCTCGGCGCGCTGCTGATGGCGATGGGTCTGGGCTACGACTCCGACGGCGGTCGTGCGATGGCGGCGACGATCACCTCGCTGATGACCGGCCAGTCCTACAAGCGCTCGGCCGAGCTGGCCTCGGTGGTCGGCCCCTACACCGGCTACGCCCGCAACGCCGACGCGCACAAGCGGGTGATGCGCAAGCACCAGGCCGCGAACGACGTGATCCGGACGATGGGCGTGCACGACTCCGGCGTACACAAGCTGGCGACGGCGGCCTGGTCCGACGTGCAGAAGCTCGGCGAGAAGAACGGTTTCCGCAACGCGCAGGCCTCCGTGCTCGCCCCCACCGGCACCATCGGCTTCATGATGGACTGCGACACCACCGGCATCGAGCCGGACTTCTCGCTGGTCAAGTTCAAGAAGCTCGTCGGCGGCGGCTCGATGCAGATCGTGAACCAGACGATCCCGCGGGCACTGAAGAAGATGGGGTACGCCGAGGAGACCATCGAGGCGATCGTCGAGTTCATCGCCGAGAAGGGCCACGTCATCGACGCCCCCGGCCTGAAGCCGGAGCACTACGAGGTCTTCGACTGCGCGATGGGCGCCCGGGCGCTGAAGCCGATGGGCCACGTGCGGATGATGGCGGCCTGCCAGCCGTTCCTCTCCGGTGCGATCTCCAAGACGGTGAACCTGCCGGAGAGCGCCACGGTCGAGGAGATCGAGGACATCTACCTGCAGTCCTGGAAGCTCGGCCTCAAGGCGACGGCCGTCTACCGCGACAACTGCAAGGTCGGCCAGCCGCTCTCTGACGGCAAGTCCGACTCGGCCAAGAAGGACCAGGGCATCTCGCTGGACGACGCTCCTGCGGTCGTCGAGAAGCTCGTCGAGGTGCACAAGCCGTTCCGCAAGCGCCTGCCGAAGTCGCGTGCCTCCCGCACGACGAGCTTCACCGTCGGCGGCGCCGAGGGCTACATGACCTCGGGCGCGCACGACGACGGCGAGCTCGGCGAGGTCTTCCTCAAGCTCGGCAAGCAGGGCTCCACCCTGGCCGGCGTGATGGACGCCTTCTCGATCGCGGTCTCCATCGGTCTGCAGTACGGCGTCCCGCTCGAGACCTACGTCTCGAAGTTCACCAACCTGCGCTTCGAGCCCTCGGGCATGACCGACGACCCGGACATCCGGATGAGCCAGTCCCTGATGGACTACGTCTTCCGCAGGCTCGCCCTGGACTACATGAGCTTCGAGGACCGCTCGATGCTCGGCATCTACTCCGCCGAGGAGCGCCAGCGCCACCTCGAGACGGGCTCCTATGAGCCCGTCGAGGAGACCGGCGGAGCCGAAGAGCTGATGGCCGTCGAGGTAGCCGAGCTCGTCGAGGAGAAGCCTGCCAAGGTGGTCGAGCAGCGCGCGGACAGTGACCCCAAGGTGGTCGAGCAGCGAGCGAAGCGAGCGGACAGTCGAGACCACTCGGACGACGCGATCGAAGCCGCCTCGATCAAGCCGGCACCCCAGGAGGCCCACACCTCCGCCGAGCTCTTCGAGAAGCTCACTGGCACTGCCGTCGACTCCCCGCTGTGTATGACGTGTGGCACCAAGATGCGGCCTGCGGGTAGCTGCTTCGTCTGTGAGGGCTGCGGGAGTACCTCGGGCTGCAGCTGACGTTGGCACACGCTGAGGGCCCGGTCCGTAGGGACCGGGCCCTCAGTCGCGTCAGCGGCAGTGGGTCGGTCGTGGACCGGCAAGCTACTGGGCGATGGCAGACACGAGGTTGAAGAAATCCGAGGGCATCGGTGTCTCAAGGCGCCAGGTGAAGGCGATCGGGCGATCGCGTTCGTGACTGAGGTAGTGCGCGGGACCGAGGAAGAGGTACGGCGAGGTGCCGAACTCGTCTCTCTGCTCATGACGGACAAAGAGCAGCACGGTGCTGCTCCCCGAGGTGTAACGCTGACCAGTTGGCGACCCCACTGAAGTGGTCGACTGTGACTCCCAGTGGAACAGCGTTTGACTGATGGGGTAGTCGGCGTACATCGTCGTCGGGGAATAGTCAGCCTCCGACTTCTTCAAGGTAATGAAGAATGCGTCGATGTTTCGATCCGCTGAGTGCCAGACTCCCTCGCGGAAACTGTTGGGAGTGCGCGGAAAGTCCAGCGCTGCGAGGATCTCCTCGCGCTGGTACCGCGCGTGAACGAGCAGCGGGAGGTCTGCCAGGGCCCCACCCAGTCCGATCGTGAGGTGTCGAGCTGACTCGAAGGAGATGTCGACTACGGATCCGATCTCAGCGCGTGTTGCCCGTTCGGATCTAAGTGCCGTCAATCCAGCTTCGATCGACTCATGACCGCCACCGTCGTACCAGAGTGAGTAGAACAGCATTCGCGCTAGGCGCTGCTCCGCTGCAGACAGCTCGGCGTACGTCGGAGCGTCCTCCGCGAGGAGCGTGGAGTAGGCCTGGGCCCGAAGTGGATCGTCAACGTGCGCGAAGGCCCGGACGCGCTTGAGCAGCTTCTCCTCGAGCGCGGAACCGGGAAGAGTGGGGAGGTCGGCGTCACGCCGCAGTCGAGTCCAGGAGTGACTACCGCGGCGCAGAATGTCACTGAGCTCGAGGCCCGACTCCTCAAGAAAGACGGGGAGCTCCTGGTCGCCATTTCTGCGTAGCTCCGCGACGATCTGCTGCCAGCGGTTGGCGATCTGCGAGCGAATGTTCTCCAACACCAGTGCCTGGGACTGCCGATCGAGAACGATCTGACAGCCGGAGGGGAGGAACGGGAAGCCCTTCTCAACCTGCCCCTCCACCTCGCGCCGCGTGCCGCCGGTGAGAGCCCTGTAGCGATTGGCGAACTGGAATTCCTTGCGGTGATAGCCGATGAAGTCGAGGACTGTCAACACAGCCTTGTCCGGTGAACGCCGGAGTCCTCGACCGAGCTGCTGGAGGAAGACGGTGGCACTCTCAGTTGGTCGAAGAAAGAGCACCGTATCGACGTCGGGGATGTCGAGACCCTCATTGAACAGATCCGCCGCGAACAGGATGTTCACGCGGCGTTGCCGCAGGTCAACCAGTGCGTCTGCTCGATCCCGGTGGGATGTTCCTCCGCTGACTGCGCGAGCTGGGATTCCTGCCTCGATGAACACGCGAGCCATGTACTCGGCGTGGGCGACGCTCACGCAGAATCCCAAGCCCCGCATCGCGCTGACATCGGCCACCTTGTCGCGCAGGTGGCTGAGGACGATCGACGCCCGCATGTGATTGCCGGTGAAGACGTTTGACAGCTGCTCCTCGTCGTACCGCCCGCGAGCCCATTTGATGGCGCGAAGGTCAGTGCCATCGGCGACGGCAAAATAGTGGAAGGGACATAAGAGGTCAGCACCGAGTGCGTCCCAGAGGCGAAGCTCAGCCGCGGTGCGACCATCGAAGAAACTGCGGACATCGGTGCCGTCGGCGCGCTCAGGAGTGGCGGTCAGACCCAGCAGCTCGGTTGGCGTGAAATGCTCGATCAGCTGCCGGTAAGTCTTTGCCTCTGCGTGGTGAAACTCGTCGATGACGATGATGTCGTAGGCATCGGCTGGGATGTTCGCTACGCCGTAGGTGTGGAGCGACTGCACGCTCGCGAAGACATGCTTCCACCGCTCGGGACGGGCACCACCCACATAGAGCTCCCCGAAGTTGGCGTCGCTGAGCACCTCGCGGTAGGTACGCATCGATTGCTCGAGGATCTCCTTGCGGTGGGCGACGAAGAGGAGCGAGGGCTGCTCTCCCGCGCCCCGTTCGCAGAAGCGTCGGTAGTCGAGCGCCGCGATGACCGTCTTGCCGGTGCCGGTCGCAGCGACCACCAGGTTGCGATGGCGGTCGTGCACGACCCGCTCCACGTCTAGTGCGTCCAGCATCTCCTGCTGGTAGGGGAAGGGTCGGACCTGAAGGCCGGAGATCGAGATGGTCACGCGATCGGATTGGCTGCGACCTGAGGCTTCGTTGAGGGCATCGTCGAGCCGGTCTCGGTCGCGATCCGGGTCGTACGGCTCGAACTCGCTGCTGTTCCAGTAGGAGTCGAAGGTTGCTCGGAACTTCTGCATCAGCGCCGGAGTAGCCGCGGTCGACAGGCGAACATTCCATTCGACTCCCTCTAGGAGAGCGCTGGTCGAGAGGTTCGAGGACCCGACGTACGCCGTGTCAAAGCCGGTGTCGCGACGGAAGAGCCACGCCTTCGCATGGAGTCTGGTGCGAGCCGCGTCGTACTGAACCTTTACCTGGGCCCCGTAGTTGCGGACGAGGCGATCGAGTGCTTCACGCTCTGTGCCGCCGATGTAGGTCGTCGTGACGACACGGAGTGGGATCTGAGCTTCCTTCATCGCAGCCAGTTCACGCTCCAGCAGCCGAACTCCGCGCCACATCACGAACGCACACAAGAGGTCGACGGAGTCAGCGGAATCCAGTTCCGCGCGCAGCTCGCTTGCGAGCGACGGCTCGCCGTGCGCGTTGGTGAGTAGAGCGGCATCGTTGAGGGGCGTTCGAGGTCGTTGTCCGTAGCGCGTTCCCACCCCGGGTCCTGGCGGGGGCTTGAGCGCATGCAGTTCGCTCACGGGGTCCAACACAGTCAGGTCGTGTTGTTCAATCTGGCGTAGGAAGTTGTTCGCTGCGAGCAGCCGTTTGGCTGGGTCGCGAATGTTGCCGAGTCGGGCTCCGATTGCGTGGGCCAGATGTCGGGTCAAAACATGGGTCTGATCCGCCTCGTCCACCTTGGCAATCTCTGCCTGCAGGTGCGCCGCGCGGGTTACCTCCTGATCGAGCGCCCGAGAAATCAGCGACTCATGCAGACCTTCCTGCACCTACACCTCCCGATTGCGACAAAGCTTTTCATGCTGGCCGACTTCGCGCAGTGAAAAGGTCGCAACCTGCAGCTCCGCCGCGTCTGTCAAAGGCGCTGCTACGCGCGGGCTGGTCACCACCTGTCCGATTCGCCCAATTCGCCGGACACGCCTGGTGTCGCGCCAATAGATTCGCCCGAAACAGGCGGGGGGCATATGGCGGGGGAGTCAGCGCGTGATGTCGCGCGGAGAAGGCGCGAGAAGGCGGAGCGTCTGCTGCGTGTCGCTCAGACCTACGAGCACGGCGCAGAAGGCGAGGAGGTGACAGCCCACGCGCTGGCGGGGCTAGACCCAAGCAAGTGGCGGGTCCTGCACGATCTGCGCTGGCCGGGTCGTCGTCATGCCAACATCGACCACCTGGTCGTCGGCCCTGGCGGGATCTTCGTTATCGACTCGAAGCACTGGTCAGGCCGGGTCACAGTGCGCGACCAAGTACTCATGCAGAACGGGCGCAAGCGAGAGAAGGCCATCGCTGGCGCCGCGGACGCGGCCATCGACATTGCAGAACTGTTGCCTGGCTTGAACCCGAACCTTGTGCAACCGGTCCTTTGCTTTGTCCGTGACGAAGAAGTCGTTGGGTGGGCGCGTGACGTCATTGTTTGCTCGACCACGAACATCGTGGCATGCTGGGGTCTCGAAAACCCGTGTTCGTCCAGGCTGAGGTACAGCGTCAGTTCCTTCGACTTCAAAGCGCCATGGCATCCGCGACTGCTCGCGCGCCGGTGCCGCAGCTGCCCATCAGCGGCCAGCTCGGTCGTCGCTGAAGACTCGGGAGTTGTGGAGTATGCGTGCGGCATCCAACTCGGCCGGTTCACGCCAGAAGCGCGGCACGAGTGGCAAGAGGAAGAACGGTGTGGGCTCCCTCATCGCCGGCTTAGTACTCATCATTGCGGCCTTTAGCGGGCTGGGATCCACACTCATCGGCAACCTGACAACGCGACTCGTTGAGTCGCAGGCAACGCCATCGGCCATGTTGGGAGATCCGTTGAAGTTGGACGGCTCACCCCTGGGGCCGCCCATCGAGGTAATTACCTCCCAGGTCGTGGCGGCAGCACCCTGGAGGGCAAAAGAAGGCGCACCATTGGGGAAGCGTTTATGGGCCGCACGCTTCCAGGTTCGAAACGAGGGCCAAGTGCCACTCGCTGGTTCTTGGCCGCTAAGTGCCACAGTGATCGACGATCAGGGCACGCGGCACGTAGTCGAGTCGCGAGTCAGCAGGATTCGGCAGGGACGACTCCTGCCGCTGGTTCGATCACTCGCTCCCGGTGACGCTGCCTCGGGCTTCCTCGTCTTCGAGCTCCCCGCATCAGCGGGCATCTCGGAGATTCGGATCACCTATGGCACCGACAGGGGCCGCTGGAAGGTAGGTGCAGCGGCGGGTTAGGGCGACTGCGCGGCCGTGGTCTAGGACGGACGGCCACCCTGTGGACAACTTCTCAGATTCGAGGGCTGATCGAGCGCGGCGCGGTGACACTTGCGCCCTCTCACCACAACCTTCTTGGGGTCACTCATGTCGCAAGCTCCGAACTCCGCTCTCCAGCTGCCGCACAACCCCGGCCCCTTCCCGGCCAAGCTGGCGATGTGGAAGCGCAAGTGGATCCAGATCTCAGGGGCTTCATTCCTCGCCTTCATGATCGGTCTCGGTGCAGGCGGGACGACGGAACCAACCGTCGCGGCAGAAGCCCCGCCCGCAAAGGCGTCGGCGAAGGCCGAATCCTCGGGCGCTTCGACCCTGGCCAAGTTGAAGAAGGAAGCGGACCGCCTCAAGGGTCAGGTGGCGGAGGCACGCAAGCACGAGCAGGCTGCGATCGCCCAGGTCCGGGCCCAGGCCCAGGCGAACCAGCGCAAGGCCGTTTCTGCAGCGAAGGCGCAGGTCCGCGCGCAAGCTAAGACGCGCCAGCAGCAGGCCGTGGCAGCCGCCGTGTCTGAGACCAAGGCAGATGCGGCAGACGATGCGTCGTCACCTTCTGACACCGGCTCAGGTGGGACCGACCCACGCTTCAGCTACTGCTACGAGGCGAACGACGCCGGATACGGCAGCTATGTGCAGGGGGAGGACCCCGAGTACGACTGGTACGACGACAACGACAACGACGGCGTCGTCTGCGAGTTCTGATCGTCTCGTTTTTTCTCGACTTCGTGAGCTCGTCGGTCATTGCCATCGGCAGACCCGCGATGAGCACCCGCCTGGTCAGCCCCGACCGCTCCCAATGACATTGATCGCGCGGCCGTATCTCTCACCCAGCACCCGGACGTGCTCGACCAGCTCAGCGCGGCTCAGTGACGTGGAAGTCCAGCCCGAGCATGCCGATCCAGACCGCCACGGTCTCCAGGGTGTCGGCGCCGGTGACCAGGACGCAGTGCGTCTCGTCCACGGTCTCGACCACGCCGACGGTCGGGTTGATGCGGGACAGCACGTCGTCGGCTGCGGCGTCCACGGCGATCCGGGCGTGCACCTTCCAGCCCGTCGAGGCGACGTCGCGCAGCACGAACGCCGCGTAGTCGCCGCCGTCGAGCGGCCTGGGCGTGAACCGGCCGCCTCCGGGGACGCGGAGGGTCATCCAGTCCGCGCGGTAGGCCTGCCACTCGTCGTCGGGGCGGCGCCGCGCCACGACGTACCAGTGCTGCTGCCAGCTGACCAGCCGGTGCGGCTCCGCCTCGACGGGCGACTGCGCGTCGCCGTAGAAGAAGCGGATCGCCTCGTGGTCGCGTACGGCGGCCGCCAGATCAGCCAGCAGGGCCGGGTCGACCGGCGGCGTCTCGACGTTGGTCGAGGTGTTGGCCGGACCGATGTCGGTGTTGTCGTGCAGCGCCCGGACCCGGCGGCGCAGGGGGTCCGGCAGGATCTGCTCCAGCTTCGCGAGCGCGAGCGTGCTCGTCTCCTCGATCCCTGGCACGGCCTTGGCGACGCCCAGACCCACGGCCACCGCCACGGCCTCGTCGTCGCTCAGCAGCAGCGGCGGCAGCCGGCCGTGGTCGCCGAGCCGGTAGCCGCCGGCGGGACCGCGCACCGAGTCGATCGGGTAGCCCAGCTCGCGCAGCCGTCTCGATGTCCTTGCGCAGCGTCCGCTCGCCCACGTCGATGCGGTCCGCGAGCTCCGCGCCGGCCCAGCTGCGCCGCGTCTGCAGCAGCCCGAGGAGGGCGAGCAGGCGGGCCGAGGTCTCCAGCATCCAGTCTCCGAAAACTCGTGATCGGACGGCACGAAGATCCGGAACGAACCGTGCCGGAACCAGTTCTAGCGTCTCCGCATGACCGACAACAAGAGCACCCAGCAGACCACCGCCCTCACGATCCGGCCCTTCGAGGTCGCGATCCCGCAAGCCGCACTCGACGACCTGCAGACCCGCCTGGAGCGGACCCGATTCGCGACCGAGCTCCCCGGCGACGGCTGGGAGCACGGCACTCCGGTCTCCTACCTGCGCGACATGGTCGAGCACTGGCGCACCGAGTTCGACTGGCGCCAGAAGGAGGCACGGATGAACGAGTTCCCGCACTTCCTCACCGAGATCGACGGCCAGACCATCCACTTCGTCCACGTCCGGTCGCGGCACGAGGACGCGACGCCGATCGTGCTCGCCCACACCTACCCGGGCTCGTTCGTCGACTTCCTGGACGTGATCGAGCAGCTGACCGACCCCGAGGCGTACGGCGGGCGGGCCGAGGACGCCTTCCACGTCGTCGTGCCGAGCATGCCGGGGATGGGCTTCAGTACCCCGGACGTGGACGGCGCGTGGACGATGGCCCGCGTGGCCGGTCTCTGGGACACGCTGATGCGCGGGCTCGGCTACGAGTCGTACGGCGCGCACGGTTCTGACGGCGGCGCCATGGTCTCCCGTGAGCTCGCCAGGCTGAACCCGGCAGGGTTCCTCGGCGCCCACGTCCTGCAGCTGTTCTCGTTCCCGTCGGGCGACCCGGCCGAGTTCGAGAAGATGGGACCGGCCGACTATGCCGCGCTCGAGTTCGCCGGCTGGTTCCAGACGGTCAACGGCTATGCGCAGATGAACGCGTCGCGACCCCAGACCATCGCCGCTGCGCTCAGCGACTCACCCGTGGGCCAGCTCGCCTACAACGAGCTGTTCGAGAACTTCGGCAACGGCACCAGCCTGGTCACCCGCGACCAGGTGCTGACCCAGGTCAGCCTCTACTGGTTGACCAACACGGCTGCGGGCTCGGTGCGCTACCACCACACCGAGAGGGACGTCGAGGCGAGCGTCAACGAGGGTCCGATCGGCGTCACCGTGTTCGCCGACGACTTCAAGTCGATGCGGCCGTTCGCGGAACGCGACAACACCAACATCGTGTCGTGGACCGAGCAGCCGCGCGGCGGTCACTTCGCCTCGATCGAGGTGCCCGAGGTGCTGGCCGGGGAGATCCGGGCCTTCTATGCGGAGGACCGCAGCGCCTGATGGCAGTGCACGCACGCTCAGACTTTGTCACGGACCGGACGACATGACGGCGATGGCGGAGGTGTTGACCCGCGCCGCGACGACCGCCGGGGGCTGAGACTCCAGTCGGTCACTCCGGCGGCTGGTCTGCGGGTCCCGGCAGCACCTGGGTGTCGTCGTCAGGGCCGGTGGGACGCGCGGGCGGGGCCGCCGGCCGGCTCACGGGCCTGGGGCGGCCGGGTCGGCGGCGCCGGGGGAGCAGGCGCAGCTGGCGGCGTACTCGCTCATCCAGTCCCAGCTCATGCTGGAGCCGCCGAACGGTCGCACGAGTTGCTGCATAGAGCTCGACCACGTCGGCCGGTCGGTCTGCAGTCAGGGCTGCTTCGATGCGGGCTCGCGCGCGGACCAGCCCGTCCTGGGCTTCCTGCAGCCGCACGACGTCGGCACCGCTCAGGGTGACCTCGACGTCACCCTCGTGCCGGACCAGCTCGCCGAACGCGTCGGTGCCCGCGGCCAGCTCGCGGAAAGTCTTTGCCAGGTCACCCAGCACGTCGTGCGCGGAGTCCTGGCTCAACCAGTCGCCGTCCGAGGCGTCGGCCACCGAGCGCATCAGGCCGCGGATCGCCATCGCGGAGTGCTCGAGCGCCTCGAGACCCTGGCGCAGGCCGGGCTCGACATGCGGCGTGCGGACGGCGCGCACATTGAGACGTCGCCCCTCTTCCGCGCGGAGCAGCGCGGCGCCGACCTCAGGGATGTTGTGGGTGATGCGCCGGGCGTCGTCGAGCCACTCGCGAGCAGACCCGGGGAGGCGTTGCGGCTCCTCCGCGGCCATGGCGTCGAGCTCCTCGGCCGCCCTGACCAGGAGCTCGCTGACCGCGTCAGCCAGGCCGTCGATCGCCCGGCCGGCGTCCGAACTGCTGACCTTCGGCGGGAAGACCAGGGTGGCGATGATGCCCACCACTGCGCCGACGAGCGTCTCGGCGATCCGCTGCCACGCCGCTGCCTCCGCGCCGATCGCTCCGACTCCGAGGACGAGCATGGCACTGATCGCCACCTCCACGAGATTGGACCGGAGGCGGAGGAACTGGCCGATCGTGATCGAGATCAGGATGAGTACGCCGAGGCTCCACCACTCGAGCGGGACGACAGCGGCGAACCCGATGGCCAGCGCGACACCGGAGACCACCGCGACGACTCGGTCGAGCCCGCTGGCGAGCAGCGACAGCGGTGTCACCTGCACCACCAGCATCGCCGTCAGCGGCGCGAGCAGCGGCTGGGTGCCGGGGAACAGGAGAGAGGCCGCCACGTAGGCCGACGTGGCCGCGACCGTGATCCGCGCCGACCACAGCACGGACGCCCGGCCGTCACGGCGTACGCGCGCGACCTCCCGCGACACGAAGCCTCGCCACCACCGACCCACGCGCTCATTGTGCAGCCGTCGGCCGGTCCGCAGCGACCGGTCGCCGACGGTCGGGGTACAACCGAGGCGTGCAGGTCCACCCATGAGCCCCGATTCGATCCGCTGGTTGTTCGGCGACCAGCTCGGTCCGCACTTCCTTGACGACCACAACGGGCCGGTTCTGATGGTCGAGTCGAAGTCGGTGTTCCGGCGACGTCGCTTCCACCGCGCGAAGGCACACCTGGTGCTGTCGGCGATGAGACACCGCGCGGCTGAGCTGGGCGACCGGGTGACCTACGTGCGGGCCGACGGGTATGCCGAGCCGGTGCGCTCGGTGGATCGCCCCGTCGAGGTCGTGCACCCGACGTCGTACGCCGCGCTGAGGCTGGTCGAACGCCTGGGCGCAGCCGTCCTGCCCCCTCGCGGCTTCGCCACCAGTCGGGAGGACTTCGAGGTGTGGGCCGACGGGCGTGGTCAGCGGCGGCTGCTGATGGAGGACTTCTACCGCGAGGCCCGGCAGCGCCACGGCGTACTCCTCGAGGGCGGTGAGCCGGCCGGTGGCCGCTGGAACTTCGACCACGACAACCGCGAGCCTCCGCCGAAGGGTGCCGACTCGCTCGGCGTACCCCCGCCGACCTGGCCCGACGAGGACGAGATCGACGCGGAGGTGCGGGTCGATCTCGACCGGTGGGAGCTCGACGGTGACGTCTCGTTCATCGGCCAGGACGGACCGCGCCTGTTCCCCGCTACCCGCTGGGAGGCGCTGGCCGCGCTGGAGGAGTTCGTCGTCAACCGCCTGCCGAGCTTCGGTGCCTACGAGGACGCGGTGCTCGAGGGCGACCCCTGGATGGCGCACTCCCTGATCTCGGCACCGCTCAATCTCGGGCTGCTCGACCCGCTGGAGGTCGTACGCCGCGCCGAGGACGCCTATCTCGCCGGTGCGGCGCCGATCGCCTCGGTGGAGGGCTTCGTGCGCCAGGTGATCGGCTGGCGTGACTATGTCTGGCACCTCTACTGGCACTTCCCGGAGAGCTACCGCCGGCGCAACGAGCTCCGGGCGACCGAGCGGATGCCGAAGTGGTTCGCGGAGATCGACGGCGCGGCCACCGACGCGCGCTGCCTCTCGCACACCCTGGGGCAGGTCTCCGAGCACGGCTGGGTGCACCACATCCCGCGGCTGATGATCCTCGGCTCCTACGCCATGCAGCGCGGCTGGTCGACGGCGCAGGTGACCGAGGTTCCACCGCGCGTTCGTCGACGGCTACGACTGGGTGATGGTGCCCAACGTCGTCGGGATGTCGCAGCACGCCGACGGCGGCGCGATGGTGACCAAGCCGTACACCTCGGGGGCGCCTACCTGAACCGATGACCGACCACTGCGGCTCCTGCAGGTTCAACCCGAAGGCGCGGGTGGGGGAGGACGCCTGCCCGTTCACCGCGGGCTACTGGTGGTTCCTCGACCGGAACCGCGAGCGGCTCTCGGGCAACGCACGGATGCGGCGGGCGGTGCAGGGCCTCGACCGGCTCAGCGATCTCGACGGAGCTGGTGGCCCAGGAGGAGCGGCGCGGCAACCGGGCGCCATGAGCTGGTGAAGGTGCACGATCTGCGCATCGCCTGCGCGCCACCGGCAAGAGCAACCGTCGGCACCGCCGCTACAAACGGTCTGGTCATCGCACCTGTCTGTGTCTCCTCAGCCGAGATCGCTGGAGTTGCCGTCAACGGATTGGGAGGTAGCGTGAACCAGCCCCCGGATGGCGGGCATGTGCCGACTCAGGAGCAGTGGTTCGTATGAGCAGCCGGTTCAACCCGCCCCCGAACTGGCCACAGCCGCCGCTGGATTGGGAGCCGGGCCCGGGTTGGAAGCCTGATCCCGGATGGGGTCCTGCCCCTGAGGGCTGGCGGCTGTGGGTGGATGAAGACGAAGCGCCGGTGACGAAGTCCGTCGACTCACGCCCACCTCAACGAATTTTCATCTCCTATCGACGCAGCGACTGTCAACCACAGGCCAATGGGCTTCATGACGGGTTGCGTCACAGATTGCCGTCCGCGCGATTGTTCATGGACGTCGAAGCCATCCCGGCAGGCGTGGATTTCGAAGAGCACATTCGTGCTGAGATCGAGATGTGCGACTTGGTGTTGGTGCTGATCGGTGACGACTGGCTGGACCCGATCCATGGCAGCAGCGCTCGCAGAATCGATGACCCTGAGGACTTCGTTCGCCTGGAGATCGAGGCGGGGCTGACTTCCTCGCGATGCAGGCTTCTTCCGGTGCTCGTGGAGGGCGCCGCCATGCCGGCGGGCGAATGAGCTCCCCTCCAGCATCAGCAAACTGGCTCGCATCAACGCGATCGAGCTCAGCGATCATCGTTGGACAGCTGATCTCGAGCGACTGACAAAGCTTCTCGAAACCATCCGTGAGGAGGAACTCGAGAAGGCCACGCGGCTTGTCGCCGGGCACGACGGCGCGGCAGACGCTCGCGCAGAATCGCCACTTGCCTCTCGGACATCGACCGAGCCGTCGTGGTCGGCCAATGCGTCGCAGCCCTCTTCATTCCGCACCAAGGCATCTCACGATCCCGAGGGTTCTGACGGCTCATGCAGCCATCGCCGAACGATCCAACTTCGATGCGATCATCGGGCGGTTCCTCAAGGCGAACTGCGACTCACTCGGGCTGGGAACGCCCGCAAAAGCGACTGACGACCGCGGGATGGTGTGGACGAAAGCGGGCGCAGCCGCGCAGGATCGTGTCGGTCCTGCCAACAGTCCCAATGTGTCGAGCGTGCGGCCGGCACCCCCGGCGTGGGTACCCCCTCCACCGCAGACCGGGGCAGGGACCGGCCCCTGGCTGCTTGCGTTTCTTCCACTGGTGACCTGCGGTATCGGCGCGGTGGTTCCGGTCATCTGGGCATCGTCCCGGCGGCCGGGGACGCCAAGTCCCGCAAGAGGGGCCTCGTGGTTGCGGGACTGGTGACTGTGCTCGGGCTGGTCGGGTTTCTCTTGATTGCCACATCGCCGACCGATGCGACTGGGACGGCCACAGGAACACAGTCAGGTGTCGGCGGGGTGCTGGTGCTCGTCGCCTCTCTTGCGGGTACGTGCGTTGGCATCCTCGCGGTGCTGGCTGTCGGCAAGAATCGCACGCCGCCCACGGTCGAACGGCAGTAGCACTCGACCGGATGGGCAGTGATTCTCGTACGGCGACACTAAGCGCCCGACATGGAGATCGTGAATCCCGCTCGGGCGAGCATTCTCGGGATGGCTCGGATGGCATCACGATCCTTTTCCCTCTCAGACTCGGCCAAGTCGTTCCAGGGAACCAGCAGCGGGTGAGTCTTGCTTTCGGAGTCCTTCGCGGCAGGTGAGAACTTCCACCCGTCCGCGCGGAGGTCTCGCATCCAGCGGTCGTGCTCGGCAACCGCCAAAGGCTCGATGAACGAGCCGTCGGGGAACTCCAGGTGCCCGGGTTCTCCGTCCTGAAGCGGCTTCAACGAGGCGTCGATGCGGTCAAGGGTCTCCCCAACAGATTCCGCGAACCGGCGGTTCGACTCCTTGAGAGATTCTGCGAGTTTCTCCCACGAGACCATTGAAGGGTTGTCCGCGACGGTTCGGCCGGCAGCCAGTTCCTGAGCCACGTAATCCTCGTGCCGCACCCGTGCCATCAGTTCGATGCTGGAATGGCGCAGGAAATCCGCACTTTCGGTGAACGTGGCCGGGACCATGTGCAGCTTGGATGCAACGCTGACGGATTCGATCACGGCATCGGTTTGAGGCCCTTGCATGGACACGAAGACGGCAGTCCTCGAAGGTGAATCGGCCAGGGTGAGGGCCCTTGTCAAAGCATCTGCGACGGGGGTTGTGTGCACACCAGCGCTGTCGCAGGAGCGAGGCCAGTGCTGCGCTCGTGGTGAGATCGCATGTGTGGTCAATGAGCACATCCCGGCTAGCGACTTCTCCCGATGCGCGGCCAGGGTGTCTGAGAGCACCACCTGGGGCGCGCTTCGTACAAGTCAGCGCGGAGCAAGGTGACTGAACACGCGATCCGCCATCACGCCGTCGCCGTCGATGAGGAGGGTCGTCAGCACGGGCTGGCCAACGACTCTCTCGGCTTCACTCAGCAGCGCTTGCGCGGCGCGATCTGCTGGGTTGAAGAACTCCATGACGGACTCGTTGCGGGATCTCGGGAGCTGAAGGCGGCCGATTTGAGACCACAGCGCGGGGTCGGCGATCGAAACGTGCACTGTCGTCCGATATCGCTTGTCGCGGTCGACCAAACCGCGCACCTGGTCCGCCACGTCGAGATTGCGTGAGTCGTCTCCGGTGGCGATGATCACGTGGCGTGCGCGGTCGGTGCGAGCGCGTCGCAGGATCGTGGTCTGACGTCCGTCGCCGAGCAGCACATAGGCACCCTCCGCGCGGGTGCCGGGAATTCGAGAGTTCGTCCCGTCTGACTCGACGACGACGGCCCGGCGCCGGGCTCTGAGTAGCGAGAGCGTGCGGCTCGCATTGGTGTGTCCCAACCCGACGAGGACGACGTGACCACGGGCCAAGACTCCAACGGAGGCGCGTTCCACCTGGTCGCGGAGAATCGCGAAGACGGTGGCGACGGCCGCATACAGGACTGCAAGCGGAGCCATGAAGCGTGCGACGTTCAAGGTCCACGGGACATCGGGGCCAGAGATCGACGTTCCCAGAGAGAAGAGCTGCAGTGAAGCGAACAGCGCATCCAACCTGGTGAAGTCCGTTGGTTCCAGTGAGCGGTAGCCGAGGTATCCCAGGACCAGTGCGCCGGGCGCAAGCGTCAGACCCCACAGGGCACTCCCCAAGTGCCAGCGGTTCATGGCGGCCACCCTCCACGTCGTGACTTCGTCAGAAGTCCTCGAAGACTAGGCGGTGTTCTTCTCCGATGGCACCGCATCACTCGGCGCGAGGGTCACAGTGGAACGGATAAATCCCACCGGCCGAGTTGCCTCGTCATCCTCGGTAGGGGCCGGGCGTCACACTCGAGCTCGTCGCGTCTTGGTCGGACCACGATCCCGCAAAGCCGATCCCGGAGGCCCCTCGTCACGCCGGGGTGGCGGTGCTGCCGGCAGCCAGGAGCCCGAGCTCCCGCAATCCTGCCCGAAGCAGCTCGGCGACCGTGTCTGGCGGCACGTCGAGCAGGTCCGCGGCTTCTCGGTGGGTCTGCCCGCCGAAGACGCACAACGCCAGGCACGCTCGTTGAAGCTGGACGAGCTGACCGAGCCACACCATGACGGGAGGCAGGTGAGGGGTGCCGGATGACTGCACCTGAACTTCCTGGCTGCGCCAGTACACGCGACGCACCAGGGAACGGCGGGCGTCCTCGGACGACTCGCCGAGGGGGGAGAGGGCGAGGTCGAGCATCGCCTGAGTCACAGCTCGTGCAGCTGCCGCCTCGTCTCCCAGGAGTGCGCAGGCAAGGGCGTAGACCGAGGCTCCGTGACGGTCCCACAGGTCCTCGAGCTGCTTCGCCGTCCCCGGAGCGGCTTCGCCCTCGAGGCGGGGGCGCGAGGACGGGGCCCGGACGTGGCGCGACGCTGCTTCAGGTGCTCGCCCCCGCCGGTGAACTCGAGCATCTGCGCGCGCGCCGACCACACCCTGGGGCTGTGCTGTGAGTTCCATGCCAACCATCCGTTTCTCCGCACGTTGACGGCACTGGTGCCACCTACGTGCCTCGGTTCAGCGACACTCTGCCTCATGTCGAAGGTTTGCACAAGGTCGGGCTGTCTGTAGGCTAGACAAACCATGTACACGATCAAGCAGGCTTCTCGCCTCACCGGTGTCTCGGAAGCGTCCCTGCGCGGGTGGGAGCGGCGCTATGGCGTCGTCGTGCCGCTTCGCAGCGAGGCTGGGTATCGCCTCTTTGACGAGGAGGCCCTGTCCGCCTTCTCGACCATGCGGAGGCTGGTGGACAGTGGTTGGTCTCCCGCGGAGGCGGCGAACGCGGTCCGCCATGGGACAGCCCCTGATGCCGAGGAGGGAGTGGTCGATCGCGACACCACGGACGGTGTCCACCAACCGAACGCGCTCACCCACAGGCAACGGTTCCTGTCGGCGGCAACGCAGATGGACGCGGCAGGGATCGAGGAGAGCCTCGATGAGGGGTTCGCGCTCGGCTCGTTCGAGCACGTGGTCGACTCGTGGCTCTTTCCCACCCTCGAGGCACTCGGCGAGGGTTGGGCACGTGGCCAGATCGATGTGGCGGCGAGCATGCCGCCAGTCACGCCGTACATCGTCGACTCTCGGCCGCCTTCGAGGCGGCCGGCAGCAGGTCCAGAGGACCGGCGGTCGTGGTCGGGCTGCCTTCAGGCAGTCAGCACGACCTCGGCGCCCTGGCATTCGCCACCGCGATCCGACGCAGGGGCCTGGATGTTCTCTATCTCGGCGCGAACGTCCCGGTGAGCAGCTGGGAGGCGGCGGTGCGCAGCCGCGAGGCCCGGGCGGCGGTCTTGTCGGTGGTCACGCCCGAGGACCGCGAGGCTGCGGTGGCGTGGCGGAGCGGCTGCTCGGCCTGGACCCGGCCCCCCTGGTGTGCGCCGGTGGAGCATCCGCAGCACGCCTCGCCGGCCGGGTCCACACCCTGCCATCGAGCATCGGGGCGGCCGCCGAAGAGCTCGACGACCTCGCTCACAGGATCGAGGAGTAGACCCCGTTGCCGTCGGCAAGCGGGTGGGGTGGGGCCGCGATCAGCGAGCGCTTCGGGAGAAAGACAGGTGTGCGACGACGGACCGCCCGGCGGGGTCACTTGACGACGTCGTAGACCAGCTTCTGGAGGCCGTTCGAGTAGGACTCGCTGCTCGACCACCCTCAGCATCTGCTTGTCCTTGTCGGTGCTGCTGAACAGGCGCTTTCCGGCGCCGAGCAGGGTCGGGAAGAGCAGCAGGTGGTAGCGGTCGACCAGGCCGGCGTCGGCGAGACTCGCGCCGAGTCGTGCGCTGCCGTGGATGATGATCGGTCCGCCGCCGGTCTCCTTGAGCGCGGCCACGTCGTCAGCTGATCGGAGGATGTGGGTCTCGCCCCAGTTCGTCACCAGGTCGGCTTCCTGGAGGGTGGTCGAGACGACGTACTTCGGCAGGGCGTTGTAGGTGGTGAAGTAGTCGAGGTCGGGCCAGATGGGCGCGAACGCCTCGTAGCTGACCCGGCCCATCATCATGGCCCCGGCCTCCTGCTGCTCGCGGCCCTTGATCTCGTAGGACTCGTCGACGTGCTCGATGTCCTTGAAGGTCCAGCCGGTGTTGCGGTAGTTCGGCTCGCCGCCGGGGGCTTCCATGACGCCGTCGAGAGAGACGAAGGCGGTGACGATCAGGGTGCGCATGGGTTCTCCTAGAGGGTGTCGGGCTGATTCCTGTCCTTGCTACGAACGGTGAGGGAGGGATACGACAACTTGCACAAAAGTTTGGCGCACAGTGCGTGCGGCCTATCCGCCAGCACGCTCGCGGCGCACCCCGCACGATTGGTCGATGCGCGGCGATTGCGAAAATGCTTTGGGAAGAACCCTGCTTCCGCTCTTGCGCGCGATCCGGTCGTGCCTGTAGAATCGAACACAAGTTCGATCCAATAGTGATGCTGAGGGATCGGCCCGGACCCGCTGTCGGGTTCGCCGCTCACAGGCGCGCTGCATCGACACGTGAGACCCATTGGTCCGTCGTCGGTGGCAGGAGGTGTCAGGTGAGCTCCACGTTCGATCGTGCTGCTGCTCATCCGGTGCTGGTCTGTGCCGAGGCGATGACGGCGGCGCTGAAGGAGACCGCGGACGTCGAGCTGGCGTTCATGGATCCGGGAGACAAGCGAGCCGCCTTGTTGCGGTTGGCCCAGGTGGAGGCGCAGCTGGCCGCCCTTCGAAGCTGCGGCTGATGGCGGTCTCTGACGATGTCGCGCTGGCAGAGGGGGCTCGTGATGTGGCGGCGCTGCTGACCCAGCACACCCGCGGCGACTTCGGTGGCAACCGTCGCGACTTGGGGCTGGCCGAAGCGCTGGACCGGCGCTGGCACCAGGTCGCGGCCGCCCTCGCTCAGGGGGAGGTCAACGTGGCGCAGGCGCAGGTGATCAGCCACGCCCTCGACGAGCTCCCCGCCGAGTTGGTCGACGCGGAGGTGCTGGCTCGTGCCGAGGCGCACCTGGTCGCCCAGGCAGCGGACTTCGGTCCGCGCGAGCTGCGGGTCCTGGGCCGTCGGATCCTGGACATCGTCGCCCCCGAGATCGGCGAGCAGCACGAAGCCGAACAGCTCGCCGCCGAGGAACGACGCGCCCGGCGCCGCACCAGCCTGGTCTCCACGCGATCGGGGGATGGCACCACCCGGATCACCATCCACCTCCCCGACGCGGTCGCGACCCGGCTGCACACCTACCTCGAGGCCTTCACCTCACCTCGACACCACGCAGCAGGACAGCAGGGCCCCGGCCACCACGGGACCGGGGAGGCCGACCGGATCCCGGTCGACCGCAGACGCGGCCAGGCGTTCTGCACGCTCCTCGAGGCCCTCGACCCCAAACGGATCCCGGCCCACGGCGGTGACGCGACCACGGTGATCGTGACGATCCCGCTCGAGGAGCTGCGCAAGGAGCTCGGCACCGGGGAGCTCGGAGCTTCGGACAAGCTCTCCGCCGCCGAAGTACGCCGCCTCGCCTGCACCGCGCAGATCATCCCCGCCGTTCTGGGCGGGAAGTCCGAGGTCCTCGACCTCGCCCGCCTCTCCCGGTTCTTCAAACCCGCGCAACGCAAGGCGATGATCCTTCGGGACCGGGAGTGCCGGGCCGAGGGCTGCACCATCCCCGCGGCCTGGTGCGAGGCACACCACTGGGGCAGACCCTGGGCCCAAGGCGGAAGGACCGATCTCAAGGACGGCGTCCTGCTCTGCCCCTGGCACCACCACCGCGCCCACGACCCCACCTACCACGCCAGCCGCATGCCCAACGGCGACATCCGATTCAACCGGCGAACGTGAGCCCGGGCATGCCCGGCACCCCTCCAATCCATCGACAGGAGAGCACCATGACTGACCCGTCCCGACGACCGCACCCCTTCTGGCAGGTCCAGGCGGTCTTCGACCCAGATGGGAAGGGTGGCGACTTCGGGTACACGATCGGGCTGGGCGATCGCGGCGTACCCGAGCTGCACCTGTGGGGTCGACCGGCTCTGGGCGACGACCCAGGTGAGGACTGGCTTCTCTCGCCGCCGGACACCATGCGCATTCTCAACGAGCTCGCCTGGGAGTGGCTGGACGGCGATCTCCGGGTGGGCGACAGCTTCGAGCGTGACTACGACGACGGGTTGGTCACACTTCGGTTCCAGGTCGATCCAGCACAGGATTCCGGATCACTGGAGGCCTATGGAGCCGGCAACAACCCGGTGGTGCCGATTCGCTGGTCCTTGCACCGCCCGGCAATGAAGCCGGCGAGGGAAATGGGCCACGAACAAGAGGAGGCGGCCAACGCTGAGTGGGCGCTGCTGCGAGAGAGCCTCGACGACCGCAAGGCGCCCCTGGGATGGGCCCTGCCGGCTCGTCCCAGCTGGGCGCTGAGGCAGCAATGGGGTCCCCGAACACCACTCGTCCTGGCGCGTGCGGCCCAGCTCTGGCAAGCCGATACCGAAGGTCTCTGCGGCATCGTCCAGGTGGCGAACCACGTGGCCAGCGCGGGTTCGCTGACCTACCCCTGCGCGGTTGCGCAGACAGCTTCGCGCTCGGTCGGGCGGCATCGCCGGCTCACCCGGCTGCACGACGACATCACGCGACTGGTCGAGGGACTCGGAACCCGGTGGTCCAAGGAGGAGTTCGCCGCGATGCAGGCGACTGTGCTCGGCAGTCTGGGCACCTCTCAGGAAGGCCCCCACCACCAGGCAAATCTTCGCTGGCTCATCAGCCACAGCCTCATCGCGGCCGCGACGGTCGAAGCGGTCGGTGATGTGCTCCCGGAGAGGACGATGCTGCACGGACTGGGGCCATTCCTGTCGGGTCTCGTTTGTCCTGGCGAGGCGCCGGGGCCGGGGTGGCTGGCGGCACCAGAGGTGGTGTCGACGGTCGCCGCTGTGCTCCAGGGCGTCTCGCCGGCAACCCTCGTCGTGGTCGCGCGGGAGCACGAGCGCAGGCGGGAGGAGGCGGACTACGAGGAGGTCTTCGGATGGCTCAGCGCCCGGGCCGCGACCGGACCAGCAAGCTGCCCGGACGTGCTGCAGCAACTGGTGCCACAGACGAGAGCCGCGTTCGTCCACCTTCTGCTCGCAGACGGGGTGGCTCTGGCGAGGCTGCAGGAGTGGGGCACCGCGCTGACTGCAGCTCTGGTGCATCGCATGGAGCTGGACCCCGCGTGGGTTCGGCGATTCGCGGATCCGTTCAATCACGTGGTGCCCGAGCTGGCCAGATTGCTCGACAACCCCATCGTCGGTGCCGCCTGATGGAGCCGGCCGCCGGTCTACCCCAGCCTCGGCGCATATCGGGCAGCTCCGACCGTCCTCTCGCCGTGCGCGGGGCTGATCCCTAGCGTCGGGACAGGCGGGTCGACCGACCCCGCATGAGGAGGACAGCTGTGCTCACCGTCGAGGAGTCCATCGTCATCAACAGGCCGCGCTCCGAGGTCTGGGCGTTCCTGATCGACCCGGAGAACGTCGTGGTCTACAGCAGCAACGTCGTGGAGTACGAGAAGCTCTCCGGCGAGAACGACGAGGTCGGGCGAGTATGCCGCGGCGCCGTCAAGGTCGCGGGCCGTCGGCTCGAGATGACCGACAAGCTGATCGAGGTCGACGAGGGCAAGCGGGCCAGGATCGTCTCCGACGACGCCACGATTCCTTACATGCTGGAGTTCAGGTATGACGACGAGGGTGACGGCACCAGGCTGACCTGGCACCAGGAGGTCGAGTCACTCAAAGGCGTGTTCAAGTTCGCCGACCCGATCGTGATGAAGCTCTACGCCCGGGACGTGCGCTCCAGCCTCGAGAAGGCCAAGACCATCCTCGAGGCCTGAGGCGCCAGCACCCAGGAAGCTCAGGCGAAGGCAGGCATCACCCGGTCGTGGATCAGCTGCAGCTGGGTGTCGACGTCGGGGACGCCCTCGATCTCGCGGCCCATCAGGGAGTTGACCATCGCCTTGTCGACGATCGCCAGGATCATGTGGTTGATGCCGGTGGACGCGATCTCGCGCTGCAGCTTCTCCGCACACTCCTCGGGGGTGCCCGCAATCGAGAGGCGCTCGGCAATCTCGGGGGAGGTGAGCTCGATGCCCTTGGCCATGTCACCAGCACCGATCGCCTCGATGATCGGCGCCATCTCCTCGGGCTCGACGCCGTTGCGCCGGAGCTGGTCCTCGGGCATCGACGAGGCGTAGAGACCGACCATGCTCCGGGCAGCGTCCTTGGCCTTGGCGGAGTCCTCGCCGCACGAGAACACCACCCAGGCGCCGAGGTCGAGGTCCTGCACGTTCTTGCCGGCTCGCTCGGCGCCGATGGTGCAGTGCTTCATCATGTACTCGTAGGCCTCGCGGGTGTAGCTCAAGGCGTGGTGGCACCCGTCGGAGAACTCGGCAGAGGCCTCGAACGACTTCGGGCCCTTCATCGCGCCCATCTTCACCGGGAGGTGCTCCTGGACCGGCCGCGCGAAGGTGAACAGACCGGTGTAGTTGAAGAACTCGCCGTCGTGGGTGATCGCGCCGTCGTCGAGGAACGTCCGGATCACCTGCACGCCTTCCTTGACCCGGGAGAGCGGCTTGGTGTTCTTCCAGTCGATGCCGTGCATCGCCAGCAGCCCGAAGTTGCCGCTGGAGAGCACCACCTCGGCGCGGCCGTCGGTCAGCTCGTCGAGTGTGGCCGCGGCCTGCGCGATCAGCGTCGGCTCGCGCAGCACCACGCCGGAGACGCTCGGGCCCATCCGGATCTGGGATGTGTTGGCCGCAGCAGCGGCGAAGAGCAGCCAGAGGTCCTTCCACCAGGTCTCGTCCGCGGCGTAGACCGCGTGGTACCCGAGCTCGTCGGCCAGCTTGATCGAGGCGAGCGACTCCTTGAGTGGATAGGTCGGGACCATCACATAGCTGAACTTCATCATTTTCCTCCTTGTTGGGCGGCCCGGGGTTTGGGCGGCCGGGTTGGTGACCAGGGTTGGTGGCCGCGTCATCTCATCGACGGGCCGGGTCCGGGGTGCCGCGCGGGTTGCTCGCGATGGCGTCCCCGGCGGTGGCGTCGCTGCGCAGGTGCGGTCGCCCGAGGAAGAGGTAGAGCGCGCCCACGCCGACGCCTGCTGCGGCCGAGAGCGCGACCAGCCAGTTGTCGTACCACGGTGCGTCCGGGGTCCGGGGCCACGCCATGTTCACCATCGCGAGCACGCCATAGCTCAGCGCCGCGACCGTCACCGGCATCCCCCAGCGACCAAGGGTGAAGGCGCCGCTGGGCTGCCAGCCCATCAGCCGGGCACGCAACGCGGCGAGCACCACCATCTGGAAACCGAGGTAGATGCCCAGGGTGGCGAAGGAGATGATCGAGGTGAGCGCCTTGGTGGAGAACGCCGACCCGAGGACGATCACGGCCGGCACCGTGGCCGCCACGAGCATGGCGTACGGCGGCACGTGTCGTGTGGCCTGGAAGTGCCGCAGCAGGTGCGAGGCGAAGATCATGTCGTCGCGGGCGTAGGCGTACATCAGCCGACTCGCCGCGGCCATCAGGCTGAGTGCGCAGGACAGGAACGAGAGCATCACGATCGCCAGCACGAACTTGGTGCCGGTGATGCCGAACGCGTCGTGCAGGATCGTGGTGACCGGGTCCGGGTCGTCGCCCCCGATCACGGCCGCGTAGTCCTTCACGGCGAGCAGCAGCGAGAGGCACACGAAGATCGCGGCTGCCCCACCGACGTAGATCGTCATCCGCATCGCCTTGGGGATCTGTCGGGTGGGGTCGGGGACCTCCTCCGCGACGTCGCCGCACGCCTCGAACCCGTAGTACTGGAAGATGCCGATCAGGGCCGCCGCCACGAACGCCGAGAAGTAGCCGCCGCCGTTGCCGACGACACCCTGGGTGTCGAAGAGCACCGACAGGTTCTGCGCCCGCTCGGAGATGAGCAGCCACCCGCCCACCGCGAGCGCGCCGAGCAGCTCTGCGGTGAAACCGATGACCGCCGCCAGCGCCAGCCACTTGGTGCCCATCAGGTTGATCGCCAGGGCCAGCACGAGCAGGATCAGCGCGCAGGTGATCGTCGAGCCGGTCCCGGCCTCGAACGACAGCAGCTGGGCCAGATAGGGGCCGGAGCCGTAGACCACGCCGGCGATGGTGGTGAGCAGGGCGAGCAGGTAGATCCACCCGGTCATCCAGGCCCACTTGACACCCCACAGTCGCCGTGCCCACGGGTAGACGCCGCCCGCCACCGGGAACTGCGACACGATCTCGCCGAAGACGAGGGCGACCAGGAGCTGACCGAGGCCGACGATCAGCAGCCACCAGATCATCGGGGGGCCGCCGGTGGCCAGGCCGATGGCGAACAGCGTGTAGATCCCGACCACGGGGGAGAGGTAGGTGAAGCCGAGGGCGAAGTTCGCCCACGGGCTCATCTCCCGACGGAACTCGGAGGTGTAGCCGAGCGAGGAGAGGTGCGCGGCGTCGTCGTCGTGGTCCGCCCCCGCAACGCTCGCGGTCATGACCCAGACCCTGACTCGGCCTCGACCTCGGCCAACAGCTCCGAGCCGGTGACCACCTTGGTGGCGAAGTGGCGGTGCATCCACTCGAGGTGGTCACCACGGCTGTTCATGATCCGCAGGGAGTCCCAGTTGGGGAAGGTCTGCTGGAGCACCCAGCGCTCCATCAGCCGCGGGTCCACCTCGTAGACGTGCTCGTGGGTGGTGATGGCGACATCGGAGACACGCGTGGGCTCGGGCGGGGTGAACTGCTCCGCGTAGCGGAAACCGATCGGCTGGCTGTCGGAGGCGTGGGGCTCATCGCTCATGGTCGGGCTCCCGGTTCGTTCGGCGAGGTCTGATCCGCAGGGGTCTCGTAGGCACGGTCGAGCAGGTACTTCCCGGGATTCATGATGTTGTTCGGGTCCAGGGTGCGCTTGAGGTCGAGCATCACGTCGTACCCCCGGCCGAGCTCGTCGGGCACGAGGTCGACCTCGCCCTCGCGGCAGGAGCCGTGGCAGGCGCTGATCGAGCCGTTGTGGGCCAGGGCGACCGCGGCGATGTCGCGCTTGGCCTTGACCCACATCTCCCACGCGCGGTCGTCGAGCTGCTGCTCCCAGATGCCGACGTCGATCTCGGTGAGGTAGTCGACGCCGGTGCTGCCGGAGGTGTAGGTGAACATGCCCCAGTCGTCGAAGACGTCGGTGCGCCGACGCAGGTCGGCCACGATCTCGTGCCAGGCCTTCGAGACCGACGGCAGGTTGGTGTAGTTGATGGCGGCGTCCTCGCAGTGCCAGCTCATCGGCACCACCTGGCCGTCCTTGGTGCGACCGTGCAGCGGCGTCGCGTAGCGGTCGTGGCGCGCGGCCCAGTCGCCCTCGGAGATCTCGTCGCCGAGGTAGCGGGCACCGTGCTCCTTGGCGATCCGGAACAACCTCTTGCCGGCGGGACGCACCTCGTCCTCGTAGCCGTACATGACGGCGCACACCAGCGCGCGGACGTCACCCGGCTGCGGGATGTAGGCCTCGTCGTCGCGACGCAGGTAGGCCACCTTCCACTCGTCGAAGAGCACGGCGCCGGCGAACGTCGCGACCCCGGCGCGCGCGAGCGCCCCCACGCACCGGTAGGCGTCGTCGTAGCTGTCGAACGCCCAGAACGGTGACAGCTCCGCCTCCGGCTTCGGGAAGAGCTTCAAGGTGGCCTCGGTGGCGATGCCGAGCGTTCCCTGGTGCCCCATGAACAGGTGCTTGAGCTGGTAGCCGCTGGAGGACTTGCTGATCTTGTGGCCGATGCCGTCGCCGACGTGCATCACCTCGCCGGTCGGGAGCACGTGGTCAAAGCTGAGCACCAGGTCACGTGAGTGTCCGTAGCGCGAGCCGATCAGCGACCAGCCGCTGGTGCCGATGCGTCCGCCCACCAGCGAGCAGGGGTACGACGCCGGGTCGTCGGGGTAGAACAGCCCGTGCTTCGCGAGCTGCTCGTTGAGCTTGAGCATGCTGATGCCGGTGCCCACCGTGACAGTGCGGTTCTCGAGGTCGAGCTCCTTGATGGCGTTCATCCGCTTGACGTCGACCACGATGCCGCCGCGCAGCGGGACCGCGCCGTCGGTGAGTCCGGTGCCGCCGTCGCGGGGTACGACGGGCACGCGGAGCTCGTTGGCGATGCGGACGACGCCCGCGACCTCCTCGGTGCTCGTCGGGAGCACGGCGAGGTCGGGCAGCCGCTCGGCCCACCGGTGCACCGGGAACGGGGCCGGGACGCGCGCCCGGTTGTAGCGGTCGGGCTTGGAGGTGAGGATCTGCTCGTCCCGCAGGACGGTGCGCAGCGCGGTGACCACCTCGTCGAGACGCTCCACCGCGATGGTCATGCCCGAGCACCTCCGTCGGACCCCCGCGAGCCTCCGACGGTGATCCCCAGTGACTGCGCCAGCAGCTCGTGGATGTCGACGACGTCGATGTTCACCGCCTCACCCGCCTCGGTCAGGGGCCGCTCCGACCAGGGACACGCGCTCACCAGCGTGTCCACCTCGAGCTCCGCTGCCTTTTCCAGCCGGCTGGCCGAGATGGCCGCAGTCAGCTCGGGCTTCTCCACCGGGAGACCGCCGCCGCCGCCGGAGCAGTAGGACCACTGCGTCACCCGGTCGACGTCGGTGAAGTCGAGTCCGGGGATCGAGCGGAGCACCTCGCGCGGCTCCTTCCAGATGCCCTTGCGCTTGTTGAGCCGACAGGGGTCGTGGTAGGTGATCGCGCGCTCGATCGGCACCGACGGAGTCAGCTTTCCCTCGCGGATCAGCTCGGCGAACAGCTCGACGACGAGCACGATCTCGATGTCGAAGTCGGCGCCGAAGTACTTGGGGTAGTCCTCGGTGAAGGAGATGTAGTCGTGCGGGTCGAGCACGAGCACCCGCGTGGTGCCGGTCGCGCGCCAGTTGTCGAGGTTGTGCTGGGCGAACCGCTTCGCCTGGTCGACGTATCCCATCTCGGCGGCGGGTCCGCCGCAGCACCACTGCTCACCCATCAGCCCGAACTCGTAGCCCGCCTGCTGCAGGATCTGCGCGACGGCGCGAGGGACCGAGGTGCGGTAGAACGCCGCCTCGCAGTCGACGAAGAGCACCGTCTCGCCGCCGATCGGGATGTCGAGCCCCTCCGACCAGTCGCGCACGTGCTCCTGGCTGACCGGGGTCTCGCCCAGCACCGGCTCATGGGTGCGGTCGTCGGTGCGCTCGTTCCACGACTGCCAGGCCGGCTGGTGCACGCCGCTCTCCACCGCGAACGCACGCACGGCCTTGACGACGTCGACCGTGCGGGTGCGGAAGCGGTAGAAGTCACCGGTGAACAACGTGTTGGGACAACGCAGCTCGCACGCACCACACTGCGTGCAGTTGACGTAGTCGGAGGCGACCTCCTCGATCGTCATCTCGCCCTTGTCCATCGCCACGACGTTGGCGTGGAAGGCAGTCGGTGTCCACGACTCGTTGCGGGTCACCTGCATCACCGGGCAGACCTCGCGGCAGAACTTGTGGCCCGATGAGAAGCAGTTGTACGACGCGTTGCGCCACTCCTCGGTGAACTCCTCGGTGGGAGTCGGCTCGAGTGGGAGTCGGTGCTCGCTGGCGATCTCGTCAGGGATCACGGCCAGCTCATCTGGGTTGTCGTGCATGCCTGGTGTGAAGGGCACGGAGAGGGGATCAGACAGCGGATCCGAGGGACCCTGCCGGTCGAGCTGCGTCATGCGGGGCCCCCTGGGTAGAGACGTGTTTCAGATCACAGTCTTGGCAGGCTATTGCTCGTCAGGCACTTGCGCCACCCGTCGATGTCGATCCTGACCCAGACCCAGACCCAGCGCGCCCGGACGAGCCCCCGGACGAGGGCCCGGACGAGGGCCCGGACGAGGGCCCGGACGAGGGCCCGGACGAGAACCCGGATGGTGCCCGATCCCCGCTGAGGCGGCATGGTGGGCACATGTCGAACACCAGCCTGTCGAACACCAGCCGATCGAACACCAGCCTGTCGAACACCAGCCGGGGCAAGCACTCACCCGCGCCGCGCACCGAGGAGCACCTGCATCTCGCAGACCGCTTCGTGGCGCACAACTACTACCCGCTCCAGGTCGTGCTGGCCGAGGCGGAGGGCGCCTGGGTGACCGATGTCGACGGACGGCGCTACCTCGACTGCCTGGCGGGATACTCCGCCCTGAACTTCGGGCACCGGCATCCCGGCCTGCTCCAGGCGGCGCGGGACCAGCTCGACCGGGTGACCCTGACGAGCCGCGCGTTCCACAACGACCAGCTCGGTCCGTTCTGCCGCGACCTCGCGAACCTGGCGGGGATGGAGCGGGTGCTGCCGATGAACACCGGTGCGGAGGCGGTCGAGACGGCGATCAAGGTCGCCCGGAAGTGGGGCTACGACCTCAAGGGCCTGCCGGCCAACCAGGCCAACATCGTCGTCGCCGCGGACAACTTCCACGGCCGGACCACGACCATCGTCAGCTTCTCCACCGACCCGCTCGCTCGGGAGGGCTTCGGCCCGTTCACCCCGGGATTCCGGATCGTGCCCTACGGCGACGCCGACGCCATCCGGGAGGCGATCGACGAGGAGACCGTGGCCGTCCTGCTCGAGCCGATCCAGGGTGAGGCGGGGGTGATCATCCCGCCGGCCGGCTACCTCGCGGCGGTCCGCCAGCTGTGCACCGAGCTGGACGTGCTGTTCATCGCCGACGAGATCCAGTCGGGACTCGGCCGCACGGGCAGCACCTTCGCCTGCGAGCTCGAGGAGGTCGTCCCCGACATCTACGTGCTGGGCAAGGCACTCGGTGGCGGGATCGTCCCGGTCTCTGCCGTCGTCTCGTCCGACGAGGTGCTCGGCGTACTCCACCCGGGCAACCACGGCTCCACCTTCGGCGGCAACCCGCTGGGAGCCGCCGTGGGCCATGCGGTGGTGAAGCTGCTCGAGACCGGCGAGATGCAGGACCGGGCACGCGACCTGTCCGGAGCCCTGGACGCGGGACTGCAGCAGCTGGTCGGCGGCGGGGTGGTGGAGGTGCGGACTCGTGGGCTCTGGGCCGGCATCGACGTCGAGCCGGGCCTGATGAGCGGTCGCGAGCTGTGCGAGCGGATGCTGGCCAAGGGCGTTCTCGTCAAGGACACGCACGGGTCCACCATCCGGCTGGCTCCGCCGATCGTGATCGGGCAGGACGACCTCGAGTGGATGGTCGAGCAGCTGGCAGCGTGTGCTCGCTGAGGCGCGCTGACGCCTCAGGTATCACCACCGACCCCGCCTGACTCCTCCTTGGTGACTCTTACGCCAAGCGCCGATCAGGGTCATCATGGAGTGATCTGGGGCAGGTCGGAGGTAGTCGATGGGCAACGACCTCGAGATAGAGATCCGTGAAGGGACCTCGCCGGGGACCTACGTGGTCGACGTCGACTCCCCAGCGGGCACGGCCACGGGCACGATGCGGCTCGACGCGGCCGCCATCCTCGAGCGCCGCCGCGAGCTCGCCGCCAGCGTGCTGGCCTCGGCGGTGACGAGCCGCTCCACCTTCTCGACCATGGAGCGCCCGGTGCGGGACGTGGGACGCAAGCTCTTCAAGGCCCTGTTCGCCGGGCCGGTCTACGGCCGCTACACCGCGAGCCTCCAGGAGGCGAGTCGTCGCGGAGAGCCGCTGCGCGTGGTGCTGCGGCTGCGCGCGCCCGAGCTGGCCGGCATCCCGTGGGAGACGCTCTTCGACCCGGAGGGTGGGGAGTACCTCTGCCAGCGCGAGCCGATCGTCCGTTACGTCGACGTGGCCCAGCCCTCGGCCCCGCTCACGGCGACCGGGCCGCTGCGCATCCTCGGCATGGTCGCTGCCCCGCGCGACCTCCCGGCCCTCGACACCGCCGAGGAGCGTCGTCGCCTCGACGACGCGCTCGGCGACCTGGTCGACCAGGGCCAGGTGGAGATGGTCTGGGTCGAGTCCGGCACCTGGGGAGCGTTGCAGCACCAGCTGATGGCGGGTCCGTGGCACGCGCTGCACCTGGTCGGGCACGGCGGCATTGACGTCGCGGGCGGCGTACTCGCCCTGGAGGACG
This sequence comes from uncultured Actinomycetota bacterium, assembly GCA_963781335.1. Lineage (GTDB taxonomy): Bacteria > Actinomycetota > Actinomycetes > Propionibacteriales > Nocardioidaceae > Marmoricola. The sequence continues at coordinate 370,221 of CAWAFS010000035.1, read as the reverse complement.
AGCACACCGGCAACACTGCGCGTGTCTCCGCGGGACGGTTCGCGCGGCTGCTGCACGCGTGTCGGCCGGTGCCGAGGCTGGTCGTCCTGAACTGCTGTTCCTCGGGTGAGTCGGCTGCCGACGACCTGCTCTCCAGCACCGCGGCAGCGCTCGTGCACAGCGGGATCACCGCGACCGTGGCGATGCAGTTCGCGGTCACCGATCCCGCGGCCCTGGCCTTCTCGCGTGGCTTCTACCAGGCGCTCGCGCACAACATCGCCGTGGACGAGGCCGTCCGGCTCGGGCGCATCGCGATCGACGGCACCAGTGAGCAGACACTGGAGTGGGTCACGCCCGTGGTCTATCTGCGCACCGACGACACCCGGCTCTTCGAGCTCTCCGCGACGCCCGGCATGCCCCGCCAGTCTGCTCAGATCTCCCAGTCTGCCCACATGCGTGAGGAGCAGATCTCGCACGAGGCTGCGGCCTACGGCCTCTATGTGCAGGCGATGGCGGCTGCTCGCAAGGAGAGGTACGACGAGGCAGAGGCCCTGCTCGACAGCCTGATCACGCTCGACCCGTCCTACCGCGACGCCACGGACCTGCGCGCGCGGATGCGCCGCAAGCAACGCCTCGAGGTGGAGTACGCCGCGGCGCGCGCTGCCGAGGACGAAGGGGACTGGCAGGTCGCCCGGCGCGGCTACCGGGCTGTGATCGACATCGACCGTGACCACCGGGACGCCCTGAGCCGCCACGACGCAGCCGAACGACAGGTGAGCGTGGCCAGCCTGCAGGACGAGCTGCGGGTGCATGCCGGCGAGCAGGACTGGGAGGCGGTGCTGGCGGTCAGCACCGAGCTGAGGAAGCTCGACCCAGGGGCAGGCGACCCCGACGGTCTCGCCAGCCGGGCCCGGGGGATGCGTGGGCTCGAACAGCCCGCTCCGCCGGAGGCCAGAGCGGTGGACCCCGGGGTGGTCGACCCCGTTCCGCCCGCGGGCGGACAGGATCCGGGCCGTGGTTGGAAGCGACCGGTGAAGCTGGCCCTCCTGATCGGCATCCCGATCGTCGTGGTGGTTGTCCTGGCCGCGGTCTACCTGGGCCGCGAGGATCCGTCAGCTCCGGGCACCGATGGGGTGACCTGCTGGAACGGCAGCTCCGCGGCCGACGCGTCAAGCTGCACCACGCCGGAGGGGTTCGAGGGCCTGGCCACGGTGTTCTCCTCGATGGACGACACCTGCAAGTCGGTGCAGCCGAACCTCAGCGAGAAGGCCGAGCTGTTCGAGTGCACCTACGGCAACTACTCGATCAGGTACTCACGCTGGGACGACGACTACGACCGCTATGCCTACCTGGATGGGAACATCAAGGGCGCGGAGACCGATCAGTGGACCCTCGACGGGGTCGTGGTCGGCCGCATCTGGATGGGCCTCGACGAGAGGAAGTCGGAGGCCCGGCGCCATCGCTGGATCGGGGCCTACGAGGACGCCCCGTTCGACGTCACGGTCAAGGGCGTCGACCAGGCAGGTCTGGAGGAGGGCCTACTGCGCGTCCGGGCCAGGCAGCCGGACCAGATCGGCCTGCCCTGACGCGCGCTGGACTCGCTGAGCGGATCGGGCAGGATGGCCAGATGGCTACCGACGAACAACGTGGACTGGTCTTCCCGGCTGATGCCGAGGGCAGGCGGAGCACATCGTCCGTGGGTCGAGCGGTCGTCGCGGACGCGCTGCGGTCGGTGGATCCCACCGGGGCGCGGGCAGCGGAGCAGGCGACGGGATGGCGCACCGACTACCTCGTGCACTTCCGCCGGCTCGTCGAGGCCGGGATCGGGTCGCCCGAGGCCGCCGTCTCGGTGGCCCGGGGCGGGCTCGACTCGCTGCACGAGCGGATGCGGGTGCTCGACGGGGCGCTCGAGCACCGGCTCGAGTCCTGGACCGACCGCCAGGACGGGGTCGACCGCCAGGACGGGGTCGACGCCAGGACGGGGTCGAGCGCCGGGGGATCGAGGGTGTCGAGGTCACGGGCGAGGGTGAGCCGGCGCGCGAGCTGGTGCTGCCCTACCGGGGCGACCGGCTCCGGGGCGATGACATCCGACGCCGCGTCGCCGACTGGGTGGTGGCCGGCGTCGTCGAGCCGACGGTCGCGGACGCGATCGAGCAGGTGCTGGCCAACCCTGACTGGTTGCGGCTCGAGGGACACACGGTCGCCGTGCTCGGCGCCGGGTCCGAGATGGGACCGCTGCCCTCGTTGATGCGGTGGGGTGCCCGGGTCGCCGCGATCGACCTCGACCGGCCGGCGATCTGGGAGCGGGTGCTGACGCTGGGTCGGGAGGGTGCCGGGACCATGGTCGTGCCGGTCCCGCCGGGGACGGGCAGCCGCGGACTCGAGCAGTCCGCCGGCGTCGACCTGCTCAGCGAGGTGCCCGCCATCGAGGCCTGGCTCAGCGAACAGCCAGGAACGCTGGTGATCGGCAACTACGTCTACGCCGACGGGGCGACCAACACCCGGGTGTCCATGGCGGTCGACGAGCTGACCCGGCGACTGCAGCAGCGCCGCGACGACGTGGCGCTCGCGTTCCTGGCCACGCCGACCGATGTGTTCGCCGTACCCGGTGAGGCGGTGGACCACTCGACCCGCGGTTACGACGGCCGCTCGGGTCGGGCGAAGACGCTCGGCCGTCCGCTGCGTGCGCTCTCGGGTGGGCGGTTGCTGCGGCGCAACTACGCGCCCGGCTCCGACCCCGGGATCAACGACTCGCTGGTGCCGCAGCAGGGGCCCAACTATGCGCTCGCCAAGCGGCTGCAGCGGTGGCGCGCGACCGTCGCCCGGCACGACGGTGCGACCGTGTCGATGAACGTCGCGCCGCCCACGCGCACCAGGTCGGTGGTGAAGAACCGCGCCCTCGCAGCGGCGTACGCCGGGGCACACCGCTTCGGCGTCGAGGTCTTCGAGCCGTCGACCTCGAACGTGCTGATGGCCGCCCTGCTCGTCCACGACCTGCACACCGACGGCGGCCCGCGGCACCCGAACTCCTGGGAGGACGAGGCCTATGCCGCGGCGCATGGCGGGCTGTGGCGGGCGCCCTACGCACCGCGCAGCGCGCTCGGACTCGCGGCCCTGCTCGGGTACGGCGCGGCGCGCGGCTGAGCGCGACGGCGCGAAGGCGCAACGCAGGGCTGCGGCGGAGGTGACATCCGAGGGTGCCAGAGTAGGCAGCTCGTCCGGGACGGGCGATCACCGGTTCTTCCGCGGAGGGAACATGAGTCCAGCCCTGAGCACTCCCACGACAGCCGGCCGTCCGCTGGACGCACGCCGAGCCGGGGTGCTGCTGCACGTCACGTCACTGCCGTCGACGACTGGTGGGCAGGGCGACCTCGGCCCCGAGGCCCACCGCTTCGTCGACTTCCTGGCGGCCGCCGGGTGCTCGGTGTGGCAGGTGCTGCCGTTGGTGCCGACGCACGAGGACGACGGCTCGCCGTACAACGCCCTCTCGAGCATGGCCGGGAACCCCGACCTGATCAGCCGCGAGCTCGCTGCCGAGCGAGGACTCGTCGGGCCGGAGTCGCTGGACGCCGAGGAGCTGGCGAGCTTCCTGGCCTGGTGCCAGGAGAACGACGACTGGCTGGATCCGTTCGTGGAGTTCACCACCCTGCGCGAGCTGATCGGTCATGCGCCGTGGCCGACGTGGGAGCCCGGCCTGCGGGACCGCGACCCTGGCCGGGTGGCGGAGGCGCTCGCGCCCTACGCCGAGAAGACCCTCTCCCTCCGGTTCGACCAGTGGTTGTTCGCGATGCAGTGGCGCTGGCTCAGGGAGTACGCCGCCGGGCGGGGTGTGCTGTTCTTCGGGGACCTGCCGATCTTCGTCTCGCACGACAGCGCCGACGTGTGGGCGTCCAGGGACCTGTTCCAGCTTGACGAGGAGGGTCGGCCGATCACGGTCAGTGGCTGTCCGCCCGACTACTTCGCGGCCGACGGGCAGCGGTGGAACAACCCGCACTACGACTGGGAGGCGATGGCGGCCGACGGGTTCGCGTGGTGGCGCCGCCGCATCGCTCGACAGCGGGAGCTCTTCGACCTGGTCCGGATCGACCACTTCCGCGGGTTCGAGGCGGCGTGGCACGTCCCCGTGGAGGCGCCGACCGCCAGGGACGGTCACTGGGTCACCGGGCCAGGTCGCGCCGTGGTCGCCACACTGGTCGACGCTGCCGGCCCGGGCACGCTGGTCGCCGAGGACCTCGGCGTCATCACGCCCGAGGTGGACGCCCTGCGGACCGAGGCCGGGCTGCCGGGGATGAAGGTGCTGCAGTTCGCCTTCGACGGCAGCAGCGAGAACCCCTACCTGCCCGAGCGCCATGGGGAGCAGAGCGTCGTCTACACCGGCACCCACGACAACGACACCAGCCTGGGGTGGTGGTCGGGGCTGGATGAGAAGACGCGTGAGCGGGTGCGTGCGATGGTGCCGCCCCAACCGGGGCCGCCCGAAGGAATGCCGCCCGAAAGAATGCCGCCCGAAAGAATGCCGCCCGAAAGAATGCCATGGCCGCTGATCCGGCTGGCCCTCTCCTCGACAGCGAAGCTCGCCGTGGTCCCGGCCCAGGACCTGCTCGAGCTCGACAGCGGGAGCCGGATGAACACGCCCGGCACCGACGAGGGCAACTGGGACTGGCAGGCACCGGTAGGTGCGTTCGATGCCGAGCTCGCGGCCCGCGTCCGGGACCTGGTGATGGTCTCCCGTCGCCTGCCGGAGTGAGATCTGGCGGTCTGTTTAGTCCGTTTCGTGGACATAAGCGGGAGACGCTCGTAATCTCGACATACGTCCTAGTAAAGCGGGGGATTTCATGGCGGGTGAGTCAGCACGCGCCGTAGCGACCGCAAAAGGGCCGACGGCCGAGAAGCTGGTGCGGGACGCGCACCAGTTCGAGCGGGGAGCCGTCGGCGAGGACGCCGCGGCACAGGCCCTGGCCGCGCTGCCGTCGCTGGAGTGGCGGATCTTCCACGACGTCCGCTGGCCGGGTCGACGGTTCGCCGACATCGACCACGTGCTGGTGGGGCCCCAGGGCGTCTTCGTCGTCGACTCCTTGGCCTGGACCGGACACATCGACGTGCGCGACGGCGTACTCCGCCAGAACGGGCACCGACGCACCAAGGCGGTCGAGAGCGCCAAGGACGCGGCCGCCGCGGTCTGCGAGCTCCTTCCCCTCGACCCGGCCATCGTCAAGCCGGTGCTGTGCTTCGCCCGGGTCAAGCCCGTCTTCGGCTGGGCCGAGGACCTGATGCTCTGCTCGACCCAGAACATCGTCTCCATGCTGGCCTCCCGCCCGCGGATCCTCAGCGATGCCGAGGTGCGCACGACGGCCGAGGCGCTGGCCCGGTCGCTCCAGTCGGACACCGGGCTGCTGCCGCACGCGGCGAAGGTGGGCCACCGTGCGCAGAAGTCCCGCTCGCGATCACGCGACCTGACCAGAACCCTCGTGGGTGCGGCGGTCGTCGCCGGCCTCGTCCTGCTGGGGCTTCGGTTCGACGTGCATGAGCGCCTGCGCGACCTGAGTAGCAGGTCTCTCGCCGAAATGGGAATCATCGCGCCCACCGAACCGATCGGAGAGCCCATCAGCGTGGCCGGAAGCGCGATGCGACCGCCCCTCGACGTCACTGCCAGCACCGTCGACGTCACCAGGTCGAGGACTCCGGGGATGCGTGCGGCTCGCGGCCAGATGCTGGTCGCGGTCGAGCTGACGATCCGCAACAGTGGCGACCTGCCGTGGGTCTCCGAACCAGGCACCAGCGTGGTGCTCCGCGACGAGGCGACCGCGTCCTATCGCACCGCGGCCGAGTTCACCCGGGTGGAGGCAGGGCGGGTGCTGCCGTCCGAGATCCAGCTGAAGCCGGGCAGGAAGCTCCACGGATACATGGTCTTCGAGGTGCCGCGTCGTACGACGATCACCCAGATCGAGCTCTCGGTCGGGCCGGCCCAGCCGCAGACGGTTCGCTGGTCGGTCAACGACTGACCGCGGCTGTGCACAGGCGTCCTCGAGCGGGCGTGTGACATTTGTCAGTGCTGACTCGTGCAGTTCACAGCCGGACTGGTGAGATCACGCACTACTGGCATCCCCATCGGTCCTCGATGCTGGTGGCATGAGTGAACACACCATCTCTGTCAGCGGGCTGCGTCGCAGCTACGGCTCCGGCGACAAGGCGTTCGAGGCGGTCCGAGGCATCGACCTCGAGATCGCGCCCGGGACGATCCACGCCCTCCTCGGGGTCAACGGCGCCGGCAAGACCTCGACCCTCGAGGTGATCGAAGGTCTCGCCCGGCCCGATGCGGGGCAGGTGCGGGTGCTCGGGTTGGACCCGATCGGGGACCGGGCCGCCGTACGCCGCCGCACCGGCGTGCTCCTCCAGAGGAGCGGCTTCGTCGCTGACCTGACCGTCGCCGAGACCCTGAAGATGTGGGCCGCCACCGTCACCGACGCCCGGCCGCTCGAGGAGTCGCTCGAGATGCTCGACCTCCGCGAACGGTCCGGGACGAAGATGCGCGCGCTGTCCGGAGGGGAGCAGCGCCGCGTGGACCTGGCCTGCTCGCTGATGGGCCGACCCGACGTCGTGATGCTCGACGAGCCCACCACCGGCCTGGACCCGGAGAGCCGCCGGAAGGTGTGGTCACTGATCCGCGGACTGCGCGACCAGGGCGCCACCGTGCTGCTCACCACCCACTACCTCGAGGAGGCGGAGGCGCTGGCCGACGACCTCTCGATCATGCGCGCCGGCGAGATCGTCCGGTCGGGCACACCCGGGCAGATCGTCGCGGACCATCCCTCGGAGATCTCGTTCGCGACTTTGGGAGTGACCCTGCCGACGGCGACGGGCGGCACGCGCGTGAGCCACGACGGCGACCGCACGGTCCTGCACGTCGAGGACCTCCAGACCGAGCTCACCGCGCTCTTGCGCTGGGCCGCGGAGCACGACGTCCGGCTGGACCGGCTCGCCGCCCGCACCGCCAGCCTCGAGTCGGTGTTCCTGGCCATCGCCGATGAGCCCGCGGCTCACCAGGGCCGGCCACACGACCTCACTGACGACCTGATCCTGGAAGGAAGCGACCGATGAGCACCCTCGACCTGGCCCCGGAAATCCGCCGGGCGACCCGACGCGTCACCCGGCTGGCCCGCACCAACGCGACCCTGGTGATGCGCAACCGGTTGACCCTCAGCTACGCGGTGGTGATGCCGCTGCTGCCTCTCGGCCTGCTGTTCCTCGGAGACCGCGGGAACGTCGACGCGTCGAGCGGCATCATCGCCACCGGCGTCCTGATGGCGCTGATGTTCCCCGTCTACTACAACCTGCTCTCGATGTTCGTCTCCCGCCGCGACGAGCTGGTGCTCAAACGACTGCGCACGGGGGAGATCCGGGACGTCGAGCTGGTGCTCTCGATGGCACTTCCCGGCTTCGCCATCATGGTCGTGGTCTCGGTCCTGACGGTCGGCGTCGCGATGACGAACGGGCTGCGGTTCCCGGTGAACCCGCCGCTGCTGCTGGTCGTCGTGCTCCTGTCCGCTGCGGCCTTCTCCGCCCTGGCGCTGTGGACTGCTTCCTGGACCCGCACCGCCGAGGCGGCGCAGATGACCAGCATGCCGGTGGTGGTGCTCGGCACTGCCGGGCTGCTTCGGCCCGTGCTCCCCGAGCCGGCGCAGGAATGGATGGCACTGCTCCCGGGCTCTGCGGTGAGTGATCTCCTGCGGATCGCCTGGTTCGGCCGGCCGGCCGAGCTCGGCAGCTCGACCCGGTTCGACTTCTGGGAGACCTGGAGCCAGTCCGCAACGGCGCTGGGGGTGCTGGCCGCTTGGACTGTGGTCTCGATCTGGCTGGCGCGGCGCTCGATGCAGTGGGAACCCCGTTCGTGAGGCGCAGATCCTCAGGGACCTGACAGGATCACCCCGTGGACTGCGCGGGCCCGTGCTGAGAGCACTTCAGGCCGGTCGTTCCCTCACCCTCAGGGGGCGATCGCAGGTCGACCGCGTCCGGATCTACACCGTCGGGTCCCTGCATCTCATCTTCTGGCTCCAGCTGGCCCTCACGGCGCTGGGTGCTGTGGGCCTGGTGGCCGATGCCTTGCACTTCCTGGGCATCGTCGTGGCCACGGTGGTGCTCGGAGCGCTCGGGACGATGACGCTGCGCGAGGCGATCCGGCTCTACCCCGAGCGGGCGCCGTTGCCGTGGCGCCAGCTCGGCTCGCTCGTGGTCGGGGCCTTCGTCGCGGAGAGCCTGGTGTTCCTCCTGCCGGAGAAGGCCCAGTTCTCCGCAGCGCTGATCGTCGTGGGTTCGCTCGCCTGGGGTGCGGGCGGCATCAGGGACCGAAAGGTGCAGTGGGCCCTCTACGCGGGGTGTGCGCTGTTCCTCTTCCTGCCCACCGGCAGCATCGGCCTGGCCGCATTCGGCGTCGTCATCGCGGCGTTCCTGATCTTCACCGTGCAGATCTCGATGTGGCTCTTCGAGGTGGTGAGCGAGCTCGACCGGACCAAGCAGACCCAGGCGGCGCTGGCCGTGGCCGAGGAGCGGCTGCGCTTCTCCCGCGACGTGCACGACGTGCTCGGTCGCCAGCTCTCCACCATCGCCGTCCAGGCCGAGCTCGCGGCCACGCTGGCCGAGCGGGGCGACCCCCGTGCCCCGCAGCACATCCTCGTCGTGCGCGAGTCCGCGCACGAGGCGCTGCGGGAGGCCCGCGAGCTGGCGCGCGGCTATCGTCCGCTCGACCTGAACGCCGAGGTCGAGGGTGCTGTCTCGTTGCTCGAGTCGGCAGGCATCACCGCCACCGCCGACCTCGCTGCGCTGCCGGCGGCCTGGCACGAGCCCGTTGCCCGAGTCATCCGCGAGGCGGTCACCAACGTGCTGCGGCACTCCACCGCGACCCGCGTCGAGATCAGGTACGCCGACGGGCAGGTCGCGATCACGAACGACGGAGCAGCCCTCACGACCAGGCCACGCCTCGAGAGCAGCCGGGACGGCACGGGTCTCATCGGACTTGCCGAGCAGCTCGCACCCTCCGGAGCGAGGATCACCACCGACCACCAGGGTGACGAGTTCGTCGTACGTGTCCAGCTCGCCGCCGTGAACGCCACCCACGGGGAGGGCAGATGATCCGCGTCCTGCTTGTCGACGACGAGAACCTGATCCGCAGCGCCCTCGCCCAGATGCTCGACCTCGAGGACGACCTCGAGGTCGTCGCGGAGGCTGCCAACGGAGCCGACGCACTCGCCGCCGCCCGCGCCACCGAGCCGGACGTCGCCGTTCTCGACCTGCAGCTCCCCGACCAGGACGGCATCACGGTGGCCGAGGAGCTCGGTCGCACGCTGCCAGGGTGCGGCTGCCTGATCGTCACCAGCCACGGACGCCCCGGCTACCTCAAGCGCGCCCTCGCCAGCGGTGTGCAGGGATTCCTGCCGAAGACCACCTCGGCCGCGACCCTCGCGCAGGTGGTGCGGATCGTGCACGCCGGTGGACGACACGTGGACCCGGAGCTGGCCGCCGAGGCGATCGCCGCAGGCGACTCACCGCTCACCCCGCGGGAGGCCGACGTGCTCGAGGCAGCCGCCGGAGGAGCGCCCGTCGAGGACATCGCCCGCCGCGTGCACCTCTCGCCGGGAACGGTCCGCAACTACCTCTCCAGCGCGGCCGCCAAGCTCAACGCGACCAACCGCCACGAGGCTGCCGCGACCGCGCGAAGGATGGGTTGGATCTGAGCTTGTGAGTCGCCTCACGCCGGACGCGTGTGCGGTCGGAATCCGGTGCTCCCGGGCAGCACAATTGCCCCTGTGACCGACTCCCGCGAGACCTACAAGATCCTCGATCTCGCGCTGCGGATCGGCGAGATCCTGCTCTCGTCGGGAGCCGGTGCTGCCGACGTGACCGCGACCATGCTGGGGATCACCCATCACTACGGTCTGCGCAACGCCGACATCGACGTGACCTTCACGTTGCTGCGGATGAGCTACCAGGACGACCCCGACGAGATGCCGGTGCTGCTGACCCGCAACATCAGCCAGCGCGACATCGACTACGACGACCTCACCCGCACCCACGAGCTGGTGATCGACGTCCTCAATGACCGGGTGACCGTCGCGGAGGGGCGGGCCCGGGTGGCGCGGGTGAACTCCACCGGTCACTGGCTGCCGCGCTGGGCCGTGGTGCTCGGCTCCGGGATCCTGGGTGGCGGCGTCGCTCTGATCCTGGGCGGCGGCGTGGTCGTGACGGCCGTGGCAGCGCTCGCCGGTGTCGCCATCACCATCCTCACGCGCATCATGAACCGGCAACGGTGGCCGATGTTCTACCAGCAGATCGCCGGCGGGATGCTGGCCACGCTGCTCGCCCTCGCGACGGCCGCGCTCGAGCTCGGGGTCGACACCTCGCTGGTCATCACCGCCAGCATCGTGCTGCTGCTCTCCGGCATCGGGTTCATGGGTGCCATCCAGGACGCGCTCAGCGGCTTCTACCTCACCGCGGGCGCCCGGATCCTCGAGGCGATGCTGGCCACCGCCGGCCTGATCGCCGGGGTGTCTGCCGGTCTCGCCGTGGCGCCCGCCTTCGGGGTGAACCTCACCTTCGTCCGGCCCGGTCAGTCCGAGCTCGCGGAGGTCCCGCTGGTCCTCATCGGCGCGATCGTGGCCGCGAGCGCGTTCGCGTTCACCTGTTACGCGCCCCTGCGGGCACTGCCGGCAGTCGCGATGACCACGCTGCTCGGTCACCTCGCGTTCCTCGCGGTCTTCGACCCAGGGGAGTCGATGCCGTGGGCGTCCGCGTGCGCGGCGGTGGTGATGGGCCTGGTCAGCTACACGATCGCCGGCCGGGTCGGCGTACCCCCGCTCGTCGTGGTCGTGCCCGCCCTGGTCCCGCTGCTGCCCGGTCTGCTGATCTACCGCGGCCTGAGCTCGATGTCCGCGGGCGACACTGTCGGCATCCTGCAGCTCTCGGCGGCCGCGGCCACGACCATCGCCCTGGCCGCCGGCGTGATCCTGGGGGAGTACGTCGCCCAGCCGCTCAAGCGCAACGCCCGCCGGCTCGAGAGCCGGCTCGCGGGGCCGCGGATGGTCGGGATGATGCACGGGACCCTGTCTCGGCGGTCGAGGAGGGCCCGCGTCTGAGACGTGCGCGTCTGAGGGAGCGCAGGAAGTGAGCACGGGCGTGGTCGGGCGGTCAGTGAGGCCGGGGGAGACTGGTCCGGTGAGCCGCCTCCGTGTCCCTGTCCTCGCCGCGCTGGCGGTGGTGCCCTCGTTGCTCACCGCGGCCCGGGGTGTACGCCGGTCCCTGGGCGCCGGCAACCGGCGGCTCGACTACACCGGCTCGCCGCAGTTCGGGAACGGTCTGTTCCACAACCGGCTGCCCTCCACGATCGCGCCGGAAGGTGGCACCGCGGGCATCGCCGCCGAGTTCGCCACCAAGGGCAACCGCGGCAAGCCGCGCCTGCCGGTGCAGCTCGCCACGACTGACCTGCCCGCCCGGGCGGGAGCGCTGGCCGCGACCTGGCTGGGCCACGCCACCGTCCTGCTCGAGGTCGAGGGCCACTGGGTGCTCACCGACCCGGTGTGGAGCGACCGGGTCTCGCCGTCCCGCAAGGTCGGGCCGCGGCGCAACCACCCGGCGCCGATGCCGCTGGAGGACCTGCCGCGGCTGGACGCGGTGCTGATCTCGCACGACCACTACGACCACCTGGACACCGCGACCATCGACTGGCTGGTCACCACCAGCTCCGCCCAGGGCAACGACTTCCCCTTCGTCGTTCCGCTCGGTGTCGGCCAGCACCTGCGCGGCTGGGGCGTGCCGGAGCGGCGCATCGTCGAGCTCGACTGGGACGGGTCGCACCGCGTCGGCGCGATCACCCTGACCTGCACCGAGGCGCGGCACTTCTCCGGGCGGAGCCTGGGCAGCAACACCACGCTGTGGGCGAGCTGGGTGGTCGCCGGGACGAAGCAGAGCGTCTTCTTCGGTGGCGACTCCGGCTACACGGAGGCGTTCGCGGAGATCGGCGAGCGCCACGGCCCGTTCGAGCTGACGATGCTGCCCATCGGTGCCTACGACGCCCGCTGGCCCGACGTACACATGAACCCGGCGGAGGCCGTGCGCGCCCACCGCCAGCTGCGTGGGAGGGTGCTGCTCCCGATCCACTGGGCGACCTTCGACCTGGCCTTTCACGAGTGGTCCGACCCGGTCGAGGGCGTCCTCGGCGAAGCGGCTGCAGCCGGCGTGCAGCTGGCCCTGCCCGCACCCGGTGGCCGGTTCGAGCTCGACCAGGCGCTGCCGGGCGACCCCTGGTGGCGCGCGTCCGTCTGACGAACGCGGTCCCTTCCAGATCGTGGACTCCTGCGCACGGCTGATCCCCGGCGGCGCGTCGCGAAATACGTTTAAATCCCCATGAAATGCACCTGCTGGTCGTGACCACCACCACGCAGTGACCGGTACCACGTGCCTGGGATTTGCACGTTCCAATCCGGCCTTGAAGGGTGGACACCTCGCACCAACGTCGCCCGCGCAGCTGGCACTGGCCCCCACGCTCCCTCCCGTCGTCCGACCCGAGAGGCCCCCCATGTCCTTGTCCCTGATTCGTCCAGCCGTCCCCAGGATCGGCCGCGTCGGTTCCTCCGACGACGTGCTCGAACCCCGTTCCCGGCTGAGCCTGCGCCGCCAGATCATGGCCGTGATCGTCCCGGCCTGGGCCGAGCCCGGCGCCGACATGACGGCCTACGCCCGAGCGCCGCGCGACGTCGTCGGCGAGGCCGCCGAGGAGCTGACCAAGCACCTGAACGGCGACGAGGTGGTCACCGCCACCGAGGACGGCCGGCTGGTGCTCCGGCTCCGCCACGAGGATCGCGGTGCCCGCCCGGTCCGGCTGCAGGAGATGGCCTACCACGCCGTCGAGGTCTTCGACCGGCTCGGTTTCCACGCCGGCGTGCTCGACCTCGGTGTCGGCTGGGCGCCGATCACCCGCAAGCACTCGCCCGACATCGCCGTCGAGTACGCCGACGCGGCAGCCCGCGAGTCGGTCCGCCAGCGCGACATCCAGCCGCTCGAGCTGGGTGGCCGGCAGAAGTCCCGCTCCCCGCGGATCGGGCTGTGGTCGTTCAGCCACCAGGTGCTGCTCGCCACGGTCGGCAGCGTCGTGCTGCCGTTCCTGGCCCTGGTGACGTCCTACCTCCTCGGGGTGGACCTCTCCGGCGCCCTCTACTGGGCACTCGTCGCGACCCTCTCGGTGACGGCACTGATGATCTGGGCCGAGTGCTTCCGTGCCCTCGAGCCACCCGTCCTTCCCGACGAGCCGACCGAGCCCGCTCCGCGCGCGACGGCGGTGATCGCGGCCTACCTCCCCAACGAGGCGGACACCATCGTGGAGACCCTCGAGGTCTTCTTGCGCCAGGAGTACTCCGGCGGCCTGCAGGTCGTGCTGGCCTACAACACGCCCGGCCCGATGGCGGTGGAGCCGAGGTTGGAGCTGATGGCTCAGAACCACCCGAACCTCGACGTGGTGAAGGTCGAGGACAGCACCTCGAAGGCGCAGAACGTCAACGCAGCGCTGCGGGTGGCCGAGGGCGAGTTCGTCGGCATCTTCGACGCCGACCACCACCCGATGGACGGTGCGTTCGAGCGAGCCTGGCGCTGGCTCGACAGCGACGCCGACGTCGTCCAGGGACACTGCGTGATCCGCAACGGCGGGGACTCCTGGCTCACCCGACTGGTCGCGGTCGAGTTCGAGCAGATCTACGCCGTCGCGCACCCCGGTCGCGCCGGGCTGCACGACTTCGGGATCTTCGGCGGGTCCAACGGCTACTGGCGTGCCAGCGCACTCGAGCGGGTCCGGCTCCGCGGGTCCTTCCTGACCGAGGACATCGAGGCATCCATGCGCGTGCTGCAGGCCGGTGGACGCATCGTGAACGACCCGGGGCTGGTCAGCCACGAGCTCGCGCCCGACACGTGGACGTCCCTGTGGCGGCAACGGATGCGCTGGGCGCAGGGCTGGTTCCAGGTCTCCTGCCGGCATCTCGGGCCGACGCTGCGCTCGCCCTACCTCTCGCTGCGGCAGAAGCTCGGCGCGACCTACCTGCTCGGGTTCCGCGAGGTCTACGCGTGGATCGCGATGCTCGCCTGGCCGCTGCTCGGCTTCCTCGCCTGGCGCGACGGTGGCATCGACTTCACCTCACCGATCTTCATGCTGGCGACGCTGTTCATCTCGGTCTCCGGGCCGGTGCAGACCCTGGCCGCGTGGCGCCTCGCCACTCCCGAGCTGCGCCGCCACCCGCGCTGGTTCGTGGGGGCCGCGGTCGCCAACCTGCTCTTCTACACCGAGCTCAAGAACCTGATCGCCCGGATCGCGCACCTCAAGCAGCTGCGCGGTGAGCACCAGTGGGTGGTCACTCCCCGCACCACCTCGAGCACGACCACCGCACGGGAGGCCGCCGACGACGAAGCGGCCGGCACCGGCCAGGAGGTGGCCGCATGACCACGATGACCCGAATCCCACCCCGGCCCCCGGCCGGGTCCTCGACCTCGGCGCCAGGACGGGTGACCTACCCGCTCACCTGGTTGCGCGGCCTGGCGGCCCTGTCCGTGGTGATCTTCCACGCCTACCAGCACAACCGCAGCGGCTCGCAGAGTGCGTGGCCGTGGTCGGGCGGCGCTCACCGGGCCATGCTCGGCACCGAGCTGTTCGTCGAGATGTTCTTCGTCCTGTCGGGCTTCGTGCTCTGGCTGCCGATTGCGCGCACCGCCCTGGACGGCCGGGTCGGCCGTCCGGGTTGGGTGCTGCTGTTCCGGCGGATGGCGCGACTGGCGCCGCTCTACTACGCCGTCGTGCTCGTCGTCTGGGCGCTGACCAACCCGTCGCTGCCCGGGCACTGGCAGGACCTGGTCCTGCACCTCACCTTCACCCACGTCTACAGCGACGAGTTCATCTTCTGGACCGACGGGCCAGCCTGGTCGCTGGCCGTGGAGTTCCACTTCTACGTGCTGATGGCCCTGTCCGTGCCGCTGATCCATGCCGGCGTACGCCGTGTCGCCACGCGCCGCGCCCGGCTCGCGATCGTGCTCGCCCTGCCGGTGGCGCTGGTCGTCACCGGCGTGACCTACCTGGCGTGGGCCACCATCTGGTCGCCGCAGGAGCTGGACAACTGGTCGGTGCTGTTCTCGCCGATGTCCCGTGCCGCAGACTTCGGCATCGGGACGGGCCTGGCCGTGATCGCCGCGGCGGGGATCCGGCTCGGCAGGTCCGCCCGGATCACCGCTGCAGCGGTCGGGGTGAGCGCGCTGGTCGTTCTCGTCGCCCAGCGGCCGTTCACCCTGGCCGGGGAGTGGTGGCACCCGGCGTACGCCCTGGCCATCGCGGTCGCCCTCTGCGCGATCGTGCTCCACGACGGGCCGTGGCCGGCGGTGCTCGAGTGGCGGGCGCTGGCCTGGCTCGGCGGTCTCGGCTACGGGATCTACCTGATCCACGAGCCGGTGATGCGTGCGCTGGGCAGCGCCGGGCTGCTCCCCGAGGCCCGACCGGGTGCCTGGTTCCTGGTCACCGCGGTGATCGTCGCCGTGCCGTCGGTGCTGCTGGCGTGGATCAGCTCGCACACGATCGAGCGCGCCGGGCTGCGGGTGACCTCCACGATCGGCGCGGACGGACGGCCGAGGGACTACTACGCGCACCTGAACCAGGGGGAGTCCCGGGCCTGAGCTGTCGTCGCGCGCACGTAGTGTTGACCCAGACATGAGTGCGCAGTTTCCGATCCCGGGTCTTCCCTCCGCCGAGACGACGCCCGGGGACGGACCCGGGCAGGTGTCAGGGCAGGTTGCAGGGCAGGTTGCAGGGCAGGACAGGCGACGCGGTCCCACCCGCGAGCAGCTCC
This sequence comes from uncultured Actinomycetota bacterium, assembly GCA_963781335.1. Lineage (GTDB taxonomy): Bacteria > Actinomycetota > Actinomycetes > Propionibacteriales > Nocardioidaceae > Marmoricola. Next base: position 354,379 of record CAWAFS010000035.1, on the reverse strand, counting down.
TCGAGGGGCTCAACGAGCCGCAGCGCGAGGCCGTGGTGCACGAGGGGGCGCCCCTGCTCGTGGTGGCCGGCGCCGGGTCGGGCAAGACCCGGGTGCTGACCCGCCGGATCGCCTGGCTGATCTCCGAGCGTGGTGCCCATCCCGGCTCGATCCTGGCGATCACCTTCACCAACAAGGCGGCCGCGGAGATGCGCGAGCGCGTCGAGGAGCTGGTCGGCGGGCGCGCCAAGATCATGTGGGTCAGCACCTTCCACTCGGCGTGCGTGCGGATCCTGCGCAAGGAGATCGACAAATTCGGCTTCAAGTCGAGCTTCACGATCTACGACGCGGCGGACTCCAAGAGACTGATGACGCTGGTCTGCCGCGACCTCGACCTCGACGTGAAGCGCTACCCGCCGCGCGCGATCCTCAACTGGGTCAGCAACGCCAAGAACGAGCTGCAGGACCACGAGGACGCCGCGAAGGATGCTCAGAACGGCCAGGAGGAGGTCTACGCCAGCGCCTACGGGGAGTACCAGCGCCGGCTGCGCCAGGCCAATGCCCTCGACTTCGACGACCTGCTGATGATGACGGTGCACCTGTTCCGGGCGTTCCCGGCCGTGCGCGAGAACTGGCGGCGCCGGTTCCGGCACGTGCTGGTGGATGAGTACCAGGACACCAACCACGCGCAGTACGCCCTGATCCACGAGCTGTGCGCCAACAGCCTGGAGGAGATCTCCACCGCCGAGGCGCCCTCGGACGCCGTCGAGCCCGCCGAGCTGATGGTGGTCGGTGACGCCGACCAGTCGATCTACGCCTTCCGCGGGGCCAACATCCGCAACATCATGGACTTCGAGCTGGACTTCCCCAACGCGCGCACCGTGATGCTGGAGCAGAACTACCGTTCCACGCAGACCATCCTGACCGCGGCCAACGCGGTGATCAGCCGCAACGAGGCGCGCAAGCCCAAGAACCTATGGTCCGACGCGGGACCGGGCGAGGGCATCGTCGGCTACGTCGGGGACGACGAGCGGGACGAGGCCCGGTTCGTGGCCGAGGAGATCGACAAGCTCACCGACGCCGGAGACGCGCGCGCCGGTGACGTGGCGGTGTTCTACCGCACCAACGCCCAGTCGCGGGTCTTCGAGGAGGTGTTCATCCGCGTCGGCATGCCCTACCGGGTCGTGGGCGGGGTCCGGTTCTACGAGCGGCGCGAGGTGCGCGACGCACTCGCCTACCTGCGCGTGCTGGCCAACCCGGACGACTCCGTCTCCCTGCGCCGGGTGCTGAACACGCCCAAGCGCGGCATCGGCGACCGGGCCGAGGCGTGCATCGAGGGACTCGCCCAGCGCGACCGGATCACCTTCTGGTCGGCGCTGCAGCGTGCGGAGGACGCTCCCGGGCTGGCCACGCGGTCGCTGAACGCCATCCGGGGCTTCGTCGAGCTGATCGAGCAGCTGCAGTCGATGGTCGAGGCGGGCGAGCGGGTCGACGTCGTCCTCGAGCAGGCGTTGACGGGCAGCGGCTACCTCAAGGAGCTCGAGGACTCCGAGGACCCGCAGGACGAGACCCGGGTCGAGAACCTCGCCGAGCTCGTCGCCGTCGCCCGTGAGTTCGCCGACGACCCGCAGGTCGGTCCGTCCGCGGACCCGGCCACGGTGTTCGACGAGGACGGTGCCGAGCTCGGCGACCCGGCCGAGCCGCCGGGCCTGGTCGACTTCCTGGAGCGGGTCGCGCTGGTCGCGGACTCCGACCAGATCCCCGATGCCCCGGACGAGCAGGAGGGCGCGCCGCCGGGAGTGGTCACGCTGATGACCTTGCACACGGCCAAGGGCCTGGAGTTCCCGATCGTGTTCCTCACCGGACTCGAGGACGGCGTATTCCCGCACCAGCGGTCCCTGGGGGACAAGCCCGAGCTCGAGGAGGAGCGGCGGCTGGCCTACGTCGGCGTGACCCGGGCCCGGGAGCGGCTCTACGTCTCCCGCGCGGTGGTGCGCTCGGCGTGGGGCGCGCCGCAGCACAACCCGGCGTCACGGTTCATCGACGAGCTCCCGGTCGACCTGGTCGACTGGCGCCGGACCGAGGCGGCGATGTCCTCGTGGAACCGTCCCTCCTTCGGCCTGCCGCGGTCTGCTGTTGGGTCCGGTGCCCCGCAACGCCGCTTCGGTACGGCGACCGCCCGCTCGGACGCCGCGAAGAAGGCCAAGGCCGGCCGGCCGATCCCGTCGCTGGATCCGGGCGACCGCGTCCAGCACGACAGCTTCGGGCTCGGCACGGTGGTCGCTCTCGAGGGAGCCGGTGACAATTCGGTCGCCTCGATCGACTTCGGCACCGAGGGCGTCAAGCGGCTGCTGCTGCGCTACGCCCCGGTCGAGAAGCTCTGAGCCGCTGAACCCTGCAGGCTCAGGGCGTGACGCCGTGGAAGACGAGTGCCTGGAACGGGTCGACGGGGTCGCCGCCACCGGGACGGACCTCGAGGTGCAGGTGCGGACCGGTGCTGTTGCCGGTGCTGCCCACGGTGCCGATCTGCTTGCCACCGACGACCTGCTCACCGACGCTCACCCCGATCGAGGTCTGGTGGCAGTACCAGATCTCGGTGCCGTCGGTGAGGGTCTGGATGGTGCGGTTGCCGTAGGAGCCGGCCGAGCCGGTCTCGGTGATCACACCGTTGGCCACGGCCACGATCGGCGTGCCGGAGGAGGTCGCCATGTCGAGGCCGGTGTGGTTGCTCGACCACATGCCACCGGACATGCCGAAGCGGGCGGTCAGCCGATAGCCGGACGTCGGGATCTGCCACTGGTTCTTGGCGATCTCGCCTGCACGGGCCTCGGCGGCCTTGCCCAGGGACTTCAGGGCGGCGTTGCGCTCGGCGGCCTGCTGCTCCGCGGCGGCCTTCAGGTCGGCGTCCGCGGCATCCTGCAGGGCCTGGCGCTCGGAGTCGCGACTGATCGCACGCTCACGGGGACCCCCGACGAACCCGACGGCGTCGGTGCCGGTGAGGTGCTGGGCGTTCGAGGAGAGCGCGAAGCTCTCGGGCGTCGTGGGTGCGTGCTCGACGGTCACCGCGCCCACGGCGGCGGCAGCCAGTGCCGTGAGGCCGACGATGGTGGGGATGGCTGGGAGGCGGCCCGTCAGGCCTCGACTGCGGCTGCGGGCCGGTGGGGCCGCTCGGTGATGTGCCGCCGCCGGGGTGCGGCCCTCGGCAGGACGAGGCCCGCTGTGGCGTTCAGCCCGGTGGTTACCCATGCGTAGTCCTGTCAGTGGTCTCTTGTGGACGCGACCCGACACGATAACGGCAGGGTCACGACATATGAAATTCCCCGAGAGATCCCCCGCGCTGCCAGTGGGTCTACCCCGACCTGCCAGTGTCCAAACAACGAGACGGGCCCCCTGAGGGCACGGGTCGTCGTCTGTGCTCGTCGTCACGCCGGGAGCTGCACCGGATACGCTGCGGTCATGTTGCGCATCGTGGTGGCCAAGCCGGGGCTGGACGGACACGATCGGGGCGCCAAGGTGGTCGCGAGGGCGCTGCGTGATGCCGGGCACGAAGTCATCTACACAGGACTGCACCAGACACCCGAGCAGATCGTGGAGACCGCGATCCAGGAGGACGCCGACCTGATCGGGCTCTCCGTGCTCTCCGGGGCGCACATGACCCTGTTCCGCAAGCTGATCGCGCTCCTTGAGGAGCGCGACGCCGGCGACATCGTGGTCTTCGGTGGCGGCATCGTCCCGGAGGAGGACGTCGTCCCGCTCGAGGAGATCGGCGTCGCCAAGATCTTCACCCCCGGTGCCACCACGACCGAGATCACGGGTTGGGTCGCGGAGCACTTCTCCCAGCAGGACGCCTGAGCCCTCAGAAACCCATCCCCTCAGAAACCCAGCTCCTCAAAAACCCAGCTCCTCAAAAACCCAGCTCCTCAAAAACAGGGCTTGCTGAGCAGCGGGAGCTCGAGCTTGCCGGGAGCGAGCGGGCTGGTGGTGATGGTGACCGGCTGCGCCACTGTGTTGTTCGCGTAGGCGAGGTCGCCCGCCGCGATCACGAGACGGATCTTGTGTCCCGCCGCGAACTGCTGGGCCACACCCGGCAGCTCGACCGAGACCGGCTTGGTGACGTCCTTGACCCGGACCGGCGAGATGAGTCGGTGCTGCAGCTTCTGGGTGCCGTCCGGGGCCACGTCGTAGACCTTGGTGAACAGGACCAGCTTGCCGCCCGGTCCCGTCGCCTGCGCTCCGGTGGCCACCGGAGCCTCGAGCCGCACCGTCAGGCGGGGCGAGCCCACGAGCACTGCGGCCTTCTTCAGCGCCGGTGTGGTGTAGGCCGCGAACGTTCCCGGTGCGTCACCGACCTCGGTGGGCAGCTGGTCCTGGACTCCTGAGGTCTCGGAGTAGGACGTGCCGGCGGGGGTTGCGCCGAACGGGCTGGAGCCGGGGACGACCGACCTGGCGGAGGACGTGAGGCTGTCGGTCCCGGAGAGGAACAGCGTCGAGGTCGGCGCGCCGGTGAACTTCGAGGACTGCGCGTAGGCCTTGTCGACGGCGCTGCCGGCCCCGGCCTCGCTCGTGTCGTAGGAGACCCAGTCACGGAAGTACTCGAACCGGGGCCCAGCGCTCGCAGCCGTGTTGCCGCGCACGTAGCGGTCCATCCAGCTGATCCAGCGCCGGCCCTGGTGGCTGTGGTCGACGCCCCGGGTGAAGTCGAGGTCGCCCGCGGCGTTCTCACCCGAGTGGCCCCCCGAGAACCACGACATGCGTGTCTCGGTGCCCTGGGCGCGCAGGGCCTGGTAGGTCGCCACCGCCTCCTGGATGTTGAACAGGGTGTCGTGCTGGCCCTGCACCAGCAGGGTGGGGATCTTGATCTTCTTGAGGTAGCTGGCCACCGAGGCGTGCCGGGCCAGTGCCAGGGTCGCCTCGTCGGGGTAACCGGCGGTCTGCAGCTGGGCGGCCGAGACGCAGGCCTGGTCGGTGAAGTTCGGGCAGCCGACGTTGCGGGTGGGATCGGAGGCGCCGTACTGGAGCCCGTTGGCGATGCCTAGCCCGAAGAACAGGCCGATCCACTGCTTCTTGGCCACGCCCGGGGTCCCAGTGCCGCCGCTGAGACCGCCAGTGCTGAGACCGCCAGTGCTGCTACCGGTCCGGTCGGTGTTGTTCGGGGCCAGCGAGTAGGACAGGTCGTTCCAGGTGATCATCGGGATGATCGCGTCCACGCGTGGGTCCTGCCCGGCGATGGCGAACTGGATCTGGCCACCGTAGGACCCGCCGATCATGCCGACCTGGGGATCGGGGCCCTTCCTGGTCATCGTCTTGGCGACGTAGTCGATCTTCTCCTGCTGGCCTGACCCGTCGTCCACGGTGTAGGCGCGGGTACCGGCGAGCACGTCCACCATCTGCTTGCCCGCGACGCCGTCGTAGTCGGGGTCGTCCAGGGTGATCTTGCAGTCCGAACCACCGAAGCCGAGACCGGAGTAGGAGATCACCACGTAGCCAGCCTTGGCGAAGGCGCTCGAGCCTGCGGCCTGGCCGTCGTCGTCCTTGGAGCCGCCGAAGCCGTTCGTGGTCAGGATGGCGGGGGCCGGGTGCCGCCTGTCGACGCCGGCGGGCACGTACTTGTCAGCCTTGACCGTGCAGGGGATGTCCCGGTCGCGGCCGACCAGGACCTCGACCTCGATCGCCGTCCTGGTGAACGCCTGGTCGTGGTTCCCCGGCGTGGCAGTCGCCGTCGTCGGGGCAGCCGAGGCCGGTGTCGCTGCGAGGGGACCGGCGCCGACGATGGCGAGGCCGGTGAGCAGGGCAGCGGAGGCGTGCGCAAGTGGGCGGGGCATGTCCGGGTCAACGAGCAGCCGGGCACTCGGTCACGGCGAGGGTGACCGGAGGCGAGACCGGGGTGTGACCTGCGTCTCCAACCGTTTCACGCCCGCACCCTCGTGGAAGGCGACAGCCGATCGGGTCTAAGGTCGGTCGGAGCGGACGCTGGCTGCACACGGGCGTCCCCCGGACTCACGTTCGACCCAACGAATGCGACTAAGGAGCGGGTGACCCGTGGACCTGATGGAGTACCAAGCGAAGGAACTCTTCGCCAAGCATGGCGTGCCGGTGACTCTCGGCAAGACCGTCGAGACCGCCGCCGACGCCAGGGCCGCCGCCGAGGAGATCGGTCGCGCCGTCGTCGTCAAGGCGCAGGTCAAGGCCGGAGGCCGCGGCAAGGCCGGCGGCGTCAAGCTGGCCAAGACCCCCGAGGAGGCGCAAGCGCACGCCGAAGCAATCCTGGGCATGGAGATCAAGGGACTCACCGTCAACCGGGTCCTCGTGGTCCCTGCGGAGTCGATCGAGGACGAGTACTACTTCTCCTTCCTGCTCGACCGCTCCAACCGGTCCTACCTGTGCATCGCCTCCGTCGAGGGTGGTGTGGAGATCGAGGAGGTCGCCAAGACCAACCCGGACGCGGTCAAGAAGATCCCGATCAACGCGGGCACCGGTGTCGACGAGGCCAAGGCCATCGCGATCGTGGACGAGGCCGAGTTCCCCGCCGACCTGCGCGACCAGGCCATCTCGCTGGTCCAGCAGCTGTGGACGGTCTTCGTCGAGGAGGACGCGACGCTGGTCGAGATCAACCCGCTCGCGCGGCTCGCCGGCGGCAAGCTCGAGGCACTCGACGGCAAGGTCTCCCTCGACGAGAACGCCGAGTTCCGCCACGAGGACCACGCCGCGTTCGAGGACAAGGACGCGGCCGACCCGCTGGAGGCCAAGGCCAAGGCGAAGGGCCTGAACTACGTCAAGCTCGACGGCGCGGTCGGCATCATCGGCAACGGCGCCGGGCTGGTCATGTCCACCCTCGACGTGGTCGCCTACGCCGGCGAGAAGCACGGCGGGGTCACCCCGGCGAACTTCCTCGACATCGGCGGTGGCGCCAACGCGCAGGTGATGGCCGACGGTCTCGACGTGATTCTCAACGACGAGCAGGTCAAGTCGGTCTTCGTCAACGTCTTCGGCGGCATCACGGCCTGCGACGAGGTCGCCAACGGCATCGTCGGGGCGCTGGACATCCTCGGCGACGAGGCCACCAAGCCGCTCGTCGTACGCCTGGACGGCAACAACGTCGAGGAGGGGCGCCGGATCCTCGACGAGGCGAACCACCCCCTCGTGACGCTGGTGGACACCATGGACGGTGCGGCCGACAAGGCCGCCGAGCTGGCCAACGGCTGAGACGGAGAGAGAAAAGATGTCGATCTACCTCAACAAGGACTCGAAGATCATCGTCCAGGGCATGACCGGTGGCATGGGCTCCAAGCACACCACCCTCATGGTCGAGGCCGGCTCCAACATCGTGGGTGGCGTCAACGCCCGCAAGGCCGGCACCTCGGTCGAGCTGGGGGGCAAGGACCTCCCGGTGTTTGGCAGCGTGAAGGAGGCGATGACCGAGACCGGTGCCGACGTCTCCGTCGTCTTCGTGCCGCCCGGCCTTCACCAAGGACGCCTGCATCGAGGCGATCGATGCGGGCATCGGCCTGCTCGTGGTGATCACCGAGGGTGTCCCGGTCCAGGACTCGGCCGAGGTCTGGGCCTACCTGGAGGGAAAGCAGACCCGGATGATCGGCCCCAACTGTCCGGGGATCATCACCCCGGAGGAGTCGCTGGCCGGCATCACCCCGCACACCATCGCGGGCAAGGGGCCGATCGGCCTGGTCTCGAAGTCCGGCACCCTGACCTACCAGATGATGTTCGAGCTGAAGGACCATGGCTTCACCACCGCCATCGGGATCGGAGGTGACCCCGTGATCGGCACCTCGCACATCGATGCCCTCGAGGCGTTCGAGAGCGACCCCGACACGTTGGCGATCGTGATGATCGGCGAGATCGGCGGCGACGCCGAGGAGCGTGCCGCGGAGTACATCCGCGACCACGTGACCAAGCCGGTCGTCGGCTACGTCGCGGGCTTCACCGCTCCCGAGGGCAAGACGATGGGCCACGCCGGCGCCATCGTCTCCGGCTCCTCGGGCACCGCCCAGGCCAAGAAGGAAGCCCTCGAGGCGGCCGGCGTCAAGGTCGGAAAGACGCCCTCGGAGACCGCCGAGCTGATGCGGGAGATCCTCAAGGGTCTCTGAGCTCAGGGGGCTGCAGGTTTCCCCGGTCGGCCGGGGAAACCTGACGTTGTGGGGTGAAGTTTCGGTGTACGACGACCGGAATCACCGGCCGACCGGGGAAACCTGTCAACTCCTGTGACTTCAGGTCACAGCATTGCGCGAGGCGTACGCCGGGTCGGCGTACTCCTCGCGTTCCATCACGACCTCGAGCCGGTCGACGGCCTGCGTGACGTCGTCGGCGGTGTTGTAGAGCGGGGCGAAGCCGAAGCGGGCGATGTCGGGGTCGCGGAAGTCGCCGATCACGTCGCGGGCGATCAGCGCCTGCACCACGCCGTAGGCGGACTCGTGGCGCAGCGAGACCTGGCTGCCGCGCTGCGCGTGGTCGCGGGGGGTGGCGAGCTCGAAGACACCGGGCAGGCGCTCCTCGACAGCTGCGATGAACAGGTCGGTCAGCTCCAGCGAGGTCTTCCGCAGCTCGTCCATGGTGACGCCGTCGAACGCCTCGAGCGCCACCTCGAGGGCGGACAGGGCCAGCACCGGTGGCGTGCCGGAGGCGAACCGGCCGATGCCCTCGACCGGTTCGTAGTCACGCGCCATCGCGAACGGGGTGGCATGCCCCATCCAGCCGGTGATCGGCTGCCGCATCGTCGCCTGGTGCTCGGGTGCGACCCAGATGAACGCGGGGGAGCCGGGGCCGCCGTTGAGGTACTTGTAGGTGCAGCCCACCGCCAGGTCCGCACCGGCCCCGGTGAGGTCGACCGGGATCGCGCCCGTCGAGTGGCACAGGTCCCACTGCACCAGCGCGCCGCGAGCCTGCGCCGACTCGGTGATGCCGGCCAGGTCGAACATCGCACCGGTGCGGAAGTCGACGTGGGTGAGCGCGAGCAGCGCCACGTCCTCGTCGACGGCGGCCAGCGGGTCGGCCGGGTCGCACCAGCGCAGCTCGAGGCCCATCAGCTCGGCCACGCCCGCAGCGATGTAGCCGTCGGTCGGGAAGGTCGACGGCTCCACGACCAGGACCCGACGATCCGGCCGCAGCCGCGCGGCGGCGACGATCGTCTTGAACAGGCTGACGCTGGTGCTGTCGCCGAGGTGCACGTCGCCCGGCTGCACCCCGATCAGCGGGGCGATCCGGGCCGCGACCCGCTGGCTGAGCTTCATCCAGTCGGCCGTGTTCCACGAGCGGATCAGGTCCCTGCCCCACTCGCGCCCGACGACGTCCTGCAGCCGCTCGGCGACCCCCGCCGGGGGTGGCCCCAGCGAGTTGCCGTCGAGGTAGACCAGGCCCGGCGCGAGGTCGAAAACCGTCACGGAGTGCCCGTCATGGAGTGCCCGTCAGCTCGAAGAGCCGGTCACGGGTCCTGGCGATGAGCGCCTGGAAGGTGACCTCGTCGATGTCGTTGTCGCCGACCGGGGTGAAGTTCACCTGGGCAACGTAGCGCCCGACCCGGGCCACGCCCATCCAGAAACCCACTGTCGAGGTCTCGTCGATCTCGCTGTCGAGCCGCCACAGGGCGTACTCCGACCCTCGGTAGCCGTTCGGCTGCGCGGCTCCGCTGCTCACCTCGGCGCCGAGGTCGCGCTTCTCACAGCTCACCATCGCTGCCGACACACTGCGCACCAGCGCGCGGGCGCGGGCCGGGGTGGCGAACGCGCCGTACGTCTCGGTGATCCCGAAGCGCTTGGACAGCCTGGCCTGGGGGATCAGGAAGGTCCGCGTCAGCGCTCCGGGTGCGCCAGCCTTGCGGAAGTTGGTCTTGTCGCAGGTGGTGGCAGCGAGGTTCGGCCGCGCCGGCACCGGGCGGGTGCCGACCCACGGCCGGTTGATCCGCCCAACGACGGGCAGGTCGGCGGCCGCGAGGGTTCCGGGGGTCTCACCCGACGGCGGGGGCAGCACCGGCGCCGCCCTGACCGCCACGGGGCACGGACCGGATGGGTCGCTGTCGCACACGTTCTGCAGGGCCGCGGTGAGCGCGTCGACCGCCCGTCTGACCGCGACCGGGCGCCCGTTCATCGTCTCGAGGACCGTTGAGACGGTCAGTGAGCCCGTGCGCGCGAGCCCCACGAGGTAGGTGCGACCCACACCACCCGGGATGCGCAGCTTGAGCATCTGCGCCTCCTCGCCGAGCCCGGTCACCCGGTAGGCGTTCAACAGCTGGAGCCGCGCCTCGCTGCAGCCGGCGAACCAACCCAGCACCGTCCGGTACGCCGCGGCAGCAGCCTGTGGACTGCGCGAGATCTCGATGGTCTGGATCAGGTGCCGACGCGGTCCACCGGTGGCGGTGAACATGCGCACGAAGGCGCGCCGGCCACGCGGATCGGCGAACCGGGTGTCCTGGCAGACCGTGTTGATGCCGGAGCCGGTGGTGTTGTCGGAGGTCTCGAGCAGCTGCCACCGTTCGCGGGGAGCGAGGTCCTGAGCCTGGAGCGGGCTCAGCATCATCGCCTCGGTCACCGGTCGTGGCTTCACCTGTGGCGTCGCGGACGCGGGTTGCTCGACACGACCGCGCACGACGAACATGCCGCAGACCAGCGTGAGTGCCAGCAGGGCAACAACGCCGGCGATGCCGTGCAGCCGGCGCCGGCGCCGGCCGTCGCGGTGGATGGTGACCAGCTGCGGGAGTGATGTGGCCTCGGCGATCGGCGCCAACGACTCGATCGCGCCGAGCACCCCGTCGTCGGTGCGGTCATCGGCATCGCCGGTGGAGCGGTCGGTACGCCGGCAGAAGGACTCCGTCGCCAGCGCCCGCACGTGCTCCACCTGCGCCGGTGTCTCACCGAGCTCGCGACCGACCTCGTCGACGTTCATGCCCGCGAGATGGGTGAGCAGCAGCACCTTGCGTTGCTGATCGGGGAGGTCGTGCAGCGCGCTGAGCACGCTGCGCTGCTCGTCGGTGATGCCCTTCTCGCGGTGCCACAGCCGGGCCACGTGCCGCCGTTGGGCCATCGCCCAGGCGCGGGGACGCACCCACTCCTCCGCGTCCGGCAGCCGGCCCACCTTGCTCCAGTGGTGTCGGGCTGCGATGAACGCGTCACCGACCGCGCTGCGGGCTGCCGAGAGGTCACCGGTGAGCGCGTAGGTCTCGAGCACCAGACGTCGGCGGCTGGCGAGGTAGAACTCGTCGAACGATGTGGGCGACGAACCAGAGGAGTCGGAGGGCGTGGGCATGACAGACCGAGGCTACCCGCGTGCCTCACGAGCCTCGCCCGGCTCCTGGGTCAGGATGGGACGGCGATGACTGATCTGCTGAGCCGCCCCTCCTCCGCGAGCTCGTCCGGACGTCCCTCGGGGGCCGCCGGGCGGCTCTCCGGCCTCCTCTCCCGACGATCCGGCCGGAGCCGGACGCCCGGTGAGCCGGAGGCCCGCCCGTTGAACGTCTCGGCCGCGATCGCCGCGCTGGGCGCAGCCGGGTCGGCGTTGGTCACCTGCATGGCCTTGGCGGTGATCGGCTGGTTCCTGGCCGACGCAGGCGCCCACGGAGCGACCACGGACGCGCTCCGCGTCGGTGCGGACGTCTGGCTGGTGGGCCACGGAGCACAGCTGACCCTGTCCGGCGTACCCCTCGGGATCGTGCCGCTCACGGTGACGGCGCTGCTGGCGCTGGTCGTCTACCGCTCCGGTCGCTGGGCCGCAACCACCTCGCAGCCTCCCGAGGACGACCGGAGTGTCGTCCTGGCGGCGACGACCTTCACCGGCCTCTACGTGGTGATCTCGGTGCTCACCTGCGTGGTCGCCTCCCAGGACGCGGCCAGCCCCAGCCTGGGCCGGGCGATCATCGGCTCGCTGCTGCTGGCCGGCGTCGCCGGAACGCTCGGGATGGCCTCCGGCACCGGACACCTGCGTGCCTGGGGGGAGCGGGTGCCCGGCTGGGTCCGCTCGGTTCTCTTCGGCGCCGCCTCGGCGTTCCTGCTGCTCGTGGTCGCGTCCTCGGTGCTCGTGGTCGCCGCGCTCGCCACCGGGCTCAACGAGGCCGCCACGGTGCTCTCGGAGCTGCGGCTCGGACCGGGCGACTACGTGATGTACGCCTTCGCCACGGTCGCCATCGCCCCCAACGCGGTCCTGTTCGGCAGCGCCTACCTCCTCGGCCCCGGTTTCGCGGTCGGCACCGGCACCGTCGTGTCGCCCACGATGGTCGCGCTCGGGCCCGTCCCGGCGTTCCCGCTGCTGGCTGCCCTGCCCGGGGACGGCCCCACACCGCCCTGGGCGATCGGGCTGCTCGCGATCCCGGTGGTCCTCGGTGCGGCCGGCGCGGTGCTCGCCCAGCGCGCCTACGGGGTGACGGCCTACGACTCCGCCGCCCTGCGCGGCTTCGGGTCCGGTTTCGGGGCGGCGCTGGTGACCACCCTGGCGATCGCCCTGGCCGGTGGCCCGATGGGCACCGGTCGGATGGCCGACATCGGTGCCCCTGTGGGTGAGGTGCTGGTCGCCGCGGTGGCGGCGATGAGCCTCGGCGGCCTGGTGGCCGGCGTGGTCACTGCCTGGTGGCAGCGCCGCGCCTGATCGTCGGTAACCTGTGCCGGTGCCCGCCACCCGTCTCGTCGTACTCGTCTCCGGGGCAGGCACCAACCTCCAGGCACTGCTCGACGCGTGCGCGGACCCGGCGTACGGCGCGCAGGTGGTGGCCGTCGGCGCCGACCGTGAGGGCACCGAGGGGCTTCGACGGGCTGAGCAGTCAGGGGCGCCGACGTTCGTCCGCAAGGTCGCGGACTTCGACAGCCGCGGGCACTGGGACAGCACGCTGACCGACACCGTCGCGGCCTTCGACCCCGACCTGGTCGTGCTCGCGGGATACATGAAGCTCGTCGGCCCGGAGTTCCTCGACCGGTTCGCCGGTCGCGTCGTGAACACGCACCCGGCGCTGTGCCCCTCCTTCCCCGGTACGTCGGGCCCGGCTGAGGCGCTCGCCTACGGTGTCAAGGTCGCCGGCGCGACGCTCTTCGTCGTCGACGAGGGCGTGGACACCGGGCCGATCATCGCGCAGACGCCGGTGACCGTGGAGGACGACGACGACGTCGAGTCGCTGCACGAACGGATCAAGGTCGCCGAGCGAGCCATGCTCGTCGACACCGTGGGCCGGATCGCCCGCGAAGGCTTCACCATCACCGACAGGAAGGTGCGGATCGGCAGATGACCGAGAGCACAGCTGAGCCCTCCCAGGACCGGATCGCCCTCAGGCGAGCGCTGGTCTCCGTCTACGACAAGTCTGGCCTCGAGGACCTCGTGCGCGGGTTGCACGACGCCGGCGTCGAGCTGGTCTCGACCGGGGGCTCGGCGAAGCTGATCGCCGACCTCGGCCTCCCGGTGACCAGGGTCGAGGACCTCACCGGCTTCCCCGAGTGCCTCGACGGGCGGGTCAAGACGCTGCACCCGAAGGTGCACGCCGGGATCCTGGCCGACCGGCGGTTGCCGACGCACGTCGCACAGCTCACCGAGCTCGGGATCGCGCCCTTCGACCTGGTCGTCTCCAACCTCTACCCGTTCACCCAGACCGTGATGTCCGGGGCCTCGCCGGACGAGTGCGTGGAGCAGATCGACATCGGCGGCCCGTCGATGGTGCGTGCCGCCGCGAAGAACCACCCCTCGGTCGCGATCGTCACCTCGCCGGCGCGCTACGCCGACGTGCTGGCCGCGCTCGCGGACGGCGGGTTCACCCTCGGGCAGCGCAGGAGCCTGGCCGCCGAGGCGTTCGTGCACACCGCCACCTACGACGTCCACGTGGCCAGCTGGATGGGCAGCGTCCTCACCGACACCTCGGCGGGCTCCGGCTTCCCGGCGTGGATCGGCGGGACCTGGGACCGGGGCGCCGTGCTGCGCTACGGCGAGAACCCGCACCAGGCGGCTGCCCTGTATCGGCAGGGCTTCGGGCTGCCCGGGCTGGCGCAGGCCGAGCAGCTGCACGGCAAGGAGATGTCCTACAACAACTACGTCGACGCCGACGCGGCCCGGCGGGCGGCGTACGACTTCGACGAGCCTGCGGTGGCGATCATCAAGCATGCCAACCCGTGCGGCATCGCCGTCGGTCCGGACGTCGCCGACGCGCACCGCAAGGCGCACGACTGTGACCCGGTCTCGGCCTTCGGTGGCGTGATCGCGGTGAACCGCCCGGTGAGCGTGGAGATGGCCAAGCAGGTCGCCGAGGTGTTCACCGAGGTGGTGGTGGCACCCGGCTACGAGGACGGTGCGGCCGAGATCCTGCAGGGCAAGAAGAACGTCCGTCTCCTGGTCTGTGAGGCGCCCCGGGGCGGCGGCGGTGTCGAGACGCGCAGCATCTCCGGTGGCCTGCTGATGCAGCAGACGGACGTGGTCGACGCCGACGGGGACGACCCGTCGAGCTGGACGCTCGCGACCGGCGAGGCCGCCCCTGCGGAGCTGCTCGCCGACCTGGCCTTCGCCTGGAAGGCGTGCCGGGCCGCCAAGTCCAACGCGATCCTGCTCGCCAGCGGGGGAGCCTCGGTCGGGATCGGCATGGGCCAGGTCAACCGGGTCGACTCGTGCAGGCTGGCGGTCGACCGCGCGGGGGAACGGGCCGCCGGTTCGGTGGCCGCCTCCGACGCGTTCTTCCCGTTCGAGGACGGTCCGCAGATCCTGATCGACGCCGGCGTCAAGGCGATCGTGCAGCCCGGCGGGTCCGTGCGCGACGAGCTGACCATCAAGGCGGCGACCGCTGCGGGCGTGACGATGTACTTCACCGGAACCCGCCACTTTGCCCACTGAGAGCGGCGACGGCGGAGCCGGTCTCAGAAATGGGCAGGTCGAGCTCGGCGCACGACCGAGGAACGAGGTCGTGACCGGCGTGTCGAGACCAGGCGAGACAACAGGCAGACTGACGCGCGGAGGGAACTGATGAAAGCACAGACTCTGGACGGAACCGCGACCGCCAAGGCGATCAAGGGGGAGCTGACCGAGCGGGTGGCGCAGCTCCGCGAGCGCGGTGTCACCCCCGGGCTCGGCACGATCCTGGTCGGTGAGGACCCCGGATCGACGTGGTACGTCAACGGCAAGCACAAGGACTGTGCCGAGGTCGGCATCGAGTCGATCCGTGAGGACCTGCCCGCGACCGCCTCACAGGACGACATCCTGGCCGCCGTACGACGGCTCAACTCGAACCCGGCCTGCACCGGCTACATCGTGCAGCTCCCGCTGCCCAAGGGCATCGACGAGAACGCCGTGCTCGGCGAGATCGATCCCACCAAGGACGCGGACGGCCTGCACCCCACCAATCTCGGCTGGCTGGTGCTCGGGAAGCCGGCACCGCTGCCCTGCACGCCGTTCGGCATCGTGACGCTGCTGCGTCGACACGGTGTCGAGATCAAGGGCGCGGACGTCGTGGTCGTCGGCCGTGGTGTCACGGTCGGGCGGCCGCTGGGCCTGCTGCTGACCCGTCGCTCGGAGAACGCCACGGTCACGTTGTGCCACACCGGCACCCGCGACCTCGGGGCGCACGTGCGCCAGGCCGACATCGTCGTGGCAGCCGCTGGGGTGCCCGGCATCGTCACCCCCGAGATGGTCAAGCCCGGCGCGGCCGTGCTCGACGTCGGTGTCTCCCGGGTGGACGGCAAGCTCGCCGGTGATGTGGACCCCGCCGTGTGGGACGTCGCCGGCTGGGTCTCGCCGAACCCAGGCGGGGTGGGTCCGATGACCCGGGCGATGCTGCTCTCCAACGTGGTCGAGCGCGCAGAGCACACCGTCAGCTCGTGAGCTCACCCCAGGAGCCGCGCCGGGTCCCGTCCACGGTGGGCGGGCTGGTCTACCTCCTCGTCGTCGGCACCAGTGCCTTCGGCCTCCTGGTCATCGCCGTCGGGCCCTGGCGTCGCGGCGTCGGCGTGATCGGGCTGGCGCTGCTGGTCGGCGCGCTGATGCGCGCCCTGCTCCGCGACCGGGACGCCGGCATGCTGCGCGTCCGCCGCAGCCGCTGGGTCGACGTACTCATGCTCGGCGGGGTCGGCACCGCGCTGATCCTGCTCGCCAGCGTGATCCCCAACCAGCCCGGCTAGCGATGAGTGGCGGTTTCACGGGGTCCCCAGTGAAACTTCACGTCGTCCCGGTCACCGCGCCCAGCCAGAGCTGGGCGAAGCGGGGACCGTCCACCTCGAGCGCCACGTCGATCAGCGCGGGCGCCCGACCGTGCGGGTCGTGCGCCAGGTCGCCGTCCCAGTCACGACGGTCCACGATCGTCCGGCCCCGCGACCAGGTGCCGGCGAGCTCGACCCGCACGGGCAGGCGCTTGGTCGTCAGCCCCTCCGGATCGAGTACGGCGCACACCGCGCCGGCGTCCCCGAGGGTCGCCGACTCTGTCCCGAACCGCTCGCACTGGAACGCCATCAACCGGCCGGCGAGCCCGGCCGGACCGGTCGGGTGTGCCGTGACGAGCTCCCGGGCCGTGGCCAGGGTGACCCGCGGGCCGTAGAAGACATCCAGGCCGTACATCACGATCTCGATCCCGAGATCGGCGCAGGCGTCCAGCGTGATCGCCGCGGCCTCGGGGTCGTGGAAGACGTTGAACTCCGCGGACGCCGTGGCGTTGCCGACGTGAGCGGCGCCGCCCATGAACACGATCCGCCGAAGGCCCCGCGCCACTTCTGGATAGGTGCGCAGGAGCAGGGCGATGTTGGTCATCGGTGCGAGTGGTACGAGCGTGATCTTCCCGCCCTCCGGTCCGTCGGCCGCGGCCAGCAGTACGTCGCGCAGCAGCTCCACCGCCTGCCGTTCACCGGGCTCGCGCGCCGAGCGACGCCAGCCCAGGTCGCCCATCCCGTCGACACCGTGCACGTGCCGGGCGTCAACGGGTTCCTCGAGGAGCGGGCGTGCCGCACCCGCGCCGACCGGCACGTCCTCGCGGCCGCAGGTGTCGAGCACGCTCAACGTGTTGCGCACGACGTCGTCCAGCGGCGCGTTCCCGCCCACGCAGGTGACCGCCCTGAGGTCAAGACCGGGATGAAGGGCGGCGATCAGCAGCGCGCAGGCGTCGTCCACCCCGGTGTCGACGTCGAGCACGATCGGCGTACGCGAACTCACGGCCGGCCCACTTCCCCCAAGAAACTGTCACCTCCCAACGTTGCACCGTGGGGTAGGTGGCAGTTTTTCTGGTTAACCAGAAAAACTGCCAGCCTCAGATGAGCCCGAGCTCCGTGACCGCGGCGCGCTCCTCGGCGAGCTCCTGGGTGGAGGCGTCGATGCGGGTGCGCGAGAAGTCGTTGACCTCCAGGCCCTGGACGATCTCCCAGTCACCGTTGCTCGTGGTGACCGGGAACGAGGAGATCAGGCCCTCGGGCACCCCGTAGGAGCCGTCGGAGACGACTGC
This sequence comes from uncultured Actinomycetota bacterium, assembly GCA_963781335.1. Taxonomy (GTDB): domain Bacteria; phylum Actinomycetota; class Actinomycetes; order Propionibacteriales; family Nocardioidaceae; genus Marmoricola. Next base: position 337,017 of record CAWAFS010000035.1, on the reverse strand, counting down.
CATCGAGACCCAGTCGCCCTCGTCGGACCCCGAGAGCCAGTCGCGGGCGGCGTCGATGGTGGCCGAGGCAGCGGAGGCGGCGGACGAAGAGCCTCGCGCCTCGATGATGGCGGCGCCCCGCTTGGCGACCGTGGGGATGAAGTCGTTCTCCAGCCAGGCCTGGTCGTTGACCATCTCGGCTGCGTTCTTGCCGGAGATCTCGGCGTGGAAGATGTCGGGGTACTGCGTCGCTGAGTGGTTGCCCCAGATCGTCATCTTCTTGATCTCGGTCACCGAGGCGCCGGTCTTGGCGGCCAGCTGGGAGATCGCGCGGTTGTGGTCGAGGCGGGTCAGCGCGGAGAAGCGCTCCTTGGCGATGTCGGGTGCGTTGGTCATCGCGATCAGGGCGTTGGTGTTGGCCGGGTTGCCGGTCACGCCGATCCGTACGTCGTCGGCCGCCACCTCGTTGAGGGCCTTGCCCTGAGCGGTGAAGATCGCGCCGTTGGCCTCGAGGAGGTCAGCGCGCTCCATGCCCGGGCCGCGCGGACGAGCACCGACCAGCAGGGCGAGGTTGACACCGTCGAAGACCTTGGTGGCGTCGGCGCCGATCTCGACACCGGCCAACGTCGGGAACGCGCAGTCGTCGAGCTCCATCACGACGCCCTCGAGCGTCTTCAACGCCGGCTCGATCTCGAGCAGGCGGAGCTCGATCGGGCGGTCGGTCCCGAGCAGCGAACCGCTCGCGAGACGGAACAGCAGGCTGTAGCCGATCTGGCCGGCGGCGCCGGTGACAGCGACCTTCAAGGGGGCCGAGGACGATGCTGGGCTCACGAGGACTCCTGGGTGCGACGAGACGGACGTCTCGACGCTAGCAGCGCCTCACCGTTTGGGTGAGCGCACCCCGGTCCCCGGACGGGTACGCACGTGGCGCCCCTCCCCGCTCCGTTGCCGCGGGATCCGGACGGTCGCGGTTGGCTTCTCCTTACGATCGGCGACCAGCAGGCGGGCGAGGGCAGGGGTCATCTTCATGATGCATCTCCGTTCGAGGGGTACACCGCGAAGAGGCGTGCGCGGTCCCCGGAGATACATCGGCCGGCCACCTGCCGCGGTTGTGGCCGGCGCGGTCCCCTGAGAGGCTGGCAGGCGGACCAACCGCCGAGGCAGACCGCTCGCGCCGCGATGCGGTATCTTGACGTGAAGATAAATCCCGAACCAACGCCACCAGGAGTCATCCGTGACCGAGTCGAAGATCATCTACACCCTCACCGACGAGGCGCCCCTCCTGGCGACGTACTCGTTCCTCCCGATCATCGAGGCGTACGCCGCGAAGGCCGACGTGGGCGTGGACACGCGTGACATCTCGCTTGCCGCCCGGATCCTCGCGAGCTGCGCCGACCTGCTCCCCGAGGACCAGCGGGTCACCGACGACCTCGCCGAGCTCGGTGCGCTCGCCAAGACGCCCGAGGCGAACATCGTCAAGCTGCCCAACGTCAGCGCCTCCACGCCGCAGCTCAAGGCGGCCATCGCCGAGCTCCAGGGGCAGGGCTTCGCGCTGCCGGACTACCCCGACAGCCCGCAGTCCGAGGAGGAGAAGGACGCCCGCGCCCGCTACGACAAGGTCAAGGGCAGCGCGGTCAACCCGGTGCTGCGCGAGGGCAACTCGGACCGCCGCGCGCCGGAGTCGGTGAAGAACTACGCCCGCAAGCACCCGCACTCGATGGGGGAGTGGAGCTCGGACTCGAAGTCCAACGTCGCGCAGATGGACGGCGACGACTTCCGCGCCAACGAGCAGTCGGTGGTGATCGAGAAGGAGGGGTCGCTGCGGATCGAGCTCTTGAGCGAGGACGGCACCGAGGTGCTCAAGGAGTCCGTGCCGGTCGAGGCCGGTGAGGTCATCGACGGCACCTTCATGGACACCGCCGCCCTGCAGTCCTTCCTCCGCGACCAGATCGAGCGGGCCAAGGCCGACGGCGTGCTGTTCTCGATCCACCTCAAGGCCACGATGATGAAGGTCTCCGACCCGATCATCTTCGGTCACGCCGTGCAGGCGTTCTTCCCACAGGTCTTCGCCGAGCACGGCGACGTCCTCCTCGAGGCAGGGCTGGACCCCAGCAACGGCCTGGCCGGCATCCTCTCCGGTGCCGAGAAGCTCGGCGAGAAGGGGCAGGCGGTCATCGACGCCGTCAAACAGGGCCTCGAGGACGGCCCCGAGCTGGCGATGGTCGATGACCGCAACGGGATCACCAACCTGCACGTCCCCAGCGACGTGATCGTGGACGCGAGCATGCCGGCGATGATCCGCACCTCTGGCCACATGTGGGACCCCAGGGGCGAGGAGGCCGACACCCTGGCGGTCATCCCGGACAGCAGCTACGCCGGCATCTACCAGGTCGTCATCGACGACTGCCGCGAGCACGGCGCCTACGACCCCTCGACGATGGGCTCGGTCGCGAACGTCGGCCTGATGGCCCGCGCCGCCGAGGAGTACGGCAGCCACGACAAGACCTTCGAGATCGCCCGGGCCGGCACCGTCCGCGTCGTCGACCAGGACGACAACGTGCTGATCGAGCACCAGGTCTCGCCCGGTGACATCTGGCGTGCCTGCCAGACCAAGGACGTGCCGATCCGCGACTGGGTCAAGCTCGCCGTCACCCGCGCACGCGCCGCCGGCACCCCGGCGATCTTCTGGCTCGACGAGACGCGTGCCCATGACGCGAACCTGATCGCGAAGGTGAACGACTACCTGCCGCAGGCCGACATCGTGGGTGACTCCGAGGGCCTGGACATCCAGATCATGAAGCCCGAGGACGCGATCAAGTTCTCGATCGACCGGATCCGCAAGGGCGAGGACACGATCTCGGTCACCGGCAACGTGCTGCGCGACTACCTCACCGACCTGTTCCCCATCCTCGAGCTCGGCACCAGCGCGAAGATGCTCTCGGTCGTGCCGCTGATCAACGGTGGCGGCCTGTTCGAGACCGGCGCCGGCGGTTCGGCGCCCAAGCACGTGCAGCAGCTGGTCAAGGAGAACTACCTGCGCTGGGACAGCCTGGGCGAGTTCCTGGCGCTGGCGGAGAGCTTCGGGAAGTACGCCGAGGCCACCGGGAACGCCCACTCCAAGGTGCTCGGCGAGACCCTCGACCGGGCGACCGGCACGTTCCTCGACGAGAACAAGTCGCCCGGCCGCAAGCTCGGCACCATCGACAACCGCGGCAGCCACTTCTACGTCGCTCTCTACTGGGCGCAGGAGATCGCGAAGCAGACCGACGACGCCACGTTGGCCGAGGCGTTCGCCCCGCTGGCCGACCAGCTCGCCGAGCAACAGGACAAGATCGCCGAGGAGCTGATCCTGGTCCAGGGGTCGCCGGCCGACATCGGCGGCTACTACCGCCCGGACGCCGAGAAGACGGCCGCGGTCATGCGACCCTCGAAGACGTTCAACGACCTGCTTGCGTCACTGAACTGAGCTGAGTTCCGGACAGTCCGAGACGTTCTGGATGTCGAAGGACTCCACGACGGGAGCGTCTCGGACTGTCCGGATCCGGGGTCCAGAAGGGGCGGGAATCTTCGCCACGCCTGTGCGTTGGGAGAGGGGTGAGCACGAGCATCGACGAGACCCCTGACTCCGCTGTCGCCCAGCCTGCCCGGCTGACCGGGCGCGCCCGCCGTCACGAGGCCGCGCGCAAGCGGGTCGCCACTGCAGATCGGCTTCGCGCTGGTCGCGCTGGCGATGGGTGGCTTCGCGATCGGCACCACCGAGTTCGTCTCGATGGGGCTGCTTCCCCAGCTCGCCTCCGGCGTGGGCGTGTCCATTCCCACGGCCGGCCACGTGATCTCGGCCTACGCCATCGGGGTGGTGGTGGGCGCTCCGCTGATCGCGGTGTTCGGCGCCCGGTTGCCCCGGCGCGAGCTGCTGATCGGGTTGATGATGGTCTTCCTGGTCGGCAACGCCGCGAGTGCCCTGGCCACCAGCTTCACCTCGCTCACCGTGGCCCGGTTCTTCGCCGGCCTGCCGCACGGTGCCTACTTCGGCGTGGCCTCCCTCGTCGCGGCCGATCTCGTCACCGTCGAGCGTCGTGGCCGGGCGGTGAGCCGCGTCATGCTCGGCCTGGCCGTCTCCAACGTCGCGGGCGTCCCGGCAGCCACCTGGCTCGGACAGCACGCCGGCTGGCGGTCGGCGTACTGGCTGGTGACGGTGCTGGCCGCCCTGACCGCTGCCCTGGTGCTGTGGCTGGTGCCGCACGTCGCGGCCAACCGCGGGGCGACCGGCCGCAACGAGCTGCGCGCGTTCAAGAACCCGCAGGTCCTGCTCACGCTGCTGGCCGGGGCCATCGGCTTCGGTGGCATGTTCGCGGTCTACACCTACATTGCCCCGACCGTCACCGACGTCGCCGGCCTGGGTGAGGGACGCGTCCCGCTCTACCTGCTCGCCATGGGGGTGGGCATGGTGGTCGGTACGCCGCTCGGCGGCCGCCTCGCCGACTGGTCGATCTTCCGGTCCCTGCTGCTGTCCTCGGTGGCGATGGTGCTGACCCTGGTCATGTTCACGGTGACCTCGCAGTGGTTCCTGCCCGGCCTGCTCACGGTCTTCGCGCTGACCTTGTCCGGGTCCGTGCTGGTGACCAACCTGCAGATGCGGCTGATGCAGGTGGCAGGTGAGGCCCAGACGATCGGCGCGGCGATGAACCATGCCTCGCTGAACATCGCCAACGCCCTCGGCGCCTGGCTCGGTGGCCTCGTCGTCGCGGCCGGATTCGGCTACACCTCAGCGAGCTGGGTGGGTGCCGGGCTGGCGCTGGCCGGGCTGCTGGTGCTGCTGACCTCGGCTGCCCTGCACCGTCGTACGGCCTAGGGCTGGTGGAGGTCTGAGGCCAGCTGGTCGAAGGCGGCGGTGTCGACGAAGCTCCCGTCAGCCAGCAGCGTGCTGTGCCGCTCGGTCCCGACCCTGGTGAACCCCGACCGCTCCAGGACGCGCAGGGAGGCGAGGTTCTCCTCGGAGGCGTGGGCCGCCAGCCGGTGCAGCCCCACACCGCCATCCTCGGAGTCGATGAACGCGTGCCGCACCAGCAGGCGGCAGGCCTCGGTCGCGACCCCGCGTCCGCGGGCATCGGGGTGCGTCCAGTAGCCGACCTCGGCCTCGCGCCCGGGATGGATGCGGTAGAGCGTCGCGGTGCCCAGAAAGGCGTCGGTCGTGGCGTCCGCAACGCTCCAGGTCAGCGACGAGCCCTGCGCGCTCTCCTCGAGCTGGTCGAGCTCTCGCGCCCGGACCGTGCGCTCGTCATGCGGGGCGTGTTCGCGGATGCTCTGGCTGTACCGCTGCAACAGCGGGTCGCCGAGCGCCCCGACGAGCCGCGGGATGTCGGCCTCGACCGCGGCGCGCAGCACCACTGATGCGCCCGTGAGGGTCGGCGTCCGGAGCCACTCCGTGCGCGGAGCCCTCGGCTCACCGCGGCACAGCGTCCCCGCCCAGGCGTCGGTGAGCCCGTCGCGCGTCTGGAGCCAGGAGCGCAGCGTCCCGTCGAAGCTGAAACCCAGCCGCCAGGCCAGGCGCCGCGAAGCCCAGTTGCCTCGCCGGGCCAGCCAGATGACCGTCTCCAGGTCGCGCTCCGCGAATCCCCAGTCGAGGAGCAGCCGCAATGCTCGCTCCATCAGGCCGCGGCCGCGCGCCCGGGGGTGGGAGCCGTAGGCGATCTCGGCCCGCCCGGGGCCCTCGTTGCGCAGCGAGATCGTGCCGGCGAAGCGGCCGACGCCGTCCTCGTCGGGCGCCTCCACCACGAATCCCCACTCGCGGTCGGTCTCCCAGCCGCCGGGGATGATGTGCCGCAGATACCTGCGTGCGTCGTCGCGGGTGTAGGGCACCGGGCTGCTGGTCCACAGCTGGCTCGCGGGATCCTGGCACTGCTCGTAGGAGCCCTCGATGTCGTCGTCGCAGGGAGCGCGCAGGACGACCACCCCGTCGGTCAGGGTCGGGATCGGCCGCCGCGGGGGCAGGTTCACGGCTGCGTCACGGCTGCGTCACGGCTGCGTCACGGACGGTTCACGGGCAGGTCACGGGTAGGTCATGCCCATCGTGCCGCGCACCTCGTCGAGCGTGGCGTTCGCGATCTCGTTGGCCCTGTCGTTGCCGCGCTTCAGCGCCGCGTCGACGTATCCCGGGTCGGCCTCGAGCTCGGCCCGACGTGCACGCAGGGGCGCGAAGTAGGTGTTCACCGCGTCGGTGACACGAGCCTTGAGACCACCTCCGCCACCGTCGCCGATCTCCGCCGCGATCGCAGTCGGCTCGGTGCCCTCGCACATCGAGATGATCGTGATCAGGTTGGCGACCTCGGGCCGACCCTGCGGGTCATAGGTGATGTGCCGGTCGCTGTCGGTCTTCGCGCCCCTGACCTTCTTGGCGGTCTCGTCGGCGGTCATCCGCAGCTCGATCACGTTGCCCTTCGACTTGCTCATCTTGGTGCCGTCGGTGCCGAGCACGTTGGTGGCTTCCGAGAGCAGCGCGCCGGGCTCGGGAAAGGTGACGCCGTAGCGCTCGTTGAACCGGCGGGCGACCACGCGGGTCTGCTCGATGTGGGGAAGCTGGTCCTTGCCGACGGGAACGACGTTGGCCTTGCAGAACAAGATGTCAGCCGCCTGGTGGACCGGGTAGGTGAGCATCAGGCCGTTGATCGAGGTGATGCCGGCCGTGGCGGCCTCCTCCTTGACCGTGGGGTTGCGCTGCAGCTCGGCGACGCTGACCAGGCTCAGGAACGGCAGCATCAGCTGGTTGAGGGCAGGCACGGCGGAGTGGGTGAAGATCGTGGCCCGCTCCGGGTCGATCCCGGCGGCGAGGTTGTCGAGCAAGAGGTTGCGCACGTTGCCGCGGATGTCGCCCGCGACCTCGCGGTCGGTGATCACCTGGTAGTCCGCGATCAGCTGGAAGATCTCGACGCCACCTGCCTGGAGCTTGAGCCGGTTGGCGATCGACCCGAAGTAGTGCCCGATGTGCAGGGCGCCCGTCGGACGGTCGCCGGTCAGCATCCGCAGCTCCTCCGGATGGGTGGCGATGCGGGCCTCGATCGCGGCGCTGCGTTCCTCGGCAGCGCGCAGTGAATCGGTCATGTGCTCCTCCTGACGACCGCTCACGCTACAGCGGGCACCGGGCGCCGGGCTCCACGGCCTCGCTAAGGTGCTCGGGTGCCCACCATCGGTGTCTCCGTCGCCGTTCCCGAACCCTGGGGAACCAAGCTGCAGCAGTACCGCATCGGCGCCGGTGACGAGGCAGCCCGGCACATCCCCACCCACATCACCCTGCTGCCGCCCCACCAGGTGGCCGACGGCGACATCGGCGAGGTGATGACCCACCTGGCCGGCGTCGCCGCCCAGACCGAGCCGTTCCGGGTGCACCTTCGAGGGACCGGGTCGTTCCAGCCGGTCTCCCCGGTGGTCTTCATCGGGGTGGTCGAGGGGATCAGCCAGTGCGAGCAGCTGGCGGCCGGCGTACGCCAGGGTCCACTCGTCATCGAGCGGGTGTTCCCCTACCACCCGCACGTCACGGTCGCCCATCACCTCAGCGATGACCAGCTCGACCGCGCCTTCTCCGACCTGCAGGACTTCGACGCGGAGTTCGATGTCGAGGAGATGTGGATGTACCTCCACGACGACGCCTCGGGGTGGCAGCCCACGAGCGCGTTCAGGCTCGGTTCACCCAGGGACTGAGCTCAGCCCCCGGGAGCGAACATTCGGACGGTGTAGGTGCGGGTGTACCTCGTGCTCTTCGCGGTGGCCCTGATGGAGCTGACCTCGACCTTGAAGGTGCCGGAGCGGGCCAGGCTCGCGGGAATCTGCCACACCAGCGTCGGCTGCGCGTAGCCGTCGGCTACCGGGTGCTTCACCGCCTTGATCAGCTTGCCGTCGCGCCAGACGCGTACTGCCGCCCAGCGGAAGCTCAGCGAACGGTTGCCGAGCGAGAGCGACCATCGGCCGGCCGGCTCGAGGGTCCTGGGAAACCAGCCCGCGGTCGGCCAGGAGACGGCGGTCGGGTTCGGGCGGGACGCCGAGGTCGGTCCGATCACGGTGATGGCGTTCGCCGTGTCCGTGGCGCCCGAGCCCATGGTGGCCGAGAACGGGTTCAGCAGCCAGCGGCGATGCCCCACCGCGGTGTTCGCGCGCCCGGCGTCCTCGAGGTACTGCGCGACGATGCCCGAGGAGGTGTTCGAGGGGTAGGAGAGCGAGAGGTTGGACTTGCCGGCGTTGGCTGCTGCCGTGGCCGTGTAGCACCGCCACGAGCGCGGGGGAGCGTGGCTGAGCGCGTTGTTGGCCGACATCAGCAGGGCGGTCTGCTGGGAGCGTGAGTTCAGGTCGGCGGAGAAGGCGACGGGGGCGAGGCCCGCCAGGGACCGGGTGAAGTTGAGGGCGCGCAGCGTCGAGGCCCGCGACCTGGACGACTGGGTGCCCGCGAGGCAGCGGCTGTTGCTGCCGGTCCAGCCGGTGGGGACGTCGAGCCCCGGGGCGAAGTCCCTCAGGTACGCCGCGTTGACGGCGGACCTGCTGTTGACGTCGACCGCGCCGGACCACCGTGGTGTGGTCCGCGTCCTGTTCTGCGTCCTGTTCTGCGTCCGGTTCTGGGTTTTGTTCTGGGTCGCCGTCGCGCGTGCGGCCACCCGGGAGGGCAGCACGCGGGAGTCGGTGGTGGCACCGGAGGCATGGCCGGGGGCGGGCAGCGCCATCGGGGCGCCTGACCCGGTGTGCGCGGAGCCACCACCGAGGAGGACCAACATCAGAGCGCCCACGAACAGGTGTGGTCGCGCTGGCCTTTCCCCCATGAAAGGGAGGGTAGAGGGCGATTTATCCTATTTAGTAGATATTAGGCAAAACGTCCGAATGGCGGAATCAGTAGCCGTGCCTAATCGCGGTCCGGAGGTCCTTGTTCAGCTGCGAGATCACGTCGAGTGGGATCCCCTTGGGGCACGCTGCGGTGCACTCGCCGATGTTGGTGCAGCCGCCGAAGCCCTCGTGGTCGTGCTGGCCGACCATGCTCACCACGCGGGTGTCGCGCTCGGCCTGGCCCTGGGGCAGCTCGCCGAGGTGGGTGATCTTGGCGCCGACGAACAGCGAGGCCGACCCGTTCGGACAGGCGGCCACGCAGGCGCCGCAACCGATGCACGTGGCCACGTCGAAGGCGCGGTCCGCGTTGTCCTTGGGCACAGGGGTCGCGTGCGCGTCGGGGGCCGCACCGGTGTTCACCGAGATGTAGCCGCCCTGCTGGATGATCCGGTCGAAGGCACCACGGTCGACGCAGAGGTCCTTGAGCACCGGGAACGCGTCGGCACGCCACGGTTCGATGGTGATCGTCTCGCCGTCGTGGAACGAGCGCATGTGCAGCTGGCAGGTGGTGGTGACCTGAGGGCCGTGGGCCTCGCCGTTGATCATCAGCCCACACATGCCGCAGATGCCCTCGCGGCAGTCGGAGTCGAAGGCGATCGGCTCCTCGCCCTCACCGTTGAGCCGCTCGTTCAGCACGTCCAGCATCTCGAGGAACGACATGTCCTCCGAGATCTCGTCGACCTCGTAGGTGTGCATCGCGCCCGCGGTCGCCGCGTCGGCCTGGCGCCAGATCTTGAGCGTGAGCTTCACTTGTAGGACCGTGCCTTCATCTCGACGAACTCGTAGGTCAGGTTCTCCTTGTGCAGGATCGGCTTCTCGTCCTGGCCGCCCCACTCCCAGGCCGCCACGTAGGCGTACTGGTCGTCATGCCGCAGGGCCTCGCCCTCGTCGGTCTGGGACTCCCCCCGGAAGTGGCCGCCGCACGACTCGCGACGGTTCAGCGCGTCGATGCACATCAGCTCGCCGAGCTCGAAGAAGTCCGCGACCCGGCCGGCCCGCTCCAGCGACTGGTTGAGGCCGTCGGGGCTGCCGAGCACCTTGACGTTGCGCCAGAAGTCGTCGCGCAGGCTGCGGATCAGGTCGATCGCCTTCTTCAGGCCGTCCTCGGTGCGCTCCATGCCGCAGTACTCCCACATGATGTTGCCGAGCTCGCGGTGGTAGGAGTCGACGCTGCGAGTGCCCTTGTTCGACATGAAGTGGTCGATCCGCGACTGCACCGTCTGTTGCGCCTCGACGACCGCGGGGTCGTCCTCGGCGATCTTGTCGAAGGGGCCGTCGGCGAGGTAGTCACGGATCGTGTTCGAGAGCACGAAGTAGCCGTCGGCCAGGCCCTGCATCAGCGCCGAGGCGCCGAGCCGGTTGGCGCCGTGGTCGGAGAAGTTGGCCTCACCGGTCACGAACAGCCCCGGGATCGAGGACTGCAGGTCGTAGTCGACCCAGAGGCCGCCCATCACGTAGTGCACCGCGGGGTAGATGCGCATCGGCACCGCATAGGGGTCCTCGCCGGTGATCTGGGCGTACATGTCGAAGAGGTTGCCGTACTTGTCCTCGATGGTCTTGCGGCCCAGGCGTCCGATGGCCTCGGCGAAGTCGAGATAGACGCCGCGTCGTACGCCGTCGACCTCCGGGCCCACGCCGCGCCCCTCGTCGCACATGTTCTTGGCCTGCCGCGAGGCGATGTCGCGGGGGACCAGGTTGCCGAAGGAGGGGTAGATCCGCTCGAGGTAGTAGTCGCGGTCCTCCTCCGGGATGTCCTGGGGGTTCTTGTCCGCGTCCTTGGCATCCTTGGGGACCCAGATGCGGCCGTCGTTGCGCAGCGACTCGCTCATCAAGGTGAGCTTGGACTGGTGCGGGCCCGAGACCGGGATGCAGGTGGGGTGGATCTGGGTGTAGCACGGGTTGGCCATGTAGGCGCCCTTGCGGTGCGCGCGCCAGGTTGCGGTGACGTTGCAGCCCATGGCGTTGGTGGAGAGGAAGAACACGTTGCCGTAGCCGCCGCTGGCGAGGACGACCACGTCGGCGAAGTAGGTCTCCAGCTCCCCGGTGACCATGTCGCGCACGATGATGCCGCGCGCCCGACCGTCGACCACGATCAGCTCGACCATCTCGTGACGGACGTAGGTCTTCACGGTGCCGGCGGCCACCTGGCGCTCGAGGGCCTGGTAGGCGCCGATCAGCAGCTGCTGGCCGGTCTGGCCGCGGGCATAGAAGGTGCGCGAGACCTGAACCCCGCCGAAGGAGCGGTTGTCGAGCAGGCCGCCGTACTCGCGGGCGAAGGGCACGCCCTGGGCGACGCACTGGTCGATGATGTTCCGGCTGACCTGGGCGAGGCGGTAGACGTTGGACTCCCGGGAGCGGTAGTCGCCGCCCTTGATGGTGTCGTAGAAGAGCCGGTAGACCGAGTCGCCGTCGCCCTTGTAGTTCTTGGCCGCGTTGATGCCGCCCTGGGCGGCGATCGAGTGGGCCCGCCGCGGGGAGTCCTGGTAGCAGAAGGACTTCACCACGTAGCCGGCCTCACCGAGCGTCGCGGCTGCCGAGGCGCCAGCCAGGCCGGTGCCGACCACGATGATCGAGAGTCGCCGCCGGTTGGCCGGGTTGGCGATCCGGGCCTCGAACTGCCGGGTGTCCCAGCGCTCGTCGATCGGGCCACCGGGAGCCTTGGTGTCCTGGATCGGCTCGCCGGGGACGTAGTAGCCCCGTGCGTCGTCGGTCTCCTGCTCGCTGTCCGCGTGGTGCGAGGGGTCCGCCGTGGTGGTGGTGTCGGGCATGTCTGTCATGGAGTGTCTGACCCCTTACTTGGTGATGACGCCGGCCAGGACGAAGATCGGAACGAGCGAGAAGCCACCCGCGATGATGACGGCGAGGGTGAAACCGAACTGCTTGGCGCGGGTCCGCGACCCGTCGGTGTTGGTGAGGCCCAGGGTCTGCATCGAGCTCCAGATCCCGTGGTGCAGGTGGGCGCCCAGCATCGCCATCGCGAACAGGTAGATCAGGGTCAGCCACCAGGTGTCGAACGAGTCGACCAGGAGGTTGTAGGGGTCGCTGGTCTCGCCGGGGTTCTTCACGTTCACCTTGCCGACCGTGAAGTTCAGCAGGTGCCAGACGATGAACAAGAACAGCGTCACCCCGCCCCAGCGCATCAGGTGCGATGCCCAGGTCGAGTGCTTGTTCTTCTTCATCACGTACTTGATCGGGCGGGCCCTCTGGGCGCGACGCCACAACGTGACGGCGGCGGCCACGTGCACGACCAGCGATCCGAGGAGCACCACCCGGATGATCCAGAGCAGCCCGGTGTGGGGGAGCATCGGCTCGCCGAACTCGCGGAGGTGCTCGGCGTACTCGTTGTAGGCGTCATGGCCGCTGAAAGCCTTGAGGTTGCCGTACATGTGCGTCAGCACGAAGCCGATGAAGATGATGCCGCTGAGGGCCATGAGGACCTTCAGCGCGATGGTCGAACGGGTCGACCTGCTGTCCTTGACGAGCGTCGCAGTTGCCACAGAGGTCACCGTATCCCTCTCTCGCAGGTGTCGAGGACCCCGGGGGATGTGACATATCTCTGCGCGCCCCTTTCGCTTTCTCGCGGGTTGCGGCAAGAGTGGTCTCGGTCACGCGAGGTGACCCAGACCGGGCTGCGGAGGTAGCAATGGCGTCGACCGACGCAGGAGTACGAGGTCCCACTCGGGCGAAGATCGACGAGAAGACACTGCGTTCGGACCGCTGGTGGCTCTACCCGCTGACCACGTTCGTGGTGTTCACCGCGTTCGTCATCTACGCCACGATCCGCGCCTTCCAGGGTGCGCACTACTACGCGACCCCCTACCTCTCGCCGTTCTACTCGCCGTGCCTCGGGGACTGCGTCGAGGGTGCTTCGGACTTCGGCCAGCCGTTCGGCTGGTTCCCGCTGTCGGCCGCCCTGATCATCCTGATCTTCCCGCTGGGTTTCCGGATGACCTGCTACTACTACCGCAAGGCCTACTACCGCTCGTTCTGGCTGAGTCCGCCCGCGTGCGGGGTGGCCGAGCCGCACACGGCGTACTCCGGTGAGACCCGCTTCCCGCTGATCCTGAACAACCTGCACCGCTGGTTCTGGTATGCCGCCGTGGTCGTCGCGCTGATCCTGACCTTCGACACCGTGCTCACCTTCCGCAACGAGGACGGCGAGTGGGGTCACATGGGTCTCGGGAGCCTGGTCTTCATCGCGAACATCTACCTGATCTGGATGTACACCCTGTCCTGCCACTCGTGCCGGCACGCGGTCGGTGGGCGGTTGCGGCACTTCAGCAAGCACCCGGTCCGCTACCGGATGTGGACCTGGGTCTCCAAGCAGAACGCCAGCCACGCGCGCTACGCCTGGCTCTCGCTGTTCTCCGTGGCGATCGCCGATCTCTACGTCCTGCTGCTCTCCACCGGCACCATCTCCGACCTGAGGTTCTTCTGACATGTCAGCCACCAGCCCCGGCCGCCACCCCATGACCGGCAACGAGATGTCGCCGGCCGAGACCGGTGGGATGGAGCGCCACACCTATGACGTGGTCGTGATCGGTGCCGGTGGCGCCGGGCTGCGCGCCGCGATCGCGGCCCACGACGCGGGCGCCCGCACGGCGATCGTCTGCAAGTCGCTGCTCGGCAAGGCACACACCGTGATGGCCGAGGGTGGCATCGCCGCGTCGATGGGAAACGTCTATCCCGACGACAACTGGAAGGTGCACTTCCGCGACACCATGCGTGGCGGGAAGATGCTGAACAACTGGCGGATGGCCCAGCTGCACGCCCAGGAGGCACCCGAGCGGGTGCAGGAGCTCGAGGACTGGGGCGCCCTGTTCGACCGCACCGAGGACGGGTTGATCTCGCAGCGCGACTTCGGCGGCCACCGCTACGCCCGGCTCGCCCACGTGGGCGACCGCACCGGCCTCGAGATGATCCGCACGCTGCAGCAGCGCGCCGTGGCGCTGGGCATCGACGTCTTCATGGAGTGCACGGTCACCGACCTGCTCAAGGACTCGTCGTCCGAGGGGGGTGACAAGATCTCCGGCGCGTTCGGCTACTGGCGTGAGACCGGTCGGTTCGTGGTGTTCGAGGCTCCGTCGGTGATCCTCGCGACGGGCGGGATCGGCAAGTCCTACCAGGTCACCTCGAACTCCTGGGAGTACACCGGCGACGGCCACGCGCTGGCCCTGCGGTCCGGGGCGTCGCTGATCAACATGGAGTTCGTGCAGTTCCACCCGACCGGCATGGTCTGGCCCCCTTCGGTGAAGGGGCTGCTGGTCACCGAGTCGGTGCGTGGGGACGGCGGCATCCTGAAGAACTCCGAAGGCAAGCGGTTCATGTTCGACTACATCCCGGAGTTCTTCAAGAGCGAGACGGCGGACACCGAGGAGGAGGCCGACCGGTGGTACGACGACAAGAAGAACAACCGTCGACCACCCGAGCTGCTGCCGCGAGACGAGGTCGCGCGGGCGATCAACTCCGAGATCAAGGCGGGTCGCGGATCGCCGCACGGCGGCGTCTTCCTCGACATCGCCTCGCGCCGCGACGCTGACTACATCCGCAAGCGGCTGCCCTCGATGTACCACCAGTTCAAGGAGCTCGCGGACGTCGACATCACCGCCGAGCCGATGGAGATCGGACCGACCTGCCACTACGTGATGGGCGGTGTCGAGGTCGATGCGGACACCGAGCTCGCCGGTGTCACCGGCCTCTACGCCGTGGGCGAGTGCTCGGGCGGCATGCACGGATCCAACCGGCTCGGGGGCAACTCGCTCTCGGACCTGCTGGTCTTCGGTCGTCGGGCAGGCGAGTCGGCCGCGGCGTACACCGCTGGGCTGGGCGAGGCGCGTCCCGCTGTCGACCCCGGCCAGGTGAAGGCTGCCGAGGCCGACGCGCTCTCGCCGTTCGACCCTTCGACGAGCTCGGGAGAAGCGGGTTCGATCGCCCACACGGAGAACGCCTACACGATCCAGTCGGACCTCCAGCAGACGATGAACGACCTCGTGGGCATCATCCGCACCGCCGACGAGCTGACCCGCTCCCTGGGCGAGATCGAGACGCTCAAGGAGCGTGCCAAGTACCTCCTGGTCGAGGGGCACCGCCAGTACAACCCCGGCTGGCACCTCTCCCTGGACCTGCGCAACATGCTGCTCGTCTCGGAGTGCATCGCCAAGGCGGCGCTCGCCCGCGAGGAGTCACGCGGTGGTCACACCCGCGACGACTTCCCCGGCCCCAACGACACGTGGGGCACCAAGAACCTGGTGGTCCGCCTGGACTCCACCGGATCCGGGGTCGACCTGACCGAGCAGCCGCTCCCGGTGATGCCGGACGAGCTCAAGACGTTCTTCGAGACTCAATGACAAGGGTGGGGTGAGGCGACCATGGGCTACGACCTGAAGATGCGCATCTGGCGCGGCGACCAGGACGGTGGCGAGCTCGGCGACTACTCGGTCGAGGTCGAGGAGGGCGAGGTCGTCCTCGACGCCATCCACCGGGTGCAGGCCACCCAGGCCGGCGACCTCGCCGTGCGGTGGAACTGCAAGGCCGGCAAGTGCGGGTCGTGCAGCGCCGAGATCAACGGCAAGCCGCGGCTGCTGTGCATGAGCCGGCTCTCCGACTTCGACCAGTCCGAGACGATCACCGTCACCCCGATGCGTTCCTTCCCGGTGATCCGGGACCTGGTCACCGACGTGTCCTTCAACTACGAGAAGGCCAAGGAGCTGCCCGCCTTCGCCCCGCCCCCCAGGGACGAGGACGGCAAGCGCCGGATGGCCCAGATGGACGTGGAGCGCGGCCAGGAGTTCCGCAAGTGCATCGAGTGCTTCCTGTGCCAGAACGTCTGCCACGTCGTGCGCGACCACGAGGAGAACAAGCCGGCGTTCGCCGGCCCCCGCTTCTTCCTGCGGTACGCCGAGCTGGACATGCACCCGCTGGACACCCACGACCGGCGTGAGCTCGCACAGGGAGCAGCGGGTCTGGGGATGTGCAACATCACCAAGTGCTGCACCGAGGTGTGTCCGGAGGGGATCAAGATCACCGACAACGCAATCATCCCGATGAAGGAGCGCGTGGTCGACCGCAAGTACGACCCGCTGGTGTGGCTCGGCAACAAGATCGGTCTGCGCAACAGGGACGACGACGGGCGCGCCGAGGTCTGAGGGCTGGTCCGGTCAGCGGGCGGCCAGCCGGTCGTCACCGGGGGCGAGCTGGGTGGGGTCAGCCGCGTGGTCGAGGATCAGGACCGCGCGGTCGTCGTCACCGCGGCTGACCTTGGCGATGATCCGCTGGGCCGCCCCCGGGAAGCCGGGAGCAATGGCGAGCGACGCCTCGCGCTGGAGCCAGGCGACGCCTTCGTCGAGGTCCGCGGTGCGGGTCTCGACGACGCCGTCGGTGTAGAAGAGAAGCGCGTCGCCCGGCCGGAGCCGACCGCTCGTCATCTGCAGCTCGGGGTTCGCCACGATGCCGAGGGCCGTTCCTCGGGCCAGGTCCACGTCCCACCTGGCGTCGTCCCACGACCACACGAGTGCCGGCGGGTGCCCGGCGCTGGTCAGCTGGTAGCTGCCCGTCTGGAGGTCGAGCAGCAAGTGCACGGCGGTGGCAAAGGTCTCCGGTGAGTTCTGGCGCAGCAGGAAGTCGTTGGCCGCGTTGAAGAGCTGACGCGGCGGCAGGGCGCCGATGAGTCCGCCGAGCGCGCCACCGAACTGCAGCGCCCGTGAGGCGGCCCCGACGCCCTTGCCGCAGACGTCGACCAGGATCAGCTCGAGCCGACTTCCCTCGTCGGTGAGGTTCGCGACCAGGAAGTCACCGCCGTACCCGACCCCGCTGGCGGCCAGCATGGCCGACTGCGAGCGCCAGCTCCCGGGCAGGTCGGGGATGGTCCCCTGGGACTGCAGCCGGTCCCGCAGGTCGGTCAGCATCGCCTCGCTGACCGGCCCGGGCAGGCCGCTCTGCTGCCTGCTCGAGGCGAACAGGATCAGGGCCAGGGAGATGGACAGGGTGAGGCACGCGGAGACGCGCGTCGCGGTCATCGGGGGATCGAGCAGCACCGCACCGAGCGCGGCCGAACCAGTCACTGCGGTGAACGCCAGCAGCGGCCGGAAGCGCAGCAGCAGCATCCCGAGGAGCAGCCAGACGTAGTAGGCAGTCATCGGCATCAGGGAGTACTCGATCACCGAGACGACGAAGCACAGGGTGACGCCGACGAGCAGCGTGATCAGGGTCAGCGCCTGGCTCTGCGGACTCCCGGTGCGCCAACTCGCCACGGGGTCGCCGAGGTAGCGGCGAAGTCCCTCGGTCAGCGGCATTGGTCGAGACTAGAGGGCCGCGAAAACGGTGGTCCAGTGGCGCGTCCACCGCGCTGGCGGCAGGTGGGTCAGGTGGGGAGGAACATCACGTCGCAGGTCTTGTCGATCTCCTCGAGCACGACCGGCTCACCCTCCAAGGTGGTGGGCCGGTAGCCGAGCTCCTTGAGCTCGGAGAAGACCTCGAGCTCGTCCTTCCAGGCGGGATGTCCCTCGGCTCCCCACCCGATCTCACACAGGATCGGGGGACGCGTGTCCCACTGGCGCAGCGCGGGGAGGAGGCCGCGCAGGACGAGGTACTCGGCACCCTCGACGTCGATCTTGATCACCGACGGGACCACGGTGAGACCGATCCCGTCGAACCGGCGCACGGTGATCCGCTGGGGGGTCATGTAGGAGGCGCGCTCGGCGATCATCGTGTTCCAGCCGAAGTTGCCCTGGGTGTCGATGAAGATGTCGACGTGGCCGTCGCTGTCGCCGAGGCCGTACTGGTGCACCGCGATCGAGAAATCGGCATCCGTGAGGGTGCGGAAGCAGAACTGGGCCAGGTGCGGGATCGGCTCGAACAGGTGCGCCTGGCCGCGGAACCCGGTGCGTTCACCGACCACCATGCTGAAGTAGCCGATGTTCGCACCGATGTCGAAGAGCACCCCGTCGGGGTCGAGGTGGGGCGCGATGGCGTCAGCGAGCAGCTCGTAGTTGGCATGCCGCTGCTTGAAGAAGCGGGTCGCCTGGGCGAAGCCGACGTTGGCGGCGTTCTTCCCGGCCGGGGCGGTGGGCGCCGGTGGCGCAGCCTCCTGCTCCGGTGTCCCGGGCTCAGCGGCCGGGTCGAGGGCACGGGCGCCCCACTGCCTCGTGCGGGAGATGAGCTCGCGCGGCCCTCCCTCGTGCAGAGCGGACCATGCTGCTGCGGCTTTTCCCATGATCTGGAGTCCTCCGGGGTTCGACTCGATGTGCTGTGTCTGCGGTATTCGTCCACCGGCGGACGCGCCAGGCAGGATGCGTGGACGCTAACACTTTCCCTGGCCGGTTCAGGGGCAGCCGCTCGGAGAGGTTGCCGTCGGGTAGTGCACGTCCACGAGCTCGGCGACGGCGTCGTCCCAGGTCCGGTCGGCCACGGACCGGCGAGCTGCAGCCGCGAGCGAGAAGCGCAGGTCGGGGCTGACTGCCAGCCTGGCGACGGCCCGGGCGAAGGACTTCCCGCCCCGGTCGGTGTCGACGAGCAGCCCGTTGTGCTCGTGGCGCACGGCGTCGGAGGCGGTGCCGCTGTCGTAGGCGACCACGGGCACTCCGCTGGCCAGAGCCTCGTGCACGGTGGGTGCGTAGGTCTCGCGCTTGCGCGGCTGGAGGAGCACGTCGAAGGAGGCCACGCACCGGGCCTGCTCCAGCGTGGTCGGGCCCGGGATCACCTTGGCTCCTGCTGCGCGCAGCCCCGCCGCCCCCGGACCATCGCCCAGGGCGACCAGCCGGACGCCGGGGAGCCTGGCCACCAGGCTGAGGCGGTGCAGCACCTTGGTGCGCTCCAGCGGGCCGACGTAGCCGACCACGAGCCGACCGCCGTCGGGGGAGTGCACCCGGCTCCAGCGGTCGTGCAGGTCCTGGTCGCGCAGCCCCGGGTGGTGCGCCGCGAGGTCGACGCCCGGCCGCCAGGTCCGCGGGTGCAGCACCACGGTCGGTACGCCGAGCCGGTCCGCCGCCTCGGCGACCTTGATGCCCAGCCGGTGCGGGTCGAGGAGGTGGCAGACGTCGGGCCGCGCGAGCGACAGCGCCTCGCGGATGGCTGAGACAGGTGTCATCCGGCTGGCCCAGAAGAGACGGGCTCCGGAGAAGGTGGCCTGTCCGCGACCACCGGCCAGGACCACGACGTCGTGCCCGCCCCCGGTCAGTCGGGGCACCACCTCGCGGCTGACGTGAGCCGTCGGGGTGGTGCTCGGTGCGAACTGCTCGGTCACCAGTGCGATGCGCATGCCGTCATGGTCGCGGTGGCCTGTGTCGTGCCGGTGTCCGCGACGTGAGCGGCCGGTGAACGATGGTGCGCGGGGTCAGGGGCCGGCGGCCATGCCGTGCAGGCACACGTCGTGCCGGCGGAATCCGTCCGGAGCGTCCGCGTCGCGAAGCGGCAGGAACCCGCGACGAACCCCCTCACGCGGCAGCCCGGCCGCGGTCGCAACCCGGCAGGAGGCGGGGTTCTCGGTGCTGTGGTCGAGCTGCACGCGCGCCAGACCGGGCCCGTCGACGTCCTCAGTCAGCCAGCGGATGAACGTCCGGAGGGCCCGGGTCGCGACGCCCCGCCCGCGCGCGTCGGGGTGGACGCTGTACCCGACGTCGGTGACGAGGAGCAGCGGCGGAACGTGGAAGTGCCATCCGATCGTGCCCAGGAACAGGTCGGGATCTGCGGCCTCGACGACCACCAGGGAACCCGGCTGGAGGGCAGCGAACTGCGCACGCGCCTGGGTCACCCGCTCCGTGAGCTGGTCCACGGACTCAGCCAGCGAGACGAACGACGGCGACCCGTACCTCAGCTGGTCCGGATCGTGGAGCAGCTCGAGCCAACGGTCACGGTCAGCGGACACGGGGGGCCGCAGGCACACTCCCTCGCCGGTGATCATGGTGTCGGCCGCACTCCTGACGACGCTGGATGATCCCCGGCACCGGGCGCCGGTGATCCTCCAGTGATGCCCGTGCACCCTACTGCCGACTCGCGGGCTCCCCACGAGCCGGAGCGATCCGGGTCGGGTATTTCACAGTCGCTGGTCTCGCCGCATCGCCGGTCCTTATCCTTCGCGCATGGACACTGATGCGCACCTGTCACTGGCCGGCGGGCAGGAGCACGACGTCAGTGAGTGGGAGCAGGCAGCGGCAGCGGTGCTCCGCAAGGCAGGTCGGCTCACCGACGACGACCCGGACGACGCGGTCTGGGCCAGGCTGAGCCGCACCACCCTCGACGGGATCGGCATCAGCCCGCTGGGGACCCCGGCGCTCGTGGCCGACCTCCCCGAGCCGGTCCGGCCGCCCGCGCGTGGTGACGGGTGGGACGTGCGAGCCCTGCTGGCCGACCCCGACGCGAAGGCCTCGAACGCAGCCGCGCTGACCGACCTCGAGAACGGGGCCACCTCGCTCTGGGTCCAGGTCGGTTCCTCGGGCATCGAGGTCACGGATCTCCCGGTCGTGCTGGAGGGCGTGCTGCTCGACGTCGCCCCGGTCGTCCTGGACGCTCCCGCGGACCCGCTCGGGGCTGCACGTGCGTTCGCCGAGATCGCCGCCGGGCAGACCCTGGCCGCCGGGACGAACCTCGGCGTGGACCCGGTGGGGGCTGGGCTGCGCGGCTTCGCGGTCGAGGACGTGGTGGCTGATGCGGCCGCGCTCGCCCAGAAGCTGGGCTGCCGTGCGCTGGTGGTCGACGGAACCGCCGTGCACGACCGCGGTGCGTCCGACGTCCAGGAGCTCGGCTACGTGCTGGCGCTCGGTGCGCACTACCTGCGGCTCCTCGAGGCGGCCGGCATCCCGGTCGACGAGGCCACCGGGTTGATGGAGTTCCGCCTGGCGGCCAGCGACGAGCAGTTCGTCACGATCGCCCGGTTGCGCGGCGTACGCCGGATGTGGGCGCGGATGCTGGAGCTCAGCGGAGCTGCCGAGGACCGCCGGAGCATGACGCTGCACGCGGTGACGTCGCGTCCGATGATGACCAAGTACGACCCCTGGGTGAACATGCTGCGGACCTGCGTCGCCTCCTTCGCCGCCGGGGTGGGCGGGGCGGACGCGGTGACCGTGCTGCCGTTCGACGTCCGGCTCGGGCTCTCCGACGCGTTCGCCCGCCGCATCGCTCGCAACACCTCGACCCTGCTGGTCGAGGAGTCCCACGTCGCCAAGGTCGCCGACCCCGCCGGGGGCGCGTTCGCGGTCGAGAAGCTGACCGACGACCTCGCTGTCGCCGGCTGGGAGGAGCTCGGACGCATCGAGGCATCCGGTGGCGTCATCCGGTCCGTCGAGGACGGCTCCCTGACTTCCCGCATCGAGGAGGCCGTGGCCGAGCGTGACCGCCAGATCGCCCTGCGGGAACGGCCGCTGACCGGCTTGACGGAGTTCCCCAACCTGCACGAGACGCTGCCCGAGCGAACCCGACCACCGAGGTCTGAAGGGGTTCCCGGACCTGTCGGGGTCCGGCCCTATGGCGAGCCGTTCGAGGCCCTGCGCGACGAGCCGGCCGAGGCCAAGGTGTTCCTCGCGACGATGGGCACCGTCGCGGCGCACACTGCACGGGCCAGCTTCGCGACCAACCTGTTCGCGGCCGGTGGCGTCGACGTGGTCAACGAGGGCCGGCACGACGACCTCGACGCGGTGCTCGCACACCATGACGGCCAGTCCGTCGTCTGCCTGGTCGGCCACGACAAGGCGTACGCCGCGTGGGGCGCCGACCTCGTCAGCGCACTGCGTGAGGCGGGCGCGGAATGGGTCATCCTCGCCGGCAGGCCGGTGGAAGGCATCGAGGCCGACGACACCTGCGCGATGGGCGTGGATGCGCTCGACTTCCTCACCCGCACCCGAGAGAAGCTGATGTCATGAGCATCCCCGAGAGCTTCGCCGGCCTGTCGCTCGCCGGCGAGGTGAGTGCCAAGGAGCCCGTGGCGGGGGACACCTGGGAGTCGCCCGAGGGCATCGGCATCCTGCCCATCTACGGCCCCGAGCACCTCGAGGGGCTCGACGCGCTGGACACCTATCCAGGGCTGTCGCCGTTCCTGCGCGGTCCCTACCCGACGATGTACACCACCCAGCCCTGGACGATCCGGCAGTACGCCGGCTTCTCCACCGCCGAGGAGTCCAACGCCTTCTACCGCCGCAACCTGGCTGCCGGCCAGAAGGGCCTGAGCGTCGCCTTCGACCTCGCGACCCACCGCGGCTACGACTCCGACCACCCGCGCGTGAAGGGCGACGTCGGCATGGCCGGTGTCGCGATCGACTCGATCTACGACGCCCGCACGCTCTTCGAGGGCATTCCGCTCGACGAGATGAGCGTCAGCATGACGATGAACGGTGCGGTGCTGCCGGTGCTGGCGCTCTACATCGCCGCGGCCGAGGAGCAGGGGGTGAAGCCCGAACAGCTCACGGGGACGATCCAGAACGACATCCTCAAGGAGTTCATGGTCCGCAACACCTACATCTACCCGCCGCAGCCGAGCATGCGGATCATCAGCGACATCTTCGGCTACACCGCGCAGAAGATGCCCCGCTACAACTCGATCTCGATCTCCGGCTACCACATCCAGGAGGCCGGGGCGACGGCCGACCTCGAGCTCGCCTACACCCTCGCGGACGGGGTGGAGTACATCCGGGCTGGTCTGGACGCCGGGATGACCATCGACGAGTTCGCCCCGCGGCTGAGCTTCTTCTGGGCCATCGGGATGAACTTCTTCATGGAGGTCGCGAAGCTGCGTGCCGCACGTGCGCTGTGGGCCCGGCTGGTCGGCCAGTTCGAGCCGCAGAACCCCAAGTCGCTCTCGTTGCGCACGCACAGCCAGACCTCCGGCTGGTCGCTGACCGCGCAGGACGTGTTCAACAACGTCCAGCGCACCTGCATCGAGGCGATGGCCGCGACCCAGGGCCACACCCAGTCGCTGCACACCAACGCCCTCGACGAGGCGATCGCACTGCCGACGGACTTCTCGGCGCGGATCGCGCGCAACACCCAGCTGCTGCTGCAGCAGGAGTCGGGTACGACGGGCATCATCGACCCCTGGGCCGGGTCCTACTACGTCGAGCGGCTCACCCATGACCTCGCCGAGCGTGCCTGGGCCCACATCCAGGAGGCCGAGCAGCACGGCGGCATGGCCAAGGCCATCGAGGAGGGGCTGCCCAAGATGCGCATCGAGGAGGCCGCGGCCCGCACCCAGGCACGCCTCGACTCGGGGGCCCAGAAGCTGGTCGGCGTGAACACCTTCCGGCTCGCCGACGAAGACCAGCTCGACGTGCACAAGGTCGACAACGCCAGCGTCTACAGGCAGCAGCTCGCCAAGCTGGAGCGCCTGCGTGCGGAGCGTGACCCCGAGGAGGTCGAGCGCACCCTGAACGCGCTGACCCGCTCGGCCGAGGACGGCCACGTGCACGGCTCGCTCGACGGCAACCTGCTCGCCCTCGGGGTGGATGCCGCGCGGGCCAAGGCGACGGTCGGCGAGATCTCCGATGCGCTGGAGAAGGTCTACGGTCGCCACCGCGCCGTGATCCGTACGATCTCCGGTGTGTACAAGCGGGAGTCCGGCTCGAACGAGGCGATGGAGAAGGTGCTCGACGCCACCGACAGGTTCGCCGAGGACGAGGGGCGTCGCCCGCGCATCCTGGTGGCCAAGATGGGCCAGGACGGCCACGACCGCGGTCAGAAGGTGATCGTCACCGCCTTCGCGGACATGGGCTTCGACGTCGACGTCGGCCCGCTCTTCTCCACGCCCGAGGAGGTCGCCCAGCAGGCGGTCGACGCGGACGTGCACATCGTCGGGGTGAACTCCCTCGCGGCCGGCCACCTCACCCTGGTGCCCGCCCTGAAGGAGGCGCTCGCCGACCTCGGCGGTGAGGACGTCATGGTCGTGGTCGGCGGGGTGATCCCGCCTGACGACGTACCCACACTGAAGCAGATGGGTGCAGCCGCCGTCTTCGGGCCGGGCACGGTGATCGCGGTGGCCGCGCTGGAGCTGCTCGAGAAGCTCTCCGTGCAGCTGGGCCACGCGACCGACTGATGACTGCACCGAGCCGCACCGACGTCGGTCAGCTCGTCGAGGGCGTCCGCTCCGGCAGGCGTGCCTCGGTGTCCCGGGCGATCACCCTCGTCGAGTCTGCGCGCCCGGACCACCAGGTGGAGGCGCGCCAGCTGCTCACCGAGCTGACCGACGGCGGAGCCGGAGCGGTCAGGGTGGGCATCAGCGGGGTGCCGGGCGTCGGCAAGTCGACCTTCATCGAGACCCTGGGCGAGCACCTCACGGCCCAGGGACTGACGGTGGGCGTGCTCGCGGTCGACCCGTCGTCGGTGCGCACCGGCGGGTCGGTGCTCGGCGACAAGACCCGGATGGCGAAGCTCTCCGCCAACCCGTTGGCCTACATCCGGCCCTCGCCGACCGCAGGCACACTCGGCGGTGTGGCGCGCGCGACGACGCAGGCGATGATCGTGCTCGAAGCCGCCGGCTACGACGTCGTGCTCGTGGAGACGGTGGGGGTCGGCCAGTCCGAGGTCACCGTCGCCGGCATGGTCGACACGTTCCTGTTCCTCACCATCGCCCGCACCGGTGACCAGCTCCAGGGCATCAAGAAGGGCATCCTCGAGATCGCCGACGTGATCGCCGTGAACAAGGCCGATGGCGACCGGGCCGCGGAAGCGCAGTCTGCGGCCAAGGAGCTGGCCGGCGCGCTGCGGCTGGTGCACTCCTCGGGGGACGGCTGGGTGCCGCCGGTGCTGACCTGCTCGGGGCTCGAGGGCACTGACGTGGACAAGGTCTGGGAGCGCGTGCTCGCACACCGGGAGTCGCTGGGGGAGCAGGGTCTGGCCGACAAGCGCGCCGAGCAGCAGCTGGAGTTCACCTGGGCGCTCGTCCGCGACGTCCTGGCCCAGCGGCTGCGTCGCTCACCGGGCGTGCGCGCGATCCGAGACGACGTACGCCGCGACCTCCTCGCCGGTGAGCTCACCGCGCCGCTGGCCGCTGACCGGTTGCTGGCGGCCTACGACCACGACCGGGACGAGGGCTGACGGGCTCCTGTTCGGACAGGCGTCCTCGGCCGGGGCGAGCGACCGGTAATCTTGTCGGTTGTGTCGACTTCGCCCCTCACCTCCCTCCTCGCCCGAGCCCGGGCTGAGGTCGACCTGCTTGGTGCCGAGCTGATCGAGCTCCGGCGTGACCTGCACGCCCATCCGGAGCTGTCGTGGGCCGAGGAACGGACCTCCACGGTCATCGCCAAGCGGCTCGACGAGGCCGGGCTCTCGCCCCGTCCGCTGCCGCGCAACGGGCTCCTGGTCGACATCGGCTCGGGCCCCGGTCCGGTGGTCGCCCTGCGCGCGGACCTCGACGCCCTCCCGGTCGAGGACCGCACCAGCGACCCCTGGACCAGCACGGTCGCTGGAGTCGCCCATGCCTGCGGGCACGACGTGCACGCCTCGTCGCTGGTCGGTGCCGGGCTCGCGCTCGCGTCGATCGCGGACGAGCTGCCCGGACGCGTCCGGCTGATCTTCCAGCCGGCGGAGGAGATCATGCCCGGCGGCGCCCTGATGGCGATCGAGGCGGGCGCACTCGACGGGGTCTCGCGGATCTTCGGGCTGCACGCCGACCCGGGCCTCGACGTCGGCACCGTCGGCCTGCGGGAGGGCCCGCTCACCGGTGCCGCGGACTCGCTCGACGTGCTGCTTGCGGGCAAGGGTGGACACACCTCGCGACCGCATCTGACCGAGGACCTCGTCTTCGCGCTGGGCAAGCTGGTCACCGAGCTGCCCGCCGTGCTGTCGCGCCGGCTCGACCCCCGTGCCGGGGTGAGCGTGGTGTGGGGGATCGTCCGGTCCGGATCCGCGGTCAACGTCATCCCGGCGACCGGCCGTGCGGGTGGGACGGTCCGGATGCTCGACGCGGTGGCCTGGGCCGACGCGGAGGAGCTGATCAGGGACACCATCGACCAGATCGTCGAGCCCTACGGCGTGGTGCCCACGGTCACCTACGTCCGGGGCGTTCCTCCGGTGGTCAACGAGCACCGCTCCACGGTGACCTTCGGCAACGCCGTGGAGAGCATCCTCGGCGAGGAGGGCCACGTGGCCACCACCCAGAGCCTCGGCGGTGAGGACTTCGCGTGGTACCTCGACAGCGTCCCCGGAGCGATGGCCCGCCTCGGCACACGCACGCCCGGCGGCCCGACCTACGACCTGCACCAGGGCGACCTGCGCGTGGACGAGCGGGCGATATCGGTCGGTGCCTCGGTGCTTGCCGCGGCAGCGCTGATGTCGATGGTCACCGACGCATAACGGTTGTCGACATCGGCCGCGCGTTCGTAGGAGCAGCCATGGCCCTCGCATAGGGTGCGCAGCATCCCGTGCCGTCGAGTGGCACCCCAAGAATGAGGAGGCATCTTGCGCAGGTTCAGCAAGATCGCGGCAGTAGCTCTGGTGGGCGCACTCGCCCTGGCCGGTTGTGGCAGCAGTGAAGGAGGCGACAGCGGTTCCAAGGCCGCGGCCGACTCCTGCAAGGCGGCCAAGGGTGACGGTCCCAAGGTCGGTCTGGCCTACGACGTGGGCGGCCGGGGTGACCAGTCGTTCAACGACTCCGCCTACAAGGGGATGGAGCAGGCCATCGACGAGGTCGATGCGACCTGCACCGAGGCCAAGGCTGCCCCTGAGGAGAACGACACCATCCGCTCCGAGCGCCTGCGCACCCTCGCCGAGGGCGGCTTCAACCCCGTCATCGCTGTCGGGTTCATCTACTCACCGGCGGCGGCGACCGTGGCAGCGGAGTACCCCGAGACCAACTTCGCGGTGATCGACGGCTACAGCACCACGCTCCCGAAGGCCCCGCTGAACAACCTCAGTGACCTGGTCTTCTCCGAGGAGCAGGGCTCCTACCTGGTGGGTGTCGCCGCAGCGCTCAAGACCGAGGCCAAGCACGTCGGCTTCGTCGGGGGCACGCACGGAGACCTGATCAAGAAGTTCGAGGCCGGCTACGCCGCAGGCGTGAAGTCTGTCGACCCGAGCATCAAGATCGACGTCCAGTACCTCACCGAGGACCCGAACGACGGCAAGACCGGCTTCGAGAACCCGACGGGTGGCAAGAACGCAGCGACGGCCATGTACCAGGGCGGAGCCGACGTCGTCTACCACGCTGCCGGCAAGTCCGGCCTGGGTGTCTTCGACGCGGTCGAGGCAGCCGGTGAGGGCAACTGGGCCATTGGCGTCGACTCCGACCAGTACCTCACGGTCGACAAGGCGCAGCAGCCGTTCATCCTGACCTCGATGCTCAAGCGCATCGACACGGCGGTCTTCGACTACGTCAAGGCGCACGCGGACGAGTCCACGACACCGGGCTTCGTCGGCTACGACCTCAAGGTCGACGGCGTGGGTTACGCCAAGTCGGGCGGTTTCGTCGACGACATCGCCGACCAGATCGATGAGTCGGCCGAGAAGATCAAGAGCGGCGAGATCGTCGTTCCCACCGACCCGGCCAAGGTCAAGTGACCTGATCGGGACACACGATTGAGGCAGGTGCCCGGGTGACGCGCTAGGTTGTCGCCCGGGCACCTGTGCGTCGTACGCACACCGTTGGGAGGGACACGTGTCGACCAGCACCTCGAGTCTCGCGGCCGAGGCGATCGAGCTGCGCGGGATCGGCAAACGGTTCCCCGGCGTGATCGCCAACCACGACGTGGACATCACCATCCGCGCCGGCTCCATCCATGCGCTGGTCGGAGAGAACGGCGCCGGCAAGTCCACGCTGATGAAGATCCTCTATGGCGTGCAGAAGCCCGACGACGGCACCATCAGCGTGGGTGGGCACCAGGTGACCTTCTCCACCCCCGCCGACGCGATCACCCATGGCATCGGGATGGTCTTCCAGCACTTCATGCTGGCCGACAACTTCAGCGTGCTGGAGAACGTCACACTGGGAGCCGAGAAGCTGCACGGAATCGGCGACGACGCGCGCCAGGAGATCACCAGGATCTCCGAGCAGTACGGTTTCGGCCTCGACCCGGACGAGCTCGTCGAGACTCTCGGAGTCGGTGAGCGCCAACGGGTGGAGATCCTCAAGGTGCTCTACCGGGGCGCGAAGATCATCATCCTCGACGAGCCCACCGCGGTGCTGGTCCCGCAGGAGGTGGACGCACTCTTCGAGAACCTGCGCCAGCTCAAGGGCCAGGGCCACACCTTGATCTTCATCTCCCACAAGCTCGACGAGGTCCTCGCGATCGCGGACGACATCACGGTCATCCGTCGTGGCACCACGGTCGCCACCGTCCAGCCCGACGACGTCACCTCGCACCAGCTCGCCGAGCTGATGGTCGGCAGCGAGCTGCCCTCGCCGAGCACCGAGGAGTCGACGGTCACCGACCGGGTGCTGCTCTCCGTGCGCGACATCACCCTCGAGGACGCCAACGGCCGGGCCGAGCTGAGCGACATCTCCTTCGAGATCCACGCCGGCGAGGTGCTCGGCATCGCCGGGGTGGAGGGCAACGGCCAGGCCGAGCTGGTGGAGACCCTCGTCGGGATGCGGCACCCGCGCTCCGGCAGCGTCCGGCTGGGCGAGGAGGACATCAGCGACTGGTCGACCCGCGAACGCCGGGAGGCCGGGATCGGCTACATCCCCGAGGACCGGCAGCGACACGGCCTGCTGCTCGACGCGCCGCTGTGGGAGAACCGCATCCTCGGCCACCAGACGCGGCCGCCCTCGGTCAAGGGACCCTGGCTGGACGTCAGGGGAGCTCGTGGGGACGCCGAGCGGATCATCGAGCAGTACGACGTGCGCACGCCCGGGATCGACACCAGCGCCCGGGCCCTGTCGGGCGGAAACCAGCAGAAGTTCATCGTCGGCCGGGAGATGAGCGGCGACCCCATCCTGTTGCTGGCCTCGCACCCGACGCGGGGCGTCGACGTCGGTGCCCAGGCGCAGATCTGGGGCCACATCAAGCAGGCCCGTCGCGAGGGTCTGGCCGTGCTCCTCGTCTCCGCGGACCTGGACGAGCTGATCGGCCTCTCCGACAGCATCCGGGTGCTCCTCCGCGGCCGGCTCGTGGGCCACTTCGACCCCCAGACCGTCACTCCCCAGGAGCTCGGCTCCGCGATGACGGGAGCAGGTGAGACCGGGTGAGCCTGCTCAAGCGCGCGCTCCTGGGCATGGCTGCCCCGGCCCTGGCCCTGATCGTCGCGGCCATCGTGGCCAGCATCGTCCTGCGCGCCACGGGTGACGACGTCGCCGGCTTCTGGAGCACGCTGCTGAGCTGGCCCCAGGGCCGCAACGTCGTCAACATCCTGAACGCATCGGCGATCCTCTACGTCTCCGGTGTGGCCGCGGCCATCGGCTTCCGGATGGGCCTGTTCAACATCGGTGTCGAGGGTCAGTACCGGGTCGCGACGTTCGCGGCCGCTGCCTTCGCCGGAGCGGGGTGGCTCCCGGGGAAGCTGAACACCCTCGTCGCCATCCTGGTAGCGATGCTGGCCGGCGCACTCTGGGCGGGCATCGCGGGCATCCTGCGGACCACCCGCGGGGTCAGCGAGGTGATCTCGACGATCATGCTGAACGCGATCGCCGGCTCGCTGGTGGGCTACCTCCTGACGCGCGTCGGGGAGAGCACCGGCAACTCGCGCCGGACCAAGTCGATCGACGAGGGCAGCTGGGTCGGGGGCATCACGATCGTCGGCGACAGCCCGACCAGGCTGTTCGGTCTGTCCCTGGTCGCGATCGTGGTCGGTGTCCTCTTCTGGTTGCTGCTCAACCGGACCCGCTTCGGCTTCGATCTCCGGGCCGCCGGAGCCTCCGAGCCGGCAGCAGTCGCCAGTGGTGTGGACGTCAAGAAGATGATCGTGGTGGCGATGCTGATGTCGGGCGCCGTGGCTGGCCTGATCGGGATGCCGACCCTGTTCGGCGATGCCCACAACTACGGGTCGTCGTTCCAGACCGGCATCGGGTTCTCCGGCATCGCGGTCGCGCTGCTGGGTCGCAACCACCCGGTCGGGATCGCCTTCGGCGCGCTGATCTTCGCCTTCCTCACCGAGCAGGGCAACCTGCTGAACATCCTGGTCGGGGTGTCCCCGGACATCGTGGCCGTGACCCAGGGCGTCATCGTGATCGCGGTGGTGATCGCCTACGAGGTCGTACGCCGCTACCGGGTGCGGCTCGAGCAGGCCTCCGTCGCCGAGACCCTCACCAGCAGCAGCGAACCCACCGACACGCCGAAGGAGCCGGTCTCATGAGCGTCGTCGCCGACACGGCCCCACCGCCGCTGGAGACCTCCGAGGAGAAGAAGCACCGCCGGGCCCGGATCTATCTCTATGTCCTGGCCGGCTTCGTGCTGCTCTCGCTGGTGCGCGTGGTCAGCGGTGCCGAGCAGCTCACCTCCTCCGGAACCCTGACCGTGACCCTGACCTCGGCGATGCCGATCGCCCTGGCCGGCCTCGGCGGGCTGTGGGCCGAACGCGCCGGCATCGTGAACATCGGCCTCGAGGGCATGATGATCCTGGGCACCATCGGTGCGGGTTACTTCACCTACCACTACGGCGTCACCGCCGGTGTGCTCGGTGCGGTCCTGTTCGGCCTGATCGGGGGGGCGCTGCACGCCCTGGCGACCGTGGTCTTCGGGGTGGACCACATCGTCTCCGGTGTGGCCATCAACATCATCGCGGCGGGGGTCACGGGCTTTCTCGCGGAAGCCTTCTTCAGCGGACTCCCGGGTGGTGGACCCACCCAGTCACCGTCGCTGGACAAGCCCCCGAAGATCGACATCGCGTTCATCTCCGATCCGATGAAGACCATCGAGGACCGGCACTGGTTCCTGGTCAGTGACCTGGCCAGCGTCGTGCGGATGCTGACCACGGACCTGTCCGTCCTCACCCTGCTCGGGCTGGTGCTGATCTTCGGCAGCATCTACGTGCTCTGGCACACGCGGTTCGGCCTGCGCCTGCGCTCCTGCGGCGAGGCCCCGTCGGCAGCCGAGTCGCTGGGCGTGCACGTCTACCGCTACAAGTTCGTGGCCGTGCTGATCTCCGGCGGGCTCGCGGGGCTCGGCGGTGCCTACCTGGCGCTGGTGTCCTCCTCGGGCTTCCAGAACGGCCAGACCGGTGGGCGCGGTTACATCGGACTGGCCGCGATGATCTTCGGCAACTGGCGACCGACCGGACTGTTCCTGGGATCGAGCCTGTTCGGCTACACCCAGGCCCTCCCGTTCCGCCAGGGCACGGTGTCGGTGCATGCACTGCTCCTGGTCGTCGCGGTGCTGCTGGTCCTGGTCGCACTGGTGCAGTGGCGCCGGGGGTCGCGTCGGGCCGCAACCGGCTCGGTCACCTTCGCGGTCGCCTTCCTGGCGTGGTACCTCCTGACCGACGTCGTCCCGCGCGAGTTCACCACCATGGCGCCCTACATCACCACGCTGCTGGTGCTCGCGTTCGCCTCCCAGCGGCTACGGATGCCCGCGGCCGACGGACAGATCTATCGGAAGGGGTCCGCGGGGTGAGCGCCCCCTCCGGCGAGTTCGACTGGGAATCGCTCAAGGCCGACGCGATCGAGGCGGCAGCGCACGCCTACGCGCCGTACTCCCACTTCCCGGTGGGTGCCGCTGCCCGGGTGGACGACGGTCGGGTCGTGGTCGGCTGCAACGTGGAGAACGCGGCCTACGGAGTGGCCCTGTGCGCCGAGTGCGGCATGGTCTCCCAGCTGCACGTGACGGGCGGGGGGCGGCTGACCCACGCAGTGTGCGTGAACGGCAGGTCCGAGGTGATCATGCCGTGCGGGCGGTGCCGACAGCTGCTGATCGAGAACGGCGGGCCGGAGCTGCTGCTGCTGACCGGGTCGGGCGTACGCCGGATGGACGAGGTGCTGCCGGATGCCTTCGGCCCCCACGACCTCGATTGACCTGAGCGCCGCCGACGTCGTCGCGGACCCCTACCCGCACTTCGCGCGCGAACGCGGCCGGCACGAGGTGGCCTGGCACCAGCCGAGCAGCACGTGGCTCACCTTCTCGCACCATGCCGCCGGAGCCGTGCTGCGCAACCGCCGGCTCGGCCGGATCTGGCGAGACCGTGAGCCCGCGGCCTACCTCGAGCCGTTCAACCTGCTGCACCGCAACCAGATGATGGAGAACGAGCCCCCCGAGCACACCAGGCTGAGACGTGCAGTGGCCGGCGCGTTCAACCGGGGGCACGTCGAGCGGCTGCGACCGCGGGTGCAGTCGCTGGCGACCTCCCTGCTGGCTGAGGTGGACCCTGCGGGCTTCGACGTGATCGGGGAGTACGCCGAGCCGCTGCCCGTCCTGGTCATCGCCGAGCTGATCGGGCTCTCCGGCGCGGACGTGCCGGCGCTGCGGTCGTGGTCGCAGGCGATCGTGCGGATGTATGAGCCCACTCCCTCCCAGGAGGTCGTGGACGCCGCCGTGGCTGCGGCTCTCGACTTCTCCGACCTGGTCCGGGAGCACCTCGATCGGCGGCGCAGCCGGCCCGGCGAGGACCTGACCACGGACCTGCTGGCAGCGGGGTTGAGCGACGACGAGCTGGTGGCCGCCGTGGTGCTGCTGCTCAACGCCGGCCACGAGGCGTCCGTGAACGTGTTCGGCAACGGGCTGGTCGCCCTGCTCTCGCACGGGGAGCATCCTGGAGCGGATCCGGCCCTGACAGTCGAGGAGATGCTGCGTTTCGACTCCGCGTTGCAGCTCTTCGAGCGCACCGCGACCGAGACCGTCGAGGTGGCAGGGGTGCGGATCGAGGAGGGACAGAGGATCGCGGCCCTGCTCGGCGCGGCCAACCGCGACCCGGCCCTCTTCGCGGACGCTGACACCTTCGACCCTGCCCGCGACCCGAACCCGCACCTGGCCTTCGGGGCAGGCGTGCACTTCTGCCTCGGGGCGCCGCTGGCCCGGATGGAGCTGGTCGAGTCGCTCGGCGCGCTGTTCGCGCGGTTCCCGCAGCTCGCCCTGGTGGGGGAACCGGAGAGCCGGGGGACCTTCGTGCTCAGAGGCTTTCGTAGGGTCGTGGTCGGCACAGACTCGAGCAGGAGGTTCTGATGGCAGCGCACGACGCGGTCGAGGTGATCATCGCCAAGCGTGACGGAGCCGAGCTGACCGACAGCCAGATCGACTGGGTGATCGATGCCTATACACACGGCCAGGTCGCCGATGAGCAGATGTCGGCGCTGGCGATGGCCATCCTGCTCAACGGCATGAACCGTCGCGAGATCTCACGCTGGACCCACGCGATGATCGCCAGCGGCGAGCGGATGGACTTCTCCTCGCTGTCGCGGCCCACCGCCGACAAGCACTCCACCGGCGGGGTCGGCGACAAGATCACCCTGCCTCTGGCGCCGTTGGTGGCGGCCTGCGGGGTCGCCGTACCCCAGCTGTCCGGACGGGGTCTGGGCCACACCGGCGGAACGCTGGACAAGCTGGAGTCGATCCCCGGGTGGCAGGCGTCGGTTTCCAACGAGGCGATGCTCGCGCAGCTCGAGGACGTGGGTGCGGTCGTCTGCGCGGCCGGCTCCGGGCTGGCCCCGGCGGACAAGAAGCTCTACGCCTTGCGCGACGTGACCGGGACCGTCGAGGCGATCCCGCTGATCGCCTCGTCGATCATGAGCAAGAAGATCGCCGAGGGCACCGGGGCGCTGGTGCTCGACGTCAAGGTCGGTACCGGCGCCTTCATGAAGGACCTCGAGCGGGCTCGCGAGCTGGCCTCCACCATGGTCGCGCTCGGCCAGGACGCAGGCGTCCACACGGTCGCCCTGTTGACGGACATGTCCACCCCGCTGGGGCGCACCGCCGGCAACGCCCTCGAGGTCCGCGAGTCGGTGGAGGTCCTCGCCGGTGGCGGACCGGCCGACGTCGTCGAGCTCACCGTGGCCCTGGCCAGGGAGATGCTCGCGGGCGCGGGAATGGCCCAGGGTGGGAGGGCCGAGGTGGATCCTGCCGAGGTCCTGGCCTCCGGCGGCGCCATGGACACCTGGCGGCGGATGATCACCGCCCAGGGCGGCGATCCCTCCGCCGCGCTACCCACGGCCAGGGAGACCCATGTGGTGGCGGCCCCGGCCTCCGGCGTACTCACCCGGCTGGACGCGATGGCGGTCGGCCTGGCCGCCTGGCGCCTCGGTGCCGGACGCGCCAGGCAGGGCGCGGACGTCCAGGCCGGCGCCGGGGTGGAGTGGCACGCCCGGCCGGGGGACGCCGTCACCGCGGGTCAGCCGCTGCTGACCCTGCACACCGACGAGCCCGAGCGCTTCGAGCGGGCGTTGGAGTCCCTCGAGGGCGGGTACGACGTGGAGCCCGACGGGTCGGCCCACGAGCCCACCCCGATCGTGCTCGACCGGATCGGCTGAGCGAGCCCAGCCCAGCCCAGCGAGGCCAGCCCAGCCCCGCGAGCTCAGCCCGCCAACAGCAGCACGACGGTCTCGGCCACGCAGGCCGGCTTGTCCTGGTCCTCGATCTCCACGACGTACTTCAAGGTGAGCTGCTTGCCCGCCGGGACGTCGGTGACGGCTCCGACGGCGACCTGCGCGCGCACCCGCGACCCGACGGGGACGGGACTGGGGAACCGGACCTTGTTGACGCCGTAGTTGAGCTTCGCGCCGGGCGTGTCCAGGGTGAAGACCTTGCTGCCCAGCCACGGCACCAGGGAGAGCGTCAGGTAGCCGTGGGCGATGGTGCCGCCGAAGGGCCCGTCCTTCGCCTGCTCGACATCGACATGGATCCACTGGTGGTCACCGGTCGCGTCCGCGAACCGGTCGACCCGCTCCTGGGTGATCTGCACCCATTCGCTGGTGCCGATCTCCTCGCCGGCTGCCGACTCGAGCTCCTCGAACGAGCTGAACACGCGCATGCGTTCTCCTCTGCTTTGATGAAGTCGTGGCCGAACCTACTCCCCGCACCCCCGAAGCGACCCCCGACCTCACACCCGACCTGATTCGGGCCGTCCCGAAGGTGCTGCTGCACGACCACCTCGACGGCGGGCTGCGACCTGCCACGATCGTGGAGCTGGCCCGCGAGGCCGGCCACTCGTTGCCGGCAGACGATGCCGACTCGCTCGGCACGTGGTTCACCGAGTCCGCCGACAGCGGGTCGCTGGTCCGCTATCTCGAGACCTTCGACCACACCGTTGCGGTGATGCAGCGCGCCGACCACATCACCCGCGTGGCCCGCGAGTGCGTCGAGGACCTTGCCGCCGACGGGGTGGTCTACGCCGAGGTCCGTTATGCCCCCGAGCAGCACCTGAACGACGGGCTCACCCTCGAGGAGGTCGTCCGCGCCGTCCAGCTCGGCTTCGACGAGGGGATGGCAGCGACAGCCACCACGAGGAACGGGACACCGGGCGGGATCGTGGTGAAGCAGCTGCTCACGGCCATGCGGCACCAGGCCCGCTCGCGCGAGATCGCGGAGCTGGCCGTCCAGCACCGCGACGACGGTGTGGTCGGGTTCGACATCGCCGGCGCCGAGGCGGGATATCCGCCCACCCGGCACCTCGATGCCTTCGAGTACCTCCAGCGGGAGAACGCCCACTTCACGATCCACGCCGGCGAGGCCTTCGGGCTGCCCTCGATCTGGCAGGCGATCCAGTGGTGCGGTGCCGACCGGCTCGGTCACGGCGTGCGCATCATCGACGACATCACGGTGGAGGAGAACCCCTCGACCGGCTCAGGAGATCCGATCGTGCACCTGGGCCGGCTCGCGCAGTACGTGCGTGACAAGCGGATCCCGCTCGAGCTGTGCCCGCACTCGAACGTGCAGACAGGGGCTGCTGCCTCGATCGCCGAGCACCCGATCGGGCTGCTCGCGCAGCAGCGGTTCCGGGTGACCGTGAACACCGACAACCGGTTGATGAGCGGCACCTCGATGACGCGGGAGATGACCGCCCTGGTCGACGCCTTCGGCTGGGACCTCTCCGACCTTCGCTGGGTCACGGTGAACGCGATGAAGTCGGCGTTCTGCCACTTCGACCAACGGCTCCGGCTGATCAACGACGTGATCAAGCCGGGGTACGCCGAGCTGGGTCTGTGAGCTAGCCGGCCGACCGGGTCAGGGCGAGGATCTCGCGGTGGGCCGCCGCGGGGGAGAGGACCCGGCAACCCTGCCCCTGCGCACGCGAGACCAGCGCTCGCTGGGCGGCCAGCAGGTGCAGGCCGCGTCGGAGGAGGTAGAACGGTGGCTTGCGGTGCTCGCTCAGGTCGCGGGTGAGGCGTCGTAGGAACGTCACCACGGGGTGCTGGGTCACGCACACCGCGTCGGCCAGGAGGCCACGCTCCCGGCAGGCGCCGACGATCTCCTGGGCAAAGATGCCCTCGGCGACGAAGTACGCCGACCCGGCCAGGTCCAGGACCCGGTGCCCGGTCCGACCGCTGGCCGCGATGTCATAGATCGGCGCGTCGGTCGAGCCCGTGCGGCACAGCTCCTCGACCGCCGCCACGGCGTCCTCGGCGTTCCACGATGCGGGGTGGTCCCAGTCGACGATCGGCTCTCCACCGGCCAGGTCGAGGTGCGGCAGGGTCGGGTCGTCGCCGTCCTTGTAGAAGTCGTCGAGTCGGAGCACCGGGAGCCCGAGGCGCTCGGCCAGGTGGGACTTCCCCGAGCCGGAGGGGCCGGCCAGGACGATCACCTGGTGGTCCCGAGACGTTCGCTGCGCTCGTTCCTCCACCACCGGGGCTAGATCCCGATCGGGTGCCAGACGGTCTTGGCCTCCTGGAACCTGGTCATCCGGTCCAGTGCGGGAGTGGCGAGCAGGTCCTCGACACCGGCGCGTCGGACCCGTTTCAGGTTCTCCGCCGCCTCGATCTCCAGGTTGCGAGCGAGGTCGGGGTCACCGACGCCGGTCAGGTCGATGCCGTTGACGTCCATGTGCGAGGCGAGCCACGGGGCGATCTCGGCCTGCGGGCCGGTGAGGATGTTCACCACGCCGCCCGGGACGTCCGAGGTCGCCATCACCTCCGCCAGCGTGATCGAGGTGAGTGGGTTCGGCTCGCTCGCGATCACCACGGCGGTGTTGCCGGTGACGATGACCGGCGCCACCACGCTGACCAGCCCGAGCAGGGGGCCCGACGGAGCCACCACGGCGATGACTCCGCTGGGCTCGGGTGCGGTGTGGTTGAAGTAGGGCCCGGCCACCTGGTTCGCGCCGCCGGTGACCTGCGCGATCTTGTCCGCCCACCCGGCGTACCAGACCAGGCGGTCGATCGAGGCGTCCACGTAGGTGCGCGCCTTCGCCGCCGTCACACCGTCGGCCGAGCGCAGCTCGGACTCGAACTGGTCGCGACGGTCCTCGAGGACCTCGGCGATCCGGTAGACGACCTGGCCGCGGTTGTACGCCGTGCGCGCCGACCAGCCACCGAACGCCGCGCGCGCGGCCTTGACCGCGTCCCTTGCGTCCTTGCGGGAGGCGTGCGAGGCGTTGGCCAGGAACTTCCCCCTGGCGTCGTTGACGACGTAGGAGCGGCCGGACTCCGAGCGGGGGAACGCGCCGCCGATGTAGAGCTTGTAGGTCTTGCGTACGTCGATCCTGCTCACTTGAGGTAACCCTCCAGTCCGTGGCGGCCGCCCTCGCGGCCGTAGCCCGACTCCTTGTAGCCACCGAACGGGCTGGCCGGGTCGAACCGGTTGAACGTGTTGGACCACACCACGCCCGCGCGGAGCTGGCTGGCCATCCACAGCGTGCGTGAGCCCTTGTCGCTCCAGATCCCCGCCGAGAGGCCGTAAGGGGTGTTGTTCGCCTTCTCGACCGCCTCCTTCGGCGTCCGGAAGGTGATCACCGACAGGACCGGGCCGAAGATCTCCTCGCGTGCGATCCGGTGGGCCTGGCTGACGCCGGTGAAGATCGTCGGCGGGAACCAGAAGCCGTGGTCGGGCAGGTCGCACTTCGGCGACCAGCGTCCCGCGCCCTCGGCCTCGCCGATGTCGGAGAGCTCGCGGATCTTGTCCAGCTGCTCCCGGGAGTTGATCGCACCGACGTCGGTGTTCTTGTCCAGCGGGTCACCCACGCGCAGGGTGCCCATCCGGCGCTTGAGGCGCTCGAGGACGTCCTCGGCGACCGACTCCTGCACCAGCAGGCGCGAGCCTGCACAGCAGACGTGTCCCTGGTTGAAGAAGATGCCGTTCACGATGCCCTCGACGGCCTGGTCCACAGCGGCGTCGTCGAAGACGATGTTGGCCGCCTTGCCGCCGAGCTCGAGGGTGACCTTCTTCCTCGAGCCGGCGACCGCCTTGGCGATCGCCCGGCCCACGTCGGTGGAGCCCGTGAACGCGACCTTGTCGACGTCGGGGTGGGAGACGATCGCCTGGCCCGTGGCCCCGGCGCCGGTCAGGATGTTGACCACCCCGGGTGGCAGGTCGGCCTGCTGGCAGATCTCGGCGAAGAGCAGCGCGGTCAGGGGAGTGGTCTCGGCCGGCTTCAGCACCACCGTGTTGCCCGTGGCCAGGGCCGGGGCGATCTTCCAGGCAAGCATCAGGAACGGGAAGTTCCACGGGATCACCTGACCGGCGACACCCAGGGGCTGCGGGTCCGGCCCGCTCTGCCCTCTTCCTGGCAGCGCGTACTCCAGCTTGTCGGCCCAACCGGCGTAGTAGAAGAAGTGCGCAGCGGCGGTCGGGATGTCGACGTCGCGCGACTCCTTGATCGGCTTGCCGTTGTCGATCGACTCGAGGACCGCGATCTCACGGGCGCGCTCCTGGATGATCCGGGCGATCCGGAAGAGGTACTTGCCGCGCTCCGCGCCGCTCATCCGCGACCACACGCGGGTGTAGGCCCGCCGGGCGGCCTTGACGGCGGTGTCGACGTCGTCCTGGTCGGCTTCGGCGACCTCGGAGAGCACCTCCTCCGTGCTCGGGGAGATGGTCTTGAACGACTTTCCACCGCCGTCGACGAACTCGCCGTTGATGAACAGCCCGTAGGAGGACTTGATGTCGACCACCGAGCGGGACTCGGGAGCCGGTGCGTAGCTGAAGACCTCTGCTCTCGCCTCGCGCTTGGTTGCTTTCTCCATGGTCACGTTCAGTCCCTGTCAGTCGAGGGTGAAGTAGTCGGGACCGGAGTAGCGGCCGGTCGTCATCTTGGTGCGCTGCATCAGCAGGTCGTTGAGCAGGGTCGATGCGCCGAAGCGGAACCAGTCGGGGCTGAGCCAGTCCGGCCCGGCGATCTCGTTGACCGTCACGAGGTACTTGATCGCGTCCTTCGAGGAGCGGATTCCCCCCGCCGGCTTCACGCCGACCATCTGCCCGGTGACCTCACGGAAGTCGCGGACCGCCTCGAGCATCACCAGGGTCACCGGCAGCGTCGCGGCGGGCTGGATCTTGCCGGTGGAGGTCTTGATGAAGTGGCCACCGGCCATCATCGCCAGCCAGCTGGCCCGGCGTACGTTGTCATAGGTCTGCAGCTCGCCGGTCTCGAAGATCACCTTGAGATGAGCGCCCTCCCCCTCAGGACGGGCGCAGGCCTCGCGCACCGCGACGATCTCCTCGAAGACCTCCAGGTAGCGGCCGGACAGGAAGGCGCCCCGGTCGATCACCATGTCGATCTCGTCGGCACCGGCGTCGACCGCGTCCTTGACGTCGGCGAGCTTGATGTCCATCGCGGCCCGGCCACTCGGGAACGCCGTGGCGACCGAGGCGATGCGCACGCCGGCGCCCCCGGAAGCATCCCCGAAAACACCCAGGGTCTGCTTCGCGTAGGGGACCATGTCCGGGTAGACGCAGACGGCGGCCACCGATGGGCAGGTCTGGTCGGCCGGGTCGGGGCGCATCGCCTTGGCGGCGAGGGCTCGCACCTTGCCGGGCGTGTCGGCACCCTCGAGCGTGGTGAGGTCGACCATCCGGATCGCCAGGTCGATGGCGAACTCCTTGGCCGAGGTCTTGATCGAGCGGGTCCCGAGGCCCGCGGCGCGCTGCTCGGCGCCCACCTGGTCCACGCCGGGGAGTCCGTGCAGGAAGCGGCGCAGGCTGGCGTCCGAGGAGGTCACGTCGGCCAGCGCCCCTGCCGATCCAGGGAGGGCCGTTGAGCCGGTCAAAGTCACCTCGGCAGTGTAGGCCCGGGGGGTGGGGCGCGGGCCAATCGCCTGGTGCCTCGCGGGAGTCGTAAGGTGCCAATCATGACCTTTGAGCTCTCCGAGGACCACGAGCAGTTCCGACGCACGGTGCGCGACTTCGCCGAGAAGGAGATCGCTCCGCACGCTGCCCAGTGGGACCGCGACCACCACTTCCCGGTCGACGTGGTGCACAAGATGGGGCAGCTCGGCCTGTTCGGCCTCAACGCGCCGGAGCAGTACGGCGGTGCCGACGGCGACTTCACCAGCCTGTGTGT
This sequence comes from uncultured Actinomycetota bacterium, assembly GCA_963781335.1. GTDB lineage: Bacteria > Actinomycetota > Actinomycetes > Propionibacteriales > Nocardioidaceae > Marmoricola. The sequence goes on along the minus strand of CAWAFS010000035.1, from coordinate 296,913 downwards.
GGCCATCGAGGAGCTCGGCCGGGTCGACCAGTCGATGGGGATCACCCTGGAGGCGGCCGTCGGGCTCGGCATCAACCCGATCCTGACCTTCGGCACCGACGAGCAGAAGGACACCTGGCTGCCCGACCTCGTCGAAGGGCGCAAGCTCGCCGGCTTCGGCCTGACCGAGCCGGGCGCCGGCTCCGACGCTGGCGCCACGAAGACCAAGGCCGAGCTGCGTGACGGCGAGTGGGTGATCAACGGCAGCAAGCAGTTCATCACCAACTCGGGCTCGGAGATCACCAGCCTGGTGACCGTGACCGCGAAGACCGGCGAGCGTGAGGACGGCAAGGCCGAGGTCTCCACGATCATCGTGCCCAGCGGCACCGAGGGTTTCACCGCCGAGAAGGCCTACGACAAGCTCGGCTGGCACGCCTCGGACACCCACCCGCTGAGCTTCAGCGACGCCCGCGTGCCCGAGGCCAACCTGCTGGGGGAGCGCGGCCGCGGCTTCGCGCACTTCCTCGCGATCCTCGACGACGGCCGGGTCGCCATCGCCGCGCTGGCCGTCGGCTGCATCCAGGCGTGTCTGGACGCGAGCCTGCAGTACGCCGGGGAGCGCACCACCTTCGGTGTCCCCATCGGCCGCAAGCAGGGGGTGGCCTTCCAGATCGCAGACCTCGAGGTGATGCTCGCCGCCAGTCGGCAGCTCACCTACCGGGCCGCGTGGATGAAGGACGCCGGCAAGCCGATGAAGGAGTTCAAGCACGCCGCGGCGATCGCCAAGCTCTACGCCACCGAGTCGGCGGTCACCGCGACCCGGATCGCCACCCAGGTCTTCGGCGGCTACGGCTTCATGGAGGAGTACCCCGTCGCCCGGTTCTACCGTGACGCCAAGGTCCTCGAGATCGGCGAGGGCACCTCGGAGGTCCAGCGGATGCTGATCGCCCGTGGGCTCGGACTGCCGGTGGAGTGATCTGCCGGTGAGCGTGCCGGACGGCACCGCCGGCGAGGACTACGCGCGCCGGCTGCAGAGCAAGCAGCACGTGTGGTGGAAGCGCGCCCTGAACGTCCAGGCGCCCTACCGGTGGAACCTGCGCCGCCAGCGTCTCGGCCGCACCCTCGACATCGGCTGCGGGATCGGGCGCAACCTCGAGACGCTCGACCCCGGCTCGGTCGGTGTGGACCACAACGAGCACTCCGTCGCCCTGGCCCGCGAGGCGGGCGTCACGGCCCTCACCGTGACCGAGTGGGAGCAGAGTGCGCTGCGCGTTCCGGAGTCCTTCGACGCGATCCTGCTCGCGCACGTCATCGAGCACATGAGCGAGGCCGACGCGGTGGCCCTGCTCAACGACTACCTGCCCTGTCTGCGACCGGGGGGCAAGGTGTTCTTCATCTGTCCGCAGGAGCGCGGCTATGCCAGCGACCCGACCCATGTGCGGTTCACCAGCGGCGACGACCTCGCCGGCCTGTCGCGCGCGGTCGGGCTGCACCCGCAACCGTGGTTCAGCTTCCCGCTTCCGCGGTGGGCCGGCAAGCCGTTCATCTACAACGAGTTCTGCCTGCTCGCGCTGAAGCCCGAGTGAGGCCTCAGGACCTGTCCGTCCGGGGACGGAGCCTTCTGCGCAGGTAGACGTAGGCCAGCCGACGCTGCAGCTCGCGGAACAGGGCGCGAGCGTTGCCGAGGCGAACCTCGCGGGGCCTGAGCAGGTCCGGCGCCAGCTCGGCGATCTGACGGTGCATCTCGGCCGCGGACCGCGCCTGCTGCCGGGCGAGGGCCACGCTCCACTGGGTCGCGCTGAGCCGGAACGCCGCCAGCGAGCCGGGTGCCGTCGCCAGGTCGCCGCGCAGCAGCACCCGGCAGTACGTCGCCTGGTCGATCAGGTAGCCGGGGTTGCCGTGCCAGCCGCCCACGGCCTCGAGGGCGGAGCGACGGAGCAGCACGCAGCAAGGTTCACCGAAGATGTTGGCCCCGCGGAGGACCGAGCGCCGGATCGCCAGGCGGCCCGGCACCCGCCCGGAGAGCCCACCCAGCCCGTGCCGGCGTACGACGGGCCGGCCGGAGGCATCGACGATGTCGCGGGCCGAGGCAACCATCACGACGCCGGCACCGTGCTCGTCGAAGGCCGCCACCTGGCTGGCCAGCGAGTCGGGCCCGAGCAGGTCGTCGCCGCACACCAGCTTGACCAGCTCACCGCGTGCCTCGGCGCTCACCCTGTTCCAGTTGCGCTCGGCCCCACCGCCGGCTGGAGTGCGGAGCAGCCGGACCCGCTCGTCGTGGCTGAACTCCTGGAGGATCTCCCAGGTGCGGTCCGAAGAGCTGTGGTCGGCGACGACCAGCTCGAAGTCATCGAAGGTCTGCGCGAGCACGGACTCGACCGTGGCGCGGATGTAGGACTCGTTCTCGAAGGCGGGGATCACCACCGAGACCCGGGGAGGCACCCGGGGGGAGACGCTGTCCATCCATCACCCTCCCCGCCGGAACCGTCGTGACTATAGTCGTGCGCGTGCCAGCCGATGACGCGTCACCCGCCGGCGAGCACCTGGTCTCGGTCGTGATCCCGATCTACCAGGCCGAGCACCAGCTGCCGTCGGTGATCGCGGACCTGATCCCGCTCACCGCGCACGCCACGTCCCCCGACGGCGTGCGGTTCCGGGTGACCGAGGTCCTGCTGGTCCACGACTGCGGCCCGGACGACTCGGCTCGGGTGCTGCGCGAACTGGCCGCCGAGCACTCGTTCGTGCGGCCGATCTGGCTCAGCCGCAACTTCGGCCAGCATGCGGCGACCCTGGCCGGCATGTCGTCCTCCGGCGGGGACTGGATCGTCACCATGGACGAGGACGGACAGCACGACCCGGCCTGCATCGGCGCCATGCTGGACGTCGCGCTCGCCGAGCAGACCAGCGTCGTCTACGCGAGGCCCGCCAACCCGGCCCCCCACGGCAGGTTGCGCAACGCCGCGTCCAGCGCGGCGAAGCGGATGGTCACCGCGCTCAGCGGTGGGTCCGACGCGTCGTCGTTCCACAGCTTCCGGCTGATCCTCGGCGAGGTGGGCCGCAGCGTGGCGGCCTACGCCGGCGCCGGGGTCTACCTCGACGTCGCCCTGGGCTGGGTGGCCGGTCGTAGTGCGACCGCGCCGGTCGTCCTGCGCGACGAGGGGCAGCAGCGTCGGTCGGGATACTCGGCGCGCACCCTGGTCTCGCACTTCTGGCGGATGGTGCTCACCGGCGGCACCCGGGGACTGCGCATGGTGAGCCTGCTCGGGCTGGTCTTCGGGCTGGTCGGGCTGCTGATCGCGGCGTTTGTCGTCTACCGGCAGCTGGTGCACCCGGCCCCCACGGAGGGCTGGGCCTCGCTGATCGTGGTCATCTTGATCTCCACCGGCGCGATCCTGTTCTCGCTCGGGGTGATCGCGGAATACGTCGGCGTCGCCGTGAACATGGCCATGGGCAAGCCGCTCTACCTGATCACGCAGGACCCAGCGGCCGGCCCACTCGGCCGGTCGCGACCACGGTCGGGGCCCTGAGAGCGTGTCGACCCAGCTCTCCTGGGTGCTCGGCTCTGGTGGCCTGCTGGGCGGTGCCGTGTGCCGCCGACTGGTGGCACTCGGCCGCGAGGTGCACACGACGACCGTTCCGTGGAAGGCGCCGGCGACCGCAGTCGACGCGCTGCTGCGTGCGGCCGAGCACCTGCCCCGCGGCGGCGTGGCGGTCTACTGGTGCGCCGGCGCAGGTGTCGTCGGCAGCAGCCAGGCGACGCTGGAGGACGAGCTCGCGGTCCTGGAGGGGTTTCTCGGTGCCTGGGAACCGGGGGAGGGCACGCACGGGTTCTTCCTCGCCTCCTCCGCCGGTGGGGCGTACGCCGGGTCGGTCGGAGCACCCTTCACCGAGCACACCCGGCCGGCGCCTGTCTCGGCGTACGGCCTGGCCAAGCTGCGGTCGGAGGAGATCGCCACCGCCTTCGCAGTGCGCACCGGGACAGCGCTCCTCGTCGGCCGGCTCGCGAACCTCTACGGTCCGGGCCAGGACCTGAGCAAGGCGCAGGGCCTGGTCTCCCAGCTGTGCCGTGCCCAGCTGAGCCGCCAGCCGCTGAGCGTCTACGTCCCGCTCGACACGATGCGCGACTACCTCTTCGTCGACGATGCCGCCGCGATGGCGGTCTCCGGCCTGGACGCTGTCACCTCCCGCGGGGCGCGGGCGCTGAAGGTGCTGGCCAGCGAGCAGTCGACCACGATCGGGACCGTGCTCGGCGACCTGCACCGGATCACCCGGCGACGTCCGCCGGTCGTCCTGGGACGGTCGTCCCAGGCACAGCTCCAGCCGCGCGACCTGCGACTGCGATCCGTGGCCTGGCCACGGACCTCGTCCCTGGCACGGACCCCGATGGTGGCCGGGATCGCCGCCACCCTCAGCGCGATGCGCGGCCAACCGAGAGGCAACCCATGAGAGTCCTGGCGTGAGAGTCCTGGTGACCGGCGGAGCCGGGTTCATCGGCAGCCACTACGTGCGGTCGGTGCTCACCGGCGCCTGGGGCGGCGCCGAGCCGGAGAGCGTGGTGGTGCTCGACAAGCTGACCTACGCCGGCAACCTGCAGAACCTCGAGCCGGTGGCAGGCGATGACCGGCTCCGGGTCGTCGAGGGGGACATCCTGGACCGCTCGACGGTCGACCGGCTGATGGCCGAGGTCGACGCCGTCGTGCACTTCGCGGCCGAGAGCCACGTGGACCGCTCGATCCTGGGGGCCGCAGAGTTCGTGGTCACCAACGTCGTGGGCACCCAGACACTGCTGGACTCTGCCCTCCAGCACGAGATCAACCAGTTCGTGCACGTCTCGACCGACGAGGTCTACGGCTCGATCGAGCAGGGCAGCTGGACCGAGGAGGAGCCGCTGCTGCCCAACTCGCCGTACTCCGCGTCCAAGGCCTCCAGCGACCTGTTCGCCCGGGCCTACCACCGCACCCACGGGCTGCCGGTGTGCATCACCCGCTGCTCGAACAACTACGGGCCCTACCAGTTCCCGGAGAAGCTCATCCCGCTCTTCGTGACCAACCTGGTGGACGGCGAGCAGGTGCCGCTGTACGGCGAGGGGGCGAACGTCAGGGACTGGCTGCACGTCGACGATCACTGTCGCGGCATCCAGCTGGTCCTCGAGGGCGGTCGACCGGGGGAGACCTACAACATCGGCGGCGGGACGGAGCTGTCGAACAGGGAGCTGACCGGGCTGCTGCTCGAGGCGACAGGTTGCGGCTGGGACCGGGTCACTCCCGTGGCCGACCGGCTCGGCCACGACCTGCGCTACTCCGTCGACTGCGGCAAGATCGGCGCGGAGCTGGGCTACCGGCCCCACGTGCGCTTCGAGCAGGGGCTGGCCGAGACCGTGGAGTGGTACCGCGCCAGTCGTGGGTGGTGGGAGCCGCTCAAGGCCCGGGCGCAGCTGCACGGGGGTTGAGCAGCGACCGGGTGAAGGCCAGTGCCTCCGCGTGGGTGGCCAGCAGCCCCGCCTCGCGCACCTGCGCGAGCGACGGAGCGGCGTCGTCCTTGGCCGACAGCAGCGGGGTGATCGGGTTGCCGTGGCGGTCCGCGGTCGGCCAGCCGATCCCCAGCTCCGGGTCGAGCGGGTGCACGGCGTGCTCCCGACCAGGGGCATAGGGCGCCGAGCACAGATAGGTCACGATCGTGTGGTCCTCCAGCGCCAGGAAGGCGTGACCCACACCCTCGGGCAGGTGGACCGCCCTGCGATCGCGGTCGTCGAGCAGCACCGCGTCCCATTGGCCGTACGCCGGGGAGCCGACCCGCAGATCCACCACGACGTCGAACGCGGAGCCGTGCAGGCAGGTGACGAACTTGGCCTGGCCCGGCGGCAGCTGGGCAAAATGGATCCCGCGCAGCGTGCCGGCACTCGAGACCGAGGTGTTCGCCTGCGCCAGGTGGAGGGGATGCCCCACGGCCTCGGCGAAGACGTCCTCGCGGAACCACTCGAGGAACACGCCACGGTCGTCGGCGTGCTGGACGGGGGTCACCTCGAAGGCGCCGGGGACGGAGAGCTCGCGGACCTGCACCGGGGAAGGCTAGCGCGGGGGCTACCCTGCGGGGGCCCCCGTGAGGGTGCGTGGCAGGGGAGGGGTCGAGATGGGCTGGCTGGTCACCGGTGCGAACGGCATGCTCGGCACCGACGTGTGCCGCGTGCTGACGCGGCACGGCATCCCCTTCACCGCTGCTGACCGCGGCGACCTGGACCTGCTCGACGAGGCCGCGGTCGGCTCGGCGGTCGCGGCCCACGAGGTGGTCGTCAACTGCGCCGCCTGGACAGCGGTCGACGATGCCGAGACCTCCGAGCAACAGGCCTACGACATCAACACGATCGCGCCGGGTGTGCTCTCCCGCGCTGCGGCCGAGCACGGTCGCCGCATCGTCCAGGTGAGCACCGACTACGTCTTCGACGGCACCGCGAGCGCGCCCTACGACGAGGACGCGCCGACCGACCCCGCCTCGTCGTACGGCCGGACCAAGGCGGCGGGCGAGGCCGTGGTGCGCGCGGCCGCGCCGGAGCACCACCTCGTGGTGCGCACGGCGTGGCTCTACGGCGCCCACGGCGCCTGCTTCCCGCGAACCATCGCCCGACTGGCGCGCGAGCGGGCCGCCGCGGACGGGGAGCGGCTCAGCGTCGTCGACGACCAGTTCGGTCAACCCACCTGGACCGTCGACGTCGCGGAGCTGATCGTCCGGCTGGTCCAGGCGGAGGTGCCCGCCGGCACCTGGCACGCGACCTCGACCGGCCAGACCAGCTGGTTCGGGTTCGCCCGGCACGTGGTCGAGAGCGCAGGCCTGTCGCCCGACCTGGTCAGCGCGACGGACTCCGCGAGCTTCGTGCGGCCGGCGCCGCGACCGGCGTACTCAGTGCTGGGTCACGACAAGCTGCACCGCTCCGGCATCGAGCCGATCGGGCCCTGGGCGGAGCGCTGGGCCGTTGCTGCCTCAGAAGTCCTCGGAGTCGAGCAGACCCAGTAGGTACTGCCCGTAGCCCGACTTCAGGAGCGGTTCGGCCCGCTCGCGCAGCTCCTCGTCAGTGAGGAATCCCTGACGCCAGGCCACCTCCTCGGGAGCTCCGACCTTCAGCCCCTGCCGGTGCTCGAGCGTGCGGATGAAGTTGCCGGCGTCCGAGAGCGAGTCGAACGTCCCGGTGTCCAGCCAGGCGAAGCCGCGCTCGAGCATCTCGACCCTGAGCCGTCCCTGTTCCAGGTAGTGCTGGCTGATGTCGGTGATCTCGTACTCACCCCGGGCAGACGGCTTGAGGTTGCGGGCGATCTCGATCACGTCGTTGTCGTAGAAGTAGAGCCCGGGGACCGCGTAGTTGCTCCGGGGGCGCTCCGGCTTCTCCTCCAGGGAGATGGCCCGCCCGGAGTCGTCGAACTCGACCACGCCGTAGGAGCTCGGGTCGGAGACCCGGTAGGCGAACACCGTGGCTCCGTCGACGGAGCTAAACCGCTCGAGCTGCCGGCCGAAGCCCTGCCCGTAGAAGAGGTTGTCGCCCAGGATCAGGGCACTCGGGTCATTCCCGATGAAGTCGGCACCGATGGTGAACGCCTGCGCCAGACCGTCGGGGCTCGGCTGCTGCGCGTAGGTGATCGAGATCCCGAACCGCGACCCGTCCCCGAGCAGCCGCTCGAACGCATCGGCCTCGTGTGGGGTGGTGATCAGCAGGATGTCGCGGATGCCGGCCAGCATCAGCGTGCTCAGCGGGTAGTAGATCATCGGCTTGTCGTAGACCGGGACCAGCTGCTTGCTGATGCCGAGTGTCACCGGGTGCAGTCGTGAGCCGGTTCCACCGGCGAGGATCAGGCCGCGCATGCGCTCATCCTGCCTGTTGGCTCGTTAGCCTGCAGTCATGGGAACACGACTGAGCCGCATCGGCGGCGAGGCGGCGAAGTTCTCCGCGGTCAATGTCGTGGCCACCATCGTCGCCGTGGCGCTGTTCAACGTGCTGGTGCACGGTCTCACCGCCATCTCCCGGCCCGGCATCCTGAACGGATGGCCGGTCACGGCGTGGTTCCTGGCGAACTGCGTCGGGATGGGGATCAGCTTCTACGGCAGTCGTCGCTATGCCTTCAAGAACCGGCAACCCACGGGACCCGGCGGTGGTGCGCTCAACTACGTGGTGGTGAACCTCGCGTCGTTCGTGATCCCGATGGGCTGTCTCTGGGTGACGCGCAACATCGCGGACTGGGAGTCGGCGCTCGCCGACAACATCTCGGCCAACGTCGTGGGTGCCGTGCTCGGCATGCTGTTCCGCTTCTGGGCGTTCCGCAGGTTCGTGTTCAAGCGGGAGAAGGGCGGCGGGATGCTGCACGGCATCGTCGTCGAGGCCCTTCCCGACCTCGAGCTCGCGGCCCAGCTCGAACCGGGGCAGGCAGGAGTGCCCCCAATAGTGCCCCCAGGAGTGTTCAGGAGTGCCTCAGCGCGTCCAGAACTCCGTCCAGACGAACCCGAGCTCCTCGAGCATCAGCCGGAGGAGGGGCAGGCTGATCCCGACGACGTTGTGCGGATCGCCGGTCACTCCGGACACGAAGGCCCCGCCGAGCCCGTCGAGGGTGAACGCCCCGGCCACCGCTGAGGGCTCGCCGGTGGCGACGTAGGCCTCGATCTCCTCGTCGGAGACCTGGGCGAAGCGCACCTGGGTGGCCGCCGACCGCGCGAGCCACACCTCGCGATGGGTGTCGATCACGCAGTGCCCGGTGTGCAGTACGCCGGCCCGCCCGCGCATCTGCTTCCAGCGCTGGACCGCCTCCGCCTCACTCGCCGGCTTGCCGAGGATCTCCCCGTCGAGGGCCAGCACCGAGTCACAGCCGATGACGATGGCGCGCTTCTGCCCCGAAGCCACGGCGACCGCCTTGAGCTGGGCCAGCTTGAGCGTGTAGTCGGCGGGCTCGGTCACCTCGACGGATCCTTCGTCGACACCGCTGACCACGACCTCGGGGGCCAGGCCCGCGTTCTGGAGGGTCTTGAGCCGGGCGGGAGAGGCCGAGGCGAGGACCAGCCGGGGTGGGGTCGGCACGGGCGATCAGCGACCCGAGGCGCGCCAGGCACCCGGGCCGTGACGGTGGCTGCCACGCACCTTGCGGTGGTGGGCGCCCCACTCGGGCCTGGGCACGGCTGCGGCGTCGGCCGCCTGGGCCCCGGCGGCCAGGACGGAGACGACCGTCACCAGGGCGGCCACCTCGTCGGGGGTCGGGTCGCCCTTGACGATGCGCAGGAGCGGGGGGTTCTCCGTCGTCACAGCGGGATGTTCCCGTGCTTCTTGGGCGGCAGCGTCTCGCTCTTGGTGGCCAGCAGCCGGAGCGCGCGGACGATCTCGATCCGGGTCTCGTGAGGTGTGATCACGGCGTCGACGTAGCCACGTTCGGCTGCGACGTAGGGGTTCGCGAGCGTGTCCTCGTAGTCGGCGATCAGCGCGGCCCGGCGCTCCTCGACGTCGCCGCCGTCCTTCTCGACCTGGCCGAGCTCCTTGCGGTGCAGGATGTTGGCTGCGCCCTGGGCGCCCATGACGGCGATCTGGGCAGTCGGCCAGGCCAGGTTGATGTCGGCGCCGAGGTGCTTGGAGCCCATCACGTCGTAGGCGCCGCCGTAGGCCTTGCGGGTGATGATCGTGACCAGGGGGACGGTCGCCTCGGCGTAGGCGTAGATCAGCTTTGCCCCGCGGCGGATGATGCCGTTCCACTCCTGGTCGGTGCCGGGCAGGAAGCCGGGCACGTCGACGAAGGTGAGCACCGGGATGTTGAACGCGTCGCAGGTGCGCACGAAACGCGCGGCCTTCTCCGAGGCGTCGATGTCCAGGGTGCCGGCGAACTGCATCGGCTGGTTGGCCACGACGCCGACGGACCTGCCCTCGACGCGGCCGTAGCCGACCACGATGTTGGGCGCGAACAGCGGCATCACCTCGAGGAACTCGGCGTCGTCGACGACGCCCTCGATCACCGTCCTCATGTCGTAGGGCTGGTTGGGCGAGTCGGGGATCACCGAGTCGAGGGCCCGGTCCTCGTCGGTGATGTCCATGTCTGCTGGACCCAGGACGTAGTCCGGGAAGCTCGGCGGGTCGTCCAGGTTGTTCTGGGGGAGGTAGGACAGCAGCGCCTTGGTGTACTCCAGCGCGTCCTCCTCGTCACTGCCCATGTAGTGGGCGTTGCCGGACTTCGTGTTGTGGGTCCGGGCACCGCCGAGCTCCTCCATGGAGACGTCCTCGCCGGTGACGGTCTTGATCACGTCGGGGCCGGTGATGAACATGTTGGAGGTGCCGTCGACCATGATCGTGAAGTCCGTGACGGCGGGGGAGTAGACGTGACCACCGGCGCAGGAGCCCATGATCAGGCTGATCTGCGGGATCACGCCGCTCGCGTGCACGTTGCGCCTGAAGATCTCGCCGTAGAGGCCCAGGGAGACCACCCCCTCCTGGATGCGGGCGCCGGCACCCTCGTTGATGCCGATGATCGGGCAGCCGGTCTTGATCGCGAGGTCCATCACCTTGCAGATCTTCTCGCCGTAGACCTCGCCCAGTGACCCGCCGAAGACGGTGAAGTCCTGGGAGAACACGCAGGTCTGCCGGCCGTCGATCGTGCCGAACCCGGTGATCACGCCGTCACCGTAGGGACGGTTCTTCTCCAGGCCGAACGCCACCGACCGGTGCCGCGCCAGCTCGTCGAGCTCGACGAACGAACCCTCGTCGAAGAGGTGCTCGATCCGCTCGCGAGCGGTCCACTTGCCCTTGGCGTGCTGCTTCTCCACGGCCTTGGCCGAGCCGGCGTGGACCGCCTCGTCGATGCGCCGGTCGAGATCGGCCAGCTTGCCCGCGGTGGTGTGGATGTCGATGTCCTCGGGGACGTCGGTGCCGCCAGTTTCCAGGGGGCCTGGTTGTGCGGTCACGTGCTCGACTCCTCGACCTCGGTCGTCGGGACCCTCGGGCTGGCCGCCGACTCGTTCCTGCGTCAATCTAGTGGGCATGACCGACCACGAGGACATCCGCCCACCGATTGACCCGACCGCTGTCCCCTCAGGCCGGTGGCGCGTGCAGGTGGCCGAGGAGACCGCGTCGACCAACGCGGACGTGGCCGAGCGCTTCCGGTCCGGCGAGCAGGAGGGGCTGGTGCTGGTGGCAGAGCACCAGAGCGCCGGCCGCGGGCGTCTGGGGCGCGAGTGGGTGAGCCCTGCCCGCAGCTCGCTGACCGTCTCGTTCCTGCTGGTGCCCGGCGACGTCCCGGCCGAGCGATGGCCGTGGCTCCCGCTGCTGACCGGGATCGCGGCCGCGGAGGCGGTACGCCGCGTCGCCGGCGTCGACGTCGAGCTGAAGTGGCCCAACGACGTGCTGGTCGGGGGCCACAAGCTCGGCGGCATCCTGCTCGAGCGGGTCGAGCCGGCCGGCCAGGGAGACACGAGTCAGGCAGTGAAGGGAGGTGCGGCCGCAGTCGTGGGGATCGGGATCAACTGCACCCAGACCCCGGACGAGCTCCCGATCCCGACGGCGACCTCGCTCGCGATCGTCACTGGCGCGAGGGTCGACCGGTCCGCGCTGCTGGTGGCGCTCGTCGAGGAGCTGGCCGGGCGTTATGACCAGTGGCGGTCCGGTGCGGACCTGCGGCGGGCCTATCTGGAGCTGTGTCGGACCCCCGGTCAGGACGTGCAGGTGGCAGTCCCCGGTGGGGAGGTGATCGGTGAGGCCGTGGACGTGGACGCCAGCGGGCGGCTCGTCGTACGCACCGAGGAGGGGGAGAAGCACCTCGGCGCCGGGGACGTCGTCCACGTCAGGGCCCGCTGAGCACCACTGGACCTGCCGGTGGGGCAGGCCGCTCCGTGGCATGATCGCGCTGTGGTCGTATCCCGCAGGCTGCTCAACGACGGTGAGCACATCATCCTCAGCACCCGAACGCACGCGAAGGTGCTGTTGCTGCCCGCCGTGGTGCTGATCCTCGTCGCGGGGCTGGCCGGCTATCTCTCCAGCCTGCCGAGCGGCGACCAGGCGGATGTGTGGCGCTGGGTGATCTGGGGGATCGCCGCTGCGCTCATCGGGTGGTTCACGGTGGCGCCGTTCCTGAGCTGGCTGCTCACGACCTACACGTTCACCAGCCGCCGTCTGATCACCCGCACCGGTGTCTTCACCCGGCGTGGCCATGACATCCCGCTGAACCGGATCAGCGACATCTCCTACGAGAAGAGCCTGGTCGACCGGTTCTTCGGCTGCGGCACACTCGTGGTCTCCGACGCCAGTGAGCTCGGGCGGGTCGAGCTTCGAGACATCCCCCGGGTCGAGCAGGCCCAGCTGACCGTCAGCGACGAGCTGTACCACCGGGCCGACCGCACCAACCCCAGATCCGATGACGGCACCTGAGGACCTCGAACGCGCGATCGTCGGTGCAGTTCCCGAGCTGACCGGGGAACAGGTGGCCGACGCTGCCGGCCTGAGCGTCAAGCAGGCCCAGCGCCTCTGGCGGGCACTGGGCTTCCCGCAGGCCGACGGCGCGATCGCCTTCAGCACTGCGGACGCCGCGGCGTTGATCCGCGTTGCGGCCATCGTGAAGGACGGGGAGCTCGACTTCGACACGATCGTGCGGATGACCCGGGCGGTCGGGCAGACCATGGACAAGCTCGCCGAGTGGGAGGTGGCCACTCTCTCCTCGCAGCTGGACAAGGTCGCGCCGGACAGCTCCAAGCGCGACCAGGCGCTGCGGCTGGTGGAGACCATCGGCCCCGACTTCGAGGCGCTGCTGACCTACGTGTGGCGCCGGCACCTGGTCGCGGCGGTCAGCCGCGTGGAGAGCCCGGAGGGGGCGGACGACGAGCACGTCGCCGAGGCGACGGTCGGGTTCGCCGACCTGGTCAGCTTCAGCGCGCTCACCAACCGCCTGGACGAGGACGAGATCGGCGACCTCGTCGAGGTCTTCGAGGGTCGTAGCCACGATGTGGTCTCACTGCACCGCGGACGGGTCGTGAAGACGCTGGGCGACTCGGTGCTCTACCTGGCCTCCTCCCCGGCCGACGGCATCGAGATCGCGTGGGACATCGTCAAGGTGATCGGCGGCGACCAGCGGCTGCCCGACGTCCGGGTCGGCGTGGTCACGGGGCCGGTGGTCCTGCGCATGGGAGACGTCTACGGTCCCGCGGTGAACCTGGCCGCGCGGCTGGTCGGGGTGGCCCGGCGCAACCGGGTGATCACGGACCAGCACACGGCCGAGCGGCTCGACCAGGACGACTACGAGACGCGCGTGCTGCCCGCTCGCCCGGTGCGCGGGTTCGGCGACCTCGAGCCGGTCGCCGTACGCCGCACCACCGCGCGCTGAGCTCTCAGAGGAAGTCGTTCGGGTCGAACTCGTCGATCGGGATGATGCGCAGACGCGGCAGTCGCTCGTTGAACGCGAGCACGTCGTACTCGAGGTCGAAGAACTCCAGACCGCGGTCGATCAGCGCCGTGAAGCCGCTGTTCTTGAACTCCCGGAAAGCCAGCAGGCCCATCCGGCGCCCGTCGAGGAGTCGCTCCATCTGCGGCAGGAAGTCGCCGTCGTTGCTGACCAGCATCAGGTCGGCGCTGCGGTTCTCCAGCTCGGTGAGCGTGCGCTGGATCGCGATGTCGACGACCTTGTCGGTCGGCCCGCCGGAGAGCGGGATCGGCCGGTAGCCGATGCTGACCAGGGCCTGGATGAAGCTCATCGGCAGGTCGTCCTTGACCGCGAGGAAGAACAACCCCTTCGCCGGCTGGCCCCAGGTGGTCTCGGCGAACGTGAGGATCCGCTCCCAGCGGGGTCGTTCGTTGGGGTGCGGTCTGCGGCCGAAGATCGACGCACCGAGCGTGGCGTCGATGTTCTCCCCGTCGATCAGGACGTAGGTCGTGCGCTCGGACTCCGCAGTCATGGTTCGACACTAGGCCAGTCCCAGCCCTGTCGGGGCGAAGTCGGAGCCTCGATAGGGTCGCCCCGTGACCTCTCCGTCTCCTGGGCTCGCTCCCACTGTTGCTGTGATCGGTGGCGGTCAGCTGGCCCGGATGTTGGCCGAACCGGCGGCCGCGCTCGGCATCCCGTTGCGCCTGCTGGCCGAGGCGCCCGGGGTCAGTGCCGCGCAGGTGATTCCCGACCACACGGTGGGCGACTACACCGATCTGGCCACGTTGCGCGAGGTCACCGCGGGCTGCGAGGTGGTCACCTTCGACCACGAGCACGTCCCGACCGACCACCTGCACGCGCTCGAGTCCGACCTGGCTGTGCGCCCCGGCCCCGAGGCGCTCGTGCACGCCCAGGACAAGGGTGTGATGCGCGCGCGGCTGGCGGAGCTCGGCGTGCCGTGCCCGCGCAACACGCTGGTCTCCTCGGTGGCCGACGTGGAGGCGTTCGCGAGCTCTGTGGGGGGCTTTCCCTGTGTGCTGAAGACCACGCGTGGCGGGTATGACGGCAAGGGGGTCTGGTTCGTCGACGGCCCGGAGGACTGTTCTGCCGCCTTCGAGTCGGGCGTGAGCATCCTGGCGGAGGAACGCGTCGACTTCCGTCGCGAGCTCTCCGCCCTGGTGGCCAGATCGCCGTCCGGGCAGGTGGCCGCGTGGCCGGTGGTTGCCTCGACCCAGCGCGACGGCATCTGCCACGAGGTGATCGCGCCGGCTCCTGACCTCGATGACAGCCTCGCCGTCCGCGCCCAGCAGATCGCGATGCAGATCGCCGGCGAGCTGAACGTGACCGGCATCCTGGCGGTCGAGCTGTTCGAGACCCGCCAGGGCGAGGTGCTGGTCAACGAGCTCGCGATGCGGCCACACAACACCGGCCACTGGACCCAGGACGGGTCGGTCACCAGCCAGTTCGAGAACCACCTGCGAGCCGTGCTCGACCTCCCGTTGGGCGCTCCCGACGCGCGGGCACGCTGGACGGTGATGGTGAACATCCTCGGCGGGGCCAGCCGGACCGGCCACCTCTATGACGGCTACCCGCACGCGATGGCCCGCGATCCACGGCTCCGGGTGCACCTCTATGGCAAGGAGCTGCGCCCGGGCCGGAAGGTGGGCCACGTCAACGCCTACGGTGACGATCTGGACGACTGCCTCGAACGCGCCCGTCATGCGGCAGCATGGTTCGCAGGCGACCTGGGAGAAGAGAGCGAATGACTGCACCCGTGCACGTTGGCATCGTGATGGGCTCCGACTCGGACTGGCCGGTGATGAAGGCCGCCGCGCAGGCGTGCGAGGAGTTCGACGTCGCCTTCGAGGCCGACGTCGTCTCGGCGCACCGGATGCCCGACGAGATGCTCAGCTATGGCCGCGACGCCGCCGGTCGTGGCCTCCGGGTGATCATCGCCGGTGCCGGGGGAGCGGCCCACCTGCCCGGCATGCTCGCCGCGGTGACCCCGCTGCCGGTGATCGGGGTGCCGGTCCCGCTGAAGTATCTCGACGGCATGGACTCCCTGCTCTCCATCGTGCAGATGCCCGCGGGAGTCCCGGTCGCGACGGTCGCGGTCGGCAATGCCCGCAACGCCGGCCTGCTCGCCGTGCGCATCCTGGCCGCGGCCGATCCCGCACTGCAGCAGAAGATGCTCGACTTCCAGGTGCAGCTGAAGGAGACCGCTCAGGAGAAGGGCAAGGCCGTTCGCGGCGAGGCCGCGCACCGGCTCGGGTTCTGAGGCGCTGGCTCCGGTTCGTCGTACCCCCCCGGTGACTGACCCCGTCGTACAAATGTTGGGTTCGTCCGTCCTGACGATCAATCTCGACGTCCCGACCCAACATTTGTGGAGTCCGGCGCCCGGATCAACCCCTCTGGCCTAGCCCGGTCCTCCAAGGCGTATCTCGCGGCGTTCTGACCCCTCTAGGTTGGAAACGCACCCGTCGAAGCCAGCGGAGGGAGCATCCATGGCGACGTTTGCCGGGGGGACGCTGCGCGTCACCACACCCAGGTCCTACGACGCCCGGCGAGCCACGGCCCAGCGAGGCCTCCCCGGGGAGACCACCGGATCCACGGAGCCGAGCAAGGACGCCATCGTCGCCGCCCTCGAGGACAGCGACCTCGCACTGGTCGAGAGGGTCGACCTGACTCCGCGGCGGACTCGGGACCTGGGCGACAGGCCGGCGCCCAACCGGCCCGCCACGGTGAAGGTCGAGGTCGACGTGCCTGCCGGGCAGGACGCAGTCGTGCTGGTCGAGCGCGAGGGTGTCTACTCCTGGCACCTGCCGAAGAACCCCGCCCAGCGCACCAGGGCCCTCGACCTCGGAACGCGCACGGCACGTTTCGAGATCGACGTGCAACCCCGAGCCACGAAACGGCCGCCCGAGCCGCACGGCGCGACGCGGACCCGAACCAAGGGTCTGCTCGGCGACCTGGTGCAGGGTGCGGCCCAGGCACTCGTCTTCCGGTTCGCGGCGCCCGCACTGCTGGAGAAGGCCATCGAGAGGATGGAGGCCCACGTCCGGCCGGGGCTGGTCCATCTCACCGACGCCGACGTCTCGAAGTGGCAGCGGTTCGAGACGCTCGACCAGCTCCACCTGCCGACCGACCGACCGGTGCGGATCCTGCTGTTCGTGCACGGCACCTTCTCCTCCACGGTGGGTGCGTTCGCCGCTCTCGGAGTCGACGAGAACGGCAAGGGCTTCCTGCGCACTGCCATCGCGGCGTACGACGCGGTCATCGGCTTCGACCACAGGACCCTCAGCGTCGACCCCCGGGAGAACGCGCGGAACCTCCTCGAGCGGCTGCGCACGCACCGTCCCCAGGACCAGTTCGTCATCGACGTCATCACGCACAGCCGCGGTGGACTCGTGACGCGCGCGTTCGCCGAGGAGATCCTGCCCAGCGCGGACTGGCCGGCCACCGTCGATATCGCCGTGTTCGTCGCCGCGACCAATGCGGGAACCCGTCTGGCAGACCCGGAACGATGGAACGACCTCATCGACCTCTACACCAACCTCGCGGCAGCCGGCGCGACCGGCCTCTCCGTGATCCCGGGTGCCGCCCCGGTCGCCCTGGTCGTGGGCGGGGTGGTCAAGGGGATCGCGGCGTTCGTGAAGTACCTCGTCTCCTACGCCGCGGAGGGCGACGACGTGCCCGGGCTCAAGGCGATGAGACCGGACGGGCCCTTCCTCAGGGAGCTCAACAGGACCCAGCCGGGTCAGCCGGGGCCGGGCACCAACTGGTTCGTGGTCTCGTCGAACTTCCACGTCCGGCTCTTCGACGACCACCACAACCCGCCGGAGTTCCCGCGCGAGCTCGCCGTCAAGCTCGCTGAGGGCTTCGTCGACGGGATCTTCGAGCGTGACAACGACCTGGTTGTCGACACCGCCTCCATGCCGGCGATCGACCTGGCAGTCGGCGGGTTCGTCCGTGACAGCTTCGATCTCGGCGAGAACGACGTGGTCTACCACACCAACTACTTCAGCCAGCTCAGCGTGATCGAGGCGATGGCGGGCTGGCTGCCCCTCGGCCTGGGGGCCGGCGGTGGCGAGGAGACCGCGGCGATGGCGGAGCCCCCTGACGCCCCGGAGGCCCCCGACCTTCCCGAGCCCATGCCCCAGGCCTCCGACGCGTTCCCGTCAGCGCCCGCCGAGGCGGTGATGCCGGAGAACGACCTCCACGGTGGCAGTGACCGGGTGCCGCACCGAAGTGCGCGGCGTCAACGCTCCGCCCCGCAGGTGACGACCAGAGGGCTCCCTCCCATCCCGGCGCAGCGCGGGACCGAGGAGCTGATGGCGCAGGCACCGACGGAGCCGACGCGCGCCAGCCTGGCCGCCGAGATGCCCTCGAACGTCGTGGAACAGGTGCAGTTCGCCGTCCGGGTGCGGCTCTCACGCCGGACCATCGAGGCGACCCCCGGAGCGGCTCACGCCGGGAGCGACGTGACCGTCGATGCCGCGCGACCGGTCAGTGTGCAGGTCATCGGGAAGGCCAACGCGAAGGTCCTCGGCCTCGACAGCGACGTGTTCGCCCTTCCACCCGGCGGCGGCGTCAGCGAGCTCGAGTTCCGCGCTCAGTCCCTCTCGGCCGGCCCGGTCGTGGTCATGGTCGTCGTGCGCCAGGGCCGGATCCCGATCGCGACCCTCCGCCTCCAGGCCAGTGCGGTGAGCAAGGATGCAGCCGCCGCGCTGCCGACGGGCGGCTCGGTGATGGCCAGCGCGCACCCCGGGATCGACGCACCGGAGCTGGAAGGGCTGCCCTGCATCGACATCGTCGAGCGTGAGCTGCCGAGCGGTTCGGTGATCTATCAGTACGCCGTTCGGCTGGTGCCCGGGGAGCCGGCCCTCATCTTCGAGTCCAGGCCGATCAAGGACCGGGTCCGCCGGATCGGGAAGATCCTCGACGATGTGGCCGACGTCTGGAAGGACACCGGGGAGGACCCGCGCGAGCGCGAACGCAAGCTGCAGGACATCGGCGCCAAGATGTTCGACGAGCTGTTCCCGGAGGCGATGCAGGCCCATCTGTGGAAGCACCGCTCGAAGATCAAGGACCTCATCATCTATGCCGACGAGCCGTTCGTTCCCTGGGAGCTGGTGCACCTCAAGCCGGCGACCGGGCCGCGGCCCGAGAGGCCGCGCTTCCTCGCGCAGAGCGGGCTGGTGCGCTGGCAGCTCGGCAGCTTCCCGCCGCGGGAGATGCGCGTTCGCCAGGGACACGCCAGGTCGCTGTGCCCGGAGTACCGCGACCCGCGCTTCGTGCTGCGCGAGCCGGTTCAGGAGCGGCTGTTCCTCGAGGAGCAGTTCGGGGCCACACCGGTCACCGCCACTCCAGCAGGGGTGCGAGCCCTGCTGCGCACCGGCAAGTTCGACCTGCTGCACTTCTCCGGCCACGGGGCCGCCGACCCGGACGACATCCTCGACGCGAAGCTGCTGCTCCAGGGACGCAAGCGTGGCGGCACGGTGGAGGCGCAGTACCTCGGCGCCACGACGGTCAGCGAGAACGCGACCTGGACTCAGAACGGCCAGGTCGGGCCGCTCGTCGTGCTCAACGCGTGCCAGGTCGGTCGTGCCGGTGAGCTGCTCAGCACCGTGGGTGGTTTCGCGCAGGCCTTCCTCGATGCCGGTGCCTCGGCCTTCGTGTCCTGTCTGTGGTCGGTGCAGCAGGAGCCCTCGCGCCGGTTCGTGGAGAAGCTCTACGAGGAGCTGCTGGCCGGTACGCCGATGGGGTTGGCCAGCGCCCGAGCCCGGGAGGCGACCCGCAGGGCCGGGGACGGCACCTGGTTGTCCTTCGTCGTCTACGCCCGTCCCGACGCCGTCCTCGTCAGGTCCTGAAGCCCAGCCGGCCAACCGTCATCACCAACCGTCACGACCAACCGTCACGAGAAGGAAGGACCACCACCCATGGCTCGCTACGCGCTCTGCGTCGGGATCAACGAGTTCAAGACACTGCCGAGGAGCAGCTGGTTGAGCGGTTGCGTCAACGACGCCGAGGACCTCTCCAAGGCGTTGAAGCAGTTCGGGTTCACGACTCGCAACACCACGGTGCTGAGGGATCGTGAGGCGACGAAGAAGAAGGTGATGGCGGCCCTCACGACCATGGTGGGCAGGGCCAAGCCCGGCGACCACGTCGTGTTCACCTTCTCCAGCCACGGCACGCAGGTGCCCACCGAGGCGGGCAGCCAGGACGAGGAGGACGCGCTCGACGAGGCGTTCGCCTGCTACGACCTGAAGCAGGGCGGGGACGACTGGGACCGCAAGACCCTGATCGTCGACGACGAGCTGCGGTGCCTCTTCGAGACCGTGCCCCAGGGGGTCCTGCTCGAGGTGCTGCTGGACACCTGTCACAGCGGAAGCGGCTTGAAGGACCTCGACGACATCCAGCAGGCGATGCTGCTGGGCCGGCGTCCACGGTTCCTGCCACCACCCACGCCCAAGGGACTCAAGCGGGCTCGATCGATCCGCGAGACGTCCACGCGCACTGTCGACCGGCAGCCGCTGGTGGAGCTGACGAGGACGAGGGGGGGCAGCGCCAAGCCGGTGCTCTACGCCGCCTGCCGGCCCGAGCAGACCGCCGCCGATGCGGACTTCGACAACCGCGCCAACGGGGCGTTCACCCATCTCTTCCTCAAGGCCCTGGCCGCGGACCCGAAGCAGACCCGGCGGCAGCTGCAGAGCGCGGTGCTCAAGGGTCTCAAGAGCGGCGACTTCGAGCAGCGCTCGACCCTGGAAGGTCCGCCGAAGGCGAAGAAGGTGCCGTTCGGTCAGCCCTGGTGAGCCGTCATGCAGCGCCGGGTGAACGCGATCGCCAGGCCCGCGAGCAGCACGGCGAGTCCGAATCCTGCGAGGTAGGACGTGCTCTGGTCGAGAAGGAACCACCGGGCGAAGACCGCACCGACCAGACCGGCCGCGACGCTCTGCCCGAGCGCGTCGCTCATCTGGATCGCCGCACCGCTCTCGCCCTGACGACCGGCCGGGGAGAGGTCCAGCGCCAGCGTCGACATCAGCGGCGTGGCCAGGCCCATCCCGACGGCCATCACGGTGAATCCGAGCGTGGCGACGACAGCGGCCGCGACGGGCAGGTGGTCGATCGGCACCAGGGCCATCGTCACCACGGCGCCACCGAGCAGGATCAGTGCTCCTGCACGAAGGAGGCCGTCGAAGTTCTCCGGGCGGCCGTGCTTCCCGGCGTACGACGATCCGGCGGTCCAGCCGAGCGCACCGACCATCATCACCAGACCGGTCACGGTCGGGCTCAGCCCGCTCTCACCCTGGAGGACGAGCGGCAGGAACATCTCAACACATGCGAACGCGCCACCGAAGACGCCACGGGCAGCGACGACCGCGGGGAGACCGGGTTCGCCACGCGCCGTACCTCGTGGCAGGAGGGCCCCCATCGAGACCGCGACGACCACGAGGCCGCCGGCGAGGAGCAGCGCGGCCTGAAGGCCGGTGCCGTGCCCGGCGAGGTGCCCGGCGAGGTGCAGCGCGAGGACGCCCAGCGCAGCGGCCACGGCGTATGCCGGACGGCGGCCCCACACCACCGGGGCGGTTCGCACCACCAGGTGCCCGCCCATTCCGGCCCGGACCACGAAGGTGCTCACGGCGGCGAAGCCCGCCACGACGAGGAACACCGAGCGCCACCCGAAGACGTCGACGAGCGCGCCCGCGACGAAGGGGCCGGCGATCGACGGCACCACCCACGCGGTCGCGAACAGCGAGAACACCCGGGTCCGCAGGTGCGCGGGAAAGGCGTCGGCCACGGCGACGTACATCGCGGTCAGGGCCGCGCCAGAGCCCAGCCCCTGGAGCAAGCGGCCCGCGACGAAGATCTCCATCGTGCTCGCGAATCCCGAGACGAGCAGCCCGGCCACGAACCCGAGACCGCCCAGCGTGATGGGCAGACCGGGGCCGTGTGCGTCGCTCCAGATCCCGCCGACGACCATCCCGACGATGGCCGCGGTGAGCAGGCCGACCACCGCGATCGGGTAGAGCGTCTCGCCGTTCAGCTCTCCGGCGACGCTGGGCATCGCCAGGCTGACCGCCACTGCCTCGAACGCGAACATCGTCACGAGGGCCAGCAGGCCGAGGGTGATCGACCGGTGCTCGTGGTCCAGTGCGCGCGCCGGCTGCCGAGCCGGGGTGGTCATCGTCATGCTGACCAGCCAACAACCTCAACTATGGTTGAGGTCAAATGGACACGACACGGCTACTGACACCGGGTGAGCTCTCCAAGCGATCGGGGGTGGCGATCTCGGCGCTGCACTTCTACGAGCGCGAGGGGCTGATCGAGAGTCGGCGCACGACCGGCAACCAGCGGCGATACACCCGGGACGTGCTGCGCCGCGTCGCGTTCATCCGTACGTCGCAACGGGTCGGTGTGCCGCTGGCGGAGATTCGTGGCGCGCTCCGGACCCTCCCTGCCGGGAGGACGCCGACGAAACGGGACTGGACCCGCCTCTCCCGCAGCTGGCGCACCGACCTCGACCACCGGATCTCGCAGCTGCAGAAGCTGCGGGACACCCTTGACGAGTGCATCGGGTGCGGCTGCCTGTCGTTGCGGTCGTGTGCCCTGCGCAACGTCGAGGACCACCTGGCCGAAGAGGGCAGCGGCGCGCGGATCCTGACCGTGGAATAGCCGGATCAGTGGTCGCGGACGCGTCCGCGCATCGACTTGATCTGTGCCCGGCGCTTCTTGCCCTCGATCCGGCGTCGTTGTGAGCCCCTGGTCGGCTTGGTCGGGACGCGGCGCAGCGGTGGCGGCGCCAGGGCAGTGCGCAGCTGGTCGGCCAGCCGCTGACGCGCCGCGACCCGGTTCCGGTGCTGCGAACGGTGCTCCGAAGCCGTGATCGCGATGCGGTCGGACCCGATGTTGCGCAGTGCTCGCTCACGCATGGAGTCCGTGAGCGCGGCCGAGGTCGACACGACGAAGACCAGCTCCACCCGGCTGTCGGTGGTGTTCACCGACTGGCCACCGGGTCCCGAGGACTTCGAGAACTGTTCAGCGATCTCGGCCGCCGGGACCGTCAGCCCGTCCGGGATGCCCGGGCCCGAGCGCAGCACGAGGTCGCTCCCCGGCGCGGCGTCCGGTGGTCTCACCACGCCGGGACGCTGCCCGGCACGTCAACCACGTCGGCGCCACTCGATCGCCGGACAAGTGTCCATCACCATCGGCAGGCCGGCGGCGATGGTGCGGTCGAACGCGCGCTCGTCGATCACGCCGAGCTGGAGCCACACACCCTTGGCCCCGACGGCCACCGCCTCGTCCGCGAACTGGCCCGCGGCGCCGGAGCGGCGGAACACGTCGACGACGTCGATGTCGAACGGCACGTCCGCCAGCGTCGCGTAGCCCTGCTCGCCCAGCACGGTCGGAGCGTCCGGGTGGATCGGCACGATCTTCTTGCCACGTGACTTGAGCAGCGCGGCGATGCGGTACGCCGTCCGGCTGGTGTTGCCGGACAGGCCGACCACGGCCCAGGTCGTGCACTCGTCGAGCATGAAGTCGACCGATTCGAGGCTCTGCCAGTCAGTCATGCCCCAAAACTACTGCGCGGCCTCATGCGCCGTCCGACTGAGGCTAGGTTGGCCGGACCGACCCGACATCGAGGAGCGTCCTGTGCCCGAGACCAGCCAGCCCGGAGCCGAAGCATCCGGACTGACCGTGGCCGTCACGGGGCCGACCGGCGAGATCGGCATCGCGTTCCTGCGCGCGCTGGAGGACTCCGACATGGTCGCCGAGGTTCGTGGCATGGCCCGGCGGCCGTTCGACCCGCAGGCACAGGGGCTGACCAAGACCACCTACGTGCAGGGCGACGTGCTCGACCGCGCGGCCATCGACCGGTTGGTGGAGGGGGCCGACGTGGTGGTGCACCTGGCCTTCCTGATCTTCGGCGACCCGAAGCAGAGTCGTGAGATCAACCTCACCGGGTCGCGCAACGTCTTCGAGGCGACCGCTGTCTCGGGCGCGAAGCGCCTCGTCTACACCTCCTCGGTGGCGGCGTACGGCTTCCACGAGTCGAACCCGCTCCCGCTCCACGAGGACCTCGGCCCCGCGGGCACGGAGGACTTCTACTACTCGGCACAGAAGGCGGAGCTGGAGGCGACGCTGCTCGAGGCGCTTGCCGGCAGTCCGGTGGAGGCCTACGTGTTCCGCCCCTCGGTCGTGGGCGGACCCGAGTCGCCGGCCCTGGTGACGAACGTGCCCTACATCGGCACCCCCGCTGCGCTTCCCGGTGTGCTGCGCAACCTGGTCGACATGCTGCCCCAGCCCGGCCCGGTGATCCTGGACCCAGGCACCCCGCTGCAGCTGGTGCACGCTGACGACGTCGCAGATGCACTGGTGATGGCGGTCGAGGGCAAGGGCGCCCCGGGCTACTACAACCTGGCCGCCCAGGGCGAGTTCACGATGAGCGACCTCGCGCGCGAGCTGGGCTGGCGCTGCATCACGGTGCCGGAGATCGCGGTTGACGTGACCGCCGAGCTGGTCAAGCGCCTGCCCGCGATGCCGTCCCAGACGGCCTGGATCCAGACGGCGCGGGTCTCAGTGGTGATGGACACCTCCAGGGCCCGGGAGGTGCTCGGCTGGTCTCCCCGACACGACGTGATGGACACCCTTCGGGAGACCGTCGACGGAGCACGTCAGGCAGGCATCGTGACGCCCTCGGGTCGCGCCTCCACCTAGACGATTTAGGCTCAGAGCATGACTGACTTTCCGCTGTACGCGCTGTCCGAGGAGCACCAGGCGATCCGGGAGGCGGTCCGGGCTGTCGCCGACGCCAAGATCGCGCCGTTCGCTGCGGCGGTCGACGAGGAGGCCCGCTACCCGGAGGAGGCCGCGAAGGCGCTGTTGGCGGCGGACTTCCACGCTCCGCACGTGCCGGAGGAGTACGGCGGCGCCGGGGCCGACGCACTGGCCACGGTGATCGTGATCGAGGAGGTGGCCCGCGCGTGCGTGAGCTCCTCGTTGATCCCGGCGGTGAACAAGCTCGGCTCGCTCCCGGTGCAGATCTCCGGGTCGGAGGAGCTGAAGAAGAAGTACCTGACCAAGCTCGCAGCCGGTGAGGGCGGCTTCTCCTACTGCCTCTCCGAGCCCGACGCCGGTTCCGATGCACTGAACATGAAGTGCAAGGCGGTCAAGGATGGGGACCACTGGGTGCTCAACGGCGTGAAGCGCTGGATCACCAACGCGGGGGAGTCGGAGTACTACACCGTGATGGCGGTGACCGACCCCGAGGCACGGTCCAAGGGTGTCTCTGCGTTCGTGGTGGAGAAGTCCGACGAAGGTGTCTCGTTCGGTGCGAAGGAGAACAAGCTCGGCATCAAGGGCTCGCCGACCCGTGAGGTCTATCTCGACAACGTCCGGATCCCGGCGGACCGGATGATCGGCGCTGAGGGCACCGGGTTCGCCACCGCGATGAAGACCCTCGACCACACCCGCGTCACCATCGCCGCGCAGGCGGTCGGGGTCGCGCAGGGTGCGCTGGACTACGCGCTGGGTTATGCCAAGGAGCGCCAGCAGTTCGGCAAGGCGATCGCGGAGTTCCAGGGGCTGCAGTTCATGCTGGCCGACATGGGCATGAAGGTGGAGGCCGCTCGACAGATCACCTACGCCGCCGCCGGTCGGTCCGAGCGTGGGGACGCAGACCTGACCTTCTTCGGCGCGGCCGCGAAGTGCTTCGCCTCCGACGTGGCGATGGAGGTCACCACCAACGCGGTGCAGGTGCTCGGTGGCTACGGCTACACCCGCGACTACCCGGTCGAGCGGATGATGCGCGACGCCAAGATCACCCAGATCTACGAGGGCACCAACCAGGTGCAGCGCATCGTGATGGCCCGCCAGCTGCTCGCCGGCGTGCAGTCGGAGCTCTGAGGAAGGCGCGGTTCAGCAGTTGCTGTTCCTCGTGATCACAACTGTGTAGTTCGTGAGATACACCTTTGTAATTCAAGCTCTTCCCTTTCCAAACCCGTGTGACGGGTGTGAACCTTGGTGCTCGTGTGAACAACTTCCCCCTCACGTGGAGCTCCTACTTTGCGATTCAGCCGTGCCCGCTACGTCACGTTGTGCCAGCGATCCCTGGTCGCGGCTGTCGTCCTCGCTGTCGGTGTGTCCGCTGCCGGGGTGAAGACTCTCGACGTCGTTCCGCAGCCCGGCAGCGTCGCCGACGCTCAGGACATGGCTCACACGGTGGTCCCGCAGCAGGACGCCCTGACGAAGCGTGCCGAGAGACCGAGGAAGACCGCGGTCGACGCTGCTCCGGTGACTCCGCGGGTCCGGGAGGTCCGGGTGACTGGCATCTCCGACGAGACACCCAGCACGACCCCGACTCCCACACCGAAGCAGGCATCGAGCCCGAAGCGCGTGGTGGCTCTCTCGGACCCGCAGCCGGTTCGTGGCTACGCCACCGTCGGGGTGACCTGGAAGCGCGGCGTCGAGTACGCCGACGACAGCGTCGCGGTGCAGGTGCGCACCGAGAAGGACGGCACCTGGTCGGACTGGATGGACGCGGAGTACCACGACGAGCACGGCCCGGACGGCGGGTCGGCCGAGCAGGGGGCCCGGGACGAGCGCCCGGGGACCGACGCCCTCGTCATCGGCGATGTCGACCGGGTGCAGATGCAGGCGGAGACCAGTGACGGGTCCACCCCTCCCGACCTGAAGCTGGCCGTGATCGACCCGGGCACCGGGACGATGACCAAGGCGGCTCCCGCGATCGACACCTCGACGCTGCCCGCGCCCGACCGGGCCGCGAGACCCCGCGTCCGGTGCGGCACCCCAGGCCGCTGGTGCGGGCGACGCGGCGGACACGGTGGCGCTGAGTGCGATGAAGGTCGCTGCGAAGCCCTACATCTACTCGCGTGCCCAGTGGGGGGCGAACGAGCGGCTGCGCGAGCAGTCGCGGCCGGCCATGGGAACGGTGAAGGCCGGGTTCATCCACCACACGGTGAACGCGAACTCCTACTCCTCGGCCCAGGTGCCGGCGCTGCTGAGAGGGATCTACGCCTACCACACGCAGTCCCGCGGCTGGCGCGACATCGGCTACAACTACCTCGTCGACCGGTTCGGCCGCATCTGGGAAGGCCGCTACGGCGGTGTCGGCAGTCCGGTCGTCGGGGCCCACACGTTGGGCTACAACGAGTACTCCTTCGCAATGTCGGCGATCGGCAACTTCGACATCGCGAACCCGCCCCAGGACGTGCTGAACGCCTATGCGCGGCTTGTTCGCCTGGAAGCTCTCCCTCTACAACATTCGCGGCCAACGCGCCGCGCGTGTATGTCAAGAACCGGTGGCTGGCGGCCATCAACGGGCACCGGGACGTCGGCCAGACCGCCTGCCCAGGTCGCTACCTCTACGCGAAGCTTCCGGCCGTCCGCGCACTGTCGCGCAGCATTCAGAACGGCGCCCAGACCCGGCGGGACACCGCGATCACGCTGCGATGGAAGGCGATCGGCGGCTATGGGTCGGTCCTCGGTGGGCCCCGGGGTGCGGAGTACTCCGTGGCGGGCGGCCGTGCGCGCCAATTCCAGAAGGGTCGCATCTACGCGAAGTACGGCGTGGGTGCGTTCGAGCTGCACGGAAAGGTGCTCAAGGGCTACCTACGACGCGGCGCCGCGCGCTCGCGGCTCGGCTTCCCTCGCACAGCGCCGACCCGGTTCAAGAGGGGCACCCACGCCCGCTTCGAGAACGGGGTGATCAAGGTGTTCCGGTCCGGGCGGGTGAAGGTCACCTACCGGCGCAGGTAGGGGTCGTCTGGTCCTGCGATCGCGCGATGGCGAGGCCGGTGATCGGGCGGCTACGCTGACGGTCATGGAGCGGGCGTGGCCGCTGACCGGGAGGGACGAGGAGCTTCGCGAGGTCGCGGCTTCGATCCGGCCCGGTGCGGCCGGGGTCGTCGTCGCAGGCCCTGGCGGGGTGGGCAAGACCCGGCTCGCGCGCGAGGCGTTGCGCACCCTGGACGGCATGGGTGTCACCACCTGCTGGGCCCACGGCAGTGCGGCGGCCCGTCCGCTGCCGCTCGGTGCCTTCGTCGGTCTGCTCGACGTGCCCGCCGGTGACGCCGCGGAGTCCATCGGTCGGGTGCTGGACCAGCTCGGGCACAGTCAGCCGCTGGTGCTGGCCGTCGATGACGCGCACCTGCTGGACGATCACTCTGCGATCGTGCTCCACCGCGCGGTGGTGCGTCGGCTGGCACCGGTCCTGGTCACGCTGCGGACCGGGGAGCCGGTCCCCGACCTCGTGACGGCTATGTGGAAGGACGACCTGCTGCCACGGTTGGACCTGACCCCGCTGGATGCCGCTGCCACTACCAGTCTTGTCGCTCGGGTGCTCGGTGGGCCGGTCGACTCAGCGTCCGCGCACAGGTTGTGGACGCTGACGCAAGGAAGTCCGCTGTTCCTTCGACACCTGCTCGCCGGCGAGGTGTCGTCGCGGCGGTTCACCCGGGCGTCCGGGATCTGGCGGTGGACCAGCGCTCCTTCGATCTCGCCGGAGCTGGCGACCCTTCTGGAGCGGGAGATCGGCGGCCTCGCGGCGGGCGTCCAGGACGTGGTCGACCTCGTGACCCTCGGCCAGCCGATCGCGGTCTCGACGTTGTCGGAGCTGGCCTCGCCAGCCGACCTCGAGGAGGCCGAGCGACGTGGTCTGGTGCGCACCGACGGGACCCTCGTTCGGCTGGCGCACCCGTTGTACGGCGAGGTGCGCCGCGCTGCCATGGGCACCCTGCGCGCCCGCCGCCTGTGCGGCCAGGTGGCCCTGACCCTCGAGCCTCGTCCCGACCCGATCCCTCGGGCCGTGCTGACGCTCGACTCGGACCTCCCTGCGGACCCCGCGCTGTTCCTGCAGGCGGCCGAGGCGGCGACCCGCATGTTCGACCTCCCGCTGGCTGAGCGGCTGGCGCGGGCCGCGGCTGCCACCGGTGCGCCGGGCGCTCGGCTGGTGCACGCTGCGACGCTGTCGTGGCTCAGCCGCGGGGACGAGGCGGAGGCTATCCAGCAGGGCATCATCGCGACCGCTCCCGACGCAGCCCTTCGCACGATGGCTCACGTCCACCGCACTGGCAACCAGCTCTTCACGATGGCGCGTTCCGACCTGGCCCGGGAGGCCCTGGCGGCGGCGGAGGCCACCGGCGCGCTCCCGCTCCACGTCGCGGCGATGTCGCTCGCGGTGTCTGTGGCCGCTGGCGATCTGTCCTCCGTGCTGGCCAGAGGTCCCCGGCTTCTCCGCAGTGACCTTCCTGACGACCTGGCCAGAATCCTGGTCGCGTCTGCGGTGTCAGCGGCGGCGGCACTGACGGGCGAGCACGACCTGCTCGACGAGGCCGCGATCGTCGGAGGGCTGACTGCTGACCGGGTCCCCGCGGTGATCCCCGGCTTCGGTCTCGCTGACTTGCAGGTGCTCGGGCACCGCCTGGCCGGGACACCTGGCCTGGGGGACGACCAGGCTCGAAGGATGCTGGCCGCCTCGGGCGACCTGCCCGGCCCCGCGCGGCTGATGGGGTTGGTCGTCGCCGGGCACGCTGCCATCGCCTGTGGTCGGGTCACCGAGGCTCTGGTCCTGCTGCGCGAGGCGTGGGCGGGGCTGGCGGACTCGAAGCACGAGTTCCGGTTCCGCTGCCGGACGCTGCTGGCCATGGTCCTGGGGCAGAGCGGAGAGGTCGAGCTGGCAGGGCCGCTGCTCTCCGGCATCCGGGCTGGTCAGCACCCGGCGTACCTCCTCCTGGCTCCCGACGACCTCCTCGCCCAAGCGTGGGGGGCTGCCGCCGAGGGATCGACGAGCGAGGCCCTGGGCCATGCCGCTGCCGCGGCCGAGGTAGCCCGAAAGCTTGGCGCACCCGCCTACGAGGTGCTCGCGTGGCAGACCGTGGTCCAGTTCGGCGACGCGGCGTCCGCGATGCCGCGGCTCACCTCCCTCGCCGAGCTCAGCCCACGCGCCCTGGTCGCCGGCACCCATGCGAGGGCCTTGGCAGACTCGGACGCCGAGAGCCTCCTCGGGGCCGCCGAGTCCTGGAGCCGCCTGGGCGACCTCGTCGCTGCCGGGGACGCAGCCGCCCAGGCGGCCGACGTGCACCGTCGTCGGGGACGACAGGGATCCGCTCTCACCGCCGCGGCCCTCGCCCAGAGCCTGACGGCCAGGTCCGGCGCCCGCACCCCGGCGCTGGCGATCGCGGTCCAACCACTGCCCCTGACCGCTCGCGAGCGCGAGATCGTCGCGCTCGCCGCGCGCGGGCTGTCCAACATGGTCATCGCCGAGCGGCTGACGGTCTCGGTACGCACCGTCGAGGGTCACCTCTACCGGGCCGGACTCAAGCTCGGCGTCTCAGAGCGCAGCGCGCTGGCCCACATCCTCAAAGTCGAGTAGCGCACTACTCGCTCCCGGGCTGCTTCATCGGCGGGAGACTGTTCCCACCGGGGAACACCCCGCAGAGGAGGAGCCATGACCACCATCCATGTCCCGCCCGGAGAAGGCCGGCACTATCCGATGATCGACGGCGACCACGTCGCGAAGGCCGCTGTCCAGGACTCTGCGGGGTCCTTCGAGGTCTTCGAGGTGGTCGCCCCCGCAGCCCCGATGGCGCCACCACACGTCTCGCCGTGGAGCGGGGTGCTCTACCTGGTCGAGGGACAGGTCAGGGCCCTCGTCGCCGGCACGTCGTACGACGTCCAGCCCGGCGGCGTCGTGGTGTTCCCCGCGGGCACCCCGAGCACCTTCGAGGTCGTCGGTGGCTCGGCCCGGTTCGTCGCGATCACCTCCGGCGACGGCGCCGGTCGCTTCTTCGCCGACTTCGCCGGTTCCGTGCCTGTCGACCAGCCCGTCGAGGAATCGTTGGCGGCGATCATGTCGGTGACCCAGCGCCACGGTGTCTCCCTCGCGGGTGGGTGAGTCGCATGCGGTTCGACCTGACCACGAAGGCATCGCCGGAGCAGGTCCTGCGGGCCATGACCGACTTCACGGATCGGCTCGAGACCTGGCACAAGACGCTCGACCCCGAGGTCTACGAGCTCCGCGAGCTCGGTGACACCTGGGCAGTGGCCCGGGAAGGATCGCCGCGGGTGCCGTTCTGGGTGGTCCTCCACTACGACTGGTCCGACCCGAGGCTGATCCGGTGGACGGAGTTGGAGACCAACCACGGAGACGGCGGCGCCGGACACGTGCGCATCGAACCCGGCGATCAGGGAGGCAGCCAGGTCCACGTCGAGTGGAACACGCACCCCGTTCGCCCTCGGGACAAGATCGCGATGTTCCTGATCCACCACACCATGAACCGGGTCATCGCGCGCGCGTGGCGCGAGGCCTTCGACCGCTATGCCCTGTCGAAGGCCGTCTGACACCTCGGCCACCGGGATCGTTGACGGATCGACCGGCCGCGCTCGCGACGCTTCATGTAGCGCAGGGCTCTGAGCGGGAGCCGCACCCTCGCGCCCGGACAGGCCGGGAGGTGGTTCATACTACGGACGTGCCAGGCCCGTCAGGGGCTGGCTTCGCGGACGTGGTGTAGTTGCAGCACGCTTCCCTTCCAGGGAAGGAGTCGAGGTTCAAATCCTCGCGTCCGCTCCATCGGCCCAAGCGGAGCCAGGCAGCCTTCAGGCTCAACTCATCCGAGCCAGATCCCGTCGGATGTAGCGCAGGTGCGCCCACTCCTCCTCCAGGATCACGCGCACGCAGTCACCGACGCTTGGATGCCAGTCACCGTTGCCCCACGGGTTCTCGCGCTCCTCCGCGAGCAGTTCCGGCGTGGCCGTGGCCAGGAAGTCGGTCACCAGCCGCTGTCGCTCGTCCCGCACCGCGAGGATCTCCTCGTAGTCCGGCGGGTCCACGCGGAAGATCGACATGTCGAAGCCCGCCTCCTCGGCACCGGTGAAGATCTGGCCGATCTCGTGGAACGGCTGCTGCACCCGCAGGATCCCACCGCGGAGCCAGGTATCGGTCGCCAGGATGAGGTGCCGCAAGGTCTGGGCCAGGGACCACTCGTGCTCGACATGGGCGTTGACCAGGTCCAGCGGGGTGCTGGCCACCGTCGTCTGCCAGGCGGACTGCACCGCGATCCAGCCTGCACGCAGGCCGTCGGGCGTCTGCGCCTTCTGCAGCTCGCGGCCCGGGAACTGACGGTTGAGCTCAGCGTCCACGAGCGGCACCACGTCGACCCCGTTGACGAAGAGGCTGCCGAAGAACAGGTCGTGGCTGTCGATGTCGAGTCCGCCCACATCGACGCTGCGCATCGTCACCCCGCTGACATCGGAGAAGCGCAGGGCGGCGCCCTTGAAGCTCGTCTTGACGAAGCTCGCGCCTTCGAACTCGTTCGTGTCGGAATAGGTCGTCATCGCTCCATCATGACCGGCGTCGGTGACAGTCAAACGCCGTGCGCCGGCCCGTGAGTCATCTGCTTGCTGCCGGTGGTCGCGGCATTCCACGGCCTGTCGGACGCGCGAAACACGTCCTGTCGACAACGGTTCCCGAGCTCAGGGTGCCGTGTGCTCCGTCCACCGCATTCCGTCCCAATAGCGCTGACCCACGCCCTCCGGGTACCAACCTGCAGCCGGAGGTCCCTGAGGGGTCGCCTGCGCCGGCATCGCCGGCGCGACCGCGTAGGCGATGTTGTTCACCTGGACGCCGCCCTCGTGCGAGCAGGCCATCACCAGTGCGGCAATCCACCCGAGCACGGTCCAGCCGACGAAGAAGTTGAGCAACCCGATGGCCAGGGTGTTGCTCTTGTTCCGGGTGGCGGCCACCGCCCATGGCAGGCGCTCCGCGAACCGACGTCGTTCGGCGCGTGCGTCCTTCCTTGCGCCTCCAGGCGGGCTGTGCGGCGATGAGCGTCAGCGGAGCGCCCGCCGCACGGCCGCATCCATGATCCGGTCAGGCAGCACGCGCCGCAACCGGGCCAGCACCTTCGCTTCTCGGCCCACTTGGTAGCGAGTGCGGGGTCGGTCGGCGGTGAGCGCTTCGTGCACCACGGCTGCGACCTCTTCGGGGGGCATGCCGGTGCGTAGCGCGGTCTCCGAGCGCGCCCGCACGGCCCCGACCAGGTCGGCGTACCGTGCCCGGACCTCGGGCGGCGCTTCGTCGACGAGTCTGTCGGCATCGGTCCTGCCCTTGGTCCAGATCGGGGTCACCACGTCACCCGGTTGCACCACGACCACCTGAACACCGGTGGGCCTCAGCTCGCGCCGGAGCGCGTCAGAGAGCGCCTCCAGGGCGTGCTTGGAAGCGGTGTAGGGCGCGAGCATCGGCGGGGCGACGAATCCGGAGATGGAGCTGAGGTTGACGATTCGGCCGCGGCTCTCCAGCAGACGTGGCAGCAGCGCGCGGGTGACCGCGACGGTGCCGAAGACGTTGACCTCGAACTGGCGCCGCCACTGGTCGGTGGTCAGCAGCTCAACAGGTCCGGGGATGGCGATTCCCGCATTGTTGACCAGGGCGGCGACGCGACGTCCGTCAGCCAGGTGGTGCGCGAGGGACTGGACGTCCTCGTCCGAGGTCACATCGAGGTGCACGGGCTCGATCCGGGTGGGCGCAAGCGACCGGAGCCGATCAGCATCGACGCTGCTGCGCACACCAGCGACAACGCGATGCCCCCGCTGCGCAAGCAGCTGGCAAATCGCCAGTCCGATGCCGGTGGAACATCCGGTGACGACGACCGTCTCCATGCAGACAAAGTAGCCGAGACTGCGGGCTCTGCGGTTGGTCCTCCCGTCTGCTCCCGTTATCGAGCTGGCCACTCCGCCCGCGCCTCGTTCGCCGCGGCGCGGGCAGCCGCATCAACCGCCTGCGGGCGCGCCACCGGATCGATCGCCTGGGTCGGGATGGCTGGGGGCTGGCCACCCGACACCTTCGCGACATGGTCCGCCGCGAAGGCCGAGGTCACGGTCTTCACGGCCTCGGTCAGCTCGCCGGGGATCACGAAGTAGCCGTTCCCGTTCGCGGCGAGGCGGGGGAGCATCTCGAGGTACTTGTAGGCCAGCACCTTGGGGTCGGCGTCGTTGGCATGCACCGCTCGGAACACCCGCTCCAGCGCCTTTGCCTCGCCGTCGGCCTCCAGGATCATCGCCTGCTGGCGGCCCTCCGCCTCGAGGATCTGCTTGCTGCGCGTGCCTTCTGCGGTCAGGATCAGGGACTGCCGCTCCCCTTCGGCGTGCAGGATCGCGGCCCGCTTGTCCCGCTCGGCCCGCATCTGTTTCTCCATCGCCTCCTTGATCGAGATCGGCGGGTCGATCGCCTTGATCTCCACCCGGTTCACCCGGATACCCCATTTGCCGGTGGCGGCGTCGAGCACCTCGCGCAGCCGGGTGTTGATGGTCTCCCGCGACGTGAGGGTGCGCTCGAGGTCCATCGATCCGATCAGGTTCCGCAGGGTGGTCACGGTGAGCTGGTCGATGGCCTTCAAGTAGTCGGCCACCTCGTATGCCGCCGCGCGCGGTTCGGTGATCTGGTAGTAGAGGACGGTGTCGATGGCAACCACCAGGTTGTCCGCAGTGATCACCGGCTTCGGGTCCGAGGAGTAGACCTGCTCACGGACGTCGAGCTTCGTGTTCACCCGGTCGACCAGCGGGATCAGCAGGTTCAGTCCGGGCTGCAGGGTTCTTTGATAGCGACCGAACCTCTCGATGTTGTATCGCCTGGCCTGCGGGACGATCCGGATCGCCGCACCCACGGCGAAGGCGACCAGGACCGCCAGGACGATGATCGGCACCAACAGTTCCATCGTGCTCACCCTTCCACGGGTCGGGGGTCTGGCAGTGGTTCACGCGGGTGCACCAGCGCGGTGGCACCTTGGATCTGGAGTACGTCGACCCGCACGCCCGCCGGGATCACGAGGTCCTCGTCGTAGGGCCGTGCCGACCAGTCCTCACCGGAGAGGATCACCAACCCACCGGAGGCGTTGACCTCGCGCGTGACCAGCGCCGACCGGCCGACCAGGGCGTCGCTCCCGTCACGGGAGGTCGGCGGGAGCGCCAGGTGCCGCTTCGCCACCGGGCGGACCGCCACGAGGCCGACACCGCCGGTGACGGCGAAGGCGAGCAGCTGGATGGGGACCGAGGCCCCGATGCCGGCAGCGATCGAGGCGACCAGGGCGGCGGCCGCGAGCAGGCCGAGCGCCAGCGTGAGCGTGAAGAACTCAGCTACGCCGAGGACGACGGCCAGCACCAGCCAGAGCAACCACCACATGATCAACCCATCCTCAAGGGATGTGCACCCATCGTACGCCGCGCTGGTGAGGTCGACCCCTTCGAGAACCTGTAGGCCCTCCCTTGCCGCAGTGCGCCGGTGCGCCGCCGGGTCAGCTGACGAGGGCGGTCAGGTAGTAGCAGTCGACCTCCGGCATACCCCCGTAGCCCTGGGGCAGATAGGGAGCCGGCCCCCTGATCTCGAGCGGCGTCCACACGCCCTCGTGCTGCATCTGGTCGACCACGGCTTGGCACTCGCGGGCGTGCCACAGGTCTTCGCGCTGCGTCGCGACGACGACTCCTCCAGGCCTGGTCACTCTCGCGAACTCGAGCCAGACAGCCTCGACGTCCGGGAGGTAGGTCATCACCCCCACGCAGACCACTGCGTCCACGCTGTCGATCTCGCAGGGGAGGGGCTGCTGGAGGTCTGCGTGCGCGACGGAGTCATAGGCACCGCCCTGCCGAGCCACCTCGACTGACGCTGGGGAGATGTCGAGCCCCAGGATCCGTCCCGCGAATCCGCGTTCCCGAAGGGCTCGGCCGACGAGTCCGGTGCCGCATCCGACGTCGAGCACCGCTTCCGCGTGGGGAAGGCGGGAGATCACGGTCTCCGCCACCGCAGTGGGCGCCTGGTAGGACCACGAGGCCAAGTCGTCGTCGTAGCCCTTCGCCCACTCGTCGTAGCGGTCGGCGACCTCTCGGGGATCGCTCGTGCCCTGGTGCAACCAGTCGCCAATCGGGCCAGGCTCGGGAACCATTGCGCCAGTCTCGCACCCAACAGCCTCGTTGGCCGGTCCGATTGCCTGCCCGGGGTGCCTGATTTCGCCCGTAGCGCTGGGGACGTCGACGTGCTTTGCTGCTCGGGGGAGAAGGGTTCGCACGATGAGACTGTTCACACGCGCTCGGATGGGACTGGTCGCCCTCGCAGCGGCCCTGACACTCGTGACGGCATCAGCCGCAGCCGAGGCGGGCCGCGGACCCGAACGGCCGCGCCTGACGGTGATGACCCAGAACCTCTACCTCGGCTCGCCGTTGACACCGGCCCTGGCCCCCACCGTCGACACTCCTGAAGAGTTCGTTGCGGCGGTCGCGCAGATCTACGGCACGGCCCTCGCGACCGACTTCCCCACGAGAGCAGCGGCCATCGCGAGATCGATCGCGGACGAGCAACCGGACCTGATCGGCCTCCAGGAGGTGACGGACTGGGTGGCCACACCGACCCACGCCGGTCCCACGCCGGTGAGCCAGGACTTCCTGCAGATCCTGACCGCGGAGCTGAAGGACCTCGGCCTCGACTACAGCGTGGCCGCTGTTGCGAACAACGCGAACATCGGCCCTGCACCGCTCGTCGCCCCGCAGGTGGGATGTGGTGTCACGGCCACGGACTGCGTCGTGACGCTGAAGGACCGTGACGTCATCCTGGTCAACAACGACACCCGCGGCCTGCACTGGTGGGGGGCGCGGAGTGGCCAGTACGACGAGCAGCAGATGTTCACACCGCCTGGCAGCACGCCGGTCTCCTTCGCCCGAGGCTGGGTCACGATCGAGGTCAAGTACAGGGGCGAGCGAGTCCGGTTCGCGAACACCCACCTCGAGGTTGCGGAGTTCGCGCAAGTACAGGAAGCGCAGGCTCGCGAGTTCCTGTCCCGGGCAGCCCGCACTCGGACCGCGGTCATCGCGGTGGGTGACTTCAACTCGGCGGCGGACGGCACCACGACTGACAGCTACGACATCTTGAGTGGGCCGCTTCGCGACGCCTGGCGGGTGAACGCCGGCGACCCCGGCTACACCAGTGGACAGAACGGCACCCTGAGCAACGCGACGTCACAGCTGGACCAACGCATCGACCTCATCCTGAAACGGTCGAGCTGGCGGACGAGGGTGCGCACCCTCGAGGCTGACGTCGTGAACGACACTGCGTTCCAGGCGACCACACCCCGCTGGCCATCGGACCATGCCGGTGTGATCGCCACGTTCGCCCTGCGCTGACCGACAGGTCCACGTACTGCCGGCGAAGCGAGTTCGAGCCAGCACGACCTACGTCCGCCCCGCGCGGGGTGGAACCGGCCGGTCGGAGTCGCGCTCCTCATGCGCGCGGGGACTGTCGCCCGCGCCCTGCAGGTCCCAGTTCGGCAACAGCCGGTCCTGTGACATGGGTCTGCTCCTTGCTCCGCCGGCCGGCCCGTCCGCCCGGTCGCTCCACGCTCGCGGAGCGCCGGCCCGGCCACATCGGCGTCGAGGCCGGACCCGCCTCCGCCGTGGGGAGGGGTGGGGTCTCGTTCTTTCGGCCGGTCCCCGACACCTCGCGGGTCCCTAGGCTGGGTGGGTGATCACCAACGCCCTGCGCTCTCTCCTGGCAGAGCCCCGCGCAGCGGACGCTCCCGGTCGGATGTCGCGCGACTGGCTGTTGGTCGCCACGGTGATGGTGACGGCGCTGCTCGAAGGGGTCTTCCGGGCAGACGTGCCTTGGCGGCCGGTCGCGACGATCGTGGCCGTTGGGCTGGCGCCGGTGCTGCTGTGGCGGCGTACGCACCCGCTGGCCTGCGTCGTGGTGGCCTTCGGTGCCGCGCTGGTGATGGGGCTGGCGAGCCTGGCGGGTGGGGTCCCCGGTGTCGGCCTCACCACGATGATCTACGTCCTGGTGCTCGTCTACGCGCTGGTCCGGTGGGGTGCGGGGCGCGAGATCGTGATCGGGCTGGCGGTGGTGCTGGTCGCTGCAGTGGTCGGCACGGTTGCCGACTACACCGGGCTGGTCGAGCTCATCGGTGGGTTCGCGTTGCTGGCGGCAGTGGGGGCGACCGGAGCCGCGTTCCGCTACCGCGCCGAGAGCTGGCGCCGGGCGCTGGAGCAGATCCGCAACCAGGAGCGGGTCGGCCTCGCGCGCGAGCTGCACGACACGATCGCCCACCACGTCTCGGCCATCGCGGTGCAGGCGCAGGCGGGCCGGACGCTGGCAGGGCAGCGACCTGAAGCCGCACTCGAGGCGCTGCTCGTCATCGAAGACGAGGCGTCGCGGACGCTCGCGGAGATGCGGGCGACGGTCCGGGTCCTGCGCGACACGGCGCCGGCGGAGTTCGCCCCTCAGCCCGGCGTCGCCGATCTCGTCTCCCTCGCCCGTCGCAACCCGGTCCCGGTCGTCGACGTGCAGCTGCCAGCTGATCTCGACGGAGTTCCGCTCCAGGTCGACGCGGCGGTCTATCGGCTGGCGCAAGAGTCGCTGACCAACGCTCTGCGGCACGCCCGCAACGCCTCGCGAGTGGAGATCCGGGTCGACCAGGGTGCGGGAAGGCTGCGGCTGCGCGTGACCGACGACGGCCAGGTCAACCCGTTGCGGTCGGCGAGCCACGGCTTCGGACTGCTCGGGATGACCGAGCGGGTGCAGCTGCTCGGCGGAACGCTGCGTGCCGGGCCGTCGCCCGAGGGCGGCGGGTGGACGGTCGAGGCCGAGCTGCCGACGGGGGCGCGCAGATGACGGTGCGCGTGCTGGTGGCCGACGACCAGGATCTGGTGCGCACCGGGCTGTCCATGATCCTGGACGCCCAGCCCGACATCGAGGTCGTCGGCCAGGCCGCCGACGGCCACGCCGCGGTCGAGCTGGCACGTCGGCTCCGCCCCGACGTGTGCCTAGTGGACATCCGGATGCCGGGGCTTGACGGCATCGAGGTGACCGAGCTCCTCGCAGGGCGAGGTGTCCCGGACCCGATGGCGGTGGTGGTGATCACGACGTTCGACCTCGACGAGTACGTCCACGGCGCGCTCCGGGCCGGCGCCCGCGGCTTTCTGCTCAAGGACGCCGGGCCGGACCTGCTCGTCCAGGCCGTGCATGCCGCCGCCGTCGGCGATGCCCTGATCGCGCCGAACATCACCCGGCGGCTGCTGTCCTCCCTGGCCGCCAGGGCACCGTCGAGCCGACGTACCCAACCGATCGAGCCGCTCACCGACCGCGAGGAGGAGGTGCTGGCGCTGGTCGCCCGTGGCCGCACGAACGCCGAGATCGCCGCCGATCTCTTCATCGGCCTGACGACCGCCAAGACCCACGTCGCCAGCCTGCTGGCCAAGATCGGCGCCCGCAACAGGGTCGAGATCGCCATGTGGGCCTACGACACCGGGCGGGTGGGGGACTGAGGCCCCGGGGGCGCGAACCACTCAGCCGCTCGTCGGGCTCCCCGCGTCGGCCGAAAGTCCCGTGAGCAGGGTGGCGAGCAGCGGTCGCATCACGTCCTCCACCGGGTCGTCGCCAGGCAGGTGCAGGCCCGCGAGCTCGAGCATCACGTAGCCGTGCATCGCCGTCCACACCTGGGCGGCGACTCGGGCCGGGTCGTCCTTGCGCAGCGGGCCGGACTCCATGGCACAGCTGACGAACTCGGTGAGCGTGGCGAAGGCGCTCAGGCCGATCGCCATGTCGGCGTCGGTCAGCTGGAAGCCCTTGAGCGACGTGGCGCCGAACATCACGGCGTAGAGGTGCGGGTTCTGCAGGGCGTTGTCCCGGTAGGCCATGGACAGGTCGAGCAGGTCGGCGACCGGGTCATCGGTGTGGGGGACCGCGGCCTGGTGCTCGTTGAGCCGGGTGAACCCTTCGGTCACGATCTCCCTGACCAGGGCAGGCATCCCGCCGAAGTACGTGTAGACCGCCATCGTCGAGGTGCTCGCAGCCGTGGCGATTCGGCGTGCGCTCAGGGCATCGGGGCCCTCCTCGTGCAGCAGCAGGGCAGCGGCCTCGACCAGCCGGCGACGTACGCCGGCACGGTCGCTGGGCTGCTCCGGGGGGGAGGTCATGCTTGCCATGGTGGCATAACAGCGTTATACATGAGGCTTATAACACCGTTATAGGAGACTGACATGGCCAACCGCTACCTCCAGGACAACTTCGCACCAGTGCGAGAGGAGCACACGGTCACCGACCTGCCAGTGACCGGACGGCTCCCGCAGCACCTCGACGGTCGCTATCTGCGCATCGGGCCGAACCCGGTCGGGGAGGTGGGGGAGGACCACCACTGGTTCGTCGGCGACGGCATGGTGCACGGCGTGCGCATCGGTGACGGAGAGGCGAAGTGGTACCGCAACCGCTACGTGCGCTCCAGTCACGTCGCCGCACAGCTGGGAGGGCCCTCCCCCTCGGAGGGCTGGGACAACGTCGACTTCGCGGCCAACACCCATGTCCGGGAGCACGCCGGCAAGACGCTCGCCCTCGTCGAGGGTGGGTCGTCGCCCTACGAGCTCACCGAGGAGCTCGAGACCGTCGGCCCCACCGACTTCGAGGGCACCCTGCGGATGGGCTCGCTGCCCGCCGGCTACTCCGCCCACCCGCACGAGGATCCCGACACCGGTGAGCTGCACGCCGTGTCCTACAACTGGCTGCGCGGCAACCGCGTCGACTACACGGTGCGCGGCACCGACGGTCGCATCCGGCACACCGTGCCCATCGAGGTCGGCGGCAGTCCGATGATGCACGACTTCGCACTGACGGAGAACTACGTCGTCCTCTATGACCTGCCGGTCGTCTTCGACAAGCGCCAGGCCGTCGCGGGGATGCCCCGGGCGATGCGCGTGCCGGCCCGGCTGATGATGGGCGCCATCATCGGCCGCAACCCACTGCCCGATCCGGTGATCGCACGGATCGCCCGTGGCTCGCGCTCGGGGGGCCAGAGCGGCACGCTGCCGTACTCCTGGGACCAGGACTACCCAGCCCGACTGGGACTCCTTCCGCGCAACGGTGGCAGCGCCGACGTGCGCTGGTTCGACATCGACCCGTGCTTCGTGTTCCATACCCTCAACGCCTACGAGGACGGCGACACCGTCGTGGTCGACGTGGTGCGCCACGACCGGATGTTCGCCACGGTGCTCAACGGGCCGGACGAAGGACCCGCCACCCTGGCTCGGTTCACCGTCGACCTGTCCGCGGGCAAGGTGCGCGAGGACCGTTTCGACGACCACTCCCAGGAGTTCCCGCGCATGGACGAGCGGCTCACGGGTAGGCGGCACCGCTTCGGCTACTCCGTCGGGTTCGAGGGCGGGCTGCCCGGCGATGCCGTGCTGCGCCACGACCTGGCGGCCGGCTCGACAACCGTGCGCAACCTCGGCCAAGGTCGCGATGCGAGCGAGTTCTGCTTCGTGGCCAACGAGGGGGCGACCGACGAGGCGGCCGGGGTGCTGATGGGCTACGTCTTCGACCGGGAGCGCGGCGCCAGCGAGCTCGTGCTGCTCGACGCGGAGACCCTCGAGGACGTCGCGTCGGTGCAGCTGCCGGCCAGGGTCCCTGTGGGATTCCACGGCAGCTGGAACCCGACGAGCGCAACGGCGGGTTGACCCGGGTTCAGGCGTCGACCAGCCGGTCGCATCGCCACGAGCACGCCGAGGATCAGCACCACTCCGCCGACCACCTCGGGCAGGTTGGGTTGCTGGTCGAGCAGCAACCAGGCCGAGGCCAACCCTGCGGTGTAGACGGTGAAGGCGCACGGCCCGGTCCCGACGCGCAACATCGTTGCCATCCACCGCAGGAGCATGGCCAGCTCGACCGCGGTCCAGGCCGTGGTCGCCGCCCTGTCGGCCTAGGGGCGATCCCGGCCGGGGGAGCTACGCCTCGGGCTGCTCGATCGGAAAGCGCCACGACGCGGACCCGCTGAGGTCGAGCCACAGCTCGGTCCTCGTCTGCACCACCCTGGCAAGCAGGTGGTCGCAGCCCGGGCAACGGAGCACGGCTCCGGGCCCGCTGAGGTAGGCCCGTTGCTCGGCGAAGACCGCCGAGGCGTTGCAGCCGTTGCAGGTCACCCTCACGGTGGTGAGGTCGATGCCGAAGACCTCCGCGAAGTGTCCTGCCACGGCAGTTCCGTCGAGCGCTTCTCCCGTCGCCCCATCAGTCACCCCGTCAGTCACCCCGTCAGTCCTGCTGTCGGTCATCTCATCCTCCTGTCGGTCCGAAGCGTTCGGCCCGGATGGTGCGGTTGGTGTGGCCGAGGTCCAGCAGCCGTGCGATCGCGTGCTCCACGAAGCCGGTGGGTCCGCAGACGTAGGCACGCGCCGGCACGTAGTCGGGCCAGCCGAGCTCGGACGGTGTCGCGAGG
Organism: uncultured Actinomycetota bacterium; assembly: GCA_963781335.1. Classification (GTDB taxonomy): domain Bacteria; phylum Actinomycetota; class Actinomycetes; order Propionibacteriales; family Nocardioidaceae; genus Marmoricola. Next base: position 255,320 of record CAWAFS010000035.1, on the reverse strand, counting down.
TCCGCATCGGCGATCCGGCCGACCGGTCGCGTCGTACCTTCGGGTGCCTCGCGGGTGTGGAGCAGGGTGAGGGCAAGCTCGCCGTTGGCCGACCGGTCGCGGAGCTCGTCGGCGTAGATCACCTGGTCGTCGTCGCGCACGGAGTACACCAGCCGGAACGGTGTCTCGCTCCCGGTGCGGGCGCGTTCGCGGACCATCGCCATCAGCGGGACAATTCCCGAGCCGCCACCCACGAGCAGCACCGGAGGCTCCACCGGCGCCTCGGTGTCCGGCGACCAGACGAACCAACCGCCGATGGGACCGCGCACCTCGAGCACGTCACCGAGGGTCATCTCCTGCACGAGGTACGGCGACACCTCGCCCTCCTCGACCTGCTGGACCGTGATGGAGACCTGCTGACCGCTCGGGGGAGCGGAGATCGAGTAGGCGCGCTGGGCCGTGTAACCGTCCGCGGCGGTGAGGCGTACGTCGATGTGCTGGCCGGCCAGATGGCCCCGCCATCCCGGGACCTCGAAGGTCAGCGACCGCGATGACCAGGTCTCGGTCCGGATGGACGTGAGTTGGGCGCGCAACCATCCACGGCGAGGGCTGAGCAGCCCCCGCGTGCTGCTGGGCGGCTCAGTCACCTGCGTATCGCTCCTCCCGCCACGGGTCGCCGTGGTTGTGGTAGCCGAAGCTCTCCCAGAACCCGGGCTCGTCACGCGCCGTCACGGTGAAGCCCTTCAACCATTTCGCGGACTTCCAGAAGTACAGGTGCGGCACCAGTAGCCGCACCGGGCCACCGTGCTCCGCCGGCAACGGGCCGTCGTCGTACTCGAAGACCACCCACGCCCTGCCGTCGAGCAGGTCCTCCAGTGGGAGGTTGGTCGTGTAGCCGCCGTGGGAGTGGGCCATCACGTGGTCGCCGGTGCTCTCGAGGTCCTCGAAGAAGGAGTCCACCGGCACGCCGCGCCACCTGGTCGCGAGCTTGGACCAGCGCGTGACGCAGTGGATGTCGACCTCCACGTCCTCGATGGGCATCGCCATCAGGTCGTCATACGCCCAGCTGCGCTGCTCGTCGGCCTGGGTGGTGATGGTGAGCGACCAGTCGTCGGTGTCCACGAGCTGCGTAGGGCCTGCGGTCAGCACCGGGAAGTCCTCGGTGAGGTGCTGACCCGGCGGCAGCGCGGCCGCCTCTGGGTCGCGGTGCCCGCCGAAGCCGCGCGTGATGATGCCCATGCTGCGAACCTAGGGTCGGGACACGGGCTGGTCAACGCGCTTGTCCCGTCCAGGTCTAGGTCGGCGTCCGCCGGGTGCGGACGAGCTCCTCCGCCACGCGGTTGAGCTTGATGTTGTGTGCCTGCGAGGCGCGACGGAGCACGGCAAAGGCTTGCGCGGAGGTGAGCTCGAAGCGTTCCATCAAGATGCCCTCGGCGCGGCCGATCGCGGTGCGGACGTCGATCGCAGTGTGGAGGTTGGTGGCGTTCTGTGCATCGACCAGTGCCACCGCGACGTGGGCGGCGAGCGCTCCACCGTTGTGGATGTCCTCGACGTCGAACGCATCCAGTCTCAGGGAGTACAGGTTCATCGCACCGAGCGTGTTCTCGCCCGAGAAGAGCCGATAGCTCACGATGCTCCCGACGCCGATCTCGTGCGCAACGCGCGGACCCCAGGCCGGCCAGCGCTCGTCGGTCGCGAGGTCGCGCCCGATCACGACCTCGTGCGAGTGCAGCGCGTCGTAGCAGGGGCCTTCCTGTAGCTCGAACTGGAGACGGTCGAGCCGTTTCAGCACCTCGCTGCTCCCGGCCGGGGTGTCGATGCCGGTGAGATTGACGATGGACATCCCGGCCAGGTCGCAACCGCTGATGATCTCGGTTGCGACGACGACTGCCTCGTCCAGGGTGGCCTGGGTCGAGCCCTGCTCCTGCATCGAACGTGCGGCCTGGGCAAGCTGCCGGATGACGATCTCGAGAGATGCCATGCTTGGACACTACGCCCGGGAGCGCTCCTGGCTGAGGGTCGAGCACTGATCGATTAACGAGACTCGCGCGACCCAGAATGGCTGGACTATGTTCAAGCGGTCGGGTTGGGAGATCAGCCTGCGACTGCAGGTCAAAGTCGCCGCTGCTCACCCCCAGGGAAGCACCCATGAGAACCGACCCCGCCCCTCCTGCACGGCTCCTGTCCAAGCCGCCCGGTGACACCTCTCGGAGGTCGGCACCGCACTCGTCTCGGGGGTGGCGCAAGGGGGGTGCAGGGGCACGTCCGTCACGTGTCCCTGCACCGCCGCCGCAGATCTGGAGGTCGGAGCATGCAGCGACTTGATCTGTTGTGGCTCCTGGTCAAGCGCCGGCTCGCCCGTCAGCGTCTCGTCCGTAGTGACACCACCGACGAGTCGGGCCCGCCGTGTGAGCACGTGTGGACCATGGTTTGTCAGCAGACCACCGGCAACGGGTCCGTGGAGGTGAGCACCTGCTCCCTCTGTGCTGCCGTGCTGCGCGAGTGGCTCGAGGATTCCGGTTCCGAGGGATCTGCTACCTGACGGGAGTGGTGGGAACCACACCGTGTTCCGGTTCAACCAGAACATCGACCGAAGGGCAGTGCCTGATCAACCTGCCGCGGCGGTGCCGACTCCCTCAGTCGCAGTAGTCGCACACCCCGGACGCGGGCACCTGGGTGAAGCACCGTGGGCAGAGCGGGATCGGCTTGGGCTCAGGGGAGGGCGTCGTCGAGGTGGGTTTCCGGCTGGACGGCTTGCGAGGGGTGGCCACACGCGAGACCGGCTTGCCCGTTCCAGCCTTGCGCACGGGGGTGAAGTGGGCGGTGCGCAGGGGAGTGCCGCCGTCCAGGGGGAGCCCGATTGCCTGCCAGTGGCGATAGCAGTGCAGACGCTCCTGGGCGGCGTGGTCATCGGGATCGGTCGGGCGGACGCCGCGGGCGTGCTCGACGGCGTCGGCGTATCCCTGACCCACGCTGCCCTGGGCGCTGACGCACAGTGCGGAGAGCAGCGGCTCGTCGCGCGCATGGCACTCGTCGGTGACCCGCCCGAGCACGTCGCCGATCCACTGGTGCATCGGCTGCGTCGTCGTGATGCCGGTGGACTCCTGCACTGCGGCGGCCAGCACCTTGTTGGTGAGGGTGGCGCGGTAGCGACCTGCCGCCTCGAGCAGCACGGGGCGAGCCGCCTCCGCCCATGCTGCCCGGGCGGCCGAGGAGCCGACCTGTGAGGCGTCGCGGGGTTCGGGGGTGGAGTCGGCAGTCACGGTGTCATGTCTACCCGACCTCCGGGGCGGCGTCATGGCCGCCCGTGGGCAATGCGGGCTGCGCTGGCTACCGTCGGAGCATGCCCGTCGAACTCCGGCCGCTGACCCGCGACGACTTCTGGATGCTCAGCTCCTGGCTGCGGGACGCGCTCGTGCGGCGCTGGTGGGCCGACGATCCCTCGCTGTCCGCGCTGGAGGAGCAGTACGGCGGCTCGATCGACGGGACCGACCCGACGCACGTGTTGGTCGCCTCGCAGGACGGCGCACCGTTCGGGCTGATCCAGTGGTACAGCTACGCCGACGAGTCGGAGTACGTCGCCGAGCTCGGTGACTCCGTCGACCTGCCCGAGGGAGCGACCGGCATCGACTACCTGATCGGTGTGCCGGAAGCGCGGGGGCGAGGGCTGGCCGATGCGATGGTCGCCGCCGTGCTGCCCTCGATCCGCGCCTCCGGATCCAGGACGCTGGTGGTCCCCGTCCACGCCGACAACGTGAGCTCGTGGAAGATGCTCGGGCGATGCGGCTTCCGGCGCGTGGCGGAGACCGACCTCGAACCGGACAACCCGGCGGACGATCGACGCCATGTCGTCTACCGGCTCGACCTCACGGGAGGCGACATGGACCTGGACCTGGACCTGGACCTGGACCTGGACCTGGACCTGACCGTCATCGTCGACACCTTCGCCGGTGCGTGGAACTGGCGCGCGAAGCCCTGGAAGCCGGCGACTTCCCATTCGGCTCGATCCTGGTGGGTGGTGACGGCAGCGTGCTCGCCGAGCGCCGCAACACCGAGCGCACCGGCGACTCCGCGCTCGGACACCCGGAGTTCGACCTCGCCCAGTGGGCGGCGCACCACCTCTCGGCCGAGGAGCGCGCCGGTGCCACGGCGTACACCTCCGGCGAGCACTGCGCCATGTGCTCGGCCGCGCACGCCTGGGTCGGCCTCGGCCCCATCGTGTACGCCGCGTCGTCCGCCCAGCTCGACGAGTGGCGCACCGCATGGGGGGCTGGAGCCTCTCCGGTGCGCACGCTCACGATCAACGAGATCGCGCCGGGCGTCCGTGTCCTCGGCCCCGATCCACAGCTGGCCAACGAGATGCGATCCCTCCACGAGCAGGCCTTCCGACGCGGGTGAAAGCGCCCGTGCCCGAAGGTCGGTCGCCGGAACGCTCCCACCCTGCGTCCCGGCGACCTGTCCATGCAGACCCTCGAACTGCCCCTAGGCGGGCCACTCCACGGAGGTGACCTCGCCACCAGCCACGCTCACCATCAGGCGCACCTCATCGGTCTCCTTCAGGCAGAGCCCGTAGCTGCCCTCCTCCACCTCCGGGAACACCAGCGACGCAACCGGGCCAGCCGGCGTGGGCCGGTCGACCACCGCGACGTGCGGGTGGTGCGGATGGTCAGGTGCATGAGCATGGCCGTGCATGCGTCGGAGCTCGACCTCCACACCCTCCATCCCGGCCGGCATGGTGACCACGAGTGCGCCCACGTCGTCCCCGATGTCGAGCAGGACGGAGCCCTGCCCCGCAAAGGGATTCTCGGCATGAGCCGTCACCGCGCTCATGACGCCTTCGTCGTGCCCGGCACGGTCTGGTAGCCACCACCGGGAAGGCCGAGGTAGGGGAACGCCTTCAGCAGCGGTGCATTGGTGTTCGTCGTGCCGTCCGTGATCGCCCCCGCCGCGGCGTCCGGGGTGTACGACGGGTCGACCAGCGGGATCGTCGCACCGGCGATCGCACGCAGCTCGATCGTCACCACGTCGTCGGAGATCCGACGACCGTTGGGGAAACCTGCTGCATCCCCGGCGACCAGGCCACCGTCGTTCGGCTTCTTGGTGGGCGGGATGGCGAGGTTGAGCCGAAGCATGTCCGACTCGACCGGCCCGGTGTAGTTCTGGAACCCGGGCACCACCCCGGACGGGATACCGGTGAGCAGGATCGCGTTCAGGTCGGCACGAGGCTTCTTGTACGCCGCGAGCTTCGGGAACACCCCTGGGTAGAGCGCGGGCAGCAGACCCTGAAGCTCCGGCTTGTTGACGTACTTCGCGAACGCCTTGTCGTCCTTGGGCTCGACCCGGTTCCACTTGTCCTTCTCGGCCATCGGCACCAGCACCTCGTTGAACAGCGGCATGCCGAGCCGGGACACCTGCTCCCACGGGCCGTGGCTGACGTGGCGACCCTTCTTCTTGTCATACATCCTGGATGCCCGTCGGCTCGCCGTCGCCCAGACGCCGATCACCGCGCTGGCCCTGCTGGGGTCCTTGGGCCGGTCGCCCTTGAGGCTGAGGTCGGTGATCGGGACCTGGATCGCGATCGTGTGCACGTTGTAGGACTGCACCGAGTTGACGCCGTTCATCTCCGGCATCTTGATCAGGTGCGCCTCGTTGAACGGGCGCAGCGCTCCCAGGTCGAAGATGCTGCCCAGGTCGACGTGGAAGGCGTCGGCGCGCTGACCCGCGAACACGCTCCGGTTGCCCATCGAGTGCACCGCCTGCGCCGCCAGCCTGGCGTAGTTCGGGGTGCTCCGCTTGCCGACGTTCACCGGGGGACAGGGCAGCCCCGTGGCGAGAACCTTGGTCCGGCCCGCCTCGGTGCGGCTGACCGAGTAGTACTGCGGCCGGTTCCACGACTTGTCGTTGATGTTGTTGATCGGCCCGGTGTTGTAGAGGAACGTCTTCGGGTTGCGGACCAACGTCCGGAACTGGAACCGGTAGACGATGTCGGCCCTGCCGGTCCCGCTGTTGGAGATCTTGATGTCGTAGGCGACGTCGTCACCGAACTCGTAGAAGTTCGGACCGCCGTCCGGCTGCTGCAACGGGATGAAGTTGGCGATCAGCGTGACGGTGTCGGGCTTGTCAGGACTGATGAACGCGTAGGTGTCGGTGCCGTCGGCCACGGGGTCCTTGGAGATCTCGGGCGCTTCACGGTGTGAGGACATCTCACTCACCGCCCGCTGCGTTGAGGATCCGGTTGACCAGGTCGCGGTCGTTGACCACGATCTCGCGTTCGCCCACGAGCAGCGTGACGACGCTGCCGTGATGGTCCTCGACGTAGGCGACGACCGTCTCCTTGGCCGCGAGCTTGCTCGAGCCGGCTCCGGCGAACGCCGGGCTGGCGCTGATGCCGACGACGCCGGCAGCCGCTCCCGCCCCGGCGACAGCCAGGAACTTCCTTCTGTTGGTCTCACTCATTGGGTTTGCCTCCAGTGGATGACGCCCCCGTTGTGAGGTGCGTCATACGGGGCTTCGAGGCACTCTGAGTATCGGATTGGTGCGGACTTCTCTGGTCTATGCCACCGTCGAGACAGGGTTTGCGGCGGAGCTGGTCTCGGGGGCCGCCGCCGTCTTTCGGCCACGCCCGGACCGTCTGGCAGTCTCGTCCCGTGCTTGCGATGGCCACGACAGCTGCGCCGACCCCCGGCTGGCGTCTCGCTGCCGTTCTGGTGGTGCTGGTCGTGCTGGGCGTCGTCACGTCGTACGTCGCAGGGCTGGGCGTGGGACGCGATCACCTGACGGCCGCCGCCCGGGCAGTCGTCCAGCTGACCGTCGTCTCCCTGGTGCTGGTGGCCGCACTGGAATCGGTCTGGTGGTCGCTCGCTGTGGTGCTGGTGATGTATGTCGTCGCCGTCGCCACGTCGGGGAGACGGCTCGACCTGCCGCTGTCCCAGTTCGCGTGGGTGGGACTCGCGATCGCCGGGGGAGCGCTGCCGGTGGTGGCGCTCAGCCTGGGGTCCGGGGTGATCCCGTTCAACGGGGCGGGGATCGTGCCCATCGCGGGCATCGTCATCGGCGGGACGATGACGGCGGCGACACTGACCGGTCGCCGGGCCTCGGACGAGCTCGTCGGGAAGTTCGGTTCCTATGAGGCTGCGCTCGCGCTGGGACTGCCCCAGGGCGAGGCGGCGTTCCTCGTGGTGCAGCCATCGGCCCGTGAGGCCCTGACCCCCGGCCTCGACCAGACGCGGACGGTCGGGCTGGTCACGCTGCCCGGCGCCTTCATCGGTGTGCTGCTCGGTGGTGGTACGCCGCTCGAGGCGGCAGCCGCGCAGATCCTGGTCCTGATCGGACTGATGGCCGGCCAGGCGGTGACGACGGCTGTGCTGCTCCGGCTGATGGCGAACGGACGGGTGGTCCGCCGGGACCTGGCGGCGATCTTCCCGAGGTGAGCAGGGCCCGACCTCCCTGCGTGAGAGGCACGACACGTTCACGGCCCCTGCCGAACGGCCACGCGGGACCCCCTTGCCGGGCTACCGTTGGCTCAGAATTCCGACATTTCTATTCTCAGGGGACACGATGGCCTACCGACCACGGCAACGTGCCGGCCGGGCGCGAGCGCTGGTGACACTGGCAGTCGTCCTCGCCGTCACCGGCTGCGGCGTCGGCACCGGCGCCCCCGTGGCGACCGCGCCCCGGCCCTCGAGCACCCCGCTGGCACCCGTCGATCCGCCGGTCGAGGTGATCGGACTGCCAGACGACGTCACGCTCGAGGTCTCCGACACCGTCACCGGAGTCGAGAGTGGCGAGAACCTGTCCTTCGCCTCGCCGGTCTACACGCTGAACCCGGCCGGTGCCCTCGGCTCGTCGGTGACCGTGCGGCTACGCCTGGACAACGCGCTGCCCCCGGCCAGCCCGGTCCTGGTGGTGACGCGTACGTCGCCCGAGAAACCCTGGACCTACGTGCCGGCCACGCTCACCAGTGATGCCCGGCATGTCGACTTCGAGACCACCAGCCTCGACGAGGTCGGGGCCCTGGCCGTCGACTTCGAGGGCGCGCTCGCGGGCTTCCAGCAGGACCTCGGCGTCGGCCTGGCCACCCGCGTCAACCGCTCCGCGAAGAAGCCCGCCTGCGCCGGCGAGGAGGAGGCGCGCGAGCAGGGCCACACCGCCGTGGCGTCGAAGACCAAGACCATCTTCTGGTGCTTCGGCCTGGAGAACGGGAAGCGTGTCATCAAGGTCACCAACAGACGCTCGATCCCGATCGAGCTGGCGCACCCCGACGTCCCTGTGCTCGCGAGCCCGCAGGCAGCCAGTGCCTGGGCGTCCTGGTCCCGAGCCCTCGGCACCACGAACACCGTGCTCGCGCCCGGTCGCTCGGCGACCTACGACGCCGACATCGAGCCCAGGACCGAGCTGATGCTCAACGCCGAGTCGCTTGCCGTGGGGCAGTCCCTGCGGCTCGTGCAGGCCACCGTCAGGGCGCTCGTGCTGAGGCTGACCAGGTTCGGCACTTCGCCCACGAACCTCACCAGGACGGTCAACACCTTCCTGGCGATGCCGCAGTGCGAGAAGTCCCTGAGCAAGGGGGGCCAGGCTGTGATCGCCGGCTGCTTCACCGCACCCAAGCTGGTCAGGGTCTTCGGATCCAGGGCCCGCCTCGTCGTCCCGTTGGTCACGGCGCCGGAGATTTCAGTCCTCCTGCGCCAGCAGGCCTACACCATCGCCGTCCAGGCACGGACCACCGAGCGCCAGCGCATCGTCCTTCGTCGCGCAGCACCGGACTTCAAGGCGTTCGCCGCCCTGTGGGCTGGACCGAAGCGGTTGCTGTCGATCGACACCGAGGGTCGAGTCAACGAGATGGTCACCGACGACACGGGTGCCGAGATCATCAGGCTGAGCTACCAGCTGGAGGACCCCGAGGCCACGGCCGAGGTGGCCACTGCCAGGGCCACGGTCACTTCGGTGAAGCTGAGCAAGCGCAAGCTCGTCAACGGGCGGGTGCCTCGCGTCGGTGACGCAGGCACGATCAAGGTCCGCAAGGGCGTCGTCACGCCGCCGTTCCTGAAGACCACCTACTGCACGCCGGCGGCCACCAAGCGAGGATCCTGCGCCACGTAGTGGCCCTCGGTCAGGTCACGCGCGGGTCTTGGCCACCTTCGCGAGGGCGAGCCAGGTGTCGACCACGGTGTCGGGGTTGAGCGACATCGACTCGATGCCCTGCTCCAGGAGCCACTCGGCAAGGTCGGGGTGGTCGCTGGGACCCTGCCCGCAGATGCCGACGTACTTGCCCGCCTTGCGGCACGCAGTGATCGCACGTTCGAGCATGAACAGCACCGCGGGGTCACGCTCGTCGAACGAGCCGGCCACGAGGGAGGAGTCCCGGTCGAGCCCCAGCGTCAGCTGGGTCATGTCGTTCGACCCGATCGAGAACCCGTCGAAGTGCTCGAGGAACTCAGCAGCCAGGATGGCGTTCGAGGGGACCTCGCACATCATGATCACCTGCAGGCCGTTCTCGCCACGGCGCAGTCCGTGCTCGGCCAGCAGCGAGATCACCCCCTCCGCCTCCTTGGTGGTCCGGACGAAGGGAATCATGATCTTGACGTTGGTCAGGCCCATGTCGTCGCGCACGTAGCGCAGGGCCTCCGCCTCCATCGCGAAGCAGTCGGCGAAGTCCGCAGAGAGATACCGCGACGCTCCGCGGTAGCCGATCATCGGGTTCTCCTCGTGCGGCTCGTAGAGCTCGCCTCCGACCAGGTTGGCGTACTCGTTGGACTTGAAGTCGCTCATCCGGACGATCACCGGGTGCGGTGCAAACGCTGCGGCCAGGGTGGAGATGCCTTCGACTACGCGTTGCACGAAGAACTCGCGCGGGCTCGGGTAGGCGGCGATGGTCTCGCTGATCTGTGACTTGAGCGGCTCCTCGAGGCTGTCGTGGTTGAGCAGCGCCTTGGGGTGGATGCCGATCTGTCGATTGATGATGAACTCGAGGCGCGCCAGGCCGACACCGGCGTTCGGCAGCTGCGCGAACGAGAACGCCTGCTCCGGGGTCCCGACGTTCATCATGATCTTGGTGGCGATCTCCGGCATCTGCGACAGCTCGGTCTCCTCGATCGTGAAGTCGAGCTCCCCCTCGTAGATGAAGCCGGTGTCACCCTCGGCGCAGGAGACTGTGACCCCACGACCGTCGGCGAGCTCGCGCGTGGCGTCGCCGGTGCCGACGACGGCCGGGATGCCGAGCTCACGGGCGATGATCGCCGCGTGGCAGGTGCGGCCACCTCGGTTGGTCACGATCGCTGCCGCCCGCTTCATGATCGGCTCCCAGTCGGGGTCGGTCATGTCTGCGACGAGGACCTCGCCCTCGTTGAACTCGTGCATCTCCTCGATCGAGGTCATCACCCGGACGGCGCCGGCGCCGATCTTCTGCCCGATGGCGCGACCCTCGACGATGACCTTGCCCCTGGTGTCCATGCGGAACCGCTGTTGCACACCGGCGCGCGACATCACCGTCTCCGGTCGCGCCTGGAGGACGTAGAGCTCTCCGTCGAGACCGTCCTTGCCCCACTCGATGTCCATCGGCCGGCCGTAGTGGTCCTCGATGGTGAGCGCGTGCCGCGCCAGCTCCTCGACCTCGGCGTCGGTCAGGCTGAGCAGCCGGCGCTCGTCCTCCTCGGTGTCGACGAACTCGGTGGTCTTCCCGACCGCCGGGTCCTCGGTGTAGACCATCTTGATCGCCTTGGAGCCGACCCCGCGCTTGAGCACCGCCGGTCGACCTGCCCGCAGGGCGGGCTTGTAGACGTAGAACTCGTCCGGGTTGACCGCGCCCTGCACCACCGCCTCACCCAGCCCGTAGGACGAGGTGATGAGCACTGCGTCGTCGAACCCGGACTCGGTGTCCATCGTGAACATCACGCCGGAGGCGCCGATGTCCGACCGGACCATCTGCTGCACGCCGGCCGACAGGGCGACGGCGTCGTGGTCGAAGTCATGGTGCACCCGGTAGGCGATCGCGCGGTCGTTGTAGAGCGACGCGAACACCTCGCGGATCGCCTGCAGCACGCCGTCGATCCCCACGATGTTCAGGAACGTCTCCTGCTGGCCGGCGAAGGACGCGTCCGGCAGGTCCTCGGCCGTGGCGCTGGACCGTACGGCGAACGACACGTCCTCGCGTCCGTCCACCAGCCGCTCGTACGCCGCCCGCACGTCCGCCTCGAGGTCCGCCGGGAACGGCTGCGTGGCGACCTCCTCGCGGATCGCCCTGCCCGTCTCGGCCAATGCGCGCGTGTCGTCGGTGTCGAGGCCCTTGAGCTGCTGGGAGATCCTCTCGGCCAGACCGGTGTCGCCGATGAACCGACGGAACGCCGCAGAGGTGGTCGCGAACCCGTCGGGGACCCGGACCCCCAGGTCGGACAGGTGGCTCACCATCTCGCCGAGGGAGGCGTTCTTGCCGCCGACCTCCTCGATGTCGGTGAGGCCGATGTCGGCGAAGGCCCGAACGTTCACGTGGGCAGCTTCGGAGGCGCTCTGGCTCATGATCGGTTCCTCTGATCGGGTTTCGCTGACGCTTTGGTCTTCAGGCTCTGCAGGATGATCGTCGAGATCTCCTCGACCGACTTGGTGGAGGAGTCGACGACCGGCAGGTGGTGCCGGGTGAACATGGCGTCCGTGCGGCGCAGCTCGAAGGTGCACTGCTCGAGCGAGGCGTACTGCGATCCGGGTCGACGCTCCTGACGCACCGCCGAGAGCCGGGCGGGCGAGGTGATCAGGCCGAAGCAGCGCTCGCGCAGCTCCCGCACCGGACGGGGCAGGTCGAGGACCTCGAGGTCCTCCTCGACGATCGGGTAGTTCGCCACGAACAGCCCGTGCTGCAGCGCGAGGTACATCGAGGTCGGCGTCTTGCCGCACCGAGAAGGCGCCACCAGGATCACGTCCGCCTTCTCCAGGCCTCGCACGCTCTGTCCGTCGTCGTGCTCGATCGCATACTCGATCGCCTGCATCCGGCTGTTGTAGCGCTTGATGTCGCCGACGCCGTGCAGCTGCGCTGCCAGGCGTTCGCCGTGCGTGTGCAAGATGTCCTCGACCCGCTGCATGTGCAGGTCGAAGAAGTCGATCGTCGGACAGCGCGTCCTCTGCAGCTCCATCCGCACCTCGTCGCTCGCGGCCGTGGTGAACACGAGCGGGGTGCGAGCGCTCGCGTCGAGCACCTCGTCGAGCCGGGCGACGACCGCGCGCGCCTCCTCGGTCGAGGAGATGAACGGGATGACCGTGCGCTCGAACTTCAGGTTCGGGAACTGGATCAGCAGCGCGTTGCCCATGGTCTCGGCGCTGATGCCGGTGCTGTCGGAGAGGAAGAACACCGGCACCACGTCGCCGGCGTCGGGACCCGGGCCGGGGGCGTGTCCGTTCACTGCCCGAGTCGGGACCTCGCTCATACCTGCTCCGTTCGGCAGCGTTCGATGGTGCTGAGTCAAACGCCCCGGAGCCTTCGCCACAAGTCCGGCCCCCTCGCGGCGATTCGGCCGGCGGTCGGCAGCGCGTTGCAGGGACGGCCGAGCGACAGGATCGGATCACGGCGGTCCCGGGTGACCGTTGACAGGGGACGTGGGACGGGGGAGACTGTCTGCATGTCCGATCAACAAGGAATAGATATTCAAGAACCGCGCTACGGAGCGGGGATCTGGCACTTCGCCAGCTACGTGGACCGCTACGCGACCGAGGGGTACGCCGACCCGGTGACCACCCTCGAGGCGATCGAGCTCGCCGGCCAGGTGGGCTCGCTCTCCGTGGTCGACCTGAACTGGCCGTTCGCACCCAAGGACGTCTCCACCTCGGACCTCAAGTCCGCCCTGGACTCGGCCAACCTGAGCGCCGTCGCGATCACGCCGGAGATCTACAACCGCGAGTACGTCAAGGGTGGGTTCACGAACCCCGACCCGAAGGTGCGCGCCAAGGCGATCGATCTCGTCTCCCAGGCAGCCGTGCTCGCCACTGACCTCGGCTGCGACTACGTCAAGCTGTGGCCGGGTCAGGACGGTGTCGACTACCCGTTCCAGGCCGACCATGCGCAGCTCTGGCAGTACTCCGTCGAAGCGGTGCGTGAGCTCGCCACCAACTTCCCGGACATGCGGTTCTGCATCGAGTACAAACCCCGCGAGCCGCGCAACCGGATGGTGTTCTCCTCCTGTGCCCGGACGCTGCTCGCGATCGAGGAGATGGACCGCGACAACGTCGGGATCCTGCTCGACTTCGGCCACTCGCTCTACGGTGGCGAGTCGCCGGCCGAGGCCGCCAAGCTCGCGCTCTCGCGTGACCGGCTGTTCGCCATCGACGTCAACGACAACTTCCGCGGCTGGGACGACGACATGGTCGTCGGCTCGGTGCACCTGCTGGAGACCTTCGAGTTCTTCCACGCGCTGCACACCGCAGGCTGGGAGGGCGTCTGGCAGCTCGACCAGTTCCCGTTCCGCGAGGACTCGGTGCAGGCGGCCAGGGACGGCATCGAGACGATGCGCGGCTTCCACCGGGCGCTGCACCGGCTCGACCACGACGCGCTCCGAGCCGCCCAGGACGCCCAGGACGCCTTGCTGGCACAACGGATCGTCAAGAAGGCGCTGTACGCCGCGATGGCCGAAGTGGTGGGCGAAGCGTGACCACGACGATCGCCTCCTCCGTCCTCAGCGTCGACGGGCCGGCTGCTGCGGCGTACTCCGAAGCCGTCGCCCGCAACCGCTCGCTCAGCGCTGACGACCTCCGAGCCGAGCTGGTGCAGGTGGCCACAGGCGTACGCCGCGACATCATCACCACCATCCAGGGCTCCCAGCTCGGCCACGTCGGGGGTGACCTGTCGGTGACCGACATCCTGGTCACCGCCTACTGGCACGCGCTCCGGGTCGACCCGACCCGGCCCGACGACCTCCAGCGCGACCGGTTCGTGCTGAGCAAGGGCCACTGCGCCGCCGCGCTGTACTCGACCCTGGCCTCCTGCGGGTTCTTCCCGCGGGCCGAGCTCGCCACCTTCGCCAAGCCGTTGTCACCGCTGAACGGACACCCCAACCGGGTCAAGGTCCCCGGGGTGGAGACCAACACCGGCCCGCTGGGGCACGGGTTCCCCGTCGCCACCGGGTGTGCCCTCGGGGCCAGGCTGCTCGGTGAGGACTACCGCACGATCGTCGTGATGGGCGACGGCGAGATGCAGGAGGGCAGCAACTGGGAGGCCGCGATGACCGCAGCCCACTACGAGCTGCACAACATCACCGCGGTCGTGGACCGCAACCGGCTGCAGCAGGGAGCCCGCACCGAGGACACCAAGACCCTCGAGCCGCTGCACGACAAGTGGACCAGCTTCGGCTGGGAGACCAGGCGCATCGACGGCCACGACCACCTGGCGATCGCCGAGGCCCTGGGCCCGTCGACCACCGGCAAGCCGGTCGCGATCGTCGCCGACACCGTCAAGGGCAAGGGCGTGTCGTTCATGGAGGACCGCGTCGAGTGGCATCACCAGGTCCCCACCGACGAGCAGGTTCTGGCCGCACTCGAGGAGCTCTCCGCATGACTGCAGTGACCACATCGCCCGATGCGCCCACCTTCGACTGCCGCGTCGACTTCGCCGATGAGCTCGCGAAGCTCGCCCGCGAGGACGACCGCATCGTCGCGGTCTGCAACGACTCGGTCGGCTCGAGCAACCTGACCGCCTTCCGCGAGGAGTTCCCCGACCGCCTCGTCAACGTCGGGATCGCCGAACAGGACCTCGTCGGCGTCGGTGCCGGACTGGCCAACGCCGGGCTGATCCCGTTCGTGTGTGCGGCTGCGCCGTTCCTCACCGGACGCGCCACCGAGCAGATCAAGGCCGACGTGGCCTACAGCGAACGGCACGTGGTGCTCTGCGGCCAGAGCCCGGGGATGGCCTACGGCGAGCTCGGTCCGACCCACCACTCGATCGAGGACCTCTCCTGGATGCGTGCGGTCGCCGGGCTGCCGGTCGTCGTACCCGCAGGTCCGCAGCAGACCCGCTCCGCGGTGCGCTGGGCCGCGAGCCTCGGTCGCGGTTCCTACCTGCGGATCCCACGGTTCAAGGTGCCGGAGGTCTCCGACGAGGGCGACGTCTTCGAGTCCGGTCGAGCCGTGCAGCTGCGCAGTGGTGACGACGTCACGATCGTGGCCGTGGGCACGATGGTGTCCCGCGCCCTGTGGGCGGCCGACACCCTTGCCGCCGAGGGGATCTCGGCGCGCGTCCTGAACATGGCCTTCGTCGAGCCCCTCGACCGGGCTGCCGTCCTCGCGGCCGCAGCCGAGACCCGGGGCATCGTCACGGTCGAGGAAGCCACCCTCAGCGGCGGACTCGGTGCAGCCATCGCCTCGCTCGTCGTGCAGCAGAAGCCTTGCCCCATGCAGATCCTGGGCATCGACGGCCAGTTCGCCCCGACGGGCGCGGCGTCCTACCTGCTCGACCACTTCGGTCTCAACGCCGGGGGCATCGCGCAGGCCGCACGGGACATCATCGGCGGTGGCCGTGGCTGAGGACCTCATCCTCGCGATCGACCAGGGCACCAGCTCGACCAAGTCGATGCTGGTGGACTCCCAGGGTGTGGTCGTGGCCGAGGCCGCGGTGTCGATCGCGCAGGCACACCCGGAGCCCGGCTGGGTGGAGCAGGACGCCGAGGAGATCTGGTCCAGCGTGCAGCGAAGCGTGCGCGACTGCGTCACGCCGGAGTACGCCGTCCGCGTCGTCGGCGTCGCCCTCAGCGTGCAGCGCGAGACCGTCGTCCTCTGGGATCACGGGACCGGCCGACCAGTGGCGCCCGCCCTCAGCTGGCAGGACCAGCGGACGTCGGACCGTGCCACCGAGCTGGAAGGGGCCGGTCACGGCGAGGAGATCATGGCGCGCACAGGACTGCCGCTCGACCCGATGTTCTCGGCCCTCAAGGCGTCCTGGCTCCTCGACCGGCACGACCCGGAGCGCACCCGCTCCGGCGCGGGGGAGTGGCGCATCGGCACCATCGACACCTGGCTGCTCTCGCACTTCGCGGGCGACCTGGTGACGGAGATCGGCAACGCCTCACGGACGCAGCTCTTCGACCTCGACCACGCAGCCTGGGACGACTCACTGCTGGAGATCTTCGACGTCCCGCGTGCGTGCCTACCGCTGGTGGTGTCGTCGGTGGGCCCGTTCCCGACCGTCCGCGACCTCGCACCGGTTCCCGACGGGACCCCGGTGCTCGCCGTGATGGCGGACTCGCACGCCGCCCTGTTCGCCCACGCCGGCTGGCGCCCGGGTGTGGTCAAGGCGACCTACGGCACCGGGTCGTCCGTGATGGCCCTGGGGCCGCGGGCGTCGGCCACCTCCGGCGTCTGCGCGACCGTGGCCTGGCAGATCGACGACGTCGCCCACGCACTCGAGGCCAACATCCGGTCGACCGGCCGCACCCTGACCTGGCTCGCCGACCTGCTCGGCGTCGACGTGGACGTGCTCTTCGAAGAGGCGGCCGGCTCCGAGAACGGGGGCGTCACCCTGGTGCCCGCCTTCGGCGGCCTCGGCGCCCCGTGGTGGGACCGTGACGCCCAGGCGGTGCTCAGCGGGTTCTCCCTCGGGACCCGACGCGCACAGGTGGCGCGTGCGGCCGTGGAGTCGATCGCCTTCCAGGTGGACGACGCCGTCAGTGCCTTCGCCGACGTCGTCGGTCCCCTGGCCGAGCTGGCCTGCGACGGCGGGATGACCAGGTCGGTCGTGCTGATGCAGCTGCAGGCCGACGTGAGCGGCCTCCCCGTGCGGGTGAGCTCGACACCCAACCTGTCCGCGCTCGGCGTGGCCCGGCTGGCCGGCCTGAAGGCTGGCTGGTGGACCTGGTCCGACCTCGAGGACGAGCGCGGCGCGGCACCCGAGCACGGAGTGCGGCCACTGCTCGACGAGCACAGCCGAGCGGGCCTGCGCTCCGCCTGGGCGGTCGCGGTCGCCCGGTCCCGCGGGTTGCCCAGCCCAGCGCACGACAACGAGGAGGCGGGCTCATGACCAGCACCGGCACACAACCTGGCACCCGTTCCGGCACCAGCCCGGCGCCGGTCGCACCTCGCAGCAGGCGGCCCGGGATCGTCGCGGGCCTGCTGCTGCTCGCGCTGGTCGTGACGATGGCGCTGTCCACGACGTACCGCTCCGCGTCTGCGCCGGTCCCGGGGGAGCAGAAGAAGTTCGACCCCGCGGCTTACGGCAAGGAGAACTACCTCTCGAAGGTCAGGCCGGCCATCGAGGAGGAGCCGGTCGACCTCGCCACCCTCGTTCCCCTGATCAACCAGGACCCGGAGGCCGCCGGCGAGAAGTACGGCACTCGCGAGGGGACGTCGCCGTTCGCCTACTCGGTCACCCTGACGGGCAGCGCGGGCAAGCCCGAGAGCGGTCTGCTGCCGGTGACCGTGCCCGGGTTGCCCAAGGGCACGCGAGTCTCGGTGCAGATCGGGCCGGCCATCAACGGGACCACCCTGCGTGACGCCTCCGGGCTGGTCACGTTCAACGACTTCGTCAACCAGGTCGAGTTCTCCAACGCAGCTACGGCGCTGAACACGGAGATGAAGGCCGACCTGCTCGAGGGGCTGGACGTCGCGACCCTGGTCGGGAAGCAGGTCACCGTCGTCGGTGCGATCGCTCCGCTCAACCCCGAGGTCATCACGGTGACCCCGGTGAGCATCGAGGCCGGCCCATGACGCCCGCCGTCATCTCAGCCACCGAAGTCACCAAAACCTACGGCGGCACGCACGCACTGCGCGGAGTCAGCCTCGGTGTGGCGCCCGGACGGGTCACCGCCCTGTTCGGCGAGAACGGCGCCGGCAAGTCGACGCTGATGAAGATCTTGGCCGGCATCGAGACCCCCACCACAGGGCATGTCGAGCTCGACGGCGACGTGGTCGAGTTCGCCTCGTCCAGGGTCGCCGCCAACCACGGTGTGGTGATCATCCACCAGGAGTTGAGCCTGTGCCCCAACCTCTCGATCCAGGACAACCTGTTCCTGGCCCGCGAGGCCCGCACCCGGTTCGGCGCAGTCGACCGCGCCAGCCAGCGCGACGCGACGGTCAAGGTCATGCAGCGGCTGGAGGAGCGGCTCGACCCCGACGCGCTCGTGGGAGACCTGCGGATCGGCCAGCAGCAGCTGGTCGAGATCGCCCGCGCGCTGTTGCTGGACGCACGCGTCCTGATCATGGACGAGCCGACCTCGGCGCTGAGCATGACCGAGGTCGACGTCCTCTTCCGGGTCATCCGCGAGCTCACAGCGCAGGGTGTCGCCGTCATCTACATCTCCCACCACCTCGAGGAGTCCCTGGCCATCGCCGACGACGTGGCGGTGCTGCGTGACGGCGGGCTGGTGGCCACGGGAGCAGCGTCCGAGGTCGACCTCGCCTGGGTCGTCCAGCACATGGTCGGCCGCGACCAGAGCTCGCTCTTCCCCAAGCGGGACGTCACCCTCGGCGAGGTTGCGCTCTCGGTGCACCACCTCCAGGTGGCGGACCCCTCCAACCCGCAGCGGTTGGCCGTGGACGCGATCGACCTGGAGATCAGGGCGGGCGAGATCGTGGGCGTCTACGGCCTGATGGCCTCGGGACGCACCGAGTTGCTCGAAGCCATCGCCGGGCGTCTGCCCGTCACCTCGGGCACCATCTCCTTCGCCGGCGGCGAGCTGGACCACGAGTCCGTCCGGGAACGCATCCGGCGAGGGATCGCCCTCGTGCCCGAGGACCGGCAGCGCGACGGGCTGGTCCAGACGATGTCGGTCGGCCAGAACCTCTCCCTGAGCGCACTGATGAGCTTCGTACGACGTGGTCTGGTCGCCGGCACCCGTGAGCGGGGCGCCGTGGACGACATGATCGGCGACGTCACCGTGAAGACGGCCGGTCAGTCCGCCCCGATCGGCTCGCTGAGCGGTGGCAACCAGCAGAAGGTCGTCATCGGCAAGGCCTTGATGACCCGACCACACGTGCTGCTCCTCGACGAGCCCTCGCGCGGGGTCGACATCGGCGCCAAGGCCGACATCTTCGCGCTGATGACCGAGCAGGCCGAGAACGGTCTCGCCGTGGTGTTCACCACCTCCGAGGCAGAGGAGGCGCTGCACATCCCCGACCGCCTGCTCATCCTCGAGCGCGGCCGACTGGTCGCGGACCTCGACCCCCACACGATCGACCGCGGACGGCTGATGCAGCTCGCGGACGGCACGTCCCGGAGCAGAACTGGAGCGACACCGTGAGTCAGACGCTGGCCCCGAGCACCTCGACCCCCGCCGAGGACGGCCCGACCGACAAGGACGTGCGCCGCCTGCGGACGCTGAACATGATCTTCGAGCTGAGGGCGTTCATCGCGCTCGGAGTGCTGATCATCGTGTTCGGCTCGCTCTCGGACTCCTTCCTCACCGTGACGAACCTGATCACGATGACCAAGCACGTCGCGATCAACGCAGTGCTCGCCCTCGGCATGTTGCTGGTCATCCTCAAGGGCGGCATCGACCTCTCAGTGGGTTCGATCGTCGGGCTCTCCGGCGTGGTCTGCGGTGAGCTGCTCGGCGGCATCACCCTCCCGGGGACCGACACCGTCGCCTACCCGCCGGTGTGGGTGGTGGTCCTCCTCGCCATCGCGGTGGGCACGTTCGTCGGGATGATCAACGGTGTTCTGGTCACCAGGTTCAACGTGGCGCCGTTCATCGCCACGCTCGGGATGCTGTACGTCGCCCGCGGCACCGCCCTGCTCATCTCCGGCGGCTCGACGTACCCGAGCCTCGGCGGGCAGGAGAGCCTCGGCAACACCGGGTTCTCCTACATCGGCAACGGCCGGCCGCTCGGACTGCCGTTCTCCATCTGGGTGATGATCCTGCTCGCCCTGCTCACCACCGTGCTGCTGACCAGGGCTCCGTTCGGGAGATGGCTCTATGCGACCGGCGGCAACGAGCGCGCCTCGGAGCTGTCCGGGGTGCCGGTGGCTCTGGTCAAGACCATGGTCTACATGCTCTCCGGTGCGTGCGCGGCGGTGACCGGCATCATCATCGCCTCGGAGCTGACCTCGGCCGCCCCCCAGGCCGGGGAGACCTTCGAGCTCAACGCGATCGCCGCCGTCGTCATCGGTGGTGCTGCTCTCTCCGGTGGTCGCGGGAACGTGCGCGGCACGCTCGTCGGCGCCTTCGTGATCGGCTTCCTCGCCGACGGCCTGGTCATCCTCGGCGTCTCCACGTTCTGGCAGATCTTCATCAAGGGCGCGGTGATCATCCTCGCCGTGATGCTCGACCAGGGGCAGCAGCGCTTCCAGCGCAAGGGCGCAGCGGTGGCTGCGACGGTCGAGGCCGAACACGCACCACACGAGTCTCGGGACCCCTCGTCCCCGGACGACGAAGGCCCACACACTTCTCGACCGGCTGACCCAAGCCGGCCGGAAGGCAACACCACATCACGCGGGTGACCCTCACCCACTCCAGGAGGTAGACGAACATGTTCAGATCATTCGCGCGAGGCACTGGCTTGCGGTTGGCGGCGGTCGCCGCGGCGGGAGCCCTGGTGCTGAGTGGGTGCGGCAGCGACAGCTCCGAGAAGGAGTCCAGCAGCTCGTCCCCGAAGAGCAGCAACTACATCGCCATCATCACCCCGTCCCCTGACAACCCCTTCTTCAAGGCCGAGGGTGACGCGGCGAAGGCCAAGGCCGAGGAGCTCGGCTACGAGGCCTCGGTGGCGTCCCACGACGACGACCCCAACAAGCAGAGCGAGCTGATCGACGCCGCGATCTCACGCAAGGCAGCCGCGATCATCCTCGACAACGCCGGCGCGGACGCCTCGATCGGCCCGGTGCAGAAGGCAACCGACGCCGGCATCCCCGTCTACCTGATCGACCGCGAGATCAACAAGACCGGCGTGGCGAAGGCGCAGATCGTCTCGAACAACGCCCAGGGCGCCCAGCTCTCCGGTCAGGCGTTCGTCGAGGCCATGAAGGAGAAGGGGAAGTACGTCGAGCTGGTCGGCAAGGAGTCCGACACCAACGCGGGCGTGCGCTCGAACGGCTACAACGCGGTGATCTCCCAGTACCCGGACATGAAGCTCGTCCAGAAGGAGACCGCCAACTGGGACCAGCAGGAGGCGTTCACCAAGATGGAGACGATCCTCCAGCGGAACCCTGACATCCAGGGCGTCATCGCCGGCAACGACACGATGGCGCTCGGAGCAGTCGCGGCGATCAAGGCGGCGAAGCTGAAGAACGTGGTGGTCGTCGGGTTCGACGGCAGCCCGGACGCCATCGCCGCGATCAAGGCGGGGGACATGTTCGCCACTGCGCTCCAGCCCGCTGCGCTTGCCGCGGAGAGCGCCGTCGAGCAGGCGGACAAGGCGATCAAGGGAGAGGACGCCGCAACCGAGGAGAAGCAGTCGATCGACTGCGAGCTGATCACGGCCGAGAACGCGGACGACTACGGAGTCTTCGCCAAGAAGTGACCTGGCAGCCGGCGCGGGCAGCGAGGACCAGCGCTCGCCCGCGCCGGTGTCCGTCACGCTAGGTTCGCACCCGTCCACTGAGATTCCGGGAGACGATCCGACCATGGCCGCTCGCATCACCGCCGACCGCGATCGGCTGCGCCTGCTGACCAAGGTCGCCCGGCTCTACCACGAGCAGGGCGTGCGCCAGCCGGAGATCGCCGACCAGCTCCACCTGTCGCAGGCGCGCGTCTCACGGCTCCTCAAGGAGGCCGCCGAGCGCGGGATCATCCGCACGGTGGTGGTGCCGCCGCCCGGGGTCCACTCCGAGATCGAGGAGCTGGTGGCAGCGAAGTACGCCCTGCGCGACGTGGTGGTGGTCGATGTCGAGGGCAACTTCGCCGACACCGTCAGCGCGCTCGGGTCGGGAGCCGCGGCGTACCTCGACACCACGCTGATCGGCGGGGACGTGATCGGTGTCTCCTCGTGGAGCGCGACCCTGCTGGCCGCCGTCGAGGTGATGCGTCCCAAGCGGACACAGGTCGCCGACAGGGTCGTGCAGGTGGTGGGCGGCGTCGGCAGCCCCGCGGTCCAGATGGAGGCGACCCGGCTGACCGGGCGTCTGGCCGAGGTCACGGGTGCTTCCCCGGTGTTCATCCCCTCTCCCGGTCTTGTCGGTTCACCTGCCCTCAGGGAAGCGCTGATGGCCGATCCGGGCGTGCGGGCCGTGGCCGAGATGTGGTCCCAGCTGACCGTGAGCCTGGTCGGTGTCGGCACGCTCGAACCTTCCCCGCTGCTGCGTCGAAGCGGCAACAGCCTCGGTGACGAGGAGCAGGAGGAGCTGCGGGCTGCCGGGGCGGTCGGGGACGTCTGCCTGCGCTACTTCGATGCACAGGGAGACGCTGTCGAGTCGTCCTTCGACCAGCGGATCATCGGCATCGGCCGTGACGCCATCCTGCGGGTGCCGCGGCGCATCGGGGTCGCCGGCGGCGCCGAGAAGGTCGATGCCATCCGAGCTGCCGTTCGCGGGGGATGGGTGAACATCCTGATCACCGACCTCGACGTCGCGACCGCACTGCTCGCCGACTGAGACCTCAGCCAGGACCGTCCAGGTAGCCGCGCGCACCCTGGGTGGTGACCGCCCGGGCAGCGATCGCGCAGGCGTCCCCGACGGCCGGCACGATGCCCCAGCCCTGGGCCAGTCGCGCCGCGATGACGCCGACGAGCACGTCGCCCGCACCGGTCGTGTCCACTGCCTGAACCGATGGCGATGCGACCAGCTCGTCGTTCTCGGCGTCGACGACGCAGGCCCCCTCGGCGCCGAGCGAGACGACGACCGAGGGACAGCCGAAGTGGTCGCGCAGGGCGCGTGCGAGGCCCTCAGCCGCAACGTCGACCTCGATGCGGTGCTCGCGCAACAGATCGGCCGCCTCGTGCTCGTTGACCACCAACGGGTCGCACCGGCGGAGGACGTCGATGCCCAACCCCTCGACGGGAGCAGCGTTCAGCACCAGCCTGGCCGAGCATCGCCGTGCCTGCTCGGCTGCTGCCTCGACGGGCAGCACCCCGGGCTCGCTCTGCGCCAGCACCACGTCGACGTCCTGGTCGACGGCGGCCGCGACGTCCTCGGGCCCCAGCTGGGCGTTGGCGCCGGTCCCGACGATGATCGAGTTCTCGCCGTCCGGGGTGAGCAGGATGAACGCCATCCCGGTGGAGGTCGCGGTCGCCGTGCGCATCCGGGAGACGTCCACACCGGCGGAACGGAGCTGCTGGAGCTGCTCACCTCCAGCGGCGTCGTCGCCCACGACGGCGCACAGTCGCACGTTCGCCTCGACGTACGCCGCTGCCACCGCCTGGTTGGCGCCCTTGCCCCCCGACGAGGAGACCGGGCCGTCGCCGACCACGGTCTCGCCACCGCCGGGTCGGGTATCTGCCTGCACCGTCAGGTCGAGGTTCACGCCCCCGACCACCACCACATTGGCCATGACTGCACGCTCTCACGCGATTGCCTCCCGATCGAGGTGCGCCGCTGTCAGAGGCCGGACGACTCCCGGTCGGAGCGCCTCGGAGGCTGGCTGCGCTGATGGCCGATCTCGCCGCCCTCGCGTCCGCCATGGGGGCGACCGTGGTCGGCGTACTCCTCGCGGTAGAAGGACAACGAGTGCGGACCGACGTCGATGCGGGCTCCGGTGCGCAGCGTCGCCGAGCTCTGCACGACGCCGCCGTGCACCCGGGTCTCGGGTCCACAGCTCTCCAGGGTGTACTCGTCGGCATCGTCGTGCAGCACCACCGTGTGCAGCGGCTCGATCCCAGGCAGCACGATGTCGCACGACGTGCTCGACCCGATGGTGGTCACCGTGCGGGAGAGCCAGAATACGGGCTGGCGCTCGCCGTCCCAGACCTGCTCCTTCTTCAGCACCAGGCGGGGCGAGCCCGACCCCGACGGCGTGTGCGTGGTGGTCACCCGACGCCGCGGGTGGCGGGAGAAGGTCGGCGTGAGCGGGAGCATCGTCGGCGGCGGCAGCGACTCGGCCGTGGGGAGCACGGCGGCCTGCTGCGCCGCGCGGGAGCGCAGCGTGGTCCAGGCCCCACGCCAGCTGCCCACCTTGATCCGCCGGGACCCGGTCGCCCTGCGCTGCCACCAGGGAGCAGACACCGCACCCAGGGTGACCAGGTGGACGCCCTCGTGCACCACCTTGACGGAGATGCCGTGTGTGGCCAGCTCCTCGGCGACACCTCGCACCGTCACCGAATCTCCGGATCCCGCCAACAGGCCTGGGTTGTCGATGTCCAGTCGGAGCCGGCCGTGGCTCCCACTCAGGTGGCCGGTGGCGGTCGCACCCTCGGGAGTTGCCACCTCCACCGTGAGGTCGGCCGCCAGGGCGATCACGACCGCGCGGACCGTTCGTTGTTGTCGTTCGTGGTGACGGTCAGGGTGCCGTCGATCTTCCAGGTGGCGCGCGGCGCCCTGCTCCCGGTGTCGCGGGGGACCTCGACGGTCATCTCGGAGAAGGTGTAGTTGATGGCTGCCTGGCGCCCGGTCAGGAAGCTCCACATCCGCTGACCCAGGTCCGACCAGTCCACGACCTCGGTCGTGGTGTTGTCGGTCGACTGGCTGCTTGCCGTCGTGTTCGCTGTCATGACGTCTCCAATTCTTCAACATTGACTTCAACAGGTTGTTGAGGTTTAGTCACATCATGAACTCAACTCGCCCCAATGCGCAAGTCCTCCTCGCAGATGAACCTGCGAACCCCTCGGACGGCGCAGCCACGCTCTCGATCGGCGACCTGGCCGATCGCACCGGACTGAGTCCGGCAACGTTGCGGATGTGGGAGACCCGGCACAACTTCCCCGTGCCGCACCGGTTGGAGAGTGGTCACCGGCGCTATCACGAGCAGGACGTCGAGGCGATTCGGGCCGTCGTACGCCTCAAGGACGCGGGGACCCGGCTCGAGCTCGCCATCGCGCAGGCGATGGCTGACGCCGAGCCGACCGCACCGTCGGTCTACGCCTACCTGCGCCGTCGGCACCCGCAGCTGGGGGTGCACCGGTTGCAGAAGTCCACCCTGCTCGCACTCTCGTGGGCCATCGAGGACGAGTTCTGCGCCAAGGCCGACCGGGCGACGATCTACGGGTCCTTCCAACGGGCGGCGTACTACCGCTCGGCCGAGCCGCGATGGACCGAGCTGGCGCGGGTCTCCGCGGGTGCCACGGTCTTCGCCGACTTCGCCGACCCGGACCCGGAGGCGTCGCCGTTCCAGGTCTCGCTCCCGGCCGACGCCCCGATGCGCCGGGAGTGGGCGGTGGTCTGTGACGCGCGTGACCTCCCCGTGGCACTCACAGCGTGGGAGCTGCCCGGCCAGGCCGGTGTGCCGGACGGCAAGCGGCTCTTCGAGTCCATGTGGACGGTCGACGGCGCTGCCGTGCACGACGCGGCCCGGGTCTGTGCGAGCGTCGCCGGGAGGTACGGCACCGGAACCGGCGCCCCTGCGGAGGTGGGCACCGTGCTCTCGAGACCCCACACTCCGGACCTGGCCGCTGTCACGGGCCTGTTCAACCGGATGGTGGCCTACGTCGACAGGATCGGCGACTGAGCCGGCAGCTCAGAGCCGGTTGATGAGGTCGTCGAGGGCCTCGTGGCTGAGCCCGGCCATCCCGAAGGTGGCGAGGGTGGACATCGGCATCGTGCCGACCACCTGGAGCAGGCCCGGGTCGGTGAGCGGCCCGGACGCAGCCGCCCCTCCCGCTTGGAGCAGGAGCGGGCCACCCCTCGGATCGGCCAGCCACTCGTGCAGGGTCGAGTCCCGGGTCAACGGGGCTGCGAGGGAGGCAGCGTCGAGGTGCAGTGAGTGGGTGTGCGGCAGGTCGCGCGAGGAGGTCCCGAGACGCAGCAGGAACTCACCGGACTCGACCACCCACCTGCGCAGCTGGACGGACCAGAACGCGAACGCCCGTTCGTCGAGGTCGATCCGGACCTCGCCCGACCCGCCGGCCGCCAGCTCGATCCTCGCAAAGCCCTTGAGCTCGTGCGCGGGCCTGCGCACGCTGCAGTCGGGGTCGGTGACATAGAGCTGCACCACCTCTGCGCCCAGCCGGCCACCGGTGTTGGTCACGCCCGCGGTCACCTGCACTCGCAGGTCGCCCGTCTCGACCGAGCCGGAGACCGAGACCTCGGGCTTGCCGACCACGAAGCTCGTGTAGGACAGGCCGAACCCGAACGGGTGGTCGACCTCGAGCCCGAGGGCGTCGTAGCCGCGGTAGCCGATGAAGATCCCCTCGCCGTAGCGCACCAGCTGCGCGTCACCCGGGAAGTTCAGGAACGACGGGTTGTCCTCGAGCCGCAGCGGGATCGTCTCTGCGAGCTTGCCCGAGGGGTTGGCCACGCCGGTCAGCAGGTCGGCGGCCGCGCCGCCGGCGGCCTGGCCGCCGAGCCAGCACTCGAGCACGGCGCCCACCCGGTCCTCCCAGACCGAGGTGCGCACCACCGAACCGTTGGCGAGGACCACCACCACCCGGTTGCTCACCTGGGCAACGGTCTCCAGCAGGGCGAGCTGGTTGGCGGGCAGATCGAGATGTGTCCGGTCGAAGCCCTCCGACTCGGCAGCAGCGGGCAGCCCGAGGAACAGCACGACCGCATCGGCCTCACGGGCGATCTCGCGCGCCTCCGTGCGCACCTCGGTGTCGGTGGCGACGTCTGCGGGGTCCCCGAGGCTGAAGCCGGGAGAGTGCACGACCTCGACACCGGCGGGGAGCGCGGCGCGCAGCTCGTCCAGCGGTACGTCGACCCGGGTCGGGTTGACCTGGGAGCTGCCTGCGCCCTGGTAGCGCGGCAACGTCGCGAACGCGCCGATCACCGCGAGGGTCTGCCCCTTCTTCAGCCCCAGGGGCAGGACGCCGTCGTTCTTCAGCAGCACCGCCGACTCCGTCGCAGCGCGGCGGGCCAGTGCGTGGTGCTCGTCGTAGGCCGGCTCCGGCGGGGTCGAGGCACGGGTCGAGGCAGACTTCTGCACCAGCTCGAGCACCCGCCGTACGCCGAGGTCGAGCACGTCGGCCGCCAGCGCGCCAGAGCTCACCGCCTCCACGACGGCCACCTCGCTGCGCCCCTTGGCCGGCGGCATCTCGAGGTCGAGTCCGGCAGCGAGCGCGGCGACACGGTCGTGGACGGCTCCCCAGTCGGAGACCACCAGTCCCTCGAACCCCCACTCGTCGCGGAGGACCTCGGTGAGCAGCCAGTGGTGCTCGGAGGCGTAGGTGCCGTTCACCTTGTTGTAGGCGCACATCACCGTCCAGGGCTGGCAGCCGGTGACGACGCGTTCGAAGGCCGGGAGGTAGATCTCGCGGAGCGTCCGTTCGTCCACCTCTGCGCTGACCCGGAGCCGGTCGTCCTCCTGGTTGTTCGCGGCATAGTGCTTGAGCGAGGTGCCGACCCCCTGCTCCTGGATCGCCGCTGACATCGCGAGCGCGAGCTCGCCGGCGAGGAAGGGGTCCTCGGAGAAGTACTCGAAGTTGCGCCCGCACAGCGGTGAGCGCTTCATGTTGACCCCCGGGCCGAGGATGACCGACACGCCCTGCACGCGAGCCTCCTGGGCGAGGGCATGGCCGACCTCGGCGAGCAGGCTGCGGTTCCACGAGGACGCGAGCCCGCTTGCGGTGGGGAAGCAGGTGGCGGGAAGGCTGCCGCCGAGGCCCACGTGGTCGGACTCGTCGGGCTGCATCCGTAGGCCGTGCGGCCCGTCGGCCACCAGGATGCGGTCGATCCCGAGGCGTTCGACGGGGGTCGTGTGCCAGAAGTCGGAGCCCATGACGAGTCGGGCCTTCTCCTCGAGCGTCAGGTCGGCGATCGCGGCAGTGATGTCCATGCTCAAGGCTGCTCACCGACCTTTCAGCAGCTGGGCCAGTGTCATCGGCGGGCGTCCGGTCAGGGTCAGCACGTGATGCGTGACCTCTGCGACCTCACCGGCCGCGATGGCGGTGTAGGTGCTCACCCACGCGTCGTACTGCCAGTCGGGTGCGGGCCACCTCCGCCGCGACTCGTAGGCCTCCTCGACGGTCTCCTCGTGGTAGTTGACCTCGCGTCCGGTCACCGACGAGAGCGTCTCAGCGACCATCGAGAGCGAGAGTGCCTCTGGCCCGGTGAGGGCGTAGGACATGCCGACGTGGGCGGCCGGCTCCGCCAGCACGGCGGCTGCGCTGGCCGCGATGTCGTCGCGGCTGACCGCTGCGACCAGGCCGGCCCCGGCCGGGCCGCGGATCACGTCGTCCTCGCCGACCATCTCGGGGAGGAAGTCGAGGTAGAAGTTGTCGCGCAGGAACGTCCAGTGCATCCCGCTCGCCCTGATGTGCTCCTCGGTCCGGTAGTGGTCGCGACCGAGGGTGAAGGTGCAGTCGGGTGCGGCGCCGTGGAAGGAGGTGTAGACGATGTGACGCACGCCGGCCTCGCCGGCCGCGTCGACGAACGCCCGGTGTTCCTCGATCCGGTCGGCACTCTCGGACGCGGAGACCATGAACAGCGTCGTCACCCCCTCCAGGGCCGTGACAGCGGAGGCGCGGTCGGCGTAGCCGGTGAACTCGACGGCCCTGGCCCCGTCGAGCCGAGGGACACGCGAGGCGTCGCGGACCAGCAGACGCTGGGGCACGTCGGATGCCGCGAGTCTTCGGGCGATGCGGCTTCCGAGGGCTCCGGTCGAACCGGTGACGGCGAGTTTCGGCAGTTCGGTGCTCACCCGTGAAGCCTAGGACCGAAGCCGCTCGAGCTGAAATGATCCGACCCCGTGAAGATGTGCGTGAGACCGGGGTGAAGGATGTCAAACGACGTGAAGGAGACCCCATGAGCCTGCCCGACTCCCTGACCAGCACGACTGTCGCCGTTCTCGGCGGCACCGGACCGCAGGGTCGCGGACTGGCCCGACGCTTTGCCGCGGCCGGCCTGCCGGTGGTGATCGGCAGCCGCAGCGCCGAGCGCGCGAGCGAGACCGCGCAGGCCCTGGCCGAGTCCACCGGTGGGCAGGTGACCGGTGCGGACAACAAGGGTGCGGCCGAGGCGGGAGACATCGTGGTGGTGGCCGTCCCCTGGGACGGTCATGCAGACCTGCTGCGCGACCTTGCGGCTGCCCTGGCGGGGAAGATCGTCGTGGACTGCGTCAACCCGTTGGGCTTCGACAAGAGAGGCGCCTACGCCCTGCCGGTCGAAGAGGGCTCAGCCGCGCAGCAGGCCGAGGTGCTGCTGCCCGACAGCACGGTGGTGGGCGCCTTCCACAACGTCAGCGCCGTCAAGCTCGAGGACCCCGGGGTCGAGAGCGTGGACACCGACGTGCTGGTGCTCGGTGACGTGCGCGAGGCCACCGACCTCGTCCAGGACCTCGCTGACATGATCCCCGGCGTGCGGGGCGTCTACGGCGGGCGGCTGCGCAATGCCCACCAGGTCGAGGCGCTCACCGCCAACCTGATCAGCGTGAACCGTCGCTACAAGGCACACGCAGGAGTGCGCATCACCGATATCTGAGCGGCCCCTGTCTGACCCGTCTGGGCGACCGGAACAGGAACGCGGCGCCGGCACCTCCGATGAACCCGAACAGGTGCGCCTGCCAGGACACGAACGGCGTGCCGGGGAGGACTCCGGAGATGGTGCCGCCGTAGACGAGCAGCATCATGATGCTCACCGTGATGGTGCCCGGGTTGCGGACGGCCAGGCCACGGAACAGCAGGAACCCGAGCAGGCCGAAGATCACCCCGCTGGCGCCGATCACCAGCGTGTTCGGTGCGCCGAAGAGCCATGCACCGAGTCCGCTGCTCAACGCGGTGAGCACGATCACGCCGAGGAAGCGCCCGAGCGTGACGGCGGCGTACGCGATCACGCCGAGCACGGCGAAGGCCAACGAGTTCGAGAACAGGTGGCCGAAACCGTCGTGCAGGAACGGGGCGAACAGGATGCCGTCGAGACCGGACAGGCTGCGCGGACGGATGCCGTAGCCGTCGAGCCGGCCGTCGAGCGCCGCGTCGACGATCTCGACCACCCACAGCACTGCGAGCGTCACCGCCACCATCCCGAGGGCCCCCGGCAACCGGTTGCCCCAGCGCTGCTCGCGTCGGTCCACGTCGTACGCCATGGCTCCATGGTGCCAAGGTGCTGGTAGCGAGGCACTCTCATCTAGGTTTGTGAGGTGAACCCCGACCCGGCCGTTCGGACCCATCGCTGGCAGGAATGGGACCTTGACGAGCTCCTGCTGCGCAAGGAGCAGACCGGGCTGAGGACCAGCCTGGTCGTGCCTGCGCGCAACGAGGCCGCCACCGTGGGCCAGGTCGTGGGCCGGCTCCGTGAGGCGCTGATGGAGACGACGGCCCTCCTCGACGAGATCGTCGTCATCGACTCCGACTCGACCGACGACACCTTCTCGATCGCCACGGGAGCCGGTGCCGTCGTACACCGGTCACACGAGATCCGGCCCGACCTCGGCACGCATCCGGGCAAGGGCGAGGCGATGTGGAAGTCGCAGTTCGTGACGAGTGGCGACCTGATCGTGTTCATGGACGCCGACCTCATGGACTGGGACACCCACTTCGTGCCAGGACTGCTGGGCCCGCTGCTGACCGGAGACGCTGTCGCCCTCGTGAAGGGCTTCTACGAACGCACTGCGGGTGAGGACGCCGGTGGTGGGGCGTCCCTGGAAGGCGGCCGGGTCACCGAGCTCGTCGCTCGTCCGCTGATCGCCCTGGAGTGGCCGGAGCTGAGCTGGCTGGTGCATCCACTGGCAGGCGAGTGGGCCGTACGACGCGACCTGTTCGGGCGGCTGTCGGTGCCGACCGGGTACGCCGTCGAGCTGGCGGCCCTGATCGACACGGTGCGGCTGCTCGGCCCGGACTCGATCGCGCAGGTGGACCTCGGCCGCCGGGCCCACCGGCACCAGGCGCTGCACGACCTCGGCTCGATGGCGGTGCAGGTCCTGGCCGCCTCAAGTCGACGTTCGACCGGCTCGGCACCGGCCCACGTGGCTCTGGACCAGCCCCGCAAGGACGGCCGCACGATCACCACGGTTCGCCACCAGGTCCCTCTCGTCGAGCGGCCACCGGCGATGGACGCGGTCGACGCGGTGGCAGGATCCGAGGCATGACGCTCCGGCTCGGCAGGCAGTCCTTCGCCGACGAGCAGCGGCTGATGATGGCGATCGTCAACCGCACCCCGGACTCGTTCTACGACCAGGGAGCCACCTGGGCGGAGGACAAGGCACTCGACCGCGTCGCCCAGGTCGTCGAGGAGGGCGCGGAGATCATCGACATCGGTGGGATCAAGGCCGCGCCGGGCGAGGAGATCGACGCCGACGAGGAGATGCGACGAACCGTGCCGTTCGTCGAGCGGGTGCGCGCCGCCTTCCCGGACGTGGTGATCAGCGTGGACACCTGGCGCGCCCCCGTGGGCCGGGCGGCGTGCCAGGCCGGTGCCGACGTGCTCAACGACGCCTGGGGTGGTGCCGACCCGGAGCTGGTCGAGGTGGCCGCGGAGTACGACGTGGGCATCATCTGCACCCACACCGGCGGCGTGACGCCGCGGACCCGGCCCCATCGGATCGAGTACGCCGACGTGGTGGCCAGCGCGATCGCCGACACCACGGCCTACGCCCAGCGGGCGCTGGCTGCAGGGGTGGCCCGGGAGGGCATCGTGATCGATCCCGCCCACGACTTCGGCAAGACGACACAGGACTCCCTGGACCTGACCCGCCGGCTCGACGAGCTGGTCGCGACCGGCTGGCCGGTCCTGGTCTCCTTGTCCAACAAGGACTTCGTCGGGGAGTCGCTCGACCTCCCGGTCGGTGAACGGCTGACCGGGACCCTCGCTGCGTCGGCGGTCGCCGCCATGCACGGCGCGCGGATCTTCCGGGTGCACGAGGTCACCGAGACGCGGCAGGTGGTGGACATGGTCGACGTGATCTGGGGTCGACGTCCACCCGCGCGGACGATCAGGGGCCGCTCGTGAGCGGGGGACCGCGGTGATCCGGACGGTTCTCGTGCTGCCGTCGCCTCCGGCGCTGTTGGCGCCGCAGTCGGCCATCGACCCGGTGCGGGAGCTGCGGGTCGCGTGCGCAGCAGCGGTGGCCGGGCTCCCCGGGCAGGACCGGGTCGTGGTGCTGGCGGCACAGATCAGCGAGTCCAACGCGGCCCGAGGTGTCACCGAGCCGCTGGGGCACCGCGTGGCCGCGCACCTGCTCGACGGCCGCGAGTTCGAGCCCCAGCTCGCGCTGCCCTACGCTGCCGCGGCACTCCTCGAGGTCGACGAGCCGACCACGCTGCTCGTGATGGCCGACGGGTCCGCCCGTCGTGGTGAGAAGGCGCCGGGCCACCTCCATCAGGACGCGGTCGTCTTCGACGCCGCCATCGGGTCGGCTCTGCTCTCCGGTGACGCCCGTGCCCTGGCAGCGCTGGACCCCGAGCTCGGCGAGGAGCTGTGGTGCGAGGGGATCCCCGCCTTCCGGGTGCTCGGTGAGGTGGCCCGCGACCAGAAGATCGTGGCCGCCGTGACCTACGCCGACGCGCCGTACGGCGTCGCCTGGTGGGTGGCCAGCTGGACCCTCGCCTGAGTGGGTCAAACCAGCGGGGGTCAGATCAGCGGGGGACCGGCGGGACCGGTCGAACGGGTGCGCTGCCGCACCGTCTCGGGGTCGCGGGAGCCGGGGTTCCTGGGCCAGTTGCCGGTTCGAAGGCCGAACCTCAGCTGCCTCATGACCGGTGCACCCGGACGTTGCCGCTCACGGTCTGGGCCATGATCTGCACGCGTAGGTGGTCCTCCGGCGGAGCCTCGGACTCACCGAGCTCCTGGCGGACCCGCCCGCTGACGGTGGAGACGTCGAGCCACGCGGCCGTGCCGTCCTTGACGCCGATGGTGATGTTCCCACTGGCCCCCGTGGCCCGGACGGTGCCTGACGAGGCCCGCCGCACGGTGAGGCTGCCCGACCCGGTCTTGGTCAGCAGGGTGCCGTCGAGCCTGCCCACCTCGATGTCACCGGATCCGGTCCTGGTGGTGACCTCGCCGGCCAGCTCGCCGACACTGATGTCACCCGAACCCGCAGTGAGGCTGGCGCTGCGAGCGCTGCGGTCCACCGACACGTCGCCGGAGCCCGACTTCAGCTTCGCCGGCCCGGTGACGTCCTCGACCTCGATGTGACCCGAGCCGGTGACCACCACGACCCGCGCGTAGGTCCCGGTGGCGTGGACGTCGGCCGAGTCGGCCTGGACGTCGAGAGAGGTGCCGGTGGGGCAGGTGACGGACACGTCGATGGCCGCACCCGGGCGGAGCAGCCCGCCGCGATGACGTGGGAGGTGGACCACGATGGTGCTGCCACGTTGCTCCACTGCCGCGCGCGCCACGGCTTCCTCGCCGGCGGGGTTGAGCGGCGTCAGCTCCACGGTCGTGCGATCGCCGTCCCCCGCGCTGATGTTCACGCGGCCTCCGGCCGTCCGGAGGACGAGGGCCGGCTGTTCCGGTGTGTCGAAGTCATGCATGGCGTTTCCCCTTCTGGTGGGTGGGTTCTTGGTCAGGCGGGTCATCGGACCCAGCCCCGGACGTGCTTGCGACGGCTGCCGTCCCCGGTGAGCGAGAGGCGGGTGCTGCCGAGGTCGAGCTCGACCCGGGTGCCGTCGAGGGCGTCCCGGACCGCGTCGACCAGCCAGGCGTTCAGCGAGAGCCCGACGTGGTTCGCCGCCTCCTCGGCGCGGGCCTTGACCGACTCGGGGAGCCGCAGCGTGATCCGCGACTGGCTGTCGTCCTCGGGGTCCGGGGGTGGCGGCGGTGCCGGGGGAGCAGGCGGCGCGGCGGGAGCGACCGGCTCGAGCCTGGTGACCACGAACTCGGGCTCGCGGCCGTTCATCCGGACGTCGACCGCCTCGTGGTCGAGCGAGCCGGTGATCTCGTCGGCTGCCTGGGAGAGCGCCTCGAGCAGCATCATCCGGGTGGCCGGGACCAGGGCCAGAGCGAGACGCTCGGCCCCCGCCTGGGCCTCGGGGCCGCCCGCGGCGGCGGCGTCGGACAGGTCCTGGCGCAGCCGGTCGACCAAGGGGGAGAGTTCCATGACGTCACTATGACATCACATTGACGTCATCACAAGTCATTGCGACATCAGGATGCCGTCACTGGTGGTGCGCGCCCCGGCGGTGCAAGGCTGGCCGGGTGGCTGGCGAGATCCCCGAACTGTCCCGTGCCGAGCTGGAGAGGCTCCAGGTCGACCGGCTGAGAGCGACGCTGCAGGCGGCCTACGACGCAGTGCCGCACTACCGGCAGGCCTTCGACGCCGCCGGTGTGACCCCCGCTGACCTGCACGACCTCCGCGACCTTGCCCGGTTCCCGTTCACCACCAAGGCCGACCTCCGCTCGCACTACCCCTTCGGCATGTTCGCGGTGCCACGGGAGGACGTCGTCCGTGTGCACGCGTCGAGCGGCACGACCGGCAAGCCGACCGTCGTCGGCTACACCCGTGAGGACCTCGGCACCTGGGCGGAGGTGATGGCCCGGTCGATCCGGGCAGCCGGGGGTCGTCCCGGTGACGTGTGCCACGTGGCCTACGGCTACGGGCTGTTCACCGGTGGCCTCGGGGCGCACTACGGCGCCGAGCGACTGGGTTGCACGGTGGTGCCGGTGAGCGGCGGCATGACCGAGCGCCAGGTGCAGCTGATCCTCGACTTCGAGCCGCGGATCATCATGGTGACGCCGTCGTACTTCCTGGCGATCCTGGACGAGATCGAGGCACAGGGGGTCGACCCGCGGAGCACCAGCCTGGAGATCGGCATCTTCGGCGCGGAGCCCTGGACCGACGAGATGCGGCGCAGCGTCGAGGAGCGCAGCGGCCTCCGGGCGGTCGACATCTACGGGCTCTCCGAGGTGATGGGACCAGGCGTGAGCCAGGAGGCGGGGGAGACCCAGGACGGCCTGCACGTGTGGGAGGACCACTTCCTCCCCGAGGTGGTCGACCCGGTGACCCTGGAGGTGCTCCCGGACGGGGAGGAGGGCGAGCTGGTGTTCACCTCGCTGACCAAGCAGGCGATGCCGGTCGTGCGCTACCGGACCCGGGACCTGACCAGGCTGATGCCCGGTACGGCGTACCCCGCCTTCCGCAGGATGCAGAAGGTCACCGGTCGCACCGACGACATGATGATCGTCCGCGGGGTCAACGTGTTCCCCTCCCAGGTCGAGGAGCAGATTCTCGCCGTCGAGGGTCTCTCGCCCCACTACCTGTGCGTGCTGACCCGGCCCGGCAACCTCGACGAGCTCGTGGTGCAGGTCGAGCACGCGACCGGGCGACCGGGCGACCCGACGGACCTCGAGGCGCTGCGGTTGGCGCTGCGAGAGCGGATCAAGTCCAGGATCGGGGTGAGCGCTGATGTGGAGGTGCTGGCGCCGCACGCCCTGGAGCGTTCGCTGGGCAAGGCCAGGCGGATCAGCGACCAGCGCTGACTCCTGGGGCACTACCTCTGACGGACCCCGTCACCAGCCGGCGCCGAAGCTCATCAGCGGCACGACGTCGTCGGCCTGTGCCGACACCTCGGCGAGCGCCTCCGCCGGCGTCGAGCCCGCGGAGACACGGGCATGCCACGCCGCGAAGGTCTCGCAGGCGACATCGTCGGCGATCAGCACGGGGGAGGACAGCACGGTGCGCGCGCCGGCATGCAGCCAGGCAGCACTCATCCCGATGGCCTCCTCGCCGTAGCGCACGGAGACCCGGCCGAGCTCGCAGGCCGAGAGCACCACGGTCTCAGGGGTCCGCGGCAGCAGGTCGATGTCGTAGCCGAACCACGGACCGTCGTTCAGCTCGATGGCGGAGAAGAGCGGGTTCTCTCCCGTGTGGCGACCGTGTCCGGCCAGATGGAGCACGTCGACGTCTGCTGCGAGCTCGGCGACCCGGGAGGCGGTCGCTTCCGGGCCGCGCAGCACGACCGCGCCCGTCCATGCGGCTGCCGCGCGACTCACCTCCTCCGCGCCCCGGGCCACGTTCGGCCCGGCCACCAGTCCCACCCGTCGAGGGCGGGCGTACGGCGTCAAGCGCAGCTCGAGCCAACGCGTCGCCGACGGCGGAACCGTCAGTGGTCGGCCCGCGAATCCCGGCAGGAGTGACCAGGGCGTCCCGGCGAGGGCTCCCGACGGGGTGAGCACCACGCGCCGGTCCCCGAGCATCCCGGCCAGTGGCGTCACGAGCTGCTCCCCGACGACCTGGAGCCGGGCGCGCAGGGCCGCACGCAGGGGTGCGGCCAGGCCGTCGTCCCGGTGAGCCGCGGCCATCGCGAGGTCGGAGTGGAGTGCGTCGAGCTGGTCGCGGAGCGGGGCGAGGTCGCCCAGCTCGACGACCTCGGCACGGCTGGGCGTGACCACGAGGGCGGTGACCCGGTTCCGGACCACCACGTGCGCGACGAGGGCCGCCTCGTCGACCGCGAGCGTTGCCCGGAGCAGGTCCAGCTCCACCGGCTCGCCGACGGTGCCGGCCCCCTCGCCGTACCACCTCCGCTGGCGCACCCGTTGGCGCAGCTGGTCGACCCTCCTGGCCTCGGCCGTACGACGCCCCGGCTGGCGTTGCTGCAGCAGGCGCAGCTCGGTCAGATCGCGGGACACCTGCTCGTCGGCCGGCGGGCGCACCGGCGCGACCCGGCCCACGAGGGCACGCGCGCGCTCGGACCACTCGAAGACCAGCGCCGGGTCGCCGTCGTCCAGGGCCAGGACGAGGCCACGCCTGGCCAGGTCGCGGCCGTGACCGACCAGGGTGCTCTGCAGGTCCAGGCTGCCGAACGAGGACTGCCAGGTGTGCAGGTCGCTCAACCCGGCTCGCACGTGCTGGCGGGCGTTGCGGCCGTCGCCGCGTGCCTGCGCGAGATCTGAGCGGACCTCGCGCCACAGCAGTCGTGTCGTCACCGGTGAGCCGGCATCGACCCGGACCCAGTGCAGG
The DNA here is from genome assembly GCA_963781335.1 of uncultured Actinomycetota bacterium. Classification (GTDB taxonomy): domain Bacteria; phylum Actinomycetota; class Actinomycetes; order Propionibacteriales; family Nocardioidaceae; genus Marmoricola. Next base: position 218,526 of record CAWAFS010000035.1, on the reverse strand, counting down.
CGGGTGCGGGCGTCCGTCAGGTCGCCCCGCGCCACGCTGACCCTGGCGCCCTGCAGCTCGAGCACCGTGGCGTCCTGGACCAGGCCGTGTCGGCGCAGGTCTGCGACCAGCGCGTCCACCCGGCCCAGCACCGACGGGGTCTTCGCGCCGGCGGAGATCTCCGCAACCAGGGCCGCCGAGTCCGCGCGAACGGCCCACACCGGGCTCGCCTGCCCTCGGAAGTGGCGGGCCGCGCGCCGCGCGACGACCCGGGCTCGCACCGGATCCTCGCGGAGCAGCGTCCAGGCCAGCGTCAGCTCACACTCGGCCTGGAAGGTCCTCAGCCGGCGTGAACCGTAGGCGCTGGCTGCGGCGTCCAGGGCGAGGATCGCCTCTCGGGGCCGGCCCGCTGCCGTCAGCACCTCAGCCCGGTCCTGCTCCACGGTGGCGCGGTAGGCCGCTGAGAGCGGACTGAGCACCGGCGCAGCCTCGTCGATCATCTGGATCGCACCGACCAGGTCACCCGCCAGCAGGCGCGCGTAGCCGAGGTTGTGCTCGGCCTTGGCCTGCTGCAGCTCCTGGCCGGACCTGCCGAACTCGTCCCGTGCCTGGGTGAAGTCCGCGACGGCCTCGCGGACCTCGCCCCGCTGGAGGTGCACGTTGCCCCGGTTGAGGCAGACGAGCCCCATCTCCGGATGCTCCGTGGGCAACAGGCCCAGCGCCTCGCGGAAGGCGGCCATCGACTCCGTGCCGTCGCCGCTCCGCATCCGGAGCAGGCCGAGCTGCGCCCAGACCAGACCCCGGGTCTCGTCGTCGAGGTCGCGGCCGAGCAGGCTGGTGCAGCGTTCGATCCCCGCGGAGGCGTGGCCCGTCTCGGCCTCGGCGTAGGCCCGGGTGAGCTCGATCCGCGCGGTCAGGCTCGGGTCATGGCTGGCAGCGACGGCTCTGTCGAGGAGCCCGATCGCCCGGGGGAAGGCCCCGCTGTTCACCGCACGCTTGGCCCGTTCGTGGAGTTCATCGGCCCGCGGCATGCCTCATCATGGCGCGAGATCGGTCAGCTCCACCAATGCGTTCCAGGCGCGCTGCACCGCGGCGGCGCGCCGGTCGTCGTCCGGGTCGATGCGGTCGACCAGGTTCGCCGCGACCTGACCAGCGAACAGTGGGGCGGAGAACGAGGTGCCGCTCCAGAGTGCGAAGGAGCTGGTGTAGTCGTCGGGGTCGATCGACTCGCGCCTGCGCATGTAGGCCTCCGTCCGCGCCTGGGGCTCGAGCCCGCCCTGGAAGGTGGGGGGAAGCGTGCTCATCACGGCGGCGCCGGGCACGTACACCCGGACCCAGGGGCCCGCGTTGCTGAACAGCGCATCGGTGCCGTTGGGGTTGAGCGCGCCGACGGAGACGACCGGGACGACGTCGGCCTCGGGTAGGACCCCACCCGAGGCGTCCGCCCACGGTGTGAATGCTGCCGGGAACATCGGGCGTGCCGTGGCGTCGTTGCCCGCTGAACACACGACAGAGACCCCGCACTCGCCGAGTCGACGCAGGATCTTGTACATCGTCGGGTCGAAGAGGAGGTCCTCGGGAGTCTCGTGGTAGTAACCCAGGGAGAGACTCAGGACGTCGACGGGGTGCCCACCGTCGCGGCCGTCCCGGTGGCGGCGCGCCACCTCCGCAATGCCCTTGAGGGCCCGGACCAGGTCGCTCTCCACCACCGGTCCGTCAGAGCCGACGATTCGCCAGGCGACGATGTCGGCGTCCGGGCAGGCCTGGTGGACGAGGCCGGCGATGAAGGTGCCGTGCCCGGCCAGCGGATCGATGCCGCCGTCCAGCGCGCCGACCTGGTCGAACCACTGCTCGGGGTCGGTGGGTTCGTCGACGTAACCGATCGGTCGGCCGTCGACTCCGGGCCCGGCCTTGACCACCCCGGCGAGCCAGGGGTGCTTGCCACAGCCGGTGTCCAGGGTGGCAACCACGGGTCGCCTGCCGACGATCTCGTCATCGGTCCGACGAACGGGCTGCGGTCCGACGTAGGACATGGGCTGCCGTCCACCGCTGCCCGGAACCCCGTAGGAGGAGACGGCATCGGAGCTGGCGCCACCGGCGGGGTGCGAGCCGTGGAAGGGGTGCGAACCGTGGAACGGATGTGAACCGTGGAACGGGTTCGGGTCGATGCTGCGCACCAGCACGATGTGGTCCAGCCCGACGCGGCTCATCGCCTCGAGGCCGTAGGTCGCCCGCGCGTTCTGCAGGAGCACCCAGCCGTCAGGAGCCAGGGTGGCCTTCTCGTCGCGCACCGCGAGCTCGATCCTGACCACTCCCGGGATCGCATCCTCGTCGGCGCTCGTGCGCAGCTCGTCCTCGTCGTCAGGGTGCACCTCGGCCGCCCAGCCCAGGGACTCGGCGACCGACTGGAGGCGGGAGATGACCTCGGAGACGTCCGGGGTGACGGACACGATCAGACGCGGGCCGACGTAGACCGTGCTGCGCGGTCGCACCCCCTTCACCGCGAGCGCGGTTCCAGGGTCGAGGAAACGCCCGGAGACCATGTCGAGGACCTGGCGCGGCGGGACGAACGGCTCTCGCGTCGAGGAGAGGGCGGACTGGCGGCTGGCGGGCGTCGGCTCGTGAGAGGGGTAGTTCTGCTCCATGGGCAAACCTCAGATCCAGAAGGGTGGGGTGATCCGCGGTCGGTCCGCGGCCGGGGACTCGTCGATGAAGAGCAGGCGTGCGAGGCCGGTCGGGGCCTCGGCGAAGTCGAACCGTCCGAACTCGTCCACCGACGTCTCCAGGGGAACCTCGCGCCCCTCGGCCAGCAGGCGAACAGTGAGCGGCCTGGCAGGCACCACCCAGCCGTCCGCGCGGGTGCGGTCGTCGATCCGGTTGAGCCGGAGGTAGACGCGGAAGTCCGACCCGGCGTACTCCAGGGACCAGGATCCGCTCTCCTCGCGCTGGATGACGGCGTCGCTCTCCGCGGCAGAACGTACGCCGGCCAGGGCGTCGTGGGACTCGACCAGGGTCAACAGGTCGAACTCCAGGTCCTCGGCAGCGATCCGCGCCAGCACGCCGTGGACGAGGTCGGCCGGCGGGGGGTCGACCTGCTGCCAGAGCCGTCCGATCGCCGCGAGCAGCGTCGGGTCGTCCATCGGACGCTCGGTGTCACCGGTGTCCATCATCGTCCCCCTGCCTGCACGAGCTCGTGACGGAGCTTGTCGAGACACCGTCCACGGGTGGGGCCGATGCTTCCCACCGGCATGTCGAGCTCGGCGGCGATCGCCGAGTAGTCCGGGCGGGCCTCGGCGGCCACGATCCGGAGCAGCTTCTGGCACCGCTCGGACAACTTGTGGAGGCAGTCCCACAGGCGGGCGTTGTCGTCGTCGAGCACGACCCGGGTCTCGGGGGCGGGCTCGTCGGGGAGCTTGCGGGCGATGGCCTCCTCCTCGACGGGTTGCTGGCGCGTCGCCTGCTTGGCGACCCGCCAGGACTCCCGGCGAGCTGCGGTGCACAACCAGCCGGCCACCGCGCGCGGCTGGGTGATCGAGTCACCTGAGCGCACGAGCGCGAGCCAGGTGGTCTGGACGACGTCCTCGGAGGTGGCGGCGTCGAGCCCGCTCGCCCGGACGACCTGCCAGAGCATCGGGCTGAGCAGCCGCACGAGGTCGTCGAGCGCGTCAGCCTCGCCGTCGCGCCAGCGCTCGAAGAGCCTCGCGGCGACTTCCCACACTGAGGGTGACTCGGTGGGTAGCTCTGACATTGTCTGCACACCTCCCCAGAGCCGAACGTAGGCCGGTAGATACATCCTGTCGTGAGAAAGGTGCCCGGGTCGAGATGCCGGGGGGACGTACCAGGCGCGTCTAGTAGATCTCGGGCAGCTGGCTCGCCTTGCCGGTGAAGTCTGGCTGCCGCTTCTCGCGGAAGGCGGCCACGCCCTCCTGGCCGTCACCGACGCTGGTGTGGAACATCGCGAGGCTGTCGACCCGGTGTGCCTCGAGCGGGTGGTCGGCCGCGCCGTTGCGGTAGAGCATCTGCTTGGCCAGGCCGATGGCGACGGGGGAACGGCGTACGACGAAGCTGCGGGCGAGCTCGTGGGCGGCGTCCAGCAGCTCGTCCGGCTCGTGCACCGAACGCACCAGCCGACCCGCGAGTGCCTCGTCGGCGGTGACGATGTCGGCGGCATAGATCCACTCGAGCGCCTGCTGGATGCCGACGATACGGGGCAGGAACCAGGTCGAGGCGGCCTCCGGCACGATCCCGAGCCGACCGAACACGAAGCCGATCCGCGCCTTGGTGGAGGCCATCCGGATGTCCATGGCCAGGGTCATCGTCGCGCCGATGCCGACGGCCGCACCGTTGATCGCGGCGATCACGGGTTTGGGCAGCTCGTGGATGGCCAGCGTCACCTTGCCACCGGTGTCCCGGACACCGTCGGCGATGTCGGGGTCATCGAGCCGGTCGCGCAGGTCTGCCGGCGTGGGGGAGAGCGTCTCGTCGAGCCCGAAGACGTTGCCCTCCGCCGAGAGGTCCATCCCGGCACAGAACGCCCGGCCGGCGCCGGTCACCACGACCGCCTTCACCTCGTCGCGCATCGCGTCGGTGCGGAAGAACTGCTCGAGCTCGTGGGCCATGGTGACCGTGAAGGAGTTCATCGCCTCCGGGCGATCCAGGGTGAGCGTGGCCACCCCGTCGTCGTCCAGGGCCCAGGTCAGGGTCTCGTAGTCACTCATCAGCCGCCTCCGGGCAGGCCAGTCGCCGTGCAGAGCCGTCGGGGGATGTCGCCGGTACGGTCTTCCTTGACGAACCGCAGCAGGGCCAGTGCGCGCTCCTTGTCCCAGTTGACGGCCTGGTCGGCGATCGGCATCGAGCAGGTGAGGCCGCTCTTGCCGTTGACCCTGGTCATCGCGAACCCGAAGGTGCCGAGGGCGACGGGGCCGGTGCCCTCGCTGATCCGGAGGGACGACGTCGCGGCCTTGTTCACCCGGAAGTAGCGCACCGGGTTGATGAACGTCCACGGTGACTTCACCTCGGCACCGATGGCGCTGACCACCTCGCGCTGGCGGCGGGCGCGGTCGATGTCGCCGTACTGGCTGACGTAGCGGGAGCGCGCGTAGCCGAGTGCCTTGACGCCGTCGACCTCCTGGCAGCCCTTCTTGATCCGCAGGTTGGCCTTCGGGTCGACCATGCGCTCCCTGGGGCAGATGGTGACGCCGCCGACCGCGTCCACCGAGTTCACGAAGCCGCCGAAGCCGATCTCCACGTAGTGGTCGATGTGCAGCCCGGTGTTCTGCTCGATCGTCTGCACGAGCAGCTTCGGACCACCGACGGCGAAGGCGGAGTTGATCTTGGTCCGTCCCCGGCCCGGGACCTCCACGAGCGAGTCACGGGGGATGGAGAGCAGCAGGCTGGGGCCGCTGCCGGTGTGCAGCAGCATGATCGTGTCGGTGCGCTGGCCGACATCCCCGACTCCGCCAGTGCCGAGCCGCGTGTTCTCCTCCTTCGACAGGCCCTTGCGGCTGTCCGAGCCGACCAGGAGGAAGGTCGTCCCGGGCTGGGCGGCAGGCCGATCCCCGTCGGGCTCGATGTCCACCTTGTCGAGGGTGCTCCACGCCCACAGCGGGACCGCGACCAGGAACACGATCCAGGCCAGCAGGACCAGCAGCACGATCCGCCCGATGCGGCGCTTCCTCCGCGGTTTGCTCGTTGGCTTCCTCGGCGGCTGCACGGGCTGGGCAGGCTGCACCGGCCGCCGCGGAGGCTCACCACCGCTGCCTCGCTGGCTGCGTGCGGATCCTGACCCGCTGGCAGCGGCAGGGCGGTCGATCTTGGGCAGGATGCGGGTCGGCTCGGGGTCCTCGGACCCACCACCGGCTGCAGAGCCGGGCGGCTGCCGCGCGTCGGACTTGCTGCCGTAGAGCCAGCCGTAGTCCGGACCGTCGCCGGACCCGTCCCCCGATCCGCCGGTCCTCCCGCTCTTTGGCATGGCGCAGACGCTACCGTGCAGCGCATGGACACCGGCGCCCTGCCACCCGCCTTCGGTCGGGTCAGCCTGACGTTGCTCGCGGGCCAGAACCACGTCAACCTGCTCGGGAATGTCCACGGCGGCGAGGTGATGCGCCTCGTCGACTCCACTGCGGGAGCGGTGGCCCAGCGGCACAGTGGAGGACCGGCGGTCACAGCTGCCATGGACGAGATGGCGTTCCTGGCACCGGTGCACGTCGGCGACATCCTGCGTGCGACCGCCCAGGTGAACTGGGCGGGTCACACGTCGGTGGAGGTCGGCGTACGCGTCGAGTCCGAGCCGTGGAACCAGGCCGGCACGGAGCCGGTGCACGTCGCGTCGGCGTACCTGGTGTTCGTCGCGATCAACGAGGACGGGAGGCCGCGCCAGGTGCCCCCGCTCGCCCCGGAGGGCCCCGAGGAAGTACGCCGCATGCGCGAGGCCGAGATCCGACGAGCCCACCGGCTCGCCCGCAAGACCGAGATCGACCAGGGCCGCGCCTGATCCACGGCCGTTCTCACGGCCTGTAGACCACTCGGCGCGCCCTCCGGGCTGTGACGCATGTGGCTGGTGATACTTGTCCGCACGACCGGCCACCCCCCGACAGCGTGAGGTCTTCCCCCTATGGCGCCCGCCCTTCCCCCTGGTGCACCACGCAACCGTGTGTCCGGTGCACGAGCCAGCGGTGTCCAGTTCCGGCGAGCCGTCGTACTGATGCTGATGACGCTCGTGCTCCCCGGGTCGGCCCAGCTCGCCGCAGGTCGCAAGGAGACCGGCCGTCTCGCCCTGCGGATCTGGTTCGGGTTGATCGCAGTCGTGGTGGTGCTCTTCGGGCTGGGGCTGGTCTTCGGCTCGTTCGTGTTCTGGCTGCTCAGCAACACCTTCGTCCTGGGCGTCGTGCGCATCGTGCTGATGGTGATGGCGGTCGGCTGGGCCTACCTGTTCGTCGACGCGTGGCGTCTCGGTGACCCGCTCGCGCTGCGCCAGAAGCAGCGGCTGGCGATGGTGGGGCTCAACGGGCTGCTCTGCTTCACGGTCGCGGGCTCGCTGCTCTTCGCCTCCCACGTCGTGGGCGTGCAGAAGGACTTCATGAGCGCGATGTTCACCGACGGCGTCGCCACGGACGCCCACCAGGGGCGCTACAACATCCTGCTGCTCGGCGGCGACTCCGGCTCCGACCGCTGGGGGCTGCGCCCTGACAGCCTGTCGGTGGCGAGCATCGACGCCGAGACCGGCGAGGCAGTGCTGTTCGGCCTGCCGCGCAACATGCTCAACTTCCCCTTCCCGGAGGGGTCGATCATGCGGGAGCAGTTCCCGGACGGCTATGACTGTGGCCCGGAGTGCGAGCTCAACTCGCTGGCCACCTGGGCTGCGGACCACAAGGCGCTGTTCAAGGGAGTCGAGAACCCTGGCGTCGAGGCGACGGTCCAGGGTGTGGAGGGCATCACCGGCCTGAAGATCAACTACTTCGCGATGGTCAACCTGCAGGGCTTCGAGCGGCTGGTGGACGCCGTGGGCGGCGTCACGCTCAACGTGCGCGACCGCATCCCGATCGGTGGCATCGGCGCTCCCGTCACCGGTTACATCAAGCCCGGCAAGCGAAAGCTCAGTGGCTTCGAGACGCTGTGGTTCGCCCGCTCACGGGTCGAAGCGGACGACTACTCCCGGATGGCACGACAGAAGTGCGTGATGAACGCGATGCTGCACCAGCTCAGCCCGCAGACCGTGGTGTTCAACTTCGACAAGATCGCCAAGGCGAGCACCGCCCTGATCACCACCGACCTGCCACAGGGCGAGGTCGACCGTTTCATGGAGCTCGCCCTCAAGGCCCGCAACCAGCCGGTGCGCACGGTCTCCTTCGTCCCGCCGATGATCTCGACCGGCAACCCGGACATCGACAAGATCCACGCCGCCGTGGAGAAGGCGATCGACCGCTCCGAGGGCAAGAAGTCCTCGAAGAAGCCGACCAAGGAGTCCAAGCCGGCACCGGCACCGGCCTCGGGGACCACCGGTGGCTCGATCGGCAGCCTCAAGGAGGGGTACGCCGCCAACCAGGCCACCGACCTCTCCTCGGCCTGCTGACCCCCAGGTGGTCGAGCAACGAGCGAAGCGAGTGCTCAGTCGAGACCCCGTAGGGTGCGCGACGTGTCCGCCCCGATGACGACTGGTGCCCGCGTGGTGGCTGTCGTCGTCACCTGGAACCGTCGCGAGCTGCTCCTCGAGGCGCTCGCCGCGCTGCGGGCGCAGAGCCACCCGCTGGCTGCGCTGGTGGTCGTCGACAACGCCTCCACCGACGGCACCGACCAGGTGCTCGCGAGTGAGACCGGCGTGGACGTCGTGGGCCTGGAGAAGAACACCGGCGGCGCCGGCGGCTTCGCGGTCGGCATCGAGCAGGCACTGACGCACCGGCCAGACCTGGTCTGGCTGCTCGACGACGACACCATCCCCACCCCCGAGGCAGCCGGGGAGCTGGTCCGCGTCTGGCAGGAGTACGCCGACGCGGCAGGTGAACCGCCTGCCGTGCTGGCCAGCAAGGTCGTGTGGACCGACGACCGGGACCACCCGATGAACACCCCACGCCGCAAGCCCGGAGCCGGTCGGCTCGAGGTGGCTGCTGCGGAGAGGGTCGGGGCGATCCCGATCCGCTCGGCGTCGTTCGTCTCGATCATGTGCGACGCACAGGTGGTCCGGGAGCGTGGCCTGCCGCTGGCCGACTACTTCTTGTGGAATGACGACTTCGAGTACTCCACCCGGCTGATCCGTGACCGGGTCGGCCTCTACTGCCCCCGCAGCATCGTGGTGCACAAGACCAAGGTGTTCGGATCCACCGACGCCGACCCGGGGGAGCGGTTCTTCTTCGAGGTCCGCAACAAGGTCTGGCTGTTCACCCGGTCTCGTGGGCTGCGGCCCTCGGAGAAGGCGGTCTACGGTGCCTCCACCCTGCGTCGTTGGGTGCGCACCTTCGCCAGGTCGCGCGACCGGTCGACGTTGCGCCGTGCCCTGGGGCGCGGCCTGCGCGCCGGCGTGCGGCGCGGTCCGCGTCCGAACGCGGAGGTGCTCCAGGAGGCGGGCTGGGCAGCGCCCTCGGACCACTCGCTGCCAGCCGGGCAGCCCTTCTCGCTGCTGATGAGCACCTGGCGCGGCGACCGCCCCGACTACCTGCGAGCGGCCTTCGTCTCCAGCGTCGACGAGCAGACCCGCCCTCCGACGCAGGTCGTCCTCGTGCAGGACGGACCGGTGCCCGACGAGCTGGCCGAGGAGATCCGGCACCTCGTCGCGACCAGCCCGGTGCCGGTGCGCCACGTGGAGATCGTCGAGAACCAGGGGCTGGGGCCGGCTCTCGACGCAGGCCTCCGGGCCAGCGAACACGAGATCGTCGCGCGGATGGATGCGGACGACGTCAGCGCGCCGGACCGGTTCGAGAGGCAGCTCCCGCTGATCGAGGCGGGCGCCGACATCGTCGGCTCCGGTCTGTGGGAGTTCGGCGAGAGCATTGCAGACACGGTGGGGCGCCGTACGCCGCCGACGGACCCTGACGAGATCCGGCGGGTGATCCGCTTCCGCGACCCGTTCAACCATCCGACCGTGGTCTACCGACGCACCGCCGTGGTGGCCGCGGGCGGTTACACCGACATGGCCCTGATGGAGGACTACCTGCTCTTCACCCGCATGGTCGCGGCAGGCGCCGTGCCCGCCAACCTCGCCGAGCCGCTCGTGCACTACCGGGTCGGGGACGGGGCCTACGCCAGGCGCGGCGGGATGACGCTGCTCCGCTCCGAGCTGGCCCTGCAGTCCCGGTTTCGCCAGCTCGGCCTGATCTCGCGTCGGCAGTACCTGCGCAATGTGGTCGTGCGCGGCGGATACCGGCTGATCCCGGAGGGTGTGAGAAAGGTCGCGTACCGCAGCCTGTTGGCCAACCGGTCCGGAATCGCGCGCGGCTAGACTGGCGCCGGCCGAGATGCCCCGTTCGCAGGTGTGCCGCACGCCTGCACCCAGCGCGCCCGTGTGGTGGCGCCGCCCGAAAGAGGAGAGTGTTTCGTTGAACGCCGAGCATGCGCCCGACCTGGTCGTCGTCGGATCAGGGTTCTTCGGCCTCACCATCGCCGAGCGCTGTGCCAGCGAGCTCGGCCTGAAGGTCCTGATCCTCGAACGTCGCCACCACCTCGGCGGCAACGCCTACAGCGAGCCCGAGCCCGAGACCGGCATCGAGGTGCACGTCTACGGTGCCCACCTCTTCCACACCTCCAACGACAAGGTCTGGGAGTACGTCAACCGGTTCACCGACTTCACCGGCTACCAGCACCGCGTCTTTGCGAAGTACCAGGGGCAGGTCTACTCCTTCCCGATGAACCTCGGGATGATCAACCAGTTCTTCGGACGTAGCCACACCCCCGATGAGGCGCGCGCCCTGATCGCCGAGCAGGCCAGCGAGATCGACACCGCCGAGGCGAGCAACCTCGAGGAGAAGGGGATCAGCCTGATCGGCCGCCCGCTCTACGAGGCGTTCGTGAAGGGCTACACCGCCAAGCAGTGGCAGACCGATCCCAAGGAGCTGTCGCCCGACATCATCAGCCGGCTCCCGGTCCGCTACAACTTCGAGAACCGCTACTTCAACGACAAGTACGAAGGCCTGCCGGTCGACGGCTACACCGCCTGGCTGACCCGGATGGCGGACCACCCGAACATCGAGGTGCGCACGGAGTGCGACTTCTTCGATGTCGCCGACGAGTTCAAGGGCAAGGTCCCGATCGTCTACACCGGCCCTGTGGACGAGTACTTCAGCAACTCGGAGGGCCGACTGTCGTGGCGCACCGTCGACCTCGAGCCCGAGGTCGTGGAGGTCGACGACTTCCAGGGCACATCGGTGATGAACTACAACGACCAGGAAGTGCCGTTCACCCGGATCCACGAGTTCAAGCACTTCCACCCCGAGCGCACCTACCTCCCCGGCAAGACCGTGATCGTGCACGAGTACTCCCGCTTCGCCGAGGAGGGCGACGAGCCCTACTACCCGATCAACACCGCCGAGGACCGCGCGAAGCTGCTCAAGTACCGCGACCTCGCCCGCGAGGAGCCGATGGTGCTCTTCGGTGGCCGTCTCGGGACCTACAAGTACCTCGACATGCACATGGCCATCGGGTCGGCGCTGTCGATGTTCGAGAACAAGCTCAGGCCCCACTTCGAGGGTGGCTCCGAGCTCAAGTCCGGAGGAGTGGACGAGTGACGCTTTCTACCGACGCCGTCGGGCCCGACCCCGACACCACGACCGTGCGCAGGGTGCTGCAGCGTTTCGTGCTGCCGGCCGACCGTGATCTCGACGTGGTGCCGCTCTACGTCGACACCGAGGCCTCCGTGCTGGACGCCGACAAGGGCTCGATCGGGGCGAGCCGGGTCGCCAAGAACATGAACCGGGCCGCACTCCGCCAGTCGATCTCGACCGGAACGACGCTGCACCCTGACGCGATCCTGGACCGCCACCGGTTGCGCGTCGACCACAGCGAACGGGTCTCCAGCGGCACCTACTTCAACGGCTTCGCGGCCAGCTACTGGCGCCGCTGGACCGTCGTGGAGGAGGTGACGCTCGCCCTCACCCTCAGTGGGCCGGGAGCCAACGTGACGGTCTACCGCTCGATGGCCAACGGGCGCTCGCAGCGCGTCGACTCGGCCACCACGACCGGCAGCGAGCCCAACCACTTCGAGTTCCACCTCTCGCTCGTCCCCTTCCAGGACGGCGGCTGGTACTGGTTCGACGTGGTGGCCGGTGACGACGACGTCGTCATCGAGGAGGCCAGCTGGGTCGCCGACGTGCCCGGCGACCGTGCCGACGCCGGCAGCGTGACCGTCGGCATCACCACGATGAACCGCCCCGACTTCTGCGCCAGGCTGATCGGCCAGATCGGTGGGGACGAGGCCGTCAAGGTGCTCCTCGACGAGGTGCTCGTGATGGAGCAGGGCACCCAGAAGGTCACCGGCAGCGAGTTCTTCGCCGCCGCCGAGGCCTCCCTCGACGGCAAGCTCCGCGTCATCGAGCAGGGCAACATCGGCGGCTCGGGCGGGTTCGCCCGGGCCCAGTTCGAGACACTCAGGGCCGGCCGGTCGAAGTACGTCCTGTTCCTCGACGACGACATCGTCTGCGAGCCCGAGAGCATCCTGCGCGCGGTCACCTTCGGTGACCTGGCCCGCCGTCCGTCGATCGTCGGCGGCCACATGTTCAGCCTGTTCAGCAAGGCGCGACTGCACAGCTACGGCGAGATCATCAACCGCTACCGGTTCTGGTGGATGTCGCCGCAGACGGTGGAGACCGACTGGGACTTCGGCGCCCGCAACCTGCGCAGCTCGCGCTGGCTGCACCGCCGCGTCGACGTCGACTTCAACCCGTGGTTCATGTGCCTGATCCCGATGGAGATCGTGCGCGAGATCGGCCTCAGCCTGCCCCTGTTCATCAAGTGGGACGACTCGGAGTACGGCGTCCGCGCCCAGGCGGCCGGTTTCCCGACCATCACGATGCCCGGGGTCGCGGTCTGGCACGTCCCGTGGACCGACAAGAACGACGCGCTCGACTGGCAGGCCTACTTCCACCAGCGCAACCGGTTCGTCGCGGCGCTGCTGCACTCGCCGTTCCCGCACGGCGGCCGGATGATCCGGGAGAGCTTCAACCACCAGGTCAAGCACCTGCTGGCCATGCAGTACTCCACCGTCGAGCTGCGCCACCTGGCCCTCGAGGACGCGCTGGCCGGACCCGACCAGCTGCACGGCGACCTGCCGACCAAGCTCGGCCAGGTCCGCGAGCTGCGCAAGCAGTTCAGCGACGCCCAGCTCAAGGCCGACCCCGACGCGTTCCCCCCGCCCCGCCGGGAGAAGCCACGCAAGCGGGACCTCGACTCCGAGATCCCCGGCATGGCGTCGCAATACCTCTCGGCGGTCAAGGGCTCCCTGCGGCAGTTCCGGGGCACCCGGAGGCTCTCCCGCGAGTTCCCCGAGTCGGCCCTGCCGGCCATGGACGCGAGCTGGTTCCGGCTCGCGACCCTTGACTCGGCCGTCGTGAGCATGCCCGACGGCACGGCGGCGGCGCTCTACCAGCGTGACCCCGCGCTGTTCCGCGACCTGCTGCGCCGCACCATCGACATCCACAACCGTCTCTATCGCGAGTGGCCACAGCTCTCGCAGACCTACCGCGACCAGCTCGGCGAGATCACCTCCGTGCAGCGGTGGGAGAAGACCTTCGCGGCCTCCACGGAGGAGGCCCCGTGAGAGCCGCCAACAAGCGCGAGCCCGAATCGGGCCCGGACGCGCCGCGGGGGACCCGGGCCGCCAAGCGCGCCCGCCGGCTGGCCGAGAAACAGGCGGACGCGATGCCCGTGGTCGAGGCAGCCGACGGTCCGGTCCGCGAGCGGGTGGTGCACGCAGAGCTGGTCGAGCCCTCGCCGCGCGGTGGCCTCCTCGAAGTCTTCCAGCAGTCCTACGTCCTGCGGCTGATCGTCTCGCGCCAGCTCGCCCAGCAGTACGCCGCCTCGTTGCTCGGGCTGCTGTGGTCCTACGTGCAGCCCGCGACCCGGTTCGCGGTCTACTACGTCGTGTTCGGGTTCGTTCTCGACCTGCACAAGGGGACGCCCTACTTCGCCATCCACCTGTTCACCGGAATCGTGGTGGTCCACTACTTCGGGGAGACCTGGAGCGGCGGCACCCGCTCGATCTGGCAGAACAAGGGCCTGGTCAAGAAGATGCGGATGCCCCGCGAGATCTTCCCGGTCGCGGCGATGCTGGTCGCGGCGTACCACACCTTGCCGCAGGTGCTGCTGCTCATCGTCGTAGCGTTGCTCACCGGCTGGAACCTCACCTGGACCGCGGTGGCCGCCGGCGCTCTGGGCGTGGCGATCCTGATCGTCTTCGCCATGGCGCTGGCCCTGTTCTTCTCCGCGGTCAACGTCTTCTATCGCGACTTCCAGAACATCGTGCAGACCGTGCTGCAGTTCATGCACTTCCTGGTTCCGATGATGTACTCGTTCGAACGCATCTGGGCCGCCCACGCGACCCACCCCGTGATCTACAACATCTACGTCTCCAACCCGATCGCGCAGGCGGTGCTGCTGCTGCAGCGCTTCTTCTGGTATCCCCTGATCGAGGACACCAAGGGACTGGGTCGGCAGTTCCCGCCTGACCTGTTCGAGCGCGGCCTGATCACCCTGGCCGTCTGCCTGGTGCTGCTCTGGCTGGCCCAGAAGTTCTTCACCCGCGTCGAGGGCAAGTTCGCGGAGCTGCTCTGATGGCAGTCTCGATCGAGGTGGAGCGGGTCACCAAGCAGTTCACCATGCAGTACCACCGAACGCTCAAGCAGATGGCCGTGGCCTCCGTACGACGCCTTCCGCTGCACGAGCACTTCCAGGCTGTCAGCGACGTCTCGTTCACCGTCGAGCAGGGGGAGTCCGTCGGCCTGATGGGCCTCAACGGCTCGGGCAAGAGCACCCTGCTCAAGCTGATCAACGGGGTGATGCCGCCGGACAGCGGCACTGTGCGCACCCGGGGCAGGATCGCCGGACTGATCGCCACCGGTGCCGGCTTCCAGCCGCAGATGACCGGGCGGGAGAACCTGTTCCTCAACGCCGCCATCATGGGGATGAGTGCTGCCGAGACCCGGGCGAAGCTGGACGAGATCGTCGAGTTCGCCAATCTCGGCAAGTTCCTCGAGACGCCGGTCTCGCACTACTCCTCCGGTATGTATGCCCGTCTGGGCTTCTCGATCGCCATTCACGTCGACGCCGACATCTTCCTGGCCGACGAGGTGCTGGCGGTGGGGGACCGGCCGTTCAAGAAGAAGTGCATGGCCAAGATGCAGGAGATCCGGCAGCAGGGCACCACGATCTTCTACGTCAGCCACGCCACGGCGTCCGTGCGCGCGATGTGCGACCGGATCCTGGTCCTGGAGTCCGGTCAGCTCACCTACGACTCCAAGGTGGTCGACGGCGGCAGTGTCGACGGCGGCATCGCGCACCTGCAGTACGACGATGCCGACACCGAGGCGAAGGCCACCGACGAGGAGCTCGGCGCCGACGTGTGAGGCGTGAAACAGCGCGGCAATACCATTAACAACACCGTTGTAATACGGAAGAATACAGCGTTGTAATTCATTAAATACACAATTGTAATTCGGGCAATTCGCTTTTCAAACCCGTGTAACGGGTGTGAACCTTGGTACTCGTGTGAACTACTTCCCCCTCACATGGAGCGCCTTCAATGCGATTCAGCCGTGCCCGCTACGTCACGTTGTGCCAGCAATCCCTGGTCACGGCTGCCGTCCTCGCTGTCGGTGTCTCAGCCGCCGGAGTCAAGACCCTCGACATCGTGCCGCAGCCTGGCAACTTCACCGGTGCGCGTGAGGTCGCCCCAGGAACCGTCCCGGGAGCAGTGCAGGGCGGTGCGTCCAACGCCCTGACCAAGCGCGTCCAGGACCCGCCGAGGAAGACCCAGGTCGACGCCTCCCCGGTGACCCCACGCGTCCGCGAGGTCCGGGTCACCGGCATCTCGCGGGAGGCGGCTGGTCCGACTCCGAGCGCTGAGCCCACCCCGGAGAAGAGCCCCCAGAGGCAGGCCCAGAGGCAGGTCCCGAAGCAGGCCCCGAAGCAGGCCACCAAGCCGGCACCCGCGGAGGCGGCAGGCACCAGGCGACTGGTGGCTCTCTCGGACCCGCAGCCGGTTCGCGGCTACGCCACCGTCGGGGTGACCTGGAAGCACGGCGTCGAGTACGCCGACGACCAGCTGGCGGTCCAGGTGCGCACCGAGAAGGACGGCACCTGGTCGGACTGGATGGACGCGGAGTACCACGACGAGCACGGCCCGGACGGCGGGTCGGCCGAGCAGGGGGCCCGGGACCAGCGCCCGGGGACCGACGCCCTGGTCATCGGCGATGTCGACCAGGTGCAGATGCAGGCGGAGACCACTGACGGGACCATGCCACCCGACCTGAAGCTGGCCGTGATCGACCCGGGCACCGGGACGATGACCAAGGCAGCCCCCGCGATCGACACCTCGAAGCTGCCCCCACCGACTGGGCCCGAGACCCCGCCGTCCGAGGGCGACCCCCGGGCCACCGGTGCTGCTGATGCCGAGGACACGGTGGCGCTGAGTGCGATGAAGGTCGCTGCGAAGCCCTACATCTACTCGCGTGCCCAGTGGGGGGCGAACGAGCGGCTGCGCGAGCAGTCGCGGCCGGCCATGGGAACGGTGAAGGCCGGGTTCATCCACCACACGGTGAACGCGAACTCCTACTCCTCGGCCCAGGTGCCGGCGCTGCTGAGAGGGATCTACGCCTACCACACGCAGTCCCGCGGCTGGCGCGACATCGGCTACAACTACCTCGTCGACCGGTTCGGCCGCATCTGGGAAGGCCGCTACGGCGGTGTCGGCAGTCCGGTCGTCGGGGCCCACACGTTGGGCTACAACGAGTACTCCTTCGCGATGTCGGCGATCGGCAACTTCGACATCGCCTCCCCGCCCCAGGACGTGCTGAACGCCTACGCCCGCTTGTTCGCCTGGAAGCTCTCCCTCTACAACATTCCGGCCGACGCGACCCGCGTGTATGTCAAGAACCGGTGGCTGGCGGCGATCAACGGGCACCGGGACGTCGGCCAGACCGCCTGCCCGGGTCGCTACCTCTACGCGAAGCTGCCCGACGTGCGCAGGTTGACCCGCCAGGTGCAGAACGGCGCGACCGGAACCGCGCCCACCCCGCCCGCGCCGCCTCCGCCGCCGGCCCCGCCGAAGCCGCCGAACCCGGACGCGTTCACGTCTCCGACGCAGACGCCTCGTCCAGCCACGACCCAGCCCGCCGGCATCGCCTTCCCGCGCTCGCTCAACCTGTGGGGTGACTCCAACCCCGAGCTCGTGCTCACGTCGCGCACCGGTCTGGTACATGTCTTCCCCACGGGCGGACAGACCGGGTTCAGGCCCGCCGTCAGCACGAACGGTGCCTGGACGACCAAGGACCTGGTCACGGCCGTGGGCGACGTCACCGGCGACGGCCGGGGCGACGTGCTCGCTCGCTCCCGTTCCAACAAGATGACCTGGGTGCACCGCGGCGACGGCGCCGGTCACGTCTCGGCGCCCACGGCCGGGACCAACCGCTTCCGCTACGCCAACATGGTCACCGCAGCCGGCGACTGGAACCGGGACGGGCGCAACGACGTCCTGATGCGGGACACCAAGTCCGGGTGGCTGTGGCTGGTGCCCGGTGCGGGCAACGGCGCCTTCGGGACCCCCGTGCTGCTGAGCAAGTCGTGGCGCAACCTCACCGCCACCGCCGTGGCCGGCGACCTCACGGCTGACGGTCGCCCCGACATCGTGGCGATCCACCGCAACGGCTACGTCTACGTCGCCGCGCAGACCACGACGGGCGGTCTGACCGGCTTCTCGAGGCGGCAGCACGTAGGCACGAGGTACAACGCCCTCGTCGGCGGCGGCCGCGACATGACCGGTGACGGGTACGGCGACGTGGTCCTCCGTGCCGGGGACACCGGTCAGACGCTGATCCTGCCGGGCAGGCGCGGCACCTTCGGCGCTGCGCTCGGGCCGTTCGACGAGGCCAAGGGCCTCTCCCGGCTCAGCTCCGGGCAGATGGTGGGCGGCGCACAACCGGACCTCGTGGGCGTCAGCCCCGCCGGCAAGCTGCTCGTGATCGCCAACAACGGGCTGACCAACATCAGGGGACCGCTGTCGTCGGGTCTCAGCAGGCCGGACGCCACCCAGGTGCTCAACGTCGGTGACTGGAACAGGGACGGTCGCGGGGACATCATCACGCGGCAGACCGCCGGCGACTCACTGGTCCTGCGGACCGGACTGGGCAACGGACGGTTCGGCAACGGCACCGTGATGAGCCGTGGGTGGAAGACCTTCACCCACCTCGCGGCCGTCGGTGACGTCACCGGTGACCAGCGCGTCGACCTCATCGGCCGCGCCAAGACCGGCCAGACGCTGATCTTCCCGGGCAACGGTGCCCGGGGGTTCACGGCTCCGCGGGTGGCGCCCAACTTCATGCAGTCCTACAACCAGGTCGGCGAGGGGTCGTGGAAGCCGCAGCAGTTCCCGGGCTCAGCCTTCGTCGGCTCCGGCGGCAGCTTCGTGCCGTTCATGGGCACCGGTGCCGGAGACCTGCCGGGTTACGACTGGGTGATCGGCCCGGGCGACGTGGACGGCGACGGCCGCAACGACCTCGTGGTGCGCGACGGCCGAGGCACGCTGTGGGTGTTGCCTGGCACCAGCGACGGCTACGGCACCAGGCGCCTTCTCGCCACCGGGTTCTCCGGCTACTCGATGGGCGGGTAGCTAGGCGCTGGCGCGCAGCTCGGCGGTGGTGCGCTCGTCCTCGCGGCGCGCGGCCCAGCTGTCCTCAGTGGCGTTGCGGAGCAGCACCATCGAGCCGTTGTGCGCGACCGGGGCGAGGAAGGCCGGAACCCCGGCGTCGGTGGCGGGGTGGACGTCGGTGAGCAACCGCACGGCGTCCGGGAGGTGGGCGACAGCTGCTGTCTCGAGCAGGTCGGCGTGGGTCCGCGGATGTCCGGCGGACATCCAGGCGACCGTGTCGGGGCTCGGCAGAGTCGGCCCAAGGAACACGTCGCTCTGGCCAGGCCAGAGCAGGCCGTAGTCGAGCACGCCGTCGGGCAGCGGTTCGGGGAACCGGACCGCGAAGGGCCGCAGCGAGCAGGCGACCACGTGCTCGGCGGCCTGGTGGTTACTGACCGTCTCCGGTCCGCAGATGGCCACGGCATGTCTCACCTCCGCGGTCTCGGTCACGGACAGCCCTGAGCTCCACGCTGCGCCCAGGAAGATCGGCACCAGCCAGTGGGACGGCAGGTCGAGCAGCACCGTGTCTCCCGCGTCGAGCCCGAGCTCGTCGGTGAGCAGGTTGGCGGTCTTGCTCACCCAGTTGGCGTAGGTGGTCACGGACAGCTCGGTGCGCTCACCCGTGCCGTCGTCGTAGGCCGTGACGAGGGGTTGGCCGGCATCAGCCCGCAGCCGGCGGGCCATCAGCTCGGGGAAGGTCCGGGGGGCGCTCACCTGCGACACCGTAGTCCGCAGGGCGCCGTACCGGGGTGGCAGGATGCGCGCCATGGACACCTCCGCGATGAGCAGGCTCTGGGCCGTCGTGCCGGCGGGAGGTGCGGGCACCCGCCTGTGGCCGCTCTCGCGGGCGGCGACGCCCAAGTTCCTCCTCGACCTGACCGGCAGCGGACGCACCCTGATCCAGGCCACGGCCGACCGTCTCGAGCCGCTGGTGGGGGATCGGGTCGTGGTCGTCACGGGGGCCACGCACGAGGAGGCCGTACGCCGCCAGCTGCCCCGGCTCGACCAGGTGATCGCGGAGCCGTCTCCCCGCGACTCGATGGCCGCCATCGGGCTCGCGGCTGCCCGCCTGGAGCTCGCGGACCCCGACTCCCTGATCGGGTCCTTCGCCGCAGACCACGTGATCACCGACGAGGCCGCCTTCGCCGCGTGCGTGGCCGAGGCCGCCGAGGTGGCGGACAGCGGACTGCTGGTGACGATCGGCATCGAGCCGACCTACGCCTCCACCGGGTTCGGCTACGTCCGGGGCGGAGAAGCCCTGCCGGGCTTCCCCACGGCTCGTGTGGTCACCGAGTTCGTGGAGAAGCCGGAAGCAGCCCGTGCTGAGGCCTACGTGCGCAGCCGCGACTACCGGTGGAACGCCGGCATGTTCCTGGCCCGCGCCTCCACGCTGCTCGACCTGCTCGCCGAGAACCACCCGGAGCTGGCTGCCGGGCTCCGGGCGATCGCCGCCGACCCGTCGCAGCTGGCCGGGCTGTGGCCCGGGCTGACCAAGATCGCGATCGACCACGCGGTGGCGGAGCCGGCTGCTGCGGCCGGTCGGGTCGCGATGGTCCCCGGACCCTTCGGCTGGGAGGACCTCGGTGACTTCTCCGCCCTGGCCGCGATGACCCCGGGTGCTCCTCACGACGTGAAGGTCATCGGCGAGAAGTCCCTCGTGCTGACCCGGAACGCCAGCGGTCTCGTCGTGCCCGCGGCGGGACGTGCTGTCGCCGTGATCGGTCTCGACGACGTGGTGGTCGTCGACACCGGTGACGCCCTGCTGGTCACCACCTATGCGCACGCCCAGGACGTCAAGGGCGTCGTGGACGAGCTCAAGAAGCGAGGGCGCACCGAGCTGACCTGACCGGGACCCGGTCCGGGTCGGTCAAGCGGCGCCGGGCTCCGGTGCGTTGTCCGCGTCGTAGTCCTTGGTGAACGTGTCGACCACGGCACCGCTGGCGGCACCGCAGTACTGCGTGACGCCTTCCTGCTTCTCGGGACCGGTCCAGTGCGTGAGCGAGAGGTGCTTGCCGGAGGGGAAGGCGTTGCCGTCGTCCTTCGTCCAGGGTGCAGCGATGAAGTAGGAGTCGAACTTGTCGGCGATCGCCTGGACCGTCTTGTAGTCGTCGGTGCCCGCCTTCACGGTGTCGTCGTACCAGAGGATCGTGTAGCCGTGCTCCAGGCTGTGCACCAGGCGCTCGATCTCCGGGCGGTCCTGGCCGGTGTAGAAGCTGCGCACCTCGGAGCCCTGCAGGAAGTTGGGCCAGTGCGGGCCGAACGCCGGGGGCGCGGCGGGGTAGGGGATCCTGGTCCCGGTGTCGGTGTGGTCTCCCGAGCCGGTCGCGTCGACCTTCTTCACTGCGTCGCACCCGGCAGCCGAGCTGGCGACTCCGAGGTCCGCGAGCGGCGTGCCTTCGCGTTCCTTGTCGGCCCGCTGGTCCTTCACGTAGACGAAGACCGCGCTGCCCAGGAGCGCGACGACGATGACGACGGCCACCCCGAGGATCAGCAGGCTGCGCCGACGCTCCTTGCGCTGCTGGTCCTTGCGCATCTGCTCGGCAATCGCGCGACGGTTGTCGCGCTCGTTCTTCTTGACCAACTCGTCCGCCTTCGATCGGGTGCGTGCGCTGGGAGTCTACGGACGTGTCGGTGAGATCGTGACGTGGTGAGCGCCGCCGGGCGGCGTGGCGGTGTCGCTGTGCGGTCGCCAGCCGTGTGCGTGCGCCACCAGCCGGGCGCGTTCGGCGGCGGCGATCTGGTCGCGACGCTCCGGGGGCAGGCGCACCAGGACCGAGGTCCCCTCGACCGAGCCGGCCAGTCCGCACGACGCGAGCGCCGCGAGCACCACGGCCGGCTCGGCCGCCGATCCGAAGCAGTCCCCGCTCTGCCCACGCAACGCGGCGAGCACGGCCTCGCGCGCGCCCAGCGCGAACATGTCCTGGTCACGAGGACGGACCAGTGCCCGGGCTCCCGGACCGTGCGAGCCCACGGGGAGCACGCGGTCGCCGAGCCCCCGGACGACCGACACCGGCTGCCCGCCGAGCTTTCCGGTGACCAGCTCGGCCACCGAGGCGAGCTCGTCGGCGACGGCGGGCGCCGTGACCGCGAGTGCGTTGCCGTAGGAGTCGGTCCTGCCCGCATGGTCGTCGAGCGGCTCGAGGCCGGCGACGCCGACGGCGAGGTCGGTCTGACCGGTGCGCCAGGCGCGGCCGGCCGTGTCGGTGATCACGACAGCAACGTTGCGACCGGTCTCCCGGTGCACCCGCTCACGAAGCGCGCGGGCGGTGGCATCGGGATCGGTGGGCAGGAGTACGACGAACCCGGGCTCGACGTTCGAGGCATCGACCCCCGCCGCCGCCATCACGAGACCGAGATGGTTCTCCACGATGACGGTGGGGCCACGTCTCGCGACCAGCCGCACGGTCTCCTCGGCGATCGCCTCGTCGCGGTCTCCGGAACGCACCCTGCCCTCGGCCTTGCTGACGACCTTGCTGGTCACGAGCACCACGTCGCCCCCGCGCAGGTCCAGCCCGCACAGGACGGCTCCGAGGTCGGTGGTGCCGGTGACCTCGCCGACCCCGTCCACACCCCAGGCCTCGAGGTGGGTCATCGCACCAGGCCGAGTGCGGCGGCCACCATGTCGGCCGTGGCGTCGTGGTCCGTCATCCACAGGGGGACCGCCCGGCAGCTGATGCCGGCGGCCTCGACCCTCGTGACGGCGTCCGTCTCGTCCACGGTGTCCACCAGCCAGCCGTCCAGCAGACCACCGGCGGAGCGGGCTCCGTAGTGCTCGGCGACCCCCGCGGCCGAGACCTCGACCCCGATCACACCGAGCAGCTGCCGGGCCATGCCGTGCACGTGGTCCGAGCCGATGATGCCGGAGACACCGACGACGGGCGCCGTCGTGGAGCTGAGGGCGTCCCGGATGCCGGGGACGCCGAGGATGGTGCCGATGGAGACGACGGGGTTGGACGGCGGCACGATGACCACGTCGGCGTCACGGATCGCCTCGATCACCCCGGGACCCGGGGTGGCCTCGGGGAGTCCGATCGGCACGACACCGTGGGCCGGCACACCTGCGCGGTGGCGGATCCAGTACTCCTGGAAGTGCACCGCCCGGCGCTCCCCGGTCCCGGAACCATCGGTCTCCGGGACGTCGATCACCACGTGGGTCTCGACCCGGTCGTCGGTCATCGGGAGCAGCTCCACCCTTCCCCCGTTGACGCCGGCGAGCCAGCGCCGGCACAGTGCGGCCGTGACGGCACTGAGCGGATAGCCGGCCTCCAGCATCTGGGTGCGGACGAGGTGGGTGGCGATGTCGCGGTCGCCCAGACCGAACCAGGTGGGCTCCACGCCGTAGGCCGCGAGCTCCTCCTTGGCGTTCCAGGTCTCCTCCCGGCGGCCCCAGCCGCGGTCGGGGTCGATGCCGTCCCCGAGCGTGTACATGACGGTGTCCAGGTCAGGGCAGACCTTCAGCCCGTGCACCCAGATGTCGTCCGCGGTGTTCGCGATCACGCTGACCGAAGTGTCCGTCCTGGTGCGCTCGATGAGGCGCAGCAGGCCCTGCAAGAACCGCGCTCCGCCCACTCCGCCAGACAAAACGGTCACCCTCGGAGGTGGCGCCAGGGGGGCGGAATGGGGTGTCACAGGTGAATCGGACATGTCTTTGAGTGTGGACCAGTTGGGTCCAATACCAGACTTTCGCTTGACTTCATGGGTACGACAGGCATGTAATCACACCAGTGTGATTAGTAACTCGGTCCGTCAGGATCGAAGGGTCGAATAGGGGCAAACACCGTGCGCGAACTGTATCTGCTCGAGGGTGAACCGGAAGACGCTGGTTGGCAGGAGCGCGGACTGTGCGCTCAGACCGATCCTGAGGCGTTCTTCCCCGAGAAGGGCGGCTCGACCAGGGAGGCCAAGAAGGTCTGCCTGACCTGTGACGTGCGCCAGGACTGTCTGGAGTACGCACTGGAGAACGACGAGCGCTTCGGTATCTGGGGCGGGCTGTCGGAGCGCGAGCGTCGCAAGCTGAAGAAGAAGGCCGTCTAGGGCTCGTAGTCTGGGTGGACGTCCTCGGCGGGAACGCCGAGGTAGTCCGCCAGCTGCTCCACCACGACGGTCAGCACCAGCGCTTCGAGGTCGGCACGACTCTCGGCGCGATGCTCGATCGGCCGGCGGAACAGCACCAGGCGTGGTGGCGTGGTCTGGGTGGCCGGCACCAGCGACGCCAGCGGCACGCGAGGGGCGACCCAGGTGTGCGGCAGCACCGGGATGTCCTCGACGGCGAGCTCGACCGGCGCCAGCTCCTCGGTCCAGCGTGACTCGACCTCACTCATCACGTCGACGGCGACCTGGTCGAACCGCTCCAGGCCGGTGCGATGGGCCGGCACCCGCCCGACTGGTGCCCCCGGCCCGAAGGCCGGACCGCGCATCCCGCGCCCCCGACGGTCGCGCGCCCGTCCCAGGGAGTGCCCGGCAGGAACGTCCTGGTGCGGAGTGTCGTTCACGACCGCGAGCCTACGGGGGCAAGGCCCCGTGGAGTTGTAGCGTCGCGCCCGTGGGTCTCCTCCGTCGCTGTTCGCGCACTGCGTGTGGACGCCCCGCCACGACGACGCTCACCTACGTCTACGCCGACCAGACCGCGGTCGTCGGTCCCCTCGCCACCTACGCCGAGCCACACGCCTACGACCTCTGTGACGCCCACAGCTCACGCCTGTCCGCCCCGCGCGGCTGGGAAGTGCTCCGTCTCGCCAGCGACGACCAGCAGGGTCCCTCCTCGGACGACCTGCTGGCCCTCGCGGACGCCGTCCGGGAGGCCGCGCAGCCCCGCCCCGTCGACGTTCCGTTGAACCCGGAGGGTCCTCCTGCCGGGACCAGACGTGGACACCTGCGCGCACTGCGCTCCGAGGACTGATCCTCCGTCGTGCCCGGCTAGGGTCGGGACATGTCGACGACTGGTGCTGGCAACCTTGCGGCCATCTTCAAGGCCTACGACGTGCGCGGCACCGTGCCGGACCAGATCGACGAGGAGCTCGCGCGCCGGGTCGGCAACGCGTTCGTCGCTGTGACCGGGGCGGACCGGGTCGTGGTGGGCCACGACATGCGGCCCTCCTCTCCGGGCATGTCGCGGGCGTTCGCGGAGGGTGCCGCGCTCGCCGGCGCGGACGTGACGCTGATCGGGCTCGCCTCCACCGACCAGCTCTACTTCGCCTCTGGCCGGCTCGAACAGCCGGGCGCGATGTTCACCGCGAGTCACAACCCCGCGCAGTACAACGGCATCAAGATGTGTCGCGCCTTCGCCTCGCCCATCGGCCAGGAGACCGGGCTCGTCGAGATCCGCGACCGGGTCGGGGGAGGCGAGACCACGACCGCGGAGCAGGTCGGCACGGTTGCCGAGCAGGACGTGCTGGCGGACTACGCGACCTACCTCCTCGACCTGGCCCCGGTGAGGGGCCGGCACCTCAAGGTGGTCGTCGACGCGGGCAACGGCATGGCCGGGCTGACCGCGCCGGCGGTGCTCGGCCAGGTGGACGCGGAGGTGGTCGAGCTCTACTTCGAGCTCGACGGGACCTTCCCCAACCACGAGGCCAACCCGATCGAGGACGCCAACCTGGTCGACCTGCAGGCCAAGGTGCGCGAGACCGGTGCCGACATCGGCCTGGCCTTCGACGGCGACGCCGACCGGTGCTTCCTGGTGGACGAGCGCGGCAACCTGGTCAGTCCCAGCGTGCTGACCGGGCTGATCGCTGCCCGCGAGCTGCTCAAGGACCCCGGGGCGACGATCATCCACAACCTGATCACCTCGCGCGGGGTCCCCGAGATCGTGCGCGAGCTCGGTGGCAACCCGGTACGGACCCGGGTGGGCCACTCCTACATCAAGGCCCAGATGGCCGAGACCGGTGCGGTGTTCGGCGGCGAGCACTCCGGGCACTTCTACTTCCGGGACTTCTGGCGGGCCGACTCGGGGATGCTGGCCGCACTGCACGCGCTCGCCGCCCTGGCCGAGACCGATGCCCCCCTCTCGGAGGTGCTCCGCCCCTACTCCCGCCACGTCGCGAGCGGCGAGATCAACACCGAGGTCGACGACCAGCAGGCGATCCTCGACGAGCTCGAGGGCACCTGGGGCGGTCAGCCGGAGGTGGAGGTGGACCACCTCGACGGCCTCTCCGTCAACCACGTGGACTGGTGGTTCAATGTTCGCGCGTCCAACACCGAACCCCTCCTGCGGCTCAACGCGGAGGGCAAGGACCAAGCCACCATGGTGAAGGTCCGTGACGAGACCCTGGCCGTGATCAGAAGGAGCAACCGATGAACCTGGACAAGCATCTCCTGGACGTCGTCGTGTGTCCGGCGTGCCGGCAGTCGCTCGCGGTCGACGAGGCCGCCGAGGAGCTGGTCTGCATCGGATGCGGCCTCGCGTACCCGGTGCGTGACGACATCCCGGTGCTGCTGGTCGACGAGGCCCGCAAACCCGCATGACCTTTGACGACGGACTGCTCGACGACGAGGTCGCGCTCTCGCGGATCGACGTGCGGCTGCGCTACCTGGCCGAGGGGGGAGCCCGGGTACGTCGCGAGGCGGTCGCCGCCGAGGAGGCCGTCTCCACGGCGGTCGAGCGACTCTCCGACGGCCGGGCGCGGGCGGTGGTGGCCGCCGGTCCCGACTCCCGCCTGCTTCGCGCAGTGCTCGAGCCGGTCTGTCCGGTGCCGTTCGTCGCGTGGCCGGGGCCCGGCCTGCCGGGCTGGGCGGGCAGCCTCGACCTCGTCGTGGTGCTCGCCCCCGAAGGGCGCGACCCGGCCACGGCCGGAGCCGTCGCCGAGGCGGTCCGCCGCGGGTGCCAGCTGGTGGTCGCTGCCCCCGAGACCTCGCTGGTCGCCAACCACGCGCAGGGTCGCTACGCGACAGTGCTGCCCACCCAGAGCGGTGACCAGCTCGCCGTCGCGATCACCGTGCTCGACCTGCTGGACCGGGTCCATCTCGGGCCGCAGACCGATCCGGAGGTGATCGCCGACGCACTCGACGAGATCGCCATCAGCTGTGGTCCGCACCGCGACATCGCGGTGAACCCGGCGAAGATCCTCGCCATCGGCGTCGCCGACGCCAACCCGATCTTCTGGGGCGGGACCGTGCTGGCTGCGCGCGCCGGCCGGCGAATCGCTGAGTCGGTGAGGCGAGCCACGGGTCGCACGGCCCTGGCTGCCGACGCCGAGCACCTGCTGCCGGTGCTTGCCGCGACCGCTCCGGCCGACGTGTTCGCCGACCCGTTCGCCGACGGTGGTCCCGAGCGCCGGCCGGCGCTCGTCATCCTCGACGACGGGTCGCCGGACCCGGCGGTGCTGGAGACCCGCGAGCGCCTCGAGGAGACCGCGCAGGCGCACGGCGTCCGGGTCGAGACGATCTCCTCCGAGGCTGACGGCCACGTGGCCCGCTACGCAGCGATGATCTCGTCGGGGATGTACGCCGCGGCGTACCTCCAGATCGGCCTCGACTCCTGACCGTCCCCTCGTCAGTGCGAGGAGACCTCGGACTTCTTGGCAGGTCCGAAGGGCAGCACGTGCATGACGGCGACCACGACCGCGCCGACGACGAGCCCGACGACCGCCGAGAAGAACGTATTGGTCAGCCACCCCAGCGCTGCAGCCGCGGCCTGCCAGGCCTCCTCGGCGGCGTGCTCGAGGTCGTGCACCAGGTCGTACGGCGCGTGCCAGCCGAGGTCGTCGACCCCGACGAGCAGGATGTGCCCGCCGACCCACAGCATCGCCACGATCCCCACCGCTGAGATCACCGCGAGCAGCCTGGGCATCGCGGCGACCAGGCCCAGGCCGATCCGGCGCAGCGGCGCCGACCTGCGTCCGGCCAGGGCCAGGCCCACGTCATCCATCTTCACGATCGCCGCGACCACGCCGTAGACCAGGACGGTGATGGCGACCGCCACCACGACGAGGATGACGGCCCGCGAGACGAAGGGTTGGTCGGCGACCTCGTTGAGCGCGATCACCATGATCTCCGCCGACAGGATGAAGTCGGTGCGGATCGCTCCCGCGACCACGGTGTTCTCGTCGGGGGCCGCCTCAGAACCGGGGTCCGCCTGCCCGGCGTCGTGGTGCGCGATCCGCTCCCAGATCTTTTCGGCACCCTCGTAGCACAGATAGGTGCCACCGACCATCAGGATCGGGGTCAGCAGCCACGGGAGGAACTGGCTGAGCAGGAGCGCGGCAGGCAGGATGAACAACAGCTTGTTGCGCAGCGAGCCCTTTGCGATGCGTCTGATGAGCGGGAGCTCACGATTCGCGGCGACGCCGTGGACGTACTGCGGCGTCACGGCCGTGTCGTCGACCACCACCCCGGCCGCCTTGGCGCTCGCTCGGCCCGCGGCGGCGCCCACGTCGTCGACAGACGCCGCGGCCAGACGTGCCAGAGCCGCCACATCGTCGAGGAGTCCGAACAGTCCACCGCTCACCCGGCCGAGCCTATCGGGACGACCAGTGCTGGACCCATCCCGGCTCGGCCGTGTTGTGGTTGGGTCGGGGGCGGCGCCCTGAGTACACTGGCGCGGCGCCTTTCGCACGAGATCGTGGTCAGACGCAGCCGCACCTCGACGTGCGCTGACCCCTCGACCCGACGCAAGCAAGGACACCCGCAATGGACCACAAGGTTGCCGATCTGACCCTGGCCGACTACGGCCGCACCGAGATCATGCTCGCTGAGCACGAGATGCCCGGCCTGATGGCGATGCGCGAGCGCTACGGCGTCCGACAAGCCGCTCGCCGGAGCCCGCATCGCCGGCTCGCTGCACATGACCACCCAGACCGCCGTGCTCATCGAGACGCTCGTCGCCCTCGGTGCCGAGGTCCGCTGGGCCTCGTGCAACATCTTCTCCACCCAGGACCACGCCGCGGCAGCTGTCGCCGTCGGTCCCGAGGGCACCCCGGAGAGCCCGCAGGGAGTCCCGGTCTTCGCCTGGAAGGGCGAGACCCTCGAGGAGTACTGGTGGTGCACCCAGCAGATCCTCGACTGGCCCGGTGACGAGCACCCGAACATGATCCTGGACGACGGTGGCGACGCCACCATGCTGCTGCACCTCGGAGTGCAGGCCGAGAAGACCGGCGTTGCGCCTGACCCGGACACCGCCGGCAGCGTCGAGCAGCGGATCGTCTTCGAGGTCCTCAATGCGCAGCTCACCAAGAGCACCGACCACTGGGGCCCGATCGCCAACTCCGTGAAGGGCGTCACCGAGGAGACCACCACTGGCGTGCACCGTCTCTACGAGATGATGCGTGAGGGCACGCTGCTCTTCCCGGCGATCAACGTCAACGACTCCGTCACCAAGTCCAAGTTCGACAACAAGTACGGCTGCCGCCACTCGCTCATCGACGGAATCAACCGCGCCACCGACGTGCTGATCGGCGGCAAGGTCGCGATCGTGTGTGGCTACGGCGACGTGGGCAAGGGTTGCGCGGAGTCGCTGCGCGGCCAGGGTGCCCGGGTGATCGTGACCGAGATCGACCCGATCTGCGCACTGCAGGCGGCGATGGACGGCTACCAGGTCGACACCCTCGAGAACGCCCTGCCGACCGCGGACATCGTGATCACCTCCACCGGCAACAAGGACGTCGTGACGATCGAGCACATGATGTCGATGAAGCACAACGCCATCGTCGGCAACATCGGACACTTCGACAACGAGATCGACATGGCCGGTCTCGAGGCGCCGGGCGTCGCGGAGCGCAAGACCGTCAAGCCGCAGGTCGACCTCTGGACCTTCCCCAACGGCAACGCGGTGATCATCCTCAGCGAGGGTCGCCTGATGAACCTCGGCAACGCCACGGGTCACCCCTCGTTCGTGATGTCGAACTCGTTCACCAACCAGGTGATGGCGCAGATCGAGATCTTCACCAAGACCGAGGACTACCCGGTCGGCGTCTACGTGCTGCCCAAGCACCTCGACGAGGAGGTCGCTCGCCTGCACCTCGGCGCGCTCGGGGTCAACCTGACCACCCTCACCGACGACCAGGCCTCCTACCTCGGCATCCCCGCCGAGGGGCCCTACAAGTCCGAGCACTACCGGTACTGACGAGCTAAGTGTGGCGCAGCAACAGGAGGCAGAGGAGCGGCCCAGGATCCTCGTCGTCGATGACGACGCGGCCCTGGCCGAGATGCTGACCCTTGTGCTGCGCAACGAGGGTTTCCTCAGCCAGATCGTGATGCGTGGCGACGAGGCGATGGCGGCCTTCCGCGCCTTCCGTCCCGACGTCGTGCTGCTCGACCTGATGCTGCCGGGCAAGGACGGGATCGACGTCTGCCGCGAGATCCGCGCGGAGTCCGGGGTGCCGATCGTGATGCTCACCGCGCGCAGCGACACCATCGACGTGGTCGTCGGCCTCGAGTCCGGGGCCGACGACTACGTCGCGAAGCCGTTCAAGCCCAAGGAGCTGATCGCGCGCATCCGTGCCCGCGTGCGCCGCTTCGAGGTGCCCACCCCCGAGGACCTGCAGATCGGCGACCTGACGATCGACGTCGCCGGCCACTCCGTCACCCGGGACGGCAAGCCGATCGGTCTCACCCCGCTCGAGTTCGACCTGCTGGCGTGCCTGGCCCAGAGCCCACGCAAGGTGTTCACCCGCGAGGTGCTGCTCGAACAGGTCTGGGGTTATCGCCATGCGGCCGACACCCGGCTGGTCAACGTGCACGTCCAGCGGCTCCGGGCCAAGATCGAGGTCGACCCGGAGAACCCCACGATCGTGGTGACCGTGCGCGGAGTGGGCTACAAGGCGGGCACCGCGGATGAGCTGTCTCCGGGGGCCTGAGCTCCTGACCAGAGCACGCCGTGTTCCTGGCAGCGTGCTGAGCTTCTGGCGCAGGTCGCTACGCACCCGAGTCGTGACCGCGATCGTGGTGCTCTGCGCGCTCGTCGTGGGGTCGGTCGGGTTCATGGTGATGCGCCAGATCACTGACGGGCTGGTGAAGAGCAGGGTCGCTGCCTCCGTGGCCGAGGCACGCACCGAGACCGCGACGGCACGCGAGCGCCTGGGGTCGGCCGGTGGCAACGACTTCGATCCTGACGCACAGCTGCGGCTGCTCGTGGAGAACCTCGTGGCCCGCGGAGAGGTCAAGGGCTTCGAGGTGGTGGTGCTGGGACCCGTCGACGACGGCGGCACCACGGGCGGCGTACGCACCACGCCGGCGGTCGACCCGGCGAGTGTGCCGCAGAAGCTGCGCGACGCGGTCGAGGGCGGTGAGGACGGCGTCGCCTGGACCTACACCCGGATCGACTACACCTCCCCGGCAGACGGCAGCCCGGATCGCCAGGCCTCCCGGGCCGGGGTCGCGGTCGGCTCGACCTTGCTGCTGCCTTCCGACGGCGGCAGCTACGCGCTCTACTACCTGTTCCCGATGGAGGAGGAGCAGCAGACGCTGCTGCTGCTGCGTCAGGTGCTCCTCACCGCCGGCCTGCTCCTGCTCGTGCTCGTCGCCGGTGTGGCCCTTCTCGTGACGCGCCAGGTGATCACCCCGGTCCGGCTCGCCCGTCGGGTGGCCGAGCGGATCGCCTCCGGACGGCTCGAGGAACGGATGCACGTCCGGGGCGAGGACGACATCGCCCGCCTGGCGATGTCCTTCAACCAGATGGCCGAGGCGCTGCAGTCCCAGATCCGCAAGCTCGTCGAGCTTTCGCGGGTGCAGCGGACCTTCGTCTCCGACGTCTCCCACGAGCTGCGCACCCCGCTGACCACCGTGCGGATGGCCGGCGACGTGCTGCACGATGCCCGTGCGAGCTTCGACCCGGTGACGGCCCGTGCCGCGGAGCTCCTGCAGAAGGAGCTGGACCGGTTCGAGAACCTGCTGGCGGACCTGCTCGAGATCAGCCGTTTCGACGCCGGCGCCGCGGTCCTGGACCTCGAGGACACCAATGTCGCCGACGTGGCCTACCGCGTGGTGGCCGCGACCTCCCCGATGGCCCTTCAGCGCGGAGTGTCGGTGACCGTGCTGGACGACGGTGTGTTCATGGCCGAGGCAGACACCCGACGGGTCGAGCGCATCGTGCGCAACCTGGTGACGAACGCGATCGACCATGCAGATTCAGGCGGTGTGACCGTGCGCCTGGCCACCGACGGGGAGTCGGTCGCACTCACGGTCCGGGACCACGGGATCGGCCTTCAGCCGGGCCAGTCCGCGATGGTCTTCAACCGGTTCTGGCGTGGCGACCCGGCCCGGGCGCGCACCACCGGCGGCACCGGTCTGGGGCTGGCGATCGCCCTCGAGGACGCCCGGCTGCACGGCGGCTGGCTGCAGGCCTGGGGCACGCCCGGGGACGGGGCGCAGTTCCGGCTGACCCTGCCGCGCCGAGCGGGCGACCCGTTGACACACAGTCCGCTGCCGCTCGTGCCGACCGACATCCGCGAGGGAGTGACGTGAACACCCACGCGCGTACGCTCCTCGTCGCCTTCGTGGTGGCCGCGGCCGCCCTGTCCGGGTGCGCGACGCTGCCCGAGTCCGGTGCCGTGCGCCGCCAAGCCGCTGACCGTCTCGACCGGCCACTGGACGCGCCCTACTTCAACCCGCCCGGACCAGCGAAGGACGGAACCCCCTCGGCGATCGTCTCGGGTTTCCTGGTCGCCCAGCAGGCCAACCCGTTGACCACGTCGGTGGCACGGAAGTTCCTCTCCGAGAGGGCGCGAGAGGCCTGGAAGCCCAACCGGGGCACGATCGTCTACGACGCCTTCACCGTGCGGCCGACGAGCACGGGAGCGACGGTCCGCCTGGCCGACACCCGTCGGCTCGACGCCCGTGGTGGATGGCGCGGTGCCACACCGGGTGGCTCGGAGACCCTCGAGATCGCCTTGGTCTCCGAGGGCGGGCAGTGGCGCATCGACAATCCCTCGAACGCGCTGTTGATCCCGACCTCGTTCTTCGACCGGGCGTTCGCGCGCTTCAACCTGTACTTCTACGACCAGACCGGAAGCACGCTGCTTCCCGACCCGGTCTTCATCCCGCGGGGTGAGCAGACGGCGACCAACCTGGTGCGTGGCCTGCTCGCCGGGCCGGGGCAGACGCTCGACGAGATCAGTCGTTCCGCCCTCCCGACGCGGACCGCCCTGGACCTGTCGGTCCTGGTCACCGAGAGCGGCGTCGCCGAGGTGCCACTGTCGCGGGAGGTCCTCCAAGCCACTCCGGACGAGCTCTCGCGGGTCGTCGATCAGCTCGCCTGGACGCTGCGTCAGGTCCCGGGGATCCAGCGCGTCCGGATCACCGTCGACGGCGCGTCGGTGCCGCTGCCGGGCGGCCGGATCGACGCCCCCGTCACCTCGGGCTCGGAGTTCGACGCCGGAGGCAGCGGAGACGCTGAGCTGTGGGGGCTGCGGGGAGGTCGCGTCGTCGATGTCACTTCGACGACCACCTCCAGCGCCGCGACCGTGGACGGCACTCTCGGACGCCAGGGCTACTCGATGCGCAGCTTCGCCGTCAGCGAGGCGCCCCGGCGGATCGCCGCCGTCTCCGGCAACGGCACGACGGTGTTCGTCGCTCCCGCGGAGGGCGGATCGGTCTCGACGGCGGTGTCTCGGCCGGTCGTGGACGCCACGGACGTGCTGCGTCCGTCCTTCGACATGTTCGGTGACCTGTGGCTGATCGACCGCACCGTGAAGGGAGCGCAGGTGCTCCTCGTCAGCGGCGTCGCGGCCCGCCGGGTGCAGATCCC
Source organism: uncultured Actinomycetota bacterium (assembly GCA_963781335.1). Classification (GTDB taxonomy): domain Bacteria; phylum Actinomycetota; class Actinomycetes; order Propionibacteriales; family Nocardioidaceae; genus Marmoricola. The sequence goes on along the minus strand of CAWAFS010000035.1, from coordinate 185,545 downwards.
CGGTGTGACCGGAACAGATGTGGCTGCATTCTCGATCGCTCGCGACGGCAGTCGGCTGGCGGTGGCCTACCGCGGCACTCCCGCTCCGCCCGTGCGGGTGATCGACATCCTTCGTACCGACGAGGGGATCGTCTCCGGCGCCGGCAGCTCCCGGGCGTTCTCGCCGGGGGTGGTGGACACAGCGCGCATCGTCGACATCGGCTGGCGCGACCCTGCCACCCTCGCGGTGCTGAGCAGGCCGACGGCAGAGACCAGTGAGGTCGGCTTCATCTTCTCCGACGGCTCTCCGACCACACCCACCACCCTCGTCGAGCCGAGCATCTTCCGCGGAGCTGCCGAGGCCATGGTGGTCGCTCCCCAGGCTGCCCTGCCGCTTCACCTCATCACGCCCGACCAACGGCTCTACACCCTCAGCGGCAACGGCAACTGGCCGCGGACGAGCTCGAAGGTCGCGGCCGCCGCCTTCGCGCGCTGACCGTTTCGCGTCCACACCTGCCAGACCGGGTCGAGGCTGCACAATGGCGCTGAGACGTCGCTGCGCGGAGGCGCACCGGGTGGGCATCGTGGCCTGGTGCTCGACTCCTGGCTCGACCTCGTGCACGGCTCAGGATGCGTCGGTTGTCCGGCACCGGGCCGGTCGCTGTGTGCCCAGTGTGCAAGCACGCTGCCCCGCCGGGGAAGGTCCGTGCGTCCCACACCCTGCCCCTCCGGTCTGGCCGCCTGCTTCGCCGGTGGGGAGTACGACGACCTGCTGCGCGCCATGATCCTGGCCCACAAGGAGCACGGCACGTTCTCGCTCACCGAGCCCCTGGGTCGCGCGCTCGCCGTTGCCGCGTCGTGTGCGACGAACACGTCATGCCTCACGGTCCTGGTGCCCGTGCCCTCCCGAGCAGCCGTCGTGCGAGCCCGCGGGCACGACCCCGTGCTCCGGGTCGTCCGCACGGCCGCGCGCCACCTGCGGGGGAGTGGTCACCGGGTCCAGGTCGCGCAGGTCCTCGAGCAACGCGGACCCGTGCACGACCAGGCCGGGCTGACCGCGGGCCAGCGAGCCCTCAACCTGGCCGGCTCGATGTCCGTGCGTGCCACCGCGCGGGCTGCACTCAGTCGCAGTGGCGTGCCGCTGTCGGTCGTGATCTGCGACGACGTGCTGACCACCGGCGCGACAGCGCGCGAGGCTCAGCGAGCGCTGGAGGAGACCGGGCTGCCGGTGCGAGCGGTGGCGACCGTGGCTGCCACCCGGAAACGCGTGGCCCTACCGCTTTCAGGTCACGACACGTAGCGTCTAGTCATGGAGAGCAGGCGGGTCGGCGAAGTGCTCGCAGAGACCCGGCCGGGTGGCCCCATCAGGCGGAACGCCCCGGATCCCGAGACGTCAGCGCTCGCGGATGGCAGACTCCGAACACCCAGATAGCTCACGCCGTTTCGCCAACGTTTGGTCGAACAACAGGAGGCATGTGGTGGAAGTTGTGGTCAGCGGTCGGCATTGCGAGATCTCGGAACGGTTCAGGGAACACGTGGAGGAGAAGCTCGCTCGCCTCGAGAAGCACGACCATCGGATCATCCGGGTCGATGTGCTCCTGGAGAAGGAGGCCCGGCCACGTGTGCCGGAGCGGGCCGTCCGCGTCGAGCTGACCGCGAAGTCCCGAGGACCGATCGTCCGTGCCGAGGCAGCCGCCGAGGACAAGATGGCGGCGCTCGACCTGGCCCTGGACAAGATGGCCGCGCAGATGCGCAAGGCCGCCGACCGCCGAAAGGTCCACCGGGGACAGCACAAGCCCGAGTCGCTTGGCGAGGCCATGGCACGCAGCATGCCGCCGGAGCCCACGCCGGCCGACGACGAGGTGGTCGAGCGCAAGGTCGGCCCGGTGACGGTGACCGGCGACGGTCCACTCGTCGTACGGGAGAAGACGCACGCCGCGGCCCCGATGACCCTGGAGCAGGCGCTCTACGAGATGGAGCTCGTCGGCCACGACTTCTACCTGTTCGTGGACAAGGAGAGCGAGAAGCCGTCCGTGGTCTATCGCCGCCGTGGTTATGACTACGGTGTCATCGCCCTCGACGTGAGCTGATCAGGTCACCCTCTGCCGGAGCGCGTGGTCAGAACTGACCACGCGGGGATGACCCATCCGTGTACTTCGAACGCGTTCCTCTGCAATAGTGACCAAATGGTCGCTGAGGGCACCCCCGCCGCTGACGAGCCCGTGCGCGTGGTCGTGGTGGACGACCAGGAGCTCTTCCGTCGTGGGCTCACGATGCTGCTCGGCGTCGAGCCCGGCATCGAAGTGGTCGGCGAGGCCGGTGACGGCATCAGCGCGACCGACATGGTCGTGCAGACGGTCCCGGACGTCGTACTCCTCGACGTGCGGATGCCGAAGCGCTCCGGACTGCAGGCCTGCATCCAGATCAAGGAGCTCGTCCCCAGCGTCAAGATCATCATGCTCACGGTCAGTGACGAGGAGGGTGACCTCTATGAGTCGGTCAAGAACGGCGCGTCGGGCTACCTGCTCAAGGACTCCTCCATCGACGAGGTGGCCCAGGCGGTTCGGGTCGTGTCCGAGGGGCAGTCGCTGATCAGCCCGTCGATGGCGGTGAAGCTGATCGATGAGTTCAAGGAGATGGCTCGCACCGACCGCGAGCAGGTGATGACGCCCCGGCTGACCGATCGCGAGCTCGAGGTGCTCCGGCTGGTCGCCAGGGGCATGAACAACCGCGATGCCGCCCGCGAGCTGTTCATCAGCGAGAACACCGTGAAGAACCACGTGCGCAACATCCTGGAGAAGCTGCAGCTCCACTCCCGGATGGAAGCCGTGATGTACGCCGTGCGAGAGAAGCTGCTCGACATCCCGTGAGCGAGCTGTCAACGGCGCAGGCGCGCAGGATCGCGCTCGTGGCCCAGGGCTTCCGCGACCCTCGGCACACCGTGCCCACGATGCGCACGTTCGCACGCACTCTGGCCCGCACGGGCGTGCTCCAGATCGACTCGGTGAACGTCCTCCAGCGTGCGCACTACATGCCGTTGTTCTCCCGGATGGGGCCCTACGACACCTCGATGCTCACCCGGGCGTCCGAGCAGCGACCGCGCCGGCTTGTCGAGTACTGGGCCCACGTGGCGGCGTACATGCCGGTCGAGCTCTGGCCCTTCATGGGCAGCCGGATGGAGCGCTTCCGGGAGCGGGGCCATGAATGGACCCAGGAAAAGGCCTCGACGCGGCTGGTGGATTCGCTGCTGGCCGAGATCCGGGACGAGGGAGCGCAGACCTCCCGGGACCTCGATGACGGACTGCCCCGGCAGAAGCTGGACTGGGGGTGGAACTGGAGCGAGACCAAGCGTGCGCTGGAGTACCTGTTCATCTCCGGCCAGCTGACGGTGGCCGGGCGGAACGCCGCGTTCGAGCGGATGTACGACCTCCCCGAGCGGGTGATCCCCCAGGCGATCCTGGACCAACCCACGCCGACCGACCACGAGGCGTCGACCGAGCTGGTCCGACGGGCCGCCGTCTCCCACGGGGTCGGCACCGAGCAGTGCCTTCGCGACTACTACCGAATGTCGGTGGCCTCCACCAGAGCGGCGATCCGGTCCCTGGTGGACAGCGGCGAGCTGCTGCCGGCCCGGATCGAAGGCTGGGCGCGCCCGGCCTACCTCCACCGCGATGCAGAGCTGCCGCGCAAGGTCAACGCCAGAGCCCTGCTGAGCCCGTTCGACCCGTTGGTCTGGGAGCGAGAGCGCACCGAGCAGATCTTCGGCTTCCGCTACCGCATCGAGATCTACGTCCCCGAGCCCAGGCGCGAGTTCGGCTACTACGTGCTGCCCTTCCTGCTGGGGGACCGGATCGTCGGCCGGGTCGACCTCAAGGCCGACCGCAGGGCCGGCGTCCTGGTCGTCCAGGCGGCGTACGCCGAGCCCTGCGCACCGCCGGAGACGGCGAGTGAGCTGGCTGCCGAGCTGCGCGACCTGGCCGGGTGGCTGGGCCTCGACGACATCGTGGTGCGGCCCCGCGGCGACCTCGCGCCGACGCTGGGCCTCGAGCTCGGCCGCTGACGCGGGTGATCGTCATCAAGTGGTGAGAACTGGGCCGATTGAGCCGGGGATCTGCCCACGTGAAACCCAGACGCGGTCCCGACCGTTACGATGTTTGACGGGCCAGAGGCCACTTCTGCGCCCGTCCCCACACTGAGTCCACCCAGGGAGTCATCCGCGTGTCGCTTCTCGACAAGGTCCTGCGCATCGGCGAGGGCAAGATCATTCGCCAGCTCGAGGCCATCGCCAACGCAGTCAACGCCATCGAGGACGACTTCGTCGCGATGTCCGACGACGAGCTGCGTGCCATGACCGTTGAGTTCCGTGAGCGGCTGGAGAAGGGCGAGTCGCTGGACGAGCTCATGCCGGAGGCGTTCGCCACCGTCCGTGAGGCCGCCAAGCGCGTGCTCGGCCAGCGCCACTTCGACGTCCAGATCATGGGTGGCGCGGCGCTGCACCTCGGCAACATCTCCGAGATGAAGACCGGTGAGGGCAAGACCCTGGTCTCGACGCTCCCGGCCTACCTCAACGCGCTGGCCGGCAAGGGTGTCCACGTCGTCACGGTCAACGACTACCTGGCGAAGTACCACGCCGAGTGGATGGGCCGCATCCACCAGTTCCTCGGGCTGCACGTGGGCGTCATCCTGCCGGACATGCGCCCCGACGAGCGGCGCGAGGCGTACAACGCCGACATCACCTATGCGACCAACAACGAGCTCGGGTTCGACTACCTGCGCGACAACATGGCCAACGCGCTGGACGACTGTGTCCAGCGGGCGCCGTACTTCGCCATCGTCGACGAGGTCGACTCGATCCTGATCGACGAGGCGCGTACGCCGCTGATCATCTCGGGCCCGACCCAGGACGAGGTCTCGTGGTATGCCGAGTTCGCCAAGGTCGCCCGGCGGCTGGACAAGGACGAGGACTACGAGGTCGACGAGAAGAAGCGCACGATCTCCATCCTCGGGCCCGGCATCACCAAGGTCGAGGACTACCTCGGCATCGAGAACCTCTACGAGTCGGCGAACACGCCGCTGATCTCCTTCCTGAACAACTCGATCAAGGCCAAGGAGCTGTTCCGCAACGACAAGGAGTACGTCGTGATGGAGGACGAGGTCCTCATCGTCGACGAGCACACCGGCCGCATCCTGTCCGGCCGTCGCTACAACGACGGCCTGCACCAGGCCATCGAGGCCAAGGAAGGCGTGACGGTCCGCGAGGAGTACCAGACCCTCGCCACGATCACCCTCCAGAACTACTTCCGCCTCTACGAGAAGCTGTCCGGGATGACCGGCACGGCGATGACCGAGGCATCCGAGTTCGACAAGATCTACAAGCTCGGCGTGGTCCCGATCCCTACGAACATGCCGATGCTGCGGCTGGACGGGAAGGACCTCGTCTACCGCACCGAGGAGTCCAAGTTCGCGGCCGTGGTCGACGACATCGCAGCACGCCACAGGGCCGGTCAGCCGGTGCTCGTCGGCACCACGTCGGTCGAGAAGTCCGAGCTGCTCTCCGGCCTGCTGACGAAGCAGGGTGTCCCGCACTCGGTGCTGAATGCCAAGAAGCACGCGGACGAGGCCAAGGTCGTCGCGATGGCCGGCCACCGGGGAGCCGTCACGGTGGCCACCAACATGGCTGGTCGAGGCACCGACATCATGCTCGGCGGTTCCACCGAGTTCCTCGCCGACCAGGAGCTGCGCTCGAGCGGGCTCGACCCGGTCGAGAACGCCGAGGAGTACAACGCCGCGTGGCCGGCGACGCTCGAGCGGATCACAGGTCAGGTGAAGGCCGAGCACGACGAGGTCAAGGACGCGGGTGGCCTCTACGTCCTGGGCACCGAGCGCCACGAGTCGCGCCGGATCGACAACCAGCTCCGTGGCCGGTCGGGCCGCCAGGGCGACCCGGGGGAGTCCCGGTTCTATCTCTCCCTCGGCGACGACCTGATGCGGCTGTTCAAGTCCGACTGGGTGGACCGGGTGCTGCTGGCGCTCAAGGTTCCCGACGACGTGCCGATCGAGAACAAGTCGGTCACCAAGTCGATTGCGTCCGCGCAGTCGCAGGTCGAGGCGCTGAACTTCGAGTCGCGCAAGAACGTGCTCAAGTACGACGACGTGATGAGCCGCCAGCGCGAGGTGATCTACGGCGAGCGTCGCGCCGTGCTCGAGGGTGCCGATCTGCGCGAGCAGGTCAAGACGATGATCGACGACACGGTGGCCACCTACGTCACCGCGGCGACCGAGAGCTTCCCGGAGGAGTGGGACCTCGAGGCGCTCTGGGTGGCGATGAAGACGACCTACCCGATCTCCCTGCGCTACCAGGAGCTCGAGCGCGAGGCCGGTGGTCGCTCCGGCCTGGACCGGGACACGTTGCTGGCAGACCTGCAGGCCGACGCCCAGAAGGCCTACGAGGCCCGCGAGGCCGAGGTCGGCTCCGAGGTGATGCGCGAGCTCGAGCGCCAGGTGATGCTGTCCGTCCTTGACCGCAAGTGGCGTGAGCACCTCTACGAGATGGACTACCTGCGTGAGGGCATCGGGCTGCGCGCCTACTCCCAGCGCGACCCGTTGGTGGAGTACCAGCGCGAGGGCTTCGACATGTTCAACGCCATGAAGGAAGGCATCCGCGAGGAGACGGTCGGGTTCCTGTTCAACCTCGAGGTCCAGGTGGAGGAGGACGAGCCGGACGAGGAGGAGGAGCTGATCGAGGCCAACGCGGTCACGAACACCCTCGACGCCCCGCAGGTCCATGTCCACGACGACCACGCGCACGCGCACGCGCCGCACATCCGGGCCAAGGGGCTGCAGGCTCCCAAGTCTCCGCAGAACCTGACCTACACGGCTCCGAGCGAGGACGGCGAGGCCGAGGTTCGCGGGCAGTCGGCCAGCAACGCGGATGACGCCTACGTGGGGGCGAGTCGCAATGCGGAGTGCCCGTGCGGCTCGGGCAAGAAGTACAAGAAGTGCCACGGGGCGCCCGGCGGGCCCACGGGCCTCACCGCCCGGCCTGCCGGCTGAGTCACGGCCTCGAGGCGCTGGTTCGGGGCTGGGCCGTCGACATGTACGTCAACTGTTCGTGCGGGCGGCGTCACTGGGGACCCCGGGGCGCAGCGGGGCTGTTGTTGACCGACCGCGCCCGAACGGGCGTGGTGCTCCAGCACCGGTCCGCCCGTACGCACCACGGCAACACCTGGGGGCTGATGGGTGGCGCGATCGAGCGCGGTGAGGATCCTGCTGCCGCGGCCCTCCGGGAGGCCCACGAGGAGGCCGGAGTCGACGCGGCCACGGTCACCGTGCTGCGCACGGCGCCGGGCCTGCGGCACCCGGAGTGGTCCTACACCTACGTCCTGGCCGAGGCAGAGCGGCCCGAGGACCCCGAGCTGCCGGGCGGTTTCACCTGGGAGGCCGACCGGACGCTGTGGGTGGACCTGGAAGCGGTCACGGAGCTGAACCTGCACCCGGTGCTGGGAGCTGACTGGCCGCGTCTGCGAACGCTGCTCAGGCGTCCTTCTCGGAGTCCCTGAACGCGAAGGTGGGAAGGTCGAAGTTCGCGACGGACCGGTCATCGGCGCGTCGCGGAGTCGCCTGGCGGGGGAGTCGGTTCTCGGAGCTTTCCGGGCAGACCCAGTTGTGGCCGTTCCAGTAGCGGTGCAGCTTTGGCTGGCCCGGATCGCGGTACCAACCAACAGCCCGGTCTTGCATGTCCTGCATCATTCCCCCAGCCGATTTCCACGCGCTCAACGACACAGTAACGAAGGGAAAGTGCCCACGTCACGGGTCCTTTCCGTGTATGGGTCCTTTATCCGGATATGTCCATCCATTTTTCTCATCATCCGAATTCCAGCACCGTGCAGCACCAGCGGGAGTCGAGCAGCTCGATCCGGGCCGCGATGGCCCGGGATCTCTCGCCCTGCCGGACGTGCACGCTGATCTCGGCCGCCAGGGCCGAAGGGCAGAACACGTGCACGCTCCTGACCTGGCTGCGCAGGCGGCGCATGCGCCGGTCCCCCGGAGTGGTCCGGGCCAGCAGGGCCGCGCGCCGCTGCAGCTCGGTGTAGACCTTCTCGGTGGTCCACCGCAGCAGCTGGCTCGGTCCCCGGTCGCCACCGACGACCTCGACGACCGCGGCGGCGAACCGGTGCGCGAAGGCTTCGAGCTCGGCTCGATCCCCGGGGAGGACCCGTAGGTCTGGCGTCCGGGTGGAGCGCACCGAGCTGCCGTAGTCCAGGGCGAGCGTGCCTTGCACGCTTCCCAGGGGCACCGGGGTGGGCGGAGGGGGGCGGTGAATCTGCACGGTCATGGTTCTCCTCAGGGTGTCGGTCGTGCTCGGGACGGTTTCTGGGCGCGGGGGAGTGTGGGGAGGGTCAGGGACTGGCCGGGCCGGATCAGGTCGGGGTCGGCTCCGATGACCGCCAGGTTGCGGCGATGCACCTGGGAGACGCAGTTGGCCACCACCTGAGCCGGAGCCGACGACGGGAGCCGCACCTCGACCAGGTGCCAGAGCGTGTCCCCTGGGCGGACCACCACCCGGGACGGGTGGGTCGGCGCGGGGCCGAGTGGTCGGGCGGGCACCGGCATCGGCTCCTGACGGGTCGCTCTGGCAACGCCGGGCAGATCGCTGGAGCGAGTCACCGCGTTGCCTGTTCCGAGGACTGCGGGCACGCCGGTGAGCGCGACCCCCAGGGCGGCGAGCAGGGTCCGGCGCAGCGATGCAGGACAACCCACCCAGGCGGTGGCCCGCAGGCGGCCGCGGGTCACTGCCTCCAGCGCCGCGGCGGCGCAGATCGTCGCGGCCCAGGCGCCACAGGCCAGCAGGAGCCAGGAGGCGCCGACCGCCAGCAGCTGGTCGAAGTCCTGCCTCGAGGAGTGCAACACGTTGGCGCCCAATGCTTTCGTTTGCGTATGTTTGCCTCAGACAACGCGTGTAAGAGGACAGTGTCAAACGTTTGTCCACAGATGGTTTGCCTCTGGTGGAGCCGGGGCAACAGAGAGGACATGGGTTGGGAAGAGTCGATGTTCGCCGTTCTCGACGACCTCGAGCAGCAGGCTGCGGGGTTGCACCTGAGCGAGCGCGATGCCGAGGTGGCCGATCTGACCCTCGCCGAGTACTCCCGGATCAGCCTCGCGTCGCGACTGCACGCCTCGCTGGACCGCGACCTGCGCGTGCGACTGGTGGGTGGCCACCAGGTCCAGGGACGTCTGGCCCGGGTCGGGGCGGACTGGTTGCTGCTTGTCGGTCCATCCTCCGAGTGGATCGTGCGCCATCAGGGCGTCGTGACACTCGACGGCCTCTCCTCGCGTTCGGAGGCCGAGGAGACCTGGTCGGTGATCGACCGTCTCCCGCTGAGAGCCGTGCTGCGCCGTCTGGCGGGCAGAGGGGAGCCGTGTCTCGTGCACTGCGCCGACGACCACCGGGTCCAGGGGCGGGTGGGGCGGGTGGGCCGCGACTTCTTCGAGCTCATCGTCGGGGAAGGACGCGATCGCGCCGCGCAGGTGGTGCCCGTCACCTCGGTCTCAGCCATCCAGGACACACGCCAGGGGTGCATGGAATGAAGCGGATCTGGCACTCACTCCCTGGCGGGGGCGCCCTCGACGAAGGGGTGGTCGTCGACGAACTTGTCGGCGTCGGCGTAGGCCCGCTCGATGTAGGCCTCGAGCTCGCGCGCCTCGACGCGCCACTGACCACGGCCACCGATCTTGATGGCGCGGAGCTCGCCACGCCGCACCAGTGCATAGACCTGCGCACCGGAGGTGTTGAGGATCTCGGCCACGTCGGCCAGCTGCAAGAACCTCGGCGTTGCGCTCATGCTGCCCACTCTGCCACCGGTTGCCTCCGGTCGCGATCCTTTGACACGCCTTGCCTGTGGAAAGAGCCCCGAGAGGAAGGCTGTGCCCGATGACGCTCACCACCGACGCGCGAGCTGTGGCCACGGTTCCCCGCGCCGCGCGCAGTCGTCGGCCCGGATGGCGCAACCCCCGGCTGCTGCTCGGCATCGTCCTGGTCGCCGGCTCGGTCCTCCTGGGAGCGCAGCTGGTTGCCGCTGCGGACGACACCGTCGGGGTCTGGGCGGTCGCTCGTGACCTGCCGGAGGGTGCCGCCCTCGACGCGGGCGATCTCGAGCGTCGCCAGGTGGGGTTCCCCGATAGGGGGACAGCCGACCGCTATCTCGCTGCGCGGGACGAGCTGCCGTCCGGCGCCACCCTGAACCGATCGGTGTCCGCAGGCGAGCTGCTGCCGCGGTCCGCCTTCGCCGAAGGGGCGGGCCCGGACCTGGTCGAGGTGCCGCTCAGCGTCCTGTCCGACGACCTTCCCGCCACGGTGCGACAGGGTTCGGTCGTGGACGTCTGGGTCGCGCCCGAGGTCGCCAGCGCCGGTCAACGGGTGAAGGCTGTCGCCGTCCTGACCGAGGTCGTGGTCGTGGCGGTCCCTCGTCGCGTCGACGGCTTCGCACCCCAGACCTCCCGGCAGGTCATCGTCGGGGTCACGGCCGACCGGGCCGCGGACCTGGGCACCGCCCTGGGCGGCATGTCCGACGGACGGATCATCGTCACGAGGAAGGGCTGATGCCGGACCGGGTGGCGGTGCTCCTGGCGGCCGGAGGCGGGGCGTGGGAGGCAGCCGCTCTCCGGCTGCTGAGCGGCGGGCACACCCTGGTCCTCAAGAGGTGCGTGGACCTGGCTGATCTGCTTGCCACCGCCGCAACAGGGCAGGCCGAGGTGGCCGTGCTGGCGGGAGACCTGCCTGGCCTCGACGCCGACGCGGTGATGCGCCTGTTGCGCGACGACGTGCGCTGCGTCGCGGTGGGTGGCGACATCGATGACCTGACCCGCATCGGCGTCCTGGACGTCGTACCCGAGGACGGGCTGCACCTGCTGGAGGACGTGGTCGGCTCGGCCGGCACCCGCGAGCTCGTGACCGATCCGGCGCCGAGCATTTCGCTGTCGGTCGAGGGTGCCACCCCCGGGCGGGTGATCGCGGTTCACGGACCCACTGGCGCTCCGGGGCGTACGACGCTCGCGATCGGCCTCGCTGCCGAGCACGCCCATCGCGGACACCCGACCGTGCTGGTCGACGCCGACCCGTACGGCGGAGCCGTCGCCCAGCATCTCGGTGTGCTCGACGAGGTGTCCGGCTTGCTCGCGGCTGCGCGGCTCGTCAACGCGGGCGCCCTCGACGCGGCCGCCTTCGCACGCTGCCGGCGGGTGGTGGTCGACGGCTTCGAGGTGCTCACCGGTCTGCCGCGACCGGACCGCTGGGTCGAGGCCCGCCCGGGGGTCCTCGACGCGGTGCTGGAGCGGGCGCACGAGATCGGTGACGTCGTCGTGGACACCGGTTTCAGCCTCGAGCCCGACTCTGACCTGGGCCGTGCCGTCTCGCGCAACCAGCTGACGCTCGATGCCGTCGACGCCGCCGACCACGTGGTGGTCGTGGGTTCGGCCGAACCCACGGGACTGGCCCGGCTCGCCCGCACGCTCGTGGAGCTGCGCGACTCCACCAGCGCCCCGGTCACTGTCGTCGTCAACCGGATGCGTGACTCACTGGGCTGGAGCAGGCGTGACATCACCGGGATGGTCGAGGGCTACATCCGTGCCGCTGCGGTGCACTTCCTGCCCGAGGACCGGCCGGCCACCGACAAGGCGCTGGTGGCCGGCAAGTCAGTGGTCGAGCTCGGGGACTCACCGTTGCGCCGCGCCGTTGCCGAGCTGCACGATCCCGTGTTCGCCGCTCGCTCGGCTCAGAACCCACCCATCAGGAGGTAGAGCCCGGTCGCGGTGTAGGCGACCATCACCACGAGCATGCCGAGCTGGCCGACGACGTGGTGCCGTGGCGGCAACAGCTTGATCGCGCGGTCGTGGGCCGCGATCACGCCGAGGACGTGGCCGGTCACCACGGCGAGCACCTTGATCACCGCGATCAGGGTCGGGTGGAAGGACAGCCAGTAGTTCACCGACCAGTTGGCGGTTCCGAGCAGGTTGTCGCCGCGGATCATCGGGTCGCTGAGCTGGAGGATCGTGACCTGACCCTGCTCGATCAGATAGCTCAGGTAGTGCGCGACCACGTAGCCCACGATGATCGGGACGACGGAGTGGCCGAGGAGGGCGGGCAAGGCGGTGCGCGGAACGGCCTCGGGGCCGGTGCGCTCCACTCCGGTGGACATGGCCGCGGCAGTGAAGGTGACTGCCACCACCAGGCAGAAGACCAGGAGCGCGATCGAGTTCGTGACGGTGGGGTCGAGACCCACGTCCCGGACGAACGCCTGCCAGGTGATCGTGTCCTTGTAGTTGTCGAAGGCGGTGGACCCGAAGAGGACCGCGACGACCGCGACCAGCCCTGGGAGCGGTGTGATCGTCGAGAGGTTGGCCAGAGGGGAGCGCACCACCAGTCGGTGGTCGTCGTCACGTGCCCACACCGAGAGCTTGGCCACCAGGTTGGAGTAGACCTCGAACGGGTCGGCTCGCTCGAACCAGACGTCGCCGAAGACCGCGCCGCCGATCAGCATGATGGCGAGATAGCCCGCCAGCCAGATCCGCACCGAGCCCAGGTAGGCGCTCTGCGGGTTCACCAGCTCCTGCCAGACGAAGGCGAACAGCCCGGCTGCGGCCGGCCAGTAGCCGAGGCGCGCCGGATAGCTGGCCAGCCCGACGGCGGGGTCACCGCCCGTGATCCTGGCCAGGAGGAGGTTCAGCGTGCGCACCGGGCTCGCGGCCCGCACGACGGGGCCCAGCAGCAACGAGGCGGGCACCAGTCCGACCCAGACCAGCACGTAGAACGTGCCGAGAGCGGGGTTGTTGATCAGGTCCGGCCCCCAGATCATCGCCCAGGTGACGTAGCCGAAGAACAACAGGCCGAGCACCCGCACTGCCCACTGGTGAACCGGGCTGTCCAGGAGGCGGGCGAGCGCGGCCGGCGCCGCTCGGCCGGACCGGACGTCGTGGTAGCGGGGGGCGCGCCACGCCAGCGCCAGCACGCAGAAGGAGACGACGAGTGCGGCCGTGGCGCCGGTGACGGCGAGCTCCAGTGGGATCGGGAGGTCCTTGGCACCGCCGAGGCCATGCATCGGCACCAGGCCGGGGAGTGCCCCCGGCAGCGTGGCCAGGGACACTCAGCGCACCTCGAGCTGCACGACCAGCGTCTCGAGGTCGTGTGACTCCACCTCGACGACACCGGGCTGGTCGATCGTGACCTTGTGCTCACTCGTGCCGGCCGGATACTCCAGCTCCTGCTCCGGCGAGCTGTGGATGTGCAGCTCACCGGGCTTGTCCGCCACGACGTGCAGCCTGAACGGCTTGCCCGCCTTCACCTTGCGCCCCACCCCGTTGGGATCGACCGTGTCGCCCTTGAAGGTGATGTTGATCGTGGTCCCGCTCGTGTCCTTGGGGGTGGCCGTGGCGCTGGGTTGGTCCGTGGGGGTCGACTCGTCCGTCGGCTGGGTTGCGCTCGACTCGGGCGCGGTCGGCTCGTCGGTGGCACCCGGGTCGTCACTGCCGCAGGCGCTGAGGACGAGGCAGATGGCGCTCAGCAGCCCGATCAGGCCGGAGCGGAGCGGGTGGAGCATGGGATCCTCCATCAAGTGGTACGGGCGTTCGGCCCGGTCGGGCGCTCTGTCAGAATCCCATGTGGCCGAAGGTCGAGCAGAGAGGGGTTGTTGAGATGAGCGAGCGCCTGCGCGCCAGCGACCTCGCGCTGCTGGCCGACGAGACGCCGCAGACACCGATGCACAACGCGACGCTCGAGATCTTCGACCCGGGCGACTCCGGCCTCGACTACGACACGTTGATGGCTCACATCGACGACCGGATCGCGTTCGTGCCACGCTACCGCCAGCACATCCGGCGCGTGCCTGGCCGCCTGGCCAACCCGGTGTGGGTCGATGACGCGAACTTCGACCTCGCCTACCACGTACGCCGCTCCGCGCTGCCGCGTCCGGGCACCCTCGACCAGCTCCGCGAGCTGACGGCGCGGATCATGTCGCGCCGCCTCGACCCCGACCGGCCGCTCTGGGAGGTCTACTTCGTCGAGGGGCTGGAGGGGGGTCGCGTGGCCGTGCTCTCCAAGTCCCACCAGATCCTGGTCGACGGCATCTCCACGGTTGACCTCGGCCAGGTTCTGCTCGACGTCGACCCCGGCCCGCGTCAGCTGGTCCTCGACGGCTGGCGGCCGGAGGACGAACCGACCCCCACGAGCCTGGCGGCCAGTGCGCTCGTCGAGTCCGCCCGCGACCCGCGGGTCGCCATCACCACGCTGCGCAGCAATGCCGAGGCCTTCGGACGCGTGCTCGGAGGCGCGGCCGGCCGGGCCGGCGCCGTGGCCGGGCAGCTCTCCCGTCGACGACCGGTCCCCGAGTCACCGTTCAACATCGAGCCGTCCGCCCAGCGGCGCCTCGTCTGCGTGCGGACCTCGCTGAAGGACTACCGCAAGATCCGGCGGGTGCACGGCGGCACCGTCAACGACGTCATCCTGGCCACCCTGTCCGGGGCGATCCGGACCTGGCTGATGACCAGGTCGGAGCCCGTCGGAGCCGGTCGCCGGCTGCGGGCGCTGGTCCCGATGAGCGTGATCGACGAGGAGCTGGAGCCGACCTCGCTCGGGTCCCAGGTGGTCGGTCATCTGGTCGACCTGCCGATCGGCGAGGGTTCACCCGTCGTACGCCTCCATCAGGTCTCCTATGCCCTGCGCGCCCACAGCGAGACGGGCAAGGCCGTGGCCGCGGACCGGATCGCCGGCGTGGCCGGGTTCGCGCCCACCACGTTCCACTCGCTCGGGTCGCGGGTGGCGTTCAAGGAAGCCCGCGGCAGCGTCAACCTGGTGGTCACCAACGTGCCCGGACCACAGTTCCCGATGTACCTCGCGGGCGCTGAGATGGTCGAGACCTACCCGGTGCCGCCGCTCTTCCCCGGGTTCTCGGTCTCGGTCGGCGTCACCTCCTACGACGGTGGCGTCTACTACGGGATCAGCGCCGACCGCGACGCGCTGCCCGACATCGACGTGCTCGGTCAGTGCGTCCGTGAGGCGCTCGACGAACTCGTCGACAGCGCCAGCGACGGTCGCCTGCGCGCACCCCGTGGCCGCCGGCGGACCGAGAAGCCGAAATGACGGTCCGCGTCTACGTGCCCGCGACCCTCGGGGCTCTGGAGCGGTTCGTCGAGGCGGGCGGCATCGGCCCCTCCCCGGTGCACGGGCACGCGGCCACCGACTGGCTACGCGACGCCTGGTCGGACGCCAGCGAGGAGGAGTGGGCGTACGCCGCGCTGATGGCCGCGGCCGACGACGCAGCCGTCCTGCTGGCCGACTCGAGGGCCGAGGGCGAGAGGCCACGACGGGTGGTCGTCGTCGCCGAGGTGGACGGGGTCACCGAGGACCGGGAGTCGACCGCGGTGACGGTTGACACCGCGATCGCGCTGCGGCTCGTCCAGGCAGTCCACGCCGACACCGAGGACGTCGATCCTTCGGTGCCGCAGGCGCTCGGGGACCTCGCCTGGTTCGCCGTCCAGGAGATTCCCGACCTGCTCGCCTGAGTCCGACCCGTGGACAGACAGGGCGATGTGTCCCGGGTTCGGTCGTTCGCCGGAAATGCGGCATCCACCTCCCTAGACTGCGCTCGACGACTCGGAGTGTGCATGAATCGACGATTGAGCGTGCTGACCGGTGCGCTGGCCCTGGCGCTGACCATGACCCTGGCGCAGGCGGCCACGAGCATGGCCTCCACGAGCATGGCCCCCACGAGCATGGCCTCTACGCCAGCCGGCTGGACGACCGCGCCGCAGCAGCCCGGAGTGAGCGCTGGGCGTGACCCGGTCGAGAGCGCCCTTGAACGCCTGCGTGCCGACGCCAACTCGAAGCTGCGCGTGCATCGCGCGGCGGACGGGGTCGTGGACTTCGTCAGCTCCACCGATGGTGGTTCGATGGTCGAGGCTCGCGGCACGAAGGCGCCGTCCCGCACGGCGGTCGACCAGCTCGCCCGCTACGGCGAGGCGTTCGGCATCGACGGCGGCACGTCGCGCGCCGTCGTGACGGAGACCTTCGACTCGGCGACCGGAGGCTCGATCGTGCGGGCCGACCAGGTCGTCGACGGCGTGCCGGTCTTCGGCGGCCAGGTCGTGATGAGCCTCGACGAGGACCTCGGTGTGGTCTCCGTCGACGCGGCCACCACCGACGCCACCGAGGTTCCGGCCCCGATGGTCAGTGAGGCCAGGGCGAGGAAGAACGCCCTCGCTGCGACGGCGAAGACCCACCGGGTCTCGGCTGCCGACCTGACCGCCACCGACCGGGGTCGCCGTCTCTACGACCCCGCGATCCTGCGCACCACCGACCACCTCGGCGTTCGCCCGGTCTGGGAGTTCGAGGTGGGCAACGGCTCGCAGATCCGCGAGACCGTGCTGGTCGGCACCACCCGCGGAGAAGTGGCCCTGCACTTCAACGACGCCCCTTCCCTGAACCGGGTGGTCTGCGACAACAGCTCGGGCAGGACGGTCAGCGACGCCGACCCCATCCCCGCGTGCACCACACCGGCCCGCAGCGAAGGCGGCGGAGCCTCGGGCGTGGCGGACGTCAACGCGGCGTACGACCACCTCGGTGCCACCTCGGACGCCTACGACCAGCTGGCCGACATCGACCTGACCGCGCTGATCGGCACCGGCTCCCCCAAGAGGCTGATGTCGACGGTGCGCTGGTGCTTCACCGAGGACCCCTGCCCCTACAACAACGCGTTCTGGGACGGCACCCAGATGGTCTTCGGCACCGGCTACGCCGCGGCTGACGACGTGGTCGCCCACGAGCTCACCCACGGCTACGTCGAGCGGACCTCGGCGCTGTTCGCCTACCAGCAGAGCGGCGCGCTGAACGAGTCCCTCTCGGACGTCATCGGAGAGGTCGTCGACCACCGCTACAACCCGGACGCCGAGAACAACGACGCCTGGGACCTCGGGGAGGCCCTGCCGGGCGGACGCGTTCGGAGCCTCAAGGACCCGTTGCTGTTCAACCAGCCTGACAAGATGACGAGCCCGAAGTTCGTGAACGCCGACTTCTTCAACGACGCGGGAGGAATCCACGACAACGACGGTGTCGGCAACAGGACCGCCCATCTCATCTCGCAGGGCGGCACCTTCAACGGCCACTCCGTGACCGGGATCGACGGCAGCGACGCAGGGCTCGCGAAGACCGGGCTGCTCTATCTCGAGGTGATCCCACGGCTGACCTCCGGCGCTGAGTACGCCGACCTGGGCCGCGTGCTCGGCACCGTCTGTGACGAGCTCGCAGCCGACGCCATCGGTGGCTTCACCACCGACAACTGCGCCGCAGTCCGGAGCGCCGCGGCGGCCACCGAGCTCGCACTGCCACCTGCCAACCCGGCTGCGGCGGCCGCCGAGGCGCCGCTGACCTGCGCTGCGGGGAGCCGGATGGTGACGCTGAGGCGCGACGACGACGGCACGGACACCTTCGGGTTCGCCGCGCAGGGCGCCCTGTGGCAACGGACGCCGATGAACGACACCCCCAGCTATGCCCGCAGCGGCACCAGCTCGTGGTTCGGCTGGAGCCCGGACCCCAGCTTCGACGCAATCGCCTCCAGTGCCCTGACGACTGCGTCCTTCGGCGTACCAGCCGCACAGTCGACCTACCTGCACTTCAACCATGCCTATCTGTTCGAGTGGTACGACGCCGACGCAACCTTCCCGGCGTACTACCCCGACGGGGGGCAGGTGCTCGTGCAGACCCTGAGCGGGTCGACGTGGACCTCGCGCACCGTGCCGTGGGTCAACGCGCCCAACCGCTCGTGGGGTTCCACCACCGCCAAGGTCTTCGGTGGGGACAGCCACGGCTACGGCTCGAGCCGGGTGGACCTCTCCTCGCTCGCCGGACAGACCGTGCGCCTGGTGTTCAAGGTCCTGGGTGACCAGGACACCTACCTGCCTGGCTGGTGGCTGGACGACCTGCGGCTCTACACCTGCCCGAACAGCGTCGCCTCGGTGCCCCGCACGACGGCGGTGACCGGCCCCTCGACGGTGAGGATCAGCTGGACCGCCCCGGCGTACGTCGGCACCAGCGCGATCGCGTCCTACCGGATCACCCGCTCGGACGGCCGGGTCACCACCGCGGCCGCGACGGCGCGTACGACGACCCTCGCCAGCCTGAACCTCAACGCCGCGCTGACGGTGCAGGTGGCCGCTGTCAACGGCGCCGGACAGGTCGGCGCGGCAGGCAGCGTTCGCATCGACCCGACCGCCACGGCCGTCGGAGCTCCGGTCAAGGTGAAGAAGAACCGCGCCTTCACGGTGACCGGACGGGTCGTCAAGCGGGGTACGACGTCCGTCGTCGCCTGGGCTCCGGTGATCCTCCAGCGGCGTCTCGCGACGTCGTCGGTGTGGAGCAACGTCGCTACCGGCACCACCAACTCGCTGGGCGTCAAGGCCTGGGCGGTGCGCCAGCAGAGGGGCACCTACTACCGCGTCCTCTCGCGAGGCGTGCGCACCTTCTTCGCGTCCACCTCGGGCGCGCGGCTGGTCAAGAAGGGCTGAGACCGGGGGTCGGCACAGGGGTGGGCGGACTGGCTCGGTCGGGCTGGGGTTGGTCGGGCCTCACCGTGTCTGAGAACATCGCGAGCATGGACGCGATCACCACACCGCCGGCGCCGGTCAACGAGGCGAACCTGAACTATGCCCCGGGGAGCCCCGAACGGGCCTCCATCGAGGCGGAGCTTGCTCACCTCGCGGCCACTCCGCTCGACCTGACCGCCACCATCGGCGGCCAGAAGAAGATGGGCGGAGGCCCGGAGATCCAGGTGGTCCAGCCGCACGACCACGCGAGCGTGCTCGGAACGCTGAAGAACTCCACGAAGCGGGACGCGCAAGCCGCCGTGAAGGCGGCGAGCGAGGCTGCTCCGGGCTGGCGGGCGATGTCGTTCGACGACCGCGCAGCCATCATCCTCAAGGCAGCCGACCTGCTGGCCGGCCCGTGGCGTGCACGCCTGAACGCGGCCACGATGCTCGGACAGTCGAAGACCGTCTGGCAGGCCGAGATCGACGCCGCCTGCGAGCTGATCGACTTCTGGCGCTACAACGTGCACTACGCGCGCGGGATCCTGACCGATCAGCCGATCGCGAACAGCCCCGGCATCTGGAACCGCACCGACCACCGCCCGCTCGAGGGCTTCGTCTACGCCATCACGCCGTTCAACTTCACGGCGATCGCCGGCAACCTGCCGACCGCCCCCGCGCTGATGGGCAACACCGTCATCTGGAAGCCGTCGCCGACCCAGCAGCTGGCGGCGCACCTGACCATGGATCTTCTCGAGGAGGCCGGCCTGCCCCCGGGCGTGATCAACATGCTGCCCGGCGACGGTCTCGAGGTCTCCGATGTGGTCCTGCACCACCCCGACCTCGCGGGGATCCACTTCACCGGCTCCACGCCAACGTTCAAGAGGCTCTGGGCGACGGTGGGGGAGCAGCTCTCGACCTACCGCACCTACCCGCGCATCGTCGGTGAGACCGGCGGCAAGGACTTCATCGTCGCCCATCCCTCGGCCGACGTCGACGTGCTCCGGGTCGCGATGATCCGCGGGGCGTTCGAGTTCCAGGGCCAGAAGTGCTCAGCCGCGTCGCGTGCCTACGTGCCGGCGTCGCTGTGGAAGAAGCTCAAGGACCAGCTCGTCGCGGAGACCGAGAACCTCACGATGGGCAACGTCACCGACCTGTCCAACTTCATGGGTGCTGTCATCGACGACCGCGCCTTCGCCAAGCACAAGGCGGCGATCACCCGGGCGAAGCGCTCGCAGAAGCTCGACGTGATCGCCGGAGGGCAGGTCGACGACTCGATCGGCTATTTCGTGCGGCCCACGCTCGTGCAGTCCACCGACCCGACCGACAAGATCTTCAGCGAGGAGTACTTCGGCCCGATCCTCGCCGTGCACGTCTACGACGATGCCCGGTTCGAGACCGTCGTGGACCAGATGGAGTCGTTCGCGCCGTACGCCCTGACGGGTGCGGTGATCGCGCAGGACCGGAAGGCCGTCGCCTGGGCGATGGAGCGGCTGCGCTTCGCGGCCGGCAACTTCTACATCAACGACAAGCCGACCGGTGCCGTCGTCGGCCAGCAGCCGTTCGGTGGTGCCCGTGCATCCGGGACCAACGACAAGGCCGGCGCCCCGGGCAACCTGACGCGGTGGGTCTCGGCACGCTCGATCAAGGAGACCTTCGTCCCGCCCAAGGACCACCGTTACCCGCACATGGGCTGACCCCGGTGCCACCCCTGCATCTCGGACCGGTGCACCCCGCGGAACAGGCGCTGACCCTGCTCCTCGCGTTCGGTCCGTTCGTGCTGCTCGGCGTCACCGTCTGGCTGACCCGGCGCCGCAACTCACGCGACAAGGACCGCGAGACCCCCTAGGGTCGGCTCGCATGAGCCCCATCGTGCGCGATCATGTCCCGCTGACCGGCACCGAGGCAGAGATCCTGGTCGCCTTCCTCGACTACCACCGCGCCACGTTGCGGATGAAGGCCGACGGCCTCGACGCCGCCCAGCTCGACCAGCGTCTCGAACCCTCGCCGATGACGCTCGGCGGCATGCTCAAGCACCTCGCCGGCGTGGAGGACTGGTGGTTCAACCAGGTCTTCGCCGGCAACCCGGAACCGGAGCCGTGGGCTTCCGCAGACTTCGAGAACGACGAGGACTGGGACTGGCACAGCGCAACCGAGGACTCACCTGAGCAGCTGCGGGCGCTGCTCGACGAGTCGATCACCATCTCGGACCGGATCCTGGCACAGGCACTGGCCGCTCCCGAAGGGCTCGACGCGGACTCCCAGCGCACCAGCCACCGGCTTCCCGGGGTCAAGTTCAACCTGCGCTGGGTGCTCGTCCACATGATCGAGGAGTACGCCCGCCACAACGGGCACGCCGACCTGATCCGCGAGTCGATCGACGGCCAGGTAGGCGACTAGCGGCGACCGGCGAGCCAGTCGACTCCGACCTTGTGCTCGGCCCGGAGTGCCTTGCTCAGCAGGCCGGCGACCAGTCCCTCGATCTTCCCGCCGACGAGCGGGAGGTTGACCTTCACCGAGAGGTTCACCGTCTCGGTGGTGCCCTCGGGGTCCTCGGTGAGCAGCGCGGTCCCGGCCATCTCGCCGGGCTTGCCGGGGATGGTGAGCTGGATGTTGCCCTTGGCCGGCGCCGTCCAGTCCTCGGTCTGCACGATGTGGATCTCGTCGCCGACGAACTTCCTGGCGAACCCTGGGATGCCGCGGGCAGCCTGGACCTGGTCGATCGAGACCGTCATCGCCTGGTCGTTGTTCGTGATCTGGACGGTGTGGCGCAGGACGCCCTGGTAGTCGCAGACCTTCTCGCGGAAGGCCGGGTCCGCGAGCATCTCGTGGACCTGCTGCAGCGTGGCTCCGTCGTAGCGGAGCTCTTCGGAGACCTTCTTCATCGCTGCCCCTCCAGCCAGGCGACCCCTGCCGTGTGCTCCTGGTCCATGCCAGTGGACACCAGGTCGGCCATCAGGGCCTCCAGCTTGCCGCCGATCAGCGGAACCTTCACCCTGACCTCGACATCGAGCGTCTCGGTGGTCACGCCGCCGGACTCCGCGAGGGCGAGGGTGCCCCTGATCGAGGTCGGCTTCCCCGGCGTCTCGATCGAGATCGAGCCGCCCTCCGGTGAGGCCCAGTCCTCGGTCTGGACCGCGCGGGTGGTCTCACCAGCGAACTTCCGGGCGAATCCCGGCACCCCTTCGGTGGGCTGCACCTGGTCGATCCGGACGCTGATCCCCTCGCGCTTCGAGGTGATCGTCACGTCTGCGGAGATCACTCCCATGGCCTTGGCCGAGGCCTGGCGGAACTCGGGATCGGACAGCATGGCGAAGACGTCGCCGAGAGGCGCGTCGTAGGTGATCTCGTGGCGCAGCTTCATGCCCGCATCATGCTGCATTCCGGCGCTCCCCCATAGGTTGGCCCCATGGAAGACGAGAACTTCGTGTCATTCGGCGAGGAGGGAGCGCTGCTGACCTACGGCAGCTACCTCCGGTTGCCGCAGCTGCTCGATGCCCAGCACCTGGAGTCGGATCCACCCGCCCACGACGAGCTCCTGTTCATCACGATCCACCAGGTCTACGAGCTCTGGTTCCAGCAGCTGCTGCACGAGGTGGAAGCGGTCCGCGACGCGCTGCTCGACACGAGCGAGCACGTGGAAGCGGCCCATCAGGAGAACGGCAGTCAGCTGTGGTGGGCGCGGCACCTGATGAACCGGGTGCACGTGATCGAGCGGGTGCTGGTCCACCAGATCGACGTGCTGGAGACGATGACTCCTCAGGACTTCCTGGAGTTCCGCCAACGGCTGGCCCCGGCGAGCGGGTTCCAGTCCGTGCAGTTCCGGGAGCTGGAGTTCATCTCCGGCGCCAAGGACGCCGGTTACGTGCACCGGTTCAAGGGCCTCAGCGCGCAGGAGAAGGAACGCCTGCGCAGGCGCCTGGAGGAGCCCTCGCTGTGGGATGCGTTCACCGGCCTGCTCGCCGCGCGGGGCCTGGACACCTCCTCGGACCAGGCGGTCACGGCGTCCCTGCGCCGGGTGGCGCACGACCGGCCGACCTTCGGCGACCTCTGGGCGCTGGCGGAGGCACTGATCCTGCACGACGAGCTGGCGGCGGCCTGGCGGGCGCGACACGTCGTGATGGTCGAGCGGATGATCGGCTCCAAGACGGGCACAGGGGGGTCGACCGGGTCGAGCTATCTGCGCAGTCGGCTGGAGCTCAAGTACTACCCGCTGCTGTGGAACCTCCGCTCAGCTCTCTGAGATTCGCGAACACTTCTCGGATTCGAGACCGAATGGCCGACGCGGGACGTTGTCGCCGAGTGCGCGCGGGCATAGGTTCGATGTCGTGACGCAGCTGGAACAGAGCAAGACCGAACTCCTCGACAGGCTGTGCGCATACGCCGACTCCAAGTCGGCCAAGGCGCCTGATGGTGTGGACCTGCGGGCCATGCTCAAGTCCTTCTACCGACATGTGTCCCCCGAGGACCTCCTCGAACGGGACGCCGCCGATCTCTACGGCGCCGTGATGGCCCAGATCCGGCTCGCCACCGAGCGTCCCCAGGGCACGGCCAGGGTGCGGGTCTTCACCCCCAGCGTGTCGGTCAACGGCTGGTCGGCAGGCGGGCACACGGTCGTCCAGGTGGTCACCGATGACATGCCGTTCCTCGTGGACTCGGTGTCGATGGCGCTGTCCGAGGCCCAGCACGAGATCCACCTGGTGATCCATCCCCAGTTCGTCGTACGACGCGACCTGAGCGGCAACCTGCACGAGGTGCTCGACGAGTACGCCGAGACCGATGCGCACGACGTGGATCGTGAGTCGTGGATGCACCTGGAGATCGACCGTGTCTCGGACGACCAGCGCGACGAGATCGAGTCGTTGCTCAACAAGGTGCTCACCGACGTCCGAGACGCGGTCGAGGACTGGGAGCGGATGCACGCGCAGGTCGACCGGATCATCGCTGACCTCGAGGAGCACCCGCCACCGCTTCCCGCCGAGGAGCTGGAGCAGGGTGCGGCCCTGCTGCGCTGGCTGGCCGACAACCACTTCACCTTCCTGGGCTACCGCGAGTACGCCCTCAAGGCACGCGGCGACGACGAGACGCTCGTCGCCGTGCCGGGCACCGGTTTCGGGATCCTCCGCGCCGACCCGGCGGCGCCCCGGTTGCTGCCGGAGGCGGTCGCCTCGCGGGCACGCGACAAGCACCTGCTGGTGCTCGCGAAGGCCAACTCCAAGGCCACCGTGCACCGCTCTGTCTACCTCGACTACGTCGGGGTGAAGAAGTTCGACGAGAACGGTGACGTGGTCGGTGAGCGTCGCTTCCTCGGGCTGTTCTCCTCGGCCGCCTACACCGAGTCGGTCGGCCGGATCCCGGTCCTGCGCGAGAAGGCCCGCAAGGTGATCGAGGTGGTCGGGCTCGAGCCGATGAGCCATGCCGGCAAGGCCCTGATGGACGTGCTCGAGACCTACCCGCGCGACGAGCTCTTCCAGACCCCGGTCGAGGACCTCGTGCCGATCGCGTCGCAGGTGATGTACACCCGTGAGCGCCGGCAGCTGAAGCTCTTCGTCCGCCGCGACATCTACGGGCGCTTCCTGTCCTGCCTGGTCTACCTGCCGCGCGACCGCTACAACACCACGGTCAGGGAACGGATCGCGTCGATCCTCACCGAGCAGCTCGGCGGCGACAACATCGAGTACACCGCACACGTGGGCGAGTCGTTCGCGGCGCGGTTGCACTTCGTGGTGCGGCCCGCGCCCGGTGAGCTCATCGGTGAGCCCGACGTTCCCGACCTGGAGCGACGCTGTGCCGAGGCCGCCCGGTCGTGGCGCGACGACTTCACGACCGCAGTGATCCACACCTATGGCGAGGAGAAGGGCAGCCGGCTGGTCCGCGTCTACGCGGGATCCTTCCCTGAGGCCTACAAGGAGGACTACCCGCCGCAGACCGGGGCGATCGACCTGGGGTGTCTCGAGGAGCTCGAGGGCGACCAGGGGTTGGCCCTGTCGCTCTACGAGGACGTGGCCGCGCCTCCCGGTGAGGCCCGGCTCAAGGTCTACCGGATCGGGCCACCCCTGTCACTCTCCGAAGTGCTGCCGATCCTCTCCACCACGGGCGTCGAGGTCGTCGACGAGCGGCCCTACCAGCTCGAGGGCCTGGACCGCGAGTCCTACATCTACGACTTCGGGCTGCGCTACCACCGGGCGATGCCCGACCACGTCCGCGAGCTGTTCCAGGACACGGTGGCTGCCGTGTGGAAGGGCCACAACGAGAGCGACGGGTTCAACGCCCTCGTCCTCGCTGCCGGCCTGACCTGGCGACAGGCCACCGTGCTGAGGGCCTACGCGAAGTACATGCGTCAGGGCGGCACCCCGTTCGCGCAGGACTACATCGAGGACGCACTGCGCAACAACGTCGACATCACCCGCTACCTGGTGCGGCTGTTCGAGGCTCGGTTCCACCCCGGTCGCAACGGTGACATCGCCGCCGACAGCGAGGGCCGGACGGCCCAGACCGCCGATCTCGAGGAGCGCATCCTCCGCGCCCTCGACGACGTCTCCAGCCTTGACCACGACCGGATCCTGCGCTCCTATCTCGCCTACACGAAGGCAACGCTGCGCACCAACTTCTTCCAGACGGACTCCGAGGGCCAGCCGCTGGACCGGCTCGCGCTCAAGATGGACCCGTCCGCGATCCCCGAGCTGCCCGAGCCGCGGCCCAAGTTCGAGATCTTCGTCTACTCGCCTCGGGTCGAGGGCGTCCACCTGCGCTTCGGCGCCGTGGCACGCGGAGGTCTGCGCTGGTCCGACCGTCGCGACGACTTCCGGACCGAGATCCTCGGCCTGGTCAAGGCGCAGATGGTGAAGAACACCGTGATCGTGCCGGTCGGCGCCAAGGGTGGGTTCTTCTGCAAGCAGCTGCCGGACTCCTCCGACCGCGACGCCTGGATGCAGGAGGGGATCGCCTGCTACACGAGCTTCATCTCCGGCCTGCTCGACATCACCGACAACCTCATCGACGGTCCCGACGGGAAACGCACGGTGGTGCCGCCGAGTGGCGTCGTACGCCACGACGCCGACGACGCCTACCTCGTGGTCGCGGCGGACAAGGGCACGGCGACCTTCAGCGACATCGCCAACCAGGTCTCGGCCGACTACGGCTTCTGGCTCGGGGACGCGTTCGCCTCCGGTGGCTCGGTCGGCTACGACCACAAGGCGATGGGGATCACCGCGCGTGGCGCGTGGGTATCGGTCCGCAGGCACTTCCGTGAGCTGGGGATCGACTGCCAGAACGAGGACTTCACCTGCGCCGGCATCGGTGACATGTCCGGCGACGTGTTCGGCAACGGCATGCTCTGCTCGGAGCACACCCGCCTCGTGGCCGCGTTCGACCACCGGGACATCTTCGTCGACCCGGACCCCGACGCCACCACGTCCTACGCCGAACGCCGCCGGCTCTTCGACCTGCCGCGATCGTCCTGGCAGGACTACGACACCTCGCTGATCTCCGCGGGTGGTGGGGTCTGGTCGCGTTCTGCCAAGTCGATCCCGGTGAGCCCACAGATGCGAGAGTCCCTCGGCATCGAGCAGCAGCGGATGACGCCCGCCGAGCTGATCAGCGCCATTCTCGTCGCACCGGTGGACCTGCTCTGGAACGGCGGCATCGGCACCTACGTCAAGGGCAGCGCCGAGACCCATGCCGAAGCGGGGGACAAGGCCAACGACGCGATCCGTGTCAACGGCGCGGAGCTGAGGGCCAGGGCCGTCGGTGAAGGCGGCAACCTGGGCCTGACCCAGCGCGGCCGGATCGAGTACGCCGCGAACGGCGGCCGGATGAACACCGACTTCATCGACAACTCGGCGGGGGTGGACACCTCCGACCACGAGGTGAACATCAAGATCCTGCTCGACCAGGTCGTCGACGACGGCGACCTCACCGAGAAGCAGCGCAACGAGCTGCTCGCGTCGATGACCGACGAGGTGGCGGAGCTGGTGCTCTCCCACAACTACGACCAGAACATCGCCCTCGCCAACGCCGTCGCGCTCTCGTCCAACCTGCTGCACGTGCACGAGGACTGGATGCGCACGCTCGAGCGTGGCGGTGTGCTCAACCGCGACATGGAGGCGCTGCCGACCAGGCGTGAGGTCGCGCGCAAGGTCGAGCGCAGGGAGGGGCTCACCGTTCCCGAGCTCTCGGTGCTGCTCGCCTACACCAAGATCGTGCTCGCCGAGGACCTGATCACCACGGACCTCCCCGACGACCCGTTCTTCCGGTCGGAGCTGTTCTCCTACTTCCCGGCGAAGATGCGTCAGGGCTACCGCGGCCCGATGGAGCAGCACCCGCTGCGCCGGGAGATCGTGGTCACCCGGATCGTGAACCAGCTGGTCAACAACGCCGGCATCACCTACTTCCACCGGCTCGCGGGGGAGACCTCGGCCTCCACGGCGGAGCTGACCCGGGCCAACTTCATCGCGCGCGAGATCTTCGGCGCCAGTCGTCTGCAGGACCAGATCGACTCGTTCGACAACCAGCTCGACGCCACGGTGCAGACGCAGATGCGGCTGGACAGCCGCACCCTGGTCGAACGCGCCTCGCGCTGGCTCCTGAACAGCCGGCGCAGCGCGGAGAGCGCAGAGTCGCTGGTGGACACCTTCGAGGTCGTGGTCGAGAAGGTGATGGGGGAGCTGCCGACACTGTTGGTCGGCCGCGAGCTCGACGCGTTCGAGACCCGTCGCGACGCCCTGATCGAGAAGGGCGTGCCGGAGGACCTGGCGGTGCGAGTGGCGGTGTGCCCGCCGGCGTACATGTTGCTCGGGGTGGTCGAGACGGCCGCCCGGGAGGAGCGTGACCCGCTGGAGGTCGCCCGGAAGCACTTCGAGGTGGGCGAGCGTCTCGGCCTGCCCCTGCTGGTGTCGCGCATCCTCGCGCTGCCCCGGGACGACCGGTGGCAGACGATGGCGCGGGCAGCCCTGCGCGACGACCTGCATGCCGTGCACGCGCAGCTCAGCGCCCAGGAGCTGGCCGGGAACCCGCCGCCGGAGAAGGACACGGCCCAGGCGGTGCGCACGCTTCAGGAGATCTGCTCCGACGAGGACACCGACCTCGCCCGGCTCTCGGTCGCCCTCCGCGTCGTTCGCACACTGCTCTGAGCCGGCGAGGGGTGGTCCGGTTGTCGCCCGAGCCTGCCGTCGTCGTCCGCGACCTGGTGATGACCTACGGCGAGCTCCGTGCCGTCGACGGCATCTCCTTCGAGGTGGCCCAGGGTGAGTTCTTCGGGATCCTGGGCCCCAACGGCGCCGGCAAGACGACCACGCTCGAGACCGTGGAGGGTCTGCGCCGCCCCGACGCCGGCGACGCGCTGCTGCTCGGTGCGAGCTCGTGGCCGCGCAACACCGGGCTGCTCTCCCGGGTGGGCGTACAGCTGCAGACCTCGGCGTTCTTCGAGCGTCTGACGGCGATCGAGCAGCTGCGCACCTTCGCGGCCCTGTACGACGTCCCGGCCAGCCGTGCGCCGTACTGGCTGGATCGGGTCGGGCTGACCGAGAAGGCGGGCACCCGCACCGAGGACCTGTCCGGTGGGCAGGCCCAGCGGCTCGCGATCGCCTGCGCCCTGGTGCACGACCCCGAGATCGTCTTCCTCGACGAGCCCACGGCGGGCCTGGATCCCCAGGCTCGTCACAACCTGTGGGACCTGCTCTCCGGGCTCAACGAGTCGGGGCGGACCGTGGTGCTGACGACCCACCACATGGACGAGGCCGAGGTGTTGTGCGACCGGGTGGCGGTGATGGACCACGGGCGGATCCTGCAGATCGGGGCACCGGCCGCCCTGGTCCAGGACTACGCCAGGATCCACCAGCTCGAGGGCGAGGACGTGCGTCGGGTCACGCTGGAGGACGTCTTCCTCGAGCTCACCGGGCGGGCCTACCGCGGATGAGCCGTGCGTTCAGTGCCATCGCGACCGCCGTCCTCAAGGGGTTCGTGCGCGACCGGGCGTCGGTGTTCTTCGCGCTGGTCTTCCCACTCATGTTCCTGGTGCTCTTCGGTGGCATCTTCAACGACGCCGAGCAGAGCCGCAGCGAGCTGATCGAGATCGGACCGGTGAGCCTGATCGACGACCTGCCGCATGACGCACGCGCCGCCTTCGACCAGTCCTTCGAGGTGACCCGCGACCCGGACCGCGCCGCCGCGCTCGCGAAGGTGCGCAGGGGTGACGCCGACGTCGCCGTCGAGATGCACGGCAAGACCCTGGTCGCGCACTACACCCAGACCGACCGGGTGAAGGCGGCCGTCACGCAGGGGACACTCCGCGCGTTCGTCGACGGGGCCAATGTCGCGGCGACCGGACGTCCACCCGCCTACGCCTTCCGCGCCGAGAAGGTCGAGGACTCGTCACTGAAGGTGATCCAGTTCGTCACCCCGGGCCTGCTCGGCTGGGCGGTGGCGATGAGTGCCGCCTTCGGTGCCGCGGCCACGTTGCAGGGCTGGCGGCAGAGCAAGCTGCTGCGCCGCCTCCAGCTCTCGCCGGCGCCGACCCGGACGATCGTCGGGGCGCGGGTGGTGGTGACCATCGGCATCGCCCTGGTGCAGATGGCCATCTTCCTGGGTCTCGGCGCCCTGGCCTTCGGTCTGCGGCTCACCGGCTGGTGGTGGATGGGCGTCCCCCTGCTTGTCGCGGGGACGCTGTGCTTCATGGCCCTGGGACTTCTGGCCGGAGCAGTGGCGCGGACGACCGAGGGCGCGGTGAACATGGCCAACTTCCTGGTGCTGCCGATGGCGTTCCTCAGCGGCTCCTTCTTCCCTCTGGATGCGGCACCTCAGTGGCTGCAGGCAGTCTCTCTCGCCCTCCCGTTACGACACCTCAACGATGGCATGCTGGACGTGCTCGTGCGTGGCGCCGGGCCTTCGGCCGTGCTGGCACCGATGGCCATCCTGCTCGGGTTCGCCGCTGTGATGACCGCCGTCGCGGTGAGGGTCTTCCGGTGGGACCGGGCCTGAGCCGGACCCGCGAGACCTACCGCCTCGGGGGCTGGGCAGCGCCCCGGCGTGATCCGCGGGCGCTGCGTGCCGGGGAGAAGCTGTCGGTCCACCAGTGCGTCCTCACGCCGTCGGCAGGCTGACGCTGACCGCGCGGTCAGAACGGCAGGCTCAGCTGGCTCGTTCGCGGACACCCAGAGGGCTGGCGAAGACCACGATGTTGCTCTTGTAGGTGCTGCCGGTCCATTGGCTGCAGGTGATCAGCACCAGCCGGGTGTCGCTGCGCTCCTGCGCGAAGATGTCGATCGCGCGCTCGGCGAGCTGCTCCTTGGACCAGGTGACCACCTTGGTGGTGGTGTACTCCATCGTCCCCTTCGGGGTGACCACCTTGACCAGCTGGCCCTTGCGGAGCTTGCCGAGGTCGTCCATCACACCGCCGCCGGTGTGCACCGTGTGGCCGGTCAGCACGGTCTGGCCCCGGGCTGCACCGGGGCGCGAGCTGCGTTGCCACCAGCCGATGTCGCGCGGGTTGCG
Organism: uncultured Actinomycetota bacterium; assembly: GCA_963781335.1. Classification (GTDB taxonomy): domain Bacteria; phylum Actinomycetota; class Actinomycetes; order Propionibacteriales; family Nocardioidaceae; genus Marmoricola. The sequence continues at coordinate 155,509 of CAWAFS010000035.1, read as the reverse complement.
AGGCGGGTCGAGCACCTGCCGGTCGTTGATCTCGATCGGCAGGATCGGGGCCCTGATCTTCAGGGAGGGCACCAGCAGGCGCACGGGCTTCGCAGGGGCAGCCATCGCTCGATAGCCGGGTGCGGACGCAGGCTCGGCGCCGGGGGAGGGAAGGAGGAACCCGGCAGCGGCCAGCACGGCGCACAGCGCCAGCATCGCCGTGGTCCAGCTGGCGATGCGGCGGTCCATGTCAGCTCCGCTCATCCGCGATCCGGTCCGTCCTACGGCGATCAGCCGCGGAGCCGGCGGAAGGTCACGAACCCGGCTCCGGAGGCGACCAGGAGGGCGAACGCCCCGAGCACGACCATGTTGGTGCTGTCGTCGCCCACGGGCCTGCTGCTCGCCGGCGCTGTCGCGTAGCCGGCCGACACCGCGGTCGGCAGCGCGGTCGGGTCGGCCGGCAACGGGCCGGCAACGGCACCGATCCGGCCGGACGGACCGCAGGCGGCGTTGCCGACCTGCAGGCTGACGAGCGGGGACCCGAGCTGCTCCTCGGTGACCGGCAGGAGCTCCAGGTCGAGCGCCCGCACCTTGATCGCGTCGTCGCCGGTCCGGATCTGCCGGTTCAGGGTGACGTCGAGGAGGTCCGCCTCCAGCGGCGCGAGGTTCTCCTCCACGTCGTCGCGGATGGCGGTGACGATGTTCTCCTGGAACGCGTCGATGAGGGCGTTGAGGGGCACACCGGCTCCGTCGAGGGAGTTGTTCAGGTTGGTCGAGAGTGCCTGGGCAATCATGTCGAGCACGTCGCTGAGGTCGGTGGTCAGGTGCGTGTTCGGCTTCGGGTGGACCGGGAGGTCGAGCAGCACGAGCTCCGGCTGGGGCGCGCCGTCCGGCAGCACCACCCGGACCCCGACGTCGGCCAGGAAGGCGTCACCGCTGGCTGATCCGAGCTCGGCCGTGCAACGGCCCTCGATGGCGCCGATGCCGGCGACGAGTCCGAGGTCGCCGAACTGTGCCCGGAGCTGCGCCACGACCTGGTCCACGATGGGGGCGACCTGGTCCAGGATCGGACCGGTCACCTCGTTCAGGGGAGCGAGCGCCGACCCGGGGTCGGCGACGATCAGGTCGTTCAGATCGAGCTCGCCCAGCGTCGTGTTCAGCTGGTCGCCGGGCTCGAGACAGTTGGAGTCGCCGAGGTTGCCCACGGAGCCGCCGTCGCCGGCGAGCCCGGCGCAGGCGGCCGAGGTGCCGTCGGCAGCAGCGGTCGCCTGCTGTGCGAGGACTCCGGCGGTGATCAGCCGCTGGCCGCCCAGCACGGACAGCGGCGGCGTCTCCTGTCCGGTCCTGGTCTCGGTGGTGCCGTCGTTCTTGGCGGTGGCGTTGCCGGAGCCGTTGGCGTTGCCGGCCACCGAGACGTTGAGCGCGTTGGCTCCGGCCTGCGAGATCGGGGCCGCCGCCATGGCGGGCGCGACGGCGATGACGCTCAGCGTGGCCGCACCGACGGCGGATGCGAGGCGCATGGATGAGCGCACTGATGGTCCTCCCCAGGAAAAGTGCAGGCGTGGTGCGGGCCGGCACTTGTTGATGACCGATCAACGCTCGGGTCAGGGGTAGGTTACGAAGACCGCAACGTCTGGGCGCTATGCCCGATCTGTCCCCAGAGGAGGCTGCTGAGTCGCGGTCAGCTGGCCTTCTTCGCCTGCTTCTTGGGCGTCTTCTTGGCGGTCTTCTTGGAGGTGGTCTTCTTGGCAGCAGACTTCTTCGCGGCGGTCTTCGTCGGCTTGGCCTCGTCGTCCGAGTCGCCGGCCGACTCCGTCTTCTCGCCCCGGGCCGACTTCGCCGCGTCCACGCTGCGCTGCAGCGCAGCGAGCAGGTCGACGACCTCACCGGAGGACTTCTTCGCCGCGGGGGTCCGCTTGACGTCGCCGCCCTCGATCTTGGCCTTGACCATCGCCTCGACCGCCCCCCGGTAGTCGTCCTCGAACTCGGAGGCGTCGAAGTCGCCGGCCAGGGTCTCGACCAGCATCGTCGCCATCTTCACCTCGGCGGGCTTGGCCTCGCTGGTGTCGACGGACCCGAAGTCGGGGTTGCGGATCTCGTCGGGCCACATCATCGTCTGCATCACGATCACGTCGTCGCGGACCCGGAGCACCGCCAGCGAGACCCGGTTGCGCAACGAGACGGTGACCAGCGCCATCCGGTCGGCGGCCTCGAGCGCCTCGCGCAGCAGCGCGTAGGGCTTGGCCCCGGACTTCTCCGGCTCGAGGTAGTAGGACTTCTCGAACAGCATCGGGTCGATCTGCTCGCTCGGAACGAACTTCTCGACGCTGATCTCGCGGCTGCTGTTGGCGGGGAGCGCGGCCATGTCCTCGTCGGTGAGGATGACCATCTCGCCGTCCTCGGTCTCGTAGCCCTTGGCGATGTCGGCATACTCCACCTCTTCGCCGTCGATGCTGCACACCCGCTGGTACTTGACCCGCCCGCCGTCCTTGGCGTGCACCTGCCGAAACGAGATGTCCTTGCTCTCCGTCGCGGAGTAGAGCTTCACCGGGACGCTGACCAGGCCGAAGGACACGGCACCCTTCCAAATTGCGCGCATGTGATCAGGATGCCCGGTGACTGGTGGGATGCGCCACCCGCCAGGCCTCGAACGCCTCCCGGGAGGTGTAGCCCGGTGTGAAGCCGAACTCCTGCTTGAGGCGGGTGTTGTCGAGGACGGGGCGGTGCTGCAGGAACTTGGTCTGCTCCGGCCCGTAGGCCGTCAGGCCGAGCCGCTTGCCGACGCCGAGCACCGCGCGCAGCACCGGTTCGGGGATCGTCAGGGTCGGCTTGCCCAACGCCGCAGCGATCTCGTCGACGCTCATGGCGCCGTCCCCGGCGACGTTGAAGACACCGGTCACCGTGCCGGACACTGCCTGCTGGATGATCGCCGCGACGTCGGTGTCCCAGATGAACACGAACGGCGACTTCGACCCGCGGATCTTCAACAGGCGCGGTCGCAGGAACAGCGCGGTGATCTGGTTGTCCACGCGCTCGCCGAGGATGGTGCCGATCCGCAGCACCACCTGCTCCAGCGCGGGGTGCGAGTCCCGCAGCCCGGCCAGCATCTCCTCGACCTGGCGCTTGTGGTCGGAGTAGGCGAACTCCGTGTTGCCGCGCACCGGCTGGTCCTCGGTGAGCCAGTCCGGGCTGTCCGCGTGGTAGCCGTAGGCGGCGCCGCTGGAGGAGACCACGACGCGTCGTACGCCGTGGGCCAGGCAGGCGTCGAGCACGTGCCGGGTCCCGTCGACGTCGACCGCGTGCTCGATCTCGCGGGAGGAGTCCTTGCCGGGGTTGACGATCGACGCGAGGTGCACGACGACCTCGGGACCGGCCTCGCCGATCACCCGGTCGACCGTGACGGCGTCGCGGACGTCCATCACGACGCTCACCGCCGGCCCACCGTCAGACGTCCTCAGGTCGGCGCTGGTGACGTCGTGCCCGGCCCCGGCGAGTCCGGCCACGACCGACGTGCCGAGGAACCCGCTGCCGCCGGTGACGAGGACTCTCACGCGGCGGCGCTCTCGAGCGGGCGCTTCTTCTCGGCCGAGCGTCGTCGCCAGACGGTGGCCACGGCCAGCCCGGCGATGATGTCCCAGATCCCCCACCAGGCAGCCACGAGCGCCATCCCGCCGAGCCCGTCGAAGTAGGTGAACACGAGCAGAAGTCCCAGGCCGGCGTTGCGGATGCCGACCTCGAAGGTCATCGCCTGGGTGCTGGCGAGGGGGAGCCGGACCCCGCGGCCGATGACGTAGCCGAGGAGCAGCGCCAGCGCATCGTGCAGGAACACGGCGATCAGCACCACGCCGATGTAGTCGACGAAGATGCCCCAGTTCTTCGCGACGCCGATCACGATGATCGCGGCGAGACCGAGGAACGACACCGGCCCGACGATCCTGTGCGCGACCGCCGAGAACTTCGGGAACAGGCGCGCGAGCGTGACACCCGCGATGAACGGCACCCCGATGACCAGGCCGATCTCGAGGAACATGTCGATCGGGCTGAGCTCGATCGTCTCGAGCAGCTTGCTGCCACTCGGATGCAGTCCGCCCCAGAACGCCACGTTCAGCGGCATCAGCACGATCGCCAGCAGGTTGCCGACCGCCGTCATCGAGACGGACAGGGCCACGTCGCCGCCGGCTCGGTGGGTCAGGATGTTGGAGACGTTGCCCGGCGGGCAGCAGGCCACGAGGATCATCCCGAGCGCAACCGAGCCCCGCACGTCGAGCAGCAGGGTCAGCAGGAACGTGATCGCAGGCAGCGCGACGAACTGCGCCACCACGCCGAGGGTGATCGTGCCCGGTCGGCGGGCGGCACGCTTGAAGTCCTCGACGTCGGTGTCCAGCGCGATCCCGAAGAGGATCAGCCCGATCACGATCTTCAGCGTGGTCAGCGAGGACTCGTTGAACACGATCCGGATGTCGTCGACGTCGGTCGCGAGGACGGTGAGGAGCTCAGTGGTCAGGGGTGTCACGGGTGCACCTCCAGGCGCTCGATCTCACGGCGTACGGCGCCCCGGTAGGCGTCCTTGTTGACGTAGTAGGCCATCCGCTCGATCCCGAGGTAGCTGTAGCCGCCGGACAGGTCGGGAGGGGGACCGTGCAGCCGTTCGTCGAACCCAGCCGCGCGGTCCGGTGCCAGCTCGCGGGCCCTGATCACGCTGGCCACCAGCTCGGCCTGCTCGTAGCGGCCCTGCCAGCCGATCCCCGAGGCCTCGATCATCCCGAGGACGAACAGGTTCGGGTCGCGACGGCTGAACACGTTGAGGTAGAGGTCGGGAGCCATCCCGGTCCAGTCGATCAGCGCATGGTCGACGAACGGGTAGTGCAACCGATAACCGGTGGCCAGCACGATCAGGTCGTAGTCGCTGCGGGTGCCGTCGACGAACACCACGCCGCTGCCGTCCAACCGCTCGATGTCCTTGCGCACCTGCAGGTCACCGTGGCCGAGGTGATGGAGCACGAGGGTGTTCACGATCGGGTGTGACTCATAGATCTTGTGGTCCGGCTTCGGCATCCCGAACCTGGTCGGGTCGCCGGTGAACACCCGCAGCACCCGGCTGTCGATCGCCTGCTTGATCGGCGCCGGCAGCGGCCGGCCCTGGTTGAGGGTGTCCGACGGGCGGCCGAAGAGATACTTCGGCACGAAGTGGTAGCCGCGCCGCACGCTCAGGTCGACCGACCTCGCATGGTGCACGGCGTCGACGGCGATGTCGCACCCGGAGTTGCCGGCGCCGACGACCAGGACGCGCTTCCCGGCGAAGACGCTGGGGCTCTTGTAGCCCGAGGTGTGCAGGATCTCGCCGTCGAACTGTCCCGCGAAGTCCGGGACGTTCGGCTCGCTGAGGGTGCCGTTGGCGATCAGCACGCCGGTGTGCCGGGTGGTCCGACGACCCCGGGGTCCGTTCGAGGTCACCTCCCACGCGCCGTCGACCGGGGTGACGCGGCCGACCTCGGTGCCGAACTCGAACCGGTCGCGCAGGCCGAACTCATCGGCGAAGTCACCGAAGTACTCGAGCAGGTCCCGGTGGCTGGGGTAGTCGGCAACGGTCGGCTTCATCGGGAACTCGGTGAACTGCGTCGTCGTACGCGAGGAGATCAGGTGGGCTGACTCATAGACCGTGCTCCGAGGACCGTCGATGTTCCACAGACCGCCGACGTCGTCACCGAGCTCGTAGCCGGTCCACGGGATCCCGAACCGCTGCAGGTTGCGAGCGCCGGCCAGTCCCGATGGTCCGGCGCCGATGATCGCGTAACCCGCTGCTCCTTCCGCCACGCGCGCAGTCTGCCAGTAGGTGGTCGAGCAGCGAGCGAAGCGAGCGGTCAGTAGGTGGTCGAGCAGCGAGCGGAGCGAGCGGTCAGTCGAGACCCCCCGCCCGTGGTCCTGCCACACTGGCCCGGTGCTGCCGATGCTCGCGACCAAGGGGGACCACGTGCCCTCCGGTGCGGGCTGGGCGCACGAGGTGAAGTGGGATGGGATGCGGGTCCTGGTCGAGAACACCTCGGGTGCTCGGGACCGGTCGAGGCCGCTGCGGATCTGGTCCCGCAACGAGAACGACGTCACCGTCTCGTTCCCCGAGCTGCACGCGCTCGTCGAGCTCGCGGGCGACTTCCTGCTCGACGGTGAGGTGGTCGCGCTGGGGGAAGGAGTGCCGTCCTTCGGCGCCCTCGCCGACCGGATGCACGTGCGTGACGCCAGCAAGGCGCGCACGCTCTCGGAGCGCAACCCGGTGACCCTGATCGCGTTCGACCTGCTGCGACTCGACGGCGAGGACCTGTGCGCGCTGCCGCTCTCGGAACGGCGCGCCCGCTTGGAGGCGCTCGGACTCGACACGGTGCCCGAGCGGATGGGCGCGTGGCACGTGCCGCCGACCTACGACGACGGGCAGATGCTGCTCGAGGCCGCCGGGCAACAGGGACTCGAGGGGATCGTGAGCAAGCGACTGTCCTCGTCCTACCGGCCCGGGGTGCGCAGCCGCGACTGGCTGAAGTTCCCGATCCGCCCCACCGGCTCGTTCGTCGTCGGCGGCTTCCGGCACGAGGTCGGCAGCACCCATCGGCTCGGCGCCGTGCTCGTGGGGCAGCCGACCTCGCGTGGTCTGGAGTTCAGGGGCCGGGTCGGCAGCGGGATCGCAGGCAGGGCCGGGCGGATGCTCGGCGAGCTGCTGCTGCCGCAGGTGGAGGAGAGGTCACCCTTCGTCGAGGTGCTCCCGCGACTCGACGCCGCGGGCACCGTGTGGGTGAGGCCTGAGATGGTCGTGGACGTGCAGTACCTCCGACTCACCAACGACGGCCGGCTCCGCCAGCCGGCGTACCGCGGGATCCGCACCGACCTGTCGCCGTCCGACCTGCTCGAAGAGGGAGCGTGAACCGATGCCTGAGCGCACCGAGGTCGCGGTCGAGGTCGACGGACGGACGTTGAGGTTGGTCAACCTCGAGAAGGTGATGTATCCGCGCACCGGCACCACCAAGGGAGAGGTGCTGAACTACTACGCCCAGATCGCGCCGGTGATGCTGCCGCACCTCGCCGACCGTGCGGTGACCCGCATCCGGTGGCCCCACGGCACCGGCGAAACGTCGTTCTTCGAGAAGAACGCTCCCGGCGGCACACCCTCCTGGGTGCGCACGGTGACCGTGCCGACCTCGGGGTCGCGCACCAGGTCCGGAGAGGAGGGCGAGCTGCGCTTCCCGGTCATCGACTCGCTCGCGACGCTGACCTGGCTGGTCAACCTCGCCTCGCTCGAGCTGCACGTCCACCAGTGGACGGTCACGAAGAGGGGGAAGGTCCAGAACCCGAACCGGGTCGTGATCGACCTCGATCCGGGGGAGCCGGCCGGGCTGGGCGAGTGCTCGCAGGTCGCGCTGCTCGTGCGCGATCGCCTGTCGGTCGACGGACTCGACTGTGTGCCGGTGACGAGCGGGTCCAAGGGCCTGCACCTCTACGCCGGGCTCGACGGCAGGCGCACCCACGAGGAGGTGCGCGACTATGCGAAGGGGATCGCCGAGGAGCTGGAGTCGCAGCACTCCAAACTGGTGGTCTCGCAGATGACGAAGGCGCGTCGCGGCGGCAAGGTGTTCCTCGACTGGTCGCAGAACACCGGCGCCAAGACGACCATCTCGCCCTACTCCCTGCGGGGGCGAGAGCTGCCGATGGTTGCGGCACCGCGCACCTGGGCCGAGGTCGAGGCTGGCGCCGAGGACCCACTCGGGCTGGAGCACCTGCGCTTCGAAGAGGTCCTCGAACGGGTGCAGGACCGGGGCGACCTGTTCACCGTCGACCACTGAAGCCGGGCAGGCCCCGAGGGCCGAGACGTCCGCCGGCCCCGAGATACGGCGGACGGTTGTGCATCGACCCGCGATGCGCAACCTCCACAATGCCCTGATCTGACGGGCTTAAACGGCGAATCCCAAGTCCGGGCGCTAGCGGGTGCGGAGCTGGGCGCCGTTGGGGAGCGCCTGCGACGAGGCAGCAGCGGCGCTCAGATTGGCAGTGAGCACCTTCAGCCGCTGGGCCTCGGAGCGCACCTGGCCGAGCTGCTTCGCCACTCTTGCGGTGACGCCCGCAGTCCGACACGGTGCGGAACGGAGACCGGCCAGCACGACCTGGGCGGCGTCGGCGCCGGCGAGGTCGCTGACGGCGGATGCGGCACCGTGGACGGCCAGCGTGCACGCCACCAACACGTCGCCCGCATCGTTGCTTCGCCTCAGGGCGCCGGTCGCCAACGACTTGTCGATCGACTGCAACCCGGCGCTGGTCAGGGCGTGCCCCTCCCACCCGAAGGTCAGCGGCAGGTCCGGCGTCCAGCTCATCTCCTGGGGCGGAACCCTCACGGTCATGGCCGAACCAGGAGCCATCGCCTCCTGGCCGCGCGTCTCCCGCACGATGCGGACGAACGAGGTCTCACCCAGACCGGGGCGCATCCTCACCGCGGTGCTCGGGGTCACGTTCGTCGCGCTCAGCAGCCACACGATGCGGCTGTTGTTCTCGAGATAGGTGCGCTGTTCGAGTGCGTCGGTGCAGGCGACCACGTCGTCGAGATCTCCGACGCCGCCGTCTCCGCCGGTGGTCACCTCGACCCCCGTCCAGCCTGGGGGACAGCTCGAGTCGGGGACGGCGTAGGTGACCTCGTCGAGGGCGTCGGTGTCGCTGGAAGCCGGGAAACCGGTGCCGGATCCGCTCGCGAACGACCCCTCCTCGGCGGGGCCCTGGTCCAGCGCACACGAGGTCAGGGTGGCGGCTAGAACTGTTGCAACCAATGGGCGCGTGAGTTGCATGGGAGCAGTCTCGGGTGCGCACGGGTCGGGGACCAGAGGACAGATCGGTCAATCGCAGACACGTCAGCGACGTTTCGGGACAACCCGACCCGCGCGACCGTTCCCCATCGAGCACTCGCTTGTTGAGGGAACGCAGATACGAGTCGACGACGTGCACCCGAGGAGCGAAACCATGAACCAGATCACCAGGCGCACCCTGGTCGGTGGCCGCACGACAACTCGCCCGCAGACGGCAGTCCCGGGGTGCTGCTGGCCTTCGTCGGAGGCTCGGTCTGGAAGCAGCACGGGCTGAGCTCGCTCGCGGCCCGCCGCGCGGCGGTGCTCGAGGGGTTCGCCGACCTGCTCGGCGACCAGGCGTTGCGCCCGGTCGCGATCATGAGGCCCGGCACCCTCACGACCTACGGCCAGGAGCTGCGCAGGCCACACGCGCGCACGCACTTGGCCGGCCCCGCGACCTCGACCTACTGGAACAGCTACATGGACGGTGCCGTGCGCTCCGGCAAGCGCGCCGCAGCCGAGGTGCTGCGGCTCCTCTGAGCAGAGCGTGAGCGGCGCTCGAGAAACCTGAAAGCATCCCTTTATGGGGCAAAGTCGGTCAAGATGGTCACTCCAGGCCGACCGAGGGAATCCCATGATCCAACACCGCCATGTCCGGCTGGGCCTTGCGACGCTGATGGCGGCGGGCGCGGGTGCACTCTCCGGCTGCTCGTTCGACCCCTACAAGGACGACTCGCCCGAGGGCCTGAAGGTGAACCTCCTCCGTGCCGGCCGGATGCTGTCGGAGGCCGAGACGAAGCTGGCCGTGCCGAGCGGAGCAGAGGCGCCCGGAGGCTACCTGCCCGACCGGGCCAACACCCTCCAGCCCAGGAAGGTCAGCAACTACACGATCCGCCCGGCACGCTGCGATGCGCTCTACCAGGGGATCGATGTCGACTACGTGAAGGCATGGGCCGGGACGTACCTGACCTACGTCAACTCCGAGAAGAACCATCTCGGCGTCGGGGTCAGCTCGAGGCCCGGCTCCCCCGGTGGGGTGGCGAGAGCGAAGGCGTTGCGCGAGGGTTGCAAGAAGTTCACGATCACGAAGAAGAACAAGTCCGTCAGGGTCACCGCTGCGCCGCTTCCCTTCCCGCAGATGGGTGACGACAGCCTGGCGACGAGGTACACCCTGCACTACCCGGGAGTCGCGCGCACAGCGACCTATGACGCGGTCCGGATCGTGGTGGGCCACAACACCGTCCTCGTGGACGGGGCGTCGGTCACCGACAGCCTGCCGATCCCCGGCGAGCTCGAGGGCGCGGCGGACAGTGTGTTGCTGAACCTCTCGCGCTGAGTCCCGCGCGTCGCGAGTGCACCCCTGGGACCCGTGTGACGTTGTTGTCCACAGGCGCAAAGATTGTGTGGTGGAGTCTCGTAATTCCCGGGTAGACACCCCACATGTCCGTGGGCGTCTCGGGAAATCCGTCGGCCGATCTGGTCGGTGACCTCGACCAGCAGCTCCGCGCGGTCGTACGCCGGGAGGCAGTCGACCCGCAGCTGGACACCGTGCGCGTGCGCCGGCTCGCCGAGGAGGTCGTCCGAGCCCATGACGAGCGCAGCCTCACCGGCGTCGTGGCTCCAGTGCCCGACCCGGTCGGAGTGGTGGGTGAGCTCGTGGCCCGGGTCTCCGGCTTCGGTCCGCTGCAGCGCTTCCTCGACGACCCGGAGGTCGAGGAGGTGTGGATCAACGAGCCGAGCCGCGTCTTCATCGCGCGCAACGGCCGGCACGAGCTGAGCAACGTGATCCTGTCTCGGGCCGAGGTGCAGGAGCTCGTCGAGAGGATGCTCAAGTCCAGTGGCCGCCGCATCGACCTGTCCCAACCCTTCGTCGACGCGATGCTGCCGCAGGGACACCGGCTGCACGTCGTGCTCGAAGGGATCAGCCGTGAGTTCGCAGCCGTCAACATCCGCAAGTTCGTGCTCAAGGCAGCGCGCCTCATCGACCTCGTGCGACTGGGCTCACTGCCGACGCCCGCCGCGCACTTCCTCGAGGCGGCTGTGCTCGCGGGACAGAACATCGTCGTGGCCGGAGGAACGCAGGCGGGCAAGACGACCTTCCTCAACTGCCTGGCCGCCACCATCCCCGGAGGAGACCGCATCATCTCCGCCGAAGAGGTCTTCGAGCTGCGCTTCTCCCACCCCGACTGGGTGCCGATGCAGACCAGGCAGGCCGGGCTGGAGGGCACCGGCGAGGTGACGCTGCGCGATCTCGTGCGCGAGTCGCTGCGGATGCGTCCCACGCGGATCATCGTCGGCGAGGTCAGGTCGGCCGAGTGTCTCGACCTGCTGCTGGCCCTGAACGCGGGACTACCGGGGATGGCGACGATCCACGCGAACAGCGCCCGGGAGGCCCTGGTCAAGCTGTGCACGCTGCCGCTGCTGGCCGGCGAGAACATCTCGGCCAGGTTCGTCGTACCCACGGTCGCCAGCTCCGTCGACCTCGTCGTCCACCTCGGTATCGACCATGCGGGCCTGCGTCGCGTCAACGAGATCGTTGCGGTGCCGGGCAGGGTCGAGAACGACATCGTCGAGACCGAGCCGGTCTTCGCCCGCCAGGCCGGCGACCTCGTGCACACGGGCGGAATGCCGACCCGGCTGGACTCCTTCGAGCGTGTCGGTCTCGACGTGCACCGGATCCTGCGGGGAGCGAACTGATGGGTGCGGTGCTCGGGCTGCTTTTCGGCGTGGGGCTGCTGCTGGCCTGGTCGGCCTTCCAGGCGCCGCCTCCACCTGCTCCGGCGCGCACGTCACGGATCAAGCCGCTGCTCGCCAACGCGGGACTCGGCGAGGTCAGCGCCTCCGGGTTCATCGTCGTGTGCGGGGCGGGCGGGCTCGTGAGCACCGTGGCAGTGCTCGCGGCTTCCCGCACGGTCCCGGTCGCCATCGTGTTCGGGGCCATGGGTGGCTACCTGCCCGTCGCGCTGCTCAAGGGCCGGGCGCGCAGGCGACAACGAGAGTTCGCGGAGGTGTGGCCGGAGGCGGTCGACAACCTCGCCTCCGCCGTCCGGGCCGGCATGTCGCTGCCGGAGGCTCTCGGTGCTCTGTCCGAACGAGGTCCCGAGCCGCTGCGCGACGCGTTCGCCGGCTTCGCGCTCGACTACCAGGTCAGTGGCAGGTTCGCCGATGCGCTCGACCGGCTGAAGGAACGACTGGCGGACCCCGTTGGCGACCGGGTGGTGGAGAGCCTGCGCGTCGCACGCGAGGTCGGCGGCGGTGATCTCGGCCGGTTGCTGCGCAGCCTTTCCGGGTTCCTCCGCGACGACGCCAGGACCCGGTCGGAGCTGCAGGCCCGACAGGCATGGACCGTCAACGGTGCGAGGCTGGCGGTGGCCGCTCCATGGCTGGTGCTGTTGATGATGTGCTTCCAGCCGGAGGTGATCCAGCGCTACTCCTCGGGCGCGGGCGTGATCGTCCTCGTCACCGGCGCGGTGCTGTGCGCGATCGCCTACCGCGCAATGGTCCGCATCGGACAGCTCCCGACCGAGAGGCGGATCCTCTCGTGACCGCGTTCGTCGGGGGGCTCCTCGGTGCTGCCCTGGGCCTGGGCGCCTGGTTGGTCGTGACTGCTGCGCTCGACGCACGTCGCACTCCCTTGGCAGTGCGGGTGCTCCCCTACGTGCGCGACCTGCCGCGGCCCGAGTCCCTGCCCGTCCCGGCCACTCCGAGCAACGCGTTCGCGGGGGTCTTCGGCCCGGTGCTGTTCGCCGCGGGCCGCGGGGTCGAGCGGGTCCTGGGTGGTGCCGCGTCGGTGCGCCGTCGGCTGCAGCACGCGGGTCTTGAGATGGATGTGGCCCAGTTCCGCGTCGAGCAGGTGCTCTGGGGCCTGGTGGGGTTCGCGGCGGTGGCCGTGCCCTCGGCACTGATAGCGACAGCCTCGCCCGAGCGTTCCGTGCCTCTGCTGATCTTCTGCGTGATCGCGTTCGCCACGGGTGTGTTGCTTCGTGAGAACCGGCTGACCGCCCAGGTGACCCAGCGCGAGCGGCTGATCCTGCAGGAGTTCCCGACCGTGGCCGAGCTGCTGGCCCTCGCGGTCGCGGCGGGGGAGAGTCCGGTCGCTGCGCTCGACCGCGTCGTACGACGCACGCAGGGCGCGCTCTCCGCCGAGCTCGGCCACGTCCTCGCGCAGGTCCGCACCGGTACGCCGATCACGCGCGCCTTCGATGACCTGGCAGCTCGATCCGGCCTCGCCGTGGTGTCCCGGTTTGCCGAGGGCATCGCCATCGCGGTCGAACGCGGGACCCCGCTCGCTGACGTGCTCCATGCCCAGGCAGGTGACGTCCGCGAGGCCGGCCGCCGCGCACTCATCGAGTCGGGCGCCCGGCGCGAGGTCCTGATGATGGTCCCCGTCGTGTTCCTGGTGCTGCCCACCGTTGTGATCTTCGCTTTCTGGCCTGGCCTCGTTGGCCTGCGCCTCGTCGTCCCCTAGGAGGAGATCGAGATGAGACACCTGTTGCGACCCCGCCACCGCGACGAGCGAGGTGACGTCCCGGGCTGGGTCCTGATCACCGTCATGACCGCTGGACTGGTGGCCGGACTCTGGGCCATCGCCGGCTCGCAGCTCGGCGCGATGCTGCGTGAAGCACTCTCGTCGGTCTCCGGCTGAGTTCCCGCTGCGTGACGAGCACGGTGCGGCGGTTGTCGACTTCGTGCTGGTCAGCATGGTGCTCGTGCCGCTTGTGCTCGGCCTGATCCAGGTCGGGCTGGTGATGCACGTCCGGAACACACTGGCGGCCGCCGCCACCGAAGGTGCGCGCTACGGCGCGAACATCGACCGAACCCCGGCCGACGGTGCTGCTCGGACGCGAGAGCAGGTCCGTGGGGCGATCGCGGACCGCTTCGCGGAGGAGGTCTCCGGCGGTCGGGCATCGGTGAATGGCACGCCGACCGTGGTGGTGACGGTCCGGGCGAAGGTCCCGCCGCTCGGTCTCTGGGGTCCCGGCGTCGAGCTGTCGGTGACCGGGCACGGAGTCCAGGAGACGGCGCCGTGACCCCCCAGGTCCGGAGGCGACGCGACGAGTCGGGCACTGCGCTGGTGGAGTTCGTCTGGCTGGCGATCCTGTTGATCGTCCCGTTGCTCTACATCGTGCTCGCGGCGTTCGAGACCCAGCGCGCGGCGTACGCCGCCTCGGCAGCCGCGCGCTCAGCTGGCCGCGCGTTCGTGACAGCGCCGGACCAGGCCACCGGCCGTGTGCGCGCCGAAGCAGCTGTTCGCCTCGCCTACCGCGACCAGGAGCTCGAGCTCGTGCCGGACGTCCGCATCACCTGCAGGCCGGATCCCCGGAACTGCCTGACGCCCGGGTCCGTCGTACGAGCCGAGATCCGTTCGTCGGTCGACCTGCCGTTGATGCCGGCCGCGCTCGGCTCCAACACACCCGCCATCCGGGTCGACTCCGAACACCAGGCGCCCTACGGCACCTTCCGCGAGGCCCGGCCATGATGGTCCCCGTCGCGCGGGCCCGGGGCGAGCGTGGTTCGGTGACGCCACTGATCATCGGCTTCGCCGTGGTGGTCGCGTTGCTGGTGGCGGTCGTGGTCGACGCGTCTGCGGCCTACCTGCGTCGACAGGGCCTGAACTCCGCGGCCGACGCCGCCGCTCTCGCCGCCACGGACGGCATCCAGGGTGAAGAGGTCTACACGAGGGGCCTGGGCAAGCGGGCCGAGATCGACCCGGTTGCTGCGCGTCGCCACGTCGCCGACTACTTCGCGAGCAGCGGCATCCGCCGGAGGTTCCCGGGGCTCGACTACTCGGTGAGGACGACCGCCAACACCGTCGTGGTGCGGGTGATGACTCCGATGGACCTGCCGCTGCGCGTGCCCGGCGTCGGCACCGACGTGCCGGTCACGGGCACAGCTGCCTCGGTGGTCGTGGTCTCGGACTGACCGCAGTCACTCACCGGGCGTGACCGCTCGGGAAGATGTCAAAGCCGAGCAGGCCACCGGCGACGACCGCCGCGAGGCCGATCATCGGCAGCACCACTGCCACCCGGTTCCCCGGCTCCGTCTCCCCGCGGCCGGCGAGCACCGCGCTGGCCGTCAGGGCGACCAGGACCCAGGCGGACACCTCGAGGGTGAGCAGGCCCAGCGCAGTGTCGGGGACGTCACGCAGGGTGAAGAGCACCACCGACCACGACGCCGCGATCGCCAGCAGGCCGGTCGTGAGCGCGAGTGCCCGCTGGTGCCACAGGCGGCGCGGGGCAACGGTGGTCAGGGCGGCGCTCGCGTCGTCCAGGAGGTACGCCGCACCGGCAGCCAGCGCCAGCTGCATCAGGCGGATGGTCAGCGTCGAGCCGGCCGACGCGGGGAGCAACCGCTCCCAGAGGACGACGAAGCCGGCGACCCCGGCGGCGATCACCACCGTCGTCCAGGGCACGCGGAGATGGAGCGTGCGCTGGACCGGTGGGGCCGAGGTGCTCATGCCACGGTCATCGCGACTGCTCCGGCACAGGCGACCACCAGGGCTGCGCCGGTCCACAGCAGCGGCGGCCGCCGGTCCTCGGGCTCGCGGAGCAGTGCGCCCACGACGGCCAGTCCGCACGCCAGCAGGGAGTAGACGAGGAACCAGACCTCGGAGACCCCCGCCACGAAGTTGGAGCCGGTGACGGTGCCGTCGACGGCGTGCTCGTCGACGAGGACGGACCACGGCAGCATCATTCGCCAGGGGAGGTCCCAGTGGGTGGATGCCTCGACCAGGAAGAAGATCCCCACCACCGCGAGGAGCGCGGAACCGCGGAACGGCGCCCACCGGGCGATCAGCACCCCGAGCAGGGGTCCGCCGAGCGCTGCGACCGGGCCGGCGAGCAGCAGGACGGCGACCACGTCGGCCCACGGGTAGTAGCCGAACCAGGTCATGGTGCGGTCAGGTGCGGGGTCGTTGGGCGCAAGCGCGGCCAGCGACAGCAGCATCACCACCATGCTCACGACTCCAGCCAGGAAGGGGACGCCGCAGGCCAGACAGAGGGCCAGCGTCCGCTGGCGCTGGCTGGACGGCAGCGACTCCACGACCTCACGCGAGCTGCGCAGGGCCGTCGTCAGGCGGTGCGCGACCACGAGACCGAAGATGCCGAGGAAGAACGACTGCAGGATCGAGAGCCCGAGCGGGCTGGCGGCCCGGTCCGTCGCAGCCCACGGGGTCAGCCCGATGGTGGCCACGACACCGATGATGAACAGCGGGTGCCGGGCAAACCGCTTCGCGTCGGCGAGGGCGAGCTCGCGCACGGTCGCGGCCGGGTCCACGTCCGGCCTGGTGAGGGTGGTGCTCATGACCTGGCCTCGATCCCGGCGCTGAGGGCAGGTTCGCCGACGAGGAGGAGATACGCGTCCTCCAGGGCTGGCTCGATCAGCTCGGCCCCAGCTGGCGGGCGGCCCACGTTGCGCCACCGGCCGGTGCCCGTCCTCCAGGTGTGCCGGGCCGCCGGATGCGGGACCTCTGACATCCACACCCGCCCGGCAGCGAGCTGGACGAGCTCGGAGACCCGGCCGTCGTAGAGCACCCGACCGGCGTCGAGGACGACGACGCGTTCACACAGTGCCGCCACGTCGTCGGTCTGGTGGGTCGAGATCACCACGGTGGAGGCCTCGCCCGCCCGGCTCAGCGTGTCGCGCAACCGGGCGCGCTGTTGCGGATCGAGTCCCGCTGTCGGCTCGTCGAGGACCAGCAGGTCGGGATGCCCGAGCAACGACTGTGCCAGGACGACCCGGCGGCGCTGGCCACCGGAGAGCGCCTTGACCTTCTTGGCCGCGACGTCGGTCAGGTCGGCGCAGTCGAGGACCCGGCGTACCTCTGCGTGCCGCGCCGAACGCTGCGACCACTCCTTGAGGATCGCCATGTAGTCGACGAACCCGAACGCCGTGAAGCCACGGGGGAAGCCGGTCTCCTGCGGGACGTAGCCCAGCCGTCTGCGGATCGCGACCCGGCCCGAGGATGTCGTCGGGTCCTCACCCAGCACACTGACCTCCCCGGAGTCGCTCCCGAGGGCGGTGACCAGGATCCGCAGCAGCGTGGTCTTGCCTGCCCCGTTGGGACCCAGCAGGCCGGTGACGCCTGTCGACAGCGTGAGGTCGATCTCCTCCAGTGCTCGGGTCCGGCCGTAGTGCTTGCTGAGGTTGCTGAGAACGGCGCTGCTCATGACTGCCTCCAGATGGTGTCGAGGGTGCGATAGCGAAGTGCGATGACGGCCGCTCCGAGAACGGCAAGAGCGAGACACGCGGTCTGCACCGCCGGCCCGACGAGCACGAGAGGTTCGTTCATCCGGGCTGCGGCGGCCACGGCGAGGGACCAGGCGGCGGCCAGTGTCGTGGCGGTCACCGTGTGCCCGACCCACGGCCCGATCGCCAGGGTCAGCGTCACGGCGGCAGCGGCCGGGGCCAGCCAGGCGAACGCGAGCCAGTTGGAGCCTGGCAGGGCCAGGCCAGCCAGGACGGCGAGCGGCGCGGAGGTTCCCAGGACGCCGGCCGTACGGACCATCAGCAGCCGGACCGGCGGGTACGGCGTCACCGACACCAGCTCGTGGGCCGGATCGGCGTCGCCTCCGAAGGACGCCGCGACCCCGGCGAGGGGTGCGAGTGGAGCGATGACCAGGAACAGCCTCAGGCCGTAGTCGCTGTCGAACATGGTCGCCAGCACCGCGAAGCACGTCACGGCGACGAGGCCGACGAACCAGGCGCCCTGCATGGCCGGGACCGAGACCAACAGTCGCGCAGTCGCCTCCGGCATGCCCAGCCAGGTGAGCAACCGCTCCACCGGGCCGAGTGCCGGAGCCTCGACGTGCTCCCTGATGTCCTCCCAGACCTCGTCGAGGAGCTGGCGGGGAAAGAGCTGGTTCACGGTGGCTCGGCACTGTGCGCAGGTCATCAGGTGGGTCTCCACGGAGGCACCCGAGATCGGGTCGACCGTGCCGGCGGCGAACGCGGCCAGTGCCTCGTCGTCGCAGTGCCATGGTCGGGCAGGTGTCGCGGTCATGCCAGTTCCTCTCGCAGTCGTGCGCGGGCACGCACCAGTCGGGTCTTGACGGTCCCCTGAGGGATCCGGAGCAAGGTGGCCGCCTCGCGGGTGGTGAGTCCGTCCAGCACGGTGACCTGCAGGACGACCCGCAGCTCGGGGGAGATCCGGGCCAGGGCGGGCCCGACGTCGGCGTACTCGATGGTGAGCATCAGCTGTTCCTCCGCGGCGACGTCCACGACGTCGTGGTCCAGCAGGGCCGATCCGAGCGTGACGCTGCGACCCCGGGCACGCAGCCGGCTCACCAGCCGGCGTACGGCGATGCCCCACAGCCAGCCGGGGACCTCGCCCTGGCCCCGGTAGGACCGGGCGCCCTTCCAGGCCGCGACGAAGGTGTCCTGCAAGGCGTCGGCGATCGCATCCCGATCCGCGCACCGGCGCGCGAGCCGCGCCGCGATCCAGGCGGCGTGTCGCTCGTAGAGCTGGCGCAGAGCCTCTGAGTCCGCCTCCGACATGGCCAGGACGAGCTCTCGGTCCGACGGGTCGTCTTCACCCATACAAAGACTGTCGCAGCGCCGGAGCGCTCCGGTTCACGGCGAGGCTGCTTTTCTGCGGCACCGGTCAAAAGACTTATCCCGTAAGGCGTCTGAGTCCGTCGAAACCGGGCACCCGCGCGGAGAGCGAGCGCATCCTCCCAGGTGACTCGCTCGAGGTCCCGGGCGTCGAGTCAACGGCGTTCGGGACCGCCCGGGTCCCACCGGCTGCCGCCCCCTTCCCGTGGCACCAGCCCCGTGGAGGACCACGTAGCCTCTGTCCTTGTGGCAGCCACGGACTTCGAGAACGAGATCAAGCAGCTCCAGGCGACGATGAAGACCATCGGGTCCGTCCTGGACGTCGACGGCATGCGCCGGGAGATCGCCGACCTCGGGGAGCAGGTCGCCGTCCCCGACCTGTGGGACGACCAGGCCAACGCACAGCGGGTCACCGGTCGCCTCTCGACGCTGCAGGGCACCCTCGACCGCTTCGCCTCGCTGCAGGACCGGCTCGAGGACCTCGGCGTGATGGTCGAGCTGGCCGCCGAGGAGGACGACGCCGAGGCGGCAGCCGAGACCGAGAAGGAGCTGGCCAAGCTGATCAAGCAGGTCGAGCAGCTCGAGGTCCGCACCCTGCTGTCGGGGGAGTACGACGCCCGCGAGGCGATCATCTCGATCCGCTCCGGCGCCGGCGGCGTGGACGCCGCGGACTTCGCCGAGATGCTGATGCGGATGTACACCCGCTGGGCCGAGCGCAACGGCTACTCCGTCGAGGTCTACGACACCTCCTACGCTGAGGAGGCCGGCCTCAAGTCCGCGACGTTCGCGGTCCATGCTCCCTACGCCTACGGGACGTTGAGCGTCGAGGCCGGCACCCACCGGCTGGTGCGGATCAGCCCGTTCGACAACCAGGGCCGTCGCCAGACCAGCTTCGCCGCCGTCGAGGTGGTCCCCGTGCTCGAGCAGACCGACCAGATCGACCTTCCCGACGAGGACGTGCGCGTCGACGTCTACCGCTCGAGCGGCCCCGGTGGTCAGTCGGTGAACACGACCGACTCCGCCGTACGCCTCACCCACATCCCCACCGGCACGGTCGTCTCCTGCCAGAACGAGAAGTCCCAGCTGCAGAACAAGGCCTCGGCGATGGTGATCCTCAAGGCCAAGCTGCTGGTCCTGAAGAAGGCCGAGGAGAAGGCCCACCTCGACGAGCTCCGCGGCGACGTCCAGGCCAGCTGGGGCGACCAGATGCGCAACTACGTGTTGAATCCCTACCAGATGGTCAAGGACCTGCGCACCGAGTTCGAGTCGGGCAACCCGCAGGCGGTCCTCGACGGCGACATCGACGGTTTCCTCGAGGCCGGCATCCGCTGGCGCGTGGGCGCGGACGCCACCGCCTGACCTTGCTCAGGCGGCGCGTCGCTCAGCGACCCACAGCCTTCTCGAGCTCGTCCTTGCTCATCGTCGAGCGACCCTCGATGTTCTTCTTCTTCGCCTCTTCGTAGAGCTGCGCCTTGGTGCGGCCGCCGGGGCCCTGGTGTGACCGGAGTCCGCCGCGACGGCCCGAGGAGAGGTCGTCGGTCGAGGTCGAGCTGCTCTCCTTGGCCTCACCCGAACGAGCGCGCTCCTTGTTCACGGTGCGGGCGGCGATCTCCTCGGCGGTGTCCTTGCTGCGGCCCTGGTCCTCGAGCCCTTCCAAGATGTGTTCGTACTGCCGCTCGCGCTTGGCGCTCCAGGCCTTGGGCATCGATGCCTCCACTCATCATGTGCAGGGTCTTCGCATGCACGTTCCCTCGTCCCTTACCCGTTTGCGCGGGCCTCAGGCGCCTGGCATGAGGAACCACTGGAAGCGCCTGGTCATCCAGGGCAGCAGGCCGTAGATCATGATCGGCGTCGCCACGATGGTGGTGATCAGGGTGCGGCCGGCGACGCCCGTCTCCAGTCCGGTGGCTCCCAGCAGGAGGCCGAGGACCAGGCTCAACGGGAAGAAGGTCAGCCAGATCACGATCGCCTGCTTCCAGCGCGGGGGAGCGGCGGGCGGCGGGCGGAGGTCCTGCACGTCGCGCTCGACCGGCTCGTCGAACCACCCCTCGATGCCGGTACGGCGCTCCAGCAGCGACTCGCCCACCAGACCCTGCGCCGACCCGAGCCACCAGGCGCGCTGGGGTGATGACTCCCAGGCTTCGAGGTGCGCCTTGCCGGCGAACCGGTAGAGCATGTGCCACTCCTCGGAGTCGTCGGCGGGTCGCACCCAACCGGTGCCGAGGAATCCGGGGAAGCGCTCGGCGAGCGAGGAGCCGGCGCGCACCCACGCCACCATCTGGGCAGCGTGCTCGGGGGCCACGTGGCGCACGATGGAGACGGTCACCGGGCCGCCCTGGTCCACGCTCACCGAGTCGGGTCCTCCGAGACCCGCACGAGGAGCTTGCCGAAGTTGCGGCCCGTGAGCAGCCCGCGGAAGGCCTCGGGTGCGGCCTCGAGCCCCTCCACCACGTCCTCGCGGTAGCGCACGGAGCCGTCGGCGATCCACGTCGACATGTCGCGCACGAAGTCGGCGCCGTGCGACTTCGTGAACTCGTCCTGGATGAAGCCGCGAATGGTCAGGCTCTTGTTGAGCACGAGCCTCATCAGGCCGGGCAGCCGGTCCGGCCCAGCGGGTGCGGCGGTGGCGTTGTAGTCCGCGACGAGCCCGCACACCGGGATCCGGCCGTAGAGGTTCATCCGCTTGAACACCTCGCGGGCTACCGGGCCGCCGACGTTCTCGAAGTAGACGTCGATGCCATCGGGAACCGCAGTCTCCAGGTCGGCCGCGAAGGTGGGGGAGCGGTGGTCCAGCGCCACGTCGAAGCCGAACTCGTCGAGCAGGGCCCGGCGCTTGTGCTCACCACCCGCGATGCCGACGGCACGGGCACCCTTCACCTTGGCGATCTGACCCACCGCCGAACCCACCGGGCCGGTGGCTGCCGCGACGACCACGGTCTCTCCCGGTTGCGGTCGGCCGATCTCCAGGAGTCCGGCGTACGCCGTGAAGCCGGGCATTCCCAGCACTCCGAGCGCGGTGGAGACGGGTGCCAGGGACGGGTCCAGCTTGCGCAGTCCCTGTCCGTCGCTGATCGCGTGGGTCTGCCAGCCGGAGTAGGACAGCACCAGGTCCCCGGCAGCGAAGTCCGGGTTGCGCGACTCCTCGACCGCGCAGACCGTGCCGCCGACCAGCAACGCTCCGACCTCCACCGGGGTGGCGTACGACGCCGCGGTGCTCATCCGGCCCCGCATGTAGGGGTCGAGCGACAGGTAGACGACGCGCAGGAGGACCTGGCCGTCGACCAGCTCCGGGAGCTCCTCGTCGACGAACGAGAAGGTGTCGTCGCCTGGCTCTCCCTCGGGGCGCTGGGCGAGACGGATCTGGGTGGTGACGGTCATGAAACTCCTCGAGGAGGGCACCTGGACTGTTCCTCCAGCATGCCCTCCCCGAGGTCGGTGCCGATCAGCGACCCAGGGCCGCCTCCTCGGCACCGCGGCACCGTGGTCTACCGCATCGGCGACTCCCCCGATCTTCCTGCCCAGAGGGGCTGGTCCCCGCGACCCCGGTGACCTCCTACGGCGAGACGCTGCTCCGCACCGGCTGAGGCTCGTGAGGCATGACAACAGAGTGAAGGCATTGACGCGAGGCGACGTGAGGTGCAGATTTGACCCCGCCGCCCGCGAGGCCGTCCTGCAGACGTCTCCTGGGAAATGTGTGACCGAGTCTCGGGAGATCTGACATGAGCGTCAACGTGCGTGTGGTTGCTGGCTTGGTTGCGCTGACAACGGGTCTGCTGACTCCCTTGGGTTCAGCAATGGCGGCACCAAGCGACGATCCGCCGGGCAAGGCCAGGAAGTCGATCGAGAAGCTCGCCGCCAACCGCTACATCGTCGTGATGGACGACCACCCGTTGGTGGCCAGGTTCGGTCAGGACCGGCTGGACTCCCGGCAGGCCGAGGTCGCGGGCGCCAAGCTCGAGGATGCCCAGGATGCGGCGCTGAAAGCGGTCGGCAAGTCGCCGAGCGACACGACACACAACTACACGGTGGCGCTCAACGGCTTCGCCACCGCGCTCAGCGACGCCCAGGCCGCCAAGATGGCGAACGTCAAAGGCGTTCAGCGGGTGCTCCCGGACTCCTTCCGGCAGAAGACCACCGACGCCAGCCCGCGGTTCCTCGGACTGACGGGCCGGCGTGGGGTCTGGGCGAAGGGCTACACCGGTGAGGGCGTCACCGTGGGAGTCATCGACAGCGGCATCTGGCCGGAGCACCCGAGCTTCGCCGACGATGGCAGCTACCCCGAGCCGGAGGCCACGATGGATCCGGCCGCAGGACCGACCTGCGACTTCGGCAACACCGCCGCCAACCCGCTCGACAAGCCGTTCACCTGCAACAACAAGCTCGTTGGCGCCCGGCAGGAGATGGACACCTACCGAGCACTCGTGGGGGCAGAGCCGGACGAGTACGACTCCGCACGCGACGACGACGGCCACGGGACGCACACGGCCTCCACGGCAGCCGGGAACGCGGACGTTCCGGCCAGCATCATGAACATCGACCGCGGCACTGTCTCCGGCATCGCGCCTCGCGCGCAGATCATCGCCTACAAGGGACTCGGGAACCAGGGGGGTTTCGGCTCCGACCTTGCAGCCGCGATCGACCAGGCGGTCGCTGACGGTGTCGACGTGATCAACTACTCCGTGGGAGGCGGGGCCTCGCTCACCGGGGCCGAGGACATCGCCTACCTCTTCGCTGCCGACGCCGGGGTCTTCGTGGCCACCTCCGCAGGCAACTCCGGGCCCGACGCCGGGACGATCGGCGGCCCCGCCTCCGTGCCCTGGCTGACGTCGGTCGGTGCCAGCACCCAGCCCCGGGTCTTCCAAGGCACGGTCGTGCTCGGAAACGGGCGTCGCTACGAGGGCGCCTCGGTAACCCCCGGCACCGGGCGGCTGCCGCTGGTCGACGCGGCTGACGCAGGCGACGACGTATGCACTCCCGGCGCACTCGACCCCGCCGTCGTGGCGGGGGCGATCGTGGTGTGCCGCCGTGGGGTGATCGCGCGGCTCGACAAGAGTCTCGCCGTCAAGCAAGCCGGTGGCCAAGGCATGGTGCTCTACGAGAACGATGATGTGGGCACGTTGTTCACCGACACCCACCACGTTCCGTCGGTGCACGTGGACAACAGTCCGGGCCTCGCGATCAAGCGGTACATCGACCGCAGCAGTCGTCCGACGGCGAAGATCATCGGCGAGCAGGTCGGCAGGTGGAAGTGGGCGCCGTCGATGGCCAACTTCTCCTCCCGCGGCCCGGACCCGGTGGCCGAGGACATCATCAAGCCCGACGTCACCGCCCCCGGGGTGCAGATCCTCGCGGGCGCCTCGCCGACCCCGGACCCGGGAGGCGTCGCCGGTGAGCTGTTCCAGGCCATCGCGGGGACCTCGATGTCGAGTCCGCACGTGGCGGGCGCGTTCGCCCTGATCAAGCAGGCCCACCCTGACTGGACCCCGGCCATGGCCAAGTCGGCGTTGATGACCACCTCCTACCAGAAGGTTCTCGACAACGACCGGAAGTCTCGGGCCACACCATTCGCGATGGGGGCGGGACACATCGACCTCGCCGGCCAGCGCGAGCGCGGAACGCCGTTCGACCCGGGCCTGGTCTACGACGCCGACTTCACGGACTACCTGGGGTTCCTGTGCGACGCCGACTCGTCGGTCTTCGCCGACGCTGAGGCCACCTGCACCTCCCTCGCTGGTGCAGGTGTCCCCACCGAGGCGGAGAACCTGAACTACCCCTCGATCGGGATCGCGTCCGTCACGGGCAGTGAGACGGTCAAGCGCACCGTGACCAACGTCTCGACCCGGCGGGGGGTGCAGCAGTACAAGGCGCGCATCGACTCGCCACGCGGCTACGAGGTGAAGGTCTCCCCGCGTCGGTTGCGGCTGGCGCAGGGCGAGAGCGCGACCTTCTCTGTGACGGTGCGGAACCTGCGGGCGCCGACGGGTGCGTGGAGCTTCGGCTCACTGACGTGGAAGGGCAGGCACCAGAGCGTGCACAGCCCGATCGCGGTCCAGGCCTCGCTCTTCGGCGCACCGTCCTCGGTCACCGGTTCGGGTGAATCCGGATCCGTCGACATCCCGGTCAAGTTCGGTTACACCGGCGGCTACACCGCCGCGGCCCACGGCCTCGTCGCCGCTGACGTCACCGACGGCACGGTGGCACAGGACCCGGACCAGAACTTCGATCCGAGCGATGGCTTCTCCGATGCGGTGAAGATCAACGTCAACGATGCTGCGCACCTGCGGGTGGCGCTTCCGCCGGACGCGGTTGCGAACCCGAACATCGACCTTGACCTGTATCTCTTCGATCCGAGTGGGGAGCAGGTCGCGTCAAGCGGCAACGGTGGCACGGATGAGAAGATCGACATCGACTCGCCCGCGGACGGGGAATGGACGCTCTACGTGCACGGTTGGCAGACCACAGCCGGCGAGGCTGCCTACCGGCTCTACAACTGGGTGGTGCCCAACCAGCAGGGCGGGGGCAACCTGTCGATCACCTCGGCGCCAACCTCGGCGACGTTGGCCGCGCAGGGCACGGTGACTGCCGCCTGGACCGGTGCCGGGGGTGTGTGGAACCTGGGCGCCGTCTCGCACACGGGCTACTCCGGGCTGCTGGCCCTCACCCTGGTCGAGGTCGACAACCGCTGAGGATCTCGACCGGGTCTGGCTACCCGGGGTGCTCGCAGAGGAACGGTACGGCAGTTCGCCCGCCGGTGTGATAGGCGAACTGCCGTCCCGCGTGCTCCAGGACGGTGCGCGATCCGTCGGAGACAACCTGCGCGTAGACGCGTCCGGGCGCGCGACAGCCCAGTCCGGCGTCCGGCCAGGTCACGATCTGAGCAGAGACCGCCGCGATGCTCGACTCCGCCACCCCCAGCCGCACGGCGAGATCGGCGCGGGCCTGTTGCACCACTCGGTTCAGCGACGGATCGACACCGTCCTTGCCCGATGGGGAGGGATCGGACGGCGAGGGGTTCGAAGGGCTGGGTGTGCTCACAGTGCCGCTCCCGGATCGTGATGGGGTGGTGCGCTGGCTGTCGTCTCCGCAGGAGAGGAGTCCGGTAGCGAGCACAAGCACTGCGATCGGCTGGCCCAGTGCGCGCCGGATCGCGGGCCACGGGGGGCGAGCGCACGCCCACGCGCGCCCGGTCCTGCTGCGCTCCGGGTCTTCCTGCACGACCGCACCACACTATCGCGCGGTGGATCTCCACTTGGGCTGACTCCGGGGAGTGGTGCCAGGCAGGCTTGGCCCCGCGAGCACTGGCGCGTGGCCTCGCGGCCGTCCGGCATTGTTGCGCCGGTGGCGCGCCGTCAACCAGCGGTGTCGAGGGCGCTGGCGACCTCGACGCACCACCGGTCGGTCCTGGTGCGCAGCCCCTCGATGTCGGCGTCGTTCGCGGCCAGCTCGCAGGTCAACCAGGTCTGTCCGAACAGCCCGGCGTGTCGCACCCGGTGCTCTCCGTCGGCGAACCGGCACACCTGGGTCCCGGACGGGTCGCCGAACCCGGGGCCAGGGGCGGTGCGGCAGCCCGCGGTCTTGCGTCCAGCGGCGATCACGGTCCTGGCGAAGGACGGGCTGATCGGACGCGCGAACACCCACGCACGAGCCGTGACGCTCTCCGAACCGGTCCAGGAGCAGCCGATCTCGTGCACCACCTCGGTGCCGACACCCGGCAGCTCCTCCTCGTCCCCGTTGCCGTAGGACGCGTCCTCCTCCGGCTTGCCGCCGAGGGCCGCCGAGACCGCTGCGTCCGGCACCAGTCCGCAGAACTCGATGCGGGACACCCCCATCGCCGTCGTGTCGAGGTTGGCGAGCGGGGTGGGTTCCGGCGCAGGCGTGGTCTTCTTCTTCTCGTCGGCGCAACCGGACAGCAGCAGAGCGAGGGCGACGGCGACGACCGCGGCCCGGGAAGGGACCCGACGGGCCGACGATTCCAGCATGCGCCCCACCGTAGGGCCGCTCACCTATGCTCGACCAGCGGTCGGATGCGACGCGTTCGCGTGCACTCCACATCCCCGACACCGGCCCTCCCCACCAGTGATCAGATTCGAGAACGTCTCCGCGACCTATCCCGGCCATCCCAAGCCGGCCCTGACGGACGTGACCGCCACAATCGACAAGGGCGAGTTCGTCTTCCTGGTCGGTGAGTCCGGCTCGGGCAAGTCGACCTTCCTGCGCCTCGTGCTGCGCGAAGCACGGGCGACCCAGGGCAAGGTCTTCGTGATCGACAAGGAGCTCAACCGGCTGCGAAGCTACAAGGTCCCCGCCTTGCGTCGGCAGATCGGCACCGTGTTCCAGGACTTCCGGCTGCTCTCCAACAAGACCGTCTCGGAGAACGTCGCGTTCGCGCTGCAGGTGATCGGCAAGCCGCGCGCCCACATCAACAAGGTGGTGCCCGAGACCCTGGAGCTCGTGGGGCTCGACGGCAAGGGTCGCCGGATGCCGGACGAGCTGTCCGGTGGTGAGCAGCAGCGGGTCGCGATCGCGCGCGCGTTCGTCAACAAGCCCCAGATCCTGATCGCCGACGAGCCAACGGGCAACCTCGACCCCAACACCAGCGTCGGCATCATGAAGCTGCTGGACCGCATCAACCGGACGGGCACCACTGTGGTGATGGCGACTCACGACGCCGGAATCGTCGACCAGATGCGCAAGCGTGTCATCGAGCTCGCCGACGGACGCGTCGTACGCGACCAGTCTCGCGGCGTCTACGGCTACCAGCACTGAAGGGCTGACCCACTCCATGCAGTTGAGGTACGTCTTCTCCGAGACCGGCTCGGGACTCAGGCGCAACGTGTCCATGTCCGTGGCGCTGATCGTGACGATCTTCGTCTCGCTGACCCTCGTCGGCATGGGCCTGCTGCTCAACGCGCAGGCCGACAAGGCCGAGCGCTTCTGGGGCGACAAGCTGCAGATCACGGTGTTCATGTGCAACCAGAACAGCAAGACGGAGACCTGCACCGGAGAGGTCACACCGGCCCAGCGCGCCAGCATCAAGGAGGTGATCGACGACCACCCGGAGGTGGCGTCGTACTACCGCCAGTCCAAGGAGGAGGCCTTCAAGACCTGGAAGCGGGTCTACATCTCCAAGGACAAGACCGAGCAGGAGATCTACTCCACGGTCAAGGCCACCGACATGCAGGAGTCCTACTGGGTCAAGCTCAAGGACCCCAACAAGTTCGAGGGCGTCGAGGCACAGCTCGCGGACACCGCGGGTGTCGCTGCTGTGCGTGACCTCCGCCAGGTGCTCAAGCCCATCTACTTCTGGATCGAG
Organism: uncultured Actinomycetota bacterium; assembly: GCA_963781335.1. GTDB lineage: Bacteria > Actinomycetota > Actinomycetes > Propionibacteriales > Nocardioidaceae > Marmoricola. Next base: position 127,855 of record CAWAFS010000035.1, on the reverse strand, counting down.
GTGATGAAGTGGGGCGCGATCTCGGTCGCCGCCTTCCTGCTCGTCGCCGCGATCCTGCAGGTGGCGAACACCATCCGACTGGCCGCGTTCGCACGGCGCAAGGAGATCGGCATCATGCGGCTGGTCGGTGCCTCCAACCTCTACATCTCCTTGCCGTTCCTGATGGAGACCCTGGTGGCCGCCCTGATCGGGATCGGCCTGGCCGCGGGCACGTTGATGGCCTTCATGTACTTCGTGATCTATGACCGGCTCCGGCCAGCGTCGAACATCGTGGAGTGGGTGGACTGGGCCGACTCCTACACAGCCGTCGCCGGCATCGCGATCCTCGGAGTGCTGCTGACTCTCGTCCCGACACTCGTGATGACTCGCAAATACCTCAAAGTGTGACTCTGGTCGGTTAGCGTCGAGCCGTCCACCTTCCCCGATTCATTGGACACCTTCCTCGTGCGTCCCCTCTCACTCTGGACTGAGCCCCGATCGACTCGCGCCCGCGCGCTCACTGCCGTGGCGTCGCTCGTGCTGCTCGGTGCGGGCATCGCCGTCCCGAGCGCGTCCGCGGACAACCTCCGCGACAAGCAGCGCGACGTTCGTGGTCAGGTGCGCAGCACCCAGGGCGACCTGCAGGAGTCCTCGAAGGCGCTGGGCGCAGCCGCCCGGCGGCTCCGGACCGCCCGCGCCGCACTGACCTCGGCGCAGCGCCGCCTCGTCGTCGCCCAGAACAACCTCGATGCTGCCGCCCGGCTCGATGCGCTGATGCAGTCGCGGTTGCAGGCCGCCGAACACCGTCTCGCGCTGGCTCGGGTGGCCCTGGACGCTGCCAGGGCCCGGGTCCGCGGGCAGCGAGCGGAGATCGGTGTTCTCGCCGCGAGCAACTATGCGAACGGTGACCCGGCCCTGATGGGCCTCGCGGTGATCCTGAACTCGCAGGATCCGGCCGAGGTCACCAGCCAGATGAACACCGTCGACTCGCTCATGGACAAGCAGACCACCCTGCTGGCCGCGCTCCGGGACGCACGCGCCCGGATGGTCGCTGAGGAGGCGAAGGTCGAGCAGGCGAAGGTGGCGGTCGGCGTACAACGGCAGGCGGCGCGCGCCAACCTCGTCCGCAAGCAGGGTCTCGAGCGGTCCGCCAGCACTGCCCGGGCAGAGGTGGCGACCCTCGTCGCCCGCGGCCGCGCGGCCGAGGCCGCCGCAGCGCGTGCCCGCAGGGCCGACCTTGTCCAGCTTCGCGCGCTGAGGAAGCAGGAGGACCGCATCCGCGTGATGATCATCGAGCGTGCGCGGCGCCAGCGAGGCGGTTACAAGGGCGACACCGGCGGGTTCCTCTTCCGGCCCGTGCCCGGCGCGGTCACCTCGTCCTTCGGCTATCGCCGACACCCCATCTACGGCTACTGGGGACTGCACGACGGCACCGACTTCAGGGCTTCGTGCGGTACGCCGAACCGGGCGGCCGGATCAGGCACCGTCATCTCGAGGTACTGGTCCGACGTCTACGGCAACCGTCTCTACGTCGACCTGGGCCAGGTCAACGGCAAGAACATGACGGTGATCTACAACCACCTCAGCTCCTACAGCGCGTCGGTGGGGGAGCGGGTCTCGCGCGGCGAGGTCGTCGGCTACTCCGGCAGCACAGGCTGGTCCACCGCGTGCCACCTGCACTTCACCGTGATGCTCGACGGGAACCCCGTGGACCCGGTGAAGTACCTCTGAGGGGGGTGCAGGTTTCCCCGGCCGGCCGGGGAAACCGGACGTTGTCGGCCGATGCAACACCCGACAACGACAGGGACCGCCCGACAACCCCGCCCGCTTTGTCCGCTCGTACGTCGACCCGCCCCCCGCGCATGAGTTGGCCGTGCTGAGAGGATGCGCCCATGGTCAAGGAGAAGGGGCAGAAGCTCGTCGCGCAGAACCGGAAGGCGCGTTACGACTTCACGATCGAGGACACCTTCGAGGCGGGCCTGGTGCTCGTCGGCACCGAGGTGAAGTCGTTGCGGGCGGGGCGCGCCAGCCTGGTCGACGGGTTCGCCGAGATCGACGGTGGCGAGGTCTTCCTGCACGGCGTGCACATCCCGGAATACACCGAGGGCACCTGGACCAACCACGAACCTCGTCGCGTCCGCAAGCTGCTGCTGAACCGCCACGAGATCGACAAGCTGGAGAGCAAGGTCAACGAGCGCGGCTTCACCCTGATCCCGACCTCCCTCTACTTCAAGGACGGCCGCGCCAAGGTCGAGATCGCCCTCGCCCGAGGCAAGAAGTCCTATGACAAGCGGCACGCCCTGGCCGAGAAGCAGGCCAACCGGGAGAAGGCGCAGGCCCTGGGGCGTCAGCTCAAGGGAATGGAGTGAACGGGGAGCCCATCGACGCGACCCGCGCCTTCTGGCAGGACCTCGGACTCCCGGGCCTGTTCGACGTGCACGTGCACTTCCTGCCGCCCAACGTGCAGGCGAAGGTCTACGCCCAGTTCGACCAGGCCGGTCCGAAGATCGGTCGGGAGTGGCCGATCCGTTACCGCGGCAGCCACGAGGAGCGCGTCGAGCAGCTCCGCGCGTTCGGCGTACGACGCTTCTCGGCGCTGCCCTACGCCCACCGTCCCGGGATCGCGACCTACCTCAACGACTGGGCCCGCGACTTCGCCGCCGGGATCCCGGAGTGCCTGTGGTCGGCGACGTTCTATCCCGAGGCCGATGCCACGACCTACGTCGGCGACCTGATCGAGAGCGGCGTGAAGGTGTTCAAGCTGCACGCCCAGGTGGGCGAGTTCCGCCTGGACGACCCCCTGCTGGATGCGGCCTTCGGCCTGATCGAGGACGCCGGCACCCCGATCGTCATCCACGTCGGTTCTGGCCCGGTCGCCAACGAGTTCACCGGCCCCGAACACCTGGAGCGGCTGTTGTCGCGGCACCCTCGGCTCACCGCGGTGATCGCGCACATGGGGGCTCCGGAGTACGCCGAGTTCCTCGCCCTGGCCGAGGCCCATCCGAACACCCGGCTCGACACCACGATGGTGTTCACCGAGTTCTTCGACCAGGAGGCGGCGTACCCCGACCACCTCCTGCCCCGGCTCGCCGACCTCGGCGACCGGGTACTGCTCGGCAGCGACTTCCCGACCATCCCCTACCCCTACCTCGAACAGCTCAACGGCCTGGGCCGGCTGGCCGGGCGCCATGCCGGACTGGGGGAGGACTGGCTGCGCCGCGTCTGCTGGTACAACGCCACGGAGCTCTTCGGTGGACACCTTCATCAGGAATGAAGGTGAGTCTGTCGACGTTGACCCCTAGACTGTGCACAACAACTCAAGAGGGGCTGATTGGTTTCGACTGGGGACGTTAGTCCCAGGAGAAGCGGGTCGAGAAGCCAACGTCATCTCGTAAACGTTCGTTGGAACCTATAGTTGCCGAATCTAATCGCAACGACTTCGCTCTCGCTGCCTGAGCAGTGATCGAAGGGTCAGACCGGGCATCTGTCTCCGTCCCGGACCCTGGCCTCATCTAGGGGACTTGCTGGTCACCTCCTGTCAGGAGGGTTGATCGGGACTTAATCCTGACTGGGCCCGTCGGCACACTGTTCGTGGGAGTGCCGGGGCCGAGAAAAGCGATATCACGAACTGCACCCGGAGAAGACCTGGTACGGCGCCACAGGACGCGGGTTCGATTCCCGCCAGCTCCACCAACCAACCAAGTCGTGGTCTGCTCCGGTCTTGTCCAGGCTCGCCGTCCCGGGCGAGACTGATGGAGACCGGGGAGGTGTGCCCTTGGACAATGATCAGCGGGGGAGCCACAGCACGCCATCTGCCCCGGATCGACACCGACAGTTGCGCGACGCCGTCGAGCAGTCGCAGGCCAGCCGGGAGATTCTGCTGGCCCTGGGCCGTGTCGACGCGGACCCTGACACCATCCTGGACGCGATCGTCGAGCGTGCCGCACTGCTCTGCCATGCCGACGCCGCACAGCTCTACCTCGTCGACGGGGACCACATCCGGTTGTCGCGCCAGGCCGGCGCCAGCAGCGAGGAGTTCCGGGGATACATCGAGACTCACCCCGTTGCTCGGAACAGGACCTCGTTGGTGGGCCGGGTCGCGCTGGACCGGCGTACCCAACAGATCCCCGACGTGCTGGCGGACCCGGAGTACCAGCGCTACGACCTGCAGCGCATCGGTGGCTACCGCACTGTGCTGTCGGCGCCGATGATGCTGGACGACGAGGTCATCGGCGTCTTCTCCATGTGGCGGATGGAGGTCTCACCGTTCGACGACCACGAGTTGAGGCAGCTCGACGAGTTCGGCCTGCAGGGTGCGATCGCGCTGCGCCAGGTCGAGCTGTTGCGCGCGCTCGAGGCCAGGAGTGCAGAGCTGGCCACGAAGGTCGTGCAGACGGAGGCGCTCCGAGAGGTCGGTGAAGTGGTCAGCTCCAGCCTCGACCTCGACGAGGTGCTGCAGACGATCGTGACCAATGCGGTGCGGCTGACCGGGACTGACGGCGGCTCCATCATGGAGTACGTCGAAGAAGACAGGTCCTTCTCGGTGCGTGCGACGTACGGCAGCAGTGAGCAGCTGATCGAACGACTGCGCGCGATCACCATCGCGCGGGACTCGACCCTGGTGGGACGTGCCGCGCTGGACGGCCGACCGCTCGAGGTGGCGGACCTGGCCGCCGGGCGGCGGGACCCGCATCTGCAGATCCTCTACGAGGACGGCTGGCGCTCGGTGCTCGCGGTGCCGATGCTTCGCCTCGACCAGATGGTCGGCGCACTGGTGATCCGCCGCAGGACGCCCGGCTCCTTCGACGCGGGGACCTTCGAGCTGCTCCAGACGTTCGCGAGTCAGTCCGCCCTGGCCATCCACAACGCCCGCATGTACCGCGAGCTCGAGACCAGCAGCGCCGAGCTCGAGGTGGCCAGCCGCCACAAGTCGGAGTTCCTCGCCAGCATGTCCCACGAGCTCCGCACACCCCTGAACGCGGTCATCGGATTCTCCGAAGTGCTGCTCGACCAGATGTTCGGGGACGTCAACGCGCGGCAGGCGGAGTACCTCCGCGACATCTGGAGTTCCGGTCGCCACCTGCTCGAGCTGCTCAACGACATCCTCGACCTGTCCAAGGTCGAAGCCGGCCAGATGCACCTCGAGCACACGCGGTTCCTCGTGGCGGACGCCGTGGCCAAGGCGGTGGCCCTGGTCCGTGAACGGGCGCAGCAGCACCGCATCCAGCTGGTGGTCAGTGTCGCCTCGGAGGTGGGCACGATCGAGGCTGACGAGCTGCGTTTCAGGCAGGTGCTCCTCAACCTGTTGAGCAACGCGGTGAAGTTCACGCCCGATGGCGGCGAGGTGCGCGTGCTCGTCAGCCGCAGTGGGGAGGATCTCCTCGTCACGGTGACCGACACCGGTGTCGGCGTGCCCCCTGAGGACCGTGAGCGCATCTTCGAGACGTTCCAGCAGGGGCGTCGTGGCGCGCCGAAGGAGGAAGGCACCGGCCTCGGGCTCAGCCTGACCCGGCGCATGGTCGAGCTCTTCGGCGGCCGACTGTGGATGGAGAGCGTGGTCGATGTGGGCAGCACCTTCGGTTTCGCGATCCCGGTGCAGGCACCTGCGGGGACGGACACCGACCCCCCCGAGACGGGCGCGGGTGAGCAGCTCGACCGGGTACTCCTGGTCGACGACGACCGGGCTTCCCTCGACCTGCTCTCGGCCTACCTCGAGCCCTGGGCGGTGGAGGTGGTGCGATGTCACGATGGCCTCGAAGCCCTGGCGGCCCTGGACGAAGCGGCGCCCGCCGCCGTGATCCTGGACATCCGTCTCCCCGGGATGGACGGCTGGGAGCTGCTGCGGACTCTCAAGGCCGATCGCGCAACCGAACAGATCCCCGTCATTCTCGTCACCATCGTGGACGAGCGCCCGCGAGGCATGGCCCTGGGCGCCTCGGACTACCTCCGCAAGCCTGTAGGTCGCGAAGACCTCATCCGATCGCTCCGCGAGGCCGGCGTGCTGCGCTCGAGACAAGGCACGCTGGGGGTCCCGTGAACCCGATTCGCACCATCCTCGTGATCGAGGACAACGAGCTCAACCTCAAGCTGGTCCGAGCCGTGCTCCAGCACGCCGGTTTCGCCGTCATCTCCGCGCTGACCGGGGAGGAGGGAGTCCTGCTCGCGACCGAGCAACCTCCTGACCTGGTCCTGATGGACCTGCAGCTGCCTGGCATCACGGGGACAGAGGCGTTGCGGCGGCTGCGCTCACACCCCTCGAGCCGCGGTGTCCCGGTCGTGGCGGTGACCGCACTGGCGATGCGCACCGACCGCGAGCTCGCGAGGGACGCAGGCTTCGACGGCTTCGTGGAGAAGCCCATCAGCACCCGAACCCTCCCGGCACAGGTCGAGAAGTTCCTCGAGGCCGGTCATGGCTGAGCCGGGCACGGTGCTGGCGGTCGACGACCAGCCCCAGAACCTGCGACTGCTCGAGGCCGTTCTCGGGCCGCGGGGCTACGAGGTGCTCACCGCCTCGTCCGGGCTCGAGGCGCTGGCGCTGGTTGCTGCCGAGGACGTCGACCTGGTGCTCCTCGACGTGCTGATGCCCGGCATGGACGGGCACGAGGTCTGCCGACAGATCCGCGCGGTCGAACGCACTGCCTTCCTCCCGATCGTGATGGTCACCGCGAGCGGTGGCCAGGAGCGTCGGCGGGCGCTGGAGTCCGGCGCCGACGACTTCGTGACCAAGCCGTTCGACCAGGCGGAGCTGCTCGCCCGGGTGGCCTCGCTGTCCAGGATCAAGCGCTATCAGGACGCGATCAAGGAGCAGGCACTCGAGCTCGCGCGCTGGAACGAAGAGCTCACCGGGCGGGTGCAGACCCAGGTGACCGAGCTCGAGCGCCTCGGTCGACTCCGACGGTTCCTGTCGCCACAGCTGGCCAACCTGATCGTCGAGTCCGGAGACGAATCGTTCCTGCGCAGCCACCGGCGCGAGATCGTGGTTGCCTTCTGCGACCTGCGCAACTTCACGCCGTTCGCCGAGGCCAGCGAGCCCGAAGAGGTCATGCATGTCCTGGGGGAGTACCACCGCGCGCTCGGTGAGTTGATCCACCGCTTCGAGGGGACTCTCGAGCGGTTCACCGGTGATGGCCTGATGGTCTTCTTCAACGACCCCGTTCCCTGCGACGACGCGCCCCGTCGGGCTGTCGAGATGGGGGTCGCCATGCGGACCGAAGTGCACCGGCTGGCCCGGCAGTGGTCGACCGCGGGACACGAGCTGGCGCTCGGGATCGGCATCGCCCAGGGCTACGCGACGCTCGGTCGCATCGGCTTCGAGGGCCGCTACGACTACGCCGCGATCGGCAGTGTCACCAACCTCGCGTCGCGACTCTGCTCGGCGGCCCGCCCCTGGCAGGTGCTGGTCACGGAGCGGGTGCTGGCCGGGGCCGGCGAGGGGGTGCCGAGCGAGCCGCTCGGAACGCTTCAGCCTGTCGGCTTCAGCCGCTCCTTCCGTGTCTTCGACATCACCGACCGAAAGCTCAAGGGAGCAGAGCCATGACACGAGTGCAGAACCGAGCGGAGACACCCGCAAGTCGCACCCTCGACGAGCTCGACGAGATCGAACGCAACACCCGCTTCGACGAGCTGCAGGCGCTGATGCCGAGTGTCTGGGAGCTGATGCGGCGCAACGTCGACGACGAGTCGGTGGTGGTGGTCCCCTCACTGAGTCGTGACGACGACACGTCCACTCGCACCGGCACGCTCAACCAGGCGATGGAGGAGCGGTCGCTCTTCCTGCTGCTGCTCCTGCGACAACCGCGTCTGCGCATGGTCTACGTCACCTCGATGCCGATCTCGGAGTCAATCGTGGAGTACTACCTGGGGCTGCTGCCCGGCGTCATCCCGCGGCATGCGAGGCGACGCCTCACCCTCGTCTCCGTCAACGACGGCTCCCCTCGATCGCTGAGCGCCAAGCTGCTGGAGCATCCGCGGCTGCTGAAGCAGGTCCGCGCACTCATCCCCAACCTCGAGCGTTCTCACCTCGTCGGCTACACCGTGACCACTGAGGAGCGCGACGTTGCGCTGAGCCTCGGCATCCCGATCTACGGGTGCGACCCGCGACTGTCGGGACTGGGTGACAAGACCGGGTGCCGTCGTCTGTTCGAGGAGGTCGGTATTCGCTACCCCATCGGGACCGAGGACCTGCACAGCCCCGAGGAGATCGTCGAGGCCCTGGTGAGCATGCGCGAACGGCGTCCCCGGATCAGCGGGGCCATCGTCAAGCTGAACGACGGAGTGTCCGGGCAGGGCAATGCGGTCGTCGACCTGCACGGCCTTCCCGAGCCCGGGACACCGGAGGAGCGGAACCTGCTCGAGGAGCGGGTGGCGTCGTTGCAGCTGGAGTCACAGCAGCTGACCCGGGCCAGCTACTTCCAGCTGTTCGCGAACGGGGGTGGGATTGTCGAGGAGCGCATCATTGGCCGACAGCTGCTCAGTCCCAGCGTGCAGCTGCGCGTGCTCCCCGATCGATCTGTAGAGCTGCTCTCGACCCACGACCAGGTGCTGGGTGGTGCGAGTGGGCAAAGCTATCTCGGCTGCGTCTTCCCTGCCGACTCGGCCTACTCACGGATGATCGCCGCGGAGGCGCGTCCGGTCGCTGAACGGCTCGCCGAGCTCGGCGTGCTGGGTAGGTTCGCGATCGACTTCGTCGTGGCCCAGGCCGAAGACGGCGAGTGGTCGGCGTACGCGATCGAGCTGAACCTTCGCAAGGGGGGCACCACGCATCCGTTTCTGACGCTGCAGTTCCTTTCGGAGGGGTCCTACGACGCGGAGCAGGGCGTCTTCACGACCCCGGGAGGCGACCGAAAACACCTGGTCGCCACGGATCACCTCGAGTCGCCCACGCTCAGGACGCTGCGCGAGGACGACTTGTTCGACATCATGGTTCGCCATGGCCTGCACTTCGACCAGGTGCGGCAGACCGGTGTGGTGCTGCACATGATCAGCTGCCTCACCGAACTGGGTCGGATCGGACTGACCGCCGTCGGCAACTCTCCCGAGGAGGCGTGGGGTCTGCACCAGGAGGCAGAGCGGGTGCTTCTCGAGGAGGCGGCGCAGGCAGCGGTGGACCGGCCGGTGGTGGTCTGAGGGTGATGGAACCCGACGCGGATCTGGTCTGGTACGTCGCCTACGGGTCCAATCTGGCCAGCGACCGGCTGCGGTGCTACTTGGCTGGCGGGCGACCGTTCGGAGGGCTGCGGACCTATGCCGGCGCCCGAGATCCGTGCAACCCGCGACAGCACCGCGCGGTGCTGCTCCCCGGGGAGATGGTGTTCGCTGGGCAGTCGACGGTCTGGATGGGCGGCATCGCCTTCTACTTCCCAGGATCCGTCGGGCACGTGGCCGCCCGGGCCTATCTGCTCACGGTCGAGCAGGCCAACGACCTCGTCTGCCAGGAGATCCGTAGGCCTACGGGAGGCGACCTGGGCCTGATAGGGGATCAGCCGAACTCGACTCGACCGTTGGGCGGACGCGCGTACGACGTCGCGCTGAGGCTGCATGACATCGACGGCCACCCGTCGGTGACGATCAGCTCGACGCATCCTGCGACCCCGACGAGCCCATCCGCGGCCTACCTTCGGTGGATCTGTCGTGGTCTGGGCGAGGCCTTCGGTTGGAGACCGGCCCGGATTGCCGGTTATCTCTCCGCCTTTCCCGGCGTCCGCGGTGCATGGACGGTGGAGGATCTGGTCGCACTGGCCAATGGCGCAGACGCGAGCAAGTGATCAGTGCTGAAGCGCACCCGCGATGTCTCGCGGCGACCGGACCGAGGCCGCCGCTATGCCCTCACAGGTGAACACCTGGCCGCGGACGCCCCGCCAGGGCGAGGATGAGATCCCCGGCGGGGGCGTGCACGGGAGAGCCCGAGCCGAACGTCCAGTCCAGGTCCGTCGCAGACAGCGCCGATCCGGTCGTGGCCGTGCCGAAGTGGGCTGACACCCCGCCCTCAGTCAAGATGTCGAGCACCAGCCGCGTGACCTGGTCGTCTGAGGCGCGTGGCAGGTCCAGAGCGGCGGTGATGTCGAGGCCGTGGATGACGGCGTGGCTCAGTGCGCCGGTTGCGCCACCACCCGGCGGTGCCCACGCAGCCATGGTGTCGCTGCGCAGGTCGGACAGCAACGTCGGGAAGGGCAGGTCACCGTCGCAGTGCGCTATCCGCTGGGACAGGGCCTCGAAGTCGTGCGCGACCTTCGCCAGCTCGGCCATGAAGGCGGGACCGTCGTAGCGCGCGGCCATCGTCATGTGGGCAACGACGTGCCGCACTGCCCATCCCTTGCAGAGCGAAGGCTCGTCGGCGATGGCCGGCGACTGCTGGGCGAGCGTGTCGGCGAGGGTCCGGAGCACTGGTCCGACGAGTGCCTGGACATCGGCGGCGGGAGTGTTCATGGGGTCCTCCGGAGTGGTCATGACTCGTCCGCATCGGCGAGGGACGAGATGTAGCGGGCGGCCCGGTCCAGCGCGGTGCCCCAACCCGCACGTGCCTGCGGCGTGCGCATCTGCGGAGGCAGACCCCGCTGCGTCGTGACGACCTCCGTGGTCCCGTCCCCGAGGTCGAGGAACGTGATCTCGGTGAGCACCTCGGAGTCGAGCTCACGCCACGAGAGGAACCGGGGTGGATCGACCTCGACGTAGACAGCGCGCATCGTGTGCGTGTCACCACTGCGGTCGTGGACCATCGTCGTCTCGAACGCGCCACCGCGACGCAGGTCCACCACGATGTTCTCCACAGGGGTGTGGGTCCCGGTGGGCCCCCAGAAGTTGGCCAGGTGCGCGGGTGTCGTCAGACACGCGAAGACCAGGTCAGCACCTGCCGGGTGGACGTGACGGACGGTGAAGTTCTCGTCGGTGTGCTGCTCGATCAAGGTCGCTCCTCACTCATCCGCCTCAGGTGGGCGTCCAGGCGGCCGTGCCGGGTGACCCACTCCTGCTGCTGGCTGTCGATCCACACGAGCGCCTCGACCAGGCGATCCACTTCGAGGGACGCGGGCCGAGCCTGCGCCACGTGTCGCCGCGAGACGAGCCCGGCTTCCTCCAGCACCTTGAGGTGTCTCGAGACGGCCTGCTGCGTCAGGTCGAAGGGCTCGGTGAGCTCTCGGACGGTGGCATCGCCGTGCGCCAACCGGGCGACGATGCCGACGCGGGTGCGGTCAGCCAGGGCCGCGAAGGTCCTGACCAGTGTGTCTGACTCCAGGGCTTCCACAAGGTAACCATTGCACAACGAATGTGTTGTGTAAACGAGCGGCTATCGCAGGGTGGCCTGGGCGACGACGATCGGGTGGTCGGAGACGCCGCGCGAACGCGTCGTCTTGTCCGAGCGCCAGTTCCGGAACTGGACGTCGCGGGTGCCCAGCACCCAGTCGATGCCATTGGCTCGCGGGTGGCGGCAGGGCGTACCCACCGAACCACCCGAGGCGGAGTGCAGTACGCCGGACCTGGTCGCGGTGCAGAAGAATGGTCGCTTGGCGTTCATGTCGCCGGTGAACAACACCGTCTGGCCCTGGGAGCGGAGACGCTGGATGTGTTGCATCTGCCGCCGGACCGAGACCGCACGCCACTTGCGTGCCGAGCCGTGCTTGTCGGCCGGGTTGTGGGTGTTGAGGAGCCAGAACACCTTGCCGTTCCGCTTGGACTTCAGCTGCACCAACGGGATGTTGACCCGCTTGCCGCGGAAATAGGTGATCGGCACGTAGGTCCTCTTCACGAGGGAGAAGCGCGCCTTGTAGTAGGCGACGGAGTTGCGGGTGTCGGTGCTCTTGCCGCTGCGCGACGGGGCACCGACCAGGCCCCACTGGCCCTTGGTCTGCTTGAGGAACGCGACCGCCTGCTTGGGCTCGAGCTCCTGCAGACCGGCGAGTGTGACCTGGTGCTTGCCAAGGTAGGCGATGGCGCCCTTCATGCGGGCGGTGCCGGAGCGGAGCCCGCCCCGCCCGTTGGTGTGACTGTTCCCCACGACGTTGAAGGTGGCGACGTTGAACGCCTCCGCCGCCCGGGCGGTAGCGGCACGTGACTGCGTCTGGGACGCGGTGGAGCTGCTCTGGGGAGCGGTCGCAGCACCGACGCTCGCGGGAGCAAGACTCACCGCGAAGGCCAGCAGCGGGACAGCGGCGCGGGGGGCAAGTTTCTTCAAGACATGTCCAGACGATCGAAAATGGGCCTCGACGACCGTACGCACCTTGACGCCCGATGCCCGCACGATGTGACGCACGCCACGTCGCCGCAGGCGTGTCAGTGAGTCGTCCTACGGTTCCGGCATGGCAGGCGTCCATCAGCTCAGCAGGACCGAGGCCCGGCGCATCGCGGTGCAGGCCCAGCTGCTGACCCGGGAGCGACCTGCCGACGTGATCGACACGGTGGAGCGGATCATCGAGCTCGGCGGGACGGGCGAGACGGACAGCCGGGGTGTGACGGCCGGCGCGAACACCGGTCACAATGGTTCGTTGCCGGAGAGTGGAGAAAGCGTGATCGGAATGCCCAGCAAGATCCTCAAGATCAACGACGCCGCCTGGCTGTTCGCCGAGAGTCGACGCACCCCGATGCACGTGGGCATGCTCGCCACGTTCTCGCTGCCTGAGGACGCCGGGGAGGGCTACCTCGGCGACCTGGTCGACCGCTGGCGCGAGGTGCGCACCTTTGCGCCGCCGTTCAACTATCTCCTGCAGGGGTCGGGGCTGCACCGGTGGAAGGAGATCCCCGACGACACGATCGACGTGGACTACCACTTCCGTCACTCAGCAGTGCCCTCGCCGGGGGGCGAGCGCGCGCTCGGCGTACTCGTCTCCCGGTTGCACTCACAACGGCTCGACCGTCGCTACCCGTTGTGGGAGTGCCACGTCATCGAGGGCGTCGAGCCGAGCAAGTGGTCGCTCTACGTCAAGGTGCACCACTCGCAGATCGACGGGGTCGGTGGCCTTCGGCTGGCCCGGCGCATGCTGTCCGTCGATCCGGGTGTGCGCGAGATGCTGCCGCCGTGGGCGATCGGGACAAGTGGTCCTGACCAGTCAGGCCTGGAGCGGCCGGTACGCAACGGGGCTGCGAAGGTGGACCGGGCGAGCGATCCGCTGGCGGGCGCCAAGAGCGCAGCGTCGGTGGTGAGGTCGCTGACGCAGACCTATGCCGAGAGCCTGACCGGGCTGGGCGGCGGCGGTCGCGCGGTCCCCTTCCGGGCGCCGCGCTCGGTGCTGAACAACAGGATCAACGCTCCCCGCCGGTTCGCCACGCAGAACTATGACCTGGCCAGGCTGAAGTCGGTTGCCGAGGCCGCAGGCGGCAGCCTGAACGACGTATTCCTGGCCATCTGTGGCGGTGCGCTGCGCCGCTATCTCGATGAGCTGGGTGCGCTCCCTGACCAGACCCTCACCGCAAACGTGCCGGTCTCGGTGCGGCCCGAGGGCGGGGACAACGTCGGCAACGCGATCAGCTTCCTCTATGCCGAGCTCGGCACCGATGTGGAGGATCCCGTCGAGCGGATCAAGGTGATCCATGATTCGACGCAGCGCGCCAAGGACCGACTGCCACACGCCGGCGGCGCGATGATGGACGTCTACACCTCAGTGCTGATGGGTCCGTTCCTCGCGCCGGCCGTGCTCGGTGTCGGCGGCTACGGGCCCCCGGACGCGAACCTCGTCCTGTCCAACGTTCCCGGGTTCAGGGAAGCCCGCTACTTCGACGGCTCACGACTCGAGGCCTACTTCCCGATGAGTCTGCTCTTCCACGGGCAGGCCCTGAACATCACTGCGGTGAGCATTGCGGGCCAGTTCTGCATCGGCTACACCGGCTGTCGCGACACCCTGCCGCACCTGCAGCGGATCGCGGTCTACAGCGGCGAGGCACTCGAGGAGCTGGAGGCCGCGCTCGACCTCACCCGGGACTGAACCCTGCGTGGTGGGCGACGAGGCGGTCCAGGAGCAGTCGCAACGGTGACCAGTCCTCACGGCCGCGCCGCGTCACGGCGTACGCCGTCAACCGGACCGGCGGGTCGGTGAGCTCGAGGATGCGCACACCATGCGTCGGCACGCGGTCGCTCGGCAGCATCCCGATGCCATGACCGGAGACGATCAGGTCCTCCACCAGGTCGAGACTGTCGATCCTGTGACTGATCCGTGGCGTGAAACCGGCCAGTGACGCCAGTGTGCGGACGGCGTCCTCGTCAGCGGTGTTTCGTGAGTTGACGATCCACGGGTGCTCGCGCCACGCGGCGAGGTTGCCGACCACGCGATCCCTGGGCGCCTCGGCAGCGGGCACGCCGAGTCCCCACGGTGTGGTCCAGAGCGACTCTGCCGCGAGGGTGCTGGCAAGCGGGGCGGGCGCCAGGTCGTAGTCGTAGGTGAGTGCGAGATCCAGCTCGTCGTCGGCGAGCAGCTCGAAGGCCTCGAGCGGCTCGTGCTCGTTGATCGCCACCTGCACCCTCGGATGGCTGGACTCGATCTCGGTGATGACCGGAAGCAACGACCTGCGTATCGCGGTCGCGAAGCCGCCGATGCGGAGGAGGCCTCCGGGTTCCGAGTCCGGGTCGAGGTCGAGCCTTGCGGCCTCGACGGCAGCCAGAATGGTCACAGCGTGGTCGGCCAGCCGTCGCCCCGCAGGGGTGAGCCGCACCCGGCGCCCGTCCGGCTCGATCAGCGCCGTGTCGACCTCGCGGGCGAGGGCGGCGATCTGCTGGGAGACCGTCGAGGTGGTGAGGCCGTGGGTCTCCGCGACGGCTCGCATCGAGCCGAGGCGGGAGAGCTCGAGGAGGAGGTGCAGTCTGCGGACGTCCACGGAGACATTGTGCATGATTGCTGAACGATAGGTATTCCCTTCTGGCGTGGACGTGGACGGTTTGGAGGTACTTCACTGGACCCATGTCCGCCACACTCGCCGCGAGAACCAGCCGCACCCCTGTCCGTTCGGGGGTGGCGATGGCGATGGCGTCCGTGGTCTGCGTGCAGCTTGGCCTGGCGGTCTCAGTCGGCCTGATCGACCGCATCGGCGCCGACGGCACGGCCTGGTTGCGGCTGTTCTGGGCAGGTGTGCTGTTCCTGGTGATCGGCCGGCCCTGGCGGTTCCGCTACACCCGTTCAGCCCTGGGCGCCTGCATCCTGCTGGGCATCGTCACGGCCGGGGTGACCCTGCTGTTCATGGCCGCCATCGAGCGGCTGCCGCTGGGGATGGCGAGCGCGCTGGAGTTCCTGGGCCCTCTCGGGGTGGCCGTCGCGCGTGGTCGTGGCGCGGGTCGCTATGTCTGGCCGTTGTTCGCAGGCGCGGGCGTGCTGCTCCTCACCGAGCCGTGGTCAGGTACGGCGGACCTGGCCGGCGTGGCCTATGCACTCGCGGCAGCGTGCTGCTGGGCGGCGTACATCCTGCTGACGCAGCGCGTCGGTGACGAGGCCGCTGGCCTGACGGGCCTCGCGATCTCGATGCCCGTTGCCGGGCTGGTCGCCTCGCTCGTGGTGGGACCGTCGGTCATCGCGACCATGACGCCGGAGCTCTGGCTGCTCGGCATCGGCCTGGCCATCATGCTCCCGGTCGTTCCGTTCAGCCTCGAGCTCCTCGCCCTGCGCCGGCTGAACACGGCGTCGTTCGGCACCCTGATGAGCCTGGAGCCCGCCGTCGCACTGCTCGTCGGCCTGGTCATCCTCGGCCAGGTGCCCGGGCTGCTGGGCGTCGTCGGCATCGGGTTCGTGGTCGTCGCCGGCATCGGTGCCCAGCGGACGGGCGGACGCGAGATGCTGGGGTCGGTGACCGCCCTGCCATGAAGCAGTCCGGTCACCCGGCGGACTTGCCGAGGTGGTCGCGGGCCCAGAGCGCGGCACTCGTGCGGTCGGCCACCCCGATCTGTCGAAACACCCGGCCCAGGTGGGCCTTGACCGTGCGCTCGCTGATGCCCAGCCGGCGACCGATCTGCTTGTTCGCGAGACCCTGGGCGACCAGGTGCAGCACCTCGATCTCGCGCGGGCTGATGAGGTCCTCAGGTCGCCCCCCGGTCGTGTCGGGGAGCAGCACCCGCGCCACCCTCGGGTCGATCGGCACGTTGCCGGCCGCAGCAGCTCGCACCGCGGCAAGCAGGTCGTCCGGATCGCAGTCCTTGAGCTGGTAGCCGACGGCTCCCGCCGCGAGCGCGTCGCTCACCCGCTCGCGGTCGGAGAACGAGGTGAGCACCACGATCCGGACCTCGGCGTGCTCGGCGAGGATCTGGCGGGTTGCCTCGACACCGTCCACGCCGGGCATGGACAGGTCCATCAGCACGACGTCCGGTGCGCAGTCGGGCACTGCGGCCACGGCGGCGGCACCGTCTGCGGCCTGCCCGACCACTTCCAGGTCGTCGGTGGCAGCCAGGAGCGCGGCGATGCCGGTGCGGACCATCGCGTGGTCGTCGACGAGCAACACCTTGATCATCGATCACCCTCGCGTCCCACGGTGTACGACGGATCCGGGTGGATGCGAAGACGCCAATGTGTTCCCTGCCCCGGGGCCGAGGCCACGGCCAGCTTCCCACCTCCGGTGGCGGCGAGCTCGGCCAGCAGCTGGAGCCCGAAGTGTCCGTGTGGCGGCTCGGCGAGCGTGGCCTCGGCGTCGAACCCGCGCCCGTCGTCCACCACGTCCAGGACCACCTCGTCGCCGTCCCGTGCGAGCGACACCCGGACGGTGCAGGGGGTCGCGTGCCTGGCCGCGTTCCGCAGCGTCTCCTGGGCCACCCGATAGACCAGCCGCGCCTGGTCGGGCTGGAGCCCCGGTTCGACGTCGGGGACCGGCTCGACGACCACCTGCAGACCTGGCGCCCGCACTGTCTGGGCGAGGTCCGTCAGCGCCACGACCAGCCCGGCCTGGGCCAGACTCGGCGGGTAGATGTCGACCAGCAACGTGCGCAGGGCCCGGATGCTGGTGCGTACCGAACCGGACACGTCACGCAGCTCACCCGCCAGCTCGTCGCGGCCCATGGACTCGGCGTGCGCGGTCGCGCCCGCGATCACGAACGACGTGGCGGCGAGATCCTGCACGGGTCCGTCGTGCAGCGTCGCAGCGATCCGCCGACGCTCCGTGTCCGACGCGTCCACTGCGCGCTCGAGCAACCATTCCCGCTGGCGTTGGTCCCGACGTGCGCGCGAGAGGAGGTGCCACAGCAGCGGGGCGAGGAGCACCACGAAGAGCAGCAGGCTGCTCATCGTCACCCCGGCGAAACCGCGCCACAGCTGTTCGGTGCGCTCGCTCACCAGCTCGTAGGGTGCATAGATCTCGAACAGCGCTTCCTGTCCCGAGGACGTCCACACCGGGCGGTAGACCTCCACGAGCTTGTTGCCGATTTCCCTGTCCAGGGCGTTCTCGGCGCGACTGAGGTCCGAGATCTCGGCGACGGTCCGCGGTTTCCTCAACACCTCCCGCTCCTGGGCGTCGAGGGGAAAGCTGCGGCCGATCAGCTCGGGCTGGTCGGCGTAGAGGACCGTGCCGTCCGGACTCCAGATCTTCACGCGTACGACGGAATCGCCGAGCACCCGGTCGCGCACGAGATCGTCGAATGCCTGCAGCGCCGCTTCGTCGCCCGCGAGAACGGCATCAGTGAGGGCCGGTTGGACCACTGTCTCCGCGAGCACGTCAGCGATCGCCGCGGAGTCGTTGACGGCCTCGCGTTCTGCGAGTCGCCGAGCCGCAAGCGAACCTCCGACGGTGACCACCACCAGCACGAGGACGATCCCCGCGACCAGGCGGATGAGCACGCGTCGAGTCCCCAGCGGTGCCTCGGTGAGCGATTCCTGCGACGGCCTGCCGACGGTGACCCACGCCGGTGGATCCAGGTGAGCGGACGCGACCGGCTCCCCGGCGGGTGCCGGGGAGCCTCGCAGAACCTGCAGCGGCTGGGTCGGTTCTGGCTGGTCAGTCGTCGGACCCGTGTCCACCCGACCCCCCGCTGTCGTCGTTGCTCTTGTCATCGTGCCCGCCTCGACCGCTCCCGGAGCCGCTGTTGTCGCCACGGCCGGAGCCGCTCCCCGAGCTGTCGTCGCCGTCGCTGTCGTCGCCGTCGCTGTCGTCACCGCCGTGGCCGCTGCCCGAGCTCGAGCTTCCGGGTCCACTGTTGTCCGCGCCGCGCCGGTTGTCCTCATCGCCCCCGCCCGGGCCGCGGTTGCGCCCGTGGTCGTCGCCGTGGTCGTCGCCGTGGTCGTCGCCGTGGTCGGTCGGGCTGTCGGTGGGCCTGCCTGTAGGACCGTGCGTGGCTGAGTCCTCCGGGTGGTCACGGCCACGACCCCGGTCCCGGTCGCCGTCGTCGGTCGGTGAAGCCGTTGGTGTCGGCGTGGGGAGGACGGTCTTCGCCCGGGCGGGGACCCGGACCGGCAGGTCCTGGGAGAAGGATGCGTTTCCCCACAGGCCGAGAACCGCCGGGATGAGTGCGGCGACGATCGCCACGGCATAGATCTGGATGCGCGTCATGGTTCCTCCGTTGTCAGTGTCTCAGGTGGGGTGGCTGGTTCCGGTGCCGTTGTGGGATCTAGAAGACGAGGACCGCGGAGCAGCGCTCGCCGGTCCTGGCGTTCTTCGCGCTCGCGGTGATGCGGTCTTTCCCGGCGCGGTTGGCGATGTGCCGCTCGACCTCGAACGAACCGCTCGGGGCAACCGTGGTGCGGGTGCCGGTGAAGACACGGACACCGTTGTCGTTGATCGCCACCGCCCAGCGCTGACGGTTGCGGTTGGAGTCGATCTCGAGCTCCACCTCGAGGCGTCCGTCGTCGGTCTTGGCCTTCAGCTTCCACACGGTGGCTGCGGAGCAGTGTCCGGACCTGCGTACCTCGCGGTCGTTCCCGCCCTTGGCCTGGGCGGCCCCAGCGCCGCTGCCGACCAGGGCGACTGCGAGGAGACCCGCTGCGGCGGTGCGAACAGTGGTGTGGCTCATGGTGTCCTCCAGATGCTGTCAACCGGCCTGTCCGGTGTTGTCACCCACTCTGCGATCGGTGAGGGTCCAGAAGCCATCGGGCGATGGTTGTAGTACCGCCACGGGGGCGTGCAGTGGCCGTCGCTGGGTACGGGACGAGCGCCACTACCGCCGTCCAAGAAGGAGCTCTGTATGCGCATCGGCTACTTCCTCTCGTGCGAGGAGTACACCCCTGCCGAACTGGTCCAGCAGGCGAAGGCAGCGGCCGACGCCGGCTTCGAGGGGCTCTGGATCAGCGATCACTTCCACCCGTGGAACAACGAGCAGGGCAACAGCCCGTTCGTGTGGAGCGTCATCGGAGCGATCAGCCAGGTGTGCGACCTACCGGTGACCACCGCCGTCACCTGTCCGACCATCCGCACCCACCCCGCGATCGTCGCCCAGGCTGCCGCTACGAGTGCCGAGATGCTCGACGGCAAGTTCATCCTCGGTCTCGGTTCGGGAGAGGCGCTGAACGAGCACATCCTCGGTGGCGTCTGGCCCTCGGCGGACGTGCGGCTGGAGATGCTGGAGGAGGCCGTGACCCTGATCCGCGAGCTCTGGACCGGCGAGATCGTCACCACCGAGGGCAAGCACTACAAGGTCGACCATGCGCGCATCTACAACCTCCCCGAGACGCCGCCGGACATCTACATCTCCGGCTTCGGCCCGAAGGCGACCGACCTCGCCGCGCGCGTTGCGGACGGCTACATCAACACCGCCCCAGACGACGAGCTGCTCTCCAGGTTCAAGGAGGCCTCCGGGGGCAAGCGGGCCCAGGCCGGAGCGAAGGTCGCCTATGCCCCCACCCAGGAGGAGGGCTGGGGTCATGCCCACCGGCTGTGGGCCAACGCCGGGCTGCCGGGCGAGATGGCGCAGATCCTGCCGACCCCCGAGCACTTCGAACAGGCCACGGAGCTCGTCACCGAGGAGATGACCCGCGGGTCGGTGGTGGCCGGGAACGACCCGGGTGAGCACCTCGAGCAGATCAGGAAGTACGCCGACGCGGGGTACGACGAGCTCTACGTCGCGAACATGGGGCCGCACTACAGGGAAATGATCGCCTTCTACGGAAACAAGGTGCTGCCCGACCTGCGCTGAGCACCGCGCCGGACTTGATTGCGGTGGGGGAGTGGGGGTACTCAGTTCCCATGCCTCTTCGACGAAAGTCCCCGCTGGCCGACATCGACGAGCAGGACGTCGAGGTCGGCCGACCCAAGACGGCGGCCGCCGGCATCGAGGCCGTGGCGATCTCGATGAAGCGGGCCATCGACAGCATGGGTGTCACGCGGACGGCGCGGACGCTGCTCAAGCTCAACCAGGTGGACGGGTTCGACTGCCAGGGATGCGCCTGGCCCGACCCGGACCCGTCGCACCGTCACACCGCGGAGTTCTGCGAGAACGGCGCCAAGGCCGTGGCGGAGGAGGCGACGACCGAGCACATCCTCCCGGCGTTCTTCGTCGAGCACAGCATCGAGGACCTCCAGGGCCACACCGACTACTGGCTCGGGCACCGTGGTCGGCTGATCCACCCCGTCGTGCGCCGGCGAGACGCGACCCACTACGAGCCGATCAGTTGGGAGGACGCGTTCGAGCTGATCGGGCAGACCCTGCGTGGGCTCGACAGCCCCGACGAGGCGGTCTTCTACACCTCCGGCAAGACGTCGAACGAGGCGGCGTACAGCTATCAGCTCCTCGCCCGGAGCTTCGGCACCAACAACCTCCCCGACTGCTCGAACATGTGCCACGAGTCGACCTCGGTCGCGCTCGCCGAGGCGATCGGCATCGGCAAGGGGTCGGTCAGCCTCGAGGACGTGCACGAGGCGCAGCTGATCGTGATCAGCGGCCAGAACCCCGGCACCAACCATCCGCGCATGCTGACGGCCCTGGAGCTCGCCAAGCGCAACGGCGCGAGGATCCTGTCGATCAACCCGCTCCCCGAGGCCGGGTTGATGCGCTTCAAGAACCCCCAGAACGCGCGAGGACTGGCGGGTCCGGGCACCGGGCTCTCCGACCTGCACCTGCCGGTGCGCATCAACGGCGACCTCGCGCTCTGGCAAGGGATCGGCTCCCTGATCCTGGAGGCCGAGGAGGCCGCGGGGAGTGACGGCTCGGTGCTCGACCGCGACTTCATCGAGCGGCACACGACCGGCTTCGAGGAGTGGGCGCACGAGATCAGGAACCTCGACTGGGAGCGGGTCCAGGAGTCGACCGGCCTGACCAAGGAGCAGATCCGCGAGGCGGCGGACATGCTCCTCGCCTCCGACGCCACCGTGCACTGCTGGGCGATGGGCATCACCCAGCACCGCAACGCGGTGGCGACCATCAAGGAGTTCGTCAACGTCGCACTGCTCCAGGGCAACATCGGCAAGCCCGGCGCCGGACTCTGCCCGGTGCGTGGGCACTCCAACGTCCAGGGTGACCGCACCATGGGCATCTGGGAGAAGGTGCCCGACCACTTCCTGGACGCGCTGCAGAAGGAGCACGGCTTCGAGCCGCCGCGCGAGCACGGCGTCGACACCGTGGACGCGATCCGGGCACTGCGCGACGGCAAGGTCAAGGTCTTCATCGCGATGGGTGGCAACTTCGTCTCGGCGGCGCCGGACACCATCGTGACCGAGGAGGCGATGGAGCAGGCCGACCTCACGGTCAGCGTCTCGACCAAGCTGAACCGCACGCACGTCCGGTGCGGCCGAACCTCGCTGATCCTCCCCGCGCTCGGTCGCAGTGAGCGCGACCGGACCGGCGGGATCGACCAGCGCGTCACGGTCGAGGACTCGATGTCAGCGGTGCACGCGTCCCGCGGGCCACTGAAGCCGGCCAGCCCCGACCTGAGGTCCGAGGTCGACATCGTGTGCAGCATCGCGGAGGCGACCCTGGGCACCGGTGGTCCGGTCCCGTGGTCGGAGTACCGCTCGGACTACACCAACATCCGCAAGGCCATCTCGCACGTGGTCCCGGGTTGCTCGGCCTACGACGAGAAGGTCAACCAGCCCGGTGGCTTCGTGCTGCCGCACCCACCCAGGGACTCGCGTACCTTCCCCACCGAGTCGAAGCGGGCCGTGTTCACCGCGAGCCCGATGGGAGTCCTCGAGGTCCCGGAGGGACGCCTGCTCCTGCAGAGCCTGCGCAGTCACGACCAGTTCAACACCACGATCTACGGTCTCAGCGACCGCTACCGGGGGATCTCCGGCGGCCGTCGGGTGGTGTTCATGCACCGCGACGACATCGGAGCGATGGGCCATGCCGACGGCGACGTGGTCGACCTGGTCAGCGAGTGGGAGGACGGCACCGAGCGCTCCGTGCCCTCGTTCCGGATCGTGGAGTACGACACCCCACGCGGCTGTGCGGCGGCGTACTACCCGGAGGTGAACCCGCTGGTGCCGCTCGACTCGACGGCCGACGGCAGCCAGTCACCGGCGTACAAGTCCGTCATCATCCGGCTCGAGCCCGACTCGGGTGGCGACGCGACCTCAGGCGGGCGCGGGGTCCCGGTGGGTTCGGACCGGGGCAAGAAGTCCGACGTCCAACCCGACCAGCTCAGCTGAGCCGGGACGGCGTCCCCGTGGCGCAGTGCCTGTTCTGCGCGATCGCAGCGGGTGAGACCGACGCTGCCGTCGTCTGGGCAGACGACGACTTCGCCGCCTTCCTGGACATTCGTCCCGTGTTCAAGGGGCACGTGCTGCTCGTGCCGCGCGAGCACGTGGTGACGCTGCCCGACCTGCCGGCCGCACTCCGTGACCCGTTCCTCGGTGCGGCGCAGCGGCTTGCGGCGGCGATGGTCGACGGGCTGGGAGCGCAGGGGTCGTTCGTGGCGATCAACAACACGGTCTCCCAGTCGGTGCCCCACCTGCACTGCCACGTCGTACCCCGCACCAAGGGCGACGGCCTGCGCGGCTTCTTCTGGCCACGCACGAAGTACGCCGACATCGCCGACCGGGACTCCTGGGCCGCCCGGATCAGCAAGGCGCTGAGCCCGGGATGACCCCCTGAACGGCGGAACACTAAAGTGACGGCGGACTTCAGCCAACGAGAGGACGCCTGATGGGTCGGTACGACGGACGCGTAGCAATCGTCACAGGTTCGGCACGGGGGATCGGCGCTGGCACCGCCCGGCGCTTCGCGGAGGAAGGTGCCTCAGTCGCGGTGCTCGACCTCGACGAGGCTCAGGCCCAGGCCACCGCGGACGGGCTCGGTGGCGACGCCAAGGCCATCGGTGTGGCCTGCAACGTCACTGACGCGGCCTCGGTCGAGGCGGCGGTGGCGCGCGTGCTCGAGGAGCTCGGTGGGTTGCACATCCTGGTCAACAACGCCGGCATCACGCGCGACAACCTGCTGTTCAAGCTGACCGAGGACGACTGGGACTCCGTCATGGACGTCCACCTCAAGGGTGCGTTCCTGATGAGCAAGTCAGCGCAGAAGACCTTCGTGGAGCAGAAGTACGGCAAGATCCTGAACCTCTCCAGCGTCTCCGCGAACGGCAACCGTGGGCAGGCGAACTACTCGGCGGCCAAGGCCGGGGTGCAGGGGTTCACCAGGACCCTCGCGCTCGAGCTCGGTCAGTTCGGGGTCAACGTCAACGCCATCGCGCCCGGGTTCATCGCCACCGAGATGACCGACGAGACCGCTCGCCGGCTCAAGCTCGACATCGAGGACTTCCGGCGGATGAACGCCGAGGCCAACCCGGTCAAGCGCGTCGGCCACCCCGAGGACATCGCCGCAGCCGCGGCCTTCCTGTGCAGTGACGAGGCTTCCTACATCACCGGCCAGACCCTGTATGTCGACGGCGGCGCCAAGATCTAGCCCGAGTGAGAAACTCGAGTTCGTGCGCCAACACGGGCCGGCCCTGCGTCGATCGCCGCGCCGGCTTTGTCATGCTGGCGCACATGTACCCACGAGTTCCCGCTGCTCGCGGAGCGGCCACTGGCTCCGCGCGTCTCGTGGCGGTGCTCACGGCGGTCTTCCTGAGCCTCACGCTCGCGGCGTGTGGTGGCGGTGGCGACGCGGGTGCGAAGAAGCCCAACTCGCAGCCCGTCGAAGGAGGCGCCAGGCTCGCGGCACTGTGGCCGTTGACGGGGGAGCCGGTCACCGGCCCCACGCCTGACCACCCGGTCCTCGTGACCAAGATCGACAACACCGCGAGCAGTCGTCCGCAGCTTGGTCTCAAGCAGGCCGACCTGGTCACCGAGGAGCTGGTCGAAGGCGGGATGACCCGCCTGGCGGTGTTCTACTACCGCAACCTGCCAAAGGTCGCCGGTCCGGTGCGGTCGATGCGTGCCTCCGACATCGGCATCGTCAAGCCGGCCCACGGCGTGATCGTCGCCAGTGGCGCCGCCCCGCCGACGCTGGGCCGACTCCGGAACGCGGACATCACGTTCTTCACCGAGGGTGGCCCGGGCTACTTCCGCGATGGTGGGCGCAGCGCGCCGTACAACCTGATGGTCGACATCCCGAAGCTGGCGAAGACCGTGAAGAAGGAGGCCGTCGTGCCGGCGAGCTACCTGCCATGGGGCAAGAAGACCGACTTTGCCGGTGGCCAGCCCGCACGGACGCTCCAGGCCATCTTCAGCCGGTCGCACACCACCTCGTGGCGCTATCAGGGCGGCAAGTACCGCAACCAGAACAGCTTCGCCGCCGACGGGCAGCAGTTCGTGCCCGACAGCGTGCTCGTGGTCAGGGTGCGCCAGGGAGACGCCGGCTACCTGGACCCGGCGGGCAACCGGGTCCCGGAGACGATCTACGCCGGCAGCGGCCAGATGATGCTGTTCCACCAGGGGCAGGTCGTGAGCGGCACCTGGAGCAAGAGGTCGCGGAAGACCCCGATCCGGCTGGCCACGGCTGCCGGGCCGCTGAAGGTGCCTGCCGGGCACGTCTGGGTCGAGCTCGTCCCGAACGACCGTGCCGGGGGCCGTGTCACCTTCGCCAAGTGAGGTGGGGGATGACCTGCTAGCTCTGCTTGGAGGCGGCAGGGTCGGCGAGCACGACGCCCTGGTCCGCCAGGGAGCGCAGGCCTTCGAGGATGAACAGGATCGCGGCCTCGATCCGGGCCACGGCGTCCTTGGGGTCCTCCGCCGAGGTGACGCTCTCGCCGGCGGCCGACATCGCGCCGAAGAAGATCCGGCTGAAGGTCTGCTTCATCGGCTCTGCCAGCTCATAGGTGGAGGCGTCGAGCACCGATCCGACGATGTCCTGGACGATCCCGTAGCTGGAGCGTTCCTCCTGCTCCCGGAACCGTTCGTAGCCGAGGATCGCCGGGCCGTCCTGGATCACGACGCGCTGGTAGACAGGCTCCTGCACGACCTCGAGGAACGCCCTCAGGCCAGCGCGCGCCTTCTCCCACGGGTCGCTCGTGCCACGCAGGGCAGCCTTGATCGTCTTGGCCGCGTCATCCTCCACCTTGGCGAAGACGGCCTCGAAGACCCCCTGCTTGCCGCTGAAGTGGTGGTAGAGCGCCCCCTTGGTCACGCGGGCGCCGGCCACGATCGCATCCAGGCTGGTGGCGCCGTACCCGTGTTCGCTGAACTGGGCGGTGGCCACGTCGATGAGCGCGCGCTTCGTCGAGGCGGAGTACTGCGCCCGCCGGGACCCGCCAGCGACCTTCGGAAGGCCGGTGAGCAGTCTTTCGGCGTGCGAGCGGGTCATGTTCGCAGTCTAGGGCGGGCCCACGGCCCGTTGTGGGTGACGTCACGGTGGCGCCGCTTGGGCTACGCCCGGCTGGCCACATACTCTGAGTACGTACCTACGGTATGTGAACTCGAGGAGAAGGGTGACGAGGATGAGCTGGAACAGTTTCCACACTCGCGGGGAGACCCTCCGCGTCGTGATGGACACCGTGAACGATCGCCGGGACGGCCTCGTGCCCACCGAGGTGCCTGGTGTGGCCGAGCACTTCACCGACGAGCTCGACCTGGTCGGGGCGTTGCTGCTGAAGTGGCACGCCCGGCTCTCGGGGAACGTCGAGCGCGCCCTCGGGCGTGAGCCCCTGGACCTCGAGTCCGCCGGTTCCTCCGGTCTGGCGAGCACCAGGGATTCCGCGGCCGTCGCTGTGGGTCGGCGTGTCGAGGACCGTGCCCGGGTGGGCCTTGCCCCCGCGAAGCGCGCCCCAGCGCCCGGCTGAGGCCCCTGACGCCGGGCACCCCACGCCCGAATCCCTCGCGGACCGGATCAAGGCCGTGCTCGCCGCCTGACCCCGAGCCGCCGGACCCCGGACCACGGGCTGCGCCGCCCTGTCGCTCGCTGGGGCTAGGATGCCTCGGTGAGCAGCCCAAAGACACGCGGTTTCGGCACCGATGTCCTGGAGGACACCCGCACCGAAGAGCGAACCGTTCCCACCGACAACGGCGACCACGAGCGCCTCTCCCACTATGTCCCCAAGGACAAGTTGATGGAGGCCATGGTCAATGGCACCCCTGTGGTGGCGTTGTGTGGCAAGGTCTGGATCCCGAGCCGGGATCCGCAGAAGTTTCCGGTGTGTCCCGAATGCAAGGAGATCTGGGAAACGATGCACGAAGGCGACAAGCAGTGAGGTCCATGCACCGCGCGGCCGTGTCCCTGGTGGCCCTGGCGGTCGCCGGCACGCCCCTGGCCGTGGGTGGCCCGGCGTCAGCCGCGCCCACGAGTGCTCCAGCGGGTGCTGCTGCCGCTGCACCGTGCCTGACCGCCCTGGCGGGCAGGACGACCCCCCGACGCGAGGTGCCCCACTGGCGTCAGAACGCTGACACCGGCGCGGTCTCCCGCAGCGACCTCGCGGCCCTGCCGAAGCGTGAGACGCGGCCGGCCGCGGTGGCTCGCAACGTCGAGCCGCGCCTCCCGGCCACGGTGGTGATCCCCGTCTACGCGCACGTGATCACGGGCAAGCACAAGAATGAGCGCAGGGGAGTGAACTACCGCGAGGTCCGCAACCTGGTCACCATCCTGAACAACGCGATGGGTGCCCGTCAGAGCTCCGCCAGTGCCTATGCGCGCTACCGCTTCACGCTCAAGAAGGTGGACCGCAAACGCAAGGAGTCGTGGTACCACGCCTTCTTCAACGGCCCGCGCGACCGGAAGATGAAGCGGAAGCTGCACGTCGGCAACGCCCGCACGCTCAACCTCTACCTCAACGGCGGTGGCCCGCGGAACAACCCGGTGCTGGGCTGGGCACGGTTCCCGTGGCAGTACGCCAGTGCCCCCTACCTGGACGGGGTGTCGGTGAACGTCGCGTCCCTGCCCGGCGGCAGGGCGTCCGGTTACAACCGTGGCGACACGCTGGTCCACGAGACAGGTCACTGGCTGGGTCTGTTCCACACCTTCGAGGGTGGCTGCAACGAGCCCGGCGACCTGGTGGCCGACACGGCGGCCGAGGAGCAGCCGAGCTTCTACTGCCAGACGACGCGGGACACCTGTGCCGCGGAGGGCCTGGACCCGGTGCGCAACTTCATGGACTACTCACAAGACGCGTGCATGAACATGTTCACGGCCGGTCAGGTCCGGCGGATGGACACTGCTTTCGAGAAGTGGCGGTACTGACGCCCTGTGACCGACGGACCTCCACCGCCCGCTTCTGGGCCTGACGTTGCGCCGCCTGTTCCGCTCGATCTTCCCCCCGCCTATCCCGCCCGTGCTGCCTGGGGCACGGCGACGAGTCTGCGCGCGTGGCAGACGGCTGCCCTGACGGCGTACTTCGAGAACAGCCCCCGTGACTTCCTCGCCGTGGCGACGCCCGGTGCTGGCAAGACGACGTTCGCGCTGACGGTCGCCGCCGAGCTGCTCGCGCGCCGAGTGGTGGAGCGGATCACCGTGGTGGCCCCCACCGAACACCTCAAGACCCAGTGGGCCGAGGCTGCGGCCAAGGTCGGCATCCCGCTGGACCCGGCCTACTCCGGACGGACCGGCCGCAGTAGCAGCGACTTCGTCGGCATCGCGCTGACCTACGCCGGCGTGGCGGCCAACCCACTGGCCCACCGGATCCGGACCGAGCGCTTCAACACGCTGGTGATCCTCGACGAGGTGCACCATGCCGGGGACGCCCTCTCGTGGGGTGAGGCGGTGCGCGAGGCGTTCGACCCGGCTCGTCGTCGGCTGGCCCTCACCGGCACGCCGTTCCGCTCCGACATCAACCCGATCCCGTTCGTCACCTATGCCCCGGACGGCGACGGGGTGCCGCGATCGGTCGCGGACTACACCTACGGTTACGCCCATGCGCTCGCCGACCACGTCGTCCGGCCGGTGCTGTTCATGGCCTACACGGGCACGCTGCAGTGGCGCACCCGAGCCGGTGACGAGATCGCTGCTCGGCTCGGAGAGCCGCTCACCAAGGACCTGACCGCCCAGGCGCTGCGCACGGCGCTGGACCCCGGCGGGTCCTGGATTCCCGCGGTGCTCCAAGCCGCGGACCGCCGGCTCTCGGAGGTCCGCCGCCATGTTCCCGACGCCGGGGGACTGGTGATCGCCAGCGACCAGGAGTCTGCTCGCGCCTACGCCAAGGTGCTGACCACGATCGCGGGCGAGAAGCCGGCGATCGTGCTCTCGGACGAGAAGGCAGCGTCGAAGAAGATCGCGAAGTTCGCCGAGGACGAGTCGCGATGGATGGTCGCCGTGCGGATGGTCTCCGAGGGCGTCGACATTCCTCGGCTGGCCGTCGGTGTCTATGCGACGACGACGTCCACGCAGCTGTTCTTCGCCCAGGCGATCGGTCGCTTCGTGCGCGCCCGCAAGCGCGGGGAGACGGCGTCGATCTTCGTGCCCTCGGTGCCGCTGCTGCTGGCGCACGCCTCGGAGATGGAGGTCGAGCGCGACCACGTGCTCGGACGCAAGATCACTGACGAAGCAGACATCTTCGCGGCCGAGGACGCGTTGATGGCACAGGCGCAGCAGGCCGAAGGGGCGTCGGGTGACGAGGCGCTGCTGCCGTTCGAGGCGCTCGGCTCGCAGGCCAGCTTCGACCGGGTGCTCTACGACGGAGCAGAGTTCGGTCACTCCGGCGAGGTGCATGTCGGTTCGGAGGAGGAGATGGACTTTCTCGGCATCCCGGGGCTCCTCGAGGCAGACCAGGTGCGTGACCTGCTGCGTCACCGGCAGAGCGAGCGGGCGCGTCGGCGTACGCCCGGTCCGGAGCCGGAGAGGCACCAGCACCAGCCCGCCACCCACGAGCACCTTGCGGTGATGCGCCGCGAGCTCAACGGACTCGTCGCCGCCTGGCACCACCGCACCGGCCAGCCGCACGGCGTCACCCATGCAGCCCTGCGCAAGGAGTGCGGCGGACCCGCGGCCGCTGCAGCGAACGCCGTCCAGCTCTCGAAGCGGATCGACCTGCTGCGGGAGTGGGCGACGCGGGGCTAGGTCCGGGAGGCGATGATCCGGGTGCAGCGCGCGGCGGGCCGTCCGCTGAGGTGAGCCGATGTCGGTGGCCGTGTGGAATGATCCCGTTCACGTGAACCGGTCAAGGAAGGGCTCGACTTCGATGCAGATGAAGCTGGAACTGATCCCGCTGCCGGTTTCGGACGTCGACCGGGCCATCGCCTTCTATGCTGACAAGCTCGGCTTCACGAAGGACGTTGACGTGCAGCCCAGCGAGGGAGTCCGGGTCGTCCAGCTGACACCAGAGGGCTCGGGCTGCTCGGTCGGTTTCGGGACGGGTCTGGATGTGTACGCCGGAGAACCCGGCAGTGTCAGGGGCCTGCACCTGGTGGTGGAGGACGTCACCGAGGCACGTGCCGAGCTGGTCCGTCGAGGTGTGGAGGTCGGTGAGATCCACGACTTCGGGGGCGGAGTCAGGGGAGCAGGGTTCTCCGATCCGGACGGCAACACCTTCGAGCTGCAGGAGATGGCGTGGCGCAGAGGCTCGGACTACTAGGAGCCTGCTGACCCCTGGTGGTGGCCGAGGATCTTGTGGTGGCCGAGGATCTTGTGGTGGCCGAGGATCTTGTGGTGGTCCGTGCCGCCCGCGCCTTGCGGGCTGACGTGGATCGTGACGGCGGCGAGCTTGGGGATCTCGTGGAGCAGTCGATGGTGAGCGTCCGTCGCGATGTCGTGAGCCGTGACGAGGCTGAGCTCCTCGGCGACGACGATGCCTGCTTCGGCGGTGATGCGGTGCCCGATCCAGCGCAGCCGGAGGTGCTCGGTGTCGATGACACCGGGGGTGGCGCGAAGCGTCGCGGTTGCTTCGGCGCTCAGGGCTGGGTCGACGGCGTCCATGAGCCGTCGGTAGATGTCCGTCGCTGCTCCCCGGAGCACGGTGAGGATGGCGATGGTGATCAGCAGACCGATGAGGGGGTCAGCGAGTGGGAACCCAGCCATCACGCCGACCGCTCCGCCGACGACGGCGAGGGAGGTGAACCCGTCGGTGCGGGCATGAAGGCCGTCCGCAACGAGGGCGGCCGAACCGATCCGGCGTCCGACCCGGATGCGGTAGGTGGCGACGAGCTCGTTGCCGAGGAATCCGATCACCCCGGCTGCGATGACGACCCACGGATAGGTCAGTGGTGAGGGATCGTTGAGGCGGCGGACCGACTCGTAGCCGGCGACGACTGCGGACGCAGCGATCATCAGCACGATGAAGATGCCGGCAAGGTCCTCGGCGCGGCCGTAGCCATATGTGTACCGAGCATTCGCCGTTCTGCGTCCGACGACGAACGCGATCCACAGCGGTACGGCGGTGAGGGCGTCGGAGAAGTTGTGGATGGTGTCGGCGAGCAGGGCGACCGAGCCGGTGATGACCACGAGGAGTGCTTGAGCGAGGGCGGTGATCCCGAGGGCGATCAGGCTGACCTTGACGGCACGGATCCCGTCGGCGCTGGCTTCGAGGGCCGAGTCGACCGAGTCGGCGGCGTCATGGCTGTGCGGTCTGAAGAAGTCGACAAGTGCGCGCGGAAACCCGGCCGAATGCTCGTGGTCGTGATCGTGGTGGTGGTCGTGCGGGGTGGGGTGCGTCATCGTTGGCGCTTTCCCGGCGCTGGTCCGGCGGCAGGCAGATGGTGGGCCTGGACACCCGGCCCAGCATGCTCCGCGTTGTGGATCGCATCAGCCACGAGCTGGCTGACGTGGTTGTTCGCGAGCTGGTAGAACACCTGGTTGCCCTGGCGACGAGTGGTCACGAGGCGCGACAGGCGCAGCTTCGCAAGGTGTTGCGAGACGAGCGCCTGGGGCTTTCCGACCGTCGCGGCCAGGTCACTCACCGCTGCTTCACCGTTCGCGAGGACCCAGAGGAGCCGGATCCGCGTCGCGTCGGCCAGCATCCGGAACACCTCGACCGCGAGGTCGACCTCGTCCTCATCGGGCAAGGAACCATCCGGTGACCGATGAGATGCGTTCATGCGCATATGATTACATGAAGCTCGGCAGGTCGCCGACGCGCGGTGCTCGGAGCAGGAGGGACCGCTCAGCGGACGAGGGCCGACTCCTCCACCATCCGCGACAGCTTCTCGGGGTTCCGCACGGTGTAGATCGCCGAGATCAGACCGTCCTCGACCCGCACCGACATCACGGAGTCGATCTCTCCGTCGAGGCGGATGAGCAACGCCGGCCATCCGTTGACGGCGACGAGTTCCATCGACATGCCCAGCCTCTGCGCGGTGGCGATGCCGACCTCCATGAGCCTGGCGACCTTGCCGACGCCCATGACCGGGCGCGGCAGCGCCTGCTTGACGCCGCCACCGTCGCCGAGTGCGACCACATCGGGAGCGAGCACGTCGACGAGGTACTGCAGGTCACCGGTCTCGAGGGCTCGCAGGAACGCCTCGAGCGCCGAGCGGGTCTCCGCCTGGGACGGTGCGTTGCGCGGCCGTCGCTCGGTGACGTGGGTGCGGGCGCGGTGCGCGATCTGCCGCACTGCAGCCTGGGACTTGCCGACCGCCTCGGCCAGCTCGGGGTAGCCGAGGTCGAACACGTCGCGGAGCAGGAACACGGCACGCTCGGTAGGCGTCAGCGTCTCCAGCACCAGCAGCATCGCCGTCGACAGGCTGTCCGCCAGCTCGAGATCCTCGGCGACGTCGGGTGAGGTCAGCAGCGGCTCGGGCAGCCACGGTCCGACGTACTCCTCCCGGCGTCGCGCGATGGTGCGTAACCGGTCGAGTGCCGCGCGGGTCACGATCCTCACCAGGTATGCGCGTGGGTCTGCTACGTCGCCTCGGTCGGCGCGGCTCCACTTCAGCCAGGACTCCTGCAGCACGTCCTCGGCGTCGACCGCCGAGCCGAGCATCTCGTAGGCCACGGTGAAAAGGAGCCGCCGGTGGGTCCCGAACGGGTCGTCGCTCACGGCATCGCCGCCGGTGTCGAACGGCTCGTGAGCGGCTCCAGTCCGCAGCTCTCGGCGAAGTGTTCGGAGGGGATCCCCAGGGCGAGGTTGGACCGAGCCGCAAGGTTCATGAAACCGATTCGTGCGGTGAGCTCGATCAGACCGTCGGCCCCGAGGTCGGCAAGCAGCGCCGCCGACATCTCGTCGCTCACCGTCAGCGGCGTCTGACAGACCGCCTCGGCGTACTCCATCACCCGCCGCTCCAGCGGGGTGAACACCGTGGACACGCGCCACCGCGGCACCTCGCGTGCCTTCTCGACCGCTTGGCCCCGGCTGTGCGCCATGAAGTAGTTCAGGTCCAGGCACGCGTTGCACCCGATCTCGGCGGCCGCGGCCATCACCGCGAACGACGCCAGGTCGGGGTCCAGGCGGTCCCACTTCTCGGTCCTGGCGCCCACCCGCATCATGTCCTTGAAGACCGCCGGGTGGTTCCACATCACCGCGACATTGTCCGGCACGCGACCGATCTTCTTGCGGATCGCCAGCTTCAGCAGGCTCCCCTGCACACCGCTCAGCTCGGCTCTGGGAATGCGGATGGTCTGGGTCATCTCTCGACTCCTGTCGTCGTCCTGGTCGACATTAAGACGCCGGCCGGACGCGGGCTGTGACAGCGAAGTGATCCGCGAGGCGGACTGTCTGCTGTGCCCCAGGGCTGGCGCCATCCGGGATCGCGCTGTGTACTGAGGGGTGGTCTCTAGAGTGATGCGCGCGCAAGTCGCGGAGTCGTGGCATCGCTCCGCCGCTGCCGGCGTCGAGGCTGACACCGTTGGTGCACCGATCACGCTGCCGGATGACGCGTTGCGTGACTACCGCGAGGCTCATCCGCTCGCCCAGGTCTTCCCCGTGCTGGACGACGTGCTCGGTCAGGCCGCACGGGACTGCGACGCGATCATGGCTGTCTCTGACGAGACCGGGCAGCTGTTGTGGGTCTGCGGGCACCCGGCGGTGCTGCGTCGCGCAGAGTCGATCGGCTTCGTCGAGGGAGCCAACTGGGACGAGAGGATCGCCGGGACCAGCGCCCCGGGAATGGCCCTCAACCTTGACCAACCCGTCAGCGTGAGCCGGTCGGAGCACTTTCGCCGCTCGGTCCAGAAGTGGAGCTGCGCAGCGACACCGATCCACGACCCGACGTCCGGTGCACTGCTGGGCGTACTCGACATCACCGGCGGCGACGGCATCGTCGTACCCCAGACCATGGCGATGGTGCGGGCAGCCGCGAGAATGGCCGAGGCAGAACTGGCTCGCCACCTGCTCTCCCGCCGGGGCGCTGAGGCTCAGCGCAGCACCAGTGGGCTGTCGATCGCGCTGGAGGCGCTGGGGCGCCACGAGTCCCTGCTCACGATCGACGACGGACGTTCGCATCGGTCCACCCTGCGGCTCACGCCTCGGCACAGCGAGATCCTCCTGCTGCTCGCGTCGGCGCCTCGTGGCCTGTCCGGGGACGAGCTCGCGGTGCTGCTGTACGCCGAGGACACCAGTGCCTCGACTCTCAGGGCAGAGCTCAACCGGCTGCGTTCGCTCCTGGGCGACGACCTGCTGGCGTCACGTCCCTATCGGCTGGTCGCGGAGGTGACGGGAGACTGGCTGGCTGTCGAGGCACACCTCGCTTCGGGCGATGTCGTTGCCGCCACCCAGACCTACCGAGGACCCGTGCTGCCACGCTCGGTGGCACCCGGCGTCGTCCGGCTGCGGACTGACGTGGAGCTCTCGCTGCGGCAGGCGGTCCTGGAGCACGGGGTCCCGGACCTGATGTCGTCGTGGACCCGGTCGTCCTGGGGGGCTGACGACTACGAGATGTGGCTTGCTCAACGAGCTGCGATCAGCGCCACTTCCCCGTTGCTTCCGCTGATCTCCGGCCAGATCGCCAGGTTGGACCGGGAGTTCGGCATCTAGCAACGGCTGTCTCCGGCCGGGCTGGACGCAACGGCAATGCAACGTTGCGTGCCTAGCGTGTGAGGCACATCACCGATCGTTCCTCCCACGCAGCGATCCGCGCGTGCTGGAAGGCCCGATCGGCCATCTGCACACAAGGAGTTCTCCATGAAGGCAGCCGTCGTCCACGATTTCACCAAGTCACTCAGCATCGGCGAGACACCGAAGCCCGTTCCCGGACCCGGGGAGGTTCTCGTCAGGGTCGAGACAGCCGGCCTGTGCCACACCGACATCCACGCCGCCCACGGCGACTGGCCCATCAAGCCGACTCCGCCCTTCATCCCCGGTCACGAGGGGGTCGGGATCGTCGAGCAGGTTGGGCCCGGCGTCATCACACCCTGCGTGGGCGACCGCGTGGCCATGCCGTGGCTGGGCAAGGCGTGCGGAACCTGCGAGTTCTGCGTCGACGGCTGGGAGACGCTGTGTGAGGCGCAGGTCAACACGGGCTACGGCATCGACGGTTCGTATGCCGAGTACGCGACGGCGAACGCGGCGTACGTCGCCCAGGTCCCCCCGGCGGTCGACCCCCTGGACGCAGCAGTGCTCACCTGCGCGGGTGTTACGACCTACAAGGCCGTGAAGCTCTCCGGCGCGCGTCCCGGCCAGCTGGTGGCGGTCTTCGGCATCGGCGGGCTCGGTCACCTCGCGCTGCAGTACGCGAAGATCAGCGGCGCCACAGTGGTCGCGGTCGACATCAACGACGAGAAGCTGGAGCTCGCCAAGGAGCTCGGCGCCGACCATGTGGTCAACGCCCTCACCGAGGACCCGGTCGCGGCGATCAAGGCCCTCGGCGGGGCCCACGCGGCGATCTCCGTGGCTGTCGCGCCGAAGGCGTTCGAGCAGGCATTCGGCTCCTTGAGGCGCGGCGGCACGCTGGTCTTCGTCGCCCTGCCGGCCGACAACCTGGTCAGCCTGCCCATCTTCGAGACCGTGCTGAACGGCCTCACCATCCTCGGATCCATCGTGGGCACCCGGAAGGACCTGGACGAGGTGTATGCGATCCACGCTCAGGGGCGCACGCGGGTCATCCGGGAGACCCGGAGGCTCGAGGAGGTCAACGAGTGCTTCGAAGAGGTCGAGAAGGGCAACGTCCAGGCCCGCATCGTCTTCGACCTCCGCACCTCCGAGATGGGAGATCACTCATGACCGTCTACGCCGCACCTGGAAGCGCCGAGTCCCTCGTCTCCGTCAAGAGCCGCTACGCCCACTTCATCGGCGGTGAGTGGGTGGCACCCATCAAGGGTGACTACTTCGAGGACATCTCGCCGGTCAACGGAAAGGCCTTCACAGAGGTGGGTCGGGGCACCTCGGAGGACATCGAGGCCGCTCTGGACGCGGCTCATGCGGCTGCCGACTCATGGGGCCGGGCGTCGGTGACCGAGAGGTCGAACGTGTTGTTCAGGATCGCAGACCGCATCGAGCAGAACCTCGAGATGCTCGCGGTGGCAGAGGCATGGGACAACGGGAAACCCGTCCGCGAGACTCTGGCAGCAGACCTGCCACTGGCTGTGGACCACTTCAGGTACTTCGCGGGGGTTCTCCGTGCCCAGGAAGGCACCTCCTCGGAGATCGACGAGAACACGGTCGCCTACCACTTCCACGAGCCGCTCGGTGTGGTCGGTCAGATCATCCCCTGGAACTTCCCGATCCTGATGGCGACCTGGAAGCTCGCACCGGCGCTGGCGGCCGGGAACACGGTCATCCTGAAGCCGGCCGAGCAGACGCCCTGGTCGATCCTCAAGGTGCTGGAACTCATCGGCGACCTGCTGCCACCAGGTGTGCTGAACGTGGTCAACGGCTTCGGGGTCGAGGCGGGCAAGCCGCTGGCGAGCAGCAGCCGGATCGCGAAGATCTCGTTCACCGGTGAGACCACCACCGGTCGCCTGATCATGCAGTACGCGAGCCAGAACATCATCCCGGTGACCCTTGAACTCGGTGGCAAGAGCCCGAACCTGTTCTTCGAGGATGTCGCAGCCGAGCGCGACGCGTTCTACGACAAGGCGCTCGAAGGTTTCACCATGTTCGCGCTCAACTCGGGTGAGGTCTGCACCTGTCCGTCGCGCGCTCTGGTCCAGTCCTCGATCTACAGCGACTTCGTTCCCGACGCGATCGAGCGGGTCGAGAAGATCAAGCAGGGCAACCCGCTCGACACCGAGACGATGATGGGTGCTCAGGCCTCGAACGACCAGCTCGAGAAGATCCTGTCGTACCTCGACATCGGCCGGCAGGAGGGCGCCAAGGTGCTCACCGGCGGTGAGCGAACCATCCTCGAAGGTGACCTGGCAGGGGGCTACTACGTGCAGCCGACGGTGTTCGAGGGTGACAACTCGATGCGGATCTTCCAGGAGGAGATCTTCGGTCCCGTGCTGGCGCTGACCAGCTTCGACGACGAGGCCGATGCCCTGAAGATGGCCAACGACACGCTCTACGGACTCGGTGCCGGTGTGTGGACCCGTGACGGGTCCCGGGCGTTCCGCGCCGGCCGCACCATCAAGGCCGGTCGAGTCTGGACCAACTGCTACCACGCCTACCCGGCGCACGCGGCGTTCGGCGGCTACAAGCAGTCCGGCATCGGCCGCGAGAACCACAAGATGATGCTCGAGCACTACCAGCAGACCAAGAACCTCCTGGTGTCCTACTCCCCGGACGCCGTTGGCTTCTTCTGATGGCACCAGCTGCGATGTCACGCGTTGACGTGACACGTGAGGCGGCGGACGTGGTCCGTCGCCTCACGGCGGAGCACGGGCCGCTGATGTTCCACCAGTCGGGCGGCTGCTGCGACGGCTCGTCGCCCATGTGCTTCCCGCTCGGCGAGTTCATCACCGGGGACTCCGACGTCCACCTCGGGAATCTTGCGATCGAGGGCATCGCGCCGGACGTCTCGGTATGGATGTCGAAGTCGCAGTTCGAGTACTGGAGGCACACACATCTCACCATCGACGTCGTGGATGGCCGGGGCGCGGGCTTCTCACTCGAGGCACCCGCTGGCGTCCGCTTCCTGATCCGTTCCCGGATCTTCACCGACGACGAACACCGCGTCCTGGACGGGCTGGCTCTGGAGGCTCAGAGCGCCGAGTAGACCCGGTGCTGATGAAGGCGCAGCGACGCCTGAGGCGAGGGGGCCGGGGGCGCCGGGGGAGGCAGTTCACCAACGTCGTCCGCCCGTCCCGCGTGAGCCGCTGGCGACCACCTCGAACTGCCTCCTCGCGCGCATGCCCGTCGACCCGGTCGATCTGGTCAGTCGAAGATCCCCGAGTAGGCGTTCAGTGCGGGCTGTCCGCCCAGGTGGGCATAGAGCACGGTCGAGTCCGACGGGATCTCGCCGCTCGTCACCAGGTCGAGGAGGCCGGCCATCGACTTGCCCTCGTAGACGGGGTCGATGATCATCCCTTCGAGTCGACCGCTCAGCCGGATCGCGTCGACGGTGGACTCCACCGCGATGCCGTAGAGGTCGCCGGCCCAGCCGGCGAGCACGGTGATCTCGTCCTCACGCAGGTCGCGGCCGAGCTCGATCAGGGCAGCGGTATTGCGTGCGATCCGCGTGACCTGGTCGACCGTCTTCTCGAGCGTCGCCGAGGCGTCGATCCCGAGCACGCGTCGTGGCCGTCCGGTCAGGTCCTCGAGAGCGGCGAAGCCGGCGATCATGCCGGCGTGGGTGGACCCGGTCACAGTGCACACGACGATCGTGTCGAAGAAGACGTTGAGCCGCGCCTCCTGCTCCGCGACCTCGAAAGCCCAGTTCGCGAAGCCGAGCCCACCGAGCGGGTGCTCCGAGGCTCCCGCGGGGATCGCATAGGGCTTGCCACCCGAGGCCTCGACCTCGGCGATGGCCTCCTCCCACGACTGCCGGATGCCGATGTCGAAGCCGCTGTCGTCCAGGCGCACGTCGGCACCCATGATCCGGGACAGCAGAATGTTGCCGACCTTGTCGTTGACCGGGTCGTCCCAGTCCACCCACTTCTCCTGGACCAGCCGGCACTTCAGTCCCAGGTGTGCAGCCACAGCAGCGACCTGGCGCGTGTGGTTGGACTGGTAGCCACCGATGGACACCAGAGTGTCTGCGCCCCGGGCCAGGACGTCGGGAACGATGTACTCAAGCTTGCGGGTCTTGTTGCCACCGAAGGCCAACCCGGAGTTGCAGTCCTCTCGCTTGGCCCACACGGAGGCTCCACCCAGGTGAGCGGTGAGCCGTTCCAGCGGGTGCACCGGACTCGGTCCGAAGGTCAGCGGATGGCGCGGGAACTCCTCCAGGATCATGGCGCCAGCCTAGGGCTGGGCTCAGTCCGAGACGACCGAACCCAGCAGCGGCAGCACCCGGTGTGGCACCTGGGTCGCGAGTGCGATCACCGTCGAGCAGCGCACGATCGCCTCCTGCGCCAGGACCTGGTCGATCACTCGCTGCAGGTCGGTGTTGGAACGCGCGACCACGCGGCACCACATGTCGCCGGGACCAGTGATCGTGCAGGCCTCGAGCAGCTCGGGGATCGTGGCCAGGTGCCGACCGACGGCGTCGTGGCCGCCCGCACCTGCCTGTCGGATCTCCAGCGTCAGGAACGCTGTCACCGGGTGGTCGAGCGCCGCCGGTTCCAGCTGCGGACCCCAGCCCGAGACGACTCCCGTGCGCTGCAGTCGGTCGAGTCTCGCCTGGACGGTGCCGCGCGCCACGCCGAGCCTTCGGGAGGCCTCGAGCACCCCGACGCGTGGCTCGGCGGCGAAGAGCTCGATCAAGGTGCGGTCGAGGTGGTCCACGCAGTTCCTCCAGACTGAACAGGTTGTCCAGTATCTCACGCGTCTGTTGCGCAGATTGTCTTCCACAAGGATTCTTGGGCCATGAGTTCGCTGACCCCCCAAGAGATCCGTGCCGACCTGACCCTCGACCAGCTCAAGCAGCTGGTCGGCCTCGTGGAGTACGACGAGGACAGCGACGTGTTCCCCGTGACCGGCTGGGACGCGATCGTGTTCGTGGTCGGCAACGCCACCCAGACCGCGCACTACTACCAGTCCGCGTGGGGGATGGAGCTGGTCGCCTACTCCGGCCCGGAGAACGGCAACCGCGACCACAAGTCCTTCGTGCTGCGCTCGGGCTCGATCCGGTTCGTGGTCAACGGTGCCGTGGACCCCGACAGTCCGCTGGCCGATCATCACCGCCGGCACGGCGACGGGGTGTCCGACATCGCACTCGAGGTGCCCGACGTGGACCGCTGCATCGCCCAGGCACGCAAGGCGGGCGCGAGCGTCGTACGCGAGCCCGAGGACATCACCGACGAGCACGGCACCATCCGGATCGCCGCGATCGCGACGTACGGCGAGACCCGGCACACCCTGATCGACCGGTCGCGTTACGACGGGCCCTACCTCCCCGGATACGCCGCCGCCGCGTCCACCTGGGTCAAGCGCGAGGGCGAGCCGAAGCGGCTGTTCCAGGCGCTGGACCACATCGTCGGCAACGTGGAGCTCGGCCAGATGGACCAATGGGTGGGGTTCTACAACAAAGTCATGGGCTTCACGAACATGGCGGAGTTCATCGGCGACGACATCGCCACGGACTACTCGGCGCTGATGAGCAAGGTCGTCGCGAGCGGCAACCACCGGGTGAAGTTCCCGCTCAACGAGCCGGCCGTCGCCAAGAAGCGCTCGCAGATCGACGAGTACCTCGACTTCTACCGTGGCGCCGGTGCCCAGCACCTCGCCGTCGCCACCAACGACATCCTCGCCTCGGTCGATGCGCTGCGCGCGAATGGCGTGGAGTTCCTGAACACGCCGGACTCCTACTACGAGGACCCCGAGCTGCGCGAGCGCATCGGCAACGTGCGTGCGCCCATCGAGGAGCTGCACAAGCGCGGGATCCTGGTCGACCGCGACGAGGACGGCTACCTGCTCCAGATCTTCACCAAGCCCCTGGGCGACCGGCCCACGGTGTTCTTCGAGCTGATCGAGCGGCACGGATCGCTCGGCTTCGGCAAGGGCAACTTCAAGGCCCTGTTCGAGGCGATCGAGCGCGAGCAGGACGCCCGCGGCAACCTCTGACCCATCCGGACCACCTCCCGGCGTCTCCAGGGTGCAGGGTGAGGTGAAGTGACCACAACTCGCAGCGGCTTGCGAGACAATGGGCTCGTGAGCCAGGGGGAGTCCTACGAGCAGTGGCTCGAGCGCACGGGGTCCACGCGACGCAAGCCCACGACGGACGCGCGCCTGTGGGACGTGTTGATCATCGTGCTCCTCAGCCTCTACTTCTTGTGGGTGGGTGGCAACGACGCCCTCATCGGGCTCGGCCTCGTGGTCGTCCTGGCAGTGGAGCAGGTGATGCGCTTCCTCGCGGTCCGCAGCGCCGGCACTGAGGTCCTGGCCACACAGCGGTTCGTCACCATCCGCGGTCTGGCGTTGCTGATCACGCTGGCGCTGGGCTCGTGGTTCGCCGTGGCCGAGGGGGGAGAGGGGCTCGTCCTGCCGGTGGTCCTGGTGCTCGACGACCTCAAGAACAGCCGGAGCTTCCTGCGCTGGGCCTTCGGGGGCCGATCACCGAGCCGATCATCGAGCTGATCATACGAGCTGATCATCGAGCTGATCATCGGGCTCCGTCAACGCTCACGGCGCGTCATCGTGCGGGCAGGACCGTCCCGGTCACCTCGCCCAGGGAGATCCGGCCGCCGAGAGACCCGGGAGCGGTCGCGCGGAGGGTGACCACGTCGCCGTCCTCGAGGAAGGTGCGCCCGTCCCCGAACGGCTCCCGCCCGCCCCAGCTCAGCTCGAGGAAGGACCCGCGCTGGTCCGCCTCGTCGCCACTGATCGTGCCGCTGGCGAACAGGTCTCCGGTGCGCAGGGAGGCGCCGTTGACCGTCATGTGGGCGAGCATCTGAGCGGGGGACCAGTACATGGACGCGTACGGCGGTCGGCTCACCACCTCGCCGTTGAGCTCCACCTCGAAGTCGATGTCGTAGCCGGCCGGCTCGTCGACGCGCAGATAGTCGAGCGGGCTGGGGTCCTGGCCGGGCAGGTCCACCCGGGCCGCCTCGAGGGCCGCCAGCGGGGTCACCCAGGCACTGATCGAGGTCGCGAACGACTTGCCCAGGAACGGGCCGAGGGGGACGTACTCCCACGCCTGGATGTCGCGGGCGGACCAGTCGTTGAGCGGGGTGACGCCGAAGACGTGGTCGGCGAACGCGGCGGTGGGGACCTGGTCGCCCAGCCGGGTGCCGGTGCCGACGACGAAGCCGAGCTCGGCCTCGATGTCGAGCCGGCGAGTCGGGCCGTGGACGGGAACATCGGCGTCCGGTGGCTTGCGCTGCCCGGAGGGTCGCCGCACGTCGGTGCCGGAGATCACGACCGTCCCGGCCCGGCCGTGGTAGCCGACGGGGAGGTGCTTCCAGTTCGGCAGCAACGCGTCACCGTCGGGCCGGAACATCCGGCCGACGTTGGTCGCGTGCTGCTCGGAGCAGTAGAAGTCGACGTAGTCGGCGACCGCGAACGGTGCGTGCATGGTCACCTCGGCCAGCGGCACCAGCAGCGGCGCGACGCGGGCGCGGTGCACCTCCTGGCCGAGCACCTCGACGAGCCAGTCGCGTGCGACGTCCCACGCCGGACGGCCCATCGCCAGGAACGTGTCCAGCCCAGGCTCGGCCCACGGGCCCGCGAAGTGCGGGCCGTCCCCAGCGTCTCCGCCCAGCGCCGCAGTGGCGCCGGCCTCGAGCACGAGGTCGCCGATCCGCACCCCCACGCGCGGCGACGTGCCTGGAGTCGAGAAGACGCCGTACGGCAGGTTGTCCAGGTCGTACGCCGACCCCGCTGCACCAGTCACCCAGGTCATGCCGCTCCTTTGACGAGTCCGAGCTCCACGAGATCCTCGTGGGCCTCCAGCACGCTGCACGACCCGAAAGACGTGAACCACCGTCGGGTGCGGGCCGCCGCCGCCAGGTCGGCCGTGACCCGCGCGGCCAGGGCAGGACCGTCGGTCTCCTCGAGCACCTGCACCACCTCGTCGGGGCCGGCACCGTCGAGCGAGGCGCGTGTCGCGAGCAGGACGTTGAGGAAACCGTGGTGCTCGAAGCCGGTGTCGTCCGCGCGGTGGCGCACGGCGTGGTGCAGCCCGGCCGTGCACTTGAAGGGGAGCTCCCGGTCGAGTGCTGCGTCGATGCACACCGCCAGGTCGGTCGAGCTCGGGAACAGGTCGGCCGAGAGGCCGCCGGTGCGGAACTTCAGCGCGATCTCCCGCGCCGCCAGCTCGTCCAGCGCTGCGAGCCAGCCGTGCGACGGTGCACCACGCAACATCGGCGGCTCGGCAAAGATCGTGACATCGTCGAGCACCTCATTGAGGGAGTCGACGACCTGGACCAGCCGGCGGGCGTTGTGCGCGAGGTCGTCCTCGTCGCGCAGCGCGAACTCGACAGCGCGCAGCCGCAGGCCCCCCGACCGCTCGGCCCAGGTCACCGCCGGCTCGATCGCACCGGCGCCTCCCGTGACGACGAGGTTGACCTCGAGTGGCTCCGCGTCGGACACGAGCTGAGCCAGGTCGGCGACCTTGACGTCACTGACCACGAAGCCGCCGACGAGGTCGGCGTACTCACTGCCGCGGTGGACGCGGTGCTCGTCCACGGCCCGGTCGAGGTCGGTCCGCGCCGGGGGGAAGATCGCGGCGTCGTCGACGAAGGCGTTGAGGTAGTCCGGGAGGCCTGGCGGGTGCGTCACGGTTGCCACGCTAGATCACGAGAGGAGAGGGTGAGGGGGTGGCTTACTACCGATCTGTGGGTGTCGTCCCGCGCACCCGGCACACCGCGTTCCGTGACGAGCAGGGCGGACTCCGCTACGAGGAGCTGATGGGCGAGGAGGGTTTCTCCTCGGACTCCTCGCTGCTCTACCACGCGGGTGTCCCGTCGGCGATCGTCGACAGCCAGGTGTGGGAGCTCGGCGATCTGTCCACGACGCCCAACCACCCGTTGAAGCCTCGACACCTCAAGCTGCACGATCTCGACTGGGCTCGACCACCTGCAGACGGGGTCGACGCGGTGACCGCGCGTCGGCTGGTGATGGGCAACGGCGACGTGCGGATCAGCTATGTGGTCACCGACACTCCCAGCCCCTACTACCGCAACGCGGTCGGCGACGAGTGCGTGTACGTCGAGAGCGGCACCGGCACCGTGGAAACCGCCTTCGGCGTGCTGTCCTACCGGAGCGGCGACTACGTCGTGATCCCCAGGGCGACCACCCACCGCTGGCTGCCGGCCGAGCAGAGCCGGCTCTACGCCATCGAGGCGAACAGTCACGTCGCCCCACCCAAGCGCTATCTCTCCCGCTACGGGCAGCTGCTGGAGCACGCGCCCTACTGCGAGCGAGACCTGCACGGTCCCACGGAGCCGCTCGTGGAGACCGGGACCAACATCGAGGTGCTCGTCAAGCACCGCGGAAACGGGCCGTCCGGTCTGGTCGGCTCCCGGATGACCTATGCGACGCACCCGCTCGATGTCGTCGGGTGGGACGGGTGCCTCTACCCCTACACCTTCAACGTCGAGGACTTCATGCCGATCACCGGCAAGATCCACCAGCCGCCGCCGGTGCACCAGGTGTTCGAGGGCCACAACTTCGTGATCTGCAACTTCTGCCCGCGCAAGGTGGACTACCACGAGCAGTCGATCCCGGTGCCCTACTACCACTCGAACGTGGACTCCGACGAGGTCATGTTCTACGTCGGCGGGGACTACGAGGCCCGCAAGGGATCGGGGATCAACATCGGCTCGATCTCGATCCACCCGGGCGGTCACGCGCACGGTCCGCAGCCGAGTGCGATCGAGGCCTCGATCGGGGTGGAGTACTTCGACGAGCTGGCCGTGATGGTCGACACCTTCCGTCCCCTCGAGCTGGGGGAGGCGGGCAGCGCGGTCGAGGACCCGGCGTACGCCTGGACCTGGGCGGGACGCGGGCCCTCGACCGATGACTCGGGCGGCGGCTCAGACGGTGGCTCGGGCGGGGACGGGCCGGCGGTCTTCAGCAACAGCTGACGCTGCTGGGCGCTCGCGCCACACCTTGGCCCTGGCCAGGAACACCACGCCCAGCACCGCCACTGCGATCAGGGTTGCGATGCCGCTCTCGCCTGCGATGAGGGCGAACTCGTCCTCCGAGGTGGCGACCAGGGCGCCGGCTCCGATCGCGAACGCGGTGTTGACTGCGCCGTGTGCCATCGCCACGGGCCACACGCTGCCCGTGCGGTCCCACAGGTAGGCGTAGAAGATGCCACCAGCGGTGATGGTGGCGACCGCGACCGGGGCCACGAGCCAGCGGGCGCCGTGCTCGTCGTACGTCGTCGCGATCAGGATCAGCGGCAGGTGGAAGCAGCCATGGATGAAGCCGGTGACGACAGCGGCGCGGCGACGGCTGGTGAGCTGCTGGACCCGCGGCAGCAGGTAGCCGCGCCAGCCGATCTCCTCAGCGAGAAACAGGACGGTCATGAACGCGAGCGTGGCGACCAGGTTCAGGCTCCATGCCGCGAAACCGGCTGCCGAGAGGTGGATGTCGACCAGCTCGGCCGCGCCGAGCAGCAGCGCAGCTCCGTAGGCACTGCCTGCCAGGAGCATCGGCACC
Source organism: uncultured Actinomycetota bacterium (assembly GCA_963781335.1). Taxonomy (GTDB): domain Bacteria; phylum Actinomycetota; class Actinomycetes; order Propionibacteriales; family Nocardioidaceae; genus Marmoricola. The sequence goes on along the minus strand of CAWAFS010000035.1, from coordinate 83,186 downwards.
AGCAAGGCGAACGCCCAGGTCTGCTTGCCGGAGCGGTCCAGCCCGAAGCTTCTCCACAGCTGGCGACGACGCCCACGAGGTGTGGTGGTGAACGTGATGACGAGCACCGCCACGACTGGCGCGAACGCGCTGAGCAGCACGTTGATGCCGGCGTGCGGCATGGCCACGGCGATGCCGATGGCCAGTGAGAACGCGAGGACGAGATAGGTCGTGACTTCTCGCAGTGGTCGGGACATGTGAGGGACCTCCGTGTGGATTCACCGGCCTGCCTGGCCGTTCCACCAATCTCGCTGCCGGTGCGGGTCGACACATCTGCCCGAGGTCCCGACGTGCCGGGCCCCGAGAGGTAGGTCAGCTGCCGCCCGGGACGGTGAGCCCCGACTCGTAGGCGTGCATCACCAGCTGAGCCCGGTCACGACAGGCGAGCTTGGTGAGGAGGTGGCTCACGTGCGTCTTCACGGTTCCGTAGCCCATGTGCAACGCGTCGGCGATCTCCTGGTTCGAGAGGCCCTGTGAGACCGCGACCAGCACCTCACGCTCGCGGTCGGTCAGGCCGTCCTCAACGGGAGTCGCGCGTCGGCTGGGCAGCGCCGCGAACTGCTCGATCAGCCGTCGCGTGATCGACGGTGCGAGCAGTGCGTCACCGGCTGCCACCACCGCGATGGCCTCGAGCAGCTGGGTCGGCCGGGTGTCCTTGAGCAGGAACCCGCTGGCTCCGGCGCGCAGTGCCTCGTGCACGAGCTCGTTCTCGTCGAACGTCGTCAGGACCAGGACGTGCGTGGTCGCGCAGCGCGGGTCGGCCATGATCCGTCGGGTCGCCTCCACGCCGTCCATTCGCGGCATCCGGACATCCATCAGCACGACGTCGGGCGACGTACGACGACACAGCTCCCAGGCCGCCACGCCGTCGCCCGCCTCGCCGACCACCTCGATGTCGGGGCTGGAGCCGAGCAGCACCACGAAGCCGGAGCGGACCAGCTCCTGGTCGTCCACGACGGCGACCCGGATCACGAGTCTGTCGCCTTCGGTGAGGGCAGGTGGGCCACCACTTTGAACCCCGCCCCGCCGACCGCGCCGTAGGCCACGGTGCCGCCCAGGAGTCGCGCACGCTCACGCAGACCCGTGAGGCCGTGTCCGCTCGTCACCGCCGGCTCCCCGGGGTCGCGGCGAGCGCCCCGTCCGGTGTCGCGGATCTCGACGTCCACCCCGTCCTCGACGTAGGTCAGCGCCACCTGTGCCTGCGCGGCACCGGAGTGCCTCAGCACGTTGGTCAGCGACTCCTGCACGACGCGGTACACCGTCAGCTCGACGCCGGGGTCCAGCGTGCGGCGCGGTCCCTCCATGGTGAGGGTCACGTCGACCCCGGCCTGCCGCAGGTCCGCGACGAGGACGTCGATCTCGTCGATCGTGGGCGCCGGCGCAGCCGCCGGGTCGGCTTCCTCCTCGCGGAGCAGCCCGAGCATCGAGCGCGTCTGGGTCAGTGCCCGGCGGCTGGTGTCGGCGATGACCTCCAGCGCCCGCTCGGCGGCGGCGACGTCGGAGCGGATGAGGTGCCCGCCGACGCCTGCCTGTACGGCGATCAGGGACATGCTGTGCGCCACCACGTCATGCAGCTCGCGGGCGATCCGCAGGCGCTCCTCGACGACGGCGCGGGCCGCCTGCTCCCGTGCGGTGGCAGCCTCCTGCTCGGCGCTGCGGAGCCGCTGGGACTGCTGGGTGCGACGGGATCGGATCGCGTCGCCCAGCGCCCACGAGGCCAGCAGCAGGGCGCATGCCTCCAGCAGGTCCGAGGTGCCCAGGTCGGGGACGTCCAGGAGCGCGAGGCCGATGAAGACCAGGAGGCTGAGCACCAGCCCGACCACCCCGTCCCTGCGTCGCCCGTGCGCCGCGAGCGAGTAGAGGCTGAACAGCAGCAGCACCGAGAGCAGCCCGATGTAGTGGTCGGTGAGGGTCACCGCGAGGCAGCCCACCACGAACACCGTGAACGCGGCTGCCGGCCGCGAACGGCGCCAGACCAGGGACAGCCCGGCCACCAGCGTGGCCACGACCGACAGCGGGTCGGCCGGCGCGAGCCGGGTGTCGATCGCGGCCGCGTCCGTGCTGACCAGCGACACCACCGACATCACGCCGGCGGCGATCCCCAGCGCGAGGTCGAGGTACGGCGAGAGCCGCCGGGACAACGCCGCCCAGGCTCCGATGTCGTACGACGGTGTCGCCGCCCGGCCTGCCATGCCCGCACGCTACGCCCGAACGGGGTCCGTGGCATCGGTCTCCAGACCCGGTCGCCTCCGTCTGCAGCCAGAGCGAGGACGGTCGTGGACGCACACATGGCGACCACGCAAGACTGATGCCGTGGCGACCTTCATCGCATTCCTCCGCGCCGTCAACGTGGGCAAGCGGCAGTACCCGATGGCGGAGCTGCGCGAAGCCCTGACCACTGCCGGCTTCGAGGACGTGACCACCCACATCCAGACCGGGAACGCCCTCGTGCGCACGCGCCTTCGGTCGCGCACCAAGGTGACGGCAGCGCTGGAGAGGGCGATGCTCGAGGACCGAGGCTTCGCCGTACCCGTGGTCCTGATGACGCCCAGCGAGCTGAGCGAGACCTACGACGAGGCGAGGGCATTCGCCGACGAATTCACCGGACAGGGCAACAAGATCCAGGGCCACTACCTGACGCTGCTCGCCGAGTCACCGGTGCCCGCGATCGCGGCGAAGCTCGAGGCCAGGTCGGAACCGCGGGAGGCGGTCCGGGTCGGCAAGCGCGCCGTGCACCTGCTGCTTGCCAAGCCCTATCACGAGGCCTCGACCAGCAACGCGGTGGTCGAGCGTGAGCTCGGCGTTGCGACGACCCGTAACCTGACCGTCATCACGAAACTCGTCGAGAAGTGGGGACCATGAACCATCAGCAGTGGTGGCGTGACGCCGTCATCTACCAGATCTATCCGCGTTCCTGGGCGGACTCCGACGGTGACGGCATGGGTGACCTGCCGGGCATCACGGCGCGCTTGCCCCACCTGGCGGACCTCGGTGTCGACGCCGTCTGGATCTCGCCGTTCTACACCTCGCCGCAGAACGACGCCGGTTACGACGTCGCCGACTACCGCGACATCGACCCCAGGTTCGGCACGCTCGCAGACGCGGACGAGCTCCTCGAGAAGGCGCACGGCCTCGGCCTGCGGGTGCTCTTCGACCTGGTGCCGAACCACTCCTCGAGCGAGCACCCGTGGTTCCAGGAGGCGCTCGCCTCGCCTGCCGGTAGCGCCGCGCGCGCACGCTACGTCTTCCGTGAGGGCAACGGCGAGAACGGTGGGGAACCGCCCAACAACTGGCGCAGCAACTTCGGTGGCCCTGCGTGGACCCGGGTGACCGAGGCGGATGGCAGCCCCGGTCAGTGGTACCTCCATCTCTTCGACACCACCCAGCCCGACTTCGACTGGACCAACCCGGAGGTCGGCGACGAGATGGAGTCGGTGATCCGGTTCTGGCTCGACCGGGGAGCCGACGGCTTCCGAATCGACGTGGCCCACGGGCTGGTCAAGGTGCCGGGTCTGCCGGACGCCCCTGACAACTCCCACGAGATGAGCGTCGAGCGCACCGCCGACCTGCCCATGTGGGACCAGCCCGGCGTGCACGACATCTACCGCCGCTGGCGCAAGGTCACCGACTCCTACGCGGTCGAGGGGGAGGACGCCGACCGCATCCTGTGCGCGGAAGCCTGGGTATGGCCGACCGAGGCGCTCGCGCTGTACGTCCGACCCGACGAGCTGCACCAGTCGTTCAACTTCGGCTTCCTGGTGAGTCCCTGGATCGCCTCTGCGCTGCGGACCGAGATAACGGCCTCCCTGGACGCGGTGGCGGAGGTCGGTTCTCCGCAGACCTGGGTGCTCTCCAACCACGACGTGGTCCGGCACGCCTCCCGACTCGGCTACGACCCGGTTCCCGGCCCGCTGCGCATGCACGGCATCGGCGCCGACGACCCCCAGCCCGATGCCGAGGTCGGACTGCGCCGCGCGCGTGCTGCGACGACGGTGATGCTCGCGCTGCCCGGCTCGTCGTACATCTACCAGGGCGAGGAGCTCGGACTTCCCGAGGCGACAGAGCTGCCCGACGACGTGCGCCAGGACCCCACGTGGGCCAAGTCCGGTCACACGCTGCGTGGACGTGACGGCTGCCGGGTCCCGATGGCCTGGGAGGGTGACTCCCCGTCCTTCGGATTCGGGCCGTCGGCGAGCTCATGGCTGCCGCAACCAGCGGTGTACGGCGACCTCGCCGTTGACCGCCAGACCGAGGTGGCGGGCTCGACCCTCGAGCTCTACCGGACCTTGCTCCGGCTGCGGCGCGACCTGCGTCCCAGTCGGGGAGAGCTCACGTGGGTGGACCTCGGCGAGGACGTGCTCGCCTTCGACGTGAGCACGGCGGACGGTGCTGCGATCCGCGTGATCGCCAACCTGGGTAGGGAATTCCTCGCTCTGCCGGAGGGCTTCGACGTGCTGGTGGCGAGCGGTGAGCTCGACGGCGAGAAGGGCTTGCCCACCGACGTCTCGGTGTGGTTGCGCGGGTCGTGAATCCCTGGGCGTTGCTTGTTGCGCCCCTGCCAGCCCGGCACTAGGTTCTACCCAGACATGTGACCCAGGTCACTGAGCCGGTTTCGGGCGGAGGGCACCAGTTCATGGGAGTTCGCGCACAACGAAAGAGTTCCAGGCTCGCGGCCGCGGTCGGCGCGGGGGTTCTGGCGAGCGCGCTGCTTGTGGCATGTGGAGGCTCTGACAGCGGCGTACCAGTCGTCAACCTGTACGGCGGCACGTCGGCCGTCGGGTTCGACAAGCTCATCGATGCTTGCAACAAGGAGGCCGCCGGCAAGTACAAGATCGCCGGCAACCTGCTGCCGAGTGATGCGGACGGACAGCGGGAGCAGTTCGTCCGTCGGCTGGCCGCCAAGGACGACGGCCTCGACATGCTGGGGATGGACGTCACCTGGACCGCCGAGTTCGCCGAGGCGGGCTGGATCCGTGAGCTCACGGAGGAGCAGAAGGACGCGGCCACCGAGGACACCCTTCAGCCGACGATCGACACGGCGATGTGGAAGGACAAGCTCTACGGCATCCCGAAGCACACCAACGTGCAGCTGCTCTGGTTCCGGAAGTCGCTGGTGCCCGAGCCGCCGAAGACCTGGGACGAGGTCCTCGAGATGAGCCAGAAGCTCAAGGACGCCGGCAAGCCCTACGAGATCGGCATCACCGCTGCGCAGTACGAGGGCTACGTGGTCGGTTTCAACACCATCCTGGCCTCCCTCGGGGGCAGCCTGGTCAACGAGGACAGCACCAAGGTCACCGTCGACGACAAGACCGTCGAGGCGCTGGCGATTCTCAAGGACCTGGCGACCGGCGGCCTCGCCAGCAGGTCACTCTCCAATGCCCAGGAGCCCGAGGTGTTCGCCGCAATGCAGACGGGCGAAGCCGCATTCATCATGAACTGGCCCTACGTGTTGTCGGCGATGAAGGACGCCGACCCGGAGATCGCCAAGGACCTGGGGTTCGCCAAGCTTCCCGTGTTCAAGGAGGGTGAGGCCCCCAAGGCCACGCTCGGTGGCATGAACTTCGCAATCAGCAGCTACAGCAAGAACCCCGAGGAAACGTTTGACGCGGCCATGTGCTTGCGCACCCCGGAGGCCCAGCTGCAGATCGCGCTCGAGGCAGGAGAGCCACCGGTGGCTCCGAGCGTGTACGAGAACCCGGAGTTCCAGGAGGCCTACCCGATGGGCCCCGAGATGCTGGAGGAGCTCAAGACCGCGGTGCCGCGGCCGATCACCCCCCTCTACCAGAACATCTCCACCCTCGTCTCGAGCACCTTGTCGCCGCCGAGATCGATCGATCCCGAGAAGACGGCCGAAGAGCTCAAGGACGGGATACAGCGGGCGCTTGATGGGAAGGGGATCCTGCCATGACCACTGCCACTGTGGAGGACGAGGGCGTCGTCATCGCGAAGCGACGCGCCAGTGAGGGCAAGCGCGCGGAGCAGAAGCTCGGCCTGCTGCTGTGCGCGCCGGCGGTCGTCGTGATGCTCGTCGTCACGGCGTACCCGATCCTCTACGCCATCTACCTCTCGTTCTTCCGAGCCGACCTGCGAACTCCGGACGCCAATGAGTTCATCTGGTTCGGCAACTACGTCACTGTTCTCAGCAGCCCGATCTGGTGGCAGGCGTTCAGCGTCACGATGCTCATCACGGTGGTCGGCGTCTTCTTCGAGCTCGCGCTCGGCATGGCCCTGGCGATCGTCATGCACCGCACCATCGTGGGACGCGGACTCGTGCGGACCTCGGCGCTGGTGCCCTACGCGATCGTCACCGTGGTGGCCGCGTTCTCGTGGCGCTTCGCCTGGACCCAGGGTGTGGGCTGGCTCGCCGGTGACTCGGCGCCGCTGACCGAAAGGGGGCCGTCCCTCGCGATCATCATCCTGGCCGAGGTGTGGAAGACCGTGCCGTTCATGGCGCTCTTGCTGATGGCTGGTCTTGCGCTGGTCCCTGAGGACCTGCTCAAGGCCGCGTCGATGGACGGGGCCAGCCCGTGGCAGCGGTTCTGGAAGATCACCGTGCCGCTGATCAAGCCCTCGATCCTGGTGGCGCTGCTGTTCCGCACGCTGGACACGTTCCGGGTCTTTGACAACATCTATGTCCTGACCAATGGGGCCAACGACACCTCCTCGGTCTCGATCGTGGCCTACAACAACTTGATCAGAGGCCTCAACCTCGGGATCGGCTCCACGATGGCGGTGCTGATCTTCATCACGATCGCGATCATCGCGTACCTGTTCATCAAGCTGTTCGGTGCAGCAGCGCCGGGTGAGGAGACCGGCCGATGAGCGCCCAGACCCAGACCACCAGCAAGAAGTACAGCTGGACGGTGGTGAACATCGTCGTGCTGCTCTACGCGTTCATCCCGGTCCTGTGGATCATCTCGCTCTCTCTCAAGGGCGCGGACACCCTCAACGACGGCAAGTTCCTGCCTACGAACCCGACGTCCGAGGCATACACGGACATCTTCAAGGAGGAGGTCTTCCTGCGGGCGCTGATCAACTCGATCGGCATCAGTCTGATCGCCACGTTCGTCGCCCTGGTCCTGGGCACGATGGCCGCCTACGCCATCGCTCGGCTCGACTTCCCCGGCAAGAAGACGATCGTCGGTCTTTCCCTGCTGATCTCGATGTTCCCGCAGATCGCGCTGGTCACTCCGCTGTTCAAGATCGAGACCGCGATCGGGATCTTCGACACCTGGCCTGGACTGATTCTCCCCTACATCACCTTCGCGCTGCCACTGGGCATCTACACCCTCTCGGCGTTCTTCCGGGAGATCCCGTGGGAGCTGGAGAAGGCCGCCAAGATGGACGGCGCGACGCCGTACCAGGCCTTCCGCAAGGTGATTGCACCTCTGGCCATGCCAGGCGTGTTCACCACCGCGATCCTGGTCTTCATCGCCTGCTGGAACGACTTCCTGTTCGCACTCTCGCTGACCACGAGCAACAGGGCTCGTACGGTCCCTGCGGCGATGTCCTACATCACCGGCGACACGACGTTCGAGAAGCCCGTGGCTGCAGTTGCCGCAGCCGCGGTCGTGATCACCATTCCCATCGTCATCTTCGTCCTGTTCTTCCAGCGCCGAATTGTTGCTGGCCTCACCTCGGGAGCGGTCAAGGGCTGACGCCCTTGGCCTACGAAAGGAGCACCTCGTGGCAGAGATCGTTTTGGACCACGTCGTCAAGCGCTATCCCGACGGGGCCCTGGCCGTCGACGACTTCAGCCTGGAGATCGCCGACGGCGAGTTCATCATCCTGGTCGGGCCGTCCGGCTGCGGGAAGTCCACGCTGCTGAACATGGTGGCCGGGCTGGAGGACATCACCCAGGGGGAGCTGCTCATCGACGGCACGGTGGTCAACGAGAAGGCGCCGAAGGACCGGGACATCGCGATGGTGTTCCAGTCCTACGCGCTCTACCCGCACATGACGGTGGGGGAGAACATGGCCTTCCCGCTGGTGCTGGCGGGCGTCGACAAGGCCACCATCAAGACCAAGGTGGACGACGCAGCGAAGATGCTGGAGCTGACCGCGCACCTCGACCGCAAGCCGGCGAACCTCTCCGGAGGGCAACGGCAGCGGGTCGCCATGGGCCGTGCGATCGTGCGGAGCCCGAAGGCGTTCCTGATGGACGAACCGCTGTCCAACCTCGACGCCAAGCTGCGCGTGCAGATGCGCACCCAGGTCGCCCGGATCCAGAAGACTCTGGCAACCACGACGCTCTACGTCACGCACGACCAGACCGAGGCGATGACGCTGGGTGACCGGGTCGTGGTGCTTCGCGGCGGCGTCGTGCAGCAGGTCGGGTCGCCCACCGAGCTCTACCAGAGCCCGACGAACCTGTTCGTCGCCGGCTTCATCGGCAGCCCGGCGATGAACTTCCTGCCGGCGACCATCGAGGGCGACAGCCTCAACTCGGGGTTGGGAAAGATCACGATGCCGGACCGGATCCGTCGGGCCGCGGAGCGCGCGAACGGGCGCGAGGTCATCCTCGGCATCCGGCCCGAGCACTTCGAGGACGCCGCCCTCGTGGGCGACGCCCCCGGGGCGACGATCTCGGTGCCCGTCGACCTCGTCGAGTCCATGGGATCCGACGTCTTCGCCTACTTCACCGTCCGCGGTGAGGCGCACTCCGGAGACCTCGAGGACCTGGCCCGGGACATGGGCCAGGACATGCACGGCGAGGGCACCCAGGTGAACGCCCGGCTGGACGCCGCCGCGAACGTCCGGGCCGGCAAGGAGGCGAACCTGTGGCTCGACACCGAGAAGCTGGCGATCTTCGACGCCGAGAACGGTGAGAACCTCACCGCCAACCCGGCGGGCACGCACGCGCGGACCTGAGGGCTACTTGCGCTTGGCCCGCCGCTGCTCGGCGACCATCTTGACCACGTCGCGGTTCCAGTCGTGCTCCCGGATGAGGCGGTAGCGCTCACCCGCGACCCTGAGGTAGGCGTCGGCACCCGTCTCGTCGGCGCCTCGTACGCCGGCCTCCTCGATCATCTCGACCACGGGGGTGTACTCCTCGTCGAACCATCGTTCGGCCATCGTGGACTTGCTGAAGTAGGCCTCCTCGTCGTGCATCAACCGGCAGGCCCAGGCCTCCACCATCCCCGCGAGGCGGTGGTAGTTCGACGGGTTCGTGCAGTTGATCGCCGACCGCCGCTCGCCGGTGAGTGGCACCCGCTTCAGGAAGCGCAGGCCCCAGTTCTTGCCGTCGAGGTCGCGCCGCCCACCGATGCCGTCGGTCGAGATCACCGTGTCGATCTCGGTGACGTAGGCCTCCATCTGGTCGGCGCCCTGCGCACGGGCGACCGAGACCCGGTGGTGACCGTCGCGCACGAAGTAGAGGTTGCCCAGCTTGTAGACGTCGATCGGGGGGAGGTACTCACCGAGCCGGCTCTTCTCCGCGAGCCGCTCCCACCGCTGGCGGCTGCGGTCGGACGTCGGCCGGAACCGCCGGTCGAAGTCCCGCACCTTGTCGACCGACCCCACGATCTGGTCCAGCGGGATCACCTGCAGGCCCAGCGAGCGTTCTCCTCGCCGTCCGAGCGCGTCGACGACCTCGCTGAAGGACAGCGTCTCCGCGACGTCCTGCGCGTCGGCCCGCATCCAGTGCGCGAGCTTGGACAGGGTCTGGTGCCGCCGCACCCTGAGGAAGTCGAACTCGGCGTCCGCGCGTGGGGAGCCGGTGTCTCTGGGCATCTCTAGATTCTTCCGCGTCGTGAGCCGGGTGCCACCAGGTGCGGTGCCTTCGGCTCGATGTCCACCATTCTCCAGGGGATGACGTTGCGGATCGTCGTCGGCCCCACTGTCCGGTCCGGCATCTGCTGGCCGTAGGGGTGGATGTGGCCGTGCAGGTGCCACGAGGGCTCGAGCCGTTCGAGCACGGTGTGCAGTGCCTGGATTCCCTCGTGCGGCTTGTCCTCCCCGTCCCCCAGCCCGAGCGGCGGCGCATGGGTGAGCAGGACGTCGACCGGGCCGCCGCGCTTGGCCCGGCGGAGCAGGCGACGAGCGCGCGCGACGTACTCGCGCTGGCTGTACTGGTGCGGACCTGGCTTGTAGCGCACACATCCGCCCAGGCCGGCGATGCGCAGCCCGGCGGCCAGGACCACCTGCTCATCGGTGTTGGTGGCCCCGTGGGGGCGGGGGCCGTCGCTGATCATCCCGTCCGTCGTGAAGGTGCCGTTGCGGGCCCTCCTCGACCGGTCGATGGCCGGGTCGTGGTTGCCCGGCACGAACACCATCGGTGCGTCGACACAGGAGGCGACGTACTCCAGGTAGTGCCAGGGCAGGTCGCCGGCGGCCAGGATCAGCTCGGGTGCGAGGTCGCGCAGGGTCTGGACCCGGAGGTTGGGCGCCTCCTCGTCGGCGATGACCAGTACTCGGACCATCGTCCGAGACTAGACGGTAGGAAGCGCTCGGCGCACGTGACGTTGACAGTAAAACTGTCAACGTCTTGGATGAGGTCCATGTATCAGCGACCCTGGGCGCCTCGACCTCCGATCGAGCGGCGTCGCACCAGCCGACATGAGTGACCTCCAGGTCCGCCTGGACGACGGCGCGCTGTGGTTGACGCTGAACCGACCCGAGCAGCTCAACGCACTCACCGGCGAGATGGTGATCGAGGCGATCCAGCAGATTCGCGGTGCGACGTCGCGTGACGACGTCCGCGTGGTGGTGCTGACCGGCGCCGGCGCGGCGTTCTCAGCGGGCGCTGACCTGGGCGGGGAGGATGCCCAGGAGAACTACGACTCCGGCTCGGTCGACGCCGCCAACCACATCATTCGATCGATCACGGATCTCGACAAACCCGTGGTCTGCGGGCTCAATGGCATCGCCGCGGGCGTCGGGATGTCGGTGGCACTCGCCTGCGATCTCGTGGTGGCCACCGAGTCCGCCGCACTGACCCTCGCCTTCACCAGGATCGGGCTGATGCCGGACGGCGGCGCGACCGCGACCGTTGCGGCGTCAGTGGGTCGTGCCCGCGCCATGCGGCTGGCACTGCTCTCGGACATGATCGCCGCGCGCGAGGCCTTCGACGCCGGCCTGGTTTCTCACGTCTTCGCCGACGGGGAGTACGCCGAAGGGCTGGCCAAGATCGTCCGGCGACTCGCCATGGGGGCGCCCCTCGCCTTCGCGGCCACCAAGAAGGCCGTCAACGCCGCCACCCTGGGCGGGCTCGCCGACGCCTTCGCCCGCGAACGCGCGGGTCAGTCGCTGCTCCTGCGCACCGAGGACGTCAAGGAGGGCATGCAGGCGTTCGCCGAGAAGCGGCGCCCGGAGTTCAACGGGCGCTGAGTGACGGGGTGGCGAGCAAATGCATCGTCGAGCAGCGAGTGAAGGAGTCGAGAATCCCTTTCCCAAGCGGCGGATTCTCGATCGAAAGCGGCAGTGGTGGCTGGTTCAATTCACCTATGACCACCACCGGGCCGGACCTCGACACCGCACCCACCCCACTTCTGACGACACTGGATCATCACCGGCGGCGGAATCAGGTGGTCGTTGCAACGCGTTGTCGGTCTTCTTCGATCAAGCTAGCGAACTTCTCTCGGGGGGTGTGATAGCCGAGTCGTTTGCGCGGTCGGTCGTTGAGCTCGTCGGCGATGGCCTGGAGATCGGCGGCGGTGTGGGTGGAGAGGTCTGAGCTTTTTGGTAGGTACTCGCGAAGCAGGCCGTTGGTGTTCTCGTTCGATCCTCGCTGTTGGGGCGTGTATGGATCGGCGAAGTAGACAGCGATCCCGCTGCGGGCGGTGATGTCGGCGTGCCTGGCCATCTCTATGCCTCGGTCCCAGGTGAGTGTCTTGGCGAACCAGGCGGGCAGCTGGGACATCTGATCGATCACGGCCTCGCTGACCGGTGCAGCACCCCATCCTCGGGGGAGGTGGAGCAAGGTGACCAGGCCAGTGGTGCGCTCCACGATCGTGCCGACTGCTGAGTTCGACGCGGTGGAGCCTTTGATCAAGTCGCCCTCGTGGTGGCCGGGGACCAGCCGGCCCTCGACCTCCTCGGGCCGGTCGTGGATCGAGACCGCGCCAGCGATCCGGCCGCGGGTGTCCCGGCCACCGCGTCGTTTGCGCCGAGCACGTCCACTGCGCAGCGACGCTTGCAGTTCACGTTTGAGCTCACCTCGGGGATAGACGTAGAGGCTTTGGTAGATCGACTCGTGGCTGATGTGCATCGATTCATTGTGCGGGTGCAGCAGCTTGAGGCGGCCCGCGATCTGATCCGGCGAGTGACGCCGTTTCAGCATCCGTTGCACTTCAGCTCTCAGCTCCGGATTCTGGGCCAGCTTCGAGGGCTTGGGGCGGCGCTGCCGTTGCCAGGCCAAGGTGTGGGCTCGCTCCGGCAAGTAGTTCCCGCTCCGGGAATCGCGATTGCGCTTGATCTCTCGACTGATCGTTGAGGTCGAGCGGTTCACCTGGACCCCGATCGCAGTCATCGACACCCCGGCGTCCCAGAGGCGGGCGATCTCATAACGTTCGTCACGACCGAGGTAGCGGTCGCTGTATTGGACACGCGTAGGTCGATACACCCCGCCCACGCTGTGGTGCATCAGGTAAACGAACGACTTCGACACGCCCGTCCGGCGTGCCACTTCCATCGGCTTGTGCCCTTGTGCCAGCAGATCCCAGACCTGTCGTCGCACATCCGCACTCAACCTGATCGGCCACGCCATAACTCACGCCCTTCGTCAGGCGTTGCAACAATCCCCTGACCTCAAGGGCACCAGGCGCCGGGGAACATCCAGTGATCGGCCCACCTCACGTGGTCTCGACTGACCGCTCGCTTCGCTCACCGCGTCGACCACCTCGCGGCGCGCCGACGGTCTACCGGCTCACGTCCTCCGGCACCGGGAGGCGGCTGACTCCGCCGAGGCGGCGGTGGAACCGGACGTGGGCGGCCTGGGCGTCGAGTGCCTGCCACAGTGCCTGGTGCGCCGCCCAGGGGAGGGGCTCGTCGCCGTTGCGCCAGCTCGTCCCGAAGCCGATCCAGACAGGCGCCCAGTCGGCCGCCAGGTCCCACTCCCCGCGGTGCCGCATGAGCAGCTGCCGGCGGATCTGGAACGCCTGACGAGGGCCGTCGGCGCAGTTGGGTGCCGTACGCACCGGCCAGACCCGCAGGTCCAGGGCCATCAGGGTGAGCTCGAGGTCGGCGAGGACGCACGGATCGACCAGCACGGTCGCGACATTCTCGTGTGGGTCCCGTCTCACCCGGGCACGCTGACCCCGGCCCGCCTCATCTCGGCGAGCGCCTGCTCGGTGGTCTCCGGCGCAACACCGGCGCAGAGCTCGACGAGGAGCCGCGTGCTGAAGCCGTTGGCGACTGCGTCGAGGGCGGTGGCCCGTACGCAGTGGTCGGTGGCGATGCCGCACACGTCGACGTGGCCGACGTCGTGGCCACGCAGCCAGTCGGTGAGCGTGGTGCCGTCGGTCGCGCGACCCTCGAACCCGGAGTACGCCGCTGCGTGCTCGCCCTTGAGGAAGACCGCGTCGAACGGTTGCGGGTCGAGGTTGGGGTGGAAGGCCTCACCGTCGGTGCCGACCTTGCAGTGCACCGGCCACGAGTCGACGAAGTCCGGCACGCTCGACCAGTGCGCACCGGGATCGATGTGGTGGTCCTTGGTCGCCACCACCACGTCGTACGGCGGTGCCTTGGGATCCTTCCGCGTCCAGTGGTGCAACAGCTCGGCGATGTCACTCGCAACCCGCGCACCACCGGCGACGGGGAGTGACCCGCCCTCGCAGAAGTCGTTCTGCACGTCCACCACGATCAGAGCCTGCTTCATGAGGCGAATTTACTCGAAGCCCTCGAAGATCGTCTCGATCACGGGGTCGCCCCGGGACAGCTGCCGAGCGACCAGGGGCAGCTCCGCACGCGATCGAAGGTGACGCTCGCGGCTGGCCCCGAGTGGCTCGCGCCCGACCACCTCGCCGTTGCGGACGAGGGGGACCAGGAGCGGTCGGTCGTCGCCGTCATCGTTGGCCGGGCGCCCGATGCCGAGGACCTCCGCCTCCGCCACGCCGGCGCCGGACACCCTGCGCAGGGCGTACTTCCGGCCGCCGATCGAGATCTTGTCCTTGCTCTTCTTCGCGACACCCACGACCTGGCCGCTGGCGTCCTCACGGGCAACCAGCTTGTAGACGAACCCGCACGTGGGGTGGCCGCTGCCGGTGACCAGCTCGGTGCCGACCCCGTAACCGTCGACCGGCGCCGAGGCGAGTCCGGCGATCGCGAACTCGTCGAGGTCGGAGGTGACGATGATCTTCGTGTCCGGGGCACCGAGCTCGTCGAGCTGGGCGCGCACCCGGTGGGCGAGCACCCCCAGGTCGCCGGAATCGATGCGCACCGCCCCGAGCTCCGGGCCGGCGATCTCGACCCCCAGCCGGACCGCCTCGACGATGTCGTAGGTGTCGACGAGCAGCGTGGTCCCCTTGCCCAGCGTCTGCACCTGCGCGCGGAAGGCGTCGGCCTCGGTGTCGTGGAGCAGGGTGAAGGAGTGCGCGCTGGTGCCCGTCGACGGCACGTCGTACTGCTGACGGGCCCGGAGGTTGGAGGTGGCGGTGAACCCGGCGACGTACGCCGCCCTGGCCGACGCGACGGCCGCCCACTCGTGTGTACGCCGCGAGCCCATCTCGATGCACGGCCGGTCGCCGGCGGCCCAGGTCATCCGGGAGGCGGCGGAGGCGATCGCGGCGTCGTGGTTGTAGATCGAGAGCAGCACCGTCTCGAGCAGCACCGCCTCGGCGAACGACGACTCGACGACGAGGAGGGGGGAGTAGGGGAAGTAGGTCTCGCCCTCGGGATAACCCCAGATGTCGCCACCGAACCGGTAGTCGGCGAGGAACTCCAGGGTCGGCTCGTCGACCACCTTCTCCGTCCGGAGGAAGTCGATCTCGGAGTCGGTGAACCGGAAGTGCTCGATGGCATCCAGGGCTCGCCCGACGCCGGCGACCACCCCGTAGCGGCGGCCCGGCGGCAGCCTTCGGGGAAACAGCTCGAAGACCGAGCTGCGGTTCGCGGCACCCGAGCCGATGGCCGCCTGGAGCATCGTCAGCTCGTAGTGGTCGGTCAGTAGCGCCGTCGACGCCCCGATGGAGGTGCTCATCGGATCACCCTAGTGACCGACGTGCACAATGACGGTGTGTCCACTTCCCCGGTCGAGCTCGAGGACCCCGAGGTCGACGACATCACCGAGCTCGCGAGCCCCTGGGTCACGATCGTGTGGAACGACCCCGTCAACCTGATGTCCTACGTCACCTTCGTGTTCCAGAAATACTTCGGCTATGCCAAGAAGAAGGCCGAGAAGCTGATGATGGAGGTGCACGAGGACGGCCGTTCGGTCGTCTCCACAGGCACCCGGGAGGCCATGGAGCGCGACGTCCAGGCGATGCACGAGTACGGCTTGTGGGCCACCATGCAGAAGGCCGACACCCCTTGAGTGGCTTCAGGCGCCACCGGCGGAGCGGAGCCAGCCTGGCCACGTTCACCGCGTTCGAGGCCGACCTGCTGCGCTCACTCGCCGGCCAGCTGATCGAGCTGCTCCGCAACGAGTCGGCCACGGCCGGGCACGAGACCGACTCGCTCGAGAGCCTGCTCGACTTCTCCGGACCCACCACCGAACCGGACGACCCGGTGCTGGCGCGGTTGTTCCCCACGGCGTACCCCGACGACGAGGAGGCTGCGGGAGACTTCCGCAGGTTCACCGAGAGCACGCTGCGTGACGGCAAGGCCGGCGCTGCGGCCGCCATCATCGACGCCCTCGAGGAGTCGGGCCTGACCACGACGCCGGAGGACGGGACGTTCATCGACGTCGAGCTCGACGAGAACGATGCGCTGACCTGGATGCGGTCGTTCACCGACATGCGTCTGGCGATCGCGACCCGACTGGGCGTCGAAGAGGGCGACGAGGACTACTGGCTCGCCCTGGACGACGAGGATCCCCGGTCCCAGGTCCACGACATCTACGACTGGCTGGGTTACCTGCAGGAGACATTGATCCAGTCCGTCCGCTGACGGCGGCCTCGCTGCGGGTGTTCGCACTCCGGGCCTCGTCGGCGCACGACGCCGTGCTCACCTAGGCTGGAGGGCGTGCTCACCATCACCGCCGCCACCCGTGACGCGATCGTCGCCCACGCCAAGCGGGACCACCCGGACGAGGCCTGCGGCATCGTCGCCGGGCCGGAGGGGAGCGACCGCGCCGAACGCCTCGTGGAGATGATCAACGCCGCCGGCTCGCCGACCTTCTACGAGTTCGACTCCGGAGAGCTGCTCGCGCTCTACAAGCAGATGTGGACCAGGGACGAGGAACCGGTGGTGATCTACCACTCCCACACCGCGACCGAGGCCTACCCGAGCCGCACCGACATCGGGCTGGCCAGCGAGCCGGGTGCGCACTATGTGCTCGTCAGCACACGTGAGCACGGGAATAGTGAGGGGCCTGTGGAGTTCAGGTCTTACAGAATCATCGACGGCGAGGTGACCGAGGAAGAGGTCCTCGTGACCCCCGGCACCGACGAGCCTGCCCACCAGCTGAACCAGCAGAACGAGAGCGAGTGACCATGGCCATCGAGGTCCGCATCCCGACCATCCTGCGCACCTACACGGGAGGGGAGAAGTCGGTCGAGGCGTCAGGCACGACCCTGACCGAGCTCATCGACGACCTCGAGGACAAGCACCCCGGCCTCAAGGAGCGCCTCATCGAGGCGAAGGACGGTCAGTCCGACCTGCGCCGCTTCGTCAACCTCTACGTCAACGACGAGGACGTCCGGTTCACCGGCGGCCTCGGCACCGAGGTCGCCGACGGTGACCAGGTCGTCGTGCTCCCAGCCGTGGCCGGCGGGTCTCGACCGGCTCCCCTCCCGGGCCGGGTCACCGAGAGCTGATGCGTTTCGACAACCTCCTCGACTCGGTCGGCGGCACCCCGCTGATCGGCCTGCCGAGGCTGTCCCCCTCGCCCGACGTGCGGCTGTGGGCCAAGCTCGAGGATCGCAACCCGACCGGCTCGATCAAGGACCGGCCGGCGCTGAAGATGATCGAGCAGGCGGAGAAGGATGGTGTCCTGCGTCCGGGTTGCACCATCCTGGAGCCCACCAGCGGCAACACCGGCATCTCGCTGGCGATGGCCGCCCAGCTCAAGGGTTACCGCCTGGTCTGCGTGATGCCCGAGAACACCTCAGAGGAGCGGCGCCAGCTGCTGCGCATGTGGGGGGCGGAGATCGTCTCCTCGCCGGCGGCGGGTGGCTCCAACGAGGCGGTGCGCAAGGCCAAGGGCATCGCGGAGGAGCACCCCGACTGGGTGATGCTCTACCAGTACGGCAACGAGGCCAACGCACTCTCCCACGAGGAGGGCACCGGTCCAGAGATCCTCGCCGACCTGCCCGACGTCACACACTTCGTCGGCGGTCTGGGCACCACAGGCACCTTGATGGGGGTCGGCCGCTTCTTCCGCAGGCACAAGCCGGAGGTCAGGATCGTCGCGGCCGAGCCGCGCTACGGCGAGCTCGTCTACGGCCTGCGCAACATGGACGAGGGCTTCGTCCCCGAGCTCTACGACGAATCACTGATCGACTCGCGCTTCTCGGTCGGCCCGCGTGACGCCGTACGCCGGGTCCGGGAGCTCCTCGAGCAGGAAGGCATCTTCGCCGGTATCTCGACCGGCGCGATCCTGCACGCTGCGCTCGGCCAGGCGGCCAAGGCGGTCAAGGCCGGGGAACGTGCCGACATCGCGTTCGTCGTCTGTGACGGTGGCTGGAAATACCTCTCCACCGGCGCCTACGAGGGCACTGTCGACGAGGCCGAGGAGCGCCTCGAGGGCCAGCTCTGGGCCTGAGCGACTCCCATGATCCCGTTCCAGCTGGTCCTGACCACGCTCTGCCTGCTCGCCGCGCTCTGGCTCGTGGTCCTGCTCGTCCGTGACCGTAGCCCGGACAAGACGCTGCTCAACGTGATGGCGGTGCTCTCGGTCGCGATGATCGTGCACGCGGTCGTAGGGATCGTCCGGGTCACCAACGACGCTCCGGCGGGGGTCCCGGTGTGGGAGTACGTCGGCTACCTGCTCGGTGCGGTGCTGATCATCCCGGCGGGCGTCGTCTGGTCCTCGGGGGAGAGGTCGCGCGGCGGGACAGCAGTGCTGCTGGTCGCGGTCCTGGTGGTGCCCTTCATGTTCGTGCGCCTGGCCGACGTCTGGGCCGCAGGTGGCTGACCGGCCGGTCGAAGGGGTGGCCGAGCGGTCGACCGTCAGGGGGTTCGGCCGAGTCCTGGTGTTCGTCTACGGGACCTTCGCGCTCGCCGCCACCGGGCGTTCCACCCTGCAGCTGGCGACGGACGCCGGGCAGGCGCCAGTTCCCTACGCTCTCAGTGCGTTCGCGGCCGTCGTCTACCTCGTCGCGACCTTCGCCCTGGCGACCGGTCGTCGTGGTCTGGCTCTGGCCGCGGTGGGCATCGAGCTGGTCGGCGTGCTCACCGTGGGTGTCACCAGCCTGGTGGTGCCCGAGGACTATCCCGCCGCCACGGTGTGGTCGGACTTCGGTGCCGGCTACGGCTACATCCCGCTCGTGCTGCCGGTCGTCGGGCTGTGGTGGGTGCTCCGCGGAAGCCGGTCCTGACCTGGCCAGAGTGACCTGCGTCGCTAATCGCCCGGATGCCGATGTTGACCACTAGCCTGCAGGGTGTGACTGACGCGCCCATCGGGATCTTCGACTCGGGCTTCGGTGGGCTCACCGTCGCGCGTGCCGTGATGGACCAGCTGCCCCACGAGGCAGTTGTCTACCTCGGCGACACCGCGCGCCAGCCCTACGGGCCCAAACCGATCCCAGAGGTTCGCGAGTACGCCCTGGAGTGCCTCGACCACCTCGTCCACCAAGGCGTCAAGGCCCTCGTCATCGCCTGCAACTCGGCCAGCGCCGCGATGCTCCGTGACGCCCGGGAGAGGTACGACGTACCGGTCGTCGAGGTGATCCTGCCCGCCACCAGGCGCGCGGTCGCCGCCACCCGCAGTGGTCGCATCGGCGTCATCTGCACGCAGGCCACGGCCGGCTCGCTCGCCTACGACGACGCCTTCGCGGCGGCGCCCCAGGTGACCCTCTCGACCCGGGCCTGCCCTCGCTTCGTGGAGTTCGTGGAGCGAGGGATCACCAGCGGCCCCGAGCTCCGGTCAGTCGCCCACGAATACCTCGACCCGTTGATCGAGGCCGGGGTGGACACGGTGATTCTCGGCTGCACCCACTACCCCCTGTTGACGGGGGTCATCTCGATGGTGATGGGGGACGGGGTCACCCTGGTCAGCAGCGCGGAGGAGTGCGCCAAGGACGTCTACCGGATGCTGGTGCAGCACGGCATCGAGAACGCGCCGGGGCTGCCACCCCAGCACCGCTTCCTGACCACCGGACAGCCCCAGGAGTTCGCGACCACCGGTCGACGCTTTCTCGGCCCCGAGCTCGACAGCGTCACCCAGTTCGTGGGTGGCGTCTGGACGATGGAGGCGGGATGAGACTCACCGTGATCGGCAACTCCGGTTCCTACCCGGGGCCTGAGTCATCGGCGAGCTGCTACCTGCTCGAGGCCGAGCACGACGGCCGCACCTGGAGGGTGCTGCTCGACATGGGCAACGGCTCCCTCGGGTCGCTGCAGAAGTACGCCGACGCCAGCGCGATCGACGCGGTGTTCATCTCCCACCTGCACGCCGACCACTGCCTCGATCTGTGCGGCTACTACGTGATGCGCAAGTACCACCCCGCCGGCGCGCTCCCGCGGATCCCGGTCTGGGGGCCGGAGGACACGGCCCGTCGGATGGCCAAGGCCTACGACCTCGACGAGGACCCCGGGATGAACGAGGAGTTCGAGTTCCTCCCCTACGGACCCGATGCGGTGGCGTTCGGCCCGTTCACCGTGAGTGTGCGACGCGTCGTCCACCCCGTCACGGCGTACGCCCTGCGGGTGGAAGCCGGCGGCCGCACGCTGGCCTACTCCGGCGACAGCGGCAGGTGCCCGGGACTCGAGGACACCGCGCGCAACGCTGACCTGTTCCTGTGTGAGGCATCGTTCATGGAGGGTGCTCCCAACCCTCCGGACCTCCACCTGACGGGCGCCGAGGCGGGCGGCACCGCGACCGACGCCGGGTCGCGCCGGCTGCTGCTCACCCACATCCCGCCGTGGCACGACCCCGAGAAGGTCCTCGCCGAGGCTGTCGGGACCTACGACGGCCCCGTGGAGCTGGCCAGACCGGGCACGACGTACGACGTGTGAGGAGTTGCGGGTCCGGGGCGTGCCGGATTGGAGGCCCGAGGGTCTCCTCCGCCATGATGGCGACATGATCTCGATCGAGAACGTGACGAAGCGATACGGCCAGTTCACCGCGGTGAACGACGTCTCCTTCGTCGCCCAGTCAGGAAAAGTCACCGGATTCCTCGGCCCCAACGGCGCGGGGAAGTCCACGAGCATGCGCATCATGGTCGGGCTGACCCCGCAGGACGGGGGTGAGGCACTGATCGGCGGGCACCGCTTCTCCGACATCCCCAACCCCTCGCGCCACGTCGGCGTCCTGCTCGATGCGTCGGCCCAGCACGCCGGCCGCACCGGCCGTGAGGTGCTCCGGCTGTCCGCGGACACGATGGGCATGTCCAAGGAGCGCGTCGAGGAGATGCTGACGCTGGTGGGTCTCTCCGGAGCGGAGGCCAAGCGGCGGGTGCGCAACTACTCGCTCGGCATGCGCCAGCGGCTCGGTATCGCCAACGCCCTGATGGGCGACCCCTCCGTGCTGATCCTCGACGAGCCGGTCAACGGGCTCGATCCGGCCGGCATCCACTGGATGCGCGGGCTGCTGCGCAACTTCGCCGGCCAGGGCGGCACCGTGCTGCTCTCCTCGCACCTGTTGCACGAGGTGGAGATGATCGCCGACGAGATGGTGCTGATCGGCAGCGGCAAGATCGTGGCCAAGGGCACCAAGGCCGAACTGCTGCACACTGCCGGCACCTATGTGAAGCCTGAGGACCCCGCCGCTCTCCAGCGGGCCCTGCAGGCAGCCAACATCGTGGCGCTGCCGTCGGGTGACGGCGGGTTCCGCTCCGAGTCCGAGCCGATCGAGGTCGGACGGGCCGCCGCCGCTGCCGGAGTCGTCCTCGCCGAGCTGAAACGAGCCGAGGGTGCGGGCCTGGAGGAGATGTTCCTCCAGCTGACCTCGGACGACCAACGCGACAGCATCACCGCTGAAGGAGTGCAGGTATGACCACCGTCCCCGTCGAGAAGCAGCGTCACAGCCTGGACCTGAGCACCACCTCCAAGGTGCCGCTCACCCGCTTGGTCAAGGTCGAGATGCGCAAGATGGTCGACACCCGGGCCGGACTGTGGCTGATCATCGCGATCGTCGCGATCACGGCGTTGATCACGGTGATCTTCATGCTGACCGCCGAGAAGAGCGATCGGACGTTCACCAACTTCATGGGGATCATGGCGACCCCGCAGGGCTTCCTGCTGCCCGTGCTCGGCATCCTGCTGGTCACGCAGGAGTGGAGCCAGCGCACCGGGATGGTCACGTTCACCCTGGAGCCGCACCGCGGCAAGGTGATCGCCGCCAAGGTCCTGGCCGCCCTCGCCTACGGGGTGCTCGCGGTGGTGATCGCGATCATGTTCGCCGTCATCGGGACCGTGCTCAGTGGCGGACCCGACGCGTGGACGAACATCGGCCCCGACGACTTCGCCAAGTTCGCTCTGCTCCAGGTCACCGGCGTGCTGCAGGGTCTCGCTTTCGGGCTGATCTTCCTGAACAGCGCCGCAGCGATCGTGAGCTACTTCGTGCTGCCGATCGCGTTCTCCATCGTGGCCTCGCTCTGGTCCGCGCTCAGCGACATCGCCCCGTGGGTCGACCTCGGCACCTCCCAGCAACCGCTGTTCAGCGGGGTGAACCTGACCGGGGAGCAGTGGGGCCAGCTCGCGACCGGCACCCTGATCTGGGTGGTGCTGCCCTTCCTGGCCGGCCTGATCCGGGTGCTGCGCGCCGAGCTGAAGTAGCCGTCGGCTGGCGGCCGACCTGAGCGTCGTACGCCGTCGGTAGGGTCGCGTCATGACATCTCCTGGGACTTCAGCACGTGCTGACGGCCGCGCCGACGACGAGCTCCGACCGATCAAGATCACCCGCCACTGGCAGGACCACCCGGCGGGTTCGGTGCTCGTCGAGTTCGGCCGCACCCGCGTGCTGTGTGCGGCGTCCGCCTCGGAGGGCGTGCCGCGCTGGCGCAAGGGGTCCGGCCTGGGCTGGGTCACGGCCGAGTACGCCATGCTCCCGTCGGCCACGAACACCCGCTCTGACAGGGAGTCGGTCAAGGGCCGCATCGGTGGTCGCACCCACGAGATCTCCCGGCTGATCGGGCGCTCGCTGCGAGCGGTCATCGACTACAGGGCACTCGGCGAGAACACGATCGTGCTCGACTGCGACGTCCTCCAGGCCGACGGTGGCACCCGCACGGCCGCCATCACGGGTGCCTACGTTGCACTTGCGGACGCCGTGGCCCACCTCAAGGCACAGGGATCGCTGGCCGGGGAACCACTGACCGGCTCAGTGGCGGCCGTCTCCGTCGGGATCATCGACGGCGTTCCGCGGCTCGACCTGCCCTACGAGGAGGACGTCCGCGCCGAGACCGACATGAACGTCGTGATGACAGGTGGCGGCAGCTTCGTGGAGGTGCAGGGGACCGCCGAGGGTGCCACCTTCGACCGCGCCGAGCTCGACGCCCTGCTGACCATCGCGGAGAAGGGTTGCGCCGACCTCACCCGGATGCAAGGGGAGGCCATCGACCTTGGCTGAGGCTCCGCGGGTCTTCCTCGCCTCCCGCAATCCCAGGAAGATCGAGGAGATGCGGCGGATCCTCGACGAGGCGTTCCGGGAGGCCGGCGCGCCCGGTGTCCAGGTGCTCGGGCTCGACGACGTGCCCGCGTACGACGAGCCGGTGGAGGACCAGCCGACCTTGGAGGGGAACGCCCTGCTGAAGGCGCGTGCCGGAGTCCGCGCGACCGGACTCCCGTCTGTGGCCGACGACAGCGGGCTGTTCGTGGACGCCCTCAACGGCATGCCCGGCGTGCTTTCGGCGAGGTGGGCCGGGACCGCCAAGGACGACCTGGCCAACAACAGGCTGCTCCTCGAACAGCTGGCGGACGTCCCCGACGAGCGGCGTGGGGCAGCCTTCAGGGCCGTGGTGGCCCTGGCCCTCCCCACAGCTGACGGTGGGATCGACGAACACGTGGTGCACGGGGAGATGACCGGGCAGGTGATCCGCGAGATGCGCGGTGACGGTGGGTTCGGCTACGACGTCCTCTTCGTCGCCGACGACCAGGAGGGTGAGCTCACCACGGCGGAGATGACCGCGGAGGAGAAGGACCTGATCTCCCACCGGGGCAGGTCGGTGCGCGCGATCGCGCCCGTCGTGGCGGATCTGATCAGGAGCTGACGGCAACGCGCGACCGGCGGGCGACGAACGACCCCCAGATGCTGGCGAAGACGAACATGAAGATGGAGTACACCGCGGCCGGGATCGAGACCTCGGTCTCGTCGAGCACCTCCACGGCCACGAAGATGGCCAGCGTCGCGTTGTGCACGCCGATCTCCATCGACGAGGCGATCGCCTGGTCCTCCGAGATCCCGGCCGCCTTGGGCACGACGTACCCGACCACCAGGCTGATGGCGCAGAACAGACCGGCCGCCAGGCCGACATCGGCGAGGTACTCCCCGACGTTCTCGCTCTGGTCCAGCAGGATGCCGAGGACGAGCACTGCCAGGATCAGCGCCGAGCCGATCCGCACGGGCCGCTCCATCCGACCCGCGAAGGACACGGCGCGGGCGCGCACCACCATCCCGATCACCACCGGGATCAGCACGATGGCAAACACCTGCACGACCTCGCCGAAGGGAAGCGAGACGTCGTCACCGCGGTCGTAGTACCTGATCGCCAGGCCGGCCACGAGCGGCAGCGTGAACAGGGCGATCACCGAGTTGATCGCCGTCAGCGTGATGTTCAGCGCCACGTCGCCGCGGAACAGGTGGCTGAACAGGTTCGCACTCGTCCCGCCGGGGGATGCCGCCAGCAGCATCATGCCGATGCCGAGCAGCGCGGGCAGGTCCAGCAGCACGACCAGTCCGAAGCAGACCGCCGGCAGCAGGATCAGCTGGCAGGACAGCGCGACGGCCACCGCACGCGGGTGGCGGCCGACCCGACGGAAGTCGTTGATGGTCAGATCGAGCCCGAGTCCGAACATGATGATCGCGAGGGCGATGGGCAGCCCGACGGTGGTGAGCGCGGAGTCCATGCTCGGACTGTAGGGGCTCGACCGCCCTGGCGTGTGCGAACGACTGGGTGCCGAAGGGGGGACTTGAACCCCCACGCCCGAAGGCACAGGTTCCTAAGACCTGCGTGTCTGCCAATTCCACCACTTCGGCCCTGCGGCGGACAGTCTAGGGGCGTGCCCGTCAGGGGAGGCGGAGGTCCCGGCGCAGCTTGGTGACGTGGCCGGTGGCCTTGACGTTGTACTGCGCCAGCGACACGAGGCCGTCCTCGTCGACCACGATCGTGGACCGGATCACGCCCTGGACGACCTTGCCGTAGAGCTTCTTCTCCCCGAACGCGCCGTAGGCGTTCATCACCGTCCTGTCCTCGTCCGCGGCCAGCGTGATCGAGAGGGAGTCCCGCTCCCTGAACTTCGCAAGCTTGGCCGGCTTGTCGGGCGAGATCCCGATGACCTCGTAGCCCGCGGCCTGCAGGGAGTCGAGGGAGTCGGTGAAGTCGCAGGCCTGGGTGGTGCAGCCCGGCGTCATCGCTGCGGGGTAGAAGTAGACGATCACCTTGCGCCCGCGAAGGCCGGACAGCGAGACGTCCTCGCCGGTGTCGGTGGGCAGCGTGAAGTCTGGCGCCGGATCGCCGGCGGAGAGGCGGCCGGCAGGCTTCTGGGTCTCGGTCACGAAGGTCGCTCCTGGTCAACGGGATTGTCTTCTTGCGAACTACTTGCAATAACGTAGGGTGGTCCACGTGCACGTTCCCGACGGCTTCCTGGACGCCCCGACCTCCATCGCGACCGGGGTCGTCGCGGTCGGCGGACTTGCGCTGGCCCTGAGGGGAGCCCGGCGAGAACTCGACGACCGTACCGCGCCCATGGCCGGTCTCGTCGCGACGTTCGTGTTCGCCGGTCAGATGATGAACTTCCCGGTCGGCGCCGGCACCAGTGGCCATCTGCTCGGGGGAGCGATGGCCGCCGTGCTGGCAGGTCCGTGGACCGCCGTCCTCTGCCTGAGCACCGTGCTGCTCGTCCAGGGACTGTTCATGGCCGACGGCGGGATCACTGCCCTCGGCACCAACATCACGCTGATGGCGCTGGTCGGCGTCGGTGTCGGCTGGCTGGTCTTCAAGGCCCTCCGTGCGGTGCTGCCCGACCGGCTCGGTGTCGTCGCTCCCGCCGCAGCGATCGCCGCGCTGCTCAGCGTCCCCGTGGCCGCGTCCGTGTTCTCGTTGCTGTTCACCCTCGGCGGGACCGCCCCCGTCGACGCCGGAAGGGTGCTCGTGGCGATGGTGTCCTGGCACGCCGTCATCGGGGTCGGCGAGGCGATCATCACGTTCCTCGTCATCGCCTCGGTCGTCGGCGTACGCCCCGACCTGGTCTACGGCGCCCGCTCGGCCCTGCGTGCCCGCGCCCTCGAGATCCGTGAGCCGGCCCGGAAGGGGGAGTCCGCGTGAGCTCTCGCCGTTTCTTCGCCGCTCTCCTCGTCGTCGGTCTCCTGGTGGCCGGGGGGGCCAGCTACTACGCGAGCTCGCACCCCGACGGGCTGGAGTTCGTGGCAGGCGAGACCGGGTTCCTGGAGACGGGCAAGGACTCAGCGACAGCGGACGGCCCGCTCGCCGGCTACTCCACCAAGGGCATCGACGACCCTCGCATCAGCGGGGGAGTCGCGGGCGTCGTCGGCTGCCTGCTCGTGCTCGGCATCTCGTTCGGCGTCTTCCGGGTCCTGCGTCGACGCCACGACGACAGCGCCGGCACCGAGCAGGATGCCCCGACGACGTCGAGGGTCTAGATGGGCGCCGGGCACAGCCACGGGCTGCCCGCCCCTGGCCACCAGGGGTTCAGCGTGGTCCACCGGGCACCGGCGCACCTGAAGCTGGTGGCTCTGATCAGCTTCATGCTCGTCGTGGTTGCCACTCCGAGGGAGTGGTTCCCGGTCTTCGCGGGCTACCTGCTGGTCCTGCTCGGGGTGGTGCTGCTGAGCAGGGTGCCGTTCGGCTACCTCGCGAAGCGGATGCTGATCGAGACGCCCTTCGTGCTCTTCGCGGTGCTGGTGCCGTTCATCGCGGAGGGTCCGAGGATCGAGGTGTTCGGCCTCTCGGTCTCCGAGCCCGGGCTGCTGGCGGCCTGGGGCCTGCTCGCCAAGGGCACCATCGGTGTACTCGCCTCGTTGACGCTCGCCGCCACCACGGATCCACAGGACGCCCTCGCCGGCCTCCGGCGTCTCCGGATGCCCGACCTGATGGTGCAGATCATGGGCTTCATGCTGCGCTACCTCCACGTCGTCACGGCGGAGATGGGCCGGATGATCACCGCCATGCGCTCGCGTGGCTGCGACCCCCGGTCACCGCGTCACTGGCCGGTGCTCGCGCGGTCGCTTGGCTCGCTGTTCATCCGCTCCTACGAGCGAGGCGAACGGGTGCACCTCGCCATGCTCGCTCGTGGGTACGACGGCACCCTGCCCAGCGCCTCGCCGCGCCTCACCACCGGCGACCACGAGCTCGAGACGGCGCACTGATGGCTGTTCCGGTGCTCGACGTCCGGGGGCTCGCACACGCCTACCCGGACGGTCACCAGGCGCTGTTCGGGGTGGACCTGCACGTGCACGAGGGGGAGCGGGTGGCGCTGCTCGGTCCGAACGGCGCCGGCAAGACCACCCTCGTGCTGCACCTCAACGGCATCCTCAACGCGGGTGCGGGCACCGTTGCGGTCTCCGGGCTCGCCGTGGAGAAGACGAACCTCAAGGAGATCCGTCGCCGCGTGGGCGTCGTGTTCCAGGATCCGGACGACCAGCTGTTCATGGCCACGGTGCGACAAGACGTCGCGTTCGGTCCCGCCAACATGGGTCTACGTGGTGCCGAGCTCGAGGATCGGGTGATGGGTGCTCTCGAGATGGTCGGCATGGCGGACTTCGCCGACCGTCCGCCGCACCACCTCTCCTTCGGCCAGCGACGACGGGTCGCCGTTGCGACGGTCCTCGCGATGGAGCCGGAGATCCTGGTGCTCGACGAGCCCTCGTCCAACCTCGACCCGGCCTCGCGCCGCGAGCTCGCCGACATCCTCCGCTCGCTCGACGTCACCGTCCTGATGGTCACCCACGACCTGCCCTACGCCCTCGAGCTGTGCCCGCGGTCCGTCGTACTCCATGACGGGCAGGTGGTGGCAGACGGCGCGACCTACGACCTGCTGACCGACGAGGAGCTGATGCGCCGCCACCGGCTCGAGCTGCCGTTCGGGTTCGATCCGGCGTCCATCCCGGGCATTGGTAACCTTCCTGCCTGACCGCCTGCCCCGTCCCGAGGGCTCGGCGGCAGGCATCACGGAGAAGGAGCCAAGGACTGTGTCCGACCAGGTGTCGTCCCTCGAGAACGAGATCGAGCAGACTCGCGAGCGTCTCGGCGCCACGATCGACGAGCTCGTCTACAGAGCCAGCCCCAAGACGATCATGCGGCGCGAGATCGCCTCGGTGAAGGCCTACTTCGTGGACCCCAGCGGTGCACCGCGCCAGGACAACATCCTCAAGGTGGCCGGGGGAGTGGCCGGGGCCGTCGCCCTCTTCGTGCTCGTGCGCAAGATGGTCAAGTGAGCCTCGCACCCATCGACATCGAGCAGGGTGGACGCCTCACCATCCCCTACCTCCGGGAGTCTCTGGACCCCACCCTGGACGGCTGATCGTTCGCGTCCTCGAGCTGTGGCTCCTCGGCCCGGTGGGACGGGGGTGCTGAGACCTCCAGCGGTACGACGGCAGCCGGGTCGGTCAGCGGCACGATGAAGGTGAACGTCGTCCCGACCCCTGGCATCGACTCGAAGTCGATCCGGCCGTGGTGCGCCTCGGCGATGGAGCGAACGATGTGCAGGCCCAGCCCGGTGCCCTGGATGGCGTGCTGGGTGGCGAGTGAGGAGCGGAAGAAGCGCTGGAACAGGCGGCTCTGCTCCTCGACCGGGATGCCCATGCCGGTGTCCTTGACGTTCAGCTCGGCGACGTCGCCGCTGACCGTCAGGCTGACCTCCACCGAGCCGCCCGCGCTGGTGAACTTCACCGCGTTGCTGACCAGGTTGAGCACCAACCGCTCCAGGTAGGCCGGGTCGCCCACGAGCAGCACCGGCTCGGAGGGCATCAGGACCCGCATCGTCACGCGGCTCTGGTGGGCGGCGTGCGAGACCTCGTCGGTGCAGACCCGCACGGCATCGCGCAGGTCGGTGCTGACCCGGTCCAGGGCCAGGCTGCCGTCCTCGACCCGGGCCAGCGTGAGGAGGTCCTCCACCAGGTGCAGGAGCCGCTCGCCGTTGCGCTCGATGCGCTCCACGAGCTGGTGCTGCTCGTCGGTCAGGTTGCCGGAGAGGTCCTCGGAGAGCAGTTCGGTGTAGCCGAAGATGCTGGTCAGTGGAGTCCTCAGCTCGTGGCTCACGGCCGAGACGAACTCGTTCTTGGCGTGGTCGAGCTCGAGCATCCGCCGGTTGGTCTCGCGCTCCTTGTCCAGCGCGAAGACCAGTGCCTGCTCGGCAGCCCGGCGGTCGGTCACGTCGCGCACGACACTCAGGTAGCTCTGTGGCCGGCCGTTGGCGTCGCGCACTGCGGTCACGCTGAGTGAGACGGTCAGTCGACTTCCGTCCCGGCGGACGTAGGTCCAGTCCTGGGTGTCCTGCTCGGCTCCACGTTCGACGAGTCGCGTCACGGCTGCGTAGCCGGCGGCGTCGATACCCAGGTCATGTGCGCGGGCCGCGAGCTCACGGCCCTCGTGGAAGGGCATCGGGGTGATCCGACCGACGACCTCCTCGGTGCTGTAGCCGAGGAGCTGCTCGGCGCCCGGGCTGAACCAGGTGATCAGCCCGTCGAGGTCGGTGGCGATGAACGCCGTACCGCTGGCGGAGTCGAGGAGCTGCGCGAGCTGCACCTCGTTCTCCCGGATCCGACGCAGCGAGTCGCGCACGGTGCCCATGGCGACCGAGAACGCCACCGAGGTGATGGCACCGACGGCGACGAAGGTCTGCGAGCTGGCGGCGATCGCCAGCACCGACGAGGTCTCGGTGACGTCGGTGAAGGGCCCACGCCCCAGGGTGGTGAGGGCCGCCATTCCGATGGCCACGCCGAGCAGCTCCAGGTTGGCCCAGCGTGGGCGGAAGCGGGCAGCAGCCCAGAGCAGGAGCGGCAGGAGCAGGAAGGCAACCGGCTCGGAGTCGTCGGCGTTCAGGCACGCGGCAGCACCCAGGGTGAGCAGGGCGAGGTGGCTGATGATCTCCAGCGGCGAGACGCTCAGCCTCTCCTGGGGCTGGCCCATGAACAGTGGCAGGGTCACGGTCAGTGCACCGAGGTGGGTGATGGTGATCCAGAGCATCGGCCGCCACAGGTTCTCGCCGCCCGTGAGAGCGATCGTCAGCGTCGTGATCGCCCCCGCGGCGCAGCTCGCCACGGCGATGCCCAGCAGCCAGCGCCGGTAGTCGCGCCACGTGCGCAGCTGCGGACGGTCCACCTCGGAGCCAGTGAGCCAGCGCAGCACGAGCAGGGCCTCGACGGCGTTGGCGAGCCCGAAGCCGACCGCGAAGGCCGGCCCCCGCCCGGCGATCAGGCAGGCGGAGAGGAACAGCAGCGCAACCACGCCCGCGAGGGCGCGGGCATGGCGCGGCGGGGCGAGCATCAGCACGACGGTGGTCAGGCCGGTCGCAGGCCACGCCCGCGCAACGAGCTCGGGGGCCGGTGCCTGGCGCAGGGCGTGGATCGCGAGGAGGAGCGCGCACGTCAACAGGCCTGCGGCCAGCAACGCGTTCGAGCGTGAGCCTCGCAAAGCGCTTGTCCTGTCGTGGAACCATCGGGTCGAGGGCCACCGGGGTCCCGACAGCCGTGGGTACGACGGTAAATGAGAACTACGCACGAATCATGTCGAATGCCCGATCTTGCAGACGGGAGGTTCCCGGTCAGGAAGGGCCACGCGGGACGGGTACGGCGCGTAGGGCCGCTGGTGCGAAGGTCACCGTGAACACGGAGCCTCGGCGCGGTGTCGAGGTGGCACTGATCCTGGCCCCGTGACGGTGCGCGATGCTGCTGGCGATGGATAGCCCGAGTCCGCTGCCCTTGATCGCCTGGGCCTGGGCGTAGGTGGACCGGAAGAACCGGGTGAACAGCAGCGGCTGCTCGTCCGGGGGGATGCCGACGCCGGAGTCCTGGACCTCGATGGCGCACTGCTCGCCCTCGGTACGCAGCCGCAGCACTATGGTGCCTCCGTTCGGGGTGAACTTGACCGCGTTGGTGGCCAGGTTGGCCACCATCTGCTCGAGGTGGTGCTCGTCGCCCTGCACCACGACCGGTCGGTTCGGCAGCTGTACGTCGAGCCGGTGGTCGCGCCCGTGCAGGTCGAGTCGCACCTTCGCCCCGGTCCGGCGGACCACCTCGCGCAGGTCCACCGGCGCCTGGTCGAGCTCCACGTCCAGCGACTCGATCCGCGAGAGTGTCAGGAGGTCGTCGATCAGCTCGAGCAGACGATGGCTGTTCGCGTCGATGCGTTCCAGTGCCTCTGCCTGGACAGCGCTGGTCTCGCCGTACTCGCCGTCGAGGAGCAGCTCGAGGAAGCCGACGATGTTCGTGATCGGCGTTCGCAGCTCGTGGCTCACGCTCGAGACGAACGCGTCCTTGGTGCGGTCGACCTCGGTCAGTTGGGCCACCGCGCGACGTTCGGTGACCAGTGCTGCCTCGAGCACGTCCTGCGTGCGGACCCGCTCGGTGATGTCCTCGGCGGTGATCAGGTAGCCGACGATGCTGCCGGAGTGGTCCTCGATCGAGGACACCGACATCGACATCGTCCGGACGTGGCCGTCCTTTCCGACGTAGCGCCAGTCCTGCGGACCCGCTCCCGATGCGGTGAGTGCCAGGCCGACGAGAACCAGGTCGGCCTCCACGCCGAGGAGCTCGGCCTGGTCGGCGATGTCTGCGCTGGAGTGGAACATCTCTGCCCTCCGGCCCAGTACCTCTTCCTCGGTGTAGCCGAGGATCATCTGGGCACCAGGGTTGAAGAGCGTGATCCGCCCCCGCGCATCCGTCTCGATGATCGCCATGCTGGTCGCGCCCTCGACGATCCGGCGCAGCCGCTCCCGCCCGTTCGCCGCCTCGGTCTGGCTCCGGCGTTGACGGTCCACCGTCATGGCGAACGGAATGCACACCAGCGCGCAGCCGAGCATGAACGTCTGCTGGGGGACGACGGAGAGCTCTGCCGGAGCGTCACGCAGGACCTCGAGAGCCAGGAACGGGCCCCGTCCGAGGTGGACCAGGGTGTTGGCGACGACTCCCACGGCCAGCAGCTGCCACAGGGCCTCGCGCATCGGGGCACGCAGCGCCGCCCAGCCGAGAAGGGGCAGGATGAAGAACAGGGCGGCCGGCAGCTGGGTCGTGATGAAGGCCAGGAAGGTGACCCCCACCACGAGGGCCCAGCGAATGCTCCGCTCGATGGATCCAGAGACACCGGGGTGGTGCGACTTCTCCATGAAGAGGGCCAGCAGGATCAGCTGAGAGGCCAGGTGGGTGGCGAAGGTCGCGAGTGCCACGCCCCCAGGGGATCCGAAGCCGGTGGCTGCGGCGGTGAGAGCGAACAGCGCCGCGCCGGTGGCGGCTCCCAGGCCTGCTGCGAGGGTGTACCGGCCGAGGTCGATGTCGTCGCTGAGCCGGCGGCGGTCACCCCGTCCGGCGCCGAGCGTGTGCCGGGTGACTGTCCCCTCGACCGCGATGCTCACGGCGAACCCCGCTGCCACCGCTGTGGGGTAACCGCCCAGGGCGATGCTGCCGAAGGCGATGAGAAGGAGGATGCCGGTCACCCACGGCAGCATCCGTTGGCTGGCGGTGACCAGCAGCCCGGCGGCGAGACCGACCGGCCACATCCCCGCAGCGTGGGTGTCGGGCGGTGCCGCGGACGTCGCGAAGTAGCCCAGGACGCTGATGAGCAGCAGCAGGCCGACCACACGCGCATGGGGCGACCTGGCCACCATTGCTCCACCTCCGCCGGCCCGCCCGGGACCCTTCCGGGGCAGCACTGGCCCCGCGGCCGGGTGATGGTGCAGGTCGCGAGGTCTCTACGGCACTCACTAGAGCAGTTGGCGGCAGTTGTCGTGGGAAGTTGCGAGATTTCGATACCGCAGGGTTATCCGGGCACACGTCGGGCCGGGCACGCGTCCGGTGCCCGGCCTCTCGCAGACCGTCAGAGCTGGTCGCGTTGGGCCTGTTCGCGCTCCCACGCGGCCAGGTCGTCCTGGTGCCCGCGTGCCGGGTCGGCGCGATGCGTCGGATCCTCGTGATGCGTCGGGTCCGGGTGGTGCGTCGGGTCCTCGCGATGCGTCGGGTCCGGGTGGTGCGTCGGCCCGCCGTTCAGGTCAGGCTGGTAGTCCGAGGACCGGTGGTCGACGTCCGGGTCTAGCCGATCGGCCTCGCGGACAGCGTCCTCCTGCTCGGCCCGGGTCATGTCGTAGGAGGTGCGCTCCTGGGCAGCTCGCGCATCGAGCTGGTCCGCCTGGGCGCGCGCCCGCTCGGCCTCGGCCTCGGCCTCGCGGGCACGAGCCTCCTGCTCCTGCTTGGCGGCCGCTGTCTGCGCGGCGTCCGAGCGGAGCTCGCCGGCGCGTTCGCGCGCGAGATGGTCCTTCTTGCGTTTCATCGCTGACGCGATCAACGCCACCGCCACCAAGGCGGCCAGGACGATCACAATGATGATGACCCACTTCATGAGTTGCTCCCTAGTTGCGGCGCCCGCACGTCACCGGCGCCTCGTCCCCCACCTCTGGGATCCGTACCCGGCTGCCGGGGGACGAAACGCCCGCGAGCGAGGGGTCACTCGAGCGAGGGCTGGACGACCTCCCCGCTGAACATGGTCATCGGCACGCCGAGCTGGGCGGCATCCGCGCCCGCCGCCTGCATCTCAGGAGAGGCGAGTGCCGCCTTCATGGCGGCGGCGTCCTCGAAGTCGAGCTGGGCGACCAGGTAGACCCGCGGTGGGCCGCCAAGGGGGCGCGGCTTGGACCACGTGAAGGCCTGCATGCCCGGGACCGGGGCGACGAAGGCGACGTGGTGGCCGAAGTAGCGCTCGTCGAACGCCTCCGGATCCTCCGGCACGGCGTACTGGATGGTGACTCGGTGCATCTTCGCCCCTTCGTTGCGGGAGGTGCCTACGCGTGGCAGACTAATACTGACCGATCGGTCTGTAAATGTCTCTGCACCTGACGGAGGACGGATGAGCACGCCCCAGCTCACGAGCGAGGCCGAGGTGCTGGCCGGGCTGCTCGCCGGCTTCGAGGAGACCATCGAACGGAACGACCGGATCGAGCCACGTGACTGGATGCCGGAGAAGTACCGACGCACCCTGGTCAGGCAGATTGCCCAGCACGCCCACTCCGAGATCATCGGCATGCAGCCGGAGGGCAACTGGATCACCCGGGCGCCGTCGCTGCGCCGCAAGGCGATCCTGCTCGCCAAGGTCCAGGACGAGGCCGGTCACGGGCTCTATCTCTACTCCGCCTGCGAGACGCTCGGCACCTCGCGTCGCGACCTCACCGAGATGCTCATCGAGGGTCGGCAGAAGTACTCCTCGATCTTCAACTACCCCACGCTGTCCTACGCCGACGTCGGCACGATCGGCTGGCTGGTCGACGGTGCGGCCATCTGCAACCAGGTGCCGCTGTGCCGGACGTCGTACGGACCCTACGGTCGCTCGATGATCCGGATCTGCAAGGAGGAGTCCTTCCACCAGCGGCAGGGCT
Organism: uncultured Actinomycetota bacterium; assembly: GCA_963781335.1. Lineage (GTDB taxonomy): Bacteria > Actinomycetota > Actinomycetes > Propionibacteriales > Nocardioidaceae > Marmoricola. The sequence continues at coordinate 49,133 of CAWAFS010000035.1, read as the reverse complement.
TCGAGCTGCTCGCCACGATGATGCGTGGCACCGACGAGCAGCGAGCGATGGTGCAGGAGTCGGTGGACCGGTTCTGGTGGCCGGCGCTGATGATGTTCGGCCCTCCCGACGCGGAGTCACCGAACACTGCGCAGTCGATGGCGTGGGGGATCAAGCGGGACACCAACGACGAGCTCCGGCAGAAGTTCGTCGACATGAGTGTTCCGCAGGCCCGGGCCCTCGGTGTCTCCCTCCCCGACCCTGACCTGAGGTGGAACGAGGACCGCGGCCACCACGACTTCGGTCAGCCCGACTGGGAGGAGTTCGCCGCGGTCGTGCAGGGCAGCGGCCCCTGCAACGCCCAGCGGATCGCGCACCGTCGCAGAGCCCACGAGGACGGCGCCTGGGTCCGCGAGGCCGCCGTCGCCTTCGCCGCAAGGAGGACGTCATGACCCACGGCAGCGACGATCCCGTCGAGTCGCCTCGTGACCGGGCTCCTCAGGACGAGTGGCCGCTCTACGAGATCTTCGTGCGCGGCAAGCGCGGGCTCAACCATGTGCACGTGGGTTCGCTGCATGCGGCCGACGACGAGATGGCGGTGCGGCACGCTCGCGACGTCTACACCCGGCGCAACGAGGGAGTCAGCATCTGGGCAGTGCGCTCGGACGCGATCGCTGCCTCCAGCCCGGACGAGAAGGACCCGCTGTTCGCGCCCAGCGCGGACAAGGTCTACCGGCACCCCACGTTCTACGCCATCCCCGACGACGTCCCGCACATGTGATGGACGACCCCAGGGACTCCGCGTACGCCGGGCTGCTCGACCACCACACCGTGATGGACGACTCGCAGTGGGCCTTCGGCACCGACTTCGAGGACCCTCTCGCCGGTGTCGACACGACCATCCCGGACGGGGTGGATCCCGCGCCGCTCGCGGCGTACTGCCTGATGCTCGGCGATGACGCGCTCGTGCTGTCGCACCGCCTTTCGGAGTGGTGCAGCCATGCGCCCGACCTGGAGGAGGACATCGCACTGGCCAACATCTCGCTCGACCTTCTCGGTCAGGCGCGATTGCTCTACGCCCGTGCGGCGGCGGCTGATCCGGCCGTGGTGCCCACCCTGCCGGCGGGCTCGCCGGTTCCCGCCGAGGACGCGCTGGCGTTCTTCCGGACGGACACCGGGTTCCGCAACGTGCGCCTGGTCGAGGCCGAGAACGGCGACTTCGCGGCGACAGTCGCACGGCTGCTGTTGTTCTCGACCTGGCGGCTGGCGCTGCTGCATCGCCTGGTGGCGTCGCGCGACCAGGTGCTGTCGGCGATCGCGGCCAAGGCCGTCAACGAGGTCACCTATCACCGCGACTACGCAGGGCGATGGTTCCTCACGCTCGCGCAGGGCACCGATGAGTCGCGGTCACGGCTGCTGGCTGCGGTCGGCCTGGTGTGGCGGCTGCACGACGAGCTGTTCGTGCCGACGGACACCGAGCGTGTGGTCGCTGCGACAGGGGTGGGCGTCGATCCGTCCGGTGTCGCCGACGAGGTCGCCGAAGTGCTGAGGCACGTGTTCGAGACCAGCGTCGTCCACCTGCCCGACCTGCCGCAGGTGGGACCGGTGAACGGTGGCATGGGTCGAGGGGGCCGCCACACCGAGACCTTCTCCCGGTTGCTCGCGGAGATGCAGTCGGTCGCGCGGGCCCACCCGACGGGGCGGTGGTGAGAGTGGGAGCGGAGACCCTCGAACAAGCCAGGGCCCTCGCAAGCTCGGTCCCCGACCCGGAGATGCCGATGCTGACCCTCGCGGACCTCGGCGTCCTCCGGTCGGTCGCACTGGAGGACGAGACGGTCGTCGTCACCATCACACCCACCTACTCCGGCTGCCCGGCGATGGCCACCATGCGTGATGACCTGGTGCATCGTCTTGCCGACGAGGGCCTCTCGGCAGTCGTCCGGGTGAGCCTGACGCCCGCGTGGTCCAGCGACTGGATCACGCCCCGGGGTCGACGGGCCCTGGCCGAGCACGGGATCTCCGCTCCCCTCACAGCCGCGGTCAACGTTGGCCCGGTCGCGATCTCGCTGCTGCCGACGCGTCGCGCCCTGAGCTGTCCGCAGTGCGCCAGCGAACGGGTCGAGCTGACCTCGGAGTTCGGGCCGACGGCGTGCAAGGCGCTGTATCGCTGCAGCTCCTGCCTCGAGCCGTTCGAGCACGTGAAGGAGATCTGATGGTCTCGACCGTTCCTGAGGCGCGTCCGACGCGAGGCACCTTCCACACGCTCGCGGTGGCTGCCGTCGAGCGGCTCTGCGATGACGCTGTCGCGGTGTCGTTCCAGGTCCCCGACGAGCTGCGCGGGGCCTACGACTTCAAGGCCGGGCAGTCGCTGACCCTGCGTCGGGTGATCGACGGGGAGGACCACCGTCGCGACTACTCGATCTGCGCACCGGCGGGGGAGCGGCCCCGCGTGGGTGTCCGACTGATCCCCGGGGGCAGGTTCTCGGAGTGGTTGGTCAACGAGGTACGGCCAGGGGACGAGGTGGAGGTGCAGACTCCACGGGGAAGCTTCCACGCCTCCCCGGACGGGGGGCGACACCTCTGCATCGCGGCTGGGTCGGGGATCACCCCGATGCTCTCGATCGCCTCGACCGTGCTGACGCATCCGTCCTCGCGGGTGACCATGCTCTACGGCAACCGCACCACGAGCTCGGTGATGTTCGCCGAGGAGCTCGCCGACCTGAAGAACCGCTTCGGCCCACGCTTCGACCTCGTGCACGTGCTGTCGCGTGAGCCGAGGGACGTGGAGCTGTTCTCCGGACGCCTCGAGGCGTCCCGGCTGCGCCGCCTGCTGTCGGCGCTGGTGCCGATCGGGTCGGTCGATCACATCTGGCTGTGTGGTCCGTTCGGGATGATCGCCGATGCACGCACTGTGCTGGAGGAGCTCGGGGTCGCGCGGGAGCGGGTGCACTTCGAGCTGTTCTACGTCGATGAGCCGCCTCCGGAGGTGGTCCGGCCGGACGTCGTGGCCACCGGCGAGACGAGCAGCGTGACCGTCGTACTCGACGGGCGGAGCACGACGTCACCGATGCCGGTGGACCAGTCGATCCTCGACTCCGCCCAGCTGACCCGGGCCGACCTGCCCTTCGCGTGCAAGGGGGGAGTGTGCGGCACCTGCCGGGCCCACCTGACCGCGGGGGAGGTCGAGATGCGGCGCAACTATGCGCTCGACGACGGCGAGGTGGAGCGCGGCTTCGTGCTCACGTGCCAGAGCCACCCGGTGACCGACGAGGTCACCGTCGACTTCGACGCCTGAGGACGGTCATGACCGAGACGACCGACAACGCTGACGCGCTGGCCCGACGAAGCGCCGACGCGATGTGGGCGGGCGACGCCGCCAGCCGGATGCTCGGCATGGCGATCGTCTCCGTGGGAGCGGGGTCCGCCACGCTCTCGATGACCGTCCGCGAGGACATGATCAACGGGTGGGGGTTGTGCCACGGCGGCCTGGTGGCTGCGCTCGCCGACAGTGCCTTCGCCGTGGCCTGCAACTCGCACGGCATCGTGACCGTCGCCTCGGGCTTCGAGGTCACGCTCCTGGAGTCCGCGCGGCTCGGTCACGAGCTCGTGGCGGTGGCGCGCGAGCGGGCGTTGCGCGGCCGCTCCGGGCTCTACGACGTCACGGTCACCAGATCCCCGGACCAGGTGGTGATCGCCGAGTTCCGTGGTCGCAGCCGCTCGACCGGCCGGACTATCGCGGTGGAGGGTCGCTAGCCAGTCCGTCGAACGCGAGGTCGACGATCGACCGGGACAGGTCCGCGACACTCACCGGACCGTCGGGGCGGTACCACTCGACGAGTGAGTTCACCAGGCCGAAGAGCAGCCGGCTGATCAGCTCCGGAGTGATGTCCGCGCGCAGCGACCCCTCGTCCACGGCTGCCTGCACCAGAGCCGCCAGCTTCTCGTCGATCAGCCGTCGGCGCTCGAGGGCAGCCAGCTCCACGGCGCTGTTGCCCCGGACCCTGAGCAGAAGCGTGACCGCGGGCAGGTGTGCGGCGAGGACCTCGACCGACCGACGAACGGCGGCGCGCAGGCGGTCGTGGGCGCTCGTCTCAGGCGCCGAGTCCGCTGCGTCGTCGATCGCTGCGGAGAGGCCGTCGAGCGCCTCGTCCAGCGCGGCGGCGAGCAGCGCCTCCTTGCTCGAGACGTGATGGTAGATCGCCGACTTGCTCAGTCCCAGCTCCCGTGCGACGTCACCGATGCTCGTGGCCTCGTAGCCCTGGCGGTTGAACATCTCGATCGCCCGTCGCAGCACGGTCGGGCCGTCGTAACCGGGGCGGCCGCGGCGTGGCGCCGCTGCATCAGTAACCTCGGCCGGCATGCGCTCATGGTGCCACGGGCTCGCGGGCGGGATCGCCTGTCGGGCGACGTAGTGGCAATCCGTCTATCTCGTACGTTTTCATGTTAAAAGAGACATACCGGACTAGTCTGATCCTCGGTCATATTCACATTTTTCCCCCGAAATGGATGCCACCATGCTGCGTCGCCTGAGCCGAGTGCTGATCGCGCTGCTCTGCACTGCCCTCCTCGTGACCCTCACCGCCCCCACCGCAGATGCGAGGCGCAAGAAGAAGAAGGGGATGCGCGTCGCCGGGATCACCCGTGTGGGCCAGGACTGGTACAACTCCCGGCTGAAGGTCGGCTGGCGCGCGGTCCCGGGCTCGTCCTATCAGATGCGGTGGTCCTACCACCCCTCCAAGCTCTCCTACAGCAAGGTGGTCGGCTCGGGCACCTCCGGCGGGACCTACACCGGCGCCCTGCACCGCGGCAAGACGTGGTATTTCCAGGTGCGCGCCATCAGGAGCGGCCGTGTCGGTCCCTGGTCCCCGGCTCGTGGCCTGAACTTCATCAACTACTGGCCCAAGGCCCCCACGCTGTCGCGAGCGAGCCTGCCGGGCGCGGTCCAGTACAAGTGGGCCTACACGCCCTACGCCTCGCGCTACCGCGTGCGTTGGTCCGCTGCCTGGTACGGCCAGTGGCCGGGCAGTGCCAACTACCTCGGCAGCACCTCCGGTGGCTGGGTGGGTCAGACGGCTCGGCAGCAGAACTACACCGTCCCCTCGAAGCCGACCCAGGGCGACAACTTCCTGGCCGTTGACTACGCCAACCCCGTGTTCGGTCAGGTCGAGGCCAACAACGGCTATCGTGCGGGCGCCAGCCAGCTCTCCAAGTGGGTGGCTGCGTTCCCGACCCCTCCGGCTCCGAAACCGGGTGACGCGGTCCGGATGGGCACCTACAACGTCAAGCTCTACCCGACCGGTGCCCGGGCCACGGCCATCGCTCGCAACATCAGCAGCCACGGTGTCACGGTGGCCGCCCTGCAGGAGTCGAACGCGACCAGTGCGAGCGCCATCCGCGCTGCCCTCGGCAGCGCCTGGAGCGTTGCCTCGTCGGGCTCGGGCACGGGCCAGCAGATCCTCTACCGCGACGACAAGTTCCGGGTGCTCGCGAGTGGCAAGTTCAACGTGCCGAACCCGAAGGCTCCGTCGGACCCGCTCGAGACCCCTTGGGCCCGTCTTGCCAACCTCAACCCCGTGCAGGGCAAGAGCCAGAACTTCTACGTCGTCTCCGTGCACTTCTCCGAGGATGCGCGAAAGTCCAAGCTGAACCAGAACAAGGACACCGGCCTGGCCGCCAAGGCCGCGATGCAGGCGATCAACGGGTTCAACTACGGGAACGAGCCGGTGATCGTCGCCGGTGACATCCGTTACGGCCGGGAGCCGTACGGCGACCCGGCGGGCTACACGCCGGCACAGCCCACCTTCGTCCGTGGCGGCTACTACGACGCGATGGCGGCTCGCACCAAGGTCAACGCGTCGTACTCCGTGGTCAACGGTGGCGCCAGCCAGGTCCCCCACCCCTCGGGGCTCGGGCCGCGGTCGGACCACATCCTGACCAAGGGGATCCGGGGCAGCGTCGCGTACGTCAACGTCGCCAACTGGTCCTACAACGGTTCGATTCCCTCTGACCACAACCTGGTCTACGCCGACCTGCTGATCCCACATCTGTAGGCCACACGTGATGCCAGGCCGGACGACGTGCCCGCAGGCCGGGCGGGAGCACGCCGGGACCGCGTCGCTGGGCGCGGTGCTGGTGGTGGACGACAACGTGGTCAACCGGATGGTGGCGCGCGGGGTGCTCGAGGGGCTCGGCTACACGGTGGCGTTCGCGCAGGACGGGCTCGAGGCCGTGGCGGCGGTGGCTGCCACCCCGGGCCACTTCGACGCGGTGCTGATGGACTGCCAGATGCCCCAGCTCGACGGCTACGAGGCAACGCGCGGCATCCGCCGGCTCGAGCAGCCGCACCTGCGGGTGCCCGTCATCGCCATGACGGCATCGACACTCGCCGGCGAGAAGGAGCGGTGCCTGGCGGCAGGCATGGACGACTTCCTCCTCAAGCCGGTCGACTTCGAGCTGCTCGAGTCGACCCTGGCCCGCTGGGTCCGCGGCGAGTCGCCTCCCGAGGCCGCCCGCGCGCCCACTGACGAGTCCGGCCTGCTCGACCTGACCAGGATCCGGATGCTGCGCGACCTGCGTCCCGGCGACGAGTCGTTCCTCGACCAGTTCGTCGACACCTTCGTCGACGGCGTCCCGGGGGATGTCGTCGCCCTCACCTCCGCCGTCCGGGTCGCAGACCACGACCTCCTGGTCGAGGCCGCGCACGCCCTGAAGGGGAGCGCCCTGAACCTCGGCGCCGTGGAGGTCGGCCGGGTGTGTGCGGCGCTGGAGAGCGCCGGCGGCCGGCAGGACGCGGTCGCAGCCTCGGACCTGCTCCCGGTGCTGGAGGACGTGGTCGAGCGGACCCTGCAGGCGCTACGAAGCCTGCGGGACGCCGCGAGCTGAACCTCAGTCCTCGGCCAAACCGTTGCGCAGGTTGGTGACGACCGGCCGGGGCTCGGTGTCGACGGCGAGCCGGAACACGTCGGGTCGGTGGTAGTGGCCGACCGGGTCGAACATCCGACGCCCTGAGAGCACCTTGCTGAGATCGAGCTCGGCGACGAGGACGGTTTCGGCATGCCGCGCAGGTCCGGCGAGGAGGTCGCCGTTCGGGCCGACGATCACGGTATTTCCGGGCTCCACCCATTGTGGGTCCTCGCCGTTCCTCGGCCACACTCGCTCCCGGTCGGGGAAGTCGGCCGGGATCTGGTCGACGCGAAGGCACGGATTGACTCCGATCACGTAGCAGCGGCCCTCCCTGGCTATGTGTCGCATGGTCGCCACCCAGCCGTCACCTGTCGCCAGCGTGGGCGCCACCCACACGTCGACACCTTGCGAGTAGAGGTAGAACCGCGCCAGGGGCATGTAGTTCTCCCAGCAGATGAGCCCACCGATGCGCCCGAAGGGCGTCGGGAAGGTCTCCAGCGTCGAGCCGTCACCCATCCCCCACACGGTGCGCTCCGAGCCCGTCGGCATCAGCTTGCGGTGCTTGCCGAGGAGGCTGCCCTGGTTGTCGAAGTACAACAACGTGTTGTAGATCGTGCCTCCCGCCGGCTCGCGCTCGCTGACGCCGATCACCAGGTGGACGCCCGCGTCCCGAGCCGCCACCCCCAGCCGGTGCGTGGTCTCGCTCGGTATGGCGACGGACTGCTCCGCGAGCAGTTCGAACCACTGCTCGTCACCGTCCCAGATCGGCGTGCTGTCGATCCAGATCGGGGTGCCGGGAATGAACGCCTCGGGAAACACGACCAGGTCGGCTGCCCGCACGGCGGGGTCCGCGAGCAAAGCCTCCACCTTGGCGAGCGTCGCCTCACCGTCCATCAGCACATAGGCCGCCTGCACGGCCGCGACAGTAAAGTTCGCCATCTCGGCTCCTCCCGCCTCGACAGTACGTCGAGCGGCTCGGGGCTGTCATGGCGCTGAATGCAGAAGGTCAGGCACCGTGAGGGTGCCTGACCTGTCGCCTGTGCGCCCGTTGTTTGCGCCTGCTGTGTGCGCCATCAGGGACTTGAACCCCGAACCCGCTGATTAAGAGTCAGCTGCTCTGCCAATTGAGCTAATGGCGCGCGAAGCGTTGGAACCTTAGCAACAGATCGGCGCGCCAGCCAAAACGGGGCAGAGCCCGTTCGGGGATGCGAAATATTTAAGATTCAACTAGTGTTGGAACGGCATACCCGAAACCACCGGAGGTGCGTTATGCCCGCTGTGACCGTTGACGACCTGACCGTCCTTGAGCGACTGAAGGCGCCTGGCCTGGGGGACACCGTCCGGCCGGTCACGCAGCTCATCGACGCACCCCAGGGCTATGAGGGCGAGGGATTCCCGGTACGCCGCGCGTTCGCCGGCGTGGACATGCGGGACCTCGACCCGTTCGTGCACATGGACCAGATGGGTGAGGTGGACTACGCGCCCGGTGAGCCCAAGGGAACCCCCTGGCACCCGCACCGTGGCTTCGAGACCGTCACCTACATCATCGACGGCGTCTTCGACCACCGTGACAGCCATGGCGGCGGCGGCTCGATCACCAACGGCGACACCCAGTGGATGACCGCCGGCTCCGGCCTTTTGCACATCGAGACACCACCGGAGTGGCTGGTGCAGAGCGGTGGGCTGTTCCACGGCATCCAGCTGTGGGTGAACCTTCCGCGGGACGCCAAGTGGAACCCACCGGCCTACCAGGACATCCGCAGCGGTCAGGTCGGGCTGGCCACCTCGGCCGATGCCGGGGCGCTGGTCCGGGTCATCGCTGGGGAAGTCGGTACGACGCAGGGCCCCGGGTCGACGTACACGCCGATGGCGATGGTGCATGCCACCGTCGAGCCGGGTGCGCGCCTGGACCTGCCCTGGGAGGTCGACTACAACGCGCTGGTCTACGTGCTCTCGGGCCACGGGAGTGTCGGTGACGAGCAGCGGCCGGTCCGGACCGGGAATCTCGCCGTGCTGGGAGCCGGCGACTTCGTGACGGTGCAGGCATCGGGCAACCAGGAGAGCCACACGCCGGCACTCGACGTCCTGGTCATCGGCGGCAGGCCCATCCGCGAGCCGGTCGCCTGGGCCGGGCCCTTCGTGATGAACACCAAGGCCGAGGTGATGGCGGCGTTCGAGGACTTCCAGAAGGGCAAGCTGGGGACCATTCCCAGCGTGCACGGAGCGCCCACCACGCCGGTGACCACCGAGGGCTGAGGACGCTGGCGCCCCCGCTTTGGGTGCGACCGCGGGATTGCCCGGCCGGGCGGGACATCGACGGTTTAGGCTTGCGCGCATGTCGCTTCCGCAGAGGGTGATCCGTCGCCTCAAGACGTACAACACGCCGCTGCCGCTCGAGGACTTCGAGGGTTACGACGGTTACTGGGAGGGCAGGGAGCGTGGCGAGGACACCGCGACGGTGCTTCCCCGCTGGCGGATCGCCGCCGAGAAGATCCCCGACGGCTCCTCAGTGCTCGACGTCGGGTGTGGTTCGGGCGGTTTCCTGCTCTACCTGCTGTCCCAGAAGCCGAACTGCACCGTCCGCGGCACCGACATCAGCGACCACGCTGTCGCCCTGGCCGCGGCGAAGGGGCTCGACACCTTCCAGTCCGACCTCACCACTGAGTCCCTCGACCGCGAGTACGACTACATCACCGGCTTCGAGATGATCGAGCATGTCCACGAGGCCGAGAAGGTGCTGGTGGTGATGCGCGACGCCATGCGCAAGCAGCTGATCCTCTCGCTGCCCAACACCGGCTACATCGAGCACCGGGCGCGGCTCGCGGTGTTCGGCCGGTTCCCCAACACGCAGATCAAGTTCCACGCCAAGGAGCACATCCGGTTCTGGACCGCCAAGGACTTCCGCGACTGGGCCGCACACTTCGACCTGCGGATCGTCGACGTCCAGGGCCAGTGGGGCTTGCGCTTCCTGCCGTGGCGCAGTCGTCCGAAGCTCTTCTCGCCCCAGCTGGTCTACACGCTGGAGCGCGACTGACCGCGAGCTCGCAGACGACGGCCCTCCCCGGCATCCGAGGAGGGCCGCGTGCATGGAGCGCGTCTGCGTCAGTAGACCGAGTCGACGCCTGCTGCGTCCGAGCTGGTGAAGCTCAGGTCGGAGGAGGAGCCGTTGCACTGCGGGTAGTGCATGATCGACGCCGAGTCGTAAGGCGTCAGCGGTCGCCAGTTGTTGTCCTCGAAGCAGGTGCCGGCTTCGGGACGGGTGTGCTCGTGGCGGAAGCCCAGCGCGTGCCCGAGCTCGTGCCCGAGGATGTTGCCCGGTGTCCAGGACCCCGAGCTCATCAGCGACGACGCGTTGACCAGTACGTTGCGCTGCGCGTCAGAGCTGCTGGGGAAGAAGGCGCGCGCGATGTACTCCGACGTGTAGGTCGGTTCGACCGAGAACAACACCGCGTTGTTGCTGGTCCTGCAGTTGGAGTTGGCGGACGACACATAGGTGAAGTTCACTCCCGAGCTGGCGTTCTCCCACAGCGCCGCTCCCTGGTTCATCGCGCTGATCACGTCGCTCTGCTGCGCGCCGAACGCAGTGCTGACGCAGTACGTCAGGTTCTGCGCCTGCGAGGAGCTCCAGAGGTCGTCGCTGCCGTAGACGGTGTTGACCACGAGTCCGTTCTCATGGGTGTCGCTGTCGTCCGTGCTGACCATCCGGTCGTAGTAGGCGCGCAGCGCCTTCCGGTTCCGGATCGCCTCGTCGCCGTTCACGATGTACTGGCCGTCGAGGTCGCGGTAGGTCGACGCCTCGAACTCCTTGAAGGTCGGAACGGCGGCACGGTCAGTCCCGTCCGCGCTGGGTGCTGCCCCGGCCGGTGTGGTGCTGACACCGGCCGCGAGCACGCAGATTGCGGCCACCGCCAGCTGACAGATTCGACTGCGCTTCATCTCTGCTTCTCCTCCTTGCGAGGACGCGGACGATCTGCCCGCGTCGCAGGCCCGAGACCGGATAGGTGACTCACGGCCAGGTCGGCACATGTCGCTGCGGGCCCGAGTGGCCGCGCGGAGGGATGCGCCGGACCTCCAACCTCGTCGGCCGAGAGCGAGGAGTACAGCACCCCGGAAGTTCAGGTTGGTGCAGTGCAAAGAACCGCAGGCCGACGGATCTCGACCTGCGGTTCCTCTCTTGGGGTGAGTAACGGGACTTGAACCCGCGACATCCGCCACCACAAGGCGGCGCTCTACCAGCTGAGCTATACCCACCAGGGATTCTTGCGAGGCAAGAGTGTAGCGGTTCCTCAGTCGTTCTCTGACACCGGCCGGGCCCCGGTGAGCGAGCCCTGGTACTTCGCCGCGATGGCCTTCGACGTGGACGAGTCCGGACCGGGGGCCCGTACGAACACGGCGTCCCGGTAGTAGCGCAGCTCCTCGATGCTCTCGCGGATGTCGGCAAGCGCGCGGTGGTTGCCGCCCTTGGACGGAGCGTTGTAGTAGGCGCGCGGGAACCAGCGGCGTGAAAGCTCCTTGATGGAGGAGACGTCGACGATCCGGTAGTGCAGGAACTGCTCGAGCTCGGCCATGTCGCGGGCGAGGAATGCCCGGTCGGTGGCCACGGTGTTGCCGGCCAGCGGCGGCCGACTCCCGTCGGTGCAGTGCTCCCTCACGTAGGCGAGAACCTGCGCCTCGGCGTCGTCCAGGGTGGTGCCCGCGTCGAGCTCGTCGAGGAGACCGGAGCTGACGTGCATGTTGCGCACGAACTCGACCATCTGGTCCATCGCCTCCGGCGGTGGCTTGATCACGATGTCGACGCCCTCACCGAGGACGTTGAGCTCGAAGTCGGTCACGAGGGCCGCCACCTCGATCAGGGCGTCGGCCACGATGTCGAGGCCGGTCATCTCACAGTCAATCCAGACGAGTCGGTCAGTCACAGGGACTGACCCTACCCGCGGTGCCCCCAGACGTCGGGCTGGCGGGCGCTCTAGAGTGGCGCCATGTTGCGGTGGGCTGGTCTGGTTGCTCGGCTCGTCGTCGGTGGCGTGTGGATCTGGGCCGGAGTGATCAAGCTCCCTGATCCTGAGGCCAGCGTCACGGCCGTCCGTGCCTACCAGCTGCTGCCCCCGGGGCTCGCCGATGGCGTCGGTCGGGTGCTGCCCATGTTCGAGGTGGTCGTGGGCACTTGTCTGGTGCTCGGCCTGATCACGCGCCTCAGCGCTGCCGTGTCGGCGGTGCTGCAGATCGCGTTCATCGTCGGGATCATCTCGGTGTGGTCTCGCGGCATCGAGATCAGCTGCGGCTGCTTCGGTGACGGGGGCCCGGATCCGGACGCGTTCAGCAAGTACCCGTGGGAGATCGCCCGCGACTCGGGTCTGCTGATCCTCTCCCTGTTCGTCGCGTGGCTGCGGAGCACGCCGTACGCCCTGGACAACCGGATCTTCCCCCAACAGAGCGAGGTCGCCGATGTCGAAGCAGAAGCCTGAGAGAAACCGGACCGTCCGTGCGGCCGCCCTCCAGCAGGCCCAGGTCAGGCGGGAACGCAACCGGCGGCTGCTGATCACCCTGGGGGTGGTGGCGGTGCTGGCTGCGATCGTCGTCGCAGGCGTCCTGCTCACGGGTGGGAAGAAGCAAACCCCCGGTGGCGACGGAACGCTGTCCGCCAGGGTCGATGGGCAGGCGCTGGTCCTGGGCGCGGAGGGGGATGCCACCAAGGTCGTGATCTACGAGGACTTCTTGTGCCCGTTCTGCCGGGAGTTCGAGGTCGCCGCCAGGGACCTGCTGCACAAGAGTGCGTCCAGCGGCAAGGCCACCGTCGAGTATCGCCCCTTCCAGCTCCTGCCGGAGACCTACTCCGTCCAGGCACTCACGGCTTGGGCGACGGTCCTGGAGCAGGGGACGCCCGAGCAGGCCCTGAAGCTCCACGACCTGCTCTTCGACAACCAGCCCTATGAGAACGCACCGGACAAGCCCGGGGTCGAGCAGCTGGCCGACCTCGCCGAGGAGGCCGGCGTCGAGGACCAGGACGTGCTCGACGCCATCGGGGACCAGAACCCCGCGTTCGTCGCGGCGACCATCGCCACGGCGCGCGAGGCCGGCATCCGGAGCACACCCACCGTCCTCGTGAACGGCAAGAAGGTCGAGGGCCAGTCGATCACCCAGATCGTCAGCGCGCTCGAGGCTTTGCTCTCAGGGTGACCACCAGCTCCGCACCTGCGCCGCCGGAAGTCGACGTCACGGGCGTGCCGACCGTGGTCGAGGCCTGAGGATGGAGGTCGAACGCGTGCAGCGCTGGGTGATGTCCACCCTGCTCATGACGATCGCCGTGATCTTCGGAGGGGGACTGGCCCTGCTCAGTGCAACGTCCGTGCAGCCCGGTGCGCGTCCCGGGTTGCTGGTGATGTCCGCCTTCGTCGGTGTGATGGGCGTGTCCGGAGTTCGGGTGATCAACGGCAAGTCACTCGTCACCCCGTGGCTCCTGGCCGGAGCAGTCCCGGCGTTCCTCGGCTGGCTCCTCACCCGCTGACGGCCTACTGACATGCTGGTGGCCATGTCTGCGCTCACCGGCTTCATCTCCCAGCTGCCCAAGGCCGAGCTGCATGTCCACCACGTGGGCTCCGCGTCGCCGCGCATCGTCGCCGAGCTGGCCGAACGTCATCCCGGCGTGGTGCCGAGCGACCCGGAGCAGCTCGCAGAATTCTTCGCGTTCCGGGACTTCGGGCACTTCATCGAGGTCTATCTCGCCGTGGTGGACCTCATCCGGACCCCGGAGGATGTTCGGCTGCTGACCTACGAGATCGCCCGCGAGATGGCCGAGGTGCAGCACGTGCGGTACGCCGAGCTGACCTGTACGCCGTACACCTCGGTCGCTGTCGGCGTGCCGATCGAGGGCTACACGGAGGCCATCGAGGACGCTCGCACGGCTGCGGAACGGGACTTCGGGATCGTGCTGCGCTGGATCTACGACATCCCCGGGGAGAGCGGCCTGCCAGCAGCCGACAAGACGCTCGAGTATGCGCTGAACCATGCCCCAGACGGGCTGATCGGGTTCGGGCTCGGCGGCCCCGAGGTCGGCGTGGCGAGACCGCAGTTCAAGCCGCACTTCGACGCCGCCCGGGCAGCCGGCCTCCGCAGCCTGCCGCATGCGGGGGAGACGACGGGACCCCAGACGGTGTGGGACGCGCTGCGTGAGCTCGGCGCCGAGCGGATCGGCCATGGCACCTCGTCGGCGCAGGACCCGGCCCTGCTGGCGCACCTGGCCGAGGCCGGGATCCCGTTGGAGGTGTGCCCGTCCTCCAACATCGCCACGCGCGCGGTGGCCACGCTCGACGCGCACCCCCTCCGGGCCTTCCGCGACGCCGGGGTGGTCGTGACCATCAACAGCGACGACCCGCCGATGTTCGGCACCACCCTGAACCGGGAGTACGAGATCGCCGCCGACCTCCTGGACCTCGACGAGGCCGGCCTCGCCGACCTGGCCCGCACCGCGGTCCGCGTCTCCTACGCCCCCGAGGACGTGAAGCGTCGGATCCTGGGGGAGATCGACGGTGTGCCGGTTTCCCCGGCCGGCCGGGGAAACCCGACCTGGTAGCCCGAAGCAACACCCGACAACGGCAGGACTGAGCCGACCACCCCGCCCGATCTGTCCCCGGACCGAGCGACTGGGCGGGCAAGCCAAAGGCCCTGCGGTCTCATACTCCGCAGGGCCACCACCTTTCTACGACAGCTGAAACCGGTGTCCTGACATCGACACGCCTGGGTCGTGAACAGGATCACGAGGTGATGTCTCGACATCGGAGCCACCCGTAGGCTCACGCCCATGACCGAGCGCCCCATACCCCTGACCCATTGGCACGACGTGTTCGAGTCGAAGGACCCGACTCTGCTCGCCGACCTGGTCGCTGAGACCTGCGTCTTCCGGTCGCCGGCGGTGCACCGTCCACAGGAGGGAAAGGCGCTGACCACGAAGTACCTCAGCGCCGCCATGGTCGTCCTCGGCCCGACGCTGCGCTACGAGCACGAGTGGTGGGACGAAGGTTCAGCGGTGCTCGAGTTCATTGCCGACCTGGACGGCCTCACCGTGCACGGCATCGACATGCTCCGCTGGGACAGCGACGGCCACCTGGTCGAGTTCACGGTGATGGTGCGCCCGTTCAAGGGCCTCACCCAGCTGATGACGTTGATGGCAACCGAGCTGGAGAAGCAGGATGCCTGACAGCGCCCTCGGCAGGACTCGAACCTGCGACCTAGAGATTAGAAGGCTCTTGCTCTATCCAGCTGAGCTACGAGGGCTTGAGCGTCAAGCCTAGGGGAGCCGGATCTGGCCCGCGGAGACACTCAGCGCTTCTTGACGCGCGAGGTCCTGGCCGAGAGGACCGTGGCCGGACTGCGTACGCCGGCGCGAGAGGCGGTGACCCGGACGCTGACGCGCTTGCGCACGTCCGCCCTGTGGAGCCGGTAGGCGGATTTCGTGGCCCCCCGGATGACCTTGCCGTTGCGCAGCCACTGGAATCGAACCTGCGTCGGCGCGAGGTTCCAACGCCCCGAGGTGGCCCGCAGGACCGCACCCTTCCGTGCCGCTCCACGAACCACGGGGGGGCCGGTGGCGGTCAGTCGGGTAGCGGCTGCGGGAGTCGGAGTCGGCTTCGTCGACGACGAAGACGGCTGACCGATCGGCAGCACGATGTTCTCGACCTGGCGGTTCTCGAAGGGGCTCAGGAAGGTGTAGAAGTTCGGCTCCGCAAGGCTGCCGCCGGTCAGCCAGGCCCAGGCGTTGCCGTCGGGGCTGAGGCCCATGACGCTCGTCTCGTGCTGGGCCGGCAGGATCACCGAGAACTCGCCCGACGCGGTCGTCTCGATCGGGCCGTCCGTGGTGGGCCGCAGGCCGCCGTCGTTGTTGATCGAGGGGACGACCAGTGCCGGAACCCCTTGGCCGGCCCGATCCGTCACCCGGCCGGAGACGTACGCCGGCGCGGGGACGTCGAGGTCGACATTGCGCAGCGTCTTCCCAGCCGCGGCCTGGACCGGGACGGCGGTGACCTCGCCGAAGCCGTCGCCGTACCAGTAGCCGTAGTCATGGGTGCCGTAGCTCACCCGGATCTTGACCGGCTCGCCGGCCGGGGCCCTGACCACGTAGGTGCCGTCGGTGGCGGCGATGGTCTGTCGCGCCTCGTCCTCGGTCCACGCGCCGGCCTGCTCGCGGAAGACCTCCACCGTTCGGTCGGGGTCGGGCTCCTGGAAGGTCACCGAGCCCGTGATCGTCGCGTCCTGGACCGTGGCCGCGTTCGCCGGCATGCCGGTCAGAATCAGTCCCGCCGTCACTGGGAGGAGCGCCGCCCATCGCAGCGGACGAGTCCGGAGCGCGATCGGGGGGCGGGGTGAAAGCGACATACTCGGAGGTTAGGGCGCATTTGTCAGCGGGTCGAACACCCCACGGAGGCCTGTCTAGTCAGGTAAACCGCCAATCTGGACATTGCCGCTATTCGTCCGACAAGTTACGACGAATGTGCTGAGGTCGGGCTCAGCCGCGCAGCTCCGCCATCCAGCTCTCGATCTCACCCGGCTCCCGCGGGAGCGCCGCGGAGAGGTTGCGTACGCCGTCCGCCGTGACCACCACGTCGTCCTCGATCCGGATGCCGATGCCGCGCAGCTCCTCGGGAACGAGCAGATCGTCCTCCTGGAAGTAGAGCCCGGGCTCGACGGTCAGTGCCATGCCCTCCTCCAGCTCTCCGCCGGGGTAGATCCCGGAGTCGGCGGCCGCACAGTCGTGCACGTCCATGCCGAGCATGTGGCTGGTGCCGTGCAGGGTCCACCTGGCGTAGACCCGGCTGTCGGGGGCGAGTGCCTCCTCGGCCGGGACCGGCAGCAGGCCGAGGTCCTCGAGCCCGTGGGCGAGCACTGTCATCGCGGCCTCGTGGGGGGCGCGGAACGCCACTCCAGGACGTACGGCGTCCAGGCCGGCCTGCTGCGCCTGGAGCACGAGCGTGTAGAGGTCTCGCTGCACCGACGTGAACGTCCCGTCGACGGGCAGGGTGCGGGTCACGTCGGCGGTGTAGAGCGAGGACGCCTCGGCGCCCATGTCGAGCAGGACCAGATCGCCAGGAGTGATCGGCCCGGAGT
The DNA here is from genome assembly GCA_963781335.1 of uncultured Actinomycetota bacterium. Taxonomy (GTDB): domain Bacteria; phylum Actinomycetota; class Actinomycetes; order Propionibacteriales; family Nocardioidaceae; genus Marmoricola. Next base: position 32,153 of record CAWAFS010000035.1, on the reverse strand, counting down.
TCTCGATCCAGTGCAGCGTGGTGGCGTGGCGGCCGCCACCGACGATGGAGTCGTAGCCGATGTCGTTGCCCATGGCCCGCGCACGACGGAAGAAGGTGCCCTCGATCCAGCGCTCGCCGTGATCGAGGACGCGGTCCCACTCCCGCACCGAGTCCTCGAACCCGAGCGTGGTGATGTCACAGGCACCCTGGAGCTCCGCGATCTCCCAGTCGTCCTTGACCAGGCGCAGCTCGGAAAGCACCCGCGCGAACTCGTTGTCACGGCCGGCGTCGCCCGAGACCTGGCCGTCCACGCTCGAATCGACGCCACGGAGCACCCGGGTCTTGGCGGAGCCGTTCAGGCGCGAGGGCAGGTCGTCGATGTGGCGGGTCTGCACGCCCAGGGAGTCGGAGATCTCCTTGAGCGACGGGCGCCGACCGGCCCAGAGCTCGCCGTACTGCCGGTCCCGGAAGAACTCGTCGGTGTTCCGCGAGCTGCGAGGCCGCGCGTAGAGCACGCTCTCGCCGTCCTCGACGACCAGCACGGCGTCGCTGGTCTGGTTGCCGCTGAGATGGGTGTGGGCCGTCTCGGAGCGGAACCGGTAGTCGGTGTCGTTGGCGCGCACCTTGAACGCGCCGGAGGGGATGACCAACCGCTCCCCTGGGAACTGCTCGGTGAGCCGGTCCCGCCGCGCCCTGGCCCACTCGGTGACCGGGTGGGCAGGGAGGTCGAGCTCACGCTCACCCCAGCCAGTGCGCATGAAGGCTGCGTAGGCCTCCGGCACGGCCAGATCATGGGTCTCGACACCGCTGTCGGCGACGCTCTCGCCACTCGCCTCCGGCGCCACGTTCTCGTTGCTGTCCATTGCGTCGGTCACGGTGCCACTCTACGACCGGGGCATCGTTACGCTACGCGCATGCAGGGACACCGCAGCTCCGCCGCCTTCACCATCGTCGTGACGGTGGTGATGCTCATCGGAGCTGCCGCGATGAGCCTGGTCTTGCTCCTCTCGGGCGCTCCCGGTGCGCTCGTCGTCGGGATCCTCCTGGCGGCGGTGCCCCTGGCTCCGCTGATCAGCGTCTACATGTGGCTGGACCGCTACGAGCCCGAGCCGCGCTCGCTGCTGGTTCTCGGGCTGGGCTGGGGCGCGTTCGTCGCCACGTCCGGCGCACTCGTGCTGCAGCTCTTCGACACCCTGATCTTCGAGTCCGACGACACCTTCATGGCGGCCGTGGTCGCGCCGATCACCGAGGAGGCGGCCAAGGGGCTGTTCATCCTGCTGCTGCTCTTCTACCGCCGGCACGAGCTCGACGGTGTCCTCGACGGCCTCGTGTACGCCGGGATGGTGGGCATCGGGTTCGCCTTCACCGAGAACATCCTCTACCTGATGTCGGCCTACATGGGCGAGGACGGCCAGGCCGGCGGGATCGGCGGTGCGGTCGGCCTGTTCATCGTGAGGTGCGTGTTCAGCCCGTTCGCGCACCCGTTCTTCACGGCGTTCATCGGGATCGGCATCGGGATCGCCGTGGGATCGCCCAGCAAGGCGGTCCGGGTGCTCGCTCCGATCCTCGGCTACATCGTCGCGGTCGGCGCGCACGCTGCCTGGAACGGTTCGCTGATGCTCGACGACGGCCGCAACGCTGTCGCGACGTACTTCTTCTTGATGGTGCCGGCGTTCCTGCTCCTCACGGGCTTCGCCATCTGGTCACGCCGCCGTGAGGGCAAGGTCCTCACCACCGCCCTCGGCGACTGCGCCCAGCGCGGCTTCCTCGACCCGGCCGAGATCCCGTGGCTCTCCCGCATCCCGGCGCGACGCTTCGCACGGAGGTACGCCGAGAAGGTCGGTGGCAAGGAGGCCCGGCGCACGATGGTCGCCTACCAGAACGAGGCCGTGGAGCTCGGTTTCCTGCACAGCCGCTACCTCCGGGGCGTGGCACCGCCTGACTTCGCCCAGGTCGGGCAGCAGCACGTGGAGCACATGCGGGCCCTGCGACCGGGCCTGCTCTGGCCCCAGCCGACCGGTGACGGGCGGGCCGTGCAGATGCCCGCGATCCCACGCACCGGCTCGGGGAGTGGAGCACCACGGTGACCCACGCCGGGCACTCATCGGGAGAGACGCCCGCACGGCGCACGGGAGGCGCTGACGGCTCTGCGCAGATGTTGGAAACCCTGACCGCGCTCCGCGGTGCGCTTCGTCATGCCCAGCTTCCGCTGGACATCCCGGGAGTCGTGGAGAGTCGCGCGGTGCGCGCGGAGATGATCGACCAGCTCGAGGACTACGTGCTGCCACGACTGGTGCAGATCGACGCACCACTGCTCACCGTCGTCGGTGGATCGACCGGCGCCGGCAAGTCCACGCTGGTGAACTCCCTGGTCGGTGAGCGGGTCAGCGAACCCGGCGTACTCCGACCGACGACTCGCTCGCCCGTGCTCGTGCACCACCCCGACGACGCGGCGTGGTTCGACCCGCAGCGGATCCTGCCCGAGCTCGAGCGGACCACCCGCGCCACGGCCGACCCGGGCGCACTCCAGCTGGTCGCCTCGACCGCGATACCGCAGGGACTCGCGCTGCTGGACGCCCCGGACATCGACTCGGTGGAGGAGCGCAACCGAAGCCTGGCCGCGCAGCTGCTGGCCGCGGCTGATCTCTGGCTGTTCGTCACCTCGGCCGCGCGTTACGCCGACCAGGTCCCCTGGGGCTTCCTCAAGCAGGCCGCCGAGCGCAGCGCCGCCGTGGCCATCGTGCTGGACCGCACTGCTGCCGAGTCGATCCCCGAGGTGAGCGGCCACCTCGCCCGGATGTTGACCGAACGCGGTCTCAAGGACTCGCCGCTGTTCACGGTGGCAGAGGCACCGCTCGACGAGAACGGCCTGCTGCCCGCCTCGGCGGTGAGCGACATCCGCGGCTGGCTCGGTGAGCTCGGCGCCGACGCCGAGGCTCGCAACGGCGTGGTGCGACAGACCCTCGACGGGGCGGTGCGCTCGATCGCCCGTCGCACCTATGACCTCGCCGACGCCTCTCAGGAGCAGTCCACGACGCAGGCCCGTCTCAAGCGCGACGTCGACGTCGCCTACGACCAGGCGCTGGCTGACATCGACAAGGGCTCTGCCGACGGCACCCTGCTGCGGGGCGAGGTGCTGGCCCGCTGGCAGGAGTTCGTCGGCACCGGCGAGCTGCTCCGGAACCTGGAGTCGAAGGTCAGCTGGTTGCGCGACCGGATCAGCAACGCGGTCAGGGGCAAGCCGCAGCAGGCGGAACGAGTGACCGTGGCCGTCGAGTCAGGGCTGCAGACGCTGATCCTCGAGCACGCCGAGGCCGCTGCCGAGCGGGCCGAGGCGTCCTGGCGCTCGGTGTCCGCCGGCAGTCAGCTCCTCGAGGACGCCGGCGTGGACCTGTCCCGTGCCTCGCGTGACTTCCGCGCCCGGGCCGAGCGGATGGTGCGTGACTGGCAGGTGGGTGTCCTCGACCTGGTCCGCCACGAAGGAGCAGACAAGCGCACGACCGCCCGGTTCCTCGCCTACGGCTTCAACGGGCTGTCCGTGGCGCTGATGGTCGTCGTGTTCGCGTCGACGGGAGGCGTCACGGGAGCAGAGGTAGGCATCGCCGGCGGCTCGGCCGTGGTCGGCCAGAAGCTGCTCGAGGCGGTGTTCGGGGACCAGGCCGTGCGTCGGCTGGCGCTCAACGCGCGGCGTGACCTCCAGGTCCGCGTGCAGGCACTGATGGACGAGGAGCGGCGGCGGTTCGTCGAGCGGCTCGATGCGCTCGAGCTGCCGGCCGACTCCTCCGAGCAGCTCCGGGCGCTCGCCCGCAAGGTGGACGACCTGCGCTTCGCGACCGCGCGGAGCGGTTCGTGAGCGGGCTGGTCGCCGGCGCCAGGCTGGTCTTCGGCCGCGGTGTCTCGCTCGAGGCCAGGGTGGGGGGTCTCGAGCAGGCAGTGGAGGCCGGCCGTGGCCGACTCGACGACGCCGTCATCGAACCGGCCGCAGCCGTGGTCCAGCGGGCCGGAGCCCGGTTGCGACTCTCCTCCGAGCACACCGTGGTCGCTCTCGCCGGGGCCACCGGTTCGGGGAAGTCCTCGACGTTCAACGCGCTGACAGGTCTCGACCTGGCCGCGGTCGGCGTACGTCGCCCCACGACGTCGTTCGCCACAGCCTGCATCTGGGGGAGCGACCCGGCGGCGGAGCTGCTCGACTGGATGGACATCCCGCAGCGACACCGGGTCCTTCGCGACTCCATGCTCGACCGGGCCAAGGACACGTCTCTCGACGGGCTGCTCCTCCTGGACCTGCCCGACCACGACTCAACCGAGGTGAGCCACCACCTCGAGGTGGACCGGCTGGTTGGTCTGACCGACCTGATGGTCTGGGTGCTCGACCCGCAGAAGTACGCCGACGCGGCGATCCACGACCGCTTCCTCAAGCCGCTGGCCACGCACAAGGACGTGATGCTGGTGGTGCTCAACCACATCGACGAAGTGCCCGAGAGCCGCCGCGAGAGCATGCTCGGCGACGTTCGACGACTCCTCGACCTCGACGGGCTCGGCGGGGTGCCTGTGCTCGCCACCTCCGCGCGATCCGGCGAGGGCATCGCGGAGCTGCGGCACGCGATCGGCAAGCGGGTCGCTGACAAGGCCTCCACCCGGACCCGGCTGACCGGCGACATCGTGGACGCGGCGGCCCGGATGACGGCCCACAGTGGTGATGCCGACCCTCGCGAGCTCGGGACGAGGGACCAGCGCGAGCTGGTCGAGGCGCTGACGGGTGCGGCCGGTGTGCCGATCGTGGTGGACGCCGTACGCCGTGCGTCCACGATGCGGGCGCGCCGGGCAACGGGCTGGCCGCTCACCGCGTGGATCTCCCGGTTCAGGCCGGATCCGCTGCGACGGCTGCACCTCGACCGCGCAACGTCGGGCAAGGACCTGATCAGCGCTGCCCGGTCCTCGATGCCCACCACGGACGTCGTGCAACAGGCGCGCGTGGAGACCACCGTGCGTGACCTCTGCGACGACGTCTCGGAGGGTCTGGCCCACCCGTGGGTCCGGGCTGTGCGCCATGCCTCCACTTCTAGGTTCACCGACCTGGGCGACCGGCTGGACCGGGCGGTCACCACGACCGACCTCGGCGTCTCTGGCACCCCGTTGTGGTGCCGAGCCGTGAAGGGGCTGCAGTGGGTGCTCCTTCTGACGGCGATCGGCGGGGCGATCTGGCTGGCGGTGCTCGCCGGCATGTCCTATCTCCTGTTCCCGACACCGGACACCCCCGACTACCGGGGCTTCCCGCTCCCGACGCTGATGCTGGTGGTCGGCGTGGCCGCCGGGATCGTGTTGGCGCTGTTCTCACGGGTGCTGATCTCGGTCGGCGCCAGCGCCCGGGCGCGGAAGGCCGAGAAGCGGCTGCGCGCCGGGGTCGCCGAGGTGGCTGAGGAGCTGGTGATCGTCCCCGTGGCGACCGAGCTGGCGGCTTACCGACAGACCTGGGAAGGCCTGCGCACCGCCCGGGGCTGACCGGTTCGCGTCCACAACCGGGCATCGCCCATCCCTCGTCCACAGCCTCGAGCCAGCTGGACCCCACTGTCCGGCCCGGCCGGTGAACTGTCCTCTCGAACGATCGAGGAGGCATCAGATGAACGAGTCATATGTGACCCTGCAGGGCTGGGTCGGTGGGGACGTGGACGTGCGAGAGGTGGGGGAGACCCAGTGCGCGTCGTTCCGGGTGGGCTCCACCCCTCGCTACAACAAGGGCGGCACGTGGGTGGACGGACAGACCTCCTGGTTCACCGTCAACTGCTGGCGCGGACTGGGCAAGAACGTCATCGACTCGATCAAGCGTGGTGACGCAGTGGTCGTGCACGGGCGCGTCCGCGTGGACGTCTGGGAGCGCGAGGGCCAGCCCAACTCCGTGTCGTGGGTCGTGGACGCCACGTTCGTGGGCCACGATCTCAACAAGGGCACCAGCAGCTTCGTGAAGACCGCCCGGGCGGTGCGAGACCCGCGTGAGGACGAGGCCGTGAGGGAGATGGTGCACGCCTACGACACCGAAGGCCCCCAGCTCGACGCAGCTGGGGAACCGGTCAAGCCGGCAGCCTGACCCGCCTCGCGCAGCACCGACCGAGGGGGTCCCGGCCCCGAATCGCTCCTGCGCAGATGGGCCCGTAGGCTTGCGGAATCATGGCCGAATACGTCTTCACACTCCGCAATGTCCGCAAGGCCCACGGCGACAAGGTCGTCCTCGACAACGTCACCCTCTCCTTCCTCCACGGAGCGAAGATCGGCGTCGTCGGGCCAAACGGCACGGGCAAGTCGACCCTGCTGAAGATCATGGCCGGCCTCGAGCACGCCAACAACGGCGACGCCATCATCGACCCAGACGCCACCGTCGGCATGCTCCAGCAGGAGCCGCCGCTGACCGAGGGCACCACGGTGCTGGAGAACGTCGAGGAGGCCGTCGGCGAGATCAAGGGCAAGCTCGACCGCTACAACGCCATCTCCGAGGAGCTCGCGGACCCCGACGCCGACTACGACAAGCTCCTGACCGAGATGGGCGACCTCCAGACCGACCTCGACCACGCGAACGCCTGGGACCTCGACAGCCGGCTGGACCAGGCGATGGACGCCCTGCGCTGCCCGCCGCCCGACGAGCTCGTCGACCACCTCTCCGGTGGTGAGCGTCGCCGTGTGGCGCTGTGCAAGCTCCTGCTCCAGCAGCCCTCACTTCTCCTGCTCGACGAACCCACCAACCACCTCGACGCCGAGTCCGTGCAGTGGCTCGAGGGCCACCTGGCCTCCTACCCCGGTGCCGTGCTGGCCGTGACCCACGACCGTTACTTCCTCGACAACGTGGCCAGCTGGATCCTCGAGCTCGACCGGGGCCAGGCCCACCCCTACGAGGGCAACTACACGACCTACCTCGAGACCAAGAAGGACCGCCTCAAGATCGAGGGCCAGAAGGACGCGAAGAAGGCCAAGATGCTGGAGCGCGAGCTTGAGTGGGTGCGCTCCAACGCCAAGGCCCGGCAGACCAAGAGCAGGTCGCGTCTGGCGCGCTACGAGGAGATGGCCGCCGAGGCCGACCGGATGCGCAAGATCGACACCTCCGAGATCAACATCCCAGCCGGTCCCCGTCTCGGTGACATCGTTCTGGAGGCCCACGACCTGACCAAGGGCTTTGACGGCCGCACCCTGATCCGCAACCTCTCGTTCACGCTGCCGCGTGCGGGCATCGTGGGGGTGATCGGCCCCAACGGCGTCGGCAAGACCACCCTCTTCCGGATGATCACCGGCCAGGAGACGCCCGACGAGGGCGAGCTCAAGGTCGGCACGACGGTGAAGATCTCCTACGTCGACCAGAGCCGGGGCGGCCTCGACGCGACCAAGAACGTCTGGGAGGTCGTCTCCGACGGCCTCGACTTCATCAAGGTCGCGAACTTCGAGATGAACTCGCGTGCCTACGTCGCCTCGTTCGGCTTCAAGGGTCCGGACCAGCAGAAGAAGGCCAACGTGCTCTCGGGCGGTGAGCGCAACCGGTTGAACCTGGCCCTGACCCTGAAGATGGGCGGCAACCTGCTGCTGCTGGACGAGCCGACCAACGACCTGGACGTGGAAACCCTGTCATCGCTCGAGGACGCATTGCTCGAGTACCCCGGTTGTGCCGTGGTGACCTCGCACGACCGGTGGTTCCTCGACCGGGTGGTGACCCACATCCTGGCCTGGGAGGGTGACGACGAGGACTCGGGCAAGTGGTTCTGGTTCGAGGGCAACTTCGCCTCCTATGAGGAGAACAAGGTTCAGCGGCTCGGCGCGGACGCCGCCCGACCGCACCGCGTCACGCATCGCCGCCTCACCCGCGACTGAGGCTCGTCAGCGGATGTCCGCGTCCTCGGGCATGTCCTCGAGGAGGCGGTCGGCGACCTCGTTGAAGATCCTGCCAAGAGCGACGAAATCCTCGCGGGAGGCCAGGTTCACCAGGTGCTTGCGCACTCCCCGGACGTGGGTGGGCGCTGCCTCGATCAGCTTGTTCCGTCCGGCATCGGTCATCACGGCCTCGACCCCTCGACGGTCCGACGCGGAGGCGAGACGCAGCACCAGGTCGGCCTTCTCCATGCGGGCGACGGTGTGAGTGACCCGGCTGCGGGAGTGGGACATCGCATCGGCGAGCAGGGCCATCCTCATCCGGCCACCCTCGGCCTCGGAGAGGCGGACCAGGATCTCGTACTCGGAGAAGGAGATGGCGTGCTCCTCGCGCAGCTCCCGGTCGAGCTGGTGTTGCAGCAGCTCGGTGCCCATGATGTAGGCGCGCCATGACGACTGCTGCTCCGCGTCGAGCCAGCGAACTTCGCTCCCGGTCCCCATGGCGGGAGTGTATGGGGAGCGCTGTTCAAAAACTGCTGCGGAACTCCGGAATACTCTGACCAAGCGGGTAGTTGAAGCTTGTACTAGTCGGGACGAGGAAGACGTGCCGACACAGACCCCGAGGACTGATCCAATTGAGCATCACCACCGACTCCACCTTCAGCACCGACATCGTCGAGGGCACCTGGACCATCGACGCCAGCCACTCCGAGGTGGGTTTCACCGTCCGCCACCTGATGAGCAAGGTTCGCGGCCAGTTCACAAGGTTCGAGGGAAGCCTGACCACCGGCACCACACTCGAGAGCACCCGCGCCGTCGCCACGATCGACCTGAACTCGATCGACACGCGTGACGAGACCCGCGACGGACACCTGCGCTCGGCTGACTTCTTCGACGTGGAGAACCACGGTGGCATGACCTTCGTGACCACCTCCTTCGACGGCGGCACCGCCGTCGGCGACCTGACCATCAAGGGCGTGACACGCTCCGTCGAGCTCGACGTCGAGTTCCTCGGGGCCGGCCAGGACCCGTGGGGCGGGTCGCGTCTGGGCTTCGAGGCCTCGACCGAGATCAGCCGCAAGGACTTCGGCGTGGACTTCAACATCCCGCTCGACGGTGGCAAGCTCCTGATCGGCGACAAGGTGGCCATCCACCTCGCCGTGGAGGCGGTGCTCGACCAGGCCTGACCCCACCGCGACCCGTCGCGTCTGAAAGCCCGCACAGGGCCGAGCCGTCGCATCTGAAAGTGAAGTCGTCTTTCAGATGCGACGGCTCAGTGGTTTCTGGTCTTTCAGATGCGACGGGTCGGCGGTGTCTTGGGTTTCAGATGGGACGGGTCGGCGGGGTCTTTTCAGATCCGCTCCAGGATCATCGCCATGCCCTGGCCGCCGCCGACGCACATGGTGATCAGGCCGGTGGACTTGTCGTGCCACTTCAGCGAGTTCAGCATCGTGTTCTGGAGCCGGGCGCCGGTCATCCCGAACGGGTGACCCACCGCGATGGCGCCACCGTTGATGTTCAGGCGGTCCAGGTCGATGCCCAGGTCCTGGTACGACGGCACGACCTGGGCGGCGAACGCCTCGTTGATCTCGACGAGGTCGATGTCGCCGATGCTCATGTTGGCGTGCTTGAGTGCCTGCTTGGTCGCCTCGACCGGGCCGAGGCCCATGATCTCGGGCGAGAGGCCGGTGACGCCCGTGGACACGATCCGGGCGAGCGGGGTCAGGCCCAGCTCCTTGGCCTTGGTGTCGGACAGGACGATCACCGCGGCCGCGCCGTCGTTCAGGGCGCAGCAGTTGCCGGCGGTGACCACGCCATCGGGACGGAACACCGGCTTGAGGCCCGCGATCGCCTCGTAGGTCACACCAGCGCGCGGACCGTCGTCCGTGGTGACCTCGGTGCCGTCGGGCGTGGTGACCGGCGTGATCTCGTTGGCCCAGAAACCGTCGGCGGTCGCCTTCTCCGCGAGGTTCTGGCTGCGTACGGCGAACTCGTCGAGCTCCCGGCGATCCAGGCCACGCATCCGCGCAACGTTCTCGGCCGTCTGGCCCATCGCGACGTAGATGTCCGGGAGCTTCCCGTCCTCACGTGGGTCGTGCCAGTCCTGGCCACCCTGCGCGAGCTCCTCGGTCCGCTGGGCCGCGTCCTCGAACAACGGGTTGCGGGTGCCGGGGATGTGGTCGGAGGTGCCCTTGGCGAAACGGGAGACGGTCTCGACCCCGGCAGAGATGAACGCGTCGCCCTCACCTGCCTTGATCGCGTGGAAGGCCATCCGCGAGGTCTGCACCGACGAGGAGCAGTAGCGGGTGATGGTGGTGCCGGGGATCTCGTAACCCAGGAGAGTCGAGACGACGCGGCCCATGTTGCTGCCGGCCTCGCCGCCGGGCAGTCCGCAGCCGAGCATGAGGTCGTTGATCGTGGCCGGGTCGAGCTCTGGGACCTTGTCGAGCGCGGCCTTGATGATGAGCGCGCTCAGGTCGTCCGGGCGGAAGTCCTTGAGCGAACCCTTGTTCGCGCGGCCGATGGGGGAGCGTGCCGCCGAAACGATCACTGCCTCGGGCATGTGTATCTCCTGGGGGGTAGACGAGTCGTCGATGCCGTGGCTCGACGCTGGAGCAGCGGCGAACGGCGAGGTTTCACCCTAGACCTCGACGATCTGCAGTCCGGGGGGTGTGAGAGGAACGACACAGCGCCACTGAGACGATCTGCGCGTGCCGCACACCTACGAATGCCAGTTGCGCTGGGCCGACATGGACCTGCTGGGCCACGTCAACAACGTGACCTACCTCGACTACGTGGCCGAAGCCCGCGAGACCTTCTTCGCCGGACACGCCGCGGCCACCGCGCCGGTCGTCAGGCACCAGGTGGAGTTCGCCAAGCCGCTCGTCTTCCGCCGGGAGCCGGTGCTGGTGGACACCTGGGTGAGCGCCATCCATGACGACTCGGTGACCCTCACCCACGAGGTGTACGACGAGCCGGCGGACGCACAATCGGAGCGAACCGTCTACCTGCGCGCCGTCTCGGTGCTGGACCATCGCCCGAGCGACGCCGAGCGGGCACTGGCCGAGCAGACGCGCGGCCCGGCGCTCGACTGGCGGCCGGTCGCGTCCGAGGCACGGCCCCCGGCCGACACCTTCCCGCTCACGGTGCGCCGTTCAGACATCGGCGAGCAGGGTCTCGTGCGGGCCGGAGTGTTCTTCGAGTACGTGCAAGAGGCGCGCATCCGGTTCCTGATGAACCTGCACACCCGCGGGGAGCGGTGGAGCCAGCACGTCATCGCCCGCACCGACCTCGACTACCTGGCCCCCCTGGGTCATCGTCAGGCTTCGGGTGCCGTCGACTCCTGGGTCAGCCACCTCGGCAGCCGGTCCTTCACGATCAGCTCAGAGGTGCGCGACGGCGATCTCGTCGTCGCGCGGGCCGTCGTGGTGCTGGTGTGCTTCGACCCCGATACCCAGAGAACGACCGAGATGGCAGCCGAGCAACGGGTGCGCCTGGAGCGGGAGCTTCGCGGCTAGACGGTGTGCGGCTCGTCGTCGAGGGTGTTGATCATGAACTGCGCCGCGTGGACGACGTACTCCCAGAACTGGGCGTGCTGCTCGGGCGTCAGGTCCGCATCATCGAGGCCGGCGCGGAAGTGGAGCAGCCAGTGGTCCCGTGCCCTCGGGGTCACGGCGAACGGTGCGTGCCGCATCCGCAGCCGCGGATGGCCCCGCTGGTCGGAGTACGTCGTGGGACCGCCCCAGTACTGCTCGAGGAACATTGCGAAGCGTTCCTCGGCGTCGGTCAGGTCCGGCTCGGGGTAGAGCGGACGCAGCACCTCGTCCTCGGCGACGCCTGCGTAGAAGCGCTTCACGATGCCGCGGATCGTCGGGCTGCCCCCGATCTCGTCGTAGAAGGTGCTCATGGGGCCATTGTCGCAACCGGCCCTCAGCGCAGAGCAGTCAGGTAGCGCTGCGCCGACGCGAGGTCGCGACGCCTCGCCTCCCACGTGACACCGATGATCAGCAGGACGAGGCCGACACCACCGAGCGAGATCCAGCGCGGGACCGCCTCGGCCACGGGCTGCAGGTGGCGCAGAGCGAGGACCCCGGTCGCTGCGGCACCGAGCACGAACGGCGCGGCCACGCGCTGGTGCACGCCCACGGCGAGCACCAGCACGGCTCCCGCCCCGATCAGGGCACCACGCAGCGAGACCGGCTCGTCCAGAGCGAGCAGGAGGCTGGGCAGGAGGGCCAGGGTGAGACCGCTGCCGAGGACGGTGAAGCTGCTCGACTCGGGGTCGCTGCGGAACCGCCAGGCTCCGAACGCCACGAGCAGGGCAGCCGCCGGGAGCGTGTAGAGCTCCGGTGCACTCACGTCCTCCAGGACGCGGATGACCGTTGCGAATCCGAGGACGACGGCACCGGCCCAACCGAGCCAGGCCCGGTCGTGGTTGGTCACGGTGACCAGGCAGATCGCGGTGCCAGCGATGGTGAGCACCATGGCGGCGGTGCGCTCGTCGCCGCAGGACACGGCGGCGATCAGGGCGAGCGCCACCGCGGCACTCTCGAGCGACACCCTCGTGACCGATTGGCGGGTCAGCGGTGCGGCCGACACGCCGACCAGGCCGGCATACACCGCAAGGGCCAGGGAACGCGCCTCCAGGTCGGCCTCCATCACGTGGCCCCAGCCCACCAGGGCGAGGCCCCCCGCTGCCGCGGCCAGCCAGGCCGTGGCCGCAGCCGAGAACAGGGCATCGGCTCGCTCGCGCAGGGTGCAGGCGGCGGTGAGCCCGAGGAAGAGCAGGGTCGCTGTCAGCGCCGCCAGAAGGTCGGCGGCCAGTGCAGCGTACAGCGTCACGACGGCGAGGTAGGCCGTGGCGAGGCTGCCTGCCGCGCCGGCGAGGGCGTGGTCCCTCGACCACCAGGCCGCACCACCGGCGATGCCGGTCGCGAGGCCTCCGGCCAGCACTGCTGCCCACAGCGGCGGCTCGAGCTCGAGCACCAGGACGAGGCCACCCAGAGCCACGGCGGCAGGGGCGAGGGTGCCGACTGCCTGCGTCGCTGCTGCGCGCACGGCGACGGGAACGTGGCGCAGCAGGCACGCGCCGGAGAAGACGACGGCCAGGGCGGCGACCACCGCGGCCCAGCCGGCGGCGTTGTCCACCTGCGCCAGGAGTAAGGAGTCGAGCTGGGTCCGGCCGTCGAGGTCGAGATACATCAGCACGTTCCAGGGTCCGTTCAGCAACCACAAGCCGAGGAAGACGATGCCCAGCCCGGTGAGCGCTGCCGCTCCCTGTGCCCAGGCCTTGGTCGCGTAGGCGGTCACCAGCGCCAGGACCACGAGCGTCGCGCAACCGAGCAGCAGGTCCTGGGTCGGCATTCCGACGGTCTGGGGGCTGTTGGCCAGCAGCACCAGCGGCAGCAGGGCGAGGCCGGCAACCACCGGTCGGAACCGCTCGGCAACCCCGGGCGCGTGCACCACGGCAGCGCCGATCACGGCCGCGGCGACCAGCGGCCAGCCACGGGCCTCACCCCACCAGTCTCCGAGGGTGGCCTCCTCCAGGGCCCGGTCCCAGCCGGCACCCAGGAGCACCAGCCATGAGGCGGCGCCCAGGCCGCCGAGGCCGTACGCCGCCAGCGGCACCAGCCTTCGCAGCGCGATGAACGAGACGGCGAGCAACACGATCGCGACCGTGGTCGAGAGTGCGGAGTTCTCGGCCGTCCATGCGTTGGTCACGCAGAGCACCAGCGCGCCGACCACGGCAACCAGCTGGGGACCGAACAGCCGGTTGACCGACTGGCCCCGTGCCCATCCGCCCACCGCAACGCCCATCACCAGCAGGGCACCGCCCACCAGCGCGCCGGTGCCGCGCCAGGTCAGCGCGTCGAGGCCGGCCAGCCCCGCCGACTGCGCGGCCAGAAGGTCGACGGTGAGCATCCCGGCCACGACCAGCCAGAACGTCTCCGCCGCCCCGCGCAGGCCCTTGCGCGTCAGGATCACGGCGACCACCGCGAGCACGCTGGTGAACCCGAGCAGGACCAGCGTGCGGCCGGTCAGGCCCAGCAGGCTCCAGGTGACAGCGATGAACACGATCGCGGCAACCAGCAGGCACAAGCCCCCGAGGGTCAGCAGCACCACCGGCACCGAGGCGGCCGGGAGCCGGCGCGGCTTGGGCGGTGGCGGGGCCATCGGTGTCGGGAAGCTCGGGAGCTGCCCAGCCACCGGTGGTGTGCCCGGCTGGTCCGTTGGCCGGTACGCCGGCTGGCCGGTAGCGGCGCCGAGGGGAGTGGCGAGCGGGAGGGCGCGCAACTGCTCGACCAGACGGTCGGCGGTGACCATCGCGCTCCACAGCTGGTGGGCCAGCGGGCCCTTGACCTGGAGCCCGCACACCGTGCAGGTGGCTCCGGGGTCGAGCAGCCCGCGACAGTCCGGGCAGATGGTGGGGTCGACAAGTCGGCTCATGCCCTGATCGTCCCCCGCGGGGGCCCGCGAGCGCGTCAGGCTCGCGACTCAGGTGGCGTGAGTAGTGCTACTCAGGTGCGGCGGGCGCGTCGGGGGCCGACGCCGGGCCCGCAGCCTGTGCGGATTCCTGATCGCGATGCCAGACGACCCGCTGGGGGAGTGGCATCTCGATGCCCTCGTGGTCGAACCGGGCCTTGATCCGCTGGCGCATCTCGCGCGCGACGCCCCACTGCTCCATCGGCGCCGTCTTGAGCGTCACCCGCACCACGACGGCCTCGGGGCCGAGGTCCTGGACGCCCCACACCTCTGGCTCCTCGATGATGATGCCCCGGTAGTCCTCGTCGTCCCAGAGGCTGTGCGCCACATCGGTGAGCACCTCGCGTACCCGTGCCAGGTCCTCGGAGTAGCCCACGCTGATGTCGAGGACGGTGCGGGCCCAGTTCTGGCTCTGGTTGCCCACCCGGAGGATCTCGCCGTTTCGGACGTACCAGACCGTGCCGTCGATGTCGCGCACACGGGTGACCCGCAGGCCCACTGCCTCGACCGTGCCGATCGCCTCCCCGAGGTCGACCACGTCACCCACGCCGTACTGGTCCTCGACCATCATCATCACCCCGGACAGGAAGTCCTTGACCAGGTTCTGGGCACCGAAGCCGATGGCCAGGCCGAGCACACCCGCGCTGGCAAGGATCGGCGCCACGTTCATGCCGACCTCGGAGAGCACCATCACGAAGGCGATGCCGAACACCACGGTCGTGGTGATGCTCTTCAGCAGCGTGCCGAGGCTCTTCGCGCGCTGGGCACGCCGGTTGAACAGCTGCCGGGTGCCCGGCAGCGGCGTCGCCTCGGCGCGTCGCACCACCCGGTCGATCGCCTTGGCCGCGATCCAGCGGATGATCACCGCAGCCAGGAGGATCACCAGGATCGCCAGCGGTTTGCCGATCAGCCAGGTCGCGCCGTGGGCCAGCGTCTCGTTCCCGGTCCACTCATAGACCGTGGCGCACGACCAGCTGTCACTCTCCTGGCATGTGGCGGGCATGTCGAACAGGCCCGATGGGATGGATGTCAGAGAAAGCATGTTCAGGAGGCTACGAGGGTTGGTGGAGCCCGACCAAGCCAACACTGGCTATCCTTCATGTGTGTTCACTCACGACTCGGTCCACCACATCCGTCGTTCCCTGCTGACGCTCGCCGTGGCGTGCTCGCTCGTGCTCGGCGGGGCGCTGCTCGCGCCCGCCGCCGCGGCCGAGCCGGACGCCTGGGAGACGGTGCCGGACGTGTCACCGCTCGGCTTCCTGCTGATCCTGGTGATCCTCCCGCTCGGCGCCGCGGCCGTGATCTCGCTCCTGGCGGTGCTGCCCTCGATGGCCAGCGACCGCGGCTACGAGCCCGGACAGTCGTGGCGCGGGGAGTCCGAGTGGTTCGGTGGCCCCACCAAGGGTGTGAAGTCCGCCGAGCAGGTCACCCCCGAGCAGATCGAGGCCCGATCGAAGGACACCGGAGGCACCAGTGCCGGCTGGTGACGCGTTCTCCTCGGCCCAGGAGGCCGAGATCGACCGCGCGATCCGGGGCGCGGAGACCACCTGCCGCTTCGAGTTCTCGGTGTACGTCGGCGCGGTCGACGGTGACCAGCGCCGCTTTTCCCACCGGCTGCACGCCTCGCTGTCCTCGCCGGACCGCAGCGTCCTGGTCCTGGTCGACCCTGCTGCACGCGCCCTCGAGGTGGTGACCGGGTCCGTCGTACGCCGCTCGCTGAGCGACGACGCCGTCCGGTTGGCGGTGGCCGGCATGCAGTCAGCCTTCGCGGGCGGCGACCTGGTCGGCGGGATCAAGCACGGCGTCGCACAGCTGGCCGAGAGCGCCCGCCAGCCGCAGAGTCTCCACGAGAAGTAGTTCGGGCTCGGTCCGCAACTCTCACTCCTGGGCGTCCATCGCCTGACCGGCTAGGTAGCGCTCCACGTCAGCCGCACCTTCGCGGACGTAGCGTTTCGCAGCCGGGTTGGCCGACGAGTCGTGCAGCCACGCGCTCACCCGGTCGAGGAGCTCCTGGGATGCCAGTGGGCGCGGGAACAGGAACTCCAGCGCAGTCGACGCACGCTGGGTCCCCTTCTCCTCCCAGAGGGTCTCGGCGACCTCGAGGTACTTCTCGACATAGGGACGCAGGACAGCGACCTGGCCCGGCTGCATGAAGGAGAGCACCGCGCTGCGCTGGGTCTCGTTGGGCACGTCGTCGCGGACCACCGCGATCTCCCAGGCCTCGGCCTTCGCCTCGGCGGTGGGACGACAGGTGCGCGCGGCGGCGGCGCGCTCCTGGCCGGAGATGGTGTGGTCCTGCGCCAGCTCCTCGGCGATCTGCGTCTCGTCGGCGCGCCCGGCGCGAGCCAGGCCGTTGAGCAGTGTCCAGCGCAGGTCTGTGTCCACGGTCAGGCCGTCGAGCACCAGAGAGCCGTCCAGGAGACCCTCGAGGTCGTCCAGCGCCGCGTCGCTGTGGGCAGCGGCCGCGAAGGACCTCGCGAAGGTCAGCTGGTGGTCGCTGCCGGGCTCGGCCTCGTCGAGCAGCCGGCGCAGACCCTGCTCCCACGTCGTGCGCACTGCAGCGCGGTTGGCGGGCGCGGAGAAGTTGTTGGCGGCCTGGGCGGCGTAGCCGGGGATCCGGGACGACCCGAACGCGTCGGTCTCGGTCGCGATGTTGCCCAGCACGAGCTTGACGAAGTCGGTGGCGCTCAGCTCGGCATCGCGGGTCATGTCCCACGCGGCGCCCCAGCACAGGGCTCGTGCCAGTGAGTCGTCGAGCCGTGACAGACCGCCGACGACGGTCGCGAGCGAGCGCTCGTCGAGGCGGATCTTGGCGTAGGTCAGGTCACCGTCGTTGAGCAGCAGCAGGTCCGGCTGACGGGTGCCGACCAGCTCGGG
The DNA here is from genome assembly GCA_963781335.1 of uncultured Actinomycetota bacterium. Taxonomy (GTDB): domain Bacteria; phylum Actinomycetota; class Actinomycetes; order Propionibacteriales; family Nocardioidaceae; genus Marmoricola. The sequence continues at coordinate 14,967 of CAWAFS010000035.1, read as the reverse complement.
GATCCTCGTGGCCTCTCCCTCGACGTCCACCTCCACTGTCCTACGACGCACCAGGCGGTCGACGCCGGCCTGGTTGGACTCGAGGTCGTAGAGACCGATCGCGATCCGGTGCCGACGCAGCGTCGGGTTCTCGACGGTCGCTGTCTGCAGCACGGAGAACGAGGCGTAGCTGCCCTCCGTGTCGACCTCGAACTGCGGCGTGAGCGTGTTGACCCCGCTCGTCTGCAGCCACTCCTTGGCCCACGAGTCGAGCTCACGCCCCGACGACTCCTCCAGAGCGCTGAGCAGGTCGCTGAACTCGGAGTTCCCGAACGCGTGCCGCCGGAAGTAGCCACGCAGCCCGACCAGGAAATTCTCCAGCCCGACCCACGCGACCAGCTGTTTGAGCACCGAGGCGCCCTTGGCGTAGGTGATCCCGTCGAAGTTGACCTCGACCGCCTGCAGGTCGAAGTTGTCCGCGGCGATCGGATGCGTGCTGGGCAGCTGGTCCTGGCGCAGCGCCCAGTTCTTGCGGGCGTTGGTGAAGCCGGTCCAGGACTCGTCGAACTCGGTGGCCTCCACGGCGGCGTGGTAGCAGGCCCACTCGGCAAAGGACTCGTTGAGCCAGAGGTCGTCCCACCACTTCATGGTGACCAGGTCGCCGAACCACATGTGCGCCATCTCGTGCAGGATCACCGAGCAGCGGAACTCGTAGAAGGCGGCGTCCTGACGGCTGCGCGGAAGGTACTCGTCACGCAGCGTGACGGCTCCCGCGTTCTCCATCGCGCCCATGTTGTACTCCGGCACATAGAGCTGGTCGTACTTGTGGAACGGGTAGGGGTAGTCAAAGGCGTCCTCGAAGAACTCGAAGCCCTGCCGGGTCAGCTTCACCAGCTCGGCGGTGTCCATGTGCTGAACCAGGGACTGTCGGCAGTAGTGGCCGAGCGGGATCTCGCCGAACTTGCCCTCGTAGGAGTCGAACTCGGCGTGGTACTGGCCGGCGATCACGGCGGTGATGTACGTCGACATCCGCTCGGTCCTCGGGAAGCGCCACAGCGCCTTCCCGTCACCCAGCGGCTCCGGCTCCGGCGTCGGCGCGTTGGAGACGACGACCCAGCTGTCCGGGGCGGTCACGTGGAAGGCGAACACGCTCTTGAGGTCGGGCTGCTCGAAGGTCGCATAGACGCGACGCGCGTCGGGAACCTCGAACTGCGTGTAGGTGTAGACCCGGTCGTCGGCCGGGTCGACGAAGCGGTGCAGGCCCTCGCCGGTGCGCGAGTAGGGGCAGTCGGCCCGGACGACGAGCTCGTTGCGCTCCCGGAGGTCGCTCAGGTGGATCCGGCTGTCCCGGTAGGCCTCGGCCGGGTCGAGCGCGTCGCCGTTGAGGGTGAGCTCGTGGATCGTCGCTCCCACCAGGTCCACGAACGTTCCGGCACCGGGCTCGGTGCACGCGAAATCGATCGTGGTGGTCGTCGAGAAGGTCGTCTCGCTCGTCGTCAGGTCGAGCTCCACGGTGTAGGAGTCGACGCTGAGCAACCGGGCGCGGGTCTGCGCCTCGTCGCGGGTCAGGTTGGTTCCAGGCATGGTCGGCATCATTGCATCGAAGCCGGTCCCGATCCCAACCAGATGTGACGCCTGGGGATCAGGTGACGGCGGGGAGAGAAGTCGTTGATCTGTCAACGGGAATGATTCGGCGATCGCCGAGGTTTGGTTGTGTATGACCACTACATACGCTGACTTCTGGTTCGATCCCCGCTGCCCGTTCGCCTGGATCACGTCACGGTGGATGCTCGAGGTCGAGCAGGTGCGCGACATCGAGGTGCGCTGGCACGTGATGAGCCTGGCCCACCTCAACCAGGACAAGGACGTCTCCGACGACTACCGGGAGATGCTCGCGACGGCCTGGGGCCCGGTGCGTGTGCTCGTGGCTGCCGAACAGAAGTACGGGAGCGACGTGCTGCTGCCGCTCTACACCGCGATGGGGACCAGGATCCACCTCGAGAAGCGTGACAGCGACCGGGCGATGATCGAGGAGTCGCTCCTCGAGTCCGGGTTGTCCGTCCAGCTCGCCGACGCGATGGACGACTCGTTCCTCGACGAGGCCGTGGCGAAGTCCCACCACGAGGGAATGGACGCCGTCGGCGACGACGTCGGCACTCCCACGATCCACATCAACGGCGTCGCCTTCTTCGGCCCGGTGCTCACCAAGTCACCCAAGGGCGAAGAGGCCGGGACGCTCTGGGACGGGTGCGTCGCGGTCGCGTCGTACCCCTTCTTCTTCGAGCTCAAGCGCAGCCGCACCGCCGAGCTCGACTTCAGCTGAGCCCGGAGGAGCGGGAGGCGAGCGCGCGGTTGACCTCGGCGCGCTTCCGCGCCACCAACGGGCGGTGCCGGGGGTCGACCCCGGTGACCAGGTCGGCGAACATCTCGTCGAGCCGGCCAGGGACCTGAAGACTGTCCGCACCCCAGTGGGCGACCTCGTCCACTGCAAGGTCCAGGAGGTCGGCGAAGGACCATTCTCGGGTGACCAGCCGAAGCACCCCGTCAGGGTCCCGCTCCGCCGAGACCGGGTCGCCCGCCGCGCTCAGCCGCCGCAGCAGGTCGTGCAGCTGGTCGATGGCCTCGACGGCCGTGGTCGGGTCGTTGATGCCGGGAGACAGCGCCTTCTCGGCGATGTCGACCAGCTGACGCAGGCCGAACGCGAGATCCTGCTGCATCGAGCGCTCGTCGGAGAGCTCGATCCCGGTACCCACGATCGCGTCCCAGTCAAGGTCCCGGTCCAGGTTCTCGTCCGCGCTGCCGTGCACCATGGCGACGGGCGCCGAGGCGGGCACGAAGGTGCCCACCCGGTGCAGGATCTGCACCACCACGTCGTGCCGCCTGGCCACGCGCACCAGGAGTCCGCGATCGACGACGCTGAGCACCCCCGACCGCTGGGCCCCCACGACTCGCGCTCCGCCGGGCGCGAGGATCGCCGGGGGGCTCCTGCTCCCCTCCGCATCTGGTCTCGTCGCGATCGAGCAGAGCCCGGGTCTCGGCACCGATCCGGTGGATCACGGCGCTCACCGAGATGGACCGGGTGATGTGGTGGATGAACCACAAGAACATCGCGACCGAGCCGAGCACGAGCACGTAGGCCAGGGTGATCGCGAGCTGGGGGATCGCCCCGGTCCCGGACGACCCGCTGCCGGCGATGGACCGGAGCACCGTGAGGGCGTAGACGAAGGAGGCGGCGAACACGCCAAGCGTGTGCTGGGTGACCCGGTCATCGAGGAACGTGCGCAGCACCCGGGGGCTGAACTGGCTGCTGGCGAGCTGGAGCACGACGATGGTGATGGAGAAGACCAGGCCGGTCACCGAGATCATGGCGCCGGCGATGGTCGAGAGCAGCGAGCGCGCGCCTTCGGGACCCCCACCGAAGAGCAGCGGAGCCCAGAAGGGGTGCTGCTGCTCGAGCTCGGGGACCGCGATGCCGGAGACCAGGGCAGCCAGGCACCACAGCGCCGGCACCACCCAGAAGGGTCCGAACACGACCCCGATCCATCGGCGCAGTCGCCCGTCGCGGCCGGTCGACCGAGGGCTCGGTACCGACTCGTGGTCGTTGCGCGGAGGAGTCACGAGTTCTTTCTACAGTGACCCGCGCGGCCTACGATCCGCGGCGTGCTTCCGATCCGGACGGATGCCTGTCTGCTCCCCCGCCGAATCCCGGTAAGACCGAGCATCCCTGCGCCCCTAGGATCGCCGTCATGAGCAAAGTCCTGTCCGCCGTCGCCTGGCCCTATGCCAACGGCCCACGCCACATCGGCCACGTGGCCGGTTTCGGCGTGCCCTCCGACGTGTTCAGCCGCTACATGCGGATGGCCGGCCACGACGTGCTGATGGTGTCTGGCACCGACGAGCACGGAACGCCGATCCTGATCGCCGCCGACGAGGCCGGCGTGACCCCTCAGGAGCTCGCCGACCAGAACCACCGGGTCATCGCGGAGGACCTCGCTGCGCTGGGCATCTCCTACGACCTCTACACGCGCACCACCACGCGCAACCACACGGCCGTGGTGCAGGAGCTGTTCAAGGGCGTCCACGACAACGGCTACTTCATCGAGAAGACCACCTTCGGCGCGATCAGCCCGTCGACCGGTCGCACCCTGCCCGATCGCTACATCGAGGGGACCTGCCCGATCTGCAGCTACCCGAGCGCACGGGGGGACCAGTGCGACAACTGCGGCAACCAGCTCGACCCGGCCGACTTGCTCGACCCCCGATCCCGGATCAACGGCGAGGTGCCGGAGTTCGTGGAGACCCAGCACTTCTTCCTCGACCTCCCGGCGCTGGCCGAGGCGCTCAAGGCGTGGCTCGACGAGCGTGAGGCCAGCGGCACGTGGCGTCCGAACGTGATCCGCTTCAGCCAGAACATCCTCGACGACATCCGTCCGCGTGCCATGACGCGCGACATCGACTGGGGTATCCCAGTGCCGCTGGAGGGCTGGGTCGACCACCCGACCAAGCGCCTCTACGTGTGGTTCGACGCCGTGATCGGCTATCTGTCGGCCAGCGTGGAATGGGCTCGTCGTGGCGGGGACCCGGAGGCATGGCGCGAGTGGTGGAACCCTTCGACCGGATCCGGGCCGGAGACGGCGCTGTCCTACTACTTCATGGGCAAGGACAACATCACCTTCCACAGCCAGATCTGGCCGGCCGAGCTGCTGGCCTACTCCGGCGAGGGGGACAAGGGGGGCAAGCCGGGCGAGTTCGGCAGGCTCAACCTGCCGACCGAGGTGGTGTCCTCGGAGTTCCTGACGATGGAGGGCAAGAAGTTCTCCTCCTCGCAGCGCGTTGTCATCTACGTGCGGGACCTGCTCAGCCGCTACCAGCCGGACGCCTTCCGATACTTCGTCGCGGCAGCGGGGCCGGAGAACCAGGACTCAGACTTCACCTGGGCCGAGTTCGTACGCCGCACCAATGACGAGCTGGTCGCGGGATGGGGCAACCTGGTCAACCGTACGGCGAACATGATCGCCAAGAGCTTCGGCGAGATCCCGGCGGCCGGCGAGCTGACCGAGACCGACCAGGCGCTGCTCGACCACGTCGCGTCGATGTTCGCCACGGTGGGCGACCTGATCGGCAGACACCGCCAGAAGGCGGCGATCAACGAGGCGATGCGGGCCGTCTCGGAGGTGAACAAGTACGTCTCCGACTCAGAGCCCTGGAAGCTGAAGGGAGACGAGGAGCGCGAGCGGCTCGGCACGATCCTCCATGTCACCGCGCAGTGCGTCGCCGACCTGAACACGATCCTGTCCCCGTTCCTGCCGTTCTCGGCCAACGCGGTGGACAAGGTGCTGGGCGGGGAGGGCGAGGTGCAGCCGATGCCGGAGCTGCGCGAGGCCGAGGACCTCGACGGGGGGCCGGGCTACCCGATCCTGACCGGCGACTACAGCGGCGCAGCGCGCTGGGAGCGCCGCGACCTCGTGCCCGGCACGCCCGTCGTCAAGCCGGCACCGGTCTTCACCAAGCTCGACCCGTCGGTGGTGGACGAGGAGCTCGCCCGACTCGCGTCTCCGGAAGCCTGACCTCCACCGGTCACCGGGCAGGATGAGTGCATGACCGCCGCGATGTACCTGCTCGTGGGACACGGAAGAGACCTTTCGTTGTCCTTCCACTACGACGTCGAGGATCACCCGCGGCCCGACTTTCGCCTGGGCGCCTCGATGGCGGTCGGGCTCGACGCCCTGCCCGCCCGCTGACGTGCTGTTCCCACAGGCCAGGGCGGCCGTCGAGGAGGCAGCCGGGGATCCGCCCGTCTGGGAGGTCGATGTCGCCGCGTCGCGCCAGCAGGCACGGGACGAGGCCGCCCGGATGCCACGGGAGGACGTGGCCGAGGCGGTGGACCTCGACGCAGACGGGGTGCGGGGCAGGCTCTACCGCCCCGACTCCGCTTCGCCGGGCGTGATCGTCCACCTGCACGGCGGTGGCTTCGTCTTCCATGACATCGACGTGCACGACGCGATCAGCCGTCGGCTCGCCAACCGCTCCGGGATCGCAGTTCTCAGCGTCGACTACAGACGTCCTCCGGAGCACAGGTTCCCGGCCGCACCGGTCGATGTGGACGGCGTACTCCACTGGTTGGCACGCGACGCGGAGGCGCACGACCTCTCCGGACCGGTCTTCCTCCACGGCGACAGCGCCGGCGCGAACCTGGCGCTGGTGGCTGCCCTGCGCAACCCGGGGGCCGCGGCGGGGCTGGTGCTCATCTACCCGTTCCTCGATCCCGGAGCCTCGTTCGGCTCCTATGCCACCTCCGTGGGTTTCGACCCGCGCGAGGCCGCCTGGTACTGGGAGCAGTACGCCGCGTCGCCGGCCGACCTGGTCGACCCTGACCTGGCACCCCTGGGCCCCGACCTGGCCGGACAGGACCGGTTCGCCGGCCTGCCCCCGACCCTGGTGGTCACCGCGGAGGAGGACCCCCTCAGGGACGAGGGCGAGCACCTCGCGCACCTGCTCGCCGACGCCGGGGTCGAAGTGGTGGCCACGCGGTACCTCGGCCAGGTGCACGGTTTCTGGCGCCACTACGACGTGTTCGACGCCGCCGAGCCGCTCACCCGTCAGGTGGCGGGGTTCCTGCAGGCCCTGACCGTGCGGTCGTGAGCGTCGGCGAGGTTCTCGCGCAGGTCCGCGAGAGCGCCTTCGGCACCCAGCCGCCGGCCTCGACGGCCGTCGCGGTCGGCACCGGCCTGGTGGCGCTCCTGCTGATGGCGCCCAGGGTGTGGCCGGTGGCCCGGCACCTGGTCACGATTGCCCACGAAGGAGCACACGGGGTGGCAGCGCTGCTCAGCGGACGCCGGCTGGCGGGCATCCGGCTGCACTCCGACACCTCCGGGCTGACGCTGTCGCGCGGCCGTCCCGGAGGCCCGGGCATGGTGTTCACGGCCGCAGCCGGCTATGTCGGCCCGGGACTGCTGGGGCTCGGCGCGGCGTACCTGCTGCAGACGGGCCATGCGGTCGGGGCGCTGTGGCTGACGCTGCTCCTGCTCGCCGGTCTGCTGCTGCAGATCCGCAACTTCTTCGGCCTCTACGTCGTGCTGGTGGTCTCCGTCGGCGTGTTCGCCCTCTCGTGGTGGGCAGCGCCGCCGTTGCAGGTCGTCGTTGCCTATGCGGGGACCTGGTTCCTGCTGCTCGCCGCGCCGCGGGCCGTCCTCGAGCTGCACGCCCACCGACGAGCGGGCCGCGCCCGGACATCGGACGCCGACGTGCTGGCCAGGCTGACGAAGGTGCCCGGCCTGGTGTGGGTCGGCGTGTTCGGCCTGGTGAACGTGGCCGCGCTGGTCGTGGGCGGGGGCTGGCTGCTCGCCGCCTCGGGCTGAGTGGGAAGCGTCTGTCAGACTCACGCCATGCGCGTGCACCTGGGCTCCGACCACGCCGGCCTCGAGCTCAAGGACCACCTCGTCGGATGGTTGCGCGAGCAGGGTCACGAGCCGGTGGACCACGGTCCGTTCCGCTACGACGCCCTGGACGACTACCCGGTCTTCTGCCTGCGTGCGGCCGAGGCGGTGGTCGGCGACCAGGGCAGTCTCGGGGTGGTGATCGGCGGGTCGGGGAACGGCGAGCAGATCGCCGCCAACAAGGTGCGTGGGATCCGGGCCGCGCTCGCGTGGAGCGACGAGACCGCGTCGCTCGCCCGTGAGCACAACGACGCCAACGTGCTCTCGATCGGCGGACGGATGCACTCGCTGGAGGAGATGACCCGGTTCATCGGCCTCTTCCTGGGCACCGCCTTCACCGGCGAGGAGCGACACGTCCGACGCATCGGCATGCTCGCGGACTACGAGTCGACCGGCGACCTGCCACCGTTGCCGGACTCCGCGCTCAATGCCTGAGGGGCACACCCTCCGCAGGCTGGCCGACAACCTCGACTCCGCGTTCGCGGGACGTCTGGTGCGGGTGGGCAGCCCGCAGGGTCGGTTCGCGGCCGACGCCGCGCTGCTGGACGGCCAGACCCTGCTCGGGGCCGACGCCGCAGGCAAGCACCTGTTCGTGGAGTTCCCGGGGGACCGCTTCATCCACGTGCACCTCGGGCTGATCGGCAAGTTCGACGTACTGCCCGCACCGGTGGTCCTCCCGGTGGGGCAGGTCAGGCTCCGCCTCCAGAGCGACACCGCGTACGCCGACCTCCGGGGGGCGACCCAGTGCGAGCTGATCGGCCGGGAGCAGCACGACCTGGTGATCGCTCGGCTTGGCCCCGACCCGCTGCGCAAGGGCGCTGAGCCGATGCTGGCGTGGGCACGGGTCCGGAGCAGCCATCGGTCGATCGGGGACCTGCTGATGGACCAGGCGGTGCTGGCCGGAGTGGGCAACGTCTACCGCGCCGAGATCCTGTTCCGGCACCGGATCCACCCGCTCCGCCCCGGCCGGACGCTCCGGGTCGGCCAGTTCCTGGCACTGTGGGAGGACCTGGTCGAGCTGATGCAGGAGGGTGTCCGCAGCGGCCGGATCGACACCGTGCACTCCGCTCACACCCCGGAGGCGATGGGTCGTCCACCACGGGTCGACGATCACGGCGGCGAGGTCTACGTCTACCGGCGCACGGGGCAGCCATGTCTGGTCTGTGGAGCCAAGGTGCGCACCCGGGAACTGGTCGGACGCAATCTCTTCTGGTGTCCGCGTTGCCAACCCACGTTCCGCTCGCGCGCCGTAGGGTAGGCGAGAAGACAGCACGAACCACCACGAACCGACCACGCTCAACACCCGGGCTCACACCCGGGCTCATCACCCGGGCTCATCATCTGGGGTTCAGCAACGGCTCGCCCATCGCCCTTGGGCCGGGCACACGTGCTGGACGTTCGCCGCACAGGGGGAGGGACATTGGCACACGGCTACACGCCCTGGCGCGGCATGTCCCTGCGCTGGCGTCGGGAGATGTCGGTCTCCGACCGGCCGGCGCTGATCTTCCTCGTCCTGCTCACGGTGTTCAGCACCCTCATCGGGCTGCTGTACCCCAACTTCGCACCCTCGACCGTGCTCCTGGTGCCGATGTTCATCGGCAGCCTGTGGCTCGGCCCGCGCACACTTCCGTGGTTCATCGTCTTCGTCTGTGCCTGCTTCTGCATCCTGCTGCTCGACCAGCCGGTGATCAGCCTGCGCGCCATCAGCAGGGCCGCCGTCGTCTTCGCGATCGCGCTGCTGATCATGGTCACCTCGTTCCGCCGCAGCCGACTCGGCGTCTCCGGACCGTTGGGGGAGTCGATCTTCGTCGACCTCCGTGACCGGATCGACAAGCAGGGCAACCTGCCCGAGCTGCCCCGGGACTGGTTGGTGGAGTCCGTGGCGAAGTCGGCCGGAGGCACCTCCTTCGCCGGCGACTTCATCGTGGCGAGGCGCTCGGCGCAGGACGGCCTGGATCTCGTCGTGGTCGACGTGTCCGGCAAGGGCGTCGAAGCGGGCTCCCGAGCACTGTTCCTCTCCGGGGCGTTCAACGGCATCGTCTCGGCGCTGCCGGGGGAGCAGTTCCTGCCCGCAGCCAACGACTACCTGTTGGGTCAGAACTGGGGGGAGGGGTTCGCGACCGCGATCCATCTCCATCTCGACCTGCCCTCCGGCAACTTCGAGCTGCGCAAGGCCGGTCACCCACCGGCCGTGTGGCTGCACGCGGGCTCGGGTCGATGGTCGGTGCTGAACTCCGACGGCCCGGTCCTCGGGCTGATGGAGGACGCACAGTTCGACTGTGTCCGCGGTCACCTCGACAGCGGCGACGTCATCCTGCTGTTCACCGACGGTCTCGTCGAGACCGCTCAGCGGGACATCTCGCTGGGGATGGACAAGCTGGCGGGACTGGCCCAGCGGCTCTTCCAGACTGGCTTCGACGGTGGAGCCCAGAGGCTGATCGACTCGATGGAGCAGACCAACGACGACCGCGCCCTGGTGCTCGTCCATCGGCGGCCGGGAGCATCGGCCGGTTCGTGACCACGGGGTTCGTTGTGGCACGATGGACCCCGCCCTCGCAGAGGGCGTCTTCGCGGATGTAGCTCAATGGTAGAGCCTCAGTCTTCCAAACTGAATACGCGGGTTCGATTCCCGTCATCCGCTCTCAGGAGCCCTCCAGCACGCGTGGGAGGGCCTTCTGGCGGGGCGTAGCGTAGTGGCTAGCGCGCCTGCTTTGGGAGCAGGAGACCGCAGGTTCGAGTCCTGTCGCCCCGACTTTTGCACCGTTCGCACCAGCCCCGCCCGACCTGCACCACCACCCGATCATCTTGAGGAGACACCCTGTGAAGAGCGCCGTCGAGACGTTGAGCCCGACCCGGGCCAAGATCACCGTCGAGGTGCCCTTCGAGGAGCTCAAGCCGAGCCTCGACGCGGCGTACCAGGCCATTGCCAAGCAGATCAACATCCCCGGCTTCCGCAAGGGCAAGGTCCCGCCGCCGGTCATCGACCGCCAGGTCGGCCGCGGCGCCGTCCTCGACGAGGCCATCAACGAGGCCCTGCCGAAGCTCTACGTGCAGGCGCTGCAGGACAACGACCTGCAGCCGCTGGCGCAGCCGGAGATCGACGTCACCAAGCTCGAGGACAACTCGGTCTTCGAGTTCACCGCCGAGGTCGACGTGCGGCCCAGCATCGACGTCCCGGCGTACGACGCCCTCAGCGTCGAGGTCCCGGACATCGCTGTCTCCGAGGAGGACATCGCCGAGCAGGTCGAGGCGCTGCGTGAGCGGTTCGCCACCCTGAAGGACGTCGAGCGCGCCGCGCAGGACGACGACATCGTGACCATCGACCTCAAGGCCACCAGCGACGGCGAGGCCGTCGAGGGCGGCGAGGTCAACGGCTACTCCTACAAGGTCGGGTCCGGCGACATGCTGGAGGGCATCGACGACGCCCTGCGTGGCCTCAGCGCCGACGAGGACGCCACCTTCACCTCCCAGCTGCTCGGTGGCGACCTGTCCGGCCAGGACGTGGAGGTCTCGGTCTCCCTGACCGCGGTCAAGGAGCAGGAGCTGCCAGAGCTCGACGACGAGTTCGCGCAGACCGCCTCGGAGTTCGACACCCTCGAGGAGCTGCGGGCAGACGTCGCCACCCGGCTCGAGCGCGGCAAGCGCCTCGAGCAGGCGGCCGCCGCTCGTGACGCGGTGCTCGAGCAGTTGCTCGACGCCTCCGAGATCCCGCTGCCGGACGGTGTGGTGGCCGAGGAGCTCGCCGGTCGTCGCCAGGAGATCGAGCAGCAGCTGACCTATGCCGGCATGTCGATGGAGCAGTACCTCGACAACGAGAAGCAGACCATCGACGAGTTCGAGGCCGAGCTCGAGAAGCGCGTCCGCGACGCGATGGCCTCGCAGTTCCTGCTCGACGAGATCGCGCGCGCCGAGGAGATCGGGGTCGAGCAGGACGAGCTGTCCCAGCACCTGTTCCGTCGGGCGCAGCAGTCCGGCCAGAACCCGGACGAGTTCGTCAAGCACATGGTCGAGCACAACCACATCCCCGAGATGGTCTCCGAGGTCGTGCGGGGCAAGGCCCTGGCCCGCATCGTCGAGGGCGCCACCGTGACCGACGTGTCGGGCAACGCGGTGGACCTGAAGAACCTCCTCCCCGACGGCAGCATCGGCGACCCGGCCGCCCAGGGAGGGGCCCCGGAAGCAGCCCCGGAAGAAGCAGCCCCGGAAGAAACCCCGGAAGGGGCGGCTCCGGAGTCGGCGGAAGGCGCCACCGGGCCAGCTGGTGACGAGCCGCACAAGGACTGACGGCGTGGGGCGTTGACCGCCCCCACCAACTCGGTGAACACTTGTGCACTGTGAGCGATGCGAGCGTGCTGGATGCGGCGGCCCTGGCGGCCGACTATGCCGAGGACCTGCTCGTCGGGACGGTCCGGGAGGTCCATGGTGCCGTCTCGAGCCGGGTGCACCGGGTCACCGAGCGGGTCGCTGGCGGCACGACGATCGGCCACCGGATCCATGACGGTGTCTCGAAGGCCGTCTACACGAGCATCAGCGCCACCCTGAAGGTCTCGGCGAAGGGGCTGCGAGCTGCCGGCGAGGCCGGGGTCGGCGCCGACATCGAGTCCAGTCCCCGGGGCAGGTTCGTCCGTTCAGCCGTCAACGGGCTGATCGGCGACCGACTGCGTGACGAGGGATCGCGGTTCGCCTTCGACATGGGGGTGCGGGTCGACGGCCGGGACGTCGTACTCGACCGCAGTGGGGTTGCCGCGGCCTTCCCGAGCGCGACCGAGAAGCTCGTGGTGTTCGTGCACGGACTGAGCGAGAACGAGGCCTACTGGAACCGGGCCGCGAGGCCCAGGACCGAGGCTCGTCGCGAGGTGCCCGACAGGCGCAGCTACGGCGACCGCCTGGTCGCGGACGGCTGGACGCCCGTCTACCTCCGGGTCAACACCGGACTGCCGATCGCGGAGAACGGTGTCGCGATGGCCGCGCTGCTCAGTCGACTGGTGGAGTCCTGGCCCGGTGACGTAGGCCGGATCGCGCTCGTGGGCCACTCGATGGGCGGGCTGATCACCCGGGCGGCGTGTGCCGTCGCCACCGACAGCGACACACCGTGGACCGACCTGGTCACCGACGTCGTCTGCCTCGGCACGCCTCACCTGGGGGCGCCGCTGGAGCGAGTGGTGACCAAGGGTGTCGCCGCGATGGGCCGGCTGCCCGAGGCGGCGCCGTTCGGCCGGATCCTCGAGTACCGCTCGGTCGGCATCCTCGATCTGCGTCACGGGCTGGCCCAAGACGTCCAGAACCTGCCGAACGCGCGCTACCGACTGGTCTCCGCGACCCTCACGCGGTCACCGCGCTCGGTGACCTCGGGCACCCTGGGCGACTACCTCGTGCCGTACGCGTCTGCGCTCGGACGCCGACCCGACGGCGAGGAGATGTTCCCGGGCGCCGAGACCCTGCACGTCCCGTACGCCGACCACTTCGACCTGCTCAACCACGACGCCATCTACGCTGCCGTGCGGGAGTGGCTCCGCGACCGCTCCGACCCCCCGACCCAGGAAGAGAGCCGCAAGGAATGAGCGTTCCAGCACCGATCTCGGCGACCATCGACATCTTGGCCGGCGCCGACGAGGTGTGGACGGTCATCTCGGACCTCGCCCGGATGCCGGAGTTCAGCCCTGAGCTGCGCAGGGCGTTCGTCCTGGGCAAGCCCGGGGTCGGCGCCAACATCATCGGTATCAACCGTCGCAAGGTCGTCGTGTGGCCGACGACCTCGAAGGTCGTGCGCTGGGAACCGGGCCGTGCGGTGGCCTGGAGGACCAGGGAGAGCGGAGCCACCTGGATCTACGAGCTGGAGCCGACCCCGACCGGGACCAGGGTCACCAGCCGTAGGGTCCTGCCCAGGTTCACGCTGGGCACCGCGGTGCTCGGACCGGTCATCGGAGGCGCGGAGGGCCATGACGCCGAGCTCGCCGACGGCATGCGCCTCACCCTGGAGCGGATCCGGGCCGCGGTGGAGAAGTAGGAAGGTCCCCTGAGTCTGCTGTGGGCGAACACGGCCGTTTCCCCGTGGTTTTGTCACGGGGGACGTCTAGGGTCGGTCCCGTGACTGAGAACTCCATGCACGGCCCGACCTCTCCGCGGATGGACGGCGGAGGAGGGTCATACGGCCTCGACGACCACATCTACCAGCGACTGCTCCGCGAGCGCATCGTCTTCCTCGGTTCGGAGGTGCGCGACCAGAACGCCAACGCGATCTGCGCCCAGCTCCTGCTGCTGAGCGCCGAGGACCCCGAAGCCGACATCTTCCTGCACATCAACTCACCTGGCGGCTCGGTCGACGCCGGCATGGCGATCTACGACACCATGAACTACATCCCCAACGACGTCGCCACTGTCGGCATGGGCCTCGCAGCGTCCATGGGCCAGTTCCTGCTGTGCGCCGGTGAGAAGGGCAAGCGCTACGCGCTCCCGCACGCGCGGATCATGATGCACCAGCCCTCGGGGGGCATGGGTGGCTCGGCCTCGGACATCAAGATCCAGGCACAGCAGTCGCTGCACATCAAGAAGGTGCTCTTCGAGCTGATCAGCCAGCACACCGGCCAGCCGCTCGAGCAGGTGGAGACCGACGCGGACCGCGACCGGTGGTTCACCGCCGCCCAGGCCAAGGACTACGGCTTCATCGACCACGTGATCACCAGCGCGCGGGACGCGGTCGACGAGGGCCGTCCCGCCCGCTCCAAGTGACCCAGCGCTGCGACCAGAATCGAGACCTGAGATGAACTACTACATCCCGCAGTGGGAAGAGCGGACCTCCTACGGAGTTCGCCGGATCGACCCTTACGCCAAGCTGTTCGAGGACCGCATCATCTTCCTCGGCACGCCGATCAGCGACGACATCGCCAACGCGGTGATGGCTCAGCTGCTCTGCCTCGAGTCGATGGACCCGTCGCGTGACATCCAGATCTACATCAACAGCCCCGGCGGCTCGTTCACCGCCATGACCGCCATCTACGACACGATGCAGTTCATCCAGCCCGACGTGCAGACGGTGTGCCTGGGTCAGGCGGCCTCGGCCGCAGCTGTCCTGCTGGCCGCGGGTGCGCCGGGCAAGCGGCTCGCCCTGCCGAACAGCCGGATCCTGATCCACCAGCCCTACACCGAAGGCACCTACGGCCAGTCCTCGGACATCGAGATCCAGGCCAACGAGATCCTCCGGATGCGCGAGCTCCTCGAGAAGCTCATCGCCCAGCACTCCGGCAAGACGCCGGAAGAGGTCAACCTCGACATCGAGCGCGACAAGATCCTGACCTCCGACGCAGCGCTGGAGTACGGCCTGATCGACTCCATCCTGGAGTCCCGCAAGGCAGTGCCCATCAACGCCACCGGTCGATAGCCCCGGGCCGCCGTGTCCTGCCCCGGGGAGCGCCATCTCGGAGTACGGTCGTAGCACCTGTCGTGAGCCCGGCGACGAGCTCAACAGCATCTCGGACCAAGGTCCGACCGAGAGAATGAGGGACGGATGGCACGGATCGGTGACGGAGGGGACCTCCTGAAGTGCTCGTTCTGC
>CAWAFS010000034.1:0-4880 GCA_963781335.1 uncultured Actinomycetota bacterium | reverse complement strand
GATCGCAACCCTCGACCGGATCGCGGTTGATCGAGCCATGGGGAACGTCGACGAGGCTGACGCGCGGATGCGACACGGGGTCTCGAATCGGAGCGATGACGGCTTCGGACCGATCCAACTACCTCCGCGAACCACGGAAGTCGTGGAGGGCAAGCGCGGCTCCACGAACGGTCGACGCCGCACGGGCTGAGCAGCCACTGAAAGCTGTGTCACATCCCGTCTGTTCGCGGGAGATGCCGTCGGCAAGAGACCAGCGCCCCAGATAAAGCGGTGGACACGCCGGCGTCGGCCAATCAGCATCGACCGAGTGCCGGGACTACATCACGACGAACTTGCTGTCGACGTTCACCAGGTCCGCCAACTGGTCGACCAGTCGCTGCCCCAGTACGCCGACCTAAGACTTCAATCCTTGACGTCGTCGGGTTCCTCGAACGCACTGTTCAGGCTTGGGAACGCGCTTCTCGTCAGGATGCCGCGCCAGCCCGGTGGTTCGACCACCATCGAGAAGGAAGCTCGCTGGCTGCCCGTGGTCGCTCAGGGCGTGACGACGGGAGTTCCCGAGATCGTTGCGGTCGGCGAGCCAGGGTTCGGCTACCCAGAGAAGTGGGCTGTGACGACGTGGCTGGAGGGCCATGTCCCGGCGGTGCCCTGGGGCGCCGAGAGGGGCAGTTCGCGCCGCGTCGCCCACGGCCTGGCGACGTTCGTAACCGAGTTGCGTCAGATTGAGATCCCGGCGTCTGTGAACAACGACCCGGCCCTGGCCTGGTACCGCGGCGGGCACTTGGCGGACATGGACAGCGAGTTCCGTCAGCGGGTCGATCAGTGCCGGCAGCTAGGCGATCTCGGTCTCGACCTCGACCGCGCACTCAACATCTGGGACGACGCCTTGGCCGCCGAGCGGGCCACCGATCCGCTTATGACCTGGTACCACGGCGACCTGCTCGCGGAAAACCTGCTGATTCGCAACGGCGAACTTGCCGCAGTGCTCGACTTCGGCGGGCTCGGGGTAGGCGATTCCTCGGTGGACCTCATCGTCGCCTGGGAGGTGCTCGACTCACAGGGACGGCAGATCTTCAGACATGCGACAGGCGTGGACGACGCCGCCTGGGCGAAAGGCATGGGTTGGGCCTTGCTGATCGGTGTGATCACCTTCCCCTACTACTGGCACACGATGCCGGCCCGCTGCGCCGCCCGGCGATCGATGGTTGCCGCGGTGCTCGCGGAGGCCTGAGACGAGAAATGCGGCGACGCCGCCCTAGCTCGAACGCGCGAGCCGAGCGCCAGTCCAGTCTTCGTCATGGCTCACGTCGCGCACGACATCAAGCCACTCAGGCACGAAGTCTGATGGCGACTCGTGGTCATCGATCTCGGCGACGAGCGTCCCATCCTCGTGCTCGTCGATCGCCACGAGCAATCCATCCCTATGGATCAGGTGGCGCTTCTTGCGGAGTAGCCGAGCGGGCAACGCCAAAAGCGCGGTCCACTCCGCGTCGTTCAGATAGAAGTTCGTGCAGGCCACCTCGGCGGGCCCTTCAGTGAGGCGCACCTTGTGTCCCAACTTGCGGACCACAGTCCCGTCGCTCTCTCGGACCTCGCGCAAGCGGAGCCGCGTGCCCGTGACATACCGATCGAGGATCTCTCTGCTGCTGGTGACGCCTTCGGGGAGCGTCGCCAAGAGGTAGCGACGCTCCCTCTCAACAACCGCGTACTTCAGTGAGACGGACACGGAACGAGATTAGAGCCTCGGAGCATGAACCGAGCCGCCTCAGGGCCTTTCGCCGATGATCGCCTCGAGGTGCGGTGCCACGAGGGCCGCCAACTCCTGGTGAGCCTTCTCGTCGGCGGCCGCGATCAGGCCTCGGCCGCCCTCCAGCGGACCGCCGCTCAGGTCGGTGACGACGCATCCGGCGGCCCGGCACAGTTCGAGGCCAGCGGCGAAGTGGATGTTGCCGACGAAGTCGCCGTCGCTGACGTACCCAGCGCGGCGGCCTGCCGCCACCCAGGCCAGGGCAAGCGTGGTCGACATGACGCGCGGCCCGAACGCTGCTCGGAAGGCTGGGTCGAGGATGAGTTGTGGGCCGAGGAACGGTCGGTCGAGGGGGCCATCGCAGTTGACGTCGACCAGCCGCGACTTGCTGGTCGGAAGCAGCGGGTTGTCGACGCCGCTCGACCTGACGACCACCTGCTCTCCGTCCGTCCAGAACAGCTCCTCGGCGATGGGGTCAGCTGACACCGCGGCCAAGGTCCGCGAGTCGCGAAGGAGTGCAACGTTCACCGCGACCAATGGCGTCTGGGCGGCGAAGTTGAGCGTGCCGCAGAGCGGGTCGACGAGCCACCTTCGCGTTGTGAAAGCGGCTCCGTTGCGTCCCGATTCCTCGCCCTCGACAGCGTCTTCGGGGCGGGCGGTGGTGATCACGTCGAGGATCGCGCTCTCTGCCTCGATGTCCGCGTTGGTCGCGAAGTCGGTGGCCGACTTCGCGTGCTTGGTCAGCGCTGCTCCGTAGCAACGGCGCACCACGGCGACCCCGGCTTCGGTAGCGGCAATGGCTACCTCAATATCGCTCGTCACGAGTTGCCGATCTCGGGAAGGGCGGGGCCAGTTCAAAGGTCCGCTCCGAAGACCAGCGCGGGTCCGCCGTGGGCGTGCACCTCGCGTTCAAGAACAAGGCCGATCTTGGTCGCCACCCGCTGAGAGGGCACGTTGGTGGGTCTGATGATGGCGACAAGGTGCTCGACGCCAGCCTTGCGCGCCGAGTCCCGTACTGATGCAGCTGCTTCAGCGGCGTAGCCCTGGCGTCGAAGTGGAGCACGGACGTGCCAGCCTGCCTCCACCAGATGCTCTCCCTCGACGTCCTGCATGGTCAGTCCGCAGTCGCCCACGAACTCCCCTTGATGGGTCTCGATGACCCAGAGCCCGAAGCCGTACTGCGCGTAGTTGCGGCGCGTCCATTCGATCCAGCCCTTGGCGCCCCGTGACCCGCCGATCTCCAACGTCGCGATGTCCGGCAGATCCGTCTCGGTCATCTCGCGGAACCGTAGTCGTGGCGTGGGAGCAGGCAGCACGCTCCAAACCCTATGCCCGGTCTCAGTCTCGGGCGCTGTCTTCCGCTCGAGCCCAGCCCTCGCGACTCAGGTAACGAACCGGCTTGCCGAGCGACTCCGCGTAGGCGATCTCCCGTCGGGTTGACTCACCGACGTAGCCGCCCGGATCCACGATGTACACCTCGTCAGCCATGCGAATCTTCTGGAAGTGCACGGCGCCGAGCCGCCCCTTCAGGTCCGCGCTGTCGGCTGTCCAGTCGTAGCCCGGCAGGTCGGGCAGGCTGAACATCCCAAGGCTGATCACGACGAAACCTTCCATCGTGAGCCGCTGGTTGACCTCCGCAAACTCAGCCTCGAACCTGGTCGAGCCGCAGAGCGTGACGACCCTCGCCTCATCCCCGGCCGAGTACGGCGCGTGCTGCTCCTCCATGAGGTCCATGATCGATGAACGGCAGGACGAGCTCATCGCTACCCCCTCGGCGCCCGCGAATCGCAGCTCACCGCGCAGTCCTCGCTGCGGGTCCTGGTGGTGACGCGTTCAGGAGGCCTTGGTTATGCGGCTGCCGATCTCATGGGGCGACGGCACATAGTCGTCGACGCCCACGTCCCATTCCGCCCCGTCGCGTGCGCGGTGCGCGCCGTCGTGGAAGTCGCGCAATGAGCAGTCCTTGACCGTCACCGCGCCGTCGATCCGCACCCGCAGGTACGACTCGCAGAAGTACGAGCGGTAGCCGTAGGGGTCGGGTGGCGTGCGAAAGCCCTTGCCCTCATTGACCAATCCAGCGCACGTCGGACACTGACCGTTCGCGACGGCCTCCTCCTCGGGCATGAACTCGTCGCCCAGCACGGCGCGGACCTTCGTGCCGCACGCGGCCGGGGGGCCGCTGCCGATGGGACCGCCGTAGAAGTGGACCGCGCCGGGCACGACCGCACCGTGCCACGGGTCGCCGTCCTGCGTCCCCGCTGCGTCAATCGCGTGGACCAGCCCGGGACTGTCGAGCAGAGCCTTGACCGCGAAGCCGTTCTCGCGCTTGCCGGTGACCTTGGCGTGAGCGACCCGTATGACGTGAGGCTTGGGCTGCCGGGTGGGGCGCGTCGCGGGCTGGACGTCAGTCTCTCCGGCGAACTCAGGCTCAGGAGCCGGTCGCGCAGCGCGGATCTTGTCGCCGTATGCCGACTCAAAGCGGGCCACCGTGGCCGCCGACAGGGGCTGGTCCGGCTCGGCAACGTGGTAGCCGATCTTCTCCAACGCCAGAGTGAGGAACTTCGTCGTGACGCCGTAGCGCTCGGCGACTTCTCGGACGGTGTGCACGGGCGGCTCCTCGAACGTGTGTTCACAGCCTACGCGAGCGGGCCGACAGTTCGTCGGAGCCAAACAACGACATGCCAACTCCGTGCAAGCGGAGTCCCCTACGGCACGCTCTAGGGGCGCGCCGCATAGAGAGGGCGACCCGGAAAGGTCTCAGTCGGCGCAGATCAGGGCCGTTTCGTCAGACTTGCCCGCGTCAGGTTCGACAATCCTCGCTGCATCTCGACACCGCAGCGCGGACAGCGGCAGCCACGCCTGCCGCACGCCCTCCCGGAGGCTGCCGTTGTCGACCCAGACCACCCAAGCGAACCACTGCCCACGCTCGCAGCGCCAGTCGAGGATCAACCCTGGGGCGGGCGGCCGATAGTTCCGCCGGTCAAAGCGAACCCAGCACTGCCGCCAGCGCCTGGGCTGCGGCCAGGCATCGTTCTTCGGCGGATTCGCGGGCACGGCTCCATCTTGACCGACGTTCGCACATATGTTCGACTCTGGGTGTGGCGACGAATGGGGCGCAGCTGTACATGGCGGG
>CAWAFS010000033.1:0-34707 GCA_963781335.1 uncultured Actinomycetota bacterium | reverse complement strand
GGGTGGAATGCCCTGGGTCGAGACGACCGGCCTGTTCCGCGCTAACCCGGGCTCGGTAGCCGAGTTCAGCAGCGTGAGCGCCGTGTTGATGAGGAGCCGCGTGACCGGAACTGCCTGGCTACATGCGGTACGTGGGTCCGACCTGCTTTCCTGTGTCGAGGTGACCGAGCCTCGATGTCAGCGTGGATCGATTTCCGCGTCCCGGCACTTCCGGAACTCTCACGGTGTCGGGTTCCGCGGCCAGACCTCGGCACGCGACGGTGAATCGCTCGCGCGAACAGGTGATGGGGCGTGCGCCGGGAGCTCCGATTCGGTCGGTGTCGAGGACCAAGATCCGCTTTCGTGCCATGCCTTCTCGGCGAGAGGGACTTGCCCGTGTGGACGGCTACCTCCGCGGTGGCGGCGTCGAGCTCATAGACGCTCGACATCGAAGGCTCGGCGCGCGGTGGTAGCGGAGCTGCTGCACGAGCTCCGACTGCTGCATGACGACTAGCGGGGTCCTGATCTTCTGGAGCTCGACCACCCGCAGTGTCGAGCGATGCAGCTCGACGTATGTCGGGATCCGGCCACGGATCGCCTTGCGAGGTGATCGGCACCCGCGTGTTCGGCCCAGATCGCGACGGCCGCGGCCAAGCGCACTTGGCCAGCAGCGATGGTTCGGGCCGCGATCAAGCCGGGTCGCTCTTCGAAGTCAGGAACGACGTCGTCGAGCTGCCTGGGTCGCATGAACCCAGCCAACGTTCGTTGAGCAACGGCGAAGTCCTCGGGACGGCGGACGAGGTGGATGTGTGGCTCGTCGCCCGCACGGTGTTCGTCCCACGACGGCACGAACGCAAGGTCGGCCCTGGGATCGGTCCCGCGCCAGCCGGCGACCCTGGCGACATCACCTGCTGCGGGACGCGCCTCGAGGTAGCACGTCGGAGATTGACGGGGCAGGCGGCCGGCATGTGCCAGCGTCTGGTCGAGAACGAGGAGGGACTCGACGGTGCTGGCCAGGTCGCCTATCAGGTATCACCAGCCCGGCCCTGTTCGCCATGACGGGTCGAAGCTTACTCGCGCGGAGTCGCATAGTAGTGCGCCGCGGGATCAGCGCGTTCGCGGGGAATGCTGAGCTCGACGACGACCCGGCAACCGGCGTCGCCGAGAGCGATCCGTTCCTCGAGGAGGACCGAGGCACCCCCTTCGCTGTTGCGCGCAGCGATCCCGCCGAAGACGCTCGACGTCATCCGGCACAGGGACGGCGCCTGCTGCACCACCTCACCGAAGGGACAGCGATCGTTGACCAGGACGATTCTTTCCGCCGTGGCCTCGACGACCCGGAAACCCCCGTCGATGGCGTGCTTGAGCCGCACGTAGCAGCGGCCCACCTCCTCGGGCTCCATCCGGCCCGCGACAGCCTCCGCCAGGCGGAACTCGTCCAGCATCCGGCCCCCCACGTCGGTGCCGACCTGGGCCACGGCGGCATCAGCGGCGTCCTGGCCGTGGTGGGTCTCGATGGTCTGCGCGAGCTGGACCACCAGTGCACGCAGAAAGGACTCCTTGCCGAATCCGCCAGGAAGCGACTCCTCCGGCATCGGCAGTGCTCCAGAGCGACGCATGGGCGGGTCGTGGCTCACCGACGGCGCTCGGGTGACAGGCAGAGCCATGGAGAGGACCATGCCTTCGCCCGTCCTCGCTCGGCTGGTCAGATTCGGCGCGAGCTCTCGCATGATCATCAGCCCACGGCCTGACTCCGCCACAGCGGCCAGGTCGAAAGTGTCCCGATCGAGGGGCTCGACGTTGGACCCCGTCGCGTCCAGACTCATTGCTTCTGGTTCGAGGGTCCCCATCAAGGCGGTCGAGTCGAATTTCGACCCCAGGTCATGGACTGTCAACACAGGAAGCCGGTCCCGCCACAGGAGCGACACCCACACCGGCCCGGAGGTGTGTCGTATCGCGTTCCCCACGGCCTCGCCGATCAGGAGCTCTGCCGCATCGAAGTCACCGTCAGGATCGCCATGACGATGGAGATAGGTCATCAGCTCTCGGCGCAACACGGGAAGAGCGTGCGCTGCACCGGCCTCGAGATAGCAGTCCACCGACCGAGTGTCGCATCCGGCCGACCGGGATGGGTGACGCGCGCAGCCAGCGAGACTTCACGGGTCCGGTCAGGACTGGTTGCCGCGCAGCGAGAGCAGGGCGGCGTAGTCGCCAGCGCCCGTCTGTGCCAGACGTGTCGGCAGCGTCCGAGTGACGGGGACGAAGGGCCAGGTCGGGTCGGCCAAGTGCCGGTCCAGCTCCGGGAGCGTCATCCAGGCGCCCCAGACGACCTCGCCGTCGGCGTGAGTGACGGGGCCGTCCCAGTTGGTCTCGAAGCAGTGCTCGACGCAGCGGGTGCTGTCGTCCTCATAGACCGACAGGCCCAGCGGCCGCAGACGGCTCCTCACCGGCGGTCAGCAGCCCCCGCGGCGGCGTCGTGGGCCCCCGGGGCCCAGTCCTTCTCCGGGGACCGGCGGTGCACTTAGATCCGGGCACGACTGTCGCGGACCAGCACCGCGGTCGCGGCATGGAGCAGGTTGTCCCGTCCTACGACGGAGCGCTCGGCGGAGCCCACGACCGTGCCGGAGTGGTCCACGAGGGTGACCACCTCATCGCCGTGGACCTGGCCTGCGGGGCACCGGGAAGTCCTGGAGGTCTGCTTGGGCACGGGTCCCAGTCTTGCAGGTGAAGGCTCAGCCGCGGATGCGCTCGTTGGAGGGGTCGTAGAGCGCCTTGGTGGAGACCGTGACGGAATACAGCACCCCGCCCACGTTGACCTGGTAGTCGCCCTCGCGGACCCAGTCGAGCCTGATCGGCTCTCCGCTGCCGTCCCAGACGTAGGCAAGTCCGACACTCGCCCCACTGGTCTCTGCCCAGGCCGCGGACGTGACCAGCCCGGACGCCTCACCGTTGCGAAGCAGCAACTCCCCACCCCAGAGCATCGGGGTGCTGTCGTCGACGACGAAGGACACCAGCCGGCGGCGTACGCCGGCGGCCCTCGCCTTCTCCACCGCCGTGCGTCCGAGGAAGTCGACGTCGGTCTTGAGCTTGCAGGCGAAGATCAGGCCGGCCTCGACAGGGTTGTAGTCCGGGGTGAGCTCGCGCCCGAACGCGCGGTAGCCCTTCTCCAGCCGCAGCGACTCGATCGCGTAGTAGCCGCCCTGGCCGACCCCCAGGTCCGCCCCGGCAGCCATCAAGTCCTCGTAGACCCCCACGGCGAACTCCGCTGGCACGTAGAGCTCCCACCCGAGCTCGCCGACGTAGGTCAGCCGTGTGGCTCGCACCGTGGAGTAGCCGAGCTCCAGCTCGCGGCTGGCCCCGAAGGGGAACGCCTCGTTCGACAGGTCGGTGCTGGTGAGGCTGGCGAGCAGGTCGCGCGCGCGCGGACCCATCACCCCGAAAACCGCCAGGCTCGAGGTGACGTCGTGCAGGACGACGTCGAGACCGGCAGGCACGTGCTTGCGGATGTGGTCCTTGTCGCGCTCGGTGGTCGCGGCGCTGCTCACGATCAGGTACTCGTCGTGCGCAGTCCGGGTGACGGTGACATCGGACTCGTAGGTGCCGCGCTCGTTGAGCATGCCCGTGTAGACCGAGCGCCCCACTGGTACGGCGACGTCCGCGGTGCACAGCCACTGGAGCGCCGCCTCAGCGTCGGTGCCCTTCAAGACGTACTTGGAGAACGAGGTCTGGTCGAAGACCGTGACACCGGTGCGGGTGCTCACCTGCTCGGCCGCGGACCAGGGGAGCCAGTTCTGCTTCCCCCAGGCGTATTCGATGGTCGGCTCGGTGCCCTCCGGGGCGAAGAAGTTGACCCGCTCCCATCCCATCCGGCTGCCGAAGTTGGCGCCTGAGCGCTCCATCAGGTGATGCACCGGAGACCTGCGGAACGGGCGAGCGGTCGTCATCTCCCGGTTGGGCCAGGGGATCTGGTAGTGCAGGCCGAGGATCTCCGAGACCCGGTCGTGCAACCAGTGCACGTTGCCGTTGAAGGAGGCGAAGCGGCGGATGTCGACGCTGGTCAGGTCGCTGGTCGGGTCACCGTTGACGATCCACTCCGCCAGAGCGCGACCGGCGCCACCAGCAGTCGCGATGCCGACGGAGTTGAACCCGGCTCCGACGAAGAAGTTCGCGACCTCGGGGGCCTCGCCGAGGATGAACTGATTGTCGGGGGTGAACGACTCCGGCCCGTTGTAGAACTTGCGGATTCCGGTGCTCTCGAGCTGCGGGATGCGCAGCAAGGCGTTGTCCATCAGGATCGAGAAGTGGTCCCAGTCCTCCTCGAGGAGCTGGAACTCGAAGGGGTAGGGCAGCTCGTGCGGTGAGACCCAGGGTTTGGCCTCGGGCTCGAAGCCGCCGACGACCAGGCCGCCGACCTCTTCCTTGAAGTAGGTGTAGCCGTCGGGGTCGCGCAGGACCGGGAGATCGGGGTCCACCCCCTCGAACGGCTCGGTGACGACGTAGAAGTGCTCGGCCGAGTGCAGCGGCACCGTCACGCCGACCATCGCGCCGACGGCCTTGGCCCACTGGCCGGCGCAGTTGACGACGACCTCGGCCTCGATCGAGCCCTGGTCGGTCACGACCCCGGTGACGCGTCCTCGGTCGGTGGTGACGTCGGTGACCCGCACCCGCTCGAAGATCTGCGCACCCAGCATCCGGGCGCCCTTGGCGAGCGAGCCGGTGAGGTCGGTGGGATTGGCCTTGCCGTCACCGGGCAGCCAGATGGCACCGACCAGGTCGTCCACCTGCATGACGGGGTAGCGCTCCAGGGCCTCGGCCGGAGTGAGCAGCTCGCACTCGAGGTCGAAGGCGGCGGCGGTCGCCGCGGTGCGCTGGAGCTGCACCATCCGCTCCTCAGTGCGCGCCACGGTCACCCCGCCGCACCGCTTGTAGCCCGCGGAGAGCCCGGTCTCAGCCTCCAGCTCGGCGTAGAGCTGGGTCGAGTACTGCACCAGCCGGGTCCCACTCTCGTTGGCCCGCAGCTGGCCGACCAGGCCGGCCGCGTGCCAGGTGGTGCCGGAGGAGAGCTGACCCTGCTCGAGCAGCACCACGTCGGTCCACCCCAACCTGGTCAGGTGGTAGGCCACGCTCGTGCCGATGACACCGCCCCCGATGATGACGACCTGGGCGCGCTCGGGCAGGGTCTTGGCCATCGCTCAGACCTCTTCGGGTGCAGTCGACTGCGACGCGAGCTGGTGCTCGTGGGCGATGCGCTCCTCGCTGCCGTGCTGGACGGTGAAGTAGTAGGCCAGCCCCACCACCACGATGCCCGTCACGAAGATGACACCTCCCCAGGCGTACAAGCCTTCGCCGTAGATCTCCGAGCGTGGCCACAGCAGGTTGACAGCCATCAACAGCCCGTAGCCGATGGCGATCGCGTTGACCACCATGCCGCGGGTGCGGCCCATGAAGAACCAGCCGGTCTCACCCTGGTCGTCGGGCCAGCCACGCAGACGGCGCCGCATCACGGGCACGGTCACCAGCAGGTAGGCGATGTAGACGATCACGATCGAGACGCTCGTGATGACCAGGAAAATCTGAGCGTTGCCGAAGTTGATCACCAGCAGCGCGATCGCCACCAGGCCACTGACCAGCGCCGGCGCGACCGGAGCCTGGCGGTGATCGGTGACGTGCGAGAGCGCGTCACCGAAGGGCAGCGCGTGGTCGCGCGCCATCGAGAACGCCAGTCGGATCGAGGCGGTCTGGATAGCGAGGGTGCAGATGAAGATCGCGAACGCGACGTCGACCAGCAAGATCTTGCCCACCGTCGACCCCAGGGCGCTCTCCAGCACCAAGGGCAGACCACCCGCACCCAGGACGTCGAGTTCAAGTGAGTCGGCCGTCATCAGGGCCAGCGTGAGCAGGATCAGACCGGCCACACCCGCCGCAGCGAGGGCCTGGAGAAGCGCCCGGGGCGTGGTGCGACGGGGGTCCTTGGTCTCCTCGGCCAGGGAACCCGCGGTGTCGAAGCCGAACATGACGTACGCCGGCATGATGGCCGCCATCAGCAACGGAGCGAGGTAGCCCAGCGATTCCCAGCCGGGCAGTCCCGGACCGGCACCCGCAGTCTCGAAGATGACGTCGGGGCCGCGCTTGATGTGGAAGAGCAGCAGCACGATGATCAGCGCGACGCCGATGAGCTCGGCGGCGACACCGACGTTGTTGATCAGCGCCATCAGGCGTACGCCGAGCATGTTGATGATCGTGGTCAAGATGATGGTGCAGCTGCCGAGGAACACCGCGTTCTGGGCAGCGCTCTCGAAGACCTGGAACCCCGACCAGATCTGCGGCAGCACGACCTGCATGGCGACCGAGACGGCCGAGACGGTGACGATCGAGCCCACCATCATCGTCCAGCCGGCCAGCCAGGATCCCGGTCGCCCGCTGACCTTCTTCGACCACTGGTAGACCGAACCGGCGATGGGGTAGCGCGCCGAGAGCTCGGCGAAGACCAGTGCGACGCAGAACTGTCCTGCCAGGACGATCAGCCAGGACCAGAACAGCAGCGGTCCACCGAACCCGTAGCCGAAGCCGAAGAGCTGGAACATGCCGGTGAGGATGGAGATGTAGCTGAAGCCGGCTGCGAACGAGCTGAACCCGCCCAGACTTCGGTTCAGTCGCCGTTTGTACCCGTGCTCGGCAAGGTCAGCGTCGTCGACGGCCGCGGCCTCGCCGCTCTCGGTCGAAAGGAGTCTTTCATTCATCGTCGGTCCTTCGGTGCGCTGGGCGGATGGCATCAGTCGAGGAGCTGGACGTCGTCGAGCAGCCGGGCAAGGTCGGGGCCTTCGAGCTCGCGTCGCGCGATCTCCCACCGCTCCATCGACCACTCCCAGAAGTCGAAGTCCATCGGGCTGACGGCGTGCTGGATGGCGCCCCACAGGGTCCAGCCGTATTGGCCGACGACGCCCTGGAGCCGCGCGCGGGCCAGCCGACTCGGGCGGTGCCGGCCGTAGTAGGCGGTGACCAGCTCCTCGAGGCCGTCCAGCGTCAGACGGCACTCGGTCCAGATGTTGCCCAGCTCGAAGCAGGGGTCGTTCTGGCCGGAGTACTCATAGTCGATGAGCCAGATCTTGGTGCCGTCGTCGACGAAGTTCTCGGCCAGCAGGTCGTTGTTGCACGGCACCAGGCCCTCGTCGCCCGTGACGAGCGCCCGACGAATCGACTCGATGGCCTCGACGTGGTCGAGGTAGCCCTCGGGGATCCGGTAGCCCTCGCGCTGCACCGTCTGGAGATAGCTGCGCTGGCGCTCGAACATGTTGAACTCGCCGCGGAAACGGGGACCGCGGTGCAGCTGCCCGCACGCTTCGGCGACGCGCTGGATCATGCCCTCGGTGGCGAAGTTGTCGCGGTTGAGCGTGTGTCCCTCGATGAACCCGATCACCATCACGCCCAGGTCGGGTCGGTAGTCGTGCACCGGAGCACCCACGCCCGCCTGTTCGGCGGCCCGGGAGTTCTCGTGCTCGGCGTCACGGTCGATCCCCAGCACGTCGGCGTTGGTGTCGGTGCAGCGCGCGACGAACGTGCCGCGTGGCGTGGCCACCTTGACGTTGCGGTTGGTCAGACCGCCGGAGAGATCCTCGACCGTGCGGGGCTGGTCGGCCAGCGTGGGAATCTGGTCGAACAACTGACCGAGCTGCTCGTCGCTGAGTTGGAAGGACACGCTCTCACCTCACTTCGTCCTCGGTCGTGCACGCGGCTTGTGACCTGCACAACCTAGTTCTCCGGACGGCAAAGGTCTAGACGCAAAGTGCACTATCTGATGAGCAGTCTGTGACGACCCTCAACCGCGAACGCGGTCCCCGGTCGGGTCGTAGAGGGGTCGGTCGTGCCGCGTCACGGGATAGCGCACGTTGGCCACCTCGACCTCGAAGTCGGTTTCCTTGGCGACCTCGACCGGAAGGTACGCCGAGAAGATCGCTCGACCCACCGTGTGCCCGAAGCCCGCGCTCTTGACGCTGGCGAGGAAACCGGTCGGTGGGTGGACGACCATCTCGCCACCGTGCATGACCGCGTCGATGTCGGCGCTGAACCAGCACAGTCGTTGCGTGGGGCCGGTCTCCTTGACCGCCCTCAAGGCGGGACCGGCCAGCAGCTCAGGCTTGTCGAGCTTGACGGCGAAACCGAGACCGGCCTCGTAGGGGTTGTTGTCCGAGCGGATGTCGCCGGCCCACGCCAGGAACTGCTTCTCCAGCCGGAGGGTCTCGATGGCCCGGTAGCCCACGTCGCGGATGCCGTAGGGCTCGCCCGCCTCGAGGATCTTGTCGTAGGCGTCGCGGACGTACTCGGTGGGCAGGTGCAGCTCCCAGCCGAGCTCGCCGACGTAGGTGGCGCGCAGAGCGATCACGGGCGCCCAACCGACGTGGGTCTCCTGGGCCGTCATGAACGGGAACGCCTCGTGCGAGAAGTCAGCGGTGCTCAGGCCCTCGAGGACGTCTCGAGACCTCGGGCCGCAGACGTTGAGGACGCCGTAGGCAGAGGTGACGTCGTCGATGTAGACCGATCCGTCGTCGGGCGCGTGCTGGAGCAGGAAGGTCACGTCGTGACGCCCGAACCCGCTTCCGGTGACGAAGTAGAACCGTTCCGTGTCGAGCCTGGTGATGGTCACGTCGGCCTCGATCCCACCCTGCTGGTTGAGCAGCTGGGTGTAGGCGATCTTGCCGACCGGCATGTCGATGTCGGCGCCGGCGACCTTCTGCAACAGGCCCAGGGCTCCCGCGCCGCGGATCATGAACTTGGAGAACGAGCTCTGGTCGATGACCGCGACGCCCTCCCGCACAGCTCGGTGCTCGTTGGCCACGTGCTCCCAGGCCTCGCTGCGCCCGAACGTGGGCGTCTCGGTGATCTCGCTCTGCCCGGGGGCGAAGTAGTTCGCCCGCTCGAAACCGAACTTGGCGCCGAACACCGCGCCGCGCTCGCGGAGTCGGTCATAGACGGCGCTGCGGCGCTGCCCGCGAGGCGAGTGGCTGGAGCGGTGGGGAAACGCGATGTCGTAGTAGTGCCCGTAGGACTGGATCGAGAGCTCGTCGAGCACCGCCGGGACGTTGTGCGGCGTACCGAAGCGGCGTACGTCGAAGGGCCACAGGTCCATGCCCGGGTCGCCGTCGACGATCCAGTTGGCCAGGGCGTTGCCAGCCCCGCCAGCGGCAGCGATGCCGGCCGAGAACCCGCAGCAGTGGAACAGGTTGTCGAGGTCCTCGGTCAGGCCCATCATGGGCTCCGCGTCGGGGGAGAAGGGGATCGGGCCGTTGACCCAGGTCTGGATCCCCAGCTCGCCGAAGACCGGCACCCGGTGGGCCGCTCCCTCGGCGAGTCCTTCGAACCGGTCGTGGTTGGGTGCGAACAGCTCGGGTCCGAGGTCGCGCGGAATGCTGCGCCAGCAGGCCTTGGTGCCCTCCTCCCAGCCGCCGATCACCAGGGCGCCGGCCTCCGGCTTGAGGTAGAAGCGGGCGTCGGGGTCGCGGAAGGTCGGCAGGTCCCGTGGTACGTCGTCGGTCTTCTCGGTGACGACGTACTGGTGCTCGACGGCGTTGACCGCGAGGTTGACCCGGGCCAGGCGAGCGGTCTCGGCTCCCCACATCCCGGTCGCGTTCACGGCGACGTCGCACTCGATCCGCCCCTGCTCGGTGAGCACGGCCGTGACCCGGCGCCCGCTGCGCTCCACTCTCGCCACCCGGCAGTTCTGGACCACGCGCACACCCGCGGCCCGCGCGCCGGTGATGAAGGAGTGGGTGAGCTGGTTGGGATCGACGTACCCATCGGAGGGGGTCCAGGTCGCGCCGTAGATGCCCTCGACGTTGAGCAGAGGGAACAGCTCCAGCGCCTCCTGCGGTGAGACCAGGTGCAGGTCGAACCCATAGCTCTTGCCCTGGGTGTAGACGCGCTGCAGCTCCTCCCACCTCTGGGGACTGGACGCGACGCGGAGACCCCCGACCCCTCGCCAGCCGGTGGCGTAGCCGGTCTGGTCCTCCAGGGTGCGGTAGGTCTCGACGCTCTGCCGCATCAGTTGGGTCAGGTTGCTGCTGGAGCGCAGCTGACCGACCAGACCTGCGGCGTGCCAGGTGCTGCCGTGGGTCAGACTGGTGCGCTCGACCAGGGTCACGTCCGTCTTGCCGCGCCGGGCCAGGTGGTAGGCGATGCTCGCGCCCACGACCCCCCCACCGATGATCACGATCTCGCTGCGCTCGGGAACTGTCATGGTCGCTGCCCTCTGTCGGCCGGTCGAGTGCGGAGGCAGCGAGCAGGAACGTCGTACGGAAGCGCGAGCCGACCCACTGCCGGGCAAAAGACTAGACCATTGACGTGGGTCGGCGTCAATGGTTCACTCACGCCTCAGTCAGGCCGTTCGCATCGCGACCGGCGTCGGCGTCAGCGAGGGGAGCACGCTCATGATCCAGCCTGTGAGCACCGGTTCGATCGCCGACGTCGTCAACACCTGGGCGTCGCGTCCGGAACGCGCGGTGATCTTCGACTTCAACGGGACGCTCTCCGACGACGAGCCGATCCTTCAGGCGATCTTCACCGAGATCTTCCAGGAGCATCTCGGCTGGACGATGTCGCCGGAGGACTACCGCACCGACCTGCTCGGTCACAGTGATCGGGAGATCGTGCAGATCGCGGTCCACGAGCACGGTGACGGTGCCCCGGCGACGGTGGAGGCGCTGCTCGGCTTGCGGCGGACCCTCTACAAGCGGGCAGTTGCCGAGCACTCGCCGATCACTGCCGGTGCCGTCGAGCTCGTCGGACGGCTGGACACGGCCGGCATCGCCATGGCAGTGGTGACCGGCGCGCAGCGCGAAGACGTCCTGGCCGTGCTCGAGAACAGCGTCGTCGGCGGCTCCCTCACCTCCCTGGTCACCGAGGAGGACGTCGAGCGCGGCAAGCCCGACCCCGAGGGCTTCCTCCGGGGGGCCGCCCTGTTGGGCGTCGACCCAGGAGACGTGCTCGCCTTCGAGGACTCCGTGCCCGGGATCCAGGCAGCGACGCGTGCCGGCATGCAGTGCATCGCCGTGACCGGAACGGATCCCGATCCCGCCGTACTCGCGGTGGCCCCCGCTGCCGTCACACACCTCGACGTGGCGCTGCTGCACGGCACCGACCTCTGAGATCAGCTGTCCGGGCTCACCCCGACCGGGGTCGCGGCGAGATCTGTGACGAGGGCACCCGGTCGGCCTCGGTGTGCAACCGGACCCGGGTCCGGTCAGGACGGAAGTAGTCACGTGAGAACTCGACCGGAGTGGTGTCCGCGTCGTACGAGGTCCGGGTCACCAGCAGCAGCGCGTTTCCCAGCGGGACGTGCAGCAGCTCTGCGTGCTGGGCGGTCGCGTTGACGGGCTCGATCAGCTCGTCCGCGCTGAACGGCGGGTGCCCGTACTCGCGCTCCATGGTGGCGTAGAGCGAGTCCTGGAGGTCGAAGGCGAGCATCCCGGGGAAGACGCTGGCCGGAAGATAGGTCTCTTCGAGCGCGATCGGCTCGCCGTTCGCGGAGCGCACCCGGATGATCTCGTGCACCTGATCGCCGCGACGCTGACGGAGCGCGTCGCGAACCTCGGAGGGGGGGACTCGCGTCGTGGCCCGGACGACCTGGGCGCCAGCCTCGACATGGGCCCGACGCATCTGCTCGGTGAAACCGGGCAGGCCGGTGAGGACGAAGTCGAACCTGGGTCGCGCGACGAAGTTGCCCCCGAAGCGTCCTCGCCGTCGCTCGAGCAGGCCCTTGCTCTCCACAGCGCCGAGGCCCTGACGCAACGTCATCCGGCTGACCCCGAGTGCGGCGGCGATATCGACCTCGGACGGCAGCCGGTCACCGGCTTCGAGCTGCCGGGAGACGATCAGCTGCTCGAGCCAATAGGTGATCCGCGCGTGTGCCGGCAAGTCGCTGGGGCTGGTCAGGTCGGGCCGCGCAGCCAGCACTTCGTCGTCGATCGAAAGGCTCGCCACACCAACGATTCTAGACTAGACATTTGAGCAAACGTTGGTGCTCGGGTCCGGTCGGGAACCACCTCGAGCTGCGGTGGAAGTGCCTGTCGTCTTTGCGGCGG
This sequence comes from uncultured Actinomycetota bacterium, assembly GCA_963781335.1. Taxonomy (GTDB): domain Bacteria; phylum Actinomycetota; class Actinomycetes; order Propionibacteriales; family Nocardioidaceae; genus Marmoricola. The sequence continues at coordinate 22,654 of CAWAFS010000033.1, read as the reverse complement.
CGGCTCCTCATACTCTCGACCGAGGCTGGCGATCGAGGACCTGACCCCCGTCCGGCTCAACCTGCTCTACGCCCACCTGCTCGACCACGGTCGCGCCCGCGGCGGCGGGGGCCTGGTGCCCAAGACCATCGTGAACGTCCACCGCATGCTGCACCGGGCACTGCGTGACGCGGTCCGCTGGGACATGGCACCCCGCAACGCAGCTGACGATGCTCAGCCTCCTCGGTCACGTCGCCACAGCTGACGGTCTGGGAACCCGAGCAGATCCGACGGTTCGTCGACCAGGTGCGCGGCGACCGCTTCTACGCGCTCTGGATGCTGGCAGCGAGCACCGGAAGGCGCCGCGGCGAGCTGGCCGGCCTGCTGCTCAACGACATCGACTTCGTCCGCGCGACCGTCTCCCCGAGCGCGCCACGGGTCTCGGTGGACGGGCAGGTCCAGGAGTCCGGCACCAAGACCGAGGCGGGCAAGCGGGTGATGGCGCTCGATCCGCAGACACTCACGGCGTTGCGCGGGTACGTCGAGGGCTGGGCCGAGGAGCGCAGGGTGCTCGGCCAGGACAGCAGGCTGCTGTTCGTCTGGCCCGACGGCGGCGCACTCCACCCGGACACGCTGACGGCACTGTTCTCCAGGCACGTCCGCGCCGACGACCTGCCGCGGATCCGGCTGCACGACGTCCGCCACTCCTACGCGACTGCCGCGCTCCGGGCGAAGATCTCACCGAAGATCGTCAGCGAGCGCCTCGGCCACCACCAACGTCGCCTTCACGATGCAGACCTACATGCACGTCATCCCGGGCGAAAGATGAGCCTGGAAACGACAACTGACCTGGACAAAAGTCCAGGTCAGCGCCGTATTTCACTTTGTAGCGGGGGCAGGACTTGAACCTGCGACCTCTGGACGTGATCAGAGGCCTGTCCCGGACTACTGCAACTCTCGGGTTCCCTTGGAAAACATCGGGTTCTAGAGGAGATTCCCCATCGGCCGGCTCCAACTGCATCGGAACGTCTCAGGACAGGTGCCCATTGTTTCCGATGACATTTCGATGATGGGATCAAGTCCGGTCAATCAGCGGGCTTGACGTACGCCAAGTCATCGCGCTCCCTGTTCTCCGTCGACGATGGCGTCGATCTCCGTCTCGACGAGCCAGCGTGGGTCGATGAATCGGGATACCTCTACGAACGTGGCGGCTGGCCTGATGTCGGAGAAGTACTCACCGTGCACCCTGGCTGCCTCTCGCCAACGCTGGATGTCGGTCAGCATGATCCGGGTGCGGACGACATCCGAAAGGCTCGCGCCGACGGCGGCCAGTGCTTCGGCCGACACGTCCAGACAACGTCGGGTCTGAGCGTCGATGTCTCCTTCGCCGACGGTCTCGCCGTCGGGGCCGATCGGCGCCGTTCCCGCAACGACCACGTGTGCTCCCACGCGCACCGCGCGGGAGAATCCGATCTCTGGTTCGAGGTGTGAACCGGACGAGGCAGTGTGGCGCATCAGGTGATCCGACCTTCCGTAGTCCGCAGGCAATGGGTCGACTGGGCGGGGCCAGCGAGCACGCGTGCACGTCCTGGCCACGCGTGGGTCCCAGCCGCCACCGCGCGTCCCCGGTTGTCGCTGGCGAGCTGGAACCGGATTGGCTCGGTGTAGTGGCTGGCACCGTCGCGGTCGCCGGCAAAGAACGACACTTCGATCGCGGTCTCGTCGAGGTCGTAGACCGCCTGCCACAGGGTCCGTACGCCCGGCGCGGGATGGGTGAACCGCACGGTGTCGAGCTGGTCTCGGACCTGCCCGGCGTCTGGTGCCGGGCTGCAACTGATCTGCGTGTCGAGTGCCCGCCAGCGGTCGTAGGTGAATGCGGCTGTGCCCGCCGAGCCTCGATCGTCGGGAAGACGGATCGGGTCCGGCCACCGGTGGAGCAGGTGGTTGGTGCACACGAGGCTGTCCGAGGGGGCGGTTTCGACGACGTGCTCACGATTGTGGCCCGGCGAGTACTCCCACACGAACGAGCGTCCGGCGCGGTCGGCCACGAGGAAGTGGCAGGGCACGAAGATGTAGTACTGCTTGGCCATCAGTAGGGCCTGCTTGGCCTCGTCCACGTCCCGGCACGTCTCGAGCAGATAGCGCACGACCTGCTGTTCCGAGAGCCCCACCTGTGGCACCACCGAGGGCTCGGGTGCCGGCGACTCGTTGTCCGCCAGGAGGGTGACCGCGAGTCCCGCTTCGTTGAGTCCGTCCATCCCGCCGAGCATGTCCATGATGCCCACCACGATCGTGGCGTAGCCGTGATCAGGTCGGAGCTCGGTTACCCAGACGTCGGCTGCCAGGGGTCGCTCCCCGGCGCGCCCGGGAGCTCCGGTGATGTCGCTGTAGGTCCCGGTGGGAAAGTCGAAGTTCCGCCCGAGGAGGGCGTGCCCCGTCGCCGTGCGGTGCCCGGGGTGGAACACTGCCGAGCATCCGGGTGAAGTCTCGACGGGCCCCAGCCGCCCGAGATCCCATCGCTCATCGCCCGGATCGACGCCGAAGACGTCGCCGATGCCGCGCATCCGCTCAGACAGCACGGGATGGTGGATATCGAACCAGCGCTGACGTGCCCGCTGCACCGTTGGGTCGGGAGCCACTAGAGCTTCCGGAGCACGGGTCGGGGTGACAGGTCGGCGTCTCTGAGTCGCCCTGACTGGTTGTCAGGAAGCAGTCTGCCGGATCCGGCGGCGCAGTGTCTTCTTCACCTGCAGTGGTGTGCGCCCGGCCATGTAGTCGCCGTGGTTGGGCCGGTGGTGGTTGTAGTCGAGAACCCAGGCCTGCAGCGACCGGTCGAGCAGGGCGATGTCGTCGACACGCCCGCGGTGGAAATGGGGTCTGAAGAACTCGCGCAGCACGGTGCCGTGGAACCGTTCGCAGACCGAGTTGTGGTTCGGCGATCTGGGCGGGATGCGATGGTGGACCAACCCGAGGTGCGCGGCGTGGGTCTTGAACGCCTTGCCGGTGAACTCTGGACCGTTGTCGCTGAGAACCCCGCTCAGGGTGATGCCCTGTTTGCGCAGCGCCTTCTTCAGGTGGTCGAGGAACGCCGCTGCGACGGCGGCGGTCTTGTCGCCAACGATCAGCTGGACCACCGCGATCCGGGTGGCCACGTCGACCGCAGTGAGCTGCCAGACCGCGCCCACGCCCTTGAGTCGGCCCACGTAGAAGGTGTCCAGGCTGACCACCTCACCAGGCGCTGAGGCGTACATGCAGAACCCGAACGGGCCTTCCAGGGCCTGGTCGGTGATGGCCGGCTTCTGCGCCGTGCACGGCCAGCGCGGCCCTGGCCATCATCTGGCCGATGTGCCGATTGCTGCCGGAGGCGCGCAACTGCCGGACCGTGAGCAGGCGGCCATCACGGCTCGAGTCCAGGAGGGTGGTTGTTTCAAGGTGGCGACTCACGGGCTCTCCTGTCTGGGATAACTGCGCTTTCGTAGTACTATGCAGATATGGTGCGAGAACGCAGCAACTCTGTCAAGGCCCTGACTCCCGGCGAGGTGCGCGATGAGGACGTGGATGTGACCTTCATGGTGTGGCTGACGTCCCGGGCAACCACTGATCTCATCGACTCCGTACTTGCGCCGGCGGGCCTGGACGGTGACGAGTTCGCCATCTACTCGGTCCTCACCGCCGCGGCATCCATCACGCCGACCGAGCTGGCGCGTTGGATGGCGGCACCGCCGACCACGGTCTCGAGCTACGTGAAACGATTCGAGGCACGAGGACACGTCGAACGCGAGCCGAATCCAACCGACGGCCGCTCCTACCGCATCAAGCTGACGCCCGCCGGCCGACGAGCGCACCGCGCCGCAGCCAAGCTCTTCACCCCGATGCGAACACGCGTCGAAGACGGCCTCGGCGCCCAAGCAACCGAGGTGCGAGAGGCGCTGCTCACCCTCCGATCGGTCCTGGACGACATCCGTCACAGTCCTCAGGGCTAGATCGAGTAGCCCATCCGCTAAGCGCGACCACCACACCGAGCTGTCGCAACATTGTTCACTCCGGCGTAGTGGGACCACCATCACGCCCTATCGAGGTCCTCTCGACACCGCGGCCAGTGAACCCTGCTCGCTTTCAGGACCGGCCCGTCTTGCCGATCAGCCCTACTGCAAGTTCCGCTCTGCTCTTGACAAGAGTACTGCGAACTCGCATCATCATGGTTAGTGCTGCGAGATCGTAGTACTTGGATCTACCGGTTCCAAGCGCTGACTGGGCGGTGGAGGCTAGGAGAAGCCATGAGCAACAGGAGAGTTTCGGGCACGCAGGTTCCGGTTCAGACATCCGAGCCTGGCCGTGGTCGCGGTCCGGCGTCGGGGCCGTGGTCTGGCCTCGTCGCCATGGTCCGGCGCTACCCGGTGAGCGCATTCCTGGTCTGGTTCTTCACCGTCGGCCAGGCGATCGCGTTCGTGCCTCTGATCGCGCGCTGGTCATCGGGCGCGGATCTTCCGACCGAGCCGTTCCTGCTGGCCGCCACCTTCGTCGGGCTTGTGCTGCCCACCCTCGTGATCACGTGGATCACCGACGGCCCCGAGGGCCTGCAGGCACTGCGGCAACGGACCCTGAACGTGTGGGTTCCGATGCACTGGTACGCCTGCCTCGTCGTGGGTGTGCCCCTGGTCATCGTGGCGCTCTGGGCAGCGGTGAACGGTCCGCCCGAGCAGACAGCGGGGTCAGCTCCCTGGCCGATACTCGCTGCCAGCTTCCTGCTGCAGCTCGTCGTGGTGTTCGTGACCTTCAACCTGTGGGAGGAGCTCGCCTGGATGGGGTTCGTCCAGGCCCGGCTGCAGCAGCGTCATGGCGCGATCCGGGCCGCGGTTCTCACCGGACCGGTCTTCGCGCTGGGACACATCTCCCAGGTCCTCGACGGCTCCGTGGCCACGGTGCTCGCGACCCTCGCCCTCCTGGTCGCGGTGTGCATTCCGTTCCGCGCCCTGCAAGCGCTGGTCTACAACCGCACCGGCAGCCTCGTACCCGTCGCACTGGTTCACGCTGCCGCGAACGCCACGGCCGCGGGCAGCCTGGCCGGTGCAGGACTCCTGGACCGGCTCTATCCCGGAGACGGCGCAGGCGGTCTGGTCTTCCCGATCCTCGGAGTCCTCGGATTGGTCGCCATCGCTTTGACCCGCGCACGCCTGGGCCGCCAGACGCGGGCCGCATCTCACGAGATCGGCCACCGACGGTGACCGGCGTGCTGACCGCCCGCAACGCTCCGGCGAGTGGCCAGACCAGCGGCATGCGGGCCTGCACCTCCAGGCACCCGGTGGCAGCATTCTTGGTGCTGGCGGCCGTACTCGCCTACCCCGTCATGAGCGTGCCTATCGTGGCCGACCACGGCGTGATCCCTGATGGCTGGATGCCGCAGGTGCCGGGCGTGGACACGGAACGATTCGCCTCCGTGCTGCTGGTGTTCGTCGCGCTGTTGCCCGCGGCCCTCTGGGTGACGTGGGCCGTGGATGGAGCCGCGGGCGTGCGCGCGCTCCTCCGGCGCATGGTCTGGTGGCGGATTGGTGCGCGTTGGTGGCTGCTGGTGCTTGCTGGGCTGCCCACCCTGACCATCACGCTGGCTTTGGCATTGGGCGACAGCCCCGAACCGGTCGACATAGGGCCATTCGTGGTCACGCAACTGTTCGGCCTGCTGGTCAACCTCGTCCTGATCAACGTGTGGGAGGAGACCGCGTGGTCCGGTCTCGTACAGACCCGGCTGGAGGAACGTCACGGCCTCGTGCGAGCAGCGCTCCTGACAGCCGTGCCCTTTGCGCTGGCTCACCTGCCGTTGCACTTCATCGGCGAGTTCTCGCTCGGCTCCCTCGTCACGGCTTTGGTCTCTCTCCTCATCGTCTGCGCACTGGTCCGGTTGATGATCGGAGTGTTCCTTCGTGCGACCGGCCACAGCATCCTCGCGGTCGCCGTGTTGCACACCATCTTCAACCGCAGCAACAACGACGAGGGATTGGTCGCCGGCCTCCTGGAGGGAGACGGCCGCCAGTTGGCGGGACTCCTCGCCGTACTCGTGCTGACGACCGCGGTCGCCGTCGTCATGCGCCGCCGCCCGCGCCGGGCCCTCCGGCCCGATCCCGTTACGACCGCCGCCAGCCCGTCCCCCACCTCAATCACCCCAGGAAAGGACCCGTCATGAACACCACCAGCGACAAAGCGTCTCCCCCCGGAGCCTCCAGCCCTGAAGGGAACGCCTCCCGTGCGCGAGGCGTTGCCGAGAAGGTCGCGGCTGCCGCGAAAGTGCCCGGGATGTCGATCGCGATTGCTGGGCCGGAAGGCCTTCTGTTCGCAGATGCGGTCGGCTACGCGGACCTCGCTGAACGCCGTCCCGCCTCGGTCCACGACCAGTACCCCTGGTTCTCGATGACCAAGATCGCCACGGCCACCACGGCTGTGCGCCTCCACAGCGAGGGCAAGCTCGACCTCGACGCTCCCATCGGTACCTACCTGCCCGGCTACCAGCCCGACCCGCGACATGGGCACCCTACGACCCGCCACCTGCTGACCCACACGGCCGGGCTCGGGAACCCCATGCCGATCCGCTGGGTCCGACCCGAGGGGGGATCGGAGGATCCGGACTTGATCGGCCGCATCGTCGCGAAGCACGGTGCCCCCAAGCGAGGCGTCGGAGCCGGCGCGGCGTACTCCAACATCGGATATCTCCTCGCCGGTCAGATCATCGAGTCAGCAACTGGACGGTCCGTTCAAGACAGTGTCCGAGACGCCGTACTCGAACCGCTGGGAATGCATCACACCAGCTTCGACTACCAAGACGAAGCTCCGCGATCCACCGGTTACGTGCGGCTGCATCGCGCCCTGGTGCCGGCACTTCGCTGGGCGCTGCCCTCCGGACTCCTCGGCGATCGAGTTGCCGGCCACACTGCCCTGCGACCCTTCCTGGTCAGCGGCGCGGCGTACGGCGGCCTGGTCGGGACAGTGACCGACGCAGCCCTGCTCGCCGCCGCCCATGCTGCCAATGACTCCGACGACCACCCCGTGCTGAACCAGGGCGACATCGAGACGATGCGCTCGATCGGTGCGAGCGGGAAGCGGTTCGACCACGGCCTCGGATGGTTCCGGAGACCAGCCGATTCCGGGCGCAACCCGACGTTCGTCGAGCACTACGGGACCGGCGTCGGCTACTGGCAAGCCACGCGGATCTACCCCGATGCCCGGCTCGCCATGGTCGCCATGACCAACACCACGTTCAAGTGGGACTTCGACCATCTGTTCACACAACTGAAGGAACTGCCATGGCACTGACCAACATGCCCAGCACCGGTCCGGACTCGCCGTTCGACATCGAGCGAGCCCGCCGTGACACTCCAGGCGTCGCAAGGGTTGCCCATCTCAACAACGCCGGCGCAGCGCTGCCGCCGATCCAGGTCACCGAGGCCGTCATCGCTCACCTGCGGAAGGAGTCGGAGATGGGCGGCTACGAGGCCGCCGACGCTGCCACCGAGCAGGTCGAACACACCTACGCCGCCATCGCCCGGCTGGTCGGTGCTCGCACCGACGAGATCGCGGTCATCGAGAACGCCACCCGTGCCTGGGACATGGCCTTCTACGGCCTGCGCTTCAACCCCGGCGACCGGATCCTCACCGCACGCGCCGAGTACGCCAGCAACGTCATCGCTTTTCTCCAGGTCGCCGCGCGCACCGGAGCCGTGGTCGAAGTCGTCGACAACGACGAGACCGGCCAGCTGTCGGTTTCGGACCTGCGTCGCCGCCTCGACGACGGTAAGGGGCCGGTGAAGCTCGTTGCGATCACCCACGTGCCGACCCAGGGCGGACTGGTCAATCCCGCCGAGGAGGTGGGCGCCGTGACCCGGGAGGCCGGCGTCCCTTACCTGCTCGATGCCTGCCAGTCGGTCGGCCAGATGCCGGTCGATGTCGAGCGGATCGGATGCGACATGCTCTCCGCGACGGGACGTAAGTTCCTGCGGGGACCCCGAGGCGCCGGCTTCCTCTACGTCCGCCGCGACTTCCTCGACCAGCTCGAGCCCCCGTTCCTCGACCTGCACGCTGCGACCTGGACCGCCCCCGACGGGTACGAGATCCGCCCGGACGCGCGACGATTCGAGAACTGGGAGACCAACTACGCGGCCAAGATCGGCCTCGGAGTTGCCGTGGACTACTCGCTGTCCTGGGGGTTGGATGCGATCGAGGCGCGCGTTACCGTCCTCGCCCAGCGCCTGCGCGACCAACTGACGGGCGTGGACGGGGTACGGGTACACGATCAGGGCCAGCGCCGCTGCGGCATCGTCACCTTCACCGTCGACGGCGTCCCCGCACAGACGGTCCAGCAACGCCTCGCCGAAAGAGGCGTCAACGTGAGCGTGTCACTTGTCGACTACGCCCGCCTCGACCTGCCGTCCCGCGGCCTGCCCGACCTCGTACGAGCTTCCGTCCACTACTACAACACCGACGACGAGATCGATCAGCTCCTCAACGCGCTTCCCCACCCCGACTGAAGCGAACCCAAGCTATCGAGTCGCCTCTCAACTCAACCGCATGAATCAGCCAATCGTTCCGGCGACCGCAGCCCCGAATTGGAGAAACCGGTGATCGTCCTCATCCCACTGTTGCTGGCGCTACTTCGGCGCACCCGCCGAGCCGCGCGGATCGAGTCGCCCGAAAGCACCCAGCGGCACAACTCAGGCGAAGCTTGCCCATCCCCGAGCACGCACACGCCCACGCAGCAGATCCCCACCGCTGTGTTCCAACGTGCAGCGGCTTAGCCGTATCGCTTCACGTGACAGAGTGCCTCGGTGTCGCTCGTGCTCGTCCCCGGGTCATGGTCCGAAGTCCTTGCTCGACGTTGTTGTGAGGGCCGCCATCGGCCGGATGTAGCGGTTCACCAGGACGGTGGGTCCTTGTGCCGGGTCTGTGCGGCGATCCGGGCGTCTCACCGCGCACGGCCGCCAGGAGTTGAGGGCCGCGACGGGATCGGTGTTCGCGTGCTGACCGTGGGCAACGGCGACCACCTGGCCGTTGCCGTCCTGGTCGGTCTTGGAACGCCGGATGTGGAGCAGGACGACTGCGGGCTTGTGCTCGATGTCGGCGAGTGTGAGGGCGACGAGCTCAGCGCGGCGCATCGCGGAGGCGTAGCCGAGCAGGATCATCGCGGCATCGCGGATTCCGATGGGGTGGTGCGGTCGATGGCGGAGACGATGTGGCGGATCTCCTCAACCAAGAGTGGCCGGGCGAGCCTGCGCGGTGCGGCGCCGTAGGTGCGAGTCAGGCCGCGGCCGTAGCACCAGCGTTCCCACTGGAGTGTCCGCAAACGTTGCCCCGAAGGCCGGCCGCCGCGACTGAACGCCTCTCTTGGATCTGCCGTACAGTTGCCGTACATTCATGGTGGAGGTACGACGATGACCACGAGCACCAAGCCACCCAAGAAGGCCACCCCGCCCAAGACACGCGCCAAAGCGCGTCTCGAGGCGCGCATCGACGCCGATCTCGACGACCTGATCACCCAGGCGGCCCGCACGCAGGGCGTGAGCAAGACGGCGTTCGTCTCCGATGCCGCCCGCGACGCCGCGCTCAAAGTCATCGCCCGCGCCGACGTCACCCTGATGGCAACCGAAGTCTTCGACGAGATGATGGCCACGATCGACCTCGCCGACCACTCCCCCGAACTGGAGGAACTGGCCGACCTGCCACGGCGAATCACCCCGTGACCGAATCCGAGTTCTCAGCGACGCACCGCGTCACCAAGCTGGCCCCCGAGTACGACCTTGCGGGCTTCGACTGCGGCGAGCCCAGCTACAACGAGTGGCTACAACGCCATGCCGCCACCTCCGTGCAAGCCGGGGTAGCGGCGGTCTACATACTCCTCGAAGAGCATCCGGAGACCTCGCGGGTCGTGGGCTACTACGCCATCAACCCGACCCAGGTCCTCCGCGCGGAGACCCCCAAGCAACTCGCTCGAGGCTGGCCACAGACGGTGCCGGCATGGAAGCTGGGCAAGCTGGCTGTGCACGTCGACCTGCGCGCTGACAAGGACGCCCAGTGGGGCCGGCAGCTGCTGCGTGACGCTTTGGAGACCATCGTCCGGGTCGCCGACGCTGGCGGCGGCAAGGTCATCGTCGTCGACGCCGACAACCAGGGACTCCTTGGCTTCTACCTCCGCAACGGATTCAAGGAAACCGGCATCGAGGGCGACCTCGCGTTCTACCTGAAGGTTTCCACCGCCCGCGCTGCCCTCGGAAACTGACGCACACGAGGTACCTGCTTCTGGACGGGGTCTGTGCGAGAAATGGTGTAGGCGGCGGGTTTCACTTCAGTGGTTCTCGGCCTTGGGCACCGGTCGCCGAAGGAGGTCGCGAATGCGTTCGGTGCCGGCTTCAAGCGTATCGTCCATCGTTGCTCACCGGTCCTCCTGGGGTTCAGCGACCGGGTTCACCAGATAGAGACAATTCGACGCCCGGCCTGCTCGGTGGGGAAACTTCTCTTCCTGACCAAGGCAGGTACCCCGATCTCTCGGAACACCTTCCGAACCCGCATCTGGCTTCCCGCCGTCAAGGCCAGCGGGGTCGACTTCCCGCTCAGGGTCCACGACCTGAGGCATGCCCACGCCTCCTGGCTACTCGCCGGCGGCGCCGACCTCGTGTCCGTCATGGACCGCATGAGCCACTCCCAGATCCAAACCACCCAGAAGTGACTTCACACGCTCCCCGACACCGACCAACGCAACCTCGACGCCCTCAGCCGCACACAGAACCGGCAGCCCTGAACACGCCGCCAGCGAAGCCGGTCGCAATCACTGTCGCTACGGGTTTCGCTCGACGATCCTGATCAGAGCTTCGACTCCCACGCCGTGATGGCTGGTCGGTGCGATGTTTGCGGGTGGATCGACGAGGAGTACGAAGCGCAGCCCCCTCCACCCGAGCCGGACGAAGAGGGCTCGCTGCCAAACTCGCCGAGCCCTGCACGCCGAACTTGGATATTTCGATATTCATCGTCCCCGACGACTTCGGCGAGCGTCCTACGCGCCGTCGTCGGTCACCGTCCGCGCGGCCCGGAAGCCTCAAGCCTCACGACTGACCGAGCCGCGCTTCGCCCGGCCCGTCCCACAACAGCGGGAAGAGACACAGCGCGTTCCGGTAGGCCTTCCGTCACGCTGACCGAATTTCCCGGTCGCCCAGCTGGGACGGCGCCAAGCACCTGGCTCTCGAGCTCGGGACCTTCGGCTCTGGCAGCAAAGTGAGACCGGCATCCAAACTGGTCCGGTGCCGCATCCACCACCAGGCTGGCTGCGTGCAAACGCTACGCATGGAGAGAGTCAACATGGCAGGCAAGCAGTACAAGGTGATCACGGAGAAGGGCAAACGCTTCACCGGAACCTTCGACCCGCGGAAACTGGAACGTGCCCTGAACGGCAATGCCGCCGACGGTTGGCACATTGTCGGCACCACCTGGCAGAGCATGAGCTCGCAGGTCGTGGTCATCATGGAGCGCGACTCTCAGTAGAGCGCTCACATCGGCACGCTCGCTCGCCGCGACTGACGTACAGGACTTCTCCGAATCCCTCGGCCTGGGTGAGAGATCTCGACATCTGGACAGGCGGATAGGACCGACCGGCAAGCACGCCGTATCCGGATTTGTGCGACGAATCAACCCCCCGGCCGGAGCATTCAAGGTCGGACACAGGCTGAACCGCGAAAAGGGAGGGGATCGATGGCCGCTGAATCAGGCCACAGTCTCGATGAGCCGGTCCACATGATCGAGATCGGTCGCCGAGATGTCATCAGCCTGTCGGTATACGGAGTACTGCTCGCATTCCTGAGCCTGGCCGCTGCCACAGCCGTCATGGATGCCCACCTGAGTTCAGCAGCCTCGGCTATCGGCCTTCTTCTTGCCTACGTCGCGACGCTCGTCGTCCATGAACTTGTTCACGGAGTCTTCTTCAGACTGTTCGGCGGAGCGCCGAAGTATGGAGCCGGGATCACCCACGGTCTGCCCTATGCCTATGCCACGTCGCCCGGCGATCGGTTCCTGCCGCATCAGATGTATCAGATTGCGGCGGCTCCGCTGGTCCTGCTCACTGCTGCTGCGGTTGCAACCGGCTTGCTCGCACCTGGACTGGCGGCACCCGCCATCGTTGTCGTCGTCGGCAACGTCAGCGGAGCTGTCGGGGACATCTGGATGATGGTCCAGATGCGTCGGTTTACCTCCTGCTCGGAGGTGACGTTTGAAGACACCCGCGCCGGCTTGGTTGTGTACAGCCACGACCCACGGGCGACCGCTCTTGCTTGCGAGCTTCGCGCCGCCAAGGAGTCCTCGAGGCACCACTACGTGCTCAATGCCGTGGGCGCGACACTTGTACTCATGTTCGCCGCCGTCATTGTTCCCGCCATCTTGAGGTTAGTTGGCGCCTCGTCGGACGTCGTGATCGGACCCGACTGGTTCTCACTCGTTGAGTATCGGCCAACCGCGGGTGGCTTCAACTTTCAAGTCAGCCTCCTCCCCCCGGTCCTCGGCGGCATCATCTTCAGCTTGGCCCATGGCTGGCTTCGGAACGAGAAGCCCGAACGATGAACCGACCGTGTCTCTGCCAACGAGAGGAATGGACGATCATGAGCGGCCTCGACCCCGGACGGTGGGCACGAGGGGATGCGGCTTGCGGTGCTGCCGCGGTCTGGATTGAGGTGTCGCTCCTAGTCCGAAAATGACGGTGACCAGACGCGCGACAGCACCCGGCGGAGCCGGGTATCAGTGGAGGTCTCGCGCTCAGGCAGCGGGTTCGAGGGTGACCTTGTAGCCGAGGGCCTCGAGTTGGCGGATGTGGTTGCGCTTCTTGTTGCTGGCGTTGAGGTGGGTGTCGTAGTAGCCGGGGCCGACGTCAATGAAGTGGGTCTCGGGGTCGGAGAGTGGATGCCAGACGACGACCAGGATGGACCGGCCGACCGCGACGATGGCCTTCTTCTTGCCGCGTCTCTGGTGAGGTTCACCTGGCCATCGCCCCCGAGCTCCACAGAGCCTCCGGAGTCGACTTCGACGTCCGCGTCCACGACCTCCGCCACGCCCACGCCTCCTGGCTCCTCGCCGGCGGCTCCGACCTCAAATCCGTCATGGACCGCATGGGCCACGCCCAGATCACCACCACCCAGAAATACCTCCACGCCCTCCCCGACGCCGACCAAAAGAACCTCAACGCCCTCAACCGCTTCCGCGGAAGGGAACCCCAGGACGCCGACGACGCGACATCAAGCGAGGAAGATCGAGCAGACTGAGCAGTGACCATGCGGAGCGACGCCACCGACACCCCTCGCGGGCCGCCTCAAGGCGACGGATCAGGACCCAAGGGCAGCCACGGCGTCGATCTCGATGCGTTTGGCGCCGCGGAAGCGGGCGACCTGCACCGTGGTCCGCGGTGGAAGCGGGTGGCCGACGAGCCGACGCAGGTAGGCGTCGTTGTACTCGTCGAACTCGTCGAGGTCGGCCAGAAAGACGGTGACCTTGAGCAGGCTTGAAAGCGATGCCCCGGCCGCGGTCAGCACGTGCTCCAGGTTGTCGAGGGCCACCGTGACCTGGTCCGCGATCGTCTCGGGCACAAATCCCTGGTCATTGGCCGGGATCTGGCCGCAGGCCCACACGACGCCGCCATGCGTCGCTGTCGCCGAGTACGGTCGAGGTCTCCCGTCTGCGTGGGCCAGCCGTGCGACGGTGCTCACTGCTCGGGCACGAGGTAGGCGTCGGCTGCCGTCTTGACCGCTGCCCAGACGGCGGCGTCGACGAGGAGGCCGTGCTGGGCGGCTGCGGCCCGGGTGGACCGCTGCTCGGCGGCCGTGAGCCAGCTGATGTCCCACTCGGGCTTCAGCTCCCGGCGGAACAGCGACACCCCGGGGGGCACGTCCGCTCGATCGGGCTGCAGATGTCCGGTCGAAGTGACTCCACCTGCTCCGATCGCTCCGTCTGGTGACGCGACCCGGAAGTTGAGCGACGACGCGGACCTGTCGGCGGCGACGACCCAGCAGTCCACGGCCCTCGCGGCCCGGATCATCGGCTCGTCGAGCAGTGATGACAGCGAGTCCAGACCGTCGCTGACGACGACGGCGCCCCGCTCGGCCTCGGCGGCCAGCAGATCGACCAGCAGGGCACCTTGGCGAAGCGCACCGGGCCGCCCCAGTCCGGTGACCCGGAGGACCGACTGCTCGCCGGAGTCGTCCCGTGCGCAGGCCAGTCCCGCCCGAGCCCACGGCCCGGAGGCGAGCTCCTGGAGCAGGGAGACCAGGCCAGATCCTCGGTGCAGCTCGGCGAAGAGCACCTGTTCGGAGGCCACCTTCGCCTCTGCGTTGCTGGCGCCCGCCGCGACCAGGGCCCGGAACGTTGCTTCTCGCACCTCACGGATCGCGACCCGGGTGACCCCGGGCATCTTGCTGGGAGCACTGGAGATGCGCTCGTTCAGGGTGGCGCTCATCGAGCGCTCCTTCCGGTGAAGACGTCGTCGAAGAGGCGCAGCCAGTTCTCGCCCAGCACGCCACGGATGGATTCCTCGTCCAGCCCGGTCGCGACCAGGCCATCGGTCAACCGGGGGAAGTCCTCAGGGCCGCCGAACCACTGCGGCCACTCCGGCCAGGTTGCCGGCTCCGGGTGGGGCGCACGCCACCGCCCGTTGCGCAGCCAGCCGACGTAGTCCTGGCCCCAGTTGCGGGTGCAGTCGCTGCCGAGGGCGACGTGCTCACTGCCGAGCTCGTCGACCAGGCGGGCCACCATCCGGCAGAACTGGTCCAGGGTGGTGCTCTCCCCCCCGAGCACGATCGGGTAGAGACAGCAGCCGAGGACACCGCCACGCTCGGTGACCGCTCGGATCACCTCGTCGGGCTTGTTGCGCGGGTTGTCCACGAACCAGGTCGGGTTCGAGTGCGTGATGGCGAGCGGTGCGCTGGAGGCCTCGACGGCGTCCAGCGACGTGCGGTTACCGACGTGGGACAGGTCGATGAGCATGCCGACCCGGTTCATCTCCGCGACCACGTTTCGGCCGAAGCGGGTGAGCCCGGAGTCCTGCGGCTCGTAGCAGGAGCCGCCCACGGTGTTCTGATTGTTGTAGGTGAGCTGTGCGATGCGGACGCCCAGCCGGGAGAAGACCTCGACCAGGCGGTAGTCGTCCCCGAAGGGGCTGGTGTTCTGGAAGCCGAGGAGGACCGCGACCCGACCTTCGGTCTTGGCCTTGCGGATGTCGTCGGCGCTCTCGGCGAGCACCATGAGGTCGTCGTGGCGGGAGGCCAGCTGGTACCACTCCCCCACGGTGCGCATCGTCTCCTCGGGTCCCTCCCAGACTGCGCACGTGGCGTTCACGCCGGTGACGCCACCGGTGCGGAGCTCCTCGAGGGTGGCTCGGTCCCAGTTGCTGATCTGTAGTCCGTCGACGACGGTGGCGTCCTCATGCAAGGTGGACATGGTGGGTCCCTTCCTGGGGCCTGGGGGTGAAGACCCAGTCGTCGTCGGCGGTGCGGGTCTGCAGGTCGCCGATCCGGGGCGCTCCAGAGAGGAGCGTGACGCGCAGCCAGTCGGTGGACTGCGGGTTGAAGTTCTCCATGCCGTAGACGGCGAGCTGGAGACGCTGGACGTGCAGCGGGACGAAGTCCGCGGCGAGCAGGTTGGCGCGGACCTCGCCGTAGGCCAGGGACCCGACGCTCTGCACCCGACACACGTTGCTGCGGTGCCACGGGTGCGCGAGCAGGAACTCGGCAACGCTGGTGGCGCCGTGGACCGTGGCGAGGTCGGCACGCAGCGCGCCGATCGCCCGGGCGATGTCGACGCCGTGTTCCACCGGCTCACCGGGGTCCTCGCCTCGGCGGGCCCGGCGCGGCTCCTCGTTGTCGGCGGAGGAGAACCAGAAGTGCCTGGTCTGGGCCGGGTCGGTGAAGTCGAAGTCGTTCACCCAGGCATAGGAATCCTCGATGGTGGCGAGCACTTCGGCGCAGCGCGTGCCGGGCGCCAGCGGGCGGCTCTCGTCGCAGTGAAGCGACGCCTCCACTGCGTCGTCAAGGTCGGCGCTGAGCTCGGTCAGGACCGAGGCGACGACCCCGCGGCACTCGGGGCCGGTGGTCGAAGCAACGTCGTGCAGGGTCTGCCAGATCGTGCTGACCGGCGTACCTGCGACCTCGCCGGTGCGCCGCCACTCGTCGAGCAGGGCCGCCACCGGGGCGACCTGGTGCGCCAGGTCGGGGTTGGCGAGATAGGGCTCCGGCACCAGCTCGGTCTGCTCGGCCAGGCAGGTGATCGCTCGCCCCAGCAGGGCCCCGACGCGGTCGACGTCGACGTCGTCGGGGGCGACGTGCCGGGCGAGAACGCTCGCCAAGGGCACTTCGCGCAGGCGGGCCCACGCGTCGAGGACCTCGGGATGGTTGATGACGTAGGGGACCATCCCCAGCCCGGTGGCGTTGCCGAGACCCAGGTAGCGGCGCCAGTCTCCGCTCAGCCTGGCCGCCGCGGGGTTGCGCAGCAGGGCACACTGCTCGACCAGGTCGTAGCTGAGCTCACGCAGCAGCCAGGCCGCGAGCATGTGCGACCGGTACGGCACTGCGAAGGGGTGGTCTCCGGAGAACCGCTCGAAGTCGGCCAGTCCGCACTTGCCGTTGCTGTAGAAGGCGGTGCTGCGCATGACGTAGGGCGAGCAGCCGAACTTGTCGCGCTCGGGTTGCTCGCCGTGGGCGAGCCGGTCCACGACGTAGTCGAAGAAGCGCTCGCTGCGGTTGGCGCGGGTCCAGATCAGGGCGCCGGCCTCGGCGCGTCCGTTCTCTTGCAGTGGCACCTGCGACTCCATCCGCTGGAGCCGGGGCTGGTCGACGTCACCCTCGACCAGGGCGGCTGTGACGTCCCACGACTTGGCGATCACCCGGTCGGTCCGCTCGCCCTGGGCCAGGCGCTGGGAGAAGGCCACGAAGCTCCACACATGTCCCTCGGCCTCCACGCGGTAGACCGCGGTGCCGCAGCCGAGCTCGTCGATGTCGAACCTCGTCCGCTCGATGCGCCAGTCCGCAGCGTTCGCTCGGCGCACCAGCGCCCGGGCGAAGCTGTGTCGCGTGGAGCGGGCCCCCGTCATGTCCGTCGGGTCCATCACGACCGAAGCGGGCCGCAGGACTGGATGGGACACGACGTCCGAATCGGTGCGCGGATGAGTGGTCGTGGTCACGAGTGATCTCCCGCCGGGGCCAGGCGCAGGTAGGCGGTCTTGGTGATCGTGAAGAACTCCGCAGTGGAGTCGCTTCCCTGTTCGCGGGGAGCGGGGAAGGAGGACTCCCGCAGGCCACCGAACGGGGCGTGCACCTCGGAGCCGGTCGAGGGGGCGTTGACCTTGATCAACCCGGCGACGACATCGGCCAGGCAGCGGCGTACCACTCGCTCGTCGCGGGTGAAGACCGAGGCGGTGAGGCCGAAGTCGGTCGCGTTGGCGAGTGCGATCGCGTGGTCGAGGTCGTCGGCTCGCAGCAGCGTGACGACGGGACCGAAGACTTCCTCGCGGCTGATGGTCAGCGACGGGGTGCCGGCCAAGAGGGTCGGTGCGACGTAGTGGCCCGGGGCGTCGGGAACCTCGGCGCTGGCGAGCACGGTGGCGCCCTCCTGGATCGCCTGCTGGACCGAGGCAGTGATCTCGTCTCGGGCCCGGGCCGAGACCACGGGTCCGATCCCGGAGTCGGGGTCGGTGCCCGGCCCGACCCGGATGGCAGAGACCAGTGGCGTCAGCTCGGCGACCAGGTGGTCGTAACAGGATCCGACCGCGATGATGCGGCGTGTGGCGGTGCACTTCTGCCCCGTGCTGCCCGTGGCCGCGGCGACGATCGCCTGCGCGGCGGAGGGGAGGTCGGCGTCCGGCATGACGATGGCGGCGTTGTGGCCGCCCAGCTCCATCTGCAGCTTCGCACCGCGCGGCACCGTCGCCTCGCGGATCGCGTGTCCGACCGGCACCGACCCGGTGAAGGTGACCGCGGCCGACTTGGGGTGGCTCACCAGGCTCGCGCCCAGCGAGCCGGGGCCGAGCAGCAGGTTGAGCACCCCGGCCGGGACCCCGGCCTCGACGAGGATCTCGGCGAACACGACGGCGACAGCCGGAGTGTCGCTGGCCGGCTTCCACACCACGGTGTTGCCCCACAGCAGCGCGGGTGCGATCTTCCAGGCGGGGATCTGGAGTGGGAAGTTCCACGGAGTGACCACCGCGACGGTTCCGACCGGGCGGCGGATCGTGCGGACCACCTCGTCGGGGTGACTCGAGGGGTACGTCGCGCCGTCGGGGCGGCGAGCGGCGCCGGCGTGGTAGTGGAGTGTCTCGATGGTGGCGCCGACCTCGCCTCGCGAGTCAGCCAGGGTCTTGCCCTGCTCGCGGGTCATCAGCAGGGCGACCTCGTCGGCGCGTCGGGTGAGGATCTCCGCCGCGCGGCGCAGCACCTGGCCGCGGGCCAGGATGCCGGCGCGGTCCCAGGCAGCGGCGGCGTGGTCGGCCGCAGACATGGCCTTCTCGAGCAGGTCGTCGGTCGCGGTGCGGTAGGTGGCGACGACGGTTTCCGGCTGGGCCGGGTCGGTGCTGTCGGCCTCCGGGCCGTCGCCGTCGACCCAGACTCCCCCGACGAGGTGTTGGAGGACTGCGGAAGCTGTGGAAGGACTGGTCACCTGGGACTCCTCGAATCGTGACACGGCGTGGTGCGGGTCATGTCCTACGACGGTAGGCCGACTGTTGATCGTTGTGAAGTATTAGTTCGTGATGCATTGATAGGCCAGTACGATGAGTGGCTATGGAGCTTCGCCAGCTGCGCTACTTCGTCACCCTCGCCGAGGAGATGCACTTCAACCGGGCCGCCTCCCGCCTGCACATCGCCCAACCGGCGTTGAGCCAGCAGATCCAGCGCCTCGAGCGGGAGCTGAAGACCCAGCTGTTCTTGCGCACCACCCGCTCGGTCGAGCTCACCGACGTCGGCGCGGTGCTGCTGGTGGAGGCGCGCCGCCTGCTCGCCGACGCGGACCACGCGCTGGTCGCCGTCGAGCACGCCACCGAGGGCCGGACCGGACTGCTGCGGGTCGGCTTCGTCAGCTCCGCGGCCCTGCACACCGTGCCCCGGTTGGTGCTGGGCCTGCACGAGCGGTGGCCCGGCGTGCGTCTGCAGCTGCAGGAGAGCACCACGGAGATCCAGATCGAAGCCGTCCTCGAAGGTCGCCTCGACGTGGGGATCGTCCGCGAGATCGCCTCGCACGCCGGAGTCTTCGTGCAGCATCTGGGCGACGAGGCGCTGGTGCTCGCAGTCCCGGCCAACCATCGCCTCGCCGACCTCGAAAGCACCTCCCTGGCCGAGCTCGACGGGGAGAGCTTCGTCGTCTTCCCCAGGGGACAGGTCTCCCGGCTCTACGACCACATCGCGGCCCTGTGCCACCGCGCCGGCGTCCGCTTCGAGGTCGCCCAGGAGGCGGTGCAGTTCCCTACCATCCTGGGGCTGGTGGCGGCCCGGACCGGTATCGCGATCGTTCCGGACGCGCTGCGCTCGCTGCAGATCCCCGGGCTGAGCTACGTCGCACTCAACGACCCGGACGCGGTCTCCACGGTCTCGATGATCTGCAGCGAGAGCCGCCAGCACTCCCCTCTCGTGGCGAACTGCCTGGACAGCGCGAAGCGCCTGGGCCTGGTCGGCGTGTGAGAACACGACGGGTCCGGGCCCAGGCGCCTGCCGGGGAGCATTAGGCGACATCCGACGCCTCGGGAGTCGGGGCGGACACCAGGCCTTGCTCGATCGCCATCCGGCGTACGAAGACCGGCGCCGCGAACACCGAGGGCAGCATGATGAAGCCGACCGGGACCGCGGTGATCACGATGAAGGACTGCAGGGCCGAGATGCCGCCGTCGCCGATCGAGATGAGCACCGCAGCCGCCGCACCCATGAGCAGGGCCCAGGCTGAGCGGAGCCGCGCCGAGGGCTCGCCCGTCGCGGTGCAGGACTGGGCGATGCTGTAGGCCATCGAGTCGGTGGTGGTGGCCACGAACATGATCGTCAGCAGCAGGAACGCCACCCCCAGCAGACCGCCGAGCGGGAGCTGGTCGGTGATCGACATGACCACCGCAGGAAGGCCGGTCTCCGCGAGCGGACCCGAGATCGAGCCTGGCTTCTGCTGCTCCAGCATGATCCCGGTGCCCCCGAGCACGGTGAACCAGAACGTGGTCACGATCGGGGGCAGCACGGTGGTGCTGAAGATCAGGTCGCGCACAGTCCGGCCCCGCGAGATGCGGGCCACGAAGATCGCCATCAGCGGCCCATAGCCCAGGAACCAGCCGAAGAAGAAGATCGTCCAGCCCGACGTCCAGGCGCTGTCACCGGCGTAGAGCGAGGTACCCACGAAGTTCTGGACGTAGGTCCCGAAGCCACCGACGTAGGCCTTGAGCACGTAGCCGGCCGAACCCAGGGCAAGCACTGCGCCCATCAGGACTAGAGCCAGCCAGACATTGGCCCGGCTCATCAGTTGGATCCCACGGTTGACCCCCGAGGCCACCGAGACCACGGCGACCCCGGTCAGCACGGCGATCACGGCGAGCTGAGTGAGGTAGTTGTCCGAGACCCCGAAGACGCTCGAGAGTCCGTAGGAGACCTGCAACCCGAGGAAGCCGATCGGGCCCACGGTTCCGGCAACCACGGCGACGATGCAGACGATGTCGGCGGCCGCGCCGACACGGCTGGTCGCCACACCCTTGCCGAGCACCGGGTAGAGCAGGCTCCGGGGACGCAGCGGCATGCCTTGCTCCTGGGCGTACATCATCACGATCGCGCCCAGCGAACCGAGGATCGCCCACGCCAGGAAACCCCAGTGGACGAAGCTCTGGGCCAGGGCCGCATGCGCGGCCTCCGCACTGCCGCCGGCGACGTCACCGAAGTAGGGGGGCGTGTTGGTGAAGTGGTACATCGGCTCGGCGGCGGCCCAGAAGACCCCGCCGCCCGCGAGCAGGGTGCACATGATCATGGCGACCCACTTGAAGCGGCCGAACTCCGGAGCCTCGATGCCCCCGAGCCTCGCCCGGGCGTACGGGGTGGCCGCCACGGCGATCGCCACGACGAAGGTCGCGAACATCAGGTACTGCC
Organism: uncultured Actinomycetota bacterium; assembly: GCA_963781335.1. Taxonomy (GTDB): domain Bacteria; phylum Actinomycetota; class Actinomycetes; order Propionibacteriales; family Nocardioidaceae; genus Marmoricola. Next base: position 1,574 of record CAWAFS010000033.1, on the reverse strand, counting down.
AGTAGAGGCCGAACCACGCGGCACTCTTGGCGAAGCCGGTGTTGACCCAGCTGGTCATGAGGTCGGGGAAGACCAACGCTCCCAGCACGAACAGCAGCAATGCGCCTGTGCTTACCCCTGCCACTGTGCGGTCGACGATCCTCGGCGCAACGGCCGGCGCTTCGACGTCTCGAGTGTCCACGGACATGAGTTCCTCGCTCCTGCGGTGCAACGCACCGACTGTCTGATGGTCCGCCCGTTTCGACTGAAGCGCCAACCGCAGTCTGTGACGGGGTTCACTTGGTGAGAACGTGAACGTACGCTTCACCTATCGACTCAGTCCAAGACTTGTTTCGACTTGATTGATCCATTCTCAACATCGATGAAGGAAGGGTTCCTTGGACCTTCGACAGTTCCAGTACGCCGTCGCGGTGGCCGACGAGCTGCACTTCGGGCGCGCGGCGGAGCGGTTGCACGTCGCCCAGCCCTCGCTGTCTCGCCAGATCAGGGACCTCGAGCGCGACCTCGGCGTGGACCTCTTCACGCGCACCAGCCGGCATGTGGAGATGACGCCGGCGGGCGCCGCCTTCGTGGGTACGGCCCGGCGCGCGATCGCCCTGGCGGCGGAATCGCGCGAGTCGGCTGTCGCGGCCGCGAACGGCTTGCAGGGAAGGGTCTCGCTGGGCTTCGTGGCGTCCGCGGCGGTCGAGATCCTGCCGCACCTGGTTGCCGCGCACCGGGACACCCGGCCGCTCGTCCGACTGGTGTTGCGCGAGATGACGACCGAGGAACAGATCGAGAGCCTGATGAGCGGGGACATCGACGTGGGGCTCAGCCGGGACCTGGAGGCGACACCGGGGCTTCGGGTGCAGACGCTGCGCCGCGAGCCGCTGATCGCTGCCATCCCGAGCGACCACCCATTGCAGCACCGTCGCCGGATCTCGCTGGCGGATCTCGAGGGGTCGGCCTTCGTGACCCTTCCGCGTCACCGGGTGCCACGCGCGTGGGACCGACTGCTACTGATGGCCCAGGCCGCCCAGGTTCGGCCGAGCTATGTGCAGGAGGCCAACCAGTTCGTGACCCTGCTGGCCCTCGTAGCGGCCGGCCTCGGCGTCGCGATCGTGCCCGAGTCCGTACGCACATTGCGCCACGAGGGGGTGCACTACGCCCGCCTGCGCGACACCGGAGCTTGGTCGGAGATCACCTCCGCCGTGCGCGCCAACGAGCGTCAACCAGTGGCGCTCGATCTCCATGAATTGCTGCGCGCGAGCAGCGGCGGCTTCTGATTCAGCTCCGACAGTGAGTTCGACCTCTGGGTCATTGGCAAAGAGGTCACCAGATTCGACCTTCCGCAAAGCTTCGCCAGGCTTCGTGACTCGCCGCTCGACGGCCCGCATCCGGGCACCTTCGCGGCAATGTCCGCAGACATTCTGCTGACACACAAGCAAGAGGCCCTCCCGCCATGACTGGTGAAAGGGCTTCTGACCTGCGGTTTTGCTTTGTAGCGGGGGCAGGATTTGAACCTGCGACCTCTGGTCATTCGGCGCGAGCGCGCGCGAGCCGTCGTCGCTTTGCTGGCGTGTGCGCATTCGAGC
>CAWAFS010000032.1:0-12690 GCA_963781335.1 uncultured Actinomycetota bacterium | reverse complement strand
CAGACCTGGTGCTCCGCGACGAGACCGACCTGGGCACAACGATTGCCGCGGAACTGCTGGACGTGCCCGTGGCAACCCATCTCGTGCTTGCCGCCGGCCTGCTGATTCGACCCGAACTCGTCGCTTCGCGCCTCGACGCGGTCCGTGCCGAGCACGGGCTAGCCCCGGACCCGGAACTGAACCGGCTCACCTCGGGGCTGGTACTGACCGATGCGGCCCCGTCGTTCCGGAGTCCGCACTCGCCGCTGCCACTGCGGCCGATGCACTACCGCTCGGCTGTCACGCCAAGGATGGCCTCGCGCGCCGGACGACCGGGCGTCTACGTCACACTCGGCACGATCTTCAACAACGCGTCGGGCGACCTCTTTGAGCGACTCCTGGTCGGGCTGGCCGACCTGGACGCGGACATCGTCGCCACCGTCGGGGTGGGGACCGACCCCGCCGACCTCGGCCCCCAGCCTCCCCACGTGCGAGTGGAACGGTTCCTGCCACAAGACGAAGTCCTCTTCGACGTCGACCTGGTTGTCTCACACGGCGGCTCGGGAAGCTTGATGGCGACTCTCGCGCACGGGCTTCCATCCCTGCTGCTACCCCTGGGCGCGGATCAGCCGCACAACGCGATGCGCGGAGAGGAACTCGGCCTCACCGCCACACTCAACGCCGCGACCGTCACCCCCGAGGAAGTCGGCACACGTGCCCGCGAAGTCCTCGCCGATGGCGCGATGCGGGCACGGTGCGTCGCCGTTGCCAACGAGCTGCAGGCACTGCCAGGCCCGCTCGCCGCGGTAGCGGCAATGGACGAGGCGGCCTCCTAGCAACGTTCCCTCCCGAGCTTCATCGATGCTGGAGTACCGGTACCGCAGCGGGATCCGGGTGCGGGACCGACTCAGCGGGACTTGGGGCGAGGCCTGCATGCGGGTCGCCGGGCCGGCCGCGCTTGACAGTCATACGCGGTGGAAAGACGCCCGCACGCGCAGTCCCCATCGTCCTAGGCTGCGGGGGTGTCGAAGTCAGCGGATAAGCGGAGGCGCGAGAAGCGCCGCCGGCGCCAGCGCCAGACGAGGGGTTGCCGAGAGGTGGCGGAATGGGGCAGAACCGCATCTGGCCTTCCTCCACGTCCTAGTACCAACGGGGCGTCAACATGGAATGGTGCAGCATGGACCCATGTCTCCGTCCCCTGGAACCTTCTGAGTCTCGGATGGCTCGAAGGTCGAGTTTGCTGAGGCCCTCGAACTGTGGGTGCCCCTCGCTTACGACGCGTTGATTGAAACGGCGCGACGCCACAACCGTTGGACCACCTACCTCGAGCTGACCGAGCACGTACAGATGGTCTCGTGAGGCGCCCCAGGTTTGATGCCGCTCCGTTTTGAGTCGAGCTTCCGTTCACCTCGGAAGACACCTTCGCGCGTGCCGCAAGCCGAAGCTGTACGGCGATGACCTCGCGGCCGGTGTCGGCGTCCGTCTGCTTGCGCTCATGACCGTAAGCCGATCCTCATCTGGGACATGGGGATCTGGCCGGTGCACGCTCATCGGGGATATGCAGGTGATCCGCCCGACTTTGCCGATGAGCGAGCGTCTGCGCGGCTACTCGTCACCGATTGTCGAGGGCTTCTCCCGCGTGCCTGAGGATGTCGTCGACGACGTCAGCGAGCGGACGGGTTGCGTCGAGCACCACGCCCGCGTCCGGGATGTCTTGCCTCGACACATGGAGACGAACGATGAGGTCGCGCTCGGAAGGCTTGGCGCCCCATTCGTCCGGCGGGCGCTGATCAAGCCGGTGATGGAGTGTGTGGCTGTCGATGTCGAGGACGAAGACTTCATCGAACACGTCGAGAAACTTGTGGAAGTTGCGGGAGCCCCCGCAGAAGAACGTGGCGCTCTCGTGGCTGTCGGCTGCGATGGCTCGAACGAGATCGACGTTCCAGATGTGATGTTCGTGGTCGGCGGTGTCGGTGGGTTCACCTGTCTGTGGGTCGCCTTGGTACGCCAGTTCTCGGTCGCCGTTGATCGAGTGGTAGCCACGTCGCGTCAACTCGCGGCATACCGAAGTCTTGCCTGAGGCGGACACGCCCTCGACGAGGTAGTTACGAAGACCCACCCGGAGAGTATGTCGCCAGGCGCGTGGGTAAGGAGGTCCGGATCTGCCGCCGTCGGGACGGTCGTGCCGATGAGCGAGTGGCCTGCCGCAATCAGAATGCTCGGCCGTTTGCTTGGGCTTCTGGAAGGCTGGCGTGATGGGCTCAGAGTTGGTTGACGTTGACCTGTCAGATGACGAGCGAACGATGCTCAACTACGGTCTCGTGGACTGGGGCGGTCCCTCCCACTGCACAGACGCCTTCGCCACGGCGATGGGGTTCACTGGCCTGCACGGCATTGAAAGCGAAGCTGCCACTATCGCGGCCGCCATCCGCGCCGGGGAACCTCTGAGCGTGCGGGACTGGACTCGTGCTCTGATCTCAACCGAAGTCATCTTTGCGAGCGAGGTCGTCGGCACAGGGGGAGGGTGGACCTCGATTCAGGGTGGCAGCGACGAACACTGGGTAGGCGTGCTCCGCCGGTTGCAGCATAAAGTCCCGCATTCTCGAGATTTTCTCGCGCCTTGACCTCGGGCCATGCCTCGACCGTCGTCTCGGCGGGGAAAGTGCGGACCGTCCGCTCATGCCGCGCTGCGGGCTCCGCCCGACCATGCCTTCCCGAGGGCTCCGCCCGACCATGCGGCGGCGAGCGCGGTCGCGCCAAAAGTCGGGCGGTAGTAGTCAGGGCCTTGGAAGCGACCTAGAACCCGCCGGTCGGTCCAAGCCGGAAATTACGAACGAACCCTCCGCAGGCTCCCGGCCTGTCAGGATTCGCTCCCTCGGAGAAATCTCATTATCTCGTCCTAGCCGTTGAGCGGACGTTTCTCTCGGGCCTCACGAACCACGCGCCACGACGCAAGACCGAGCGAGACCACGAAAACGATGACGACCACCCCAGCCTCCAACATCAGCAAAACGGCGGAAGCGTCACCCTCCTCGCCACCGAGCGGATCCCCGTATCTCGACGCAGGCACACCAGCGCAGCAGCGTCAGGACTGGACGTCGTCGCCCGGCCGCTCACCGATGCGGGCGAGCAGATGCTCGCCGAGAACGACATCATGCGGTAGCCGCCCCAGCTCCACGGCGTCCACGTCAATGCCCTGGCGCCGCAAGACCGCAGCAAGGGAGGCCCAGTGATCTGCCTCCATGTCCATGTGCGAACGCCCACCGAACGGCTCGTCCGGGCCGACCACCACGCGCGCAGTGTCCGCGATGTCCACGACCGATGTCACCGCCCAGATGTTGGCCGAGCCGGAGGATGTCCACCCCCGGTCCGCCAGGAGCAGCACCCGGGCACCGGTCGTCAGCACGGCCTCGTGATGCGCTGACACCGACATCTGCCGAGGGTCAGTGCCAGCGTCATCGACCTCGACGAAGGTCACCAAGCCGGTCACGAGGTTCACCTGCCCATCATGCAGTTCGGTGCCCGGGGTTTCCGCTGAGGGATCCGGCTTCGCCGACGTCGTCGAGGGTGGAGGTGGTGGCGCAACCGATGACGCCTCGTCGTCTCCAGGGGCAGCCTGGGGATCGGACGGTGTGCACGGCGTGAGGCCGGCCCCGCGCCCGTTTGCCGGCAACTACTAATCTCGGGGACCAGCAGCACCCCCGCGACCCGAGCCGAGAGGGGGCCGACACGTGGGCTTGGTGGATCTGACCCTGGCCGCCGCTGACCCCGCCGGGCTACTGCCCGCACGGCAGCAGATGGCCCTGTCGCTCGGGTGGCACATCATTCTGGCCTGCTTCGGTGTGGCCTTCCCGACGATCATCGCGGTCCTGCACTGGCGCGGGATCTACCGCGACGATGCCGTCGCCCTCGTCCTCGCGAAGCGGTGGGCGAAGGTCTCGGCGGTGCTGTTCGCGATCGGGGCCGTGTCCGGCACCGTGCTGAGCTTCGAGATGGGCCTGCTGTGGCCGGGGCTGATGTCGATGTTCGGCGACGTGCTCGGCCTGCCCTTCGCGTTCGAGGGGCTTTCGTTCTTCGTCGAGGCGATCTTCCTCGGCATCTACCTCTACGGGTGGGGGCGGCTCCCCCCGAAGCGGCACCTCCTGATGCTGTTGCCGATGGGCTTGGCCGGGATCTGCGGCACGTTCTTCGTGGTCTCGGTCAACGCCTGGATGAACTCGCCCGTTGGGTTCCGCATCGTCGACGGTGAGGTCGTCGACGTCGATCCGTGGGCGCTGTTCGTGAACCCCCAAGTGTGGATGCAGTTCGCCCACATGTGGGTGGCGGCGTTCATGGTGGCCGGCTTCTCGATCGCCGCGGTGTACGCCGCGGGGATGCTGCGCGGGCGGCTCGACGCCCACCACCGGCTCGGCTTCACCGTGCCGTTCACGTTCGCCACCGTGGCGGCGCTGGTCCAGCCCGTCATCGGCCACGTCCTCGGCCTGCGGGTGGCCGAGACCCAACCGGCCAAGCTAGCCGCGTTCGAGCTCGCCTTGGAGACCGAGTCGCCCTCGCCGCTCCGGCTGGGTGGGATCCTCGTCGACGGGGAGGTGCGCGGAGCGATCGACATCCCGTACCTCGGGTCCATCATCGCCCGCAACTCCTTCACCACGCCGGTGCAGGGCCTCGAGACGATCCCGCCCGATCAGCACCCCCCGGTCAACATCACCCACCTCGCGTTCCAGAGCATGGTCGGGATCGGTACCGCCCTCGCGCTGGCCGTCGTCATCTACTGGGTTGCCCGCTGGCGCGGTCACGACCTGCTCGACAGGGACGTGCGCGGACACAGGTGGTTCCTCCGGGGCGCGGTGGCTGCGGGACCGCTGGCGATCGTGGCCATGGAGGCCGGCTGGATCGCCACCGAGGTCGGGCGGCAGCCGTGGGTGGTCTACGGGATCATGCGGACCAACGAGGCCGCGGGCGACAACCCGGGGCTGTGGTGGCTCCTGGGCGCCTCGCTCGTGCTCTACACCTCGCTCACCGTCGGCGCCGTGGTGGTGCTGCGCTCGATGTCACGGCGGTGGCGCGCCGGCGAAGAGAACCTCCCCAGCCCGTACGGTCCCGACGCGACACCGGCGGCCGCCAGCGGCGCCGGTGTGGGGGACCAGCGGTGACTCTCGAGATCGCGGTCGTCGCCGCGCTGTTCGTCGGGGTGCTGGCGTACGCCGTCCTGGGCGGCGCCGACTTCGGGTCCGGGTTCTACGACCTCACCGCGGGCGGCGACCAGCGCGGCGCGGCGCTCCGCACCCAGATCGACCACAGCATCGGCCCGGTGTGGGAGGCCAACCACGTGTGGCTGATCTACATCCTGGTGATCTGGTGGACGGGGTTCCCCGAGGCCTTCGCGGCCACCATGAGCACCCTGATCATCCCCATGTTGCTCGCACTGCTCGGCATCGTGCTCCGCGGCGCCGCCTTCGCGTTCCGGAAGTTCGCCGCCACCCTCGCCCAGGCACGCCTCTTCGGGGTCCTCTTCGCCGGCGCCTCGCTGGTGACGCCGTTCTTTCTCGGGTGTGTCGCCGGGGCGATCGCCTCCGGGCGGGTCCCGGCCACCGGGCGCGGCGATGTGTGGGCCTCCTGGTTGAATCCGACGTCGTTCGTGGGCGGCCTCCTGGCCGGGGCCACCTGCGCCGTCCTCGCCGGCACCTTCCTCGTCGCCGACGCCCACCGCGCCGGCGACGAGCACCTCAGCGGGGTGCTCCGGCGCCGCACCCTCGGCGTGGGAACGGCCGCCGGCATCGTCGTCTTCTCCGGACTCCTCGTCCTCCGCGCCGACGCTCCCACCCTCTGGTCGGGCCTGACCGGGCGGGCGCTGCCGCTGGTCGTCGTGGCGGCGATCGCCGGGGTCGCCACGATGGTCCTGCTGCTGCGCCGCCGCTATGGCGCTGCTCGCCTGAGCGTCGTGGCCGCGGTAGTCGCCGTGGTCAGCGGTTGGGGAGTGGGTCAGTACCCCTGGCTCCTCGTCGACGAGGTGCGCATCGCCGACGCCGGGGGCGCCCCAGCAACGCTGGCCGGACTGCTGGTCGTCGTCGGACTCGCCGGCGTGCTCGTCCTGCCCCCACTGCTCTACCTGTTCCGGCTCACCCAGTCCGAGCTCTGGTCCCGCGCCGGCCACTGATCGAGCGCCGTACGTCGTTCGAGCCTCGACGCCCGGACGCGCCGCCCCCCGCACCCTGCAGCGGCAGCACCAAGCGCAACCGGTCAGGGATCGGTGTCCGGGAAAGCGGCTACAGGTCACCCCCATGTCGTTCTGAGGCCAGCCAACGCCGGCAGCGAAGGCGACGAGATCGTTCAGACACAGGGGCGTGGGTTCAATGCGAATGCTCATGCCCTACCCGTGCGCGGAGCCTGGCTTTCGGTGCACCCCGCTGGCCTGGCCCGCAACTACAGGCAGGTCGCGGGAATGAGGGCGCGAGGTCGCCTATGGGGTGTCGCCTCGGGCGCGGGCAGGACCGTTGCAGCCTATAGGCCGAACCCGCGGCCGGCCGGCCGCCGCGACCGGCCGAAGGTCGCAGGAATGACGACTGGTAAGTCGATCGACTCCCCTAGCATGACTCCACGACGGCGATCGTCTCCACGTCATCCAAACTGATGCTCGTGGGTGTCTCGTCTCCGACTACGAGCACCTCGACCACACCGTCTGGCGCCCGGTCGGGTTCCCCGCAGACCGTGATCGACTTCCCGTTGTCCTCCCATGTCACCTTCAGCAGCGCTGTGCCGGAGGACGCTGTGGGCGACAGCCACCAGATGACCGTCCCGGCAAACAAGGCAACCAACGCCAGAAACACTCTCACGCGCGCCCGCCCCAGAGCCGTGACACTGCTCCGGTTGACGCTCTGCTCGAACGCGGCGATCGAACCATACTTCTCGACCGTCTTGTCATAGTCGACCGTCGTGATCGGCGGAGCCTCCGCCTTGAGAGCTGACCACAATCCCCAGATGGACAAGGCCGCGCCGAGCGCGAGCAACCCCACGATGATGTAGTTCTGCGGCGACTCGACCTTCCCGATATCCGCGCCCTTGAGGATGAGCACGGACGTGAGGAGGGTGACGAACCCAGCCAAGCCGTTTCGCCACGTCGTGGCCGAGGTGGTTGTCGTGGCCCTCGAAGCCAGCGTCAACGCCTGCCAGCGAGCGAGGTCGTCGGCCGCTCCGTCGCGAGGAGGGTGCGGCGGGAGCCGATACCGCGGGGGTTGCTCCGCTGCCGGTGGCTGCGACGACAGCTGTGCAGTGGTCAGCGCCGGATCCGCGGATTGGGCATGATCATCTGGTGCAGACTCGCCAGCTGACGCTTCGGGGTCGAGGTCCTCGGGCCGGTCACTGTCATCCGGTCGGTTGACGTTCATGGCGTGACCAGCACTTCCGCCGCGAACACGATGCCGCAACCGCGAAGGATGTCCTTCGGACGTCCCGGATGCTCTTGGTCCTGACAGGCACAGGCGGCCTCGACGGTGACGTATGCGGGCGCTGTGACTCGTTGTCCGCCACGTTCACCTCCGCCGAGGATGGAGGCATCAGTGGGGGCGGCGATCTTCTCCACGCGGGTGTAGTTGACGTCGTGGGCGCATCGCGGGCACACACCGCTGGCGTGGACTGCAGTGTTGTCGCCCTTGCCGGTGATCGTGACCGACAGCAGGCCCTGCGTCAGCAGGTCGAAGGCCTTCTTCGTCCATTCGTAGTCGTTGCGCCCCGTTTGTGCGTACGGGATGGGCTTGTTCGGCACTTCTCATTTCTCCTGCCTGCTGGTGGGCGGGTCAGTGTCCGATCACGACGAGCGGCGCCCACCTCGAAAGGTAGCCCTCTCTCATGTCCGGGCGCCCCAAAAACCTGCGGGTGCTGGCGTGGAGCGCGTGTGGGAGTGGCTGCTGCAATGCGGCGTCCAGAAAGAGGTTGGTGAAGGCGCCCGCCATTGCATCGTCGAGCAGTTCGGAGGTGGTGGCTGCCGCCGACTGGGTGCCTTTTGCCAGCGCGACCGCCACCACCGATAGCGGATCGCCGTGCCGGGTCTGGGGTGAGGCCGCACCCCAACAGGTGATGAGGACGAGGTGCTGCGGTGGGGTCGCCTCGAGCATGTCCGCGGGAGTGAGCGGGATGGCGTCGTCGAGGTCGAGGTAGTGGACGGTGCCAGCGATGGGCCGTCCGTGAGCGATCAGGACGGTCAGGTGATCGGTTGCGTTCAGCAGGGAGTCACGCGCCTTTGACCCCGACGAGAGCTCCTCGATCGTCTGAGTGGTGCCTGTACCGGAATCCTTGAGCGCACGCGCGTCGTGGTTGATCACCTGGGAGGAGCGCCACCACGAGATGTGACGCGCGGGCTGTTGCCCGGGACTGCCCGAGACGCGGGCCGAGCGGCCGGCATAGGCCAGGGTCGGGCTGATGGTCAGGGGGATCGTCTCTCCCAGGAACCGCGCAGAGCCGTTCGCCACGCTTGGATCTAGGGAGCCTGACTCCGACGCCGGGTCCGCGTCCGTCGTCGCCGGTGGTCTCGCGATGGGCACGCAAGCCCACGGAACGTGCCAAAGCCGGCCAGCAGGTATCACGGTGAGGACTGCCGCGTCGGTCGGAGGCGAGGGCTCATCTAGTGGGCTGCTGGCTGTCTCGATCGCAGCGGCCACTTGGGGTGGGAGCAGGTCCTTCAATGGCTCGACGTCGGCGGGCGTTGCCGTCGCAGACATCCCGCTGGACCTGAGCTGGGCCAGGAGCCGACTCGTCGCCTGTGAGATCGCGAGGATGCCGCCGTGCGGTGTTGCCTGCCCGGGCAGCTGCGCGAGCCACACGATCTCGCCGCGGCGCTCGTCCTCGGCAAGCAGCACGGTGATGTCCCTGCCTGCGACGGCGTTGGAGTACAGCTCGTGAGCCCCAGAGATGTCGAACGGCTGGTAGGCCTCAGCCATGACGTCGTCGATCGCGGCTCTCGCCGCATCGGGAAGCGTCGCGCTGAGACTGATCCTGCCGAGGGCCCTTGCCAGCCGTCGGGAGCGGTTGTCGTCCTGGACGGGTGTGTGGCGAGCTTCGGCGTTCAATCGGGCCATCTGCGCCAGCATGGCCGCGTAGTCGGCACCGGTCGTTGTGTTCAGCAACCCGGCAAGGCGGCGCCCTGCGATCGCTTCGAAGACCGCTGCAAAGAGGCCGAGGTTGCCATGGGTGAGCGCGGCACCTAAAGCAGCGAAGTAGTGGTGACCGAAACGGTCGAAGTACTCGGCTTGGTCGGCGTGCCGTATCTGGGCTGCACGGGTCTGTTCGACCAGACGGACGGCGTCCCTGCGGGCTTCGATCACGAGTCGCGGCTCGTCGAGGACCTCTGCGCACTGAGCGATGCCGGAGCAAGAACCCGCTGCGGCCGGGTAGCTGAGCAACGATTCGTACGCGTCGCGCGCTGCGGAGTACCGGTTCATCGCAGTTCGGTAGTTGCCTTGCGCTCGCGAGCACCGGGCGAGACCGGCAAGCGCGTGGGCGTAACCGCGCGGATATCCCGGGATGGAGCGGCGGGCGGCCTGAGCGAAGTGTCGGCGGGCGGCAACGAAGTCACCGAGCTCGACCTCGATCTCCGCCAGGCCGTCGAGGGCGTTCGCGTGCGCCACCGGCAGGTCGCGGTCGCCAATTGCGCGCACCGCCTGCGAGTACCACCCGCGGGCTTCCTCGTTCCATTCCAGCCGACGACAAAGCTCGCCGAGCTGGACGGTCGCGTTGGCGACGCCGGGGGAGGAGCTCAACCCTTCGAACAACCTCAGGGCGTCGAGGATGCTACGCAGGCTGTGCAGAGGCCGAGCCAACCGGTGATGGCACTCACCGACGCCGAGCAGGGCGTTGGCCTCATCGAGCCTCCAGTCGCGTTCGCGGGCCAGGTCCGCGGCTGTCGTGAAGCTCACCAGAGCCGACGTCGCGCTCGCCTGGTTGAGCTGGGAGTAGCCCAGGCCCAGACCAGTCCGCACGCGTCCGAAGTCGCACCCGTGGTCGCGAGCCAGGTTCATCGCCGTCGTGTACTGCGCGAGCGACTCCTCCAGGTCGTCGCGCTGCCGGGCAAGGTCGCCGAGACCCGTCGCGGATTCGATGAGGGGAAGCGGATGTTCGCCCGGGCGGTGACTAGCTCGCAAGGCCTCGAACGCCTCGATGCCGGCAGACTGGTCGTTGCGTTGTACGGCCTGATCGCCCCTGCGCATCAACTCGACCTGGGCGTCCCAGCGCTCGCGGCTCAGGTCGGCAGTCGACGACATCGAGCGGGGGAGGTCGGCCAGTGTGTCGAACCGACTGCGAAGAGCGAGGTCTCCGGGAACAGGCGTCGAGGTGAGCACGCGTCGCAAGGTCGCTGGTTGCGGGGAGCGCCACGCATCGAACAGGACCCTTGAGACGTCGCCCCCGTCGGAACCTGTCAGCTGCCCGTTCATGGGGTTCCCTTTCCCGGATCGTCGGACCCAATCGCCCGCGGTCGACATGAGGCCGCTGGCACGGGTCGACGACAGCCCGATGACCCTCCCGGCCGACACAATGGAAGTCACGCTAGCCGAACCGCCACGACCAAGGGTGAGCAAACCCGAGCGCGCAGTGCGTTCGCCGGGGAGCAAAGTCGGCTCACGCATCGGCCGCCGATCCTCCCGGTGGCACCCGTCACCGCAATCACCTGCTCCGCAGTCTTGGTGCTGCTCTGGTCGCTCACCACCGTGAAGAGGTTAGTGGCGGTTGTGCTCCCGGACGCCGATCCCGCTCTGAGCACGTTCCGCAAGCCGATCCCGCACCGGGTCGGTCCGCGAGTCCTTCGGGCGTGGCACGCTCCGCTATTGCTCAGCCTGTGCGCGGATCGCGGCAGATCCGGATACCGCGAGTACCCGAGTTTCAGGGCCGCAGGCTCACCAGCCATGCGTCGAAGGCCCGGACAAACTGCTCATGGCTGCCAACCATGGCGGCCGCGTCGTCGGCCACTCTCATGACGTGGTCGCCTGGGACGACCAGACTGGTGCCAGGCAGCACATCGAGCACCTCGCGGCTCAGGTACGGGTCACTCGACCCGATCACTACAAACTGGGCGGCAGGGTACGTCAGTAGCGGTTTTGCGGCCTCGGGCTCGGTGAGCAGGGGTGTGAGCCATGCGGCGTCAATGCACCGAGCAGCGGCTCGTGTCGCGGCCAGCGTTCCGAGCGACTTCCCGATGACCATCTGGCGGCCGGTGTAGCCCTCAAAGGCCTGATCCAGTTGATCACCAACCCAGTCCATCTCGTCAGCGATCGGGAGACTGCCTCGCTCCGGAGCCTCCCACCAGACCTGGCGCACGTCCCATCCCCGAATCAGTGCGGCTTGCGCCGCGAAGAACAGCAACGGGCCGTCGGGCGTGTACTGCCTGCCGGGAAGAACGAGGCATCGTCCTACAGGAGTGCCCTCTCCCGCGGAGTCGACGTACCGACTCGTGGGCGCGTTCATGGTGGTCAGAGTAGGTGCATTCACAGCCAGCCCGGGACGAACTGTCATCGGCAGATCCGGTCGTCCCGCAAGCCGAACCCTCTGCTGGGCGGCACTCCCCGGGACGGGCGAGAAGGTGCGTTGTCCCGCATCACCCGTCCGATGATGTTCCCGGGACAGGGGCCTGATCCGGGACCGTCCTGGATGCTGGAGAGCAGCACCTCGCGGCTAGAAAGTCTCCTGGGCCCGGACCGTCAGCGACGCATTCTTGCTGGCCATGAAGCGGGGTTAGTGCCCTGACCTGCGCAAACAGGCTCGAAGGTCACTGCGGCGGCGGTGTCGGTGGTCGGTGCTTGACTGGGGTCATGCTCGGAGCGCAGGCGTTGGCGGAGATGTCGGAGGACGAGGTCCTCGACGCCGCCACGACCTGCGCGGAGACCGTCCGGCTGGCCGAGGTCGACCTGTTGCGGGTGGCCTACCAGTGGGCGGTGCTGCATGACCCGGCTCGGCTCGACCCCGCCGAGAGCGCGAGGCCCGGGCGGGAGCGGGCGCGGCGCTACGGCGGTGAGGGTGTTGCGGAGGTGTCTGAGTTCGCGGCGGCTGAGCTGGGGGCGCGGATCGGGCGCACCACCCATGCCGCGGCGGCGTTGATCGCCGACGCCCAGGACCTCCACCACCGCCACCCCGAGCTCTGGGCCCGGGTGCAGGCCGGTGAGGTCCGCTCCTCCTACGCCCGGCACGTGTGCGCCCAGACCCGCAACCTGTCGCCGGCCGAGGCGGGGTACGTCGACGCGGAGGTCGCCGAGTCCGCCGACGGGCGGATCCCGTGGACGAGGTTCGAGGCGCTGGTGGCCGGGAAGGTCGTGGCTGCTGCTCCGGCGGTGGCGCGGGCGAAGGAGGAGAAGGCGCGGCGGGCGCGGTTCGCGAAGCGGATCGGCAGGACCGAGCACGGGATGGCCTCGTTCCTGGTCCGCGCCGACCTCGCGACGATCGAGGCCCTCGACGCCGCCGTCACCGCTGCCGCGGCGGGGCTGGAGGAGACCTATCCCGACGACCCCGACCCCGAGACCCTCGAGCCCGGTGAGACCGCGATGAGCGTGGACGACCGCCGGGTGGTGGGACTGCTGAAGCTCACCCAACCCGGCAGTGGGCCTGGGGTGGACCTGGGGGCGGTGCTGCCGCAGGTGACGTTGTTCGTGCACCTCGACGGCCGCACCGAGCGCGAGACCGACGAGCACGGCCGTCCACTGGAGCGGGTTGCACGGGTCGAGGGTCATGGTC
>CAWAFS010000031.1:0-174303 GCA_963781335.1 uncultured Actinomycetota bacterium | reverse complement strand
ATGGGCTGGCTCATAGGCCGGGTTCTGTTCGCCGTACCGCCTCACGACGGCACGGTTGGCGACCATCCATCTCCGGTTGCCGTTGCCGACACCCTCCAGCGACCTACCCGCGAGCTCGGGCGGACCGCCCTCGAACGCTCGCTGTCTGGTCTTGCTCCAGGTGGGGTTTGCCTAGCCACGACGGTCTCCCGCCGTGCTGGTGGTCTCTTGCACCACCGTTTCACCCTTACCGCCACTCCGAGGAGCGACGGCGGTCTGCTTTCTGTGGCACTGATCCCGCGGGTCACCCCGGGTGGGTGTTACCCACCACCTTGTCCTGTGGAGCCCGGACCTTCCTCGACACCCCCAGAAACCAATCCGAGTGTGACGCGGTCGCCCGGCCAGCCCATCCGCCTGCCAAGGATAGGGGTGGACGACCGACTAAGCCACAGCGGTCGGTTGGTTGTCACGTCTCAGCCGTCGGGTGGAGGTCGGATGGTCCGGGCAACGCGGCGGGTGCCCGGTGGTGGGTCGAAGGTGTAGGTGTTGGGTCCGTCTCTTCGGATGGTCCAGGGGCCGGAGTGGATGAGTCGGTGGTGGTGTCCGCAGAGGAGCAGCAGGTTGATCAGGGAGGTCTCGCCGTGGTCGATCCAGTGCTGGATGTGGTGGGCGTGGCACATCATCGGGGGTCTGGTGCAGTTCGGGAAGCGGCAGTGTTTGTCGCGGGCGACGAGGGCTTTCCAGATGGCTGCGGCGGCCAGGCGCATCTGCCGGCCGACGTCGAGGACTTCGGAGTGGGTGCCGAGGACGGCGGGGATGATGTCGGCGTCGCAGCAGATCCGTCGCAGGGTGGCCGCGCAGAGGTCTTCGCCGGTCTCGGTGGTGCCGTAGCCGGACTCTCGACGCAGGTCCTCATAGCTCACGGTGACGGTGACCCGGGGGGTGGCGCCGTGGCACTCGGGCAGCACCTCGAGGCCCTGCAGTCGGTGGCAGGCCTCGATGAGGGCGTCGAGCAT
This sequence comes from uncultured Actinomycetota bacterium, assembly GCA_963781335.1. Classification (GTDB taxonomy): domain Bacteria; phylum Actinomycetota; class Actinomycetes; order Propionibacteriales; family Nocardioidaceae; genus Marmoricola. Next base: position 173,308 of record CAWAFS010000031.1, on the reverse strand, counting down.
CCGGGTGCCGTGGTCGCGGGGGTCGCGGCCGTCGTGGCCACACCCGGGCAGGTCACAGGTGGCGGGGTCGCAGACCGGGCCGGCAGCGGGCTGGGGCTTGGCCAGGGGGATCAGGGTGGCCTTGAGGGTGGCGGCGTCCTCGATCGAGCAGCGGCCCTTGATCCAGGCACCGCCAGCACCGTCGGGGTTGATGGACAGGTGGCGGGCGAGGTGGGCGGCGCGTTCCTCGCGGTCGAGCTCCCTCTCGGCGCGTCGTTCGTCGCCGTCGGGGTCGACCACGCTGGCCAACCGTCGGGCGACCTTGCGGAGATCGGTGGCGTCGAGCCGCTTGGCCTCATCGAGGAGCACCTGCGCGCCACGGGCTCGCACGTCGGCGTCGCTGGGCAGGGCGTCGACCGCGCGTTCGATGACCTGGGCCTTCGCGGTGGAGAGCCAGCCGTCCACGAGTGCCTCACCGACCGGGGCCAGCAGTGGCCGGTCGACCGCTGCCGCCAACCGGACGGTCGCGGGGCCGACACCCTTGTGGCCGCCTGCGACAGCGGTGACGAAGTCCTGGGTGGAGGCCCACCCGAGTGGCTTGACCGCGCCGGTGGCCTCGAGCTCGCGGACCACCCCGAGCTCGAGCCCGTCGAGGGTGGACTTCAGCGCCTCGATCGCAGCAACCGCATCCATCAGCTCACCGGCGTCACGGGCCGCCCAGAGGGTGTCGTTCAGTGCCCGGACCTGCGCGCCGACCTCTCGCAAGAACAGCCGCGACACCCTCGGCACCAGGGGTGCTGGAGGAGTCGTTCGGCTGGGTGGTCATGAGTGAATTCAAGCACCGACCACTGACAGTTTCGGGTGGAGTTTCGCCTTGTGTGGAAGGGGATTCTCGACTTCCTCCGGGAGGTTGTTCGGGTGCAGTGAGTGGTCTCGACTGATCACTCGCTTCGCTCGCTGCTCGACCACCTGGACACGTCGCACTCCTCGACCACCGGGACACGAACCCCGCTCGACCGCGCGGCGCCGGGGTCACTCCTCAGAGCTCGAAGCGAACCCTCCGGGTGGCCGGGTCGGCGTCGGTCAGGGTGACGGTCACGTCCTGCCCCACCGGGAGCGGTGACTGCGAGGTGACCGACGCCTCGACGGCCGGCTCTCGGAGCATGACCGTGCCCTTGCGCTCATCATCGTCGTCGAGCTCGGTGACCACCGCCTCGAACTGCTCGCCGATCCGTGGCTCGAGGTTCGTGGCCTCGACGAGGTTGAGGACTGCGTTCTCGTAGGCGTTCGACCGCCTCCCTGAGTCCCGCATGATCTCCGGGAGGTCGGCGAGCCGGGTGAACACCCACTGCGGGACCTCCTCCCCTGCGCACAGGGCAGCGCACACCTCGAGGCCGTAGCGGTCTACGAGCCGGCGGAGCGGCGCCGTGACGTGTGCATAGCTCGACGCGAGAGCCGCGTGCTCGGGCTGGTCGGGAACGTGCCCGTCGAGGACGGCGTAACCGGCGCCTCGCAGCAGGCTCGTCGCCGCCACCACCATGGCGGCGTCCGCCGGGCGGGACGCGTCGAGGGAGCGGATGAAGTCGGGATGGCTCTGGGCGCTGGGCCAGTCGATGCCGAGCGCCCTGGCCGTACGCCGCAGCCGGGTGACGGCATGTTCCGGAGCAGGCGGGAGGGTCCGCAGGATGCCCACCTTCGCGTCCATCATCATCGAGGCGGCCGTGAACCCGGTCAGCAGCGAGATCTGCGCGTTCCAGGCCTCGACCGGCAGCATCTCGCGGTACTCCAGCTGCCAGCGGTCGTCCTGGACGTCGATCTCCTGGGCCGGCATCGGCAAGGACACCCCGCCCCGTTCGGCCTCCTTGGCCATCCGCAGCTCGCCGACGTCCTTGAGCAGCGCGAGCGTGGAGCCGGCACGAGCACGGTTGATCTCGCGCTGGACGCTCTCGTAGTCGAGGCGCTGCCGCGACCGCACCCTGGCGCGCTCGACGGTCGCCTCCCGGGTCTCACCGGTCGCGTCCAGCCGGATGGTCCACACGAACGCCGGTCGCACCTGGTCAGGCAGCAAGGACGCCGCGTCCTCGCTGAGCACGGTGGGGTGCAGCGGCACCTTGCTGTCCGCGCCGTAGAGGGACTCACCGCGCCGGTGTGCCTCCAGGTCGACCGGGTCCCCCGGCTCGAGGAAGGCCATCACGTCGGCGATCGCGTAGTGCACGACGTAGCCGTCGCCGTCCGCCTCGAGGTGCATGGCCTGGTCGAGGTCCATCGCGCCGACGGGGTCGATGGTCAGGAACTCCAGGTCGGTCAGGTCGCGCCCGGGAAGCCGCGGCGAGCCAGCGGCCTGAGCGGCAGCCTGCTCGACCTCGGCAGGGAACTCCGGCGAGAGCCCCTGCTCCCGATGGATGACGTCGATGCCCGCGCGGAGCTCCTCGACCGTCGCGCCCTTGACCTTCAGCACCCGGGTGCTCATTGCGTCCCCTCATCGTCATGGAGTGATGGCCGTGGCCGAATGACCTCGCCACCCTAGGGCCGCACCCCAACACGGCGTGGTCGTCGCACGACCTAGGCTGACGCGGTGCTGATCCTGCTCCCTCCGTCCGAGGGCAAGTCCACCCCCACCCGGGGCAAGCCGCTCGACCTGGAGCGCCTCAGCTGTCCCGGCCTGACCGAGACGCGCGAGCAGGTGCTCGAGGCCCTGGTGCACCTGTGCGAGACCGACACCGAGCTGGCGGCGCGCACGCTCGGCCTCGGCCCCACCCAGTCCGATGACGTACGCCGCAACGCTTGCCTCCGGACCAGCCCCACCGCGCGTGTCGACGCGATCTACACCGGTGTTCTCTACGACGCGCTCGACCTCGCCTCCCTCGACGCGCCGGCACGCCGGCGGGCCTCGCGCACCCTCGCGATCACCTCGTCGTTGTTCGGCCTGGTCCGGCCCGGCGATCGGCTGCCGTCCTACCGGCTGGCCGGCGGGGTCAACCTCCCCGGTCTCGGCGTCGTCTCCACGCGCTGGCGCGAGGTGCTCGACCCGGTGGTGCGGGAGGCCGCCGGGAAGGGGCTCGTCGTCGACCTGCGCTCCGCGACCTACGCCAGCTTCTGGCGCCCCGAGCGAGACCTCTCGAAGAGAGTCGCGACCGTGCGCGTGCTCCACGCCGTCGGAGCGCAGCGCAAGGTGGTGAGCCACTTCAACAAGGCGACCAAGGGGCGGCTGGTCCGGTCCCTGCTGCAGAGTGGGGTCACTCCGTCGAGTCCAGCGCGTCTTGCCGAGGCGATCAGCGACCTCGGCTGGAAGGTCGAGCTCGACCCGACGAGCCATCGGCTCGACGTGATCGTCGACGAGCTCGGATAGTCCGTACTACCCGAAGACCTCGGTGGGTCGGCCGTTGTAGAGCCGCAGGTTGGCCATCGGGATGTCACCGTCAGGTCCTCCGCGGAAGTAGGAGATCACCGTCACCGAGGCCGGCGCGAGCTCCATCCGGTAGACCGCCTCCAGCGGTGCACCCAGCGCGTCGGCGACCAGCGTCTTGATCGGGGTCACGTGACTGACCGCGACCACCTTCTTCCCGGCGTACGACGAGACGATGCGGTCACGCCCCTCGAGGACCCTCTTCTCCACGACCCGGAACGACTCGCCACCGTGAGGGGCCGACTCCAGGTCTCCGAGCCAGGAGGAGATCTGGTCGGGGAACTGCTCGTGCACCTCGGTGAAGCTCATCCCGTCCCAGGTCCCGAACTCCATCTCGGCGATCCCGGGCTCATCCTCGATCTCGAGGTCGAGGAACTTCGCGAGGATCTCCGCGGTCTCGCGGGCACGCCGCACCGGCGAGCTCGCGAGCGCGTCGAACGTGCCCGCCAGCGGAGCGAGCCACTCCCCCGTCTGCCTGGCCTGTTCGCGACCCTGGCCGTTCAGCGGTGGGTTGCTGCTCGCCAGACCACCGGAGAACAGCTTGCCGAGGGTGTGCTCGGTGACGCCGTGCCGGACCAGGACCAGGGTGGTGGGCTCGACCAGATGTCCCCAGCCCCGCGCGCCGCTCGACGCGGTCAAAGACCGGACTCCCCGGTGCGCACCAGGATCCGGCTGCAGTCCTCGCAGCGGATGACCTCGTCGGTGGGGGCCTTCGCGATCCGGCCGAGGTCCGAGGCGTTCAACGTGAGCCGGCAGCCACCGCACTCGCGGCGGCTCAGCGCGGCCGCGCCGACGCCCTGCTTCTGGATGCGCAGCTTCTCGTAGAGGGCCATCAGGTCTGCGGAGACTCCGGACGCAGCGGTGACCCGCTCGGCCTTCGCCGATTCCAGCTCGGACTGCAGATTGCCTGCCCGCTTCTCGAACGCCGCACGGAGCTCGGCCTCCTCGCTCTCCATGGCCTCGAGCTCAGCCGTCCGTGCGTCGAGCGAGGCCTGCGCCGTCTCCAGGCGCTCCATCACCTCGAGCTCGGTGTCCTCGAGCGAGTTGATCCGGCGGTGCAGCGACTCGAGCTCGCCGAGCATCCGCTGCAGGGCCTTGGGGTCCTTGACCTGACCGGCGTCGATCATTCCCTGGTCGCGAGCGCGTCGCGTCTTGACCTGCTCGACGTCGACGTCAGCCCGCTTCTGCTCGGCGGTGAGATCGTCGACCTCGATGCGCAGGTCGCGAGCGGCGTTCGCGACAGACGTACGACGCCCCGCGAGCTCACGCAACCGGTCTGCCTCCGGAATCGAGGCGAGCTGATGGGTCAGGTGGTCGATCCGGGAGTCGAGCTCCTGGACGTCGAGCAGCCTGAGCTGGACGAACGGGTCGGCTTTCAGGGGATTCTCCTGGTGTGGTTGTGGATCTCAGGCCCGGAAGGTCCACGGGTCGGTGTTCGTCGTGCTGACAGTGACCTCCACCGTATCTCCCAGGGCGTCCACCAGCCGACGCCGGAGCACCGGCAACCAGGCCGACTCGGCGGCCCAGTGAGCGACATCGACCAGTGCCGGAGCACCGTGCTCGCGCAGCTCGGAGGCGGGGTGGTGGCGCAGGTCCGAGGTGAGGTAGACGTCAGCGCCGGCTGCGCGGGCCCGGTCGAGCAGGAAGTCGCCGGCTCCCCCGCACAGCGCGACCTTCTCGATCATCCGGTCGGGGTCGCCCGCGACGCGGACACCGTGAGCCGTCGTGGGCAGGGACGTGGCGACCCGTTCTGCGAACTCCCGCAGGCTGACCGGCCTCGCCAGGTCGCCGATCCGGCCCGACCCGTTGCTGGGGTGCTCCGCGGAGGCGAGCTCGATGATGTCGTAAGCAGGTTCCTCGTAGGGATGGGCGGCCCGTAGCTCGGCGACGACCTGGTCGCGCAGCTCCCGGCCGACCACCGTCTCGACCCGCACCTCCTCGACGGTCTCCAGCTCGCCGACCGTGCCGATCGCCGGCGAGGCGCCGTCGAGGGGTCGGAACCGACCCTCACCGGGGGAGGTGAACGAGGCCCGGTCGTAGTCACCGATCCGGCCCGCTCCGGCCGCCGCCATCGCCGCGCGCACCTGCTCCGCCGCGGCCACGGGGACGAACACCACGAGCTTGTCGAGCTCCCGGGGCCGCGCTTCGAGGGGGTGCGAATCCGTCAGGCCCACGGCCAGCGCCAGCGACTCCGAGACGCCGCCGGCGGGTGAGTCGGCGTTCGTGTGGGCCGTGAACAGTGCGCACCCGTTGCTCACCAGTCGGTGGGCGAGCCGGCCCTTCGGGTCAGTGGCGGCGAACCCGTGCACCCCTTTGAGGAACAGCGGGTGGTGGGTGACCAGCAGGTCGGTGTCGTGCAGGATCGCCTCGTCCGCGACGGCGGTCACGGGGTCGACGGCCAGCAGGATGCGGCGTACGCCGACCGACGGGTCACCCAGGACCAGCCCGACGGCGTCCCAGTCGTCGGCCTGGCGAGGCGGGAACCACTCGTCGAGAAGCGCGGTGATCTCTCCCAGGGTCGGCACGGCACGAGGCTAGCGCGACCTGGTCAGTTCACCTGGCGCTCACGGCCCTCCCAGTACTGCTGGCGCAGCTTGAACTTCTGCAGCTTGCCGGTCGCGGTGCGGGCGAGCTCCTCGCGGAACTCCACCGACGAGGGCGCCTTGTAGCGCGCGACCTTGGACTTGCAGTAGTCGATCAAGTCCTTCTCGGTGAGCTCCGAGCCCTCGGTCCTGACCACCAGCGCCTTGATGGTCTCCCCCCACTTCTCATCCGGTACGCCGATCACGGCGACCTCGGCGACGTCAGGGTGGGAGAAGATCACGTCCTCGACCTCGATCGAGCTGACGTTCTCGCCGCCGGTGATGATCACGTCCTTCTTGCGGTCCTGGATCGTCAGGTAGCCGTCGTCACCGACCACGCCGCCGTCGCCGGTGTGGAACCACCCGTCGCCGAGCGCCGCCTCGGTCTCCTCGGGCTGCTCCCAGTAGCCCTCCAGGACCACGTTCGAGCGGGCCAGCACCTCGCCGTCGTCCGAGACCTTGAGGGTCACCCCGATCGCGGGCTGACCCGCTCGCACGAGGTTGGTCGCCCGGTCCTCCCCGGACAGGTCGTCCCACTCGGCACGTGAGCGGTTGATGGTCAGCAGGGGCGAGGTCTCGGTGAGCCCGTAGATCTGGATGAACTCCCAGCCGAGCTCGGCCTCGACCCGCGCCACAGTCTTGGTCGGCGGCGGGGCCCCCGCGACGATGATCCGCACCTTGTCGCGCCCCGGCACCTCGCCCTCCCAGGACTCGGCCGCCTCCAGCACGGACGCGACGACCGCCGGCGCCGCACACATCACCGTCACGCCGTGCTCCTCGACGCGGCGGAGGATCTCGGCACCGTCGATCTTGCGGATCACGACCTGCTTGACGCCCATCCCTGTCTGCGCGAACGGCATGCCCCACCCGTTGGCGTGGAACATCGGCAACGTGTGCAGGTAGACGTCTCGGTCAGTGGAACCGGTGTGCAGCGCGAAGGTGACCGCATTGGTCCAGATGTTGCGGTGGGTGATCTGCACGCCCTTGGGGCGCGCTGTGGTGCCGGAGGTGTAGTTGATCGTCGCCGTGGCGTTCTCGTCGTGCTCCCAGGGCTCGGGCTCCTTGCCCCCGGGGGCCCCGGCATCCACATACATGTCCGCGTCGTCGCCGATCACGAACTTGTGCTCACACTCCACCGACTCCAGCGCGTCCTCGAGCTCCGGGTCGACGTAGAGCACCCGCGCCCCCGAGTGCTCGACGATGTACTTCACCTCGTCCACGCTGAGCCGGAAGTTGATCGGCACCAGCACGCGGCCGTAGCCGGTGACACCGAAGAACGCGGAGAACAGCCGTGCGCTGTTGTGCGAGACGTACGCGACCCGGTCGCCGAAACCGATGCCCAGCTCGTCGAGCTTCGCGGCCTGTGCCCGGGCCAGCTCGCCCACCCGGGCATAGGTCACCTCGCCGAGCGACTCGGCGGGTTGGTCGGGTTCGTCGACGATGCCGACGCGGTCGGCGTACACCGCCAGGGCCCGGTCCAGAAAGTCGATGGCGGAGAACGGCACGATCACAGGATTGACTCCCTCACTTCTCGGTTACGTCCAATCTAGTCACCAACCGGCCAGTCACGAACCGGTCGCTCGCGCTCGAGCCAGTTCATCGCCGGCTTGGCCAGCACGCCGTGGACGACCACCGAGAGCGCGATGGTGAAGCCGACCGTGGCCCACAGCCAGCGCACGTCGTCGAAGTGGTGGCCCGCGGCATAGGCGAGATAGAACAGCGAGCCGACACCGCGGACACCGAAGAAGGCGGTGACCAGCCGCTCGCGGGCGTCCATCCCGTGTCCCCGTCGTGCGAACGGCATCAGGCTGGCCACGCCCGAGAGCGGGCGGATCAGCAGCACCAGGGCGAGCGCCACCCCTGCGCCTCGCCAGTCCAGGGCGTCGAGCAGCCCGCGCGTCATCGCGATTCCGAGGCAGAGCAGCACGAGCAGGGTGAGCAGTCGCTCGAGGCGCTCGACCACGCCGTGCATCGCCTCCTGGTAGGCATGGCTCCGTTCGGCGTTGCGGATGGCCATCCCGCAGCAGAACACCGCGATGAACCCATAGCCCCCGGCCAGCTCCGCAGCGCCGAAGGAGGTCGCCAGCGCCGCCAGGGCCAGGAGCGGCTCGCCCTGCTCGGCCAGGCGCAGGGACATCCGTCGGGCCCGGAAAGCCAGCTTGGCCAGCAGCCAGCCGACGAACGCGCCCACCAGGAAGGCGACCACCACCTTCCCGACGAGCTCCCAGGCCACCCACCTCCCGACCCAGGACCACGACGTGCCCTTCTCCAGCAGGAAGATCGCGGCGTAGACGAACGGGAAGGCGAGGCCGTCATTGAGCCCGGCTTCCGAGGTGAGCGCGAACCGGACCTCGTGCCGCTCGTCGCTCTCGTCCTCCTCCTGGCTCTGCGACGTCGGGTCCCCCGACCTGGACGTCCCCGGCCAGGACCGGGTCCGTGGGTGCCAGGACGGCACCGAGCAGCAGCGCCGTTGCCGGTGCCAGCCCCAGGCCCCACCAGCCCAGCAGCCAGACGGCCCCGATGCTCAGTGGCATCGCGGCGAACAGCAGCCGCCAGGTCGCTGACCAGCGCCGCCACTCCCGCGGGTGGCGCAGCCGCAGCGGCCGGTCGAGGGCCAGGCCCACACCCATCAGCGCGAGGAGTACGGCGAACTGGGTCACCTGCTCGACCATCACCCGGTTGCTGACCGGGTCGAGCAGCCCCTCGGTGCCCACCGGGAGCAGGCCCATCCCCATCCCCGCGGCCAGGAGCACCATCGGCGGCGAGATCGCCAGCCGGCTCAGGGCGGACGGGAGCACCGCTGCGAGGAGGATCGCGAGTCCCGCCACGAGATACAGGGCATCGGACACGGGCCGAAGCCTACGGGGCCCCCCTCAGCTCATGGACCGGCGCAGTCTCGGCCGGATGAACGGCCAGTAGACCAGCGCCCCGATCACGCAGGTCAGCACCAGCATGAAGGTGACCAGCCCCTTGCTGGCGCCGATCGCGGCGTACGCCTGATCGGGCTGGAGGGCGGCGTCGATGATGGACCACAGGCTGATCGCGATCAGCGCGACGAAGATCAGCACGAGCGCGACGCCGGTCATGGGCAGAACCTACCGGCACGACGTGGGCGCAGCAGGGATCGAACCTGCGACCACCTCGTTGTAAGCGAGGTGCTCTACCGCTGAGCTATACGCCCGGAGACCACCGGCCGGCAAGGTCCGGCCCCGATCACGCGCGCACAGACTACGGGAGCGTCCCCGGGCCGCTGAGCCGCCCTGCGAACCGGGCCGGAGCGGCGCCGCACAAACCCGCCCGTGTCGGGACAAAGAAGAAGTCGCGCCGCTGGCGTCTCGGGTCACCAGCGGCGCGACAGGGCAAGAGTGCACTAGTCCGGCCCGGGTTCCAAGGGTGAACGCCAAAAATGATCCGAAAGAACTAGACCAGGTCGGCAAGTGCTCGTGCGTGCTCGTCGAGGTCGCGTGCCACACCGGTGGCGTTGTGCACCACCCACCCCACCTGCCCCGTCCTGTCCACGATGAACGAGGACCGCCTCGGAGCTCCGGAAGTCTCGTCGAAGACGCCGTAGGCCTTCGTCGTCTCCCCGTGCGGCCAGTAGTCGCTGAGCAGCGGGAAGAAGATGCCGTCGCGGTCCGCCACCGCCCGCTGCGTGTACATCGGGTCGCAGCTCACCGCTATCAGGGTGCTGTGCTCGGTCTCGAAGTCGCCGAGCCGGTCACGCAGGCCGGTCAGCTCACCGGTGCAGATGCCGCTGAAGGCAAACGGATAGAAGACGATCAAGGCCGCCTTGTCCTTGGCGAACGACGACAGGGTGATGTCCTGGCCGTGCTGGTCCCTGAGTGTGAAGTCAGGAGCCGCATCGCCGATCGCCAGGGTCATGCCGTCATGGTGCCAGCAGGGGGAGACGAACCGGACATCAGTCCTCCGAATCCTGGCCGGCTTCCTCGTGGGGCTTCCCGTCCTCGTCGTAGTTCCTCAGGTCCTTCTTGAGGACCTTGCCGGTCGAGTTGCGTGGCAGCTCGTCGAGGAAGACGATCTCGCGCGGCACCTTGTAGCGGGCCAGGTTGTCCTTGACGTGTGTCTTGAGGGTGTCCCGGAGCCGGTCAGGGTCGGCGTCACCGGACGCGACCACGAAGGCCCGCAGGCGCTTGCCGTAGTCCTCGTCGTCGACGCCGATGGCCGCCACGTCCTCGACGTCGTCGTGGCGCGAGAGGCAGTCCTCGACCTCCTTGGGGAAGACGTTCTCACCGCCGGAGACGATCATCTCGTCGTCACGGCCCTCGACGAACAGGCGACCGTCCCCGTCGAGTCGGCCGATGTCGCCGCTGGACATCAGGCCGTCGATCATCTCCTTGCCCTCGTCCTCGTCGCCGGTGTAGCCACCGAACAGCATGGTGTTGCCGACGAAGATCCGACCCGACTCGCCCTGCTCGAGCGGCTTGTCGTCCTCGCCGTAGATCTCCACCACGGTGTTGTAGGGCGCCTTGCCCGCGGTGCCCGGTGCCGCACGCATGTCCGCGGGCTGGGCGATCGTGGCCCACGCGACCTCGGTCGAGCCGTAGGTGTTGTAGAGGTTGTCGCCGAACGCGTCCATCCAGTCCGTGGCGAGGTCCCCCGGCAGGGCCGAGCCCGACGCGGCGACGACCTTCAGCTTCGAGAAGTCTCCGGACCGCTCGTCCTCGGAGAGCTTCATGATCCGCTGCATCATCACCGGGATCACGATCAGCGCGTCGACGTCGTGCTTCTGGATGGTCTCGAGGCAGTCAGCCGGGTCGAACTTGCGTCGCAGCACCACGGTGGAGCCGAGCAGCATCGCGAGGTTCAGGTGCGCCCATCCCCAGGTGTGGAAGAGCGGGGCCACGATGAAGGTCGTGCCGCCGGTCCGGAACGGCATCTTCGAGAGCAGCGCGACGGCTCCGTCGATGCCGGACTCGCCACGGGGTGCACCCTTGGGGGTACCCGTCGTGCCCGAGGTGAGGATGACCGGCCGGGTGGTGTGCCCGGGCACGGGGTGCCGGTCGGTCCGACCCTTCTCGATCAGGTCCTCGACGTGCGGGACGTCTCCTGTCGCGCCGTCGTGCCAGGCGAGGACCCGGGAGACCTCGATGCCGGACTTGTCGATCAGCTCGGTGAACTCGTCGTCATAGACGATCGCGGCCGGCTTCTCGCGCTTGCAGACCTCGCCCAGCTGCGGGGCCGAGAAGGCGGTGTTCAGGTAGAGGATGTCGGCACCCAGCTTGGAAAGGGCGGTCGAGGTGTCCAGGAAGTAGCGGTGGTTGCGGCACAGCACGGCCACGCTGTCACCCTCGCAGACACCGAGCTCCTTGAGCCCGTGGGCGAGCCGGGTCGCCCGCTCGTCGAGCTCGGACCAGCTCAGCTCACCGAGCTCGTCGACGAGGCCCACGTCGTGGGGCGAACGGATGGCAAGAGCGCCGATCCCGCCCGCGAACCCGATGCCCCAGTCGAGGATCGTCTTGCCGACACCCATGAGCTTCACCGGGCCGTAGGGCCGAATCACCCCCGAGGCCGCCATCACCTTGACCATCCGGGCATGACGCATGGCCTGTTTCTGCAGCTGCTGGAACATCGGGTGAGTTTCCTCCTGTGCGGCGGGTCAGTTCTTGGGAGCGACGAGTCGCGTCCCGGTCCATTCCTTACCCACTGCAACGGTCGTGGTCGTGGAAAGTCCCGCAATTGGTGCCGCTTCCGCCACGTCCGCGGCACCGACGGCCCCGGGCCGCCCCACCTTCGGGGTGAGCAGCCAGACGGCGCCACCCCGCACGAGGTCGGTCAGGGAGTCCATCAGGGCATCGACGAGATCACCGTCGTCGTCGCGCCACCAGAGGAGTACGACGTCCACGACGTCGCCGTAGTCGCCGGCCACCAGGTCGGAGTCGATGGCGTCCTCGATCGCCGCACGGATCGAGTCGTCGACGTCGTCATCCCAGCCGAGCTCCTGCACCACCGTGCCGGCCTTCATCCCCAACCGATCACCCAGCTGGACGTCCGCGCGGTCTGCGCTCGGGCTCACCTGTTTGCCTCCAGTACCTCGTCCTCGGCGGAGTCACCCACGGTTCATCGGGGCTCCGGTGCCCGTAGTCCACCCGACCCAGGTGTCCGGCGCAACCCCATACGTCCCTCGTCCACCATCCGTCAGACGTCAGGGGCCGGGACACGGTCCACAGAGGAGTGTGGGTCCGGCCCTCCAGGAGCAGATTCTCGCGCGGCCCCGGGACGTACCGATCAGTAGATTTTCTCTGTCCTCCAGAAGTGACACGATGAACCTGTGAACGACTCCGAAGACACCACGCAGAAGCCCGCCGAGACCCGGCGCACCTCGGTCATCCACGAGGGGTTGCCGACCCAGCTGCCCGACATCGATCCCGACGAGACCCAGGACTGGCTCGCGTCGTTCGACGCACTGGTCAGTGACCGCGGCCGCGATCGAGCGCGCTACCTGATGCTCCGCCTGCTCGAGCGGGCGCGCGAGCGGCAGATCGGCGTTCCCGCACTGCGCAGCACCGACTACATCAACACGATCCCTCCCGAGCGCGAGCCGTGGTTCCCCGGCGACGAGGAGACCGAGCGTCGCATCCGGGCGTTCATCCGCTGGAACGCCGCGGTGATGGTCTCCGACGCCAACCGCCCCGGACTCGAGGTGGGTGGCCACATCGCCACCTACCAGTCCGCCGCGAGCCTCTACGAAGTCGGCTTCAACCACTTCTTCCGCGGCAAGGAGCACCCTGGCGGCGGCGACCAGATCTACATCCAGGGCCACGCCTCCCCCGGCATCTACGCGCGCGCCTACCTCGAGGGCCGGCTCACCGAGGAGCAGCTCCTGCGTTTCCGCCAGGAGGTGCAGCACGGCGTCGGCAAGGGACTGCCGTCCTATCCGCACCCGCGGCTGATGCCGGACTTCTGGGAGTTCCCCACGGTGTCCATGGGCCTGACCGCGATCAACTCGATCTACCAGGCCCGCTTCAACCGCTACATGGCGAACCGCGAGATCCGGGACACCTCCGGCCAGCACGTGTGGGCCTTCCTCGGTGACGGCGAGATGGCCGAGCCGGAGTCGCTCGGCGCCATTGGCGTCGCTGCCCGCGAGGAGCTCGACAACCTCACCTGGGTGATCAACTGCAACCTGCAGCAGCTCGACGGCCCCGTGCGCGGCAACGGCAAGATCATCCAGGAGCTCGAGTCGACCTTCCGCGGAGCCGGCTGGAACGTGATCAAGGTGATCTGGGGCCGCGAGTGGGACTCCCTGCTGGCGCGTGACGTCGACGGCGTCCTGGTCAACCAGATGAACGCCACTCCTGACGGGCAGTTCCAGACCTACTCGGTCGAGGACGGCGCCTACAACCGGGAGAACTTCTTCGGTGCCGACCCGAGGCTGCGCAAGATGGTCGAGCACATGACCGACAAGCAGATCGAGAAGCTGCCGCGCGGTGGCCATGACTACCGCAAGGTCTACGCCGCCTTCGACGCCGCCACCACCCACGTCGGCCAGCCGACCGTGATCCTGGCGCACACCATCAAGGGCTGGACGATCGAGTCCCTCGAGGGCAAGAACGCCACCCACCAGATGAAGAAGCTCAAGACCGCTGACTTCAAGAAGTTCCGTGACCGGCTCTACCTGCCGATGAGCGACAAGGACATCGACGACGCCTACGACTCGACCGGTGGCGCACCGTTCTTCCACCCCGGCAAGGACTCCCCCGAAATCGAGTACATGATGGAGCGGCGCAAGCAGCTCGGTGGCTCGCTGCCCAAGCGCGTCGTCCGGGCCAAGCCGCTGAAGGTCCCCGGCGATGACCTCTACGCCGACCTCAAGCAGGGGTCGGGCAAGGCCAAGATCGCCACCACGATGGCGGTCGTGCGCCTGCTCCGCGACTGGATGAAGGACCCCAACATCGGCCAGCGCATCGTGCCGATCGCGCCCGACGAGTACCGCACGTTCGGGATGGACTCGATGTTCCCGAGCGCCAAGGTCTACAACCCTGGCGGGCAGCGCTACGAGTCCGTCGACCGCAAGCTGCTGCTCAAGTGGCGGGAGGACGTGAAGGGCCAGCTGCTCCACGAAGGCATCTCGGAGGCCGGGGCGATGGCCTCCGCGACGGCCGCAGGCTCGGCGTACTCCACCCACGGCGAGGTGATGATCCCGTTCTACATCTTCTACTCGATGTTCGGGTTCCAGCGGACCGGGGACTCCATCTGGGCGATGGCCGACCAGCTGGCGCGTGGCTTCCTGATCGGCGCGACGGCAGGCCGCACCACCCTCACCGGTGAGGGGCTGCAGCACGCTGACGGTCACTCACCCCTGCTCGCGGCCACCAACCCGGCTGTCGTGCACTACGACCCGGCGTTCGCGCACGAGGTCTCGCACATCATGCAGGACGGCCTGCGCCGGATGTACACCGTGAGCGACGAGCACCCTGAGGGTGAGAACGTCATCTTCTACATCACCGTCTACAACGAGCCGATCCTGATGCCCAAGGAGCCCGACGCCATCGACGCCGAGGGTCTGCTCAAGGGCATCTACCACTACGCGGACGCGCCCGAGGTCTCCGGCAACGGGGACGCCCCCCAGGTCCAGCTGCTCGCCTCCGGCGTGGGCTTCCCGTGGATCCAGAAGGCACAGCAGCTTCTGGCCGACGACTGGGGTGTGGCTGCCGACCTGTGGTCGGTGACGTCATGGAACGAGCTGGCCCGCGAGGCGATCGAGACCGAGAAGTGGTCGTTGAACCACCCGGCGGAGGAGGCCAGGGTTCCCTACATCACCAGCAAGCTGGAGCACGCGGCCGGGCCGGTCGTCGCGGTGAGCGACTACATGCGCGCCGTACCCCTCCAGATCTCGCAGTGGGTGCCCAGCGACTACCACGCGCTCGGCACCGACGGGTTCGGCTTCGCCGACACTCGTCCCGCTGCGCGGCGCTTCTTCCAGGTCGACGCCGAGAGCGTCGTGGTGGCTTCGCTCCAGGCCCTCGCGGCCCGTGGCGAGGTCAAGAAGGAGGCGGTGGCGGAGGCGTTCGCGAAGTACCGCATCGACGACCCGACCGCGGTGGCCGACGTGAAGCAGGAGGGTGGCGACGCGTGACCACCGCCTGGCAGCAGGCCCTCCGGCGCGGCAGCATCCCGATCGTGCTGGGTCTTGTCTGCTTCGCACTCTCGTGGCCGGCGATCGAGGACCTCGACCCGCTGTTCAAGGGCGTCGGCGCGATCCTGGTCGTGCTGGGCGTGGTGATCGTCGTGGCCACGGCGCGCACGCTCAGCGCCGAGGAGATGAGGGTCGGCACACCCCGACCTTGATCGAGGGGTGGCTTCGAGACGAGCTCAGGCGCCGCGCTTGGGCAGCTGCGCCACCGGGGCGAGCGGCGGACCGCCGGCCTCGGCGCGGTTCGTCGGCTCGGTGGGGCCGTTGCGCAGCAGCTGGCGCCAGCGCCCGCGGTGGTAGGACGCCGGCTGGGTCGCCCTGACGAAGGCCTGCACGATCTTCACGAAGCGGTCCGGGTGGTCCTTGTGCGGGAAGTGCCCACTGTTCGGGAGCACCTCGACCACGGCGCCCGGCGCGATCCGGGCGACGTTCTCGGCGTGCTTGGACGGGATCACCATGTCCTCCGCGCCCCAGACCACCAGCATCGGCATCGCCTGGGTCAGGTAGGCGCGATCGACCATCGTGATGATCTGGCCGCGCATGTCGACGACGGCACGGACCACGTGCCGGATCGCAGCCCGGGAACGGGGGTCCTTGAACGACTCGTAGATCTCCGCGACCTCGGCGAGGTCACGGGCCGCCATCACCCCCGACTTCGAGAGCGCCCGCAGCCCGGCCTTGCCCGCGTGCCGGATGCCCGGCAGGGTCGCCACGCCCATCACCTGGTGGAAGCCCGGCAGGGTGATCGCCCTGATGAACCGGGAGACCTCCGGGCCCATGCCACCCGGAGCGACGAGGATCATCCGCTCGGTGCGCTCGGGGAACTGGTAGGCGAACTGCATCGCGATACCGCCGCCGAAGCTGTGCCCCACCACCGTCACCTTGTCGATGTTGAGCACGGTGAGCAGGTCGCGCATCCCGTTCGCATAGCCGCCGACGGAGTAGTCGGCGCGAGGCTTGGCGCTGACACCGTGCCCCAGCAGGTCGGGCGCGATCACGGTGAAGTGACGGGCGAGGTCCGAGATGACCGGTGACCACGTGGTGTGGTCACACCCCAGGCCGTGCAGGAGCAGCAGTGCGGGCCCCTGTCCCAGCTTCACGAACGCACGCTCGTGGCCATGGATGGTGACGCGCTGGAGCTCGGGGGTCGTGCCGGGGACCTGTTCCATGCGCACTCCTGGGCGAGGGAAACGTGGGAGGGGTCGAATACAACAGATGCAGAGTCAACCAGAACTTGGTTCATTTGGTACTTCTCGCCACCGCATTGTTGGGCACCGAAAGCCCGGAGAACCGAAATCCCCACTGTGATGGGCGCTTTGAGACTCCTGGGACAACGAGACGAGCGCACGAAGGGCATGGCTCGATGGACGTGACTAGAGTCTCCACCATGCCTGTCCGCACCGACGTACCCGGTCTGGGTTCCTCCGACATCCTGGCCGGGCTGGCCGAGATCGTGCTGCTCGTCACCGGCCGTCCGGTCGAGGAGGTGCGGCCCGAACACCATTTCGTGGACGAGCTGAAGATCGACTCACTCTCGATGGTGGAGATCCTCGAGGGCGCGTCACGGCACTTCGGCGTGCGGATCGAGGACGAGGCCGCCAAGGACTTCGTCCGCGTGCGCGACCTCGTCGGCTACCTCGAGACCCAGCTGGGTCCCGACTAGGCTCGAGCGCCCCCTAGACCACCTGGTGCAACCAGCGAACGGCGACCCCGTCACCGGCGTGTCGAAACGTCTCCAGCTCGTCGTCCCACGGCTTGCCGAGCAGCTTGTCGATCTCCAGCTCCAGGGTGGTCTCCCCGAGCGCGGACTTCACGACGGCCGCCTTGAGCCGGTCCTCGGGGATCATGATGTCGCCGTGCAGGCCCGTCACGGCGTGGAAGACGCCGAGATCGGGCGTGGCGCAGAAGCGGGCGCCCTCGGTGCCGGTCGTGGGCTCCTCGGTGAGCTCGAAGCGCAGGTGGTTCCAGCCGCGCAGGGCCGAGGTGATGGCCGCCCCGGTGCCGTGGTCACCCACCCAGGAGTACTCCGTGCGGTAGGTGCCGGACTGGGCTGGCTGGGGGGTCCACTCCATCTGCGGGGCAACACCGAGCACGCCGCCGATGGCCCACTCGACGTGCGGGCACAACGCGGACGGCGCTGAGTGGATGTAGACGACTCCACGGGCAGCGGTTCGAGTCACGATGGGACCTCCTGTTGCTTCGGCGTCGAGATACGCCTTCCCCAGCGGTCTCGAAATGTGAAGCAAGCAGAGCCATGTGACTGATGAGCGTGTGAACTTGTGAGCCCATTGTGACCGATGGGAGGGCCTCAGGCCAGCCGAACGCTCGAAAATGGTCGCTCGGCGTGTCGCTTATGTCGCGGATGAGTGGACTGTGGCACGCGGACCGAGGTCCATCAGCGCGGTGAGTACCTCGGTCGCTGCTCCGAGCCCGCCGAGGTGCGACTCGCCGTCGATCGTGGTGAACCTCGCGTGCGGCAGCCGCTCGGCCATGTGCTCGCCGTGCGCGTGCGGAATGATGTGGTCCGAGTCTCCGTGCCACCACTGCACCGGAACCTGAACGTCAGCGGCTACGAAGCCCCAGGCACGGGTGAACAGGATCACGTCGGCCAGCGGCGCGCTGATCTGGAACCGTGACCCGTTGAGCAGGTCGTCGAGGAACACGGCGCGGAACTCGGGCCGGGCCAGCAGCTCCTTGTCACCGCGCGGCTGCACGGCTGCGTATCCGTCGATGATGGGGCCGGCGATCGGGCGCACCATCCGGATCACCTGTGCCATAGGGACCGCCGCCGGGCACCAGGGGTGCCGTGCATCCACACGATCGCCGAGCCACGTGGGATCCCGAACTCCGCGAAGGAGAGCCTGCGCCCGTCCCTGACGGCGATCGAACCCTCGAGTCGTGGACGATCTATCCCTTTCATCCCTGGATTCTCGCACGCCGGCGGGTCCGGGTCAGGCGCTGTGTGGCATCCGGACCGCGGCAGCGTCGACCACGTTGCGCGGGTCGCGTGCGGCGCCCACGAGAAGGTCGTTCATCACCCCGGGTCCGTCCAGGACCGTCGCCAGCAGGCAGGTGATGTTGTCGCGACCGCCCGCGCGCAGCGCGGCCGCGAGCAGCGACTCCGCCGCCGCGTCGTCGTGATGGCGGGCCACAATGGTCTCGATGTCGGACTCGGGGACCAGGTCGGTGAGCCCGTCACTGGCCAGCAGCACCCGGTCGCCGACCCCGAGCCGGATCGCGGTGACGTCCCCTGCCTCGGCGCACGTCCCGTTGATGCTGCGCAGCACCACGTGCCGCCACGGGTGGGAGGGCACGGCGTCCTCGGCGAGGGTTCCCTCCTCGACCAGACGCTGCACGAAGGTGTGGTCAACGGTGATCCGGGTCATCTGGCCGTCTCGGAACACGTAGCCCCGGGAGTCACCGACGTGGGCGACCGCGAAGCTCTCACCGTCGGTGGCCAGCGCGGTGAGGGTGGTGGCCATGCCGGTGCGCGTGGGGTCCTGGAGGACGCCTGCGGCGACCTGCTCCTGGGCGAGGACGATCGCCTCGCGCAGCATCGAGGCCGGCTCTGCGCCCGGGTCGTTGAGCGCGAGTGCGGAGACGACGTACGCCGCCGTGGCGGATGCTGTCTCACCGGCAGCGGCTCCTCCGACTCCGTCGGCGACCAGCATGCAGCTCGAGCCCAGGAAGCCCGAGTCCTCGTTGTCGCTGCGAACGAGCCCGACGTGGCTGAGCGCGACCCCGGAGAACCTCAGCACCAGCCACACCCCCTCGTCAGGTCCAACGTCCGGCGACCATCTCACGGTTCCCGGCCGACTGTCCCGTCGACGTCCGACGCCCGGACGACCATGCCTTCGACGGCCGCCGACACCCGTGGGGCAGGCGACCCGCAACAATGGGCCCATGGAATGGCTGCTGCTCGCGATCTCGGTGGGCCTGGTGCTCGCGTGCGGTGTGTTCGGGGCGGCCGAATACGCACTCGTGGCGATCGACCGTGCAGCCGTGGAGAAGGCGGCCGGCGAGGGTGACCGGCAGGCCGAGGGGGTGCGGCTGGCGCTGCGCAGCCTGTCCACCCAGCTCTCGGGCGCGCAGATCGGCGTCACCCTGACCAACCTCGCGATCGGGTTCCTGGCCGAGCCGGCGATCGCCAGCCTGATCGAGACCCCGCTGACCGCGGCCGGAGTGCCCGACGGTGCGGTGCCGGGCATCGCGGTGACTCTCGGCCTGTCGATCGCCACCGTCGCGACGATGCTCTTCGGTGAGCTGGTGCCCAAGAAGCTCGGCATCGCGGTGCCGTTCCCGATCGCGCGCAGGACCCAGGCGTTCATCCGCGGCTTCACCACCGCGATGACCTACCCCATCAAGCTGCTCAACGGCTCCGCCAACGCGCTCGTGCGGGCGCTGGGCGTCGAGCCCCAGGAGGAGCTGCGCTCGGCCCGCTCCTCCGACGAGCTCGCTTCACTGGCGGGTCGCTCCGCGAGCGAGGGCACCCTGGACTCCGAGACCGCGCACCTCGTCCAGCGCTCGGTCGCGTTCGGACCGCGCAGCGCCGGCGAGATCATGACCCCACGTGTCCAGATGGCCTGCGTGGAGGCGACCGACCCGGTGCGCGAGGTCATCGAGCTGTCCAAGGCGACCGGTTTCTCCAAGTTTCCCGTGATCAAGGGCACCACCGACAACGTGGTGGGGTCGGTGCACGTCAAGCAGGCGGTCGCGGTCCCCCGGGCCGAGCGGGCGCACACCCTGATCCGCGAGGTGATGGTCGAGGCCACCGTGGTCCCGGAGTCGTTGCGACTGGACCCGCTGCTCTCGCTGCTGCGCGGTGAGGGCTTCCAGATGGCGATCGTGTCCGACGAGTACGGCGGCACGGCCGGTGTGGTCACCCTCGAGGACGTGGTCGAGGAGATCGTCGGCGACATCTCCGACGAGCACGACCGCTACGGCTCGCGGCTCAGGCAACGACCCGACGGCTCCTGGATCGTCTCCGGGTTGTTGCGCCCGGACGAGGTAGCCGACGCCACCGGCATCGAGCTGCCCGAGGACGAGGCCTACGACACCATCGCCGGCCTGCTGGTGCGCGAGCTGGGCCGCATCCCGACGCGGGGCGACCGGGTGCTGGTGCCGCTCCCGGTGGTGATCCCCGAGGACGATGACGAGGAACCGGTCCAGGAGCACGCACTGCTGCGCGTGGAGCGGATGGACGGCCTACGGGTCGACCGCCTCTCCGTCAGACGGCTGATGCCTGAGTCCGAGGAGCCCACATGAGCACCCAGGCTGCCCTGTGGCTCGGGCTCGTGCTGCTGCTGGGCAACGCGTTCTTCGTGGGCGCGGAGTTCGCGCTGGTCTCCGCGCGGCGTACCAAGGTCGAGCCGAAGGCTGCTGCCGGCTCCCGGGTGGCACGCACCACGCTCCGGGCGATGGAGGGGCTCTCCCAGATGATCGCTGCCGCCCAGTTCGGCATCACCGTGTGCTCGCTGGGGCTCGGGGCGGTGGCGGAGCCCGCGCTGGCCCACCTGATCGAGCCGGTGGCGCACGCCGTGCGCCTCCCCGAGGCGTGGCTGCACCCGGTGGCGTTCACGATCGCCATGAGCTGCGTGGTCTACCTGCACGTCGTGCTCGGCGAGATGGTGCCCAAGAACCTGGCCCTCGCGGGTCCCGAGCGCGCCGCGATGGTGCTCGGACCTCCGATGGTGGCCATCGTGACCGTCCTGAAGCCGATCGTCTACGCGCTCGACGCCACCGCCAACGCGATCGTGCGGTTGTTCAACGTCGAGCCGCGCAGCGACGTGATCTCCACGTTCACCCTCGAGGAGGTGGAGGCGATGGTGGATGAGTCCCACGACGAGGGCATGCTGGACCACAGCGAGTACGAGCGCCTGGCCGGCGCACTCGGGTTCACCTCCCGGACGGTGGCGGACGTGCTGCTCCCTCTGGACCAGATCGAGACCGTCGAGCGCGGCACCCGCGCCTCCGACGTCGAGCTGATCTGCGCGAGCACGGGGTACTCACGGTTCCCGGTGACCGGGGATGACGGGGAGCTGGTCGGCTACCTGCACATCAAGGACGTGCTGCAGTCGGATCCCCACGGACGCGCCCGGATCGTCGAGGAGAAGTGGATCCGCGCGTTCGCCTCGGTCCGCGCCTCCGACACCCTGGTCAGCGCGCTGCAGACGCTGCAGGCCAAGGGGGCGCACATGGCCCGGGTGCTGGACGACGACGGGACCGTCCTGGGCGTCGCCACGCTCGAGGACGTGATCGAGGAGCTCGTCGGCGAGATCCGGGACGCAGCGCACGCCGAGGGCCGCTGAGCCTGACTGGGCCTCTGGACTCCACCACCGGCCTCCACTCCTGGGGACCTGGTGGAGGAGCTGGTGGAGGAGCTGGTGGAGCTACCCGACCGGGAGACCTGCGCCGTGGTTTAGGAGGGCTCCCGGCCGGGAGGTGCCGCCGCCGGTCGAGCGTGTGGCGGCGTACGTCAAAGATACACAAAAAGTACTAATCAGTTCATTCTCTTTGAAACTCTTTTTTCGGTCATTTTGGGCATCACCGTACGGCGGCCCACCCCCTCACCCCCGGACGAGGCGGAGCGCACCCGGTCACGGTCGCCTGCGAGGAAGAGGTACTCGACGTTGCGCAGTCGCTTGACCTCGCCGACCTTCTCTCCGGTAGGTCCGTGGATGCCGATCTGAGCACCGACGTACCGCTTGGAGTCGAAGGCGAGCGCCTGCACACACGCGTGACCGCCTGCGTGCAGGGCCGACGTCATCTCCTCGGGGGTGATCCACGACTCGTCGTTGTAGGAGACCACCAGGAGCTCGGCCCGCGCCCGGGCGATGAGGTCGGCCAGGGCACCCGGCATCGTCTGCTTGCGGTTGAACACGCTGCGCGTGTGTTCGTCCCTGGCATCGACGCGCTTGCACGCGATCCCGTAGTGCTCCGGCTCGTCCCCGCGCACGAGCGTCTCCCACACGTGGTAGTTCGTGAAGTAGCGATGCTGGTTGTACGGCGGGTCGAGGTAGATCAGGTCGACCGGGTCAAGATCGTCGACCGTCTCCATCGCGTTGCCCCGGACCGTGTGACCTGCGCCGGGGAGCAGCTCGGGAAGGAGCAGTTCGAGGTCGCGGTGCGATCGCGGTGACCACTGCTTGAGGTAGGCCATCTGCAGCCCGGTGGTGGAGTCGACCCTGTCGGCGGCGAGGATCAGGGCGGTGAGCAGGATCGCCCGCACCTGCCCGACGGGGTGGTCGTGCTCGATGGCTGCCCGGATCGCGTCGATCCGGGCGCCGTTGCGCGGCTGGAAGTAGCGCGACTCCTCGCAGAACGTGCGGGTCACGTAGCCGGGCGCACCCGGCAGGGCGTTCAACCGCGCGATCTCCTCGCGCAGCGCGACCAGGTCGACCGTGCTGGCGTCCGTGGCGATGTAGCAGTCGCTGAGCACCTCGCTGTAGGAGGCCACGTCCGTCGCAGTGACCTCGATCCCCCGCCGCTTGAACTCCTGGGCCACCCGGGTGGTGCCGGTGAACAGGTCGACGGCCGTGGTGACTCCGGCGGCGGAGGCGATGCCGCCCAGGACGGGCACGAGGACCCGCTTGGAGCCGAGGTACTTGATCACAAGGATGGATCGTAGGCCGAGGACGCCCCGCGCGGCGCTGAACGGGCCAGCGCCCCCGTAGACTGGGCGACACCGTCCAGAAGCAGCCTTCACCTCGGAGCCCTTCGGGTCGGCCGAGAGGCCCCGTCATGTCGACGTCGAACAGTTCCATTCCCGCATCCCCACGCCGGCCGATGAGGCTGCGTATGGGCGAGAAGCCCGGCAGCAGCCCCCTCGACGGCGGGTGGTGGCCACAGAGCCGCGACCTCACGCTCGAGCTCGGCGACCTGGTCGACAACTTCCCCGAGAAGCTGGGTCGGATCGTGCGGGTGCTGTTCTCCGCACCCGACTGGGACGACTCCCCGAAGCGGGTGCCGACCAAGCGGGGTTATGTGAAGGTCGGCTTCGACCCCCACGACGACACCCATGTCCTGATGCTCACCACCTCCGACCGCCAGGAGCTCTGCCTCCTGGTCGTACCCCCGGACATGTCCCGCGCCCAGGGCGAAGAGGCACTCCGCGCGGCGGTGACGCCCGGCTACGCCACCTCACCGGGAGCGCTGCTCACCGCCGTGAGGGAACGCACGGACCTCGACGACGGCGACCACTGGAACGACGAGGGCGAGTCGTGGTGGGGCTCGGCCACGGCCCCGTCCTACCGTCCCGCCACCTGAGCGGTGCGGCGCCTTCGGTAGACCTGCTGGACGGTGCACCATGGTTCCCGGGACGAGCCTCCGCTCGTCAAGGAGGGGACCATGGGCAAGCTGATCAGTCTGATCGTCATCGTGTGGCTGGTGATCGGTGCGGTGGCGGCGTACCAGCGCGACTACTTCACCGACAACCGCGAGGTGAGCTGCAAGAGCTTCGGCGACACCGCGTTGACCGTCGTTGCGGGGCCGCTGAACTACTTCGGGGTCAACCCGAAGGTGAAGTGCAAGGTGCCTCAGCCCTCGACGTAGGTCACATCTCCCCGGCTGGGTGTCCGGCAAGCTCCACGAGGTCAGCGATCGAGTCGATCACCCGGGTCGGCCGGTAGGGAAAGAGCTCGACCTGGTCGGGTCGCGTCGACCCGGTCGTGACCAGCACCGTGCGCAGGCCGGCCTCGAGACCGCTGATGATGTCGGTGTCCATCCGGTCCCCGATCATCACGGTGGTCTCGGAGTGCGCCTCCAGCCGGTTGAGGGCGCTGCGCATCATCAACGGGTTCGGCTTGCCGATGAAGTACGGCTGCTTGCCCGTCGCCGTGCTGATCAGGGCAGCGACCGAGCCGCAGGCGGGGAGGAGTCCCTGGGCGCTCGGACCGCTGACGTCCGGGTTGGTGGCGATGAAGCGGGAACCCGCGTCGATCAGCCGGATCGCCCTCGTGATCGCCTCGAAGGAGTAGGTCCGGGTCTCCCCGAGCACCACGTAGTCGGGGTCACGGTCGGTCATCACGTAGCCGATGCCGTGCAGCGCGTTGGTCAGCCCCGCCTCGCCCACGACGTACGCCGTCCCGTCGGGGCGCTGGTCAGCCAGGAAGTCGGCGGTGGCCAGGGCGGAAGTCCAGATCGCCGTCTCCGGAACGTCGATCCCGCTGCGCAGCAGCCTGGCCCGCAGGTCCCGCGGTGTGAAGATCGAGTTGTTGGTGAGCACCAGGAACTGCTTGCCCGAGTCCTTCAGGGCGTCGATGAACTCCTTGGCACCCGCAATGGGGTCCTCCTCGTGGACCAGCACGCCGTCCATGTCGGTGAGCCAGGTCTCGATCGGACGCACGTTCTCCACGGGGTGATCCTTCCACGCGCCAGGCGTGGAGGAGGCAGCTAGGCCGCGGTGCGCGCGAACGTGGCCGCGAAGGCGTCCAGCTGCCCGCTGTCGGCTCTGCGGATGGCAAACCTGATCACTGGACCGAGCAGTCGCATCACCCCGGTGATCGAACAGTCGGCGACCAGGCTGACACGGGTGCCGCGCCCGTCGGGCACGCACTCGTACACGTAGTCGGCCGTGACCCCACCCTGGGTGGACCTGAGCGTGATGCTGCGCCCGCGAGCCAGCGCTGCGATCTGTCCGCGACGCTCCTTGCCTCGCGATGTGAAGACGACCACGGTGCCGGCCGCGGTGGGGCCCTCGGTGCGCAGGGCGTCGACGCCAGGCATCCAGCGGTCCGCGGTGTCCCAGTCGACGAGCCGCTCCCACACCTGGGCGGCCGGCTGCTCGATCGAGGTCTGCACATCGAATGCCTTCGTCATCTCGCCCCTCCGTCGATCACTGGTGTCTCATGCTGACTCCTCCACGCGGGCGTGGATTGGACAGACTTCACCTCCTCAGGGGTCACCAGGGCGCGGTACGAAACCGGCCGCGGTCGCGGCCTCCTGGCGGTCGTAGGTGGAGCGCTGGGCAGCGGCGTACTCCGTGGGAGTCACGCCGGTGTGGCGCTTGAAGTCCCGGATCAGGTGCGCCTGGTCGAACCACCCGAGCCGGGTGGCCAAGTTGGCCCAGGCCACCGACTCATGGACGTCGATGTGACCGAGCAGCTCTCGCAGCCGCAGGATCCGAGCAAGCGTGAGCGGGCTCAGGCCGACCTGCTCGGCGAACTGCCGATCGAGATGGCCGTGACTGACGCCGAGTCCCGCCGCGACCTCAGCCACCGGACGTGCAGGATCCGCGGCGAGCGCGTCGATGGCCGCCTCGCACCGCGCCAGGGCGATGCCGTCGAAGGGTGCTGGGCGGCTCAACGTCTCCTCGACGAGGTCGAGTGCGTCCCCGGGTGAGCGACTGTGCGACAGCTCGTCACGGAGTGCGGAGGCACGGGGCCAGGCGTCCACCAGGTCCAGGACCCGGCCGCGCAGAGGCGCCGGGGCGAGCCCGAGGCTCGGCCGGCAGCCGACCGGTGTGGTGACGATTCCGATGCAGAACGTCTCACCCAACGGCTGGTTGACGATCGGCCGGTCGTGCGGCCCGATCAGGAAGCCCGAGTCGGTGACCAGGGGCGCCCCTCCACTGTGCGGGGTCAGCCGGGTCGGGTCCCCGAGCACGATGGCGGCGACCGTGGAGCCGGTGGGCGCGATCAGCTCGCTCGCTCCGGTGATCCGACCGCGTGCGAACCAGACCAGCTCCACGAAGCGGCCAGTCTCGCCGCCGGGCCGACGCGTCAGGTACTCGAACACGCAACGACGGTATGCCCTGGTCGCTTCGGCCCGTTCTGGACGACTCTGCCCCGCAACCGGAAATGTTGGAGGACTCCACTCGGGTCAAAGCCCGACGTCGCGTGGTTGACTGGTGATCTGCCCCGGACCCCGGTATCCCGCAACAACCACGCAAGTTTGCGAAGATCCCGGGGTTTTCTGATGCCATCTGACGCCGAGAACATCATCGAGCTGCTGGGCCCCCGCGAGGTCATCGGACAAGCCATCGATGTGCTGATGCGGCGCGATGACGTGAGTCGGGACGCCGCCTTCGAGCTGCTGGTCCAGGGTTCCTCCGAGTCGCACCACAGGGTGCGCGAGGTCGCCGCGGAGATCATCCGGCAACGGAAGGACGCCTGAGAGACCACCCGGGGGTCGACCGGAGGGTCGCCCGGGTAGTGGCAGCGGGCCGGTCGTCCGTCCCCCGATTCGACCGGCCCGCTTTGCTGCGCCACCGCGGACATCAGCCTCGGAGTTCGTGGAGCACGACCGTGGTGGGGAGGGTGGGGCTCGAACCCACGACCCAAGGATTATGAGTCCTTTGCTCTAACCGACTGAGCTACCTCCCCCGGAGCGGCCGAGCCTACCGAGCGTCACGCGATGGGGCCCTCGTAGGGCAGCACCAGGGTGCAGGGAACCGGGCGCGGGTGGGCCGGGTCGAGGGCGTTCAGGACGTGGCCGGCCGCCACCGGGTCCGCGGCTATCTCGAAGTGCTCGGCGTAGTCGGTGGAGCACTTGTCCTGGACGGTGATGTTGCGCATGCCGGGCTCGATGCCGCTGGTGTACGGCGAGACCAGCTGGTCGTACTTCGTGACGATGTTGGTGTAGGTGATCCCCTTCACCGCCACTCCTCCGCGGCGCATCTTCTTCATGAACTCCGAACCTGTCGTCATCTGACCGCAGGCGGCGCAGAAGGGGGTCTCGGAGGCGCGCGGCGAGTAGACCTTCAGCGACGTGCTCAGCTGCCCCTGCCCGCCCAGATCGGTGCCGTGCCAGAGCGGCGCGAGCGAGACGTAGCTGCGGATGGAGGAACCACCGCCGAGGAACTTCGCGTAGTAGTTCGGCACCAGGGTGCCCTGTGAGTGCCCGAGGATGTCGACCTGTCGGGCGCCGGTGGCCCGCCGCACCTTGCTGATGAAGGCCTTGAGCTGCTGCGCGCTTGTCTCGATCCGGTCCATGCCACCGAACTGGTCGACGCCGTTCGGCGTACCGGCCGAGACGCCGTAGGTCAGGGCAAAGACGCAGTAGCCGTGGTTGGCCAGCAGCGGCGCATGGGTCTGCCAGTTGGTGTTCTTGTTGCCGGCGGTGCCGTGGACGAGCACGACGGGACGCGGGTGCCGGGAGCTCGGGCGACAGCTGAAGTCGTTCGCGCCGGGCGGGTCCGCGTCGACCCGGGTGCCGGCCAGCACGGCGCTGCTGAGGAAGTTGTAGCTCACGGGACGGTCGCCCGCAGCCGACGAGACGGGAACGCTCGCCGCGGTCAACGCGGTGGCGACGAGCAGGCTGAGGATGGCGAAGAGGGTACGGCGCACGGGATCGCTCCTGGGTCGGTGTCGCTGGTTCAACGACCGAGTGGGACCCAGGGCACGTTGCGGTGGTTCAGCGCACCGCCGCCCGCATCGGTGAGCGCCCACCTGCGTTGACCGCCCACACCTCGGCACGCTTGACCCTCGAGGCGGTCAGGTAGAGCCCGGTCGTGGTCCGGGAGATCCAGCGCTTGGGCTTGTTCCGGCGGAACTTCACCAGATAGCTCGTCGCGCGCTCCGACCGGGTCCAGCGGATCCCGGCCGCGTTCACCACGACCTGGGAGACAGCCGCCGCGGGCGGCGGCACGGGCGCGACCACGGTCGTTCCCGGGCCGACAGGGGTCTGCGTACGACCCCTGACGAAGGCGACCCGGAACTCGTAGGTCGCCCGCGGCACCAGGGCGGAGGTGGTCATCGAGTGACCGCCGTAGACCGTGACCGGGAAGTACGGCGAATAGCCTGCGCGTCTGATCCAGATCCTGGCGCCAGTGATCGCCTGGTTGTCCCAGGACAGGACCGCTTGCTGGCCCCTGAACGCCACCTTGACGCGGGGTTGACGGTTCCACGAGGTCCACTTGTAGAGGTTCGGCGTCTGGGGCAGGACACCCATCGCCTGCAGCGTCTCGCCGATCCGCTGCGCGATGAGCGTCTCACCCGTGGGGTTCGGGTGCAGGTTCTCGGCCGTGTGGGCGGTCACCGACCAGCCGTTGGTGGTGTCGGCCATGGTGATCGGCGACTCCTCGGTCGACATGTCCGCGACCGTCGCCGCGGCCAGCGCGTTGTAGTCGTGCGCCCGGTCGGAGAGCCACTCCCGGGCAGGGTCGACGGCATCGAGCACCGGCGAGATCACGAGTCGCACGTTCGGCTTCTCGCTGCGCGCCGCGTTGATCCAGTCCTCCAGGTACTGATCGACCCTGGTCGGCGTCGAGGAGTTGCGCAGGTCGTTGATGCCGGCGCCCAGGACGATCACGTCAGGCTGCTGGGCGCGGACCTCGGCAGCGATCCAGTTCCTGTGCGACCCGAGACTGCTTCCTCCCTGGGCGAAGTGGTCCCGGTCGAAGTTCGGATCGATGTAGCTCGAACTGAGGTAACCGGCCTTCACGATCGGCAGGTCGCGCGAGCCGACGAAGTCGACCGCGACGCCCTGGCGCACGAACTCCTGGTAGAGCCGGTAGCGCCACGTGTAGTCACCGTGGAAGCCCTGCGTGATCGAGTCGCCCGTCAGCAGCAACCGCACGGGGTCCGCTGCGCGAGCAGGCGCGGCTCCCACCAGGAGCCCCACGAACATGAGCATCGTGAGGGCGGGGGCGAGAAGACGTCGGTTCGGAGACACTGCCGCATCATAGATTCCGGAATGCCCGGAAATCCCCCGAATGTCAGAGCCTGAACAACAAACATTGGGGCACGCGGCCATGCCTGAGTGGCCTGCTGCGTCCGGCTATCGCTGCTTGTGTCGCGGCTTCTTGCCGGGTGCCCGGCTGGGACCGGCGTCGTTGAAGCGCTTCGGTGGTCCGGAGCGAGGCGCCGGCCCCTTGTCGAGCTGCAGGTCGATCAGGACCCCGGAGATCCGGGTGTCGGCGAGCTTGCCCAGGGTCTCCGCGGACAGGTCGGGAGGCAGCTCGACCAGCGAGAAGCCGGGCTTGATGTCGATGCGCCCGAAGTCGGAGCGCTTGAGGCCACCCTCGTTGGCGAGCGCGCCGACGATCTGGCGTGGCTCGACACGATGACGCTTGCCCACGGCGATGCGCCAGCGCACGAGCCCGCCAGCAGGCTCGCGACGCTCACGCCGTTCCTGGGACTTGGGCTCGGGCATGTCCTCGAGGAACAGCGGCTCCCCGTCCTGGGCGAGGACGGCGATGGCGGCGGCGATGTCCTCGGCAGGGATGTCGTGCTCCTGCTCGTAGGCCTGCACCAGCTCGCGAAAGATGCTGAGCTGCGGGTCTGCCAGCGCCTGGCCGATCGACTCGGTGAACTTCTGGACGCGGAAGGCGTTGACGTCCTCGACCGTGGGCAGGTTCATCTGCACCAGCGTGGTCCGGTTGGCCTTCTCGATGGCGCGGAGCAGGTAGTTCTCGCGAGGGGTCACGAAGGAGATCGCCTCGCCACTGCGACCGGCACGACCCGTGCGGCCGATTCGGTGCACGTAGGACTCGGTGTCGGTGGGGATGTCGTGGTTGATCACGTGGCTGATCCGCTCGACGTCGAGCCCACGGGCGGCGACGTCGGTCGCGACCAGGATGTCGAGCTTGCCCTTGCGCAGCTGGTCGATCGTGCGTTCGCGCTGCACCTGGGCGACGTCACCGTTGATCGCAGCAGCGGAGAACCCACGGGCGCGTAGCCGTTCGGCCAGCTCCTCGGTGGCGTGCTTGGTGCGCACAAAGATGATCATGCCGTCGAAGTTCTCGACCTCGAGGATGCGGGTCAGGGCGTCGAGCTTCTGAGGGTGCGCCACCTTGAGGTAGCGCTGGGTGACGTTCGTGGCCGTGTTCGACGACGACTTCACGCTGATCTCGGTGGCGCCCGGCGCATACTTCTTGATGATCCGACGGATCTGTGGCGGGATGGTTGCGCTGAACAGGGCGAGCTGCTTGTCGGCAGGGGTGCCCGCCAGGATCGTCTCGACGTCCTCGGCGAAACCCATGTTGAGCATCTCGTCGGCCTCGTCGAGCACCACGAACCTCAGGTGGCTGAGGTCCAGGGTGCCCTTCTCGAGGTGGTCCATGACGCGACCCGGCGTACCGACGACCACGTGCACGCCCCGTCGCAGGGCGCTGAGCTGTACGCCGTAGCCCTGGCCGCCGTAGACCGGGAGGACGTGCAACCCCTTGAGGTGGGCGGCGTAGCGGCCGAACGCCTCGGCCACCTGCAGCGCCAGCTCGCGCGTCGGGGCGAGCACCAGCACCTGCGGCGAGGTCTGGGACATGTCGATGCGCGAGAGGATCGGCAGGGCGAACGCAGCGGTCTTGCCGGTGCCGGTCTGGGCGAGCCCGACGACGTGCTGCCCGGCCAGCAACGGCGGGATGGCCTCCGCCTGGATGGGTGAAGGGGTTTCGTAGCCGACGTCCCGGAGGACCCTCTCGACCTTGGGGTCCAGTCCCAGTTCGTCGAAACGGGGCGTCGCACTGCTCTCACTCACCGCCCAAGAGTAGTGCCCGGTCAGCGCTGCACCTATTCGTGGACGCTTCCGACAAACCGAACTGAACAGCGCGGGCGACAGTTGGTTTTCGGGCATAAGGTTGTCGGGTGTCCACAGATGCCGACTCCGAGGAACTCTGGCGCCTGACGATCGACAACGCCCCCGTCGGGATTGCTCTGGTCAACCTCGAGGGTCGGTTCGTCCGGGTCAACGAGGCACTCTGCCGCATCCTCGGCTACTCCGCGAAGGAGCTCGAGACACACACCTTCCAGGACCTGACGCACCCCGATGACCTCGACGCCGACCTTCACCTGCTCGAGCAGCTCGTCGCCGACCAGATCCCCCGCTATCGGCTGCGCAAGCGCTACCTGCACTCCGACGGGCACCCCATCTGGACCAACCTCTCGGTCGCGCTCGTTCGCAACGACGCCGGCGAGCCACTCCACTTCGTCTCCCACGTCGCCGACCTGACCGAGGAGATCGAGGCCAAGGCCCGGATCGAGGAGATCAACCGCGAGCTCAACGAGCAGAAGGCCAGGCTCGAGCGCTCCAACGCCGACCTCGAGGCGTTCGCCATGCTCGCGAGCCACGACCTGCAGGCCCCGATCGCGACGATCCGCGGCTACATGGAGCTCCTGTCGAGCGAGTACGACGACGTGCTCGAACCCAACGCCCTCGACTGGATCGCCCGCGCGACACGGGCTGCCGAGCGCATGGGTGAGCTGGTCTCGTCGCTGCTGGAGTTCTCCCGGGTCTCCACGGCGGGTTCCCTGACACGCGAGATGGTGTCGCTCGCCGACCTGGTCCGCGAGGTCCGCCAGGACCTCGAGCTCGCGATCAGGGAGACCGGGGCAGTCGTGGAGGTCGCCGACGACGCGCCCATGGTGCTCGCCCATGGCGGCCGGTTGCGCCAGGTGCTGCAGAACCTGGTCCAGAACGCCATCAAGCACCGGGCGCCGGGCCGTCCGCCACGCTGTGACATCGCGGTCGAGGAACGTGAGGGCGACTGGCTGGTCACGGTGACCGACAACGCCTCAGGCATCCCGGAGGAGCACCGGGAGTCGGTGTTCTCGATGTTCACCCGGGTCGATGGCGAAGAACCGGGACATGGGATCGGCCTCGCCGCCTGTCGCCAGATCGTGGAGCGCAACGGTGGCCGCATCTGGGTCGAGGAGAGCCCGACCGGGGGCAGCCGGTTCACTTTCACCCTCCCGCGCTGACCGTCGCAGGGCATAGGTTCGGTCCATGTCTTCTGAACGGTCTTCTGAACGGTCTTCTGAACGGCCACCCGAACCGCTGGAACCCCTCGATGAGACCTGGCAGCGTGCCCTGGCCATCGTGGCGCATCCCGACGACATGGAGTTCGGTGCCGCGGCCGCGGTTGCCCGGTGGACGCGTCAGGGCAAGTGGGTCGGTTACACGATGGTCACCAGCGGCGAGGCGGGGATCGACGCCCTTCACCCCGACGATTGCGCCGCCGTCCGGGAGGCCGAGCAGATCGCGTCGGCGCGCATCGTCGGCGTGGACACGGTCGACTTCCTGCACCAGCCGGACGGAGTCCTGGAGTACGGCGTGGCGATGCGTCGCCTGCTGACCGCCGAGATCCGGCGCCACCGACCCGACATCGTGATCACCGGCAACTTCCGCGACACCTGGGGCGGGGTCAACCTCAACCAGGCAGACCACATCGCCGTCGGCCGGGCGGTCGTCGACGCGGTCAGGGACGCCGGCAACCGATGGGTCTTCCCGGAGCAGATCACCCTCGGGCAGGAGCCCTGGGGCGGCGTACGCCAGGTGTGGGCGTTCGGCTCACCCCAGTCCACGCACGCGGTCGACACCACCGACACCTTTGACGCGGGGGTCGAGTCACTCGAGGCGCACGCCGCCTACATCGACGGCCTGGGCTGGGAGAACTGGGACGCCCGGGAGTTCCTCGAGGGGATGGCCCGCGGAACGGGCCAGCGGCTCGGAGTCGCCTTGGCCGCCCCCTTCGAGGTGTTCCCGATGGGCTGGGGCGACTAGACCAAGGTGAGCACCGAGGTGGACCTCGTCACCGCGGCCATGCGTCTGGGCTGGAACATGGCCGAGCTTCGCGGTCGCAGCTGGCCGCACGGACCGCGGCCGACGAGTCGCACCCTGCCCGACGTGCCGGATGACGTGCTCCCGCTGCGGCACCAGCGCACGGTGCGCCAGTCGCGTCGTGAGTCGGCGCAGACCTTGGCCCGGCTGGCGGCCCTGGTCGGCTTCACACGGGCCGAGGAACTCGGCACCAGGCTTCGTGAGGCCCTCTCCGACGACGGGGCGGTCCTGGACTGGCAGCAGCTCGCGAGGTTCTTCATCGAGTGGGACGCGGTCCTCCAGGACGACTTGTCCGAGCGTGACGAGGCGCTCGCCAACGGCTATCTGCTCGGCCGCGGGCTCGCCGAGTGCCACTGGGGCCTGGGACCGGAGGACCAGTGGGTCCACGAGGGCGAGGCGACGGGCGTCTCGCCGGCGTTCCTGTTCGGCGACGACCGACGCCGCGAGCTCACCCGGATGCTGGGCCGGCTCGAGGCCGGAGTGGTGCACACGATGACAGGACCCTCCATCGCGGGCAGCCTGGAAGCCTGGGCGATGGTCGCCCGGGACCCAGACTGGCTGCAGGCAGACAACCTGCGCACGCAGCTCCACGAACAAGCCCGGCAGTGGTACCAGCTCCTGATCTTGCGGCAGGACCCGTCGACCCTGATCAAGCCTTACGCCAAGCTCGGCGGACTGCGGAGTCTCGGCAGGGCGACCAAGCTGTTCCTGCCCCAGCTGCTGCTGAGCCTCGTCGCGGTCGCGCTGCTCACCGCCGCTCTGGGTTTCGCCGAGCCGGCCTCGACCGGGATGACCTCGTTCCTGGCGACCGGTGGCGTCGGCACACTTGCCGTCGCCGGACTGCTGACCCGTGGCCAGAGTGCTGCCCAGCGGCTCGTCGTACGCCTGCGGCAGGACGCTTACACCGACCTGGTCGCCATCAGCGTGACGATGCTGCCGGCGTACCCCCCGGCGCTCGGCGGGCCCACCCTGCGACGGGCGAGCCGGGACCTCGAGGCGGCAGTCCGACGCAGGTTGCTGACGCCTGCGACGGACCCGCCGTCGGCCTAGTCCCCTCCCCCGGTCTGGACGAGGCTGTCCAGGTCGCGCTGACCGCGTTTCTCCTAGGCGTGCCAGCGTTCCCAGGCCGCCTGTTTGGAGGTGCCCGAGACGTCGGCGACCGCACTCCAGGACCCGTCGGCGGCCATCCGGCGCGCTGCCTCTCCGAGGCACGCGCCGGCATGGCCGCTCATCGTGAGCAGCTCGCGGAAGGCAGCCTGGTCGCCGCGGTCCGCGAGGACGGTCATCGCTGAGCGTGCCAGCTCTCCGAGGTCAGCAGAGTCGAGCCTGTCGAGTTCCATGACACCAGTGTGGCCGTCCGCGCGGCTGAGGTCATCACGGAGTGGGCGCCTGGCGCAGCACCACCGGGACCGAGGCATCGGGACTGCCGAACGCCCGCTCGAACGAGGCGTCCGGCCAGCGGTACTCGACCTTGCCCTGGTCCGGACGGTAGACCGCGGTGTACAGCGTCCCGAACCCACCGGCGAAATCACGGGTATGCAGTGGCTCGCGCAGGAAGGCACCGGCGAGATGGTCGAGGTCGGTGCCCGTGCCCAGAAGGCCCACGAGGTGGTCCTGTCGCTCCACACTGCGGAACCTTCGCGCGTGCTCCGGGTCCTCGGGAACTGCTCCGCGGTGGTTGGTGGCCACGGCCGCCGAGGACACCTCGGGCTCCATGCCGGGTGCCACGAAGACGGTCACCACTGCACCCGACCGGTCGGTGATCGTGAGGTTGTAGGACATGGCGACCGGGAGGCCAGCCAGCGCGGCCGTCGCTTCCTCCACCGTGGCAGCGACCTCGAGCAGATAGCGCACGACGAGGGGGATCGCGAAACCGGGCGCGGACCCCTTGCGACCCCCGAAGGTGAGTGACACGACGAGCCCGTCCTCGTTCATGCCGTCCAGCAGACCCCACAGGCAGTCGCTGGTGCCGATCACACGTCGCCCCGTGAAGGAACTGCTCATCGTGACCCACTCGAAAAGGTCCGGGTGATAGTCGTAGTTGCGCACGAGTGCTCGCTCCTCGCCCGGCAGGACTGCCTGGGAGCAGCCCGGCAGGAAAGCCGGCGTGTCCCACATCGTCAGCATCCTCGCTGCGAGCTCGTCTCCCCCCGTCAGCGAGACGAGCCTCTTCCACGTCGGCATCAGCTCGGGCATGTGCCGGGCGAGCTGGGATCTGGCTGAGTCCAGGTCCGGTCGCTGAGCCTCGCCGTCCTGGAGGTACCAGTTCCGGTAGCTCGGCCAGGTCGCGTCGAAGAGCGCCTTCCATCGTGGGCCCGGGACGTCCTCTCGGATGCCATGCATCGTGCGCGCAGCGGTAGGCGACAAGACACTGGCTGCAGGATCGGTCGGGGGTGCCGGGCATGGGGTGCCAGCCCAGGATTCCCAGCTCTGTTCGGTCCCCCACGCCCGCCCCACGTGGGGCATCGCGGCGGCGAGCATGCTGATCGCCTCGACCGGCGAGCGGCGAGTCATCTCCAGTGTCGCGTCGGTGACGAGACGTCTCAGCTCCACGCGAGACATGCCCGCCATCGTCGCGGAGGTCAGCTGGTCACGGTCCTGCAGAGTGGCTTGTTCCATGCGTCAAGTGTGCCTTGACGCCTGGTGTCCGTCAAGTGAGTCTTGACGTCCGCCGCTACCTCTTGCCGTGGGTGGCCGCGACCAGCTGGTGCTCGGCATCAGGGCCGGGTGGGATCTTGGGCAGCCGGAGCACGAGCACCAGACCGAGCCCCCACCAGGCGATCAGGATGAGCCACTCGTAGGGCCAGACCAGCGCGGCCGGCATTCCCGGCATGAACAGGGTGCCGAGGACGAGGGTGAGTCCGGCTGCCGCCGTCCCGACGGCCGGGCCGCCGGCAACCCGGAACGGCCGCTCCATCCCGGGATCGCGGTAGCGCAGGACGACGAACGTCACGGCGACGAAGAAGAAGGCGACCACGATCACGAACCCACCTGCATCGACCAGCCACACCAGCATCTGGCGGCCGAACAGCGGCGCCAGGATCGAGAGCGCGCCGATGAACAGGATCGCGTTGCTGGGGGTGCGGTAGGTGGGGTGCAGCTTGCCGAACCATCTCGGGACCATCCCGGAGGTCGCCATCGCGTAGAGCAGCCGGCTCGCGCCGAGCATGAAGCCGTTCCAGCTGGTCAGGATGCCGGCGATGCCGCCGAGAACCAGGATGTCGCCCATCGTCTTGCTGCCCCACAGGGCGCTCATCCCGTCGGCCGCGGAAAGGTCGGACTTGGCCAGGACGTCTTGAGGCAACGATGCCCCGACGGTGAGCATCACCAGGATGTAGAAAGCCGCCGCGGCAAGCACCGAGACGACCACCAGCTTGCCGATCTGCTTGAACGGGAGGTTGATCTCCTCAGCCGACTGGGGGATCACGTCGAATCCCACGAACAGGAAGGGAACCGCGACCAGCACGGCGATGAGCCCTCCGACGCCGTCGTTGAACAGGGGGCGCATGTTGCCGGTCTCCCCGCCGACGAACGACCCGAACAGCAGCAGCGCACCCACCAGCAACAAGAAGAGCACCGCGAACGTCTGGAAGACGGCAGCGGGCCTGACGCCCACGTAGTTGAGCCCGGTGATCAGCAGCGCGCCCACCATTCCAACAGCAACCCACGAGGCGTAGACCTCGTAGTCGGCGACCGTCCAGAGCTTGCCAGCCAGCATGTCGGGTGCGAGGAACAGCACTGTCTGGGGCAGCGCCACTGCCTCGAAGGCCACCACGGAGATGTAGCCGAGCACCAGGCTCCACGAGCAGATGAAGGCCGAGCGTGAGCCGAGCCCCCGCAGCACGTAGTTGTGCTCGCCGCCGGCCTGTGGCATCGCCGCGACCAGTTCCGCATAGGTGAGCCCGACCAGCGCCATGATGGCACCGCCGACCACGAAGGCGAGCGCCGCGCCCAGCGTCCCCGCATCCTGGAGGAAACCGCCGGTCAGGACGATCCAGCCGAAGCCGATCATCGCCCCGAAGGCGACCGCCAGGACATCCCATCGTCCAAGAACTCTGTTGAATGTGGCATCGGACTGCCCATGGCTCATGCGTCGCACTATACGCAGACGCGGGCAGACCTCGCGAGGACGAAACTCGAAACCGCGTCGGGTCAATCCATTCACCTGGCCCTTCCTCTGGCGGGGAACCCCGATGCCGGGCCCGAGCGGCTGACCCACCGAAGCCGCCTCTACGCTGACCCCCATGAACGAGGAACTGACGGGCGACCACCACGGGCACACGCTGCCCCCCGTCCACCCTGACCACCAAGGGCCCCGATCCTCGGTCGAGGAGTCCGGACACGTCTTTTCACAGAGCCAGTCGCACGTCAACTTGTCGAACTGGCAGCAGGAGGCCAACCTGCACTGGGCTTTTCAGCACATGCGCGAGCTGATGCCGAGTCACGTGATCCTGGGAAGCGACGTTCCTCGTCCCCTGCGCGAGGATCCTCAGGACCTCGGCACACTCGCCCTGGAGGGCATCGGCTTCGCCGCGAATCTGGATGAGGTCATGGCGGGTTCGCAGACCGATGGCTTCTTGGTGATCAAGGACGGCGTGGTCGCCTTCGAGCGCTACTTCGCCCCGCTGGTGCGCCGCAGCCGGCACCTGGTGATGTCGGTGTCGAAGTCGATCGTGTCGAGTGTTGCGGCGACCTTGTGCGGCGAAGGGCTCCTGGACCCCGACGCACCCGTCGAGAGCTATGTGCCGGAGCTTGCCGAGTCCGGCTACGCCGACGCGAGGGTGCGTGACGTGCTCGACATGCGCACGGCGGTGCGCTTCAGCGAGGCCTATCTGGACCCGCTGTCCGAGGTGCGGGTGATGGAGCGGTCGATGGGCTGGGCGCCGCGTCGCGACGGCGACCCGCTCGGGGCCTACCCCTACATCTTGACCACGGTCCGTGACAGCGACAACGACGGCACGTTCACCTACCGCTCGATCGACACCGACACCCTGGGCTGGATCATCGAGCGGGCGACCAAGCAGCGGATGGCGGACCTGGTCAGCGAGCGGATCTGGCAACCGATGGGCGCCGAGCACGACGCCGAGGTCACCGTCGATCCCCTTGGCTGTGCCATCCACGACGGCGGCGTGTCTGCGACGTTGCGTGACCTCGGCCGGTTCGGCCTGATGCTTCTCGATCAAGGGGTGGTCAATGGCCGCGAAGTGATCCCGGCGCAGTGGATCGAGAGTGCGTCATACCCGCCAGCAGACGTGCGGGACGCGTTCGCGCGCAGCGAGAACGAGCCCTTCCTGCCCGGTGGTTGGTACCGCAACCAGTTCTGGTTCGTTCCTGGGGACCACGGGCCGATCCTGCTGTGCCTGGGCATCCACGGCCAGATGATCTTCGTGGAAGCGGCGACCCGGACCGTCGGGGTGAAGTTGTCCTCCTGGTCGACCCCGCAGCACCTCGACAAGCTCGTAGGGACGATCTCGACCTTCCGCCAGATCGCCCGTCACCTGACCTGAACCACTGCCTACTTCAAGTAGGCCAGGAAGTTCGTCGGCTTGGGCCTGGTCTCGACGGGCGAGGCCTCGTAACAGTCGTTGATGCCTTCGATGAACTGCCGGCAACGTTCGGTCAGCTTGTCGCCGTTCTGCATGCGTGACTTGGTGACCAGGATTCCGAGGTCAGCCCCCTTGAACAAGAAGTTGCCCTCGCCGTAGACCCGTAGGAAGAACGCCTCCTCGGGCTCGTTGAGGAAGTGCCAGTCAAGCGTGTTGCGCTGGTAGTCCAGGGTCCCGTCACTGTTGAGCCGGTAGATGCCAGTCTTGGGAGCCTTGTCGATGTGGCGGATCTCTGAGTCCGAGGTCTTCATGATCAGTTGGCTCCACACATCGACCGCTGCCAGCTCCCGCCACCGGGCGTTGACCTCATCCACGTCGAGCTCGTAGTCGACGTCGAAGTACTCGAGCAGGTGGAACAGGAAGAGCGGCACGTCGGCGTAGGCGCCTGCGGTCACGTTGGTCATCGAGCTGGCTCCCGAGATGCGCGGGTTCAGCTCGCCCAGGTAGAC
This sequence comes from uncultured Actinomycetota bacterium, assembly GCA_963781335.1. GTDB lineage: Bacteria > Actinomycetota > Actinomycetes > Propionibacteriales > Nocardioidaceae > Marmoricola. The sequence goes on along the minus strand of CAWAFS010000031.1, from coordinate 134,639 downwards.
GTCGTCGCTGTCGACGTCAACCAGCACGTCGACCTCGAAGAAGCCCTTGTAGCCCTCCTGGCGAAGTCGGTTGCCCAGCTTGCTGACGTGCTCGATGGCTCGTGCGCGCTGCTCATCGGTCAACGCCTCGGGGTAGAGGTCGTTGCCGCACCAGCCGCCCCTGTAGGGGGTGAGCTCCTTGTAGCCGGTGAGGTCGGTCATGAACGGTCCGACGATGGTGCCGTGCCGGGTGTTGACCGCCTCGACCGCCGCGGCCAGGTTGTTGATGCGCTTCATCACCTTCAGAGGCTCGCCGACGACGTCGCTCGAGCACTTGTTCCAGTCCTCGCGAGAGGCGACGAAGAATGTGGTCTTCCCAGAGTCTCCGTAGGCGAGCTGGAGCACCAGGTCGCGTCCCAGCCCGGCGCTCTTGGCCTGCTTGTTCAGATCGGTGTAGGACGTCACGGTGGTCAAGATGTTGGGCACCGACGGGGCACCCGCCTCGTTGCCCAGACGCGTCGTGGTGAGCTTGGAGTCGAGGTGGTTGCGCAACGCGTGCGACGGGAGGATCAGCTCGTAGCCCTGCTCCTCGCAGATGCGCTCGGTCTCCTCGTTGAAGAACACCATCGCCACCTTGGGACGCACGCCCTCGTGACGCACCTGACGGCCGATGTGCTCTCGCACGTCCGGGTGCTGAAGGAGGTAGTTGTTGATGTCCTCACCGCTGGTGAAGGGCTCGTGCTCGATCTCCTTCGGGCTGAAGACCCGCGGGTGGTAGCCGTCCCAGGAGTCGAAGAACGAGATGAAGGAGCAGTTGCGCACCCAGCGGTCGATCCCCAGCAGGTTGAACGCCGTCGGTCCCACGAAGAACACCGGCACCTCGTTGGTGCGGAAGAAGGTGCGGATCTCCGACATGTTGCGCAGGTGACGCCGCGGCGGTGGCGGCAGCAGGGTGGGGGCAACGGTCGCCGGGACCACTGCGTCGAGGACCGCAGCCGGCAGGCCGCCCTTGTCCGTAGGGATCAGAGCCACCGGCGTCGGCGTCTGCGAAACCGCCCTGGCCCCTGATGCCAGGCGGTCTGCAGCCTGGGTGCTGACAGCCTTCGCAGCCTTCGGCTTTCGCGCGACCGCCTTCTTGGCCGCCGCCTTCTTGACAGCCGCCTTCTTGACAGCCGCTTCTTGACAGCAGATTTCTTGACCGCAGATTTCTTGACGGGCGCCTTCTTGACAGCCGTCTTCTTCGCAGGCTTCTTGCTGGCGCTGGCCCTCTTGGTCGGTGCCGACTTCTTGGTCGGCGTGCTGCGGCTGGTGCTGGACTTGTCGGCGGCGGCGGTCTTCGCCCTGGAACTGCGGTTCGTCATGTCGTTCCCTTCTGCTGCTCAGGTGTCATGAATAGAGGGAGATTGCGGGGCCCGCCACCCCGCCGAGGTGATCTGTGATGGCCTCGGCACAAGCCAGCCCATCCGTGAAGCGCTGGGGGTCCTGAGGGCTGCTCCAGCTCGACAGCTTGACGGTCACAGTCCTCGCGTCGCCGTCCACCTGAACGTATTGCCCATAGATGCCCAACGCCAAGACTTTGTGCCCACCTTGTTCGGGCACCCAGAACTGGTTGCGGTACATCGCCGACCCGGGGCTGGGGATCTCGCCGGGGAGCCCTGCCGTCATCCGACGCGCGAAAGCCTCGACTGAGTCGCCGGAACCGATTCGCGTGTCCTTGATCCACTGCGTCGGCACCACCTGCCGGCGGCCGACTGCGCCGCCGTCGAGCAGCATCTGTCCGAACCTGGCGGCATCACGGGCCGTCAGGCCGAGACCCCCAGAAGCATTCGCGGTGCCCAAGGCGTCAAGAGCCATGCTGGCGTCGAACTCCACCCCCAATGGTCTCAGGATCGTCTCCCCCACCAGTTCCAGCAGCGGCCTCCGGGCGGCCCTCTCCAGCACCCACCCGAGCAGCTCGGTGTCGAGGGAGCGATAGCAGAACGGTCCGTCGTGCACGCCGACCCTGGGCGACCCGAGGACCAGGTCACGCAGGCCCTCGGAATGCTCGGCGCCGAGGCAGCGTCCCAGCTGGGCCAGCTCACCATCGATGTCGTCATGGGACTCGCGGTAGTCACTGCCCGTGCGCATGTCGAGCAGGTCGCGAACAGTCACCGCCGCATAACCCGATGTCGCGACCTCTGGTACCCATCGCACAACAGGCTGGTCCGGCTCGAGCCGCTTCTGGGCAACCAGAACCCCTGCCAGACAACCAACGACCGACTTGGTCACCGACATCACGGCGTGCGGTGCCTCGCGCGCGACCGAGTCGGCGTACCACTCCAGCACGAGGACGCCGTCGTGCATCACGAGGAACGCATCCGTCAGTGTCTGGGACAGACGCTCGGCCACGGTCTCCACCGACCCGTCGGCACCGCGCACAGGAAGCTCCAGCAGGGGCTCGGGTCGCTCGACCAGAGTTCGCGCTGGCCCTGACGTCCGGATCAGGGCACGGGACCCCGAAGGCGCCGTCAAAGGAGCGTCTTCTGCCGCATGAACATCGAATATAGTCCCAGCCAATGGTGCTGCCCCGCCAATGCCGTCGCCCATCCGATCGGCCCCGACGCGCTACCTCCGCCTCACCGGAACGCCGCCTGTCCGGTGAGTGCCTGGCCGATGACCAGGGTGTGCATCTCCACGGTGCCCTCGTAGGTCAGGACGGACTCCAGGTTGTTCATGTGGCGGATCACTGGATACTCCAGCGAGATCCCGTTGGCCCCCAGCACCGTGCGCGCGGTGCGGCAGATGTCGAGCGCCTCGCGAACGTTGTTGAGCTTGCCCAGGCTGACCTGCTCCGGTCGCAGCAGACCCTTGTCCTTACGACGGCCGAGGTGCAGGGCCAGGAGGACCCCCTTGGTGTACTCGAGGGACATGTCGACCAGCTTTTGCTGGGTCAGCTGGAAACCCGAGATCGGTCGCCCGAACTGAGTGCGTTCGCCGGCGTACGACAAAGCGGCGGCCAGCGAGGACCGCGCGGCTCCCATCGCTCCCCAGACGATCCCGTAGCGAGCCTCGTTGAGGCAGCTCAGCGGGCCACGGAGACCATGGGCTTCCGGGAGGACCGCTGACTCGGGCAGGCGCACCTCGTTGAGGACGAGCTCACTGGTCACCGAGGCACGCAGCGACATCTTGTGCTTGATCTCCGGGGCCGAGAAACCGGGGGTGTCGGTCGGGACGACGAAGCCGCGGATGCCTCCGTCGGTCTGCGCCCAGACCACGGCGACGTCCGCGATGCTGCCGTTGGTGATCCACATCTTGCGAGCGTCGATGACCCAGTCGGAGCCGTCGCGTCGCGCACGGCTGCGCATGTTCGCCGGGTCGGATCCGGAGTCGGGCTCGGTGAGCCCGAAGCAGCCGATCGCCTCGCCCGTGGCCATCTGGGGCAACCACTCGGTCTTGTGCTCCTCACTTCCCCACCTCCAGATGGCGTACATCGCCAGGGAGCCCTGGACCGAGACGAGGGACCTGATCCCGGAGTCGGCCGCCTCGAGCTCCAGGCATGCCAGCCCGTACTCGGTCGCAGACATGCCGGCGCAGCCGTAGCCGTCGAGGTGCATGCCCAGGACACCAAGCGATCCGAGCTGCTTGGCCAGACCGCGGACGTCGTCGATCTCCCCGCGTTCGAACCAGTCGGCGACGTAGGGCTCGACCAGGTCATCGCACAGCTGCCGGACCGAGTGACGTACCGCCTTCTCGTCGGCGGAGAGCAGGTCGTCGATGCCGGCTGGGTCATGGGGATCGAAGGCGGGCAGTGCGTGCGAGGTGCTCATGAGGTGTGCTCCTTTGTCAGCCAGCGACGGATCTCGTCGTTGTGTTCACCCAGCCGCGGTGGCGCCGAGTAGTCGTGGACGGGCGTGTGCGAGTAGGTGACCGGGTGACGCACCTGGTCAGGAACGGAGCCGCGGACGGCGGCGAGAGGTGCGAGCCCGAGACGTTCGGCGAGGGCGAGCCCACCGGCGATGTCATCAACCTTTCCGGCCGGGACCCCAGCCTTGGTCAGGCGCTGGACCCAGGAGTCGACGGAGTCCTGGGCGAATGCGCCCTCCAGCAGCGTCACCATGGCGTCTCGGTGCTCCACGCGGGCTCCGTTGGTGGCGAAGCGGTGGTCGTCCGCGGCGTCGGGGACACCGAGTTCCTTGGACAGCGCCCGGAACTGGGTGTCGTTGCCGCAGGCCAGGGCGATGACGCCGTCGCGGCAGTCGAGGGTCTCGTACGGCGCGATGGAGGGATGCTTGTTTCCCATCCGGGTCGGGACGTGGCCTGTGGCAAGGTAGGAGGAGCCCTGATTGGCCAGCGAGCCAAGCAGGCTGCTGAGCAGGTTGACCTCGACCCGCTGGCCGACCCCATCGACCTCACGGGCTCGTAGCGCCGCCATGATGCCGATCACGGCGTCCTTGGAGGTCAGGACGTCGACCAGGGCCACCCCCACTTTGCTGGGTTCCCCGGCTTCGGGACCGGTGATGCTCATCAGGCCGCCGACTGCCTGGACGAGGAAGTCGTAGCCGGGCAGCTCGGCACCTGCCTTGGAGCCGAACCCGGTGATCGAGCAGTAGACGACACCCGGGTTCGTGCGGGCCACGCTCTCGTACCCGAGGCCGCGCCGCTCCAGGGTGCCCTCACGGAAGTTCTCGACGACCACGTCGGCGCGCGAGGCAAGCTCGAGGGCGAGAGCGCGGTCATCGGCGTCGTCGAGGTCCAGCTCGACCGATTTCTTGGACCGGTTCGCGCACTGGAAGTAGGAGCTGGAGTCGGCGACCCACGGCGGCCCCCAGTGACGGGTGTCGTCGCCGTGCCCCGGTCTCTCGACCTTGACGACCTCCGCCCCCAGGTCGGCCAGCATCACGGTGGCCAGCGGGCCGGCCAGGACGCGGCTGAAGTCAGCCACGAGAACTCCCTGCAGTGGCTTGCTCATCAGCGCTCGCCGCTGCGGGGACTCGAGGCCCGCACCAGGTGGCCGTCGACGCGACGAGGGATGCCGTAGGGGTTGGCCTGCTGGGCCTCGGCCGGTAGCCAGTGGTCGGGAGTCCCCTGGTAGGCGACGGGTCGCACGAAGCGGTCCAGGCCGGCGGCACCGACCGAGGTGGTCGCGGGGTTGGACGTGGAGGGCCAGGGGCCGCCGTGCTGCTGAGCCCAGTTGAACGCGACACCTGTGGGCCATGAGTCGACCACGACACGACCGACCTTGGGTTCGAGCAGCTGATGGATCGCGTGGCCGTGCGGGTCGTCCGGGCCGGCGGTGATCACTGAAGCGGCGAGCGCTCCCTGGAGGTGTCCGATCGTGCGCGCGAGCTGGTCTGGGTCCTGGTACTCGCACACCAGGGCGAGGGCGCCGAAGCACTCCTCGAGCAGCCGGCTTCCCGGCTCCAGGGCGTCGATCGGCGCGCTGAGCACTGCAGCCGGCGCAGCCCATCCGGTTCCTTCAGCGCCAACGTGCGCGACCAGCTCCGCCCCGGTCATCTGCAGCGCCGCGAGGTCCTCGCTGACTGACGTGGCGATCCGCTCGGTCAGCATCAGCGGGCGAGGGCTCGCCACCTCGAGGGCTCGAGCGACATGCTCGGCCGCCCCGCTCCCAGCCGGAGCGAGAAGCAGCCCGGGCTTCGTGCAGAACTGCCCCGAGCCCAGGGTGAAGGACCCGACGAACCCTTCGGCGACCGACGCCATGTCGGAGGCTCCGGCCGGGGTCACCACGACGGGGTTGACGGTGCCCATCTCGGCGAAGACCGGGATGACAACCTCACGCTGGTTGGCCAGGCGCCACAGTGCGAGCCCGCCGCTCTGCGACCCGGTGAAGGCGACGGCTCTGACCTCGGGGGCCTCGACGAGCTGGACCCCTGGGTCGTGGCCGATCACCAGTTGGAACGTGCCGGGGGGCGCCCCGACGTGCTGGAGTGCCTTGGTGACGAGCTCGGCGAGCCTGACGCTGAGCCGGATGTGGGCCGGGTGGGCCTTGACCAGCACCGGACACCCTGCGGCGATGGCGGACCCGGTGTCATTGCCCAGGGTTCCGAATGCGAAGGGGAAGTTGCTGGCACCGAACACGGCCACCGGCCCGAGCGGTCGGTTGACCCGCACCATGCGAGGGAACGCGCCGGCAGGTTCCTGCACCGTGAGGCCCAGGTAGGACCCCTCCTGGGCGACGTCGCCGTAGAACCGCAGCTGCCCCGCCATCCGAGCGAGCTCTCCGCCGAGCCGTGGCGCGCCCAGGCCCGTCTCCTCGTCGGCCAGCTCGACTAGCTCTGCTGCGTGGGTCTCGACCTCGTCTGCAAGGCGGTGCAGCCACGCCCGGCGAATCATCGGTGAGGTCCGAGCCAGGCCGGGGGCGGCACCCTCGGCTGCCTGGAGCAGGCCGCGGACGTCTCCGGGGGTGTGCTCCTCCACGGTGCCGACGACCCGGCCGGTGGAAGCCTCGTAGGAGGTGACGCTCATCGGTGCTCCCCCACGGCGGCCATGAGCACCTCGAGTGCCTCGAGCAGCAGCTCTTCGTCGATCACCAGGGGTGGCAGCAGACGGATGACGTTGCCGTAGGTGCCGCAGACCAGCACGAGCACGCCCTGCTCGTGGCAGCGTGCCGCGACGGCTCGAGCCACCTCGGGTGCCGGTGTGGTGGTGCCGGGCTGGACGAGCTCGATGGCGAGCATGGCGCCACGGCCACGGACGTCGCCCACGACGGAGTCCTCGCCCAGGAGGTCGCGCAGCCGGGGCAGCACCAGAGCCTCGATCCGGCGCGCCTTGGCGGGCAGATCTTCACGTTCGATCGTCTCGAGGGCCCCCAGGGCGGCGGCGCACGCCACGGGGTTGCCGGCGTACGTCCCGCCCAACCCTCCAGCCGCGACCGCGTCCATGAGCTCTGCGCGCCCGGTGACCGCCGCCAGTGGGAGACCTCCTCCCAGGGCCTTGGCGGTGGTGATCAGGTCCGGTACGACGCCTTCGTGGTCGCACGCGAACATGGCGCCGGTGCGGGCCAGCCCGGTCTGGATCTCGTCGGCGACGAAGACGATCCCGTGGCTCCTCGCGAAGTCCTGGACGCCCTTGAGATAGCCCGCGGGGGGCACGATGCAGCCGCCCTCTCCCTGAATGGGTTCCACGACGATGGCAGCGACGTTCTCCGCACCGATCTGGGTCTCGACCGTCTCGACGAGCGCGGCCAGCGCTTCTTCTCCGCAGTGCTCGCGACCGCCGGACCACCGGAAGGGGTAGGCGGCCGGCACCCGGTAGACCTCTGGGGCGAAGGGGCCGAATCCCTGCTTGTAGGGCACGTTCTTGGCGGTCATGGTCATCGTCAGCAGGCTGCGTCCGTGGTAGGCGTGCCCGACGACGACGACAGCCTGCCGACCGGTCGCAGTGCGGGCGATCTTGACCGCGTTCTCCACGGCCTCGGCCCCGGTGGTGAACAGGGCAGTCTTCTTGGCGTGATCGCCCGGGGTGAGCCGGTTCAGGGCTGCGGCGACCTCGACGAATCCCTCGTACTCGGTGACCAGGAAGCAGGTGTGCGTGAACCGCTGTACCTGCTCGATCACGCGTTCGGCCACCGCGGGGTCCGAGGCGCCGACACTGGTCACGGCGATGCCGGAGGCGAGATCGATGATGTGGTTGCCGTCGACATCGACGAGGATCGCTCCTCCGGCGTGGTCGATGAAGACCGGCAGCGTGGAACCCAGTCCGACGGCGAGCTCCTGGGTGCGCAGTTCGTGGAGCTCCACCGAGCGAGGGCCGGGGATGTCGGTCTTCAGGATGCGACGCTGGTCAGGCTGTGACATGGAGGTCCTCCGTTGGTCGATGTGCTCACGCTAGGAAGGCTGTGCCATCTGGTCACTGGACGAATCGACGAATTCACGCAGGCGTTGGGTTCGATCGCCCAGCTGATCGCCCAGCTGATCGCCCAGCCCGATCGCCCAGCCGATCGCCCAGCCGATCGTTCCTACGCGAGGTCTCGTGATCGCAGCGCGAGCCACAGATGTGACGCGACGTCAGGGTCATCGAAGTCCAGGCCGAGGCGATCTGCCATCCGGTTGATCCGGTAGCGCAAGGTGTTGCGGTGCACGGAGAGCTCACGGGCTGCCTGCTCCCACTGCCCACGGTGCCTGAGATAGGCGACCAGTGCCACGATCAGTGCCGGATCTCCCTCGGAGATCAATCGGTCCAGCTGCTGGGCGACGGCTTTGGCGCCTGGCACGGCCTCATCAGGGCTGACCAGCTCTCCGGGCCCCAGGCGCACCAGATCCTCGACAGCCCGAAGGCGAAGCCCGTTGAGGCTCTCGGGGTTGGCGGCCGTGGAGACGACCACCGAGGCAGAGGGATCCACACCACGCACGGCCGCTGGCAGGAAGGCCAGGCCAGGGTCCTCGCCGTCGACGAGTGCCCACGCGATCTCTCGGTCAAGCGGCACGAATGTGGCGGACCGGCAGACGTCGCGCACGGCCAGCGCGACGGTGTCGAGGTCCTCGGTCGACCGCACGGCGAGCGCCCGAATCCGCCCGGCCGGCGCGGTCACGTCGGCACGCAGGGCCAGTCGGCGCGCAGCCTCGATCATGCCCTCGTCGGCCAGGAGCACGACACATCGGCGTGCGATCTCCGAAGCGTCGTCGGCCCTGCGGGTCCGCAGCCCCTCCAGGGAGAGCAGCGAGCAGGCGGTGAGCACGAGGCGACGGCGGGCCGAGTCGAGCTTGTGGACCGTGCCCACCCCGAGGTAGCCGGCGACCCGGCTCTCCGTCGCGATGGGGAAGATCGCCACGTAGGTCCCTTCGGCGGTGAATGACGCTGCCGAATGCGCGCCTGCGGCCTGGAGCCTGCCGACCTCATCGGAGATCGACTCTGCATGCTCGGCCATGGCGAGGGGGAAGATGTGCTCCACCTCACCGGTGGGGGTGAGCCATGCAGTCCATCCGTCGAGCGCTCTGCTCAGCCGTTTGAGGACCGATGCCATGGGGTCGGCGGAGACGGCAGCATCGACCAGGGACCGGTGAGCGGCCAGGTTGGCGTTGAGCTCGTGCTCGGTCGAGCGCGAGCAGGCTTCCCAGTAGGTGCGGGTGATCATCAGGAACGGTGTCGGGGCGGGGACGAGCAGCAGGGGGAGCCCCTGTGTGCGGCAGGCCCGGAGCAGCTGCTCGGGTGGGGCCGCATGGACCGGTCCCAGCCCGAGGGCGACCGCGACGACCCCGGCATCGCGCAAACCCGAGACATAGCGTTCGCAGCCGAGCGTGCTGGTCGGCAGCGCGAGGCCGGTGGTCAGCAGCAGCTCGCCGCCCGAGAGATACGAGCTGGGGTCGTTGAGCTCGCTGACGTGGACGGCGGTGATGGTCACGTCCGGAAGCTCGAACCCTTCGGCCGGTTTGAGGTGTTCGCCCAGGCGGGCAGACAGGGCGGCGACGCTGGGGGGCCTCACGCTCTCACCTCGATTGGTCAGTCAGCGCGGAGGGCCCCTGGCCTGCGTCGTGCAGGTCAGAGGCCCTCCTCGTGCTCCCCCGGTTGGACTCGAACCAACAACCCTCCGATTAACAGTCGAATGCTCTGCCAATTTGAGCTACAGGGGATCGCGCCGCAAACCCTAGCAACCAGGCGAGGAACTGCTAAATCCGGTGCCAGCGCGGGGCTCGATCTCACGAACCTGCGCCGGTCGGCTCGCCCACCTCTGCCTGGCTCGCCGAGAGCGCCGCTTCCGCCGCCTCGACGACCTGCGGATCTGCTGGATCCAGGTCCGGGTCGTAGGCCACCATCCAGGCCACCGCGCCGCCCGCGGGGCTGCGGCGGCCGATCACTGTCAGACCCTGCTTGCCTCGGACAGGCACCCGACGCTGGAGCACGATGCTCGCGGTCACCCGCTCGCGGACGAGCTGGAGCAACAGCGCCGGGTCGTCCATCTCGAAGGAGTACGCCGGCCGCTGCTCGCCGTACGACCCGATCTCGGTGACCGTCAGCCGGGACGACTCCTGGTCCCAGGCGGCGTCCTCGACCTGCTCCCACGGGAGATGGCGGGTTTCGACGGGTGGAGCCGGGACGAGGACCAGCAGCCGTCGGGTCCCGATCACCCAGGAGCCATCGGCCGCCGGGGCGTGGGCGAGGCGCTTCTCGCCGCGCGGCAGGTCGGCGCGCTCGAGCACCTCGGCGGGGACTCCCCCGCGACGGCCGAGGATCTTCACTGGCTCTCCAGCGCGCGCTCGCGCAGGCTTCGGCGGTGCTGCTCCAGCGCCACCAGCTCGCCGAACATGCGGTTGTACTCGACCGCCTGCTCCACCGGGTTGGTGCGCTGCAGGCGGGACTTCAGATCCGCGATTCGGCGCATCGCCGTCAGCTCACGCAGCCGGTGGACGTGCTGGCCGACGTAGGCGTCGTTCGGTTCCCTGGCGGAGAGAAGCGGCTCCACCGTGAGGGCGCTGATCAGCGACTGCAGGCGCTCGTCGCTCTGCGCGTCGCGCAGTGTGGAGGCCCACTGGGGATCGGCGGCAGTGGGACCGCCCGCCTTCTCGATCCCTGCCCAGAGCGCCCGGTAGGCACCGTGAGTGAAGTCCTCGGCCCCGACGTCGCGGGCAGTACGCCCGACCGTCGAGGGGTACTGCACGACCAGCTTGAGCGTCTCGCGCTCGAGCATCAGCCGCGGGTCGCGAGGGTCCGGCAGCTCCGAGGCCGGGCGGTTGTGCGCGACGGCGGGCGTCGATGCGCGGGAAGCCGACCTGCGCACCTCGCGCTGTACGTCGACAGGGTCGATGCCGATCATCCCGGCCAGCTCCCGGGAGAACGCGTCGACCTTGGACCGGTCGCGAATGGCGGTGACCAGCTTCGCCGCCTCACGCATCGCGTCGACGCGACCGTCCGCACGGTCGAGGTCGTAGCGCTGCACGACGTTGGCGAGCACGAAGCGGTAGAGCGGGACCCGGCGAGCCACCAGCTCACGCACCTCGGCGTCCCCGGACTTGAGCCGCAGGTCGCAGGGGTCCATCCCCGTGGGCTCCACCGCGACGTAGGTCTGCCCGGCAAAGATCTGGTCACCCTCGAACGCTCGCAGCGCTGCCTTCTGGCCGGCCTCGTCGCCGTCGAAGGTGAAGATCACCTCGCCCCTGAACTCGTCGTGGTCGTGCAGCAGCCTGCGGATCACTCGGGCGTGGTCGTCACCGAACGAGGTCCCGCAGGTGGCGACAGCAGTCTTCACTCCCGCGAGATGACAGGCCATCACGTCGGTGTAGCCCTCCACGATCACCGCCTGGCTGGCACGCGCGATCTCGCGGCGGGCGAGGTCGATCCCGTAGAGGACCTGGCTCTTGTGGTAGATCGGCGTCTCGGGAGTGTTGAGGTACTTCGCCTCGATGCGGTCGTCCTCGAAGATCCGTCGAGCGCCGAAGCCGATGGTGTCGCCGCTGCTGTCCCTGATCGGCCACATCAGCCGGCCACGGAAGCGGTCGTAGAGCCCGCGCCCCTCCCCGATCAGGCCGCTGGTGACGAGCTCCTCGTCCTTGAAGCCCTTCTGCCGCAGGTGCTTGAGGAGATCCTCTCCCCCGCGCGGCGAGAAGCCGACTCCGAACAGGGCGGCCGCATCAGCGTCGAAGCCCCGAGAGTCCAGGAACTGGCGGGCCTGGAGTGCCTCAGCGGTGGCGAGCTGCTCGGCGTACCACTCCCCGGCGTGCTTGTGGGCCTCGATCAGACGGGGACGCTGGGGTCCACCACTGCGCGGGCGCGGCGCGCCGCCCTCCTCGTAGCGAAGCTGGATGCCGACCTTCTCGGCCAGCCGCTCGACGGTCTCGGTGAAGCCGAGGCCGTCCATCTCCATCACGAACTTGATGACGTCGCCCCCGGCCTGGCAACCGAAGCAGTGGTAGAACCCCCGCGAAGGAGTCACATGGAACGAAGCAGACTTCTCATCATGGAAGGGGCAGAGGCCCTTCATCGAGCCCCCGCCGGCGTTGCGCAGCGTCACGTAGGAGGAGACGACGTCCTCGATGCGCGTCTTCTCGCGGACCTCCGCGATGTCCTCTTCCCTGATCCTGCCCGCCACGGTGCGGAGTCTACGGGGCGGCCGTGGTCGTGCTCATCCGCGCTGCACAGGCGCGCCACCCAGAGACTTATCTTGTAAGTTTCCGGCACCGAGCACGTTTGGATCGATGCGAAATGGCTACCGGAGCGAACATGACCGAACCAACTGTGCGCCAGCCCCCCGGGCCCGACCCGACGCTCGGGGCCATCGTGAACCAGCTGACCACCCAGGTCCCCGAGCTGATCCGCTCCGAGCTTCGCCTCGCCCAGGCCGAGATGGCCGAGAAGGGCAAGCGTGCCGGCCTCGGCATCGGCATGTTCAGTGCTGCCGGCCTGATGGCCTTCTTCGGGTTCGGGACACTGCTCGCCACCATCATCTTGACGCTCTCCCTGGTGATGGACGGCTGGCTGGCGGCGCTGATCGTGACGGTCGTGCTGCTCGCGGTGGCCGGTCTGCTCGCCGTTCTGGGCAAGAATCAGGTCCAGGAAGCCACTCCGCTCCAGCCGGAGCGGGCAGTGGAAGGCGTCAAGGAAGACCTCGCGACCGTGAAGGGGCAGCACCGATGAGCACTCCCGAAGAGATCCAGGCCGACATCGAGAGGCAGCGTGAGCAGCTCGCCAGGACGGTCGACCAGCTCGGCCACAAGCTCGACGTGAAGGCCCAGACCAAGGCCAAGGTGGACGCCGTCAAGGACCGCAGCACGACAGCCGCGGGCAAGCCTCGGCCCGAGCTCCTCGGAGCGGCCGCGGCCGTGCTCGTGGGGGTGGTGCTCGTCGTCGTGTGGCGACGCAGACGATGACTCCCTCGCCAGCTGTGCCATCCCCGTCCCCGACCCAGGACGAGCAGCTCGCCGAGGGAGCAGGACGTGACGAAGCCGCCGTCCCCGAACCCGTGGCCGACAAAATCCGGAGCGAGGAGAACACGCCAGACCCCGACGACGACCGCAAGCCGGAGAGCCCGACGGACCTGAGCAAGCGCTCCTGGTTCTACGTGCTTCGCAAGACCATGCACGAGTTCGGCGAGGACCAGTGCACCGACCTCGCGGCCGCGCTGACCTACTACGCGGTGCTCGCGGTGTTCCCCGCGTTGCTCGCCCTCCTGTCCGTGCTCGGGGTCCTCGGTCAGGCTCCGCAGGCGGTGACCACGATCGAGGACACGCTTCGACCGCTGGTCTCCACGGAGGTCCTCGACACGATCTCCAACGCTCTCGAACAGGTCACGAACTCCCAGAGCGCGGGTTTGGCGCTGGTGATCGGACTGCTCGCGGCGCTCTGGTCCGCCTCGGGCTACGTCGGTGCCTTCGGGCGTGCGATGAACCGCATCTACGAGATCGACGAAGGCCGGCCGTTCTGGAAGCTGCGCCCGGTCATGCTCCTGCTGACGCTGATCGCCGTGACGCTCGCGGCGATGGCGCTGCTGCTGCTGATCGTCTCCGGTCCGGTGGCCGAGTCGATCGGCAACGTGGTCGGTCTCGGGAGCACTGCCCTCACCGTCTGGTCGATCGCGAAGTGGCCAGTCCTGGCACTGATCGTGATCGTCGTGGTCGCCCTGCTCTACTACGCGACCCCCAACATCCAGCAGCCGAAGTTCCGCTGGATCTCCGTGGGTGCCGGAGTGGCGATCATCATCTGGGTGCTCGCGTCGGTGGGATTCGCCTTCTACGTCGGCAACTTCTCCAGCTACAACAAGACCTATGGATCGCTGGCCGGCGTGATCGTCACGCTGTTGTTCCTGTGGATCACCAATCTCGCCCTACTGTTCGGTGGGGAGCTGGACGCCGAGCTCGAACGGGGTCGGCAGCTCGAGGCGGGCATCGCAGCCGAGGAGGAGATCCAGCTCCCGGCCCGTGACACCCGCAACATCAAGAAGGCCCGCAAGAAGCGGGCCAAGGACGTCGCGTTCGGTCGACGGATCCGCCGCCAGGCGGCCGCGAACGGCGCATCGGACCGGGAGTCGAAGGACTCCCAGAAGGAGAAATCATGATCATCAAGAGGCTGCCACTGCTGATTGCCGGTGGCATCGGCTACGTCCTGGGCACCAAGGCGGGACGTGAGCGCTACGAACAGATCCGTGGCCAGTTCAACAAGGTCAAGGACGACCCCCGCGTTCAGGAGAAGGCCCATCAGGCGGCCGATCTGGCCAAGGAGAAGGCGCCAGTCGTGAAGGACAAGCTCACCGAGGTGGCCGACTCTGCGTCCGCCAAGGTCAAGTCCGTTCGCGACTCGAACGGCCCGAGCGACCCGGCCGACCAGCTGAACCCGGAGAGCACCGTGTTCCAGGACAACCCCGGCCCCCAGGGCAAGCTGCCCTGACCAGCTGGACCTCGTCTAGTAGTCCCCGGTCATCACGTTCGCGAGTGGCTCCCCCGCTGCAAAGCGGTGGAGCTGCTCGCGGACGAGCTTGTGCGCCCGCGGTTCCATGGCGGTGCTGTTCCCGCCGACGTGCGGTGCGATCAGCAGGTTCGGGGCGCCCCACAGCGGGTGCGCCTGCGGCAGCGGCTCCGGGTCGACGACGTCGAGGGCGGCGTGGATCCGCTCACTGCGCAGCTCGGCGAGGAGCGCGGCGGTGTCGACCACCGCTCCTCGCGAGATGTTCACCAGCAGCGAGCCGTCCTTCAGCCGGCCCAGCATCTGCGCGTCGAACAGTCCGCGGGTCTCCTCGGTGCCGGGAACGATCAGCACCACCACATCGGCGTCGGGGAGCAGGTCCGGCAGGTCCCCGATGGGGTGTACGCCGTCCCGCGCACTGCGTGCGACCCGGATGACCTCGGCCTCGAACGGCACCACCCGCGACTCGATCGCCTCGCCGATCTGCCCGTAGCCCACGATCAGCACCCGCTTGTCGGCCAGTGACTCACGCAGCTCGGGCCGCCACTCGCCGCGTTCCTGCGCACGGACGAACTGCGGGACTCCCCGCAGGCTCGCCAGGATCAGCGTCAGGGCCAGCTCCGCTGTCGAGGTGTCGTGGATGCCACGGCCGTTGCACAGCTGCACCCCGTCGGGCACGAAGCGCTGGATGTGCTCGACGCCCGCGGACATCGTCTGCACGACCCTGAGCCGTGGCAGCTCGGAGAGCACCTCGCCGTCCGCCGGTCGGAACCGGTAGGGCAGGACGTAGAGCTCGACCTCGTCGCCACTCTCGGGCAGGTGGTCGGGGTCCACGCGCTCGTAGCGCAGCGCAGTGGGGAGGTCGCCCAGCTCCTCGGGGTCGAAGGGCAGCCACACCAGGGGATCGGTCCCAGAGGTCGTCATGGCACCAGCCTCTCTCGCGGAACCCCGCGTCCGCGAACCAGATGGGCATGCCGGGTGACCGCCGAGGCGTCGGTGAGGCTGGCGATCTGGTCGATCACCACCCGGGTGCGAGCAGCGTCGTCACCGGCCTCGGCGAAGTCAGGGCGCAGCGCTGGGTCGAGTGCCTCGCTCCCCCGGTCCCACATCGCCTCGAAGAGCTCCCTCAGCAGGCCGCGCTGCCGCTCCATCACCTCGATCCTGTCCTGGGAGCGCATCACGTAGTGGGCGGCGATCCCCTTGAGCACCGCGATCTCCTGCGCTGTCTCCGCCGGTACGACGAGGTCGGCCTGGTGGCGCACGAGCGGGCCCCGGCCGTACTTCTCCTGGGTGGCGCGGTGGACCTTGCCGCAGAAGATCCCGATCAGGTCGCTGGTGAGGTTCTTCAGCGACGCCAGACCCCGCCTGCTGCCGTCGTACGACGACCCGGGCCATGAGGTCACCGCCCGCACCCGGCCGAGCGCCTCGTCGAGCAGCGCGTCGGTCGCGTCGGGGAGGTACCAGTCGCGCACCGTCTGCCAGGTCGCGAAGCGCTCGTCGGCCCGGTCCAGCAGTCCCAGGTCGATCCGGCCACCCACGACGCCGTCCTCGAGGTCGTGCACGGAGTAGGCGACGTCGTCCGCGAAGTCCATCACCTGGGCCTCGATGCAGCGCCTGGTCTCCTCGATGCCCTGCCGCAGCCAGGCGAAGACCGGCTCGTCGTCGGCGTAGACCCCGAACTTCCCGTCGCGCGCCGAGGCGCGGGGCCACGGGTACTTCGTGCACGCATCCAGGGTGGCGCGGGTGAGGTTCAGGCCGGCGGACCGTCCCTCCGCGTCGGCGGACTTGGCCTCGAGCCGGGTCAGGATGCGCAACGTCTGGGCGTTCCCCTCGAAGCCACCGCAGTCGACGCCGAGCTCGGCCAGAGCCACCTCGCCGTTGTGGCCGAAGGGTGGGTGCCCCATGTCGTGGGCCAGCGCGGCCGTCTCGGCCAGGTCGGGGTGACACCCCAGCGGGTGCGCGAGGTCCCGCGCGACCTGGGCGACCTCCAGGCTGTGGGTCAGCCGGTTGCGCACGAAGTCGTCCGCCTGCGGGTCGAGCACCTGGGTCTTGGCGGCCAACCGGCGCAGTGACGCGGAGTGCACCACGCGGGCGCGGTCACGCTCGAACGCGGTGCGCTCCGGCGCATCGACGCGCTTGGCGGGTTCGTCGACGAGCCGTTCACGTGAGGCGTCGTCGTAGAGCTCGTCCCAGGTCACGCCCCGACGCTACTGCCCAGCGGCCACAGCCGCCGACCGGCCGTTGACTAGAAGCCGAGCTTGCGCAGCTGGCGCGGGTCGCGCTGCCACTCCTTGGCGATCTTCACGTGCAGGTCGAGGTAGACCGGGGTGCCGAGCATCGCCTCGATCTGCTTGCGCGCTTCGGTGCCGACCGCGCGAAGTCGAGACCCCTTGTGCCCGATCACGATCCCCTTCTGCGAGTCGCGCTCGACGAACAGGCTCGCGTGGATGAGCAGCAACGGCTTGTCCGCCGGACGGTCCTCCTTGAGCGCCATCTCCTCCACGAGCACGGCGATCGAGTGCGGCAGCTCGTCGTGGACGCCCTCGAGGGCAGCTTCGCGGATCAGCTCCGCGACGATCACCTCCTCCGGGGAGTCGCTGAGCTCGCCGTCCGGGTAGAGCTGTGGTCCGTCGGGCAGCAACCCGATCAGCAGGCGCTCGAGGAGCTCCACCTGGTCACCGGCCACCGCCGAGACCGGCACGATCTCCGCCCACTCGGTGCCGGTCTCGTGGCCGAGCGCTGCGATGTCGAGCAGGTGCTGGCCGATCTGGTCGGGGGTGGCGAGGTCGGTCTTGGTGGCGATGGCGACCTTGATGGTGCGACGGACCTTGGCGAGCTCGGTGACGATGAACCGGTCCCCCGGCCCGATCTTCTCGTTGGCCGGGAAGCAGACCCCGACGACGTCCACCTCTGACCACGTGCTGGTGACGAGGTCGTTGAGGCGCTCGCCGAGCAAGGTCCGCGGACGGTGCAGGCCAGGAGTGTCCACCAGGATCAGCTGGGCGTCGGGGCGGTGCACGATGCCGCGTACGACGGTGCGCGTGGTCTGCGGCTTGGAGCTGGTGATCACCACCTTGCTGCCCACGAGCGCATTGGTCAGCGTCGACTTGCCGGCGTTGGGACGCCCGACGAAGCAGGCGAACCCGGAACGGTGCGCCTGGGGGCTCACGCGCGCTCCCGCTCAGCGTCGTAGTCGGCCCAGATCTGGTCGTCCGAGCGTCCCAGGGCCTTGCCGCGGGCGTAGATAGGGCCGGGGTCGACCTGGCGAACCTGTCGGCCGCGACTGCCGCTCCAGTAGCCCATCACGTCGTAGTGGCGAGTGTCCCAGCCGAGGTCGTGCCGCGCATGGCGGCGGATCTCGCGCATCTGCGCGGACTCACCGGCCATCCAGAAGTAGCCAGGGCCTTCTGGCCACCTGATGGCCCGGACCGTCGCCGCGAGCTCGCTGGTCCCGGGTGCCGCGTCGTGCCAGGTGACAGGGGCCGCGACGTAGTCCGGCATCGGCCCGTCCGGGACCTCGGCATGGATCTGCACGGGCACCGGTCCCAGGCTCTCCGCGATGCGCGCCATCGCCGGCAGACCGGTGAGGTCACCGGCGAGCACCACCCAGCCGGCGTCGGCAGCGAGCACGAACGAGCCCTTCGGCGCCGAGAGCCTGACGACGTCCCCCACGCAGTCGGTCTGGGCCCACTCGGTCACGAGCCCGTGGTCGTGCACCACGACGTCCAAGGTCAACAGTCTCTCGACCAGGGAGCGAACGGTGTAGTAACGCGTCTGGAACTGCCCCGGCACGGTCAGGGCCACCCACTCGTCGGGAACCCCGGTCGAGCCGAATCCCTCGGGCACCTCGAGCACGAGGCGCACCAGGTGCTCGCCGAGCACGGTGCGCGCGCGCACCAGCGCTGCGAAGGGGGTCCGGGAGGTCACCCGACCAAGGCTAACTGCCTGGAGGAGTGCTCAGAACCAGCGGCGTACGACGAGCCGTCCGCGCCTGGCGGGACCCAGCGTGGCGACGTACATCCGCCGCTGCGCGCACCCCTTCGCAGTGCCGGCGCACGAGGCGCTGCGGGGGTAGCCCACGTTGCCCACCTTCCAGGCGTGGTAGGCCAGTCGTAGCTGACCTCCGGCGTCGAGGAACGGCGTGGCGCCACCGGGCCCGGCCAGATAGCGCCCGGTGAACAGCAGCCTGCTCATCCTCTTGCACGGTCCGACCACCGTCCTGCACACGGCGTAGCCGGTGGCGTAGGCCGAGGACCCGTAGCCGTTGCCTGAGTAGAAGAGGTAGAGCCGGTTGCGGTAGCGGAACATGGCCGGGTTCTCGACCACCGATCCCTCCCAGGCCCGCTGCGGAGTCAGCACCGTGTAGTTGCGGCTGCCGACGGAGAAGCCGGTCGCGTAGGTGTTCATCCGCCGTGCCAGGATCCGGTCGGGAGCGCCTTCCATCTTGTAGTACATCCAGATCGCGCCACGGTCGATGAACAGCTGCGGGTCGATCACTCCATAGGTTCCGCAGGTGATCGGACCGCCGCTGGAGTCGACGTACGGGCCGAGGGGCGAGGCACTCCGAGCCAGCGAGATGCAGCGACGACCGTCGCTCGCCCGAGGCACGGAGTAGGCCAGCACGAACGTGCCGGTGCCGATCCGCGTCACCGACGGCGCCCACGTGGCGGCCCAGTGGCGTCCACCCGCTGTCGCCTGCGTCCTCGCCCACGTCGGGGGGTCGGGCATCGCGTCGTTGAGCGCCGGTCTGGCGGGGTCACTCGCAGGTCTGGCGGTCCACGTGCGCAGGTCCGTCGAGGTCATCGTCGGCAGGCTCAGCGCGGACACGGTCGTGGAGGCCGCGTAGAAGCGACCACCCACCCGCCACACGGTGGGATCCGGGAAGTCCCCCCGATAGGGCTGTCCGGCGCGGAAGGGGTCGCTCCCGACCGGCGCCGGGCGCTCGGGACGGGCACTCGCAACGGTCTGGGTCGTGGCCAGGAGGGCGAGGACGAGCAGGCCGGCAGCCGTGGCGAATGCCCTCCTGCTAGCCACGCGAGGTCACCACCAGTGCCCCGGTTCCGGGAGTGGCGCTCAGCGTGGCCACGTGCAGTCGACGCTGGGCGCAGCCCTTGGCCGTGCGCAGGCACGCGGTGGACGTCGGGTAGCCGGTGTTGCCGTAGTCCCAGGCCGCGTAGGCCAGGTGCAGCCGACCGGACGCACCCAGAAAGGCCGTCGCTCCGCCCGGGCCCGCGACCTGGCCCCCGGTCGCCAGCAGGGGCTGGTTCGAGGCACGGGTGCAGGGACCGAGTGGCGTACGGCAGACGGCATAGCCCGTGGCATAGGACGAGTTGGCGTAGGAGCCACCTGAGTAGAACAGGTAGTAGCGCCCCGCATAGGCGATCATCGACGGATTCTCGATCACGCGGCCCTCCCAGGCCTCACGTGTCTGGAGGAGCAGTCCGTGGGTCGAGTAGAGCCTGGTCCCGGTGCCGGAGATGCGGTGGCTCCAGAGCTGGCTGGGGTACGACGCCGTCTGCTCGCTCTTCCAGAGCAGGTAACGCGCGCCGTCGGGACCCCGGAAGAACTCCGGGTCGATCGCCCCGCGGTTGGCCGGGCAGATGAACGGGCGCCGGGTCCGGTCCACGAAGCCACCCCAGTGCTTGCGCGAGGTGGAGATCGAGATGCACATCCGGTGGTCCCTGGCCCCGCGTGCGGGCGTCGCGTAGGCGTGCACGAACCGGTTGCCGAACCTGGCCACGGTCGGGGCCCACGTCCGTGCGACACGGCGCTTCCCGACCTGGCGGGACAGCGCCCAGGCCGCTGGCCGCTTCAGACCCTCGCCGACCACCCGCCAGTTCCTCAGGTCGGTCGACTTGATCACCGGAAGGTTCAGCGAAGAGATCGTCGTCGAGTAGGCGAAGTAGGTGTTCCCCGAGCGGACGATCGCCGGGTCGGGGAAGTCACCGCGGTAGTAGCCGCCCGTGACGAACTTGTCGCTGCCGACCGGGGTTGCCCTTGCCGTCTGCGCCGACGCGGTGTCCACGGCCCCGAACGACGAGAGCAGGAGTGCAGTGCCGAGCACGAACCCGAGCAGGACGCGTGCACGTGCAGCGGACATGTCGTGGCTCCCGAAGGGTGGTGAGACGTTCCGGCACTATCTCCCGCCGTGCGCCCTTCCGCACCGCGAACCGTCAAACGTCTCAGGGGATCCAGTCGGGGCGCAGCGGGAAGCGGCTCACGCCGTTCTCGTCGGTCCGGGTCGCCAGCACCTGGTGCAGCTGGATCTCGTTGCGCTCGAAGCTCATCCGGGAACCGGCCATGTAGAGGCCCCACACCCGGGCCGTCCCCTCGCCCACCTCGGCGACGCACTCGTCCCAGTGCTCCTCGAGGTTCGCCCCCCAGCCGCCCAGCGTCAACGCGTAGTGCTGGCGGAGGTTCTCCTCGTGCTGCACTTCCAGGCCGGCGTCCTGGGCCTCGGTGATGATCTTCCCGGAGCCGATCAGCTCACCGTCCGGGAAGACGTAGCGGTCGATGAACGCGCCCGTCTGGGTCGGCTTGTTGTCGGGACGGGTGATGCAGTGGTTCAGCAACCGCCCGCCGGGGACGAGCCTGTCGCGCAGGAAGGCGAAGTACGACGGGTACTGGTCGACGCCGATGTGCTCGGTCAGGCCGATGGAGCTGACCGCGTCGAACCCGGTCTCGACGACGTCGCGGTAGTCGAGGTGTCGGACCTCCGCGAGGTGGTCGAGCCCCTCCTCGTTGATCTTCGCGGTGGCCCACTCCGCCTGCTCGCGGGACAGGGTCACTCCGAGCCCGCGGACGCCGTACTCCCGGGCGGCGTGCCGCACCATGCCGCCCCAGCCGCACCCGACGTCCAGCAGCCGCTGCCCGGGCTGGAGGTCGAGCTTGCGGGCGACGAGGTCGTACTTCGCGTGCTGCGCGACCTCGAGGGTCTCCGAGCCGGTCGCGTAGAGCGCGCACGTGTAGGTCATCGACGGGCCGAGCACCAGCTCGTAGAACCGGTTGGAGACGTCGTAGTGGTGCTGGATGACGCGGCCGTCACGTTCGGGACTGTGCCGGAAGCCCTCCACCAGGCGGCGCCACCGCGGCAGGTGCTCCTGCGGTGGGGGTGCCGGTGGCACCATCTGGCTCAGCCCGATCGAGCGGAGCAGGCTCACCACCTGGGTCGGGGACGGACGGCGAAAACGCATGGCGCGCAGCAGCAGCACCATCGCTTCGTAGGGGTCGCCCGGGTGCACCCCGACCACGTCGAGGTCGCCGGAGACGTAGGCCCGCGCCATCCCCAGGTCTCCGGGCGCCGTGACCAGGTAGGCCAGCCCCCGCTCGTTCTTCAGGTGGAGCCCCACCCGGGCGTCCTCCGGCCCGTAGACGCTGCCGTCGTAGGCCGTGAACCGGATCGGGGCAGGACCCGCCAGCAGGGTCTCGAAGACCTGCGCGAGGGTCAGCCGGGTCCCAGCCAGGCTGGGATTCACGTTGTTCGTCTGCGTCATCTGCGTCGCACCGCCTTGTCGTAGAGGCTCGTGAGTCGGTCGTCCGGGTCGTAGCGCTTCTTCACCGATGCAAGGTTCGCGCCGTCGTAGAGCCGTTCGAAGGTCGCTGGGTCGTAGAAGGACTCGGAGTAGAGCGACTTGTGTCCCTCGAGCTCGGAGACCTTGTCCTCGATCGCGCGGTTCAGCGGACTGTTCGGGGCGTCCTCGCCGACGGACACCGCGCCCCAGAAACCGACGTTCACGTAGGTCCGGCCGGGACGCAACGGGTACGACGGCCACACGGCGTCGTCCCGCAGTCGCAGGGGGCAGAGCCAGACAGGACGCATCCCCACGTCCCGGTCGAACCAGTCGAGGAACTCGCCGAGCCGCTCGACGGGGATCTCGATGTCCTGCACCACGCGCTCCCGCTGGGGCCGGCCGACCCGACGGTCGAGGCGGTCCATGATCGAGAATCGACGGTCGAGCCCCACGAGTCGGTGGTAGGTGTCCGAGCGACGCAGGCGACGCGGCCAGATCCGGCGTACGACGGGGTGCTGTGCCCCGAACGCGCGCGAGCACCAGAACCAGTCGGTGTCCCAGCGCCAGAGGTAGTCGTAGGTCGTGAGCAGGTCGATCTCCCGCTGCTGGATCGAACGCCAGTAGATCTGCTGGCCGACGTAGTCCGAGCCGTCCCCCGGGGAGGCGTCGACCCAGCGCGCCAGGGTCAGGTAGTACTCGTCGGGCTCGAAGGCCGTGCCGTCCATCGCATCGACGTGCTCGCCGTGCCACAGGCCGGTGTCGGTGACGGTCGCGATCGCCTGCTGCAGCGTCCCTGCGTCGGTGAAGTGCACGTGCCGCAGGGCGACGTGTGAGCGGACCGGCTCGAGCTCGATGCGCAGCCGGGTGGCGTAGCCGAGCGAGCCATAGGAGTTGGGGAAGGTGGCGAAGAGGTCCGCGTGCTCGTTGTCCCGGCGGGCGGTCACGATCTCGCCGCCACCGGTGAAGATGTCCATCTCCAGCACCGACTCGTGCGGGAGACCGTTGCGGAACGACGTCGACTCGATGCCGAGTCCGGTCACGGCGCCGCCCAGCGTGATCGTGCGCAGCTGCGGCACGACGAGCGGGATCAGTCCGTGCGGCAGGGTCGCATCGACGAGGTCCTCATAGGTGCACATCCCCTGCACGTCCGCGGTCCGGGCCTCCGGGTCCACCGCGATCACGGCACTGAGGCCGGAGACGTCGAGCCCTGCCGTCGAGAGCGGGTCGCGTGGGCGGAACAGGTTCGAGGTCC
The DNA here is from genome assembly GCA_963781335.1 of uncultured Actinomycetota bacterium. Classification (GTDB taxonomy): domain Bacteria; phylum Actinomycetota; class Actinomycetes; order Propionibacteriales; family Nocardioidaceae; genus Marmoricola. The sequence goes on along the minus strand of CAWAFS010000031.1, from coordinate 111,572 downwards.
GTTTGGCCAGCCGCACCGATGACCCGGGCGCCAGCGCGTCGTACGACGCCTTCAGGCGGCGTACGGCTTCCTGGTGCTGCGCCGTGCCACTCAACTCGGTGCCCACCTCCGGTCCTAGGTTGCCCACCACAACCATCCTTCCAGATCGCGCACTCAAGATCCTGTCAGGGGGCGAGATCCATGTCATGTGGGCGTGGTGTCCTGGAGGAGACCACTGGGTGTCCCCCGGTGCACCGGTACGCCGGGGCCGGCGAACTCGCGAACGATGTCCAGATCTGTCCCAGCGAGGTCGCCTGCGGTGAGAACCACCACGGCCTCTGCTCCCTTGGCCCCGCTTGCCACGGCCATGGATACGGCGACGCCGACCGCGGAGACCTGGAGCGAGGGGAGGTTCACCGTCGCGGCGGCGTAGGTGCGCCCGTCGAGGTCCCGCAGCGCGGCACCCTCGTCCCCCCCGGTGCGCGCCCGGGTGGCCCTGGCGAGCACGACGAGCTTGTTGTCCTCGGCAGGCAGCGCAGTCACGTCGGAAGTCTAGTGATCGAGGAAGGTGGTGAGCGCCGAGGCCAGCGACAGGTGACCCTGCGGCCCGTTGCCCGGTCTTCCCTCTCGTGGCGTGCGTCGGTGACCTCGACCTTTCCGGACTGGCCGTAGCCGCGCAGGTCCGGGACCACGACCGGGTAACCGGCCTCCACCAGTCTCGGCGCCACGGCGGGCTCGCTGCCACCGCGGCGCACCCGGAGCCTGACCGGACCCACGTCGACCATGGAGTCCTCGAAACCCTGGAACACCTCAGCCCTGGTGCTGGGCGCGCTGGGCACGCCTGTCGTGGGAACGGTCCGCCTCACGCTTCTCCGGGACGGTCCAGGCCTCCGGCTTGACCACGGGAGTGATCAGCACGGTGCCGACCCGGTTGCGGCGCCCCTTGGCCTCCTCTGCCATGAAGCGCAGCCCGGCGACCTCGACGGTGGAGCCCGGGATCGGCACCTTGCCGAGGTACTTCGCCATCAGGCCGCCCACCGAGTCGACCTCGTCGTCCTCGATCGAGACACCGAGGATCTCGTCGAGGTCGTCGACGGGGAATCTCGCGGGGACACGGCGCGCGCCCTCCTCGAGCTCCTCCACCGACTCCTCCTCGGCATCGAACTCGTCGGTGATCTCGCCGACGATCTCCTCGAGGATGTCCTCGATGGTCACGATGCCCGCGGTCCCGCCGTATTCGTCCACGACGACGGCGATGTGGCGGCGATCAGCCTGCATCTCGCGCAGCAGGTCGTCGACCGGCTTGGAGTCCGGCACGTGGAAGACAGGCCGCATCATCGAGTCGACCCGCTCGGTCGTCTGGGCGGCCTGGCGGTCGAAGACCCGCTTGGCCACGTCCTTGAGGTAGGCGAAGCCGACGATGTCGTCGAGGTCGTCCCCCACCACCGGGATCCGGGAGAACCCGCTGCGCAGGAACAGTGACATGGCCTGGCGCAGGGTCTTGGTCCGCTCGATGTAGACGACGTCGGTGCGGGGAACCATCACCTCACGGGCGAAGGTGTCGCCGAGCTCGAAGACCGAGTGGATCATCTTGCTCTCGCCGGACTCGATCAGGCTGGACGCCTCGGCGAGGTCCACCATCTCGCGCAGCTCGGCCTCCGAGGAGAACGGCCCCTCGGAGAAGCCCTTGCCGGGGGTGAGGGCGTTGCCGATCATGATCAGCAGCCGGGGCAGCGGTCCCAGGACCCGACCCAGGCCGATGACGAGTCCGGCGGTGGCCAGTGAGATCGCTTCGCTGCGCTGGCGGCCGATGGTGCGCGGGCCGACTCCGACGAGGACGAACAGCACGAGGAACATCAGGCCGATCGCGGCCAGCACCGAGGTCCACTCGTCCGGACCCAGCAGGTCGAGCACCATCGCCGTGCCCAGCACGACAGCGGAGGTCTCGGTCAGCAGTCGCACGACCAGCAGGGCGTTGAGGTGGTGGGCGGCGTCGTCGAGGAGGCGCAGCAGCCGGATCGCGCCGGGCCGTTGCTCGTGGGCGAGCTCCAGGGCGCGTGCCCGGGAGAACGCGGAGAGTGCGGCCTCGACGGTCGTCAGAGTGGCGGCGAGCGCGACCAACGCCACGGCGAGCATGACCAGGCCCGGACTGCCACCGCTCATCGGGGGATCACAGCTGGTCGGTGAGCGGTCGGTCGGCCTCGTGGCCGAGCCACTCGGCGAGCAGTCTCGCCTGGAGGCCGAACATCTCCTGGTGCTCCTCGGGCTCCGCGTGGTCGTAGCCCAGAAGGTGCAGGATCCCGTGCACCGTGAGCATGTCGAGCTCGTCGGCGGCCGAGTGACCCGCGGTCTTCGCCTGCTCCGCGGCCACGGCCGGGCAGAGCACAAGATCTCCCAGGACACCCTCCTCGGGCTCCTCGTTGACCATGCCCGGGCGCAGCTCGTCCATCGGGAAGGCGAGCACGTCCGTGGGCCCGTCCTTCTCCATCCACTTGGCGTTCAGCTCGGCGATGGTCGCCTCGTCCACGGCGGTCACACAGAGCTCCGCCTGTGGGTGCACGCGCATGCGGTCCATGACGTAGCGGGCGAGGCGTTGGGTACGGCCCTCGTCGAGCTCGACCCCGGACTCGTTCTGGATCTCGATGGTCATCGGATGCTCATCGGCGGTCGCGATCGGAACGCGCTTCGCGTCGCGGGTCGTGGTTCTCCGCGTCGTGTGCCTCGTATGCCGCGACGATCTCGCCGACCAACCGGTGCCGCACCACGTCGTGAGCGGTGAGCCGGTTGAACGAGACGTCCTGGATGCCGCCGAGGATCCCCTCGACCACGCGCAGTCCACTCTTGATCCCCGACGGCAGGTCCACCTGGGTCACGTCACCGGTGACCACGATCTTGGAGCCGAAGCCCAGGCGGGTCAGGAACATCTTCATCTGTTCGGGCGAGGTGTTCTGTGCCTCGTCGAGGATGATGAACGCGTCGTTGAGGGTGTTGTGCGTGACCAGGAAGTCGTCGGTCACGTACAGCGAGTCCTCGGCGGCAACCTGGATGCACATCGTGTCCTGGACTCCAGCGGGCTCGATGCTCTCGACATAGCGCATCGGGCGGCCCCCGGTGAGGGCCTCGTACTTGTCTCGCTTGCGCGTCAGCCGGAAGGGCTGCACGCCGGGGGGTAGCCGAATGTCCAGCACGTATGCGTCGTGGACGTAGCCGACGGGTCGCCCGTTCGCCCTCCCCGGCGTGCGGCCCTCGGCCTTCCGGGTGCGGGTGGTCGCGATCCCGCCCAGTGAGCGGGTCAGGAACCTCACGTCGTCGCGCAACCGCGGTGACGTGGTGACGTATTGCACGCGGCACGTGCGGCCTGCTTGCGTGACCGGTCCACCGTCGGTGTCGAGCAGGCCCTGGAGCAGGGCGAGCCGCACCTCGAAGGAGTTCTCGAGGTAGATCTCCGGGATGAACTTGGTGGCGGACCGAGTGCCGGCCAGCCGAAGCGCACGAAGCACCTCAGTGACCGGGTTCGCGACGATCACCCCGCCACGACCACCGCCGCGCCTTCGAAGTACGTAGTCGTAGCCCGCGCTGTGGGTGACGTCCACCCCGAGGTCGTCGAGCGCGACCCCCAAGCGTCCGACGAGCTCGGGATCGGCTGTCGAGAACGCCGGTGTGGTCGATGTGGTGATGCAGCCATCACCGAGGAGCAGGCCCAAGGCGTAGGGGTCCAGCGGGACTGGCTGCTGGTCGGGGTTGGTGCCGGACATCACCGGCAGCTCGTAGCGGTGGATGTTCCCTCGCCGTAGGTTACCGATCATCTCGCGGGTCTCGACCACCCTGGTCCGGAGGCGGCGCTTGTCCTCGGGGGTCGAAACCTGCCAGAGGTGCTCACCACAGCACAGCGTGGATCCGCCGTCGGTGGTCGTGACGCGGTAGACCTCCCGCTCTCCCTGCGGGTAGACCCCAAGCACAGGTGTGGGCCCGCCATCACTCCCGATGACCAGGTCACCGATCTCGAGGGAGCCGATGGGTCGGAAGCCCGCAGGGGTGAGGACCTGCGCGTCGTAGGGCTGGGCGCGGCCCCGCATGTAGGCCAGCGGCGCCACCTCGATCGTCCCGGCCGCGAGCAGCTTCGGCACGGTCTCCGGGTCGAGCATGTCGTGCAGGGCGTCGTAGAGCGGCCGCAGGTAGGGGTCGATCTTCTCGCTCAGCGTCCCCGGGAGGAACCCGAGGCGCTCGCCCGCCTCGACGGCGGGACGGGTCAGGATGATCCGGTTGACCTTCTTCGCCTGCAGCGCCTGCACCGCCTTGGCCATCGCGAGATAGGTCTTGCCGGTGCCTGCGGGACCGATGCCGAACACCACCGTGTGCTTGTCGATGGCGTCCACGTAACGCTTCTGGTTCAGCGTCTTGGGCCGGATCGTGCGGCCACGGTTGGACAGGATGTTCAGCGACAGCACGTCGGCGGGACGCTCGGTGGTCTCCGCGCGCAGCATCGTGATCACGCGCTCCACGGTCTCGGCGGTCATCCCCTGACCGGTGCGGATGATCGTCACGAGCTCGTCGAGCATGCGCTCCGCCAGGGCGATCTCGGCGGGTTCACCGCGCAGGGTGATCTGGTTCCCCCGGACGTGCAGGTCCGCGTCGAAGGCCCTCTCCAGGAGGGTCAGGTGCTCGTCGCCAGGGCCGAGCAGGGAGACCATGTTGATGCTGCTGGGCACGACCACCGTGTGCTGGGTCTGCCGGGCGGTCCCGTCGTTGGATCGGGTGCTGTTGCCGACGGCGCCGGCCTTGCTGGTCTCAGTCATGGATGCCCCGGTGCGGGGCGGCCCTTCGTTGGGGGGTGTGCTGGCAGGTCAATGCTACGCAGGCGCCCGTCACGGCGCATCCGGGTTCGCTGAACGCATTCCACGGCCTCAGGGGCGGGTGACCAGCAGCAGGGCCAGGCACATCTCGTCGGTGGTGCCCTCGCCCCACACGACGTACTTGTCGGGCTGCCCCTCGAAGGACGGCAGCTGGTCACGGAGCCGCTGCGAATGACGACAGGTCACCTTGACGGTGTCACCCGGCGTGAGCACGGCTGGCTTGATCGGCTTGCTCCCCTGGTCGTCGAAGTTCCAGACCGGGACGTTCAGCAGGGTCCGGGCTTTCGCGGTGCCGGGGTTGACCTCGATCTTGATGGACCTGCCGAGCAGGTGCATGTGCCCCGCGACGCCGCGTACGGTCTCGGGCTTCATGATCATCCGGGAGCACGACTGGACGGGACCGGCCTTGATCTCGCCGCAGAGGAAGTGCAGCAGGTCCGCCGTCGCGCCCGGTCCCTGACCGAACCGCTCCTTGACGTCGGCCAGCGCTGCGGGTCGCGCGCACAGCGGCCCCTCGGCATGCTCGGGGCGGCAGGGGAGCTCGACCGGGGCCGGCAACAACCGGGTCTCGAGCGCACGGATCTTGTCCGAAACCGGGGCCAGACGAAGCTCGGCGGAGCTTCGGTCCGGCTTCTTTCCCGCCAGCAGGTTGTAGTGCACCTGCATGACGACGCGCGAGCCCTTGTCGAGGCGTTCACCGAAGCCCGAGCTGTAGAGCTGCTCGCTGCCTCCCGGTGCCCACGCACCCAGCCACGGCGCGTCGTCGATCTCGACTCCACCTCCCAGTCCCGAGTTGCCGAAGCAGGTCCAGCCCTGGCCGGGTGTGGAGGCGTCCTTCTGCTCGGCCTCGTCGACCAGGTCGGTCGGGACTCGGAACAGGATCACGTGGTGCACGACGTCGGGGTTGCCCGGCAGCACGTTGAACCCGGTGATGAACTGGTCGCTCGGCACCTTGGGGTCGAGCAGGAAGCACCGGTAGTCGTCGGTACCCACGCCGGTCGGCGCCGACGGGGTGTAGTCCTCCGGCATCTGCACGGTGACCCGGCGCTCGCCCTTGCGCAGCGGTTTGCGCTTGACGGGCGCGGCGGCGGCCGGCTCGTGGCCACTGTGGTCCGGCTCCGGGCTCGCCGAGGAGGCCGGGGTCGGCGCGCTCCCGGCCTTGGCGGGCTCGTCGTCGCTGGCGCCGCAGGCGGAGAGCACCAGGGCCAGGGCCGCGGCGGCCGCGAGTCCTGTCGTACGCCGGGTGGCGGTCCGGGTGCTCACCCGGGCGGCCAGGTCATGGACCGGCCCCCGAGGACGTGCAGGTGGGCGTGGAAGACGGTCTGGTGCGCAGCGGCGCCGGTGTTGAGGACGAGGCGGTAGCCCTCTCCGAGACCCTCGCTGTCGGCGATCGCCCGCGCGGCGTCGAACAGACCCACCAGGGCCTCGGGCTCGCCGTCGGCCAGGTCGGCCGCGTTGGCGTAGTGGCTGCGCGGGATGACCAGGACGTGGGTGGGCGCCTGCGGGTTCAGGTCGCGGAAGGCGACCGTGGTCGATGACTCGTGGACCACGTCGGCATCGATGTCGCCGGCGACGATCTTGCAGAAGAGGCAGTCCTCGGCTCCCTGTCCGTCACCCATGAGGACAGCATGCCTGATCGGCCCTCACGGCGTGTAAACCAACGAGGCGACCCAGGCGTCCAACTAACGTGACCAACGTCCTGTCCGAAGACGACACCGGCTTCATCACCCAGGGGGTGTGCATCGACGGCGACCCGGGAGCCGAGGCGGCCCTCGAGCAGCTCTACGACGAGCACTACGTCCGGCTGGTCCGGCTCGGCGTGCTGCTCCTCGGCGACGCCGGGCGCGCCGAGGAGGTCGTGCAGGACTCCTTCGTGGCGATCTACCAGCGCTGGGACCGGTTGGGAGACGCGGATGTCCCGGCGTACCTGCGGCAGACGGTGGTCAACCGGTCACGCTCGGTGCTCCGGCACCTCAAGGTCGTCTCGCGACATCCCTCCGAGATCCCCCCCGACGAGCCTGGCGCCGACCACGACCTGCTGCTCGGCGTACGACGACAGGCGGTGATCGACGCGCTGGCCAGGCTGCCGCGGCGACAGCGCGAGGTGCTCGCGCTCCGCTACTACCTCGACCTCTCCGAACGAGAGATCGCCGAGACTTTGCGGATCAGCCAGGGCGCCGTGAAGAGCCATGCGTCGCGTGCGGCCGTTGCCCTGCGCACCCATCTGTCCACGCTGCTCGAGGAGACCTCATGACCGGCCCATCGAACGACGACTCCGAGCTGCGCCGACTGCTCGACGACGCTGTCTCCGACGTGCACCCACAGGGCGGGACCTCGGACATCCGTGCCCGCGCCGACCGCCCGACGTCCACCCGCTGGGTGCCGATTGTCCTGGCTGCGGCAGTGGCGACCGTGATCGTGATCGCCGGAGCCGGGTGGCTGGGTCAGCGAGAGCCGTCGGGTACGCCGGCCGCCGAGCCGGGCTCCCCCTCGCAGACCCCGGACGGTCAGACGTCGCTCGCACCCGGTCGCAGCGAGACGCTGTCCGTCTTCTACGTGGGCGAGACCGCAGTGGGCCCGCGACTCTTCCCGGAGACGCGCACCTTCACGGAGGTCCGTGGCACCGACCTCGAGATCGCCGTGCAGGCAGCGATCAGCAGTCCTCCGCGTGATCCGGACTACCAGGCCTGGACCCAGTCCGACGACCTGACTGCGCAGGCAGAGCTGATCGGCGGCCGACTCGTGATCGACGTCTCCGAAGCGCTTCGCCGTCCTGCGGGGATGACCCCGAAGGTGGCCACGATGATGCTGCAGGCGCTTGTCGTGACAGCGCAGAGGGCCAGCGAGACCGACGGGCCCGTGCAGTTCACCGTGGAGGGTTCGCCCGTGCCGACGCTGCTCGGCGTCGACACCAGCGACCCGGTCCCAGCTGCCAGCTTCGACTCGATCGCATCGCCGGTCATCGTCAACCGCCCCGCCGAGGGGGAGGTCGTCAGCACCGAGTTCGAGGTGGAAGGCGTGGCGGCCACCTTCGAGGCCAACGTGGTCTGGGAGCTCAAGCAGGGCGGCCAGGTCGTCCGCAACGGCTTCACCACCGCCGCGGCGTGCTGCACCCTCTCGCCGTACTCCTTCTCCGTGACGGCTCCACCGGGCACCTACACCCTCGTGGTCCACGACACCGACGAGTCCGATGGCGAGGGCGTCGGGACGAGCGAGGACACCAAGCAGATCACCGTGGAGTAGGCAGGCTCTCAGCCCCAGCGCGTGGTCCGGGAAAGCAACGCGGCCACGGCGGCGACCCCTGCGGTCGACGTGCGCAGCACCGGGTCCCCCATCCGCACGACGTGCGCGGCACCCAGGGCTGCCAGCTCCTCGTCGGTGATCCCGCCCTCGGGCCCGACCACGACGAGGATCGATCCAACCTGGTCGAGGGAGAGCGCGGACAGGGACACGGCCGCCTCCTCATGTAGTACGACGGCCAGGTCGGACTGCTCCACCAGCGCGACCACGTCGGCCAACGATGCCATCGCCGTCACCTCCGGAAGCCAGGACCGCCTCGACTGCTTGCCGGCCTCGCGCGCAGTCGTGCGCCACTTGGCCAACGACTTCGCCGCCCGGTCCCCGCGCCAGACACCGACCGACCTGGCGGCAGCCCACGGCACGATCCGGTCGGCGCCGATCTCGGTGAGCACCTCGACCGCCAGCTCGGCGCGCTCTCCCTTCGGGATCGCCTGGACGACTGTGACGTGCGGCAGGGGGGCAGGGGTCACCGACAGCGACGACACCACGGCCGTGAGCGAGGTCTTGGAGGTCGCCGTGACCACGCACTGCGCAGCGGCGCCGGCTCCGTCGACGAGCACGATCTCCTCGCCGTCCTGGATCCGGCGGACCACCACTGCGTGCCGCGCCTCGTCGCCCTCGACCCTCACGGCGTCCCCGACGGAGACGTTCGTGACCGGCCCGAGAAAGACCGGCAGCGTCACGGTGTCACCGGGGGTTGAAGGCGTCCTTGAGCCGCCCGAAGACCGACTTCTGCGGCGAGCTGATCCGGCCGTCCGGCGACTCCTCGTGGCGCAGCCTGGCCAGCTCCCGGAGCAGGTCCTGCTGCTGGTCGTCGAGCCGACCCGGGGTCTCGACGTCGACCGTGACAACGGTGTCCCCGCGGACCTGCGATCGAAGATGCGGCACCCCGCGACCTCGCAGGACCGTCTCCGTCCCGGACTGCGTGCCGGGGCGGATCTCGAGGTCGACCCAGAGCTCCATGTCGGAGTCGGCCTCGGCCACGTCGGCCTCGAGCAGGGGCAGCTGGATCGTCGTACCGAGGGCGGCGGCGGTCATCGGCACGGTCACGTGGCAACGCAGGTCGGTGCCGTCGCGGGTGAACACCGGGTGGGTGGCGACGTGGATCTCGACGTAGAGGTCGCCGGCGGGGCCACCACCGGGACCGACCTCCCCCTCATGGGCGAGCTGGACCCGCGTGCCGGTGTCCACACCGGGCGGGATCTTGACCGTGATGTTGCGGCGTGAGCGCACCCGCCCGTCGCCGGAGCACTCACGGCACGGTTCGGGGATGATCTCGCCGTAGCCACGGCAGGCCGCGCACGGACGCAGGGTGCGGATCTCGCCGAGGAACGAGCGCTGGACCTGCTGCACCTCGCCCCGTCCGTGGCAGGTCTCGCAGGTCACCGGCCGCGACCCGGCCGCTGCGCCACTGCCCTCGCAGACGGTGCAGAGCACTGCGGTGTCGACCTTGAGCTCGTGGGTGACCCCGAAGGCCGCCTCGGCGAGCTCGATCTCGAGCCGGACCAGCGCGTCCTGCCCACGACGGCTGCGCGGACGCGGCCCGCGGCCCGCCTGGCCACCGCCCGGCTGGCCGCCGAAGAAGGCGTCCATGATGTCGGTGAACGAGAAACCCGCACCCTGACCTGCACCGCCGCCGCGCCCGAACGGGTCGCCGCCGAGGTCGAACATGCGGCGCTTCTCGGGGTCCGAGAGCACCTCGTAGGCCGCAGAGACCTCCTTGAACCGCTCATGCGTCGCCGGGTCGGGGTTGACGTCGGGGTGCAGCTGACGAGCGAGACGGCGGTAGGCCTTCTTGATCTCGTCGGTCTCGGCGTCCCGGGAGACACCGAGGATCTCGTAGGGGTCCTGGCTCACGTTTTCTGTCTTTCGGATGGGGTTCGGGGGGTCTGGCTGGGTGCTGCGGGATCAGGATTCGTCGAGGATCGTGGAGACATAGCGGGCGACTGCGCGGACGGCCGCCATCGAACCCGGGTAGTCCATGCGCGTGGGTCCCACGATGCCAAGTGAGCCCACGGCCTGCGTACCCGGGCCGTAGCCGGTCGCGACCACGGAGGTCGTGGCCAGCTCCTGGTAGGGGCCCTCGTGGCCGATGCGCACGGTGATCGAGTCCGGCGAGGTGGCCTCGCCGAGCAGCTTGAGGAGTACGACGTGCTCCTCGAGCGCCTCGAGCATCGGCTTGATCGACAGGTCGAACCCGTCGCCGAAGCGGGCGAGGTTCGCCGTGCCGCCCACCACGACGCGCTCGTCGTAGCGCTCGTTGGACATCGCCTCGACCAGCGCGGTCGTGATCACCGCCACGTGGGTGCGCTCGATGTGGTCGGACTGCTCGGCCAGTGAGCCCAACGCGTTGGCCGCCGCGGTGATCGGCTCACCCACGGCCGCGCGAAGGACCCGCGAGCGCAGGTCGGCGAGCGCCTCGACGTCGAGCTCGACCGGCAGCTCGACCACTCGCTGCTCGACGCGACCCGTGGACAGGATCAGCACCACGAGCAGCCGGGACGGGGAGAGCGAGACCAGCTCGATGTGCCGCACGGTGGAGCGCGCCAGCGAGGGGTACTGCACGATCGCGACCTGCTGGGTCAGCTGCGCGAGCACCCGCACGGAGCGCTGGATCACGTCGTCCAGGTCGTGCGCGCCCTCGAGGAAGGTCGAGATCGCGCGGCGCTCGGCTGCCGACATCGGCTTGATCTGGGTGAGCCGGTCCACGAAGAAGCGGTAGCCCTTGTCGGTGGGGATCCTGCCCGCACTGGTGTGCGGCTGGGCGATCAGCCCCTCCTCCTCCAGCGCGGCCATGTCGTTGCGGACGGTCGCGGGTGAGACGCCGAGCCGGTGCCGTTCGACGAGTGCCTTGCTGCCGACCGGCTCGCGCGTCGACACGTAGTCCTCGACGATGGCGCGCAGGACGGCGAGCTTGCGGTCCTCCTGCATCTCGCCTCCCGTCTTCTGGCACTCACTCGATCCGAGTGCCAAGGGTACTAGGCGACGTAGGCTCGCGGGCGTGTCGAAGTTCACGGAGGTCGGGTCGCGCGTCTGGGTGGCGCGCTATGAGTGGTACGACGTCAACGTCTCCGTGATCGAGGGCGACGCGGGGTTGATCGTGGTCGACACCCACGCCTCGACGAAGGCGGCGCTGGAGGTGATCTCCGACCTGCGCCGGCTCTCCTCACGTCCGCTGGTGGGGCTGGTCAACACCCACGAGCACGTCGACCACGTCTTCGGCAACGCTGCGTTCCGCGACGCCTACGGCCCGGTGCCGATCACGGCCCACGAAGCAGCCGCGGCCAACACCGTCTCCCACGGCGAGGAGACGCGGGCGGCCTCCCTGGCACGCGGCGACCACCGCGCCGAAGAGATGGCGCAGACGCCGATCGTGCCGGCCGACCACACCTTCTCCTCCGTGACGGCGATCGACCTCGGCGACCGGACCGTCGAGCTGGTGCACCCAGGGCGTGGCCACAGCGAGGGCGATCTCGTCGTACGTATCGATGACGCGGATGTCGTCCTGGCCGGTGACCTCGTCGAGGAGTCGGGCGTGCCGTCGTACGGGATGGACTGCTTCCCGATGGAATGGCCCACTTCGCTCGACCTGGTGCTCCAGCTGATCGGTCCGGGCACGGTGGTCGTCCCGGGGCACGGCGTCCCCGTGGCCCGCGACTTCGTGCAGGAGCAGCGCTCCTCGATCGGCGTGGTCGCCGAGACCATCCGCGACCTCGCCGGCCGCGGGGTGCCGCTCGGGCAGGCCCTCGAGGCGACGCAGTGGCCCTATCCGGCCGAAGCGCTGGGCGAGGCCGTACGCCGCGCCTACGAGCAGCTGCCCCGCACCGCGAAGCGGCTGCCGCTGCTCTGAGGCCGATCGGACCACGGGCTCGCGGTGCGGCACCGACGAGACAGCACGAACCAGGCGAGGAGCCCGAGCAGGACGAACGGCAGGTGCGCGACGACGGAGATGGCGATCACCGCGATCAGCACCGGCACGAACGGGATCATCCACCGTGACGAGGTTCGCCGTCGGTTCCGGACGGCCGGTGCCGCCGAGCGCGCAGGTAGGTCGGCGAAGACCGGAACGAGATCGCCCTCGGTCCTCGCCGACCACACCGCGTCGCTGCGCTCGTCGAACTCGTCCTTGGTGAGCCGGCCCACGGCGTACTGGTCGCCGAGCAGTGCCACCGCCGCTTCACGGTCCGCGTCGCTGAGGCGCAGCGAGTCCATCACTCCTCCTCGAACGATTCAGGGTCGGAGTCGTCCGGCCCTTCGGCGAGGAGGCTGTAGAGCCGCCGCCGGGTGTCCCCGAGGATCTCGATCGCCTTCTCGCGCTGGTCCGGTGTCCCGGTCGTCGCGACCTGGATGATCGCGCCGACGGTCTGGCCGATGACCTGCTTGAAGTTCACGACCTCGTCGTCGTCCTGCTCCTCCGCGAAGGGCGCCCACACGGCCGCCATCTCCTCGGGGTGCTGCTGGACGTAGGTCGTGCCCGCCTCGGTGAGCTGGACGGCCTTGCGGCCGGTGGGTGCGTCCTCGACCAGGCCCTCGTCCTCCAGCTGCGAGATGGTCGGGTAGACCGAGCCGGGGCTCGGCTTCCAGACACCATCGGTCTTCTCGGCGATCTGCTGGATCATCTGGTAGCCGTTCACCGCCCCCTCGGAGGTGTGCAGGATGTCGAGGATGGCCGAGCGGACGTCGCCCCGGCGGACCCGGGGACGGCGGCCGCCACCTCGGCCGCCGGCAGCACCGGCGAACTCGGGGCCGAACATCTGCGCGACCCACGGCGGCGGACCGCCCATCGGGCCGCCCCAGGGGCCGCCCCACGGGCCGTGTCCATGGCCGCCGCGGCGTCCACGACCACCGCGCTGACGGCGGTTCGGTTCAGAATCTGGTGTCCACATCGCGTGTCCCATGTCGAGACCTCCCTTCATGCTGGTGTCGGGGCCTCCGCTTGTTGGGGTCTCGCCGACACAGTCTCGATATGTTGACGATATATCGCGACCGTTCGCAAGGCAAGAGACAATCTCCGGCGCGCCAACCGACTGCTGCTGCCCGCTCGCCCTAGCGTTGGCCCGGTGACTCCCCCACCCGCCCCGAACGACCGTTACGGCTCTGACGTCCTCGCCGCCGACTGGCGGGTGCCGGAGAACGGCCGCGCGGTCGAGATCGACGCCGACCTCGGCCTGGTGGTCGAGGAGGTCACCACCGACTGGTGCGGCGAGATCGTCAAGGTCGAGCGCGACCTCGGCACGCTGACCCTGGAGGACCGGCGCAACAAGCGACGTACGTTCCCGCTCGGCCCGGGGTTCATGCTCGAGGGCCGCCCCGTGGTGCTGGTCGCCCCGACCCGCCAGGGACCGGTCGCGCCGACGCGTACGGCGTCGGGATCGGTCGCCGTCCAGGGAGTCAAGGCACGGGTCGCCCGGGCCAGCCGAATCTTCGTCGAAGGACGTCACGACGCCGAGCTCGTCGAGAAGGTGTGGGGCGACGACCTCAGGATCGAGGGCGTGGTCGTGGAGTACCTCGAAGGTGTGGACGACCTCGCGGAGCACCTCCGGGACTTCGGCCCCGGGCCCGAGCGCCGGGTCGGCGTACTCGTCGACCACCTCGTGCCCGGGTCGAAGGAGAGCCGGATCGCCCATTCGGTGGCGAAATCGGAGGTCGGCAGGCACGTGCTGATCGTCGGCCACCCGTTCGTGGACATCTGGGCTGCGGTGAAGCCCGAGCGCCTCGGCCAGAAGGCGTGGCCGCAGATCCCCCGCAACATCGAGTGGAAGCACGGCGTCTGCCAGAGCTTTGGCTGGCCGCACCGCGACCAGGCCGACATCGCCCGCGCCTGGAAGCACATCCTCGGTGGCGTTCGCGGCTTCCAGGACCTCGACCCCGCACTGCTCGGCCGGGTCGAGCAGCTGATCGACTTCGTCACCCAGGAGTGACCGGACTGGTCGGCTGACCTTGCGCAGGGCGTCGACCAGCGCTGACCGCAGGGCGCCGGGCACCACGCCGACGGCCTCGAGCGTGTCTCGGACCAGCGGAGCTCCCCCGCGCACCAGGCCCAGCAGGAGGTGCTCGGTGCCGATGTGGTGGTGTCGAAGCTCGATCGCCTCGCGCAGCGAGAGCTCCAGCGCCTTCTTCGACCCGCGCGAGAACCTCGGCCGCCCACGCGTGCTCGCCTCACCGGAGCCGCGGCCGACGCGTCGGACCACCTCCTGCACCCAGGTCGCCCAGCACCCGGACGGCCAGGTTGTCCTCGTCCTGCACCAGCGCGACGAGCAGGTGTTCGGGCCTGACCTGGCTGGCACCAGTCTCGGTGGCGACGTCCATCGCCTGCCTGACCACGTTCCGGGCCGGCTTGGTGAATCGTTCGAACACGGCGTGCTCCTCAGACTCGGCGGTGCTTCTTGTGCACGGCCTGGCGGCTCACCTCGAGGGCCGCGCCGATCTCCTGCCACGACCAGCCGTGCTCCCGAGCCCGGCGTACCTGCGTGCGCTCGAGCTCCTCGAGGAGCCGACGCAGCGCCCGGACGGCACGCAGGCCGACCTGGGGGTCCGACGCGCCGGCCGCGGTGGCGAGATCCGACTCCGTGGTCATGGATGTCAATTTGGGTTGACACTCTGCGTGGTGTCAACCCCTGTTGACGGAGCGGACATGACGGATGGGGTGGTCCACCGATCCATGTCGTCGTGGGGTGAAGCATCGGCCGACAACGTCCGGTGTCCCCGGTCGGCCGGGGAAACCTGCAGCCCCTACCCGACCAGGTCCCGCACCACCGCGTCAGCGAGCAGCCGCCCCCGCCGGGTGAGCACCAGCCGGTCGTGCTCGAGGACCCCGAGATCCCGGGCGACGACCTGGTCGACGCGTGGGCGATCCACCAGGTCGAGGGGGAGGCCGTCGCGGAGGCGGGTCTCGAGCAGCACCCGTTCCAAGGTCCGGGTCTCCTGGTCCAGGACCTCGCCCTCCTGGGCCGGGGACTCTCCCGCACCGATCCGGGCGGCGTAGGCGCTGGGGTGCTTCACGTTCCACCACCTCTCCCCCGAGACGTGCGAGTGCGCACCCGGGCCGACACCCCACCAGTTCGCACTGGTCCAGTAGAGCTCGTTGTGACGGCAGCGCGCGGCCCCGGTTCCTGCTGGGCCGCGGGCCCAGTTGGACACCTCATACCAGTGCAGTCCGGCCTCGGCGAAGGCGTCGTCAGCGACGACGTACTTCTCGGCCAGGTCGTCCTCGTCCGGCGCCGGGATCACTCCGGTGCGCACCTGCCGAGCCAGGCGGGTGCCTGCCTCCACGATCAGGGAGTACGCCGAGACGTGGTCCGGCTCGCAGCTGAGCGCCGACTCCACCGAGAGCCGCCAGTCGGCGACCGACTCCCCCGGAGTGCCGTAGATGAGGTCCAGGCTCACCTGCTCGAAGCCGGCCTCGCGGGCCCACGCGACTGCCCGGGCCACGTTCGCGGGGTCGTGGGTGCGTTCGAGGACCTGCAGCACGTGGGGCACCGCCGACTGCATCCCGAACGAGACCCGGTTGAAGCCTCCCGCGCGCAGTGCGGCGAGGCTCTCCGGGGTGACGCTGTCGGGATTCGCCTCGGTGGTCACCTCGGCGTCAGGCGCCAGCCCGAAGGTCGAGCCGATCGCGGCGAGGATCCGGGTCAGGTCGCCCGCCGGGAGCAGGGTCGGGGTGCCACCGCCGAAGAACACGGTCGCCACCCGGGGCAGGTCGGGGCCGAGCGTGGCGGCGGCGTACTCCACCTCAGCCACCGCGTGACCGGCGTACGCCGCCTGCGAGCCACCGCCACCGAGCTCGGTCGCGGTGTAGGTGTTGAAGTCGCAGTAGCCGCACCGGACCGCACAGAAAGGGACGTGCACGTAGACGCCGAAGGGAACTCCGGCCGAGGTGGCAGGCACAGCACCAGTGTCACACCGAGGCGCTGAGGGGTTGCCCGGAAGCCAGGATGCGAGGATATTTCTGGGAGGGAACAGGAGGACTCATGTCAATCGCCAGACGCTCGACCCGAAGCCTGCTCACCGTCCTGCTCGTCGCCGGACTGACCGCGGCCGCTCCCCCGGCCGCTACCGCTACCGCGTCCCGCACCCCGGGCCCGTCGCGGATCAACCTCCCCGACGGCTTCCGACCCGAGGGCATCGCGATCGGCCGGCGCCCGGTCGCCTACGTCGGCTCGCTCGCCGACGGCGACATCTATCGTGCCAACCTGCACACCGGGCGAGGGCGGGTGATCAGCCAGGGCGACGGGACCCCGTCAGTCGGGATGAAGCTCGACGGCAGGGGCCGGTTGTGGGTGGCCGGCGGCGCCGACGGCGACGCCAAGGTCGTGAACAGCCGCACGGGACGGGTGCTGGCCACCTACGACTTCGTCGGCGCCTCGACCGACCCCTCCTTCGTCAACGACGTCGTGCTGCGCAGGCGCGCGGCCTGGTTCACCGACTCCCAGCGCGCAGTGCTCTACAAGGTGTCGCCGGCGAAGGGCCGGGCTGCTCGGGCCAGGGTCCGGACCGTGCCGCTCACGGGCGCATGGAACCAGGTGCCCATGGAGTTCAACGCCAACGGGATCAGCACCACCCCGGACGGACGCGCGCTGCTCGTCGTGCAGTCGAACACCGGCAAGCTCTTCCGAGTCAATCCCCACAACGGTCGCGCCACCCTTGTCGGACTCCGCGGCTACGCGTTGACCAACGGTGACGGAATGCTGCGCCAGGGCCGCACCCTCTACGTCGCCCAGAACCGGGACAACAAGGTGGCCGTGTTGCGGTTGAACCGGCACGGCACCTTCGGCCGCCTCGTGCGCACCCTGAGGTCACCGGGCTTCGACGTGCCGACCACGATCGCGAGGCACCGGTCCAGGCTCTACCTGCCGAACGCGCGATTCGGCACCGCTACCCCCACGCCCGAGACCGCCGACTACTGGATCACCCGCGTCAGACTGGCACGTTGAGGGTGGCGAGACAGCCCTTGTCGTTGCTGCCGGTGACCTGCGCCGGCTGGAGCGAGTAGCCGTCGCTGAAGACGATGTCGGAGTCGAGCGAGGTCTGCGACGCGTTGCCGACGCTGGCTGGGACCGGGCACGAGCTCCTGCTTCCTGTGGAGGCTCTAGGCGTAGAGCTCGTCGATCATGCCGGAGTACTTGTTCTCCACGACGTTGCGCTTGACCTTCATCGACGGGGTGAGCTCGCCGGACTCGACGGAGAGGTCGTGGTCGAGCAGCTCGAACTTCTTGATGGTCTCCCACCGGTTGAGCTGGGCGTTCAGCTGGTCGACGTACCCCTGCACGAGCTGGCGGGTCTTGTCGTCGGCGACGATCTCCTCGTAGGGCTTGCCGCCCAGGCCGTTGTCCTCGGCCCATCCCGCGATGGCGTCGGGGTCGAGGGTGACGAGTGCGACCACGTAGTTGCGCTCGCTGCCGAAGACCATGAACTGGCTGGCGTAGGGGCACACGGCCTTGAACTTGGCCTCGATCGCAGGCGGCGCGATGTACTTGCCACCGGAGGTCTTGAACAGCTCCTTGATCCGACCGGTGATGCTCAGGAAGCCCTCGGAGTCGAGCGCACCCTTGTCGCCGGTGCGCAGCCAGCCATCATCGGTGAGGGTCTTCGCGGTCTCCTCGGGCATGTTGTGGTAGCCGTCCATGATGCCGGGGCCGGCGATCTGGATCTCGTCGTCCTCGCCCAGACGCACCCGGCTGCCGGGGACGACAGGTCCGACGGTGCCGAACTTGTAGTTGTCGGGGTGGTTCACGAACGAACCGGCCGAGGACTCGGTCAGTCCGTAGCCCTCGAGGATCAGGATCCCGGCTGCGTGGAACCACTCGGCGATGTCGCGGTTCAGCGCGGCGGCACCGGAGATGAAGAATCGCACGCGTCCGCCGAAGCGGTCGCGGATCTTGGAGAAGACCAGCCGGTCGAACAGTGCGTGCTGGACCTTCAGCGACATCGGGACCGACTTGCCCTCTCGCTTGAGGGCGTCGACCTGACGACCGACCTTGAAAGCGGTGAGGAAGATCTTCTCCTTCAGGCCTCCCTCGGCGGCCTGCATCGTCACGATGCGGGCGTGGGCCTTCTCGAAGATGCGCGGTGCCGCGCCCATGAAGGTCGGCTTCACGATCGCGAGGTTCTCGATGATCTTGTCCACCCGGCCGTCGACGGCCGTTGCGAAGCCGCAGGCCAGCTGCGTGGAGAGCAGCACCTTGCCGAACGAGTGCGCCATCGGCAGCCAGAGGAACTGCAGGTCGTCCTCGGTGAGGATCTGCTGGGCCTGGATCGCTGCACCCTCGTAGGTCCATGAGGAGTGACGCAGCCGCACGCCCTTGGGGCGACCGGTGGTCCCGGAGGTGTAGATCAGCGTCGCCAGGTGGTCGGGCTGGACCGAGTCGATCGCCTGGTTGACCGCCTCGGCGTCGTTCGCGAGGTGCTTCTCACCGAGCCCGATCAGGTCGTCCAGGCCGATCACCCAGTCACCATCGGCGGCGCCGTCGAAGACCACCACCTTCTCCAGGTGCGGCAGCTCGGACTTGTGCTGTCGGAGCTTCGCGACCTGCTCGTCGTCCTCGGCGAAGACGACGTGGCACTCCGAGTCCGCCAGGATGTAGGCGACGTCCTCGGCCATGGTCGAGGGGTAGACCGTCGTGGTCGCACCACCCGCGCACATGATCGCCAGGTCGGCGAAGATCCACTCCACCCGGGTGCCGGACGCGATGCCCACACGCTGCTCGGACCCGATTCCCAGCGCGAGCAGACCGGCCGCGAGCTTCTGGACCTTCTCCCCCGTCTCCTTCCAGGTCACCGACGCCCAGGGCTGGCCATCGTCGGTCGGGTAGCGGTATGCCTCGCCGGCCGGGCTCTTGGCGACGCGGTCGCGGAACTGCACGGCCACGTTGGGCGGGCGGTTCTCGATGAACGAGGTGTCGGTGTTGACGGGCGACATGTGATGCTCCTGGGTGGGCTTCTCTGTCCGGTTCGACGGATCGCTAGTGGATTACTGGTACGTAACCTAGATCACAGGTGGCCTCGTGACACCCCCGCCCTCGCGCTGAGCCACGAATGCCTCGACCCTGCGGCGGGCGACATCGGCCAAATTGTCGACCTTGAGCAGCTCAGGCAGCAAGGAGCGGTCGAGCAGCAGGGCCCGGAACATCCTGGACACGGTGACCCCGTGCCCGGGCTGGTGTACGACGACCAGGTCATCACCTGCCTGGATCTCACCCGCCTGAATGACCCGCAGGTAGGCGCCCGGACGGCCGACCTGCGCGAACCGCTTCACCCAGGCGCGGTCGTCGTACCCGTTGAGGCGCTGCCAGTTCTTGAAGTCGTTGCACGGAGTCCGGACCATCGCGACCTCGAAGGTGGCCGAACCGACGCTCCACCGCTCCCCCACCTCGGACTCGTTCACGTCGATCCCTCGCGTCGTCAGGTTCTCCCCGAACTGGCCATCGCGGATCCCGCCGCCGAGCTCGCGCTCCCACCAGTCGAGATCCTCTCGGGCGAACGCGTAGACGGCCTGGTCGATGCCACCGTGGTGCGCCGTGTCGGAGACCTGATCACCCGCGAGACCGTGACGAGCGACCTGGACGCGGCCGGTCAGGGAGTGCTTGTCGATGGACGTCCTCCCGATGCCGGCCCAGTTGACCTCGCGCGGCGTGCCGACGTTGATCGAGAGCACCTCAGCCATGCCGCGATCCTCTCAGGTCCCCGAGCCCGGTGTGGGAGCAGCCGTCAGCCGGCAGGACGCAGCAGGACCGTCCACGCAGTCGCGGTGCTGCTGGCCGCATTCGCGGTCGCAGTGATTCCACCTGTGGTCGCCGGAGCACCGGCCGCGAGGGCCGAACCTGGATCGGTCAGCAGGCTGCCGATCCGCCCCCCGCCGTCGCCAGCGGTGAACGCGCGCCGCGTCTCACCCGCCGGGTTCGTCCAGCCGGTGGTGGCGCTGTTCCGGTCCGACCAGTAGGAGACCCGCCACGCGCCAGTCGTGCTGTTGGCAACCGTCGGGGTGGTGTGCGCGCCCGCGCTTCCAGGCTCGCCGAAGCCAGTGACGCTGAGAATCGGGTTGGTCGGGTGGACGCCCCGGTAGGCGGCCAGGGTCAGGGCGACCTTGGTGTAGGCAGCACTGGTCAGCCGGACGGTGCTGCCTGCGTCTCCGGCCGTGGCCACCCGGCTCCATGCGGTGGTGGTGTGCGCGCCGTCGACCACGCGACCCTCCTGCGTCCATCCAGCCCCCGGACCGGTCAACGTGGCGGTGCCCGCCTGCGAGGCGAACAGCAGCAGCGCGTCGCCGGTCTCCACGGAGGACGGCACCTGCACCGCGAACGCGGTGTTGTTCGCGTTGCGGGTCGCCTGGCCCACGAACGCGATCGGGATCGCCGGCTGGTCCCCGACCACGACGGTGTGGGTGACCGTGTCGGTCGCATCGTCGTCGTCTTCGACCGTCAGGTCGACCCGATAGCTGCCGGGCTCGGCGAACGTGTGCACCGGAGTGGCTCCGACCTCGGTGTTCCCGTCGGCGAAGGACCAGGCGTAGGACGCGATGCTGTCCTCCACGTCGCTGGAGGTGCTGCCGTCGAAGGAGCACACCAGGTCCTCACAGTCCCAGGTGAACCGGGCAACGGGCGGTTCGTTGCCAAGTGGCGGGGGTGGTGGGGGTGGCGCTGCGGGCCTCAGCAGCACGGTCCACGCAGTCGCGGTGCTGGCAGCCGCGTTGGCCCGGGCGACCAGCCCGCCCGTCGAGGCCGGTGTTCCAGCGGTCAGGGCCGCCGCCGAGTCGGTCAGCAGCATCCCGACCCGGCCACCGCCGCTGCCGAACGAGGTCCCGCGGACGGTGTCGGAGGCAGGTCCGGTCCAGCTCGTGGTCGAGCTGTTCCGGTCCGACCAGAATGACACCCGCCAGGCTCCGGCGACGTCGTTGCTCACGACCGGACTGCTGTGCGACGCGGTGCTTCCAGGCTCCGGGGCACCCAGGATCGAACCCACCGGGTTCGTGGGGTCGGTGCCGCGATAGGCCGCGAGGGTCAGCCCCACCTTGGTATAGGTGGTGCCGCTGCTGAGGTTGACCGCGGCGCCCGGGTCGCTGGCGGTGGCCACCTTGCGCCAGATCGTCGTGACATGTGTGCCATCGACGACCCGGCCGGCCTGGGCCCAGCCGGCGCCGGGGTTGCCGAGGTTCGTCGCGGTCCCCTGCGAGACGAACAGCAGCAGTGCGTCACCGGTCCGCGCGGCAGGCGGCACCTGGACGGTGAAGTTGCCTGCGTTGGTGTTGCTCGTGGACCTCCCGATGAAGGAGATCTCGCCGGTGGGCGGTGGCGGAGGCGGTGGCGGCGGAGGCGGTGGCGGTGGGCCCCCGTCGAGGTTGACGACGTTCTCCAGGCGCACCATCTTCAGGTTCTGGTTGCCGCTCGTGCCAGGCAGGTTGTTGTTGTTGTCCTGGCACACGAACATGCCTCGCGGGAAGGCCGGCCCGAGATCGGCGGTGACCGCGGTGATGCCGTCGGTGCGGTCACAGTCGTCCGACTCGGCGCCGTCCGCGACCCGAAAGGTGCTCACGAACGCGTTGCCGGCTTCGCGCCGGTAGACACTGAAGTACGACGCGTGCGGGTCCGGCGAGTTCTGCACCGAGACGATCACGAAACCGGCGCCCTCGCCCTGGTCGACGATCGTCACCCCCTCGATGTCGTTGACCAGGTGACCGCCCGCCTCCTGCAGCACGTCGACCGCCACTCGTGCGGTGCCGGCATCGGGCTCTGCGGAGTAGCGCCAGAGTGCCTCGTTCTCCTCGCTGATGTAGAGGGCGCCGGTGTCGTCGTCGGCGACGCAGCCCTCGGCCTCGGACCCCACCGAGAAGGTCCGCACCGTGTTGCTCTCCAGCAAGCCGTCCTCGTCCGCGTCGAGCAGCTCGAACTGGTTGACCACGCCCCCGATCGTGATCGAGATGCCGTAGACCTTCTCGGTGGTCGGGCTCTCGTAGAGGCAGAAGCCCTCCCCGCTGACCCCGATCGGGGCCGAGTCCTCGGTCGCGGACGAGAGCAGTCGGGTGGTCGGGTCCACGTCGTAGAAGCGCACACCCCTCTGGATGACGCCGACGACGTCCCTGCTGTGGCCGCCGATGGTGACGCCCTGACGCACGTCGACGTTGCCCCAGAACTGCGAGCCGATCGCGAGCCGCTGGACCAGCGTGCCGTCGAGGTCGTAGGTCTCGAAGCCGCCGGCCTTGTCATTGCCCATCAGCAGCGAACGGGACGGATCCGTGGGGTGCACCCAGATCGCCGGGTCGTCCATGGCGTCACCGGAGTGGAGGACCGGCGCGGTCTCGGCGTTGGACGGGACCAGCACGGGCGACTCGGCTGCGTGCGACGAGGAGGACGTGAGAACCGTGACCAGGGCAGTCAGCAACAGCCATCCGATCAGTGCGGCTGTGAGACGGCGCGGGTGCGCCTGTGACAACGTCATGACCCCCCCGTGGACGGCTACCTGTCCGGAAGGTACTTGCGAGGGCAGGTCAGCGGCAATGGGCAAACGGTGAATGCCGGATTTGTCGCAGGTCTCTGATCCAGCCCCGTGTCAGGCCGCGTCAGCGTGCACAAGCAGTGCATACCAGCTCAGCAGTCGCACCAGTTTCGCCGCGATCCCGGCTGCCAGCGCCGTCACCAGCGCGCCGACGCTGCGGAGCAGCCCCGCCAGCTGGAGGTCGGCCGGCGTGGTTGCCTGGACCTCGACCACCGCCGCCCCCACGTTCGCAACAGATGCTGCGATCCAGGTCAACCACCAGACGTAGACGAGCACCGGTGGTCCGGGTGGCACCTCGGACCGGCGCCGCGGAGCGCGATAGGTCCGCCACAGGTCTGCCAGGTTCTGGGGCACCAGCCACAGGTTCGCGACCGGAACGAACCACGAGCCGACGTGTGCCCCGGGCGAGCGCCGCAGCTCCCCCCCTGCCGCGCTCGCCGCGAGGTGTTGCCATGCGAGCCAGATCACCCCGGTGACGATGAGGGCCACCAGGCCCACGAGCGACACCATCGCGGAGACCGCGTCGAAGTCCGGGATCGTCGTGCCCAGGACCTGCCCCGCGCCCATCCCGGACTCCGGCGCAGAGCTCCCCCACAGCTCGACGACGAGCGAGACGGCACTGATCGCGCAACACAGCCACAGAGCTCGGCCCAGCCAGTCCGCGAGCCGGGCGAACGAGGCTCCCAGCGGTTTGCGCGCCTCGGGCTGCCACGCCTCGACGTCCGACCGTGTCCTGGGGTAACTCACCAGAAAAGTATGGACAACATCGGCGCCTCCTGGGTGGAATCGAACTAATTGTCAGGTCGGAGTCCACAGCGGGCCGTCGGCCTGGACACAGTGCTTCGTTCGAGGTGTCGTATCCGCCGGACCCCGTTCGTGGAGTAGTCGACATGATGGGTCGGTACGACGTACCGCCTCGACCGCAGGCAACACTTGAGGAGCACGACATGACGCAGTACATGATTTCCGTCATCCACGCCGAAGAGGGCCCGGACTGGGTTGCGGAGGGCGTCGACATGCAGGAGGTCTTCGCCAAGGTCGACGCGTTCAACCAGGAGCTGCAGGACAGCGGCAGCTGGGTCTTCGCAGGAGGCCTCGAGCCGCCGTCCCGGGCAACCGTCGTCGACGCCACCGGCACGGACGTCCTGGTCAGCGACGGCCCCTACGCCGAGACGAAGGAGCAGCTCGGTGGCTTCTGGGTCATCGAGGCCACCGACCTGGACGCAGCCCTGGCCATCGCGACGAAGGGGTCGGCCGCCTGCATGGGCGCCGTGGAGGTGCGCCCGTTCCAGGCCGAGTGAGCACTCCGATGGCGCCAGCCGGCGCGGCAGACGACAACGGCATCGAGCTCGCGTCCGTCTTCCGTGCCGAGCACGGCCGGGTCGTGGCCAGCCTGACTCGTCGGTTCGGCGATCTCGACCTTGCCGAGGACGCCACGGGCGAGGCGCTGCTCGTGGCCGCTGAGCGCTGGCCGGCCGAGGGGGTTCCGCCGAACCCCGGCGGGTGGCTGACCACCGTGGCGGGCAACAAGGTGCTCGACCGTCTTCGCCGGGAGAAGCGCCGCCAGGACAAGTACGCCGAGGTCGCACGCATGAACGACCGCATCCCCGATCAGCCCCCCGAACCGACCGGTCCGGTCGAGGACGATCGACTGCGCCTGGTGTTCACCTGCTGCCACCCTGCGCTCGCACCCGAGAACCGGGTCGCGCTCACGCTGCGCATGCTGGGCGGGCTCACGGTCGCCGAGATCGCCGCGGCCTTTCTGGTGCCGGAGACCACGATGGCGCAGCGGGTCACCCGGTCGAAGCAGAAGATCAGGGCCGCGCACATCCCCTATCGGATCCCTGGCCCCGAGGACCTGCCCGAACGGCTCGCCGGGGTGCTCGCCGTGCTCTACCTGGTGTTCAACGAGGGATATCTGGGCTCCTCGGGCCAGGCCCTGCGCACCGACCTGACGACTGAGGCGATCCGGCTCGCCCGGCAGCTGCGCGACATGGTCCGCGCGACACCGTCCCTGGGTCCTGTGCCAGAGGTCGAGGGACTGCTCGCGCTGATGTTGCTGGTCGACTGCCGCGCCCCGGCCCGTGTCCGGGACGGCACCCTGGTCCCGCTAGACGAGCAGGACCGGACCCTCTGGGACGCTGCGAAGATCGACGAGGGGCACCGCCTGGTGCGCGGTTGTCTGGCCCTGAACCGGCCGGGGCCCTACCAGCTGCAGGCTGCGATCAACGCGGTGCACACCGACGCGCTCGAGGCGTCGATGACGGACTGGTCCCAGGTGCTCCAGCTCTTCGACCAGCTCCTGGCGGTCACGCCCAACCCGGTGGTCGCCCTGAACCGCGCCGTGGCCGTGGCCGAGCTCGACGGTCCTGAGCGTGCCCTCGCCCTGGTGGAGCCGCTCGTGCTGGAGCGCTACCACGCCTGGCACGCGACCCGGGCCGACCTGCTGCGCAGGCTGGGGCGCGAGGACGAGGCGCGGCTCGCCTACGACAGGTCGATCGAGCTCGCAGGCAACGAGGCTGAGCGGCAGTTCCTGCGAGGCCGTCGCGACCGGCTGCGTTAGTCCTGCACCGCCTTGGCCACGGCGATGCACATCGTCAGGTGGTCCTCGGTGGGGGTCAGCCGCTGCACCTCGGGGGGATCCTGCAGCCGCCAGCACGCGTTGTTCAGCATGCGTACGACGACCCAGTCACGGGCGCGGTGCTCGTCGAGACCCGCGTGGTCGACCAGGGCGTGGAAACGCCGCCTGACACCGTCACGAACACTCTGGCCGCTGTGGGCTGCGGCCAGCTCGTCGAACCGGCTCCAGAGCATCGGCGCCGGCTCGTAGTGCGGGTCGCCGTTCATCGGCTTGGGGTCGATCGCCAGCCAGGGCGATCGATCCGCCGCCATCACGTTCTCGTAGTGCAGGTCACCATGGATCATCGTCCCGCTGCTGCCCGGGTCGGTCACGAAGTCACGCGAGAGAGAGATCGCCTGCTCGACCAGTCGTCTGGGGAGCGGCGCGTTGCGGGGCAGCGCCGCCAGCTCGGCGGACCACGTGTCGACGTACGACGTGAGGAGGCGCAGCTGTGGCAACGCGGGGACATGGAGCAGCCCGTAGAGCCCGGCGACGATCTCGCATGCCTCGAGGTCCGGGATGTCGTCGAGGCGCTGCTCGCGCAGACGCTCCAGCAGCAACGCCGACCGATGTGGATCGGCTCGTAGCAGCCGGACCGCCCCGTGACCTCCCCAGTGCTGCAGGGCGAGGTGCTCGTGCTCGCTCTCCTGGTCCGGGAAGCTGATCTTCAGCACCGCGCCACGCCCGCCGGCGGTGCGGACGGGGACGACGAGGGCGACGAAGCCGTGCATCATCCAGCCGTCGGGGCTCAGCTGCCACTCCTCGAGCAGCTCTGCGAGGACGGCCGGCAACCGGTCGACCCAGTCGGCCCAGGCCGAGCCTCGTCGGGCCATCCCCAGGACGCCGTCAGGCAAGGGCTGAACCATGGGAGGAACTACTTCTTGGCCTTGTCACCGGTCGGGCCGGAGGTGGACAGCGCGGCGATGAAGGCCTCCTGGGGGACCTCGACGCGACCGACCATCTTCATCCGCTTCTTGCCTTCCTTCTGCTTCTCGAGCAGCTTGCGCTTGCGGGTGATGTCGCCGCCGTAGCACTTGGCGAGCACGTCCTTGCGGATCGCGCGGATGGTCTCGCGCGCGATCACCCGGGCACCGATCGCCGCCTGGATGGGCACCTCGTACTGCTGGCGCGGGATCAGCTCGCGGAGCTTGCCGGCGAGCATCACGCCGTAGCCGTAGGCCGCATCACGGTGCACGATCGCACTGAAGGCGTCCACGGTCTCGCCCTGGAGCAGGATGTCGACCTTGACGAGGTCAGCCGCCTGCTCACCGGTGGGTTCGTAGTCCAGCGACGCGTAGCCCTTGGTCTTCGACTTCAGCTGGTCGAAGAAGTCGAAGACGATCTCGCCCATCGGCAGCGTGTAGCGCATCTCGACGCGCTCCGCGGAGATGTAGTCCATCCCGTCGAGCTGCCCGCGCTTGGACTGGCAGAGCTCCATGATCACGCCGATGTAGTCGCTCGGGCTGAGGATCGTCGCCTTCACGACCGGCTCGCGGACCTCGGCGATCTTGCCGGCGTTGGGGTACTCGCTGGGGTTGGTGACCTGCTGCTCGCTGCCGTCCTCCATCACCACGTTGTAGACGACGTTGGGGGCGGTCGAGATCAGCTCGAGGTTGAACTCGCGCTCCAGCCGCTCCCGGACGATCTCCATGTGCAGCAGCCCGAGGAACCCGCACCGGAAGCCGAATCCCAGGGCACCGGAGGTCTCGGGCTCGTAGGCCAGGGCCGCGTCGTTGAGCTGCAGCCGCTCCAGGGCATCACGGAGCGTCGGGTAGTCGTCACCGTCGATCGGGTAGAGCCCCGAGTAGACCATCGGGTTGGGGTGCTTGTAGCCGCCGAGCGGGGTGGTCGCGCCGTGGTGCTGGCTGGTCACGGTGTCACCGACCCGCGACAACCGGACGTCCTTCACCCCGGTGATCAGGTAGCCGACCTCACCCACACCCAGGTCCCCGGCCTTGACCGGCTCCGGGCTGATCACACCGACCTCGAGCATCTCGTGGACGGCACCGTTGGACATCATCTTGATCCGGTCCCGGTGGCTGAGCTTGCCGTCGATCACCCGCACGTAGGTGACCACACCGCGGTAGATGTCGTAGACGGAGTCGAAGATCAGCGCACGTGGCGGGGCGTCGGGGTCGCCGACCGGCGCTGGGGTCTGGGCGACGATCTCGTTGAGCAGGTGCTCGACCCCCATGCCGGTCTTGGCCGAGACCATGAGCACGTCGGAGACGTCGCAGCCGATGATGCCGGCGAGCTCCGCGGCGTACTTCTCCGGCTGCGCGTTGGGAAGGTCGATCTTGTTCAGCACCGGGATCACGTGCAGGTCGGCGCCGAGCGCGAGGTAGAGGTTGGCCAGGGTCTGCGCCTCGATCCCCTGGGCCGCGTCGACGAGCAGCACTGCGGTCTCGCAGGCCTCGAGGGACCGGGACACCTCGTAGGTGAAGTCGACGTGACCGGGAGTGTCGATCATGTTCAGCACGTAGGTGTCCGGCTCGGCCAGAGCCTCGTTGTCCGGCTTCACCGTCCACGGCATCCGCACAGCCTGGCTCTTGATCGTGATGCCGCGTTCACGCTCGATGTCCATCCGGTCGAGGTACTGCGCCCGGGCCGCCCGCTCGTCGACGACGCCGGTCAGTTGCAGCATCCGGTCGGCCAGCGTGGACTTGCCGTGGTCGATGTGGGCGATGATGCAGAAGTTCCGGATGATCGCGGGATCGGTCCTGCCGGGGACGGGCGCGGCGGGGTTCAGGGACACGGACTGCTCTCGATCGGGGTGACACGCCCTCGGTTCGGGCGAAACCCCATCTTCCCACGCGTGCGGACGCTGCACCGAACCGAGGCGGAGGCGGCCGAGCTGGTGGCGACAACGGGCCGGTTTCACCCGATCACCGGAGCTTCATCGGCACAGGGCGCCGGCAGGTTCCCAGCGTCGCCTCAGGTCGGCGTGGTGGGGATCCAGAAGCGCAGCTTTGCGCCGCGCTGGTCCTCGAGCACTCCCCCGTTGACCTCGATCACGCGGCACGGAACTCCTCCCTGGCATCGCGGAAGGACTCCCGGAACCGGGCGTCGGGCTAGGCGAGCTGCGGCACGGCTCAGCCCACCGGCAGGTGCTCGGCCCACCAGCGCAGGATGTGCTCGAAGCGCTGCTGGCGATGGCGCGGGCGTCCGCTACGGCTGAGCTCGTGGCTCTCGGCCGGGAACAGCAGTAGTTCGGCTTGCACGCCGCGCGACTTCAGCGCGGTGAACCAGCGCTGCCCCTGCTCGACAGGGGTGCGCCAGTCGGTCTCGGAGTGGATCACCAGGGTCGGCGTGGTCACGTCCGCGACATGGGTCATCGGGCTCTGCTCGACCATCGCCTCGGCGGCACCGTGGTACTCCTCGGGGAAGAACCAGCCGATGTCGGAGGACCCGACGAACGAGGTCGCGTCGAGGTAGCCGCGCTCGACCACGGCGGCAGCGAAACGCTTGGTGCGGGTGGTCAGCAGCGCGGTCAGGTAGCCGCCGTAGGACCCGCCCATCACGCCGACCCGGTCGCGATCCACCGGCAGCTCGTCCTGCGCGAGCACCTGGTCGAGGAACGCCACCACGTCGTCGGCGTCGAGGCTGCCCATCGCGTGCCGGATCGCACGACCGTGATCGAGGCCGTAGCCGGCGGAGCCACGCGGGTTGCACATCGCGACGGCATAGCCCGCCCCGGCGTACAGCTGCGCCTCGTCGAAGAGCGCCCAGTCGTAGGACGAGAACGGTCCACCGTGGATGTTCAGCAGCACCGGGTGCGGCCCGGGGCCATGGACCTCCGGGTCGGGCAGGACCACCCAGCCGTGCACCGGGTGACCGTCGCCGGAGCGGGCCTCCACCTCGTGGAGTGGGCACACGCCGGCGGCGCGGAGCCGGGCGCTGACGTCGGTGAGCCAGTGCGGAGCGCCGTCGCGGACCACTGCCAGGTCACCGGCGCGCTCCTGGTCGGCGGCAACCGCGACCAGCGTGGATCCGTCGGCCGACACGGCGTGGGAGGAGACCACGAGGTGCCCGTCGAGCAGCACCTCCGGTCTCGGGTCGGCGGCGTCAGGATCCAGCGCCAGCAGGCGTACGGCGCCCCGGTGCACATCGCGCACGACCACCCTGTCGCCGAGCACCACCAGGTCGGACGAGCCGGCCTCGACGTGGGTGTCCTGCTCGTCGGTCAGCGCGCGGACCTCGAGAGGACCGACTTGCGACGTGACGGGTGCGGTCGTGACCCACAGCTGACCCGGCCGACCCACGAAGTCACGACCCTCCGGCCCGACGTCCGCGGCGGCGAGCGTCAACCGACCGTCCGGCAGCCAGTGCACCCCGCTGACGGAGAGGTCACCGGACGTGGCGGCCCGAGGCGCGGCCACCGGCTCAGTCGCATCGGCCGCGACCAGGTGCACCGCCGAGCGCAGGTCGCGCTCGTGGTCGTCGTGCCGCGCCGAGACGAAGGCGATCGTCGACCCGTCGGGGCTCCAGGTCGGTTCGGTGTCGTCGTGGTCACCCGCGGTGAGCTGGCGTGGGGTGAACGGCAGGTCGGGAAGGTCGGTTCCGGGCGCGAGATCGAGCTCCGTCAGGTCCAGCACGAACACGTGCTGGCGCCGGTCCCGGGTGAAGCCGAGGTTGTCCTGGCGGTAGGCGAGCTCGGTGACCAGACGCGCCGGCTCGGCCTCGGCAGCGGGTTTCTTCCCGTCCTCGTCCTCGGTGCCGTAGCGACCGGGCTCGGGCACTCTGGCGCTGTAGGCGAGGCGGGTGCCGTCGGGGCTCCACACCGGTGCGCCCGCGCCGAGCGGGTGGTCGGTGAGCCGCATCGGCTCTCCCCCGGCGACGCCGGTGACGTGCACCTGCGGCGGCGTGCCCTCCCCGGCGCGCAGGAAGGCCACCAGCCGACCGTCGGGGCTCACGGCCGGGGCCTGGTCGCGCTCACCGTTGGTCAGCCGGACGGGCGAGCCGCCGGAGGTCGGGACCGCCCACAGCCCGCCGCGGTAGCTGTCGGATTCCAGGTCGGGACCGACCACCGAGACGACCGCCAGGGCTCCGTCGGGAGTGAGACTCGGGCGTCCGCAGGAGTGCAACAGGTCGAGATCCTTGGCAAGCATCCGGCCAACCTAACGACCCGCCGGGTGGGCACGCACCTGGGTAGCGGGCGGGCCCGCCCACTGTGACGGCCGTGGATCTCGACTGGCACGAGAGCACAGGCATCGAACCGGCAGGTCGTCGATTTGGGACGACTGCCGCCCGCTGATATCGTTTCCCTTCGTGTCTGGAGCATGATCAGACACCCCCGAATCTGATTCTCAACAAACGAGGCGAGCCTGCAGTGGCGAACATCAAGTCCCAGATCAAGCGCAACCGGCAGAACGACGCTGCCCACGAGCGCAACAAGGCTGTGAAGTCCGCGCTGAAGACCTCCGTGCGCAAGTTCCGCGCTGCCGCCGAGGCCGGCAACTCCGACGAGGCGAAGGCCGCTGCCCTCGACGCCGCGAAGCGCCTCGACAAGGCCGCCTCCAAGGGCGTCATCCACAAGAACCAGGCCGCCAACCGCAAGTCGGCGATCAACAAGCAGGCCTCGTCGCTCTGAGGACCTTTCAGGGCTGACCAGCCCACCGCACCAGGCGTCGTGCCCTCGGGCCGGCGCCTTTGTGCTGCCCTGACTAGCGGCTGGGTCGCGAACCGACGACGTCGAGCACCATCTTCTCCAGTGCGTAGGCCGGGTCGCTGGCCTGCCCCTTGATGTCGGCGTCGGCCCGCGCAACCGTCCGGATCGCCCGGCCCACACCGTCGTCGTCCCAACCGTGTGACTGCCGGCGCAACGTGTCCAGCTTCCACGCAGGCACCCCGACCTCACGCATCAGGTCGTTGTTGCGCATGCCGCGGGGCGCGGACATGAACCTGGCCAGGCTGCGCAGACCGGCTGCCATGGCGCTGGTGGCCAGGACCGGGGACATCCCGCCCTCGAGCGCCCAGCGCAGCTCCTCGAGCGCCTTCGCGGTCTGGCCGTAGATGGTGTGGTCGGCCACCGCGAAGGACTTGGCCTCGGCCCGGCCACCGAAGTACTTCTTCACCATCGCGACGGTGAGCGGCTGGCCCTCGAAGTCGTCGGCGAGCTGGCCGGCAGCGGCCGAGAGCGACCGCAGGTCCTGACCGACGGCCTGGATCAGGAAGTCCGCGGCATCGGGATCGATGCGCACCTTGCGCGCCCGCAGCTGGTTGACCACGAACCCGGGGAACTCCCGCGCGGTCAACGGCGCGGACTTCACCTCGGTGACGGCCGGGAGCTTGCGCAGCTTGGTCAGCAACCCGCTGCCCTTGGAGCCGCCGCCATGGGCGAGCACCAGCGCGACGTCCTCGGCCGGCTCCGCCGCGTAGTCCAGCAGACCGGGGTGGGACTCCTCGGGCAGGTCCTCGAGGCGACGTACGACGACGCAACGAGTGGTGGAGAACAGCGAGGGTGCGGCCAGGTCACCCAACGTGGCCATCGTGAGCGAGGCAGCCGAGGTCTCGGAGAACTCCGCCTCCCCGTCGTGGGCACGCACCGCCGTGCGGACGTCGGCGATGGCACGCTCCCCCAGGAACTCCTCGGGCCCGCTCACCAGGGTGATCCGTCCCAGGACGTCCTGCGGCTGCGGGTTGACCATGAGCGCACCTTCTCATGTGATGCAGACAGCCCAGGGCCAGAGGGCGGCCTCAGAGCGTCAGGGAGCCCTCGACCAGCGTGCGACAGCTCCCGCCGATCCAGATGTCGCCGCTCTCGTCGGTCCGGATCCGCACCCGTCCGTCCCGGCCCATCGCCGTGCCCTGTCGGGCCACGTAGTCGGAGGGGAGGTGTCCTTCGCGGGTCAACCACAGGGCGAGGCCCGCATTGAGGCTGCCGGTGACCGGGTCCTCCGGCACGGCGTACCCCGGACAGAACGCGCGGACCTCGTAGCCGACGCCGAGCTCCCGAGCGACGTGTTCCTGGTGGGCTCCGATGACACCGATCTCGAGGCCACGCATCGCGACGAAGTCCGGAGTCAGGCCCAGCACGTCGTCGGCGCTCGCCAGCTGGACACCGAGCCAGCCGGGTCCGTTGTCGACCCAGTTGATGCGGAGCACTCGCTCGGACGCGATCCCCAGGGCTGCGATCGCGCGGGCGGCGGTCTCCTGGTCCACCTCACCGGCTCGGAGCAGGTCAGGAGCCCGGAAGGCAAGCGTCCGGTCCTCACGGCGGAGCTCGACCAGGCCGACGCCGCATTCCTGCACGATGCGACCCTCGTGCGCCGGAACACCCCCACCTCCGAGCCAGGCATGCGCGCTTCCGAGCGTCGGGTGCCCCGCAAAGGGCAGCTCGCTCAACGGGGTGAAGATCCGCAGCCGGTAGTCCGCCGACGGATCCGTCGGTGGCAGCAGGAAGGTCGTCTCGGACAGGTTGGTCCACCGGGCGAACGCGGCCATCTGCGCGTCGCCCAGTCCGACGGCATCGTGCACCACCGCCACCGGGTTGCCGGTCAGGGGCACAGGGGCGAACACGTCGACCTGGGAGAAGGAGTACGTCGTCACGGCACCAGCCTGTCACCGATCGGCCGCGTGCTCGCTGGCCGGAGTCACGCACAGGAATGGACGAACCGGAGGTGGGTACTCCCACAGGAATTGCCCATCCCACTCACTGAGAGGACACATGCAGCCGGAGATCATCGGCGGCAGGTACCGCGTGGAGTCCGCGATCGGTCGGGGCGCCATGGGGACCGTCTGGCTGTGCCGCGACGAGACGCTGCACCGTGTCGTGGCCGTCAAACAGGTCGGCCTGCTGCCGGGCGAGTCCGTGACCGACTCCGCACGAGCCCTCCGTGAGGCGCGTTCCTCCGCCGGCCTGAGTCATCCCCACGTGGTCACCGTCTTCGACGTGGTGGAGGACGCCGGCCACATCTGGCTGGTCATGGAGCATGTTCCCGGTCGGTCGTTGTCCCAGATCATCAAGCAGGACGGCGCACTCGACCCGGCCACGGTCGCCGAGATCGGAGCACAGGTTGCCGACGGACTCGCCGCACTGCACGCGGCCGGGACGATGCACCGTGACGTCAAACCCGGCAACGTGCTCATCAGGGACGACGACATCGCGAAGATCAGCGACTTCGGGATCGCACGAACAGCCGGCGACCAGACCCTGACCGGCGCCGGGTACGTCACGGGCACGCCGAGCTACTTCTCTCCCGCGCTCGCGCACGGTGACGCGCCGAGCCCCAAGGACGACGTCTGGGCACTCGGTGCCACCCTCTACGCCGCAGTCGAGGGGCGCTCGCCGTACGAGAAACGCAGCAACCCGCTCGCGGTGCTGCATGACATCGTCTCGACTCCACTGCGGCGTCCGCGACGTGCGGAGTTCCTGGAACCTGCCTTGCAGAGGATGCTCGACCGGGAACCGGAATCACGGTGGTCGATGGAGGACGCCGCACACGTGCTCCGCAAGATCGCGGACTCACATCGTCCGGACGCAACCATGAGGCACACGCGCGAATCCGTCATGGTCGCGGCCCAGGCTCCCAGCCCGCCGCGAGCCACTGCGGCTCCGCCGCCAGCAGTCGCCTCGCCACGATCGGGGAACCCCGGCCGGCGCCGTCCTGGCCGCCGCACAGCTCGGCTGGCGGCAGCCGCACTACTGGTCCTCGCGGGACTGGGATGGGCCGTCGTCCAGCTCGGTGACCGGGAGCAACCCGGCACTGCCCAGGACACGAACACCCCCGCCCAGAAGGAGCAGCAGCAGGAGGAGCCCGCACAGGAGAGCCCGGAATCGGAGGCACAGGCCAAGGAAGCGTTCGTGCGCGACTACTACGCCCAGGCGCCCGGCGGGACCGACGAGGCATGGGAGATGCTCGGCCCCAGCCTGCAGGAGCAGGGGCGTGGCTCCTACGACGCCTTCTGGCGCACCATCGAGTCGGTGGACGTGAGCTCCGCAGAGGCGAGTGAGGACAGTGACGTCGTCGAGGTGACGCTCACCTACCGCTCGACGGACGGCAAGGTGAGCACCGAGCGCAAGCGCGAGGGCCTGGTGACGGGCAGCGACGGGGGCTACCTGCTCGACACCGATGTCGCCGCCCAGTGAGAACGCCCCGCATCAGGCAATGACGCTGCCCCCTCAGGGAATGACCCTGCCCCGGTGGGCGACCCGTAGGCCACCGTCCACGACGACCGCCACGTCGCCCTCCCTGTCGGTGCGGGCGATGCTCATGCCCGCCTCGCGCAGGAGAGCCATCAGCGATGGAGCTGGGTGGCCGTAGTCGTTGTCGACGCCGACCGAGATCAGCGCCATCCTGGCCCCCAGGCCCCGGACGAGCTGCGGATCCTGGCTCGCGCTGCCGTGATGGGCCACCTTGAGCACGTCGGCCCGCAGTCCCCCGGTCTCGCGCCGCAGCTGTGCCTGGGACCCGTCCTCCTGGTCGCCCATGAGCAGGATCCGGATGCCGTGAGTCTCGACGAGCAGCACGACGCTGGCGTCGTTGGGTGGCGACTCGGAGCCGCGCGACGGTGGGCTGGACGGCGCAACCACCTGCCAGCTGAGCGGACCCAGACGCCTCGTCTCGCCGTACGCCGCCCGCTGCACCGGAACGCCCGCACGGGCAGCCACCGCCTGGACCAGCCGGACACCGGACAACGGGTCTGCCAGCGAGGTGACCTCGACGGCGCCCACCGTCCGGCTCTCCAGGACCCCTTCCAGACCGTCGACATGGTCGGCGTGGAAGTGCGTGAGCACCACCAGTGGCACCCGCTGGATCCCCAACCGCGCCAGGCAGCGGTGCACGGCCGAGGGGTCGGGGCCGGCGTCCACGACCAGCGCGGTCCCCTGCCCGGCGTTGAGCACCAGCCCGTCGCCCTGCCCCACGTCGCACGCGACCATCACCCACCCGTCCGGCGGCCAGCCGGGAGTCGGCAGCGGGACGAGCAGCACGCAGACCATCAGCGACCCGAGGAACAGCGTCGTGGTGCGTCTCGCCAGAAGGGCACCGAGGACGAGCGACAGCGCCAGACAGAGCGCGCTGAGGATCGCGACGCCGATCGGACCTGCAGACCAGCCCACAGCTGCCACCGGCAGATCCGCGCAACGAACCGCCACGGCGATGATCCACTGCGCAGACCAGGCTCCCGGGGTGGCCACCACCGTGCCGAGCGCGGCGGAGACGAGGCCGACGAGTCCACCGGCCAACCCGAGGACCGTGGCCGGACCGACGGCCGGCGCGGCCAGCAGGTTGGCCACGACGGCCACCAGGCTCACCTGGCCGGAGATGGCCGCCACGAGCGGCGTACACGCGATCTGGGCGGCTAGCGGGATCGAGACCGCCTCGGCGACCCAGCGTGGCAGCCAGCGCATCAGCCGGTCGCGCCAACCGGGAGCCAGCCACAGGATCCCGGCCGTGGCCAGACAGGACAGGGCAAAGCCCATCGAGAGAGCCAGCCAGGGGTCGAGCAGGAGGAGCAGGAAGACGGCGGCACCCAGGGCACGGGTGCCGCGGCGTCGCCCGTGATGACCCATGCCGATCAGCCCGACCGTCCCCATCGCCGCTGCTCGGACGACGCTCGGCTCGGTCCGCGCCAGGAGCACGAAGCCCACGACTCCCAGGGCCCCGACGAGAACCAGCCCGCGGGCCCGGACTCCTACCCATCGCGCCAGAAGCAGCAGGCTCCCGACCACGAGCGTCAGGTTGGTCCCGGAGACGGCCAGCAGGTGCGTGAGCCCGGCGGTGCGAAAGGCGTCGCTCAGCTCGTCGGGCATGGCTGCGTCGTCCCCGTCGACGAGGGCGGGCACCAGCGCTCGCGGCCCGGGTGCCCGGTCATCCACGGAGCTGCGGATGGAAGCGCGCAACCGGTCGGCGCCACGCAGCATGGAACCGGGTCGTTCGAGGACGACCGGAGGTCCGCGGGTGCTGAGCACCCCGGCGAGGTCGCGGGTGCTCGACTGCTGGAGCCGGCCGGAGACCTGCAACCTGCTGCCGGGGGTCAGCCGTTGCCATCTCGGGTCGGCGAGCACCAGCACCGGCGCGCGCACCCGGTGTCGCACTCCCCTCCCCGCGACGCTGACGGTGCGCGCCCGGAGGACGACGTAGTCCTCGAAGCGCCCACGGCGGAGCACCGCGTCGGAGGTCACCACCACCTGTGCGTCGACGGTTGCCTGCGATCGCGCGAGGGTGTCGACGGCGTTGTTGTGCACACCCTCGGCGCGCAGGGAGGCCGAGAGCGCCACGCCACAGCCGGCCACCACCCAGGCCAGCCCGGTCAGGGTCGCCCGCCCGCGGCGGTGCCGGTGGACGAGGTTCACGCAGGCGATGCCCAGCAGCACGAGTCCGACCCACAGGGGAGTGAGCAGGGCGACCAGCGCGGCACCCCACGCCACTGCCCCGAGAACGGGCGCCCTCAGGTCGACACCCGAGCCCGCCGGAGCGGTCACAGCGTGACGTGCGGCGCCAGCTCCGCAAGCGTCTTCTCCCCGATGCCGTCGACCTCCAGCAGCTCGTCGACCGAGGAGAAGGCGCCGTTGGCGGTGCGCCAGTCGAGGATCTTCTGGGCAGTGACCGGCCCCACCCCCGGCAGGGTGTCGAGCTGGTCGGACGTGGCGGTGTTGAGGTTGACCAAGGCTCCTGTCGCGTCGGGAGCGGCGGTGCTCGCGCTGGCGGCCAGGCCGCCTGGTGCGGCTGGTCGGCCGACCAGGATCTGTTCACCGTCGACCAGGACGCGTGCCAGGTTCAGCGTGCTGAGGTCCACTCGCCCTCGAGCACCACCGGCCCGCTTCAGGGCGTCGACGACCCGGGACCCGGCCGGCAGGGTGGCAACACCGGGCCGGCGTACCTTCCCCGCGACGTCGACGGTGACGCTCCCCTGAGCGCTCCCCGGGACGGCTGCCGAGGCAGCCGTTGTCGCTGCCGACGGGACCAGCGGGGACGGGACCAGCGGGGACGGGGAGCCGGAGCGGGTCTGCAGCGCGGGGCTCCGGGGAACAGTCTCGGCGTCACCCCCCATCCGCAGCACCACGAATGCGGTCGCGGTCACAGCCAACGCCACCAGCGCCACGACCAGCAGCACCGGTCCGGGGTCGAGCCCGGCGCGGCCCCGCAAGGTCTCCGGCACCCGATCACCCAGCCAGCCACCCAGACGGCCACCCAGACGGCGCGCAGGTCCAGGTCGTGCCTCGCGCAGGTGCCGGCCGACCGGAGCGACGGTGGCAGGGTCCGGCAGGCGCGTGTCCGGACCGTCCGGGTCGGGTCGGTGGCTCGGCTCATGGTCGAGCTCGTCGACCCGTCTCAGCCCTGCCTGGTCGAGCTCGCGGCCCAACAGCTCGAGTCGACGCCGGGCCGCGGCCGCGACCTCCTGCTGTGCCTGCCTGTGCATGCCCCCGACGCTAGGAAGTGGGGCGGTCGGGCGAAAGCACGAATCGTTGGCCTGTGGACAACCAGCGGGAGCCCGGGCGTGTGCACGCTCAGCTGCGTCGCGACACCGCGACAGCCACCATCCCCGGCCCGACATGGGCCCCCAGGACTGCCCCGATCTCGCCCAGGGACACTTCTCGCTCCCCCAGCCCTGCCTCGAGCCTCTCCGCGAGGCGGTTCGGCCAGGTCGGAGGCCCGGTCGGGGCTCGCCAGGTGGGCGACCGCGACGTCGACCTGTCCGTCCAGAGCGGCCTCGACGGCCAGCTCCTCCAGGCGCGAGAGCGCCTTGGCCGAGGTGCGGACCTTCTCGAACGGGCAGACCCGCCCGTCCTCCACCCGCAGGATGGGCTTGACCGCGAGCGCGGAGCCGAGCAGGGCCGCGGCAGCACCCATGCGCCCACCACGGCGGAGGTACTCCAGGGTGTCGACGTAGAACAGCGAGGTGGTGTTGGCAGCGCGGGTCCTGGCGGCGGCCCCGGCTGTCTCCGCGTCGGCTCCCTCCGCGAGAGCCTCGGCCGCGGCCAGGACGGCATACCCCGTCCCCATGCCGACCTGCCTGGAGTCAACCAACGTCACCGGCAGCGAGCACCTGCGCGCGGCAAGCTGCGCCGACTCGAAGGTTCCGCTCAGCTCGCCGGAGATGTGCACCGAGACGATGGCTCGGGCCCCTTGTGCCGCGAGCTTCTCGTAGGTCTCGAGGATGGCCTCCGGGTTGGGTCGCGACGTGCTGACCGGGGTCCACTCCTTGAGGGCGTCGGCGAGCATCTGCGGCGTGACCGCGTCCGCGCCACCGCTCTCGTCGTACGACGTCGCCCCGATGACCACCTGCAGGGGCACCACCGTGATGCGGTGCTCGGCGACCGACTGGGCGGAGAGCGAGGCGGTCGAGTCGGTGACCAGGGCAACGGACATGAGCGAAGGCTACCCAGCAGTCGCTACGGTCGAGGTGACTCACCCCCCCACCAGCAGGAGAACAGATGCGCATCGTCATCGCGGGCGGCCATGGCCAGATCGCACGCCAGCTGAGCAGGCTGGTCAGCGCGGCCGGGCACCAGCCGGTCGGCATGATCCGCAAGCCCGAGCACGTCACCGACCTCGAGGGGGACGGGGCGGAGGCCGCCATGATCGACCTCGAGAACACCGACCTCGAGGCGATGACGGAGATCGTGCGCGGCGCCGACGCGGTCGTGTTCGCCGCCGGGGGCGGCCCGGACGGCAACGCTGCGCGCAAGAAGACCGTCGACAGGGATGCAGCGATCATGCTCGCCGACGCCGCGGAGGCCGCCGGAGTACGCCGCTACCTGATGGTCTCCGCGATGGGTACCGAGGCCGCCGACCCCGACTCCGATGACGTCTTCCAGGTCTACCTGCGAGCCAAGCAGGCCGCCGACGACGACCTGCGCGCACGGGACCTCGACTGGACGGTGGTCAGGCCGGGACGGCTCACCGACGACGTCCCGACCGGTCGGGTCCAGCTCGGCACGCTGGACCGCGGTTCGGTGACCCGAGGAGACGTGGCCCATGTGCTCGCCGAGGCGCTCGAGGCCGACAACACGATCGGCACCACCTTCGACGTGCTGAACGGCGAGACGCCGATCAGGAGGGCAGTCTCCGAGCTCTGAGCTGGGGCCGGGCAGCCCGGGCTGCCCCGTCAGGGTTCGATCAGGCCTGCCCGGATCGCGTAGCGGGTGAGCTCGGTCCGGTCCCGCATCCCGAGCTTCTGCAAGACGTTCTCGCGGTGGCGTTCGACGGTCTTCACACTGATGGTCAGCACCTGGGCGATCTCGCGTGAGGAGTGCCCCTCCGCAATGA
Source organism: uncultured Actinomycetota bacterium (assembly GCA_963781335.1). GTDB lineage: Bacteria > Actinomycetota > Actinomycetes > Propionibacteriales > Nocardioidaceae > Marmoricola. The sequence goes on along the minus strand of CAWAFS010000031.1, from coordinate 72,120 downwards.
GCTTCACCACCTCGTCCTCGCGCGGAGTGAGGACTGCGCGCGGGAGCCGTTCACCCCGCCGCATCCGTTCGAGGTAGTCCTTGACCAGCGCGCTCTCGGCGCCCGGATAGAGGAACGACTCCCCGCGCAGAGCCGCCCGGCAGGCGTCGACAAGGTCCCGGTCGGCCACCGACTTGAGGACGTAGCCGCAAGCGCCGACGCGCAGCGACTCGAAGAAGTACTGCTCGTTGTCGTGCATCGACAGCATCAGGATCTTGGGCGGGTCCTTCCGCCGGGAGATCTCGCGGGCTGCCTGCAGGCCGGTGAGGCGGGGCATCGCCACGTCCAGAATGGCAAGGTCCACCTCCGTGTCGCGGAGCCGCTCCACCGCCTCGGCTCCGTCGGCCGCCTCCGCCACGACGGTCAGGTCCGGCTGGTTGTCCAGGATGGTCCGCACGCCGCGGCGTACGAGCGCGTGGTCGTCGGCGAGCAGGATGCGCGCGGCTCTCATCGTGGCGTCACCGGGACGGTGAGCGTCACCGTCGTGCCGCCGCCGTCCCTCCGGCCTACGACGAGGTCCGCGTCGACGAGCAGTGCACGCTCGCGCATCCCCCGAAGTCCGGTCCCATCGGCGTCGCGGGCGATGCCGACCCCGTCGTCGCCGATCGTCAGCACCAGGTTGGCGCCCCGCATGCCCAGGGACAGTTCCACGGTCTGTGCCTGCGCGTGGCGTGCGACGTTGGTGAGTGCCTCCTGCGCCACCCGGAACACCACGAGCTCGACCGCGTCGTCGAGCGCCGGAAGACCGGGCATGATCCCCCGTCGGACATGGGTGTCGACGTGGGTGAAGAGGTCGGTCGTCAAGGCGGCCAGAGCGCTGCGGAGACCGAGATCCTCGAGGACGTGGGGCCGCAGCCGTCGCGCGACCTCCCGGACCTCGTCCAGGCTGGACCGGGTCCCCTCGCGCAGCCGATGCATCGCCTCGGCCGTCGGCCGGGTCTCCGCGAGCGTGCCGATCTCGAGCAGGAGCGCCGTCAACGACTGACCGACGCCGTCGTGGAGCTCTTGCGCGATCCGGGCCCGCTCCGACTCCTGCGCCGCGAGCGCCGCGACGTTGCTCTGCCGCTGCCCGGTCTCGATCCGGGCGAGGAGATCATTGACCGCCGCTGCCAGCTGACGCGCCATCCCGGCCGACGGCACCGGCACGCGTTCGATCGGATCGGTGGTGCGCGCCCGGTCGAGGTGCCCCACCAGCCGGTCCAGGGGGCGCAGGGTCGCCCCCACCAGGAGCGAGTTGGCCAGGATCATCACACCCAGCCCGACGACGAGCACGGCCATCTCGGACTGCAGCGGTCGCTGGGACACCGTGGCCGGCGAGAGCGCCAACAGGGCCGTGCCCAGGCCGAAGAGCAGCCCGTTGATCAGGACCACTCGTGAGGTGAGCGAGAACCCGTGCATGGAGATCATGCCGGCCACCCTCGTCCACCGCGGACGCCGGTGTCCATCCGTCCACACTCCTGGCCCGAAGTGGGGAGCAGACCCCATGTGGATGCGGGTCGCGGACCAGGACACTGGTGGTGCGGGACCCCGCCCACCATCTGGTCGGGGTTACCGCGCCAGCTTGGAGGAGGCGATGACGATGGCGACCAGGGTGTCCCAGCTGCGGCGTCGGCGTACGCCGCCCTCCCCGCGTCATCCCTGGGCGATCACCACGACGACGAGCGAGACCTTCGAGCTGCGCCGACTCGTCACGCACCCTCCGGGGCCGTGACGGATGGACCTGAACGGCGCCATCCTGGTCGGCACACTGGTGCTTCTCGCAGGGGTGGCGGCGGTTCGGATCTCCGCTCGTGCGGGGCTCCCCAGCCTGCTGATCTACCTGGTCTTCGGCCTGTTGCTCGGAGAGGGGGGTCTGGGCTTCGAGTTCGACGACGTGGACCTCACCATGCTCCTCGGCACAGTGGCGCTCGCGTTCATCCTGGCCGAAGGCGGACTCAGCACCAAGGCTGAGGTGATCCGGCCAGTTGTCCGCCTGGCCGGGCTTCTCGCGACTCTGGGGGTCGCGGTGAGTGTCGCCATCACGGCCGCGATCACCTACTTGGTGCTGGAGGTGGACGTGCGCACCGCGTTGCTGCTCGGCGCCGTGGTGGGCTCCACCGACGCCGCTGCGACCTTCTCGATCATGCGGCGGCTGCCCATCGTGCCACGTGTTCGGGCCACCCTCGAGGCGGAGTCCGGGTTCAACGATCCCCCTGTCATCATCCTGGTCACCGTGGTGGCGAGCGACGCCTGGAACTCCACGGACCCCTTGCAGATCGGGGGAACGGTCCTCTACCAGCTGGCCGCCGGGGTGCTGATCGGCATCGCGGTGGCCCGGGTGGGCCAGTGGCTTCTCTCTCGCAGCGCCCTGCCCTCCGCAGGGCTCTACCCGTTGGCGACCGTCGCGATCCTGTTCCTGGCGTTCGCTGTCGGGGGTCTGGCCCAGGCGAGCGGGCTGATGGCCATCTACGTCGCGGGCGTGTGGCTGGGCAACGCACGTCTGCCCCACCGACAGGTCACGGCCGGGTTCGCCGACGGCCTCGCCTGGCTCTCACAGATCGGCCTGTTCGTCCTCCTCGGTCTGCTCGCGAGCCCCGAGCGTCTTGTCGACGCGATCTGGCCCGCGACGCTGGTGGGCATCGCGCTGACCTTCTTCGCGCGCCCGATCTCGATGTTCGTCTGCGCGTCCTGGTTCAGGGTGCCGCTCAGGCATCAGCTCTTCATGTCGTGGGCCGGGCTGCGCGGCGCGGTGCCCATCGTGCTGGCGACGATCCCCGTTGCGCGTGGCCTGCCTTCGGCCGACAGGATCTTCGATGTCGTGTTCCTGCTCGTGGCCTCGTTCACCTTGCTGCAGGCTCCGCTGTTGCCCTGGGCGGCGCGTCGTACGGGAGTTGCCCTGGAAGGAGTCCCTCGAGAGCTGCAGGTCGAGTCCGCGCCTCTCGAGGAGATGGACGCGAGCCTCCTGCAGTTCCAGGTCCCCGAGGGCTCCCGGATGGCGGGTGTCTACGTGACCGACCTGCGCCTTCCAGCGAACGCCGCCCTGGCGCTCGTCCATCGCCACGGCCAGATCTTCGTGCCTGACGCGCACACCTCGCTCCACGTCGGCGACCACCTGGTGCTGGCGGTCTCCGACGACGTGCGCGCGGCTACGGAGCGGCGACTCCGCGCCATCGGCAAGGGCGGACGCCTGGCCATCTGGTACGGCGATGCTTCAACCTCCGTTAACGGTGCCCCCGAGCGGCGCAGGAGCATGCGCAACAGCGCCTGACCTCACAGGATGTAGAGCATCTCCTGGTAGGTCGGGAGCGGCCACAGGTCGTCGGCCACAACTCCCTCGATCAGGTCAGCGGCGGAACGCACTTCGGTCATCGCGGGAAGGAGCACGTCGCGCGCGTGCTCGGCCTCCGCCAGCGGGGTCGACCCCACATCGGCCTGCAGAGCCTGGCCCAGGGTCGTGAGCGCGCTCCGGAGATCGGCCAGCGGAGCCGACACTGCTTCGAGGGACGTCGTGTCGGTCTCGACCCCGGCGGCCTTGAGAGCACCCAGGTTGAGCGCTACCTCGGTCTGGTAGCGCATCGCGGCCGGCAGCACGGCGGTCGTGCCGATCTCGAGCGTGGATCGCGCCTCGACGCCGATGCTCAGGGTGTAGTGCTCCAGGCCGATCTCGTAGCGGCTGTGCATCTCGCGGTGGTTGAAGATCTGGTAGCGCGCGAACAGCTCCATGGACTCCTCGGAGACGAGCTCCGGCAGCGCGTCCAGCGTGGTGCGGAGGTTCGGCAGCCCACGTGAGGCGGCCTGCTGCTGCCACTCCTCGGAGTACCCGTCCCCGTTGAAGACGACTGCACCGTGGTTGTCGATGATCTCCGCCAGGACGTTCTGCACGGAGGTGTTGAACTCGACCCCGTCGGCCCGGGCGGTCTCCAGGCTGGTGGCGATGTGGTCGAGCGCCTCCGCCATGATCGCGTTCAGGATGACCATCGGGCCGGCCACCGTCTGCATCGAGCCCGGCGCACGGAACTCGAACCGGTTCCCCGTGAACGCGAACGGGCTGGTGCGGTTGCGGTCGCCGGGGTCGGTCGGCAGGACCGGAATGGTGTCCACGCCGACCTTCAGGGTGCCGTTGTCCTTCGAGGACGTCGCACCGCCCTTCGCGATCTGGTCGAAGACGTCGGTCAGCTGGTCTCCGAGGAAGATCGAGATGATCGCCGGCGGAGCCTCGTTGGCGCCGAGACGGTGGTCGTTGGAGGCAGACGCGACCGAGGCGCGCAGCAGGCCACCGAACTTGTGCACGGCTCGGATGACGGCCGCGCAGAACACCAGGAACTGCGCATTGTCGTGGGGGTTGTCCCCCGGCAGCAGCAGGTTGCCCTCCGTGGCGTTGCCCAGCGAGAAGTTCACGTGCTTGCCCGAGCCGTTGACACCCTCGAACGGCTTCTCGTGGAACAGGCATTCCATGCCGTGCTTCTTCGCGACCGTCTTGAAGGTCGTCATCAGCAGCTGCTGGTGATCTGCCGCGACGTTGCCGCGCTCGAACATCGGCGCGATCTCGAACTGGCCGGGAGCGACCTCGTTGTGCCGCGTCTTGGCCGGGATCCCCAGCTTGAACAACTCTCGCTCAGTGTCCATCATGAAGCCGAGGACCCGCTCGGGAATGGCGCCGAAGTAGTGGTCGTCGAACTCCTGCCCCTTGGGCGGCTTGGTCCCGAAGAGCGTGCGGCCGGAGTTCAGCAGGTCAGGCCGGGCGAGGAAGAAGTGGCGGTCGATCAGGAAGTACTCCTGCTCCGCACCGCAGTAGGACACGACTCGTTCGGGCTCGTGCCCGAACAGCCGCAGGATCCGCTCGGCGTGGTCGGCCATCGCCTGCTGGGCCCGCAGAAGCGGCGTCTTGTGGTCCAGCGCCTCGCCGGTCATCGACACGAACACCGTGGGGATGCACAGCGTGTTGCCGTTCGGGTTCTCCAGCACGTACGCCGGGCTGGTCGCGTCCCAGCCGGTGTAGCCGCGGGCCTCGAAGGTGTTGCGCAGGCCACCGTTCGGGAAGCTGGACGCGTCGGGCTCACCCTGGACCAGGGTCTTGCCGGAGAACTCCGCGAGGGCGGAGCCGTCACCGGCGGGCTCCAGGAAGCTGTCGTGCTTCTCCGCGGTCAGGCCGGTGAGCGGGTAGAAGACGTGGGCGTAGTGGGTGGCGCCCTTCTCCATCGCCCAGTCCTTCATCGCCGAGGCGACCGCATCGGCCATGGCCGGGTCGAGCGGTGCTGCGTGCTCGATGGTCGCAAGCACCGACTTGTAGACCGACTTCGGGAGCCGCTTCTGCATCACGGTCTTGCTGAACACGTTCTCACCGAAGATCTCGCCGGGCGTCTCGGTGAGCGCGAAGCTCACAGCGGGCGGAACATAGGCCTCGACATCTTTGATCGCCTGCAGGCGAACGTTGTTTCCACTCACGTTGGTTGTCCCTTGAACGAAGCCGCTGGTCGCGGCGGTGGAGGATCGACGCACCCAACCTAGATTGGCTTCCGCACCGGGGATGTCGGCCATGTTTCGGGGGGATGAACGGTGTTCCTGGACTAGTCACGCGTCGCTCGGTGCCCCGCGTTGTTCACCCGGACAGCAGCGCGTCGACGCGGGCAACCTCGGCGTCCAGCTCGCCCTGCTCGCGTGTCGACAGGCTTCTGAAGACGTCGGTCACGATGCGGCCGTCGCGGACCCACCACAGGCCGGCCATGAAGCCGTCGACGAAGATCGTGCTGCCGACGCCACCGTTCGCGCCCATCCACCGCGGGCCCACGTCGGGCGGGACGATGTGCTCACGACTTGAGTGCGAGAGCCACACGTTGTCGTAGGCGCCGAGCAGGCGGACCGGTGCGGGCGTGTCCCCCTCGGCGTACGGCGCACCCGGCACGTCGTACCTCCGCCTGCCGTCCTCGCACTCCACCACCACGAGCTCGTCCCTCATCGACTCGAAGACCGGGCCGAGCCTGGTCACCCGAGACCACGCGGTCATGTCCGCAGCGGTGCCAGGTCCGAACGCCCGCAGGTAGCGGCGCACGAGCTCGGGCAGGTCGACCTCGCTCTGTGACTGGCCGAGGTAGTTCTCGACCGTCTGGTAGACGACGCCGCCAGACCGCTTCCACAGCCCTCGAGGCGGGACCTGGACCATCGGCACCCGCTCACGCGCCGTGTGCGCGAGCGCACCGGCGGGTACGCCGGGGAAGTCCTTCCCGAGCAGCTGACCCAGCGCCTTGACGGGCAGCGGACCCGGTTCGAGGAGTCGTCGGGTCGCGGCGACCAGGTCTTCGACCGGCACGGACTTCGCCGGGCGGCTCATCTGGTTGGAGGCACTCTGCTGGTCGAGCGCGTGCTGCACCCAGGGTCGCAACGACAACGCATCGTCAGGTACGAGCACGTGGATGGTGCCTCGCATCGTCAGGAACCGAACCGCGTCCTTGCTCTCGAGAGCCCCGGACAGCTCGAGCGGGTCGAAGTCCTGGATCCGGGCCGCGAGCGAGAGGTAGGGCGGCAGGTTCTCCTGCGCCTGCAGGCCGACGAGGTGCTCGACCATCCTCAGCGCCGACATCGTGGTGCGCTCCAGCAGGTGTTGCCGTCGCAGCAGCGTGCGGTTCCGGTCGCGCAGGGTGAGCACCCACGCAGGTTAGACGGCCCTCGATGCGCTCGGCAGGTCGCTCGTCGGATTGATCCACAGATTTGCCCGCCTCCCCTTGACGTGTTCTCCCGGTTTGGTAGACTCGAACGTATGTTCGATTCATTGCGGCAACCCCACTCCCCCGGCGTCTTGCCGGTGGACCCGGCTGCCTGGATCGAGTCGCTGGCGCGGCACGACGGGCATGATCTGAGCGACCGCGAGCGCATCGACCGGATCGGGGAGCTGGAGTCGCTCAAGGCCGCTGCCGCCGCTGCGCAGGCCAGGATCACCGAGGCCTTCGACCGCTCCCAGCGCGACGCAGCACCCTCCTTGAAGTCGACAAGTGAGGTCTCGCGCGGCATCGCCGCCCAGGTCGCACTTGCTCGACGCGAGTCACCGGCCCGAGGCCAGCAGCACCTCGGTCTCGCGCTCGGCCTGGTCCGCGACCTGCCGCACACCCTCGAGGGACTGACGCACGGCAAGATCTCCGAGTGGCGCGCGACCCTGATCGTTCGCGAGACCGCGACCCTGACCCGCGAGGACCGGAGGCAGGTCGACGCCGAGCTCGCGCCCCAGCTCGTCGGCGCCGGAGACCGACGGGTCGCTGACCTCGCACGCACGATCGCCTACCGCCTCGACCCCGGGGCAGCGCTGCGCCGCAACCAGAAGGCCGAGACCGACCGACGCGTCACCATCCGACCTGCACCCGACACGATGACCAACGTCACCGGCCTGTTGCCAGTCGCGCAAGGAGTCGCCGTCTACGCCGCCTTGCGCCGGCACGCCAAGACTCTGCGCGCGGAGGGCGACACGCGCACCCTCAGCCAGATCATGGCCGACAGCTTCTACACCCGCCTCACTGGGCAGCAGTCCGCCGTCGGTGGCGTCGAGGTCCAGCTCGTGATGAACGAGCGCACGCTGCTCCGTGGCGACCACGAACCTGCCTACGTCTCGGGCTACGGCACCATCCCGGGGTTCCTGGCCCGCCGGATCGTCCGCGACGCCGACCGGGCCTGGATCCACCGGCTCTTCACCGCCCCCACCACTGGCGAGCTCGTCGCAATGGACAGCCAGCGCCGCACCTTCCGCGGCACGCTCCGCCGACTGCTCGTGCTCCGCGACCAGACCTGCCGCACCCCTTGGTGCGACGCCCCCATCGCCCACGTCGACCACATCCGCCGAGCCAGCGACGGTGGACCAACGACCGCCGCGAACGGCCAGGGCCTCTGCGAATCCTGCAACTACATCAAGGAGACCCCAGGCTGGCGCACCGACCTCGTCACCTCCGACCGACATCGCGTCGAGATCACCACGCCCACGGGACATCGCTACCGATCCAGCCCTCCCCCACAGCCTGGCGACCCACCCGTCATGAGCATCGAGCAACGGATCAGACGACTGCTCGACGACGCCGCCTAACGTCCCCTTGCTGCACGATGGCAGGTGTTCGGGAAGTTCAGGATCCACGTGGGTGAGGAGGAACTCGCGGGCTGTCACGGCACCGGCGAGGACAGCCACTCAGGCTGCGTGACCCAACCTGTCACCCGTTCGTGCAGGCTTGCCTGCCTCGCGACTTCCCTGCCTCGCGACTTCCCTGCTATGACGCGATTCCCGACCACGTGGTCTCGTCCGGCGACAGGCGCGCTGGTGGCTTGGTCGCGAGCGCAGCCAGCCAGGCCGTTGCGAAGCCGATCAGGGCCATGCCGGCTGCACCCGTGGGCGCGAAGATGTGATCGACGTGCACCAGCCAGGCACCCGGCACGAGCAGCAGCCCGGGAAGGGCGGCCAGCCCGTGGCGATGCAACTGGTCGGCCGCGATGAGTGCGCAGCAGACAAGGAGCGCCCACGAGCCGATCTCACCGAGCGGGGTGCCGATTCGGAACAGCAGGCGGACCTCGTCGGGCCTAGGTGTGCCCGGTCCGAGCTCGCGGGTGAGGTATCCCGCCGCGATCCCGCTGACCACGTCCAGCGCGGTGTAGAACGTCGCATAGAGGTAGGCCGCGACCCGCGCCGCCCACGCGAGGACGTCCCGCCGGCGGCCCATGAGTGCGGTCAGCGCCACCCCGGCGAGAGGAAAGGCGACCAGGCCGGCGATGTGCAGAAGGAACCAGCGCTGCGCCGAGTCGTAACCGAGGCGGTGCGGGTGGAACAACCCGGCCACGGCCAGGGCAAGTGCCGGCGTACCGAATGCGACGGTGGTGAGCGCATGTGAGCGAGACATTCGGTGCACCTGCGCAGTGTCCCATCAGCGACCGCTGGCAACGTAGCCATCGAAAATGCTCGTCATGGCGTCGAAGGTTGTACGACGATGCCTGCTTGGAGCGCGTGGGCCGCGGCAGATCCCGGCGAGCTTAGCCGTCCCCAACGCGGCAGGTGAGTGCGCCCTCCTCTAGAAGGGTGGGGGTCCGACGATCTCGATGCCGCCGTTCTCTTGAGCGCTCTGCGCGATCCTGGCGAAGTCGACGATGCAGGCCGACCCTTCGAACGGCTCGCTGGCGCCGAGGTAGAAGGGTTCGAACTCGCATGTTGGCTGGATGCCGAGCACCTTGGCCGTGGAACTCTTGACGATGAAGGCGTGGGGTACGCCTGCGGGCACCATGACGAAGTCGCCGGCACCGAGTTCGTGTTCATCGTCGTTGACGCGGTACTGGATTTGCCCCTCGAGCACCCACATGGACTCCGAGACCGGGTGGGTGTGGATCGGGGTCCACTTGCCCTCGACCATGTCGACCTCCCACAGGCCGATGTCCTCGTTAGCACTGCTGAGCTTCCAGGTGAAAACGCCACCGCCGAAGAACCATCGCTTCTCGCCCTCGCCTGCTCGTCGGATCACCGGCGCGAGCATCGTCCTTTCAGTCATCTGACACTCCGGTCATTCATGAGACTTGAGTCTTGTAATGAGAATGGCATATCATGAACGACCATGTCAACGGACTACATCGAGTCGGGTCGCACGCGGCAGAAGCAACGCACCCGCGACCAACTGATCGCTGCGGCGCGCGAGCTGATCACCGCGGGCGACACCCCCCGTGTCGAGCAGGTCGCGGAGGCTGCCGGGATCTCTCGCCCCACCGCCTACCGCTACTTCACCTCACAGGCCGACTTCTCGCCGCGGCATACCCGGAGACAGGAGCCGCGTCCGCCCTTCCCGACCCGCCGCCGGAAGCCGTGGACGAACGCGTGGCCGCCGTTGCCGGGTTCGTCATCAGCCGCGTGCAGGAGAATGAGCCGCAGCAACGTGCGATGCTGCGCCTCTCGCTGGGAGAAGTGCCGCACGAGCTGCCGCTCCGCCAGGGCCGCGCCATTCCGTGGTTCATCGAGGCGCTCGAGCCAATGGCCGAGTCGATCGGCGAAGAGGGCGTCCGCCGGCTTGCGCTGGCATTCCGCGCCGCATGTGGCATCGAGACCCGCGTCTGGCTGAGCGACGTCGCTGGCCTCGCCCCCGCAGAAGTCAGCGCCCTCCAACAATGGATGGTCGACGCCCTCGTCAGGCAGGCCCTCGAAACACCCCCGAAGTAATAGACCCCTGCACTGATCTCGGCACGACCGAGCGGAACGCGGCAGTTGCGGACGTTCGCCAGCCCGTGTCAGGGGGCAGGGTCGCTCCTGCGTCGACTCACCATCCACCACGCGATCCAGGCTGTGACGAGCGCGAGCCAGATGAGCAACTCGACTGATCCAATGCCGCCGGCCACTCCAGCGATGATCAGTAGGACGAGGAGCAACGCAAAGCCATTGAAGAGGGAGCCAGCGGTCATGCTTGCGACGCTACATCCAGAGCGCCGCCTCCGACGCTCTTCGCGGCAGGACCGCGCGCGATCTGCGGACGGACGCTACGCACCGACAGCGGCATGAGCGTCAGGCGCTCGGCTGGGTGAGGAGTTCCTTTGTCAGGGTGACCTCGTTCAGTCTGTAGCCGAGCCGCTCGTAGAAGGCTCGTGCTCCGTGGTTGGCGGCCCCTGTCGTCAGACGAATGTGTCGGAGACCCCGTTGAGCTGCCCACTCCTCGGCCTTACCGATCAGCGACCGGGCGACGCCCTTCCTCTCGAACCGCTCCTCCACCATCATCTCCCCGACCCAGGCATCCGTCACTCCGCACCAGTGATCCTCTGCTGACACAGAGACGAACCCGATGACGGAGCCGTCGTGTCGGCGACCCATCCGGCCTGGCCGTCGCTGCCCGCGGACTTCACTGACTCATCCACCCAGTCCTGGATGGCCGTGCGTACCAGATCGGTCGGCCTGGAAGGGTCCACCCCGACGAGCAGTCGCGGTGCCAAGCGCATCACGTCCTCGTGGTCGGTTGCCTCGACTGGCCGGATCGCTACGTCCATTCGAACGACCTTGCCATGGCCATCAGCGTCTTGAAATGGCTCACCCACGACGACCGCTCATCGGCAAGCTACGCACCGACAGCGGCAGAAGCGTGCGATCGACCGTTCTCGTGGCTCCGCGCATCAGAGGGAGGCAGTTCGCGGCAGCCATATGCCTGTTCCCGCCTGAGCGACGGGTCACTTCCCCGAACTGCCTCCTTCCAAGGCCGCTGCGGACGCCGGGCGGCGCCACAAGGACGATCAGGTCGGGCCGCGAGGGTTCCGCGCGCGCGGGGACACCGCGCGTGCGACCTCGAACTGATCGTCCTTCGGGCGTCGTGGTCGACGACAGGCCACGGTATGTCCGAAAGATCACGTGCATAGCCCCGCTGAGCGTCTACCGGATCTCGGCAGTTCCGGGCACCATCAGCGGCATGCGAGTGCGCATCCCAAAGTGGGATGCGTCGGGTAACAATGGGTCCCATGAGCACTCAGATCGCCGTTCGCCTCCCCGACGAGATGGTGGCCTTCCTGGACCGCACCGTGGCCACCGGCCTGGCCCCCAGCCGGGCTGCGCTCGTCGCGGCCGCGGTGGAGCGGGAAATGCGTCGACAGGCCGCCGAGCAAGACGCCCAAGTCCTGCGTGAGCACGGCCCCGCCGACGACCTGGACGATCTGGTGAATTGGAGCAGCACCCACCTCGAGGTCGAGGACTGATTGGTGCGCGAGATCTGCGTGGTGCGTCTCGACGAGACCCGGCCGGCATTGATCTTGACCCGTGAGGCGGCGCGGGCTGCGATGACGAAGGTGACGGTCGCTCCCATCACCACCACCATCAAGGGCTTGTCCAGCGAGGTCCTGGTCGGACCCGGCAACGGGCTGGATCACGACTGCGTGGTCGCCCTCGACAACGTCATCACCGTCCCGGTGAACCAGCTCGGTCGCACCGTCGGATACCTCAGCGCCGAACAAGAGGCCCAACTGGGGCGCGCCGTGGTCTTGGCCTATGACCTCGAGCTACCCCTTCTCGAATGACCCGCAGGCGCGCACTATGCGGCATGTCAGTGCGTTAGGGAAAGGGTGGTGAAGAGGCTCACCAGCGAGCCCGAATAGGCCAGCGACCACCGCAGTCCTGTGGGATCGTTCGAGAGTGTCGATAGCGAGCGGCAAGAGGACTATCTCGGGTTGGCCCGCGCGCGCCGTTGTTCTTGTGACCTGCTTGCAAGCCGTGCTGCTGCTCGCCTTCTGGTCCCACTTCGTCCTTGCCGGACCGATACGGTCCAGTCTCGGTGAGGCTGCTGACTTCTTGGCGACCTTCGTGGCGCCCTTCGCGTTTGTAGCGTTGAGCGCTCTGGGATTTGTGTCCATTAGGCAGCGTCCCGCACCGGAGGACGGCCCGCTGGACGGAACGGCGGGGGTTGTTGCGGCCCTTGGGCTCGTGACCGGGATCTGGTGCGGCCTGTTCCTGATCCTGCTGTCGATGCCGATAGCGGACTGAACAAACCCACTGGAAGCGCGGATCGGCGGCAGAAGCGGACGTTGGACTTCGGGCTTTACTGACCAAGAGCAACTTCGGTACTGCATCATCGACTGCGTGGATATCGACGATCTCCCGGAGGGCGAGGACCTCACCAACGACGTGCAGATCGTGCGATGGGCAACCGACCCTGCCGGACGGGTCAACCAGATCAGCGCAGAGGTGCCAGGTCCCCCAGACTGGCCGATGCTCAGGCCTGATGCTGGCGATGGGCGGCTGGCCAGGCTCATGCTCTGGCGTGCCAACCGCTTACTCAGGAAGGGCTATGAGCGCGGGGAACGGCGGCACTCTGGTCCTCCGATCTGGTACCTCGAGGTCTGGCGTTGCGACGAGGACGGCGAGACGCTTCTCGTCGAAGAAGAAGTAGTGGGCGCCGACGAGGCCCGAGTCAGGGTGGATCGACTTGCCGCGCAAGTAGCGGCCGGCGTCGTGCAGGAAACCGAGTAGGTCGGGGCGCGTCCGCACATCGACCGAGCGGAACGCGGCATGAATTCTCCGCATCCCGGGAAGTCGACTCATCAGCCGACGACGACGTTGACCAGCTTGGGTGCCCGCACGATCACCTTGCGCACCTGCTGGCCCTCCAGGGCACGCTGCACCGACTCGTCGGCCAGGGCCGCCGCCTCGAGGTCGGCGTCGCTGATGTCGGGCGAGACCTCCAGCCTGGCCCGAAGCTTCCCCTGCACCTGCACGACCGCGGTGACGGAGTCCTCGACCAGCAGGGCTTCGTCGACCACGGGCCAGCCCGCCCGGGCCACGGTGGGCTCGTGACCCAGCCGGAACCACATCTCCTCGGCGGTGTACGGCGCGACGAGCGAGAGCAGGATCGCCACCGCCTCGGTCGCCTCCCGCACCGCCGGATCCTGGGGACCTGGCCCTGAGTCGATCGCCTTGCGGGTGGCGTTCACGAGCTCCATCATCCGGGCGACCATCACGTTGAACCGGTGCGAGTCGAGCAGCGTCTCGGTCTCGCGCAGCGTCCGATGGGTCACCCTGCGCAGCGCGACATCGCCGTCGACCGGCGAGGTGCCCGGCGCCGAGGTGACGTCGCCGGAGAGGCGCCAGGCACGCTGCAGGAATCGCAGCGAGCCGGCGGGTGACATGTCGGCCCAGTCAATGTTGTCCTCGGGAGGTCCGGCGAACACCAGGGTCAGCCGCACCGCGTCCACGCCGTACTCCGCGAGCTGCTGACCGAGGTCGACGCCGTTGCCCAGCGACTTGCTCATCTTCTTGCCCTGGTTGATCACGACGCCCTGGTTCAACAGCGCCGAGAAGGGCTCCTCGAAGTCGATCAGCCCCATGTCGTGCAGTGCCTTGGTGAAGAACCGGCTGTAGAGCAGGTGCAGGACCGCGTGCTCGACGCCACCGACGTACTGCTCGGCCGGCATCCACAGGTTCACCTTGTCGGGGTCGAACGCCTGGGTGTCGTCGTGGGGTGAGCAGTAGCGCAGGTAGTACCACGACGAGTCCACGAAGGTGTCCATCGTGTCGGAGTCGCGCTTGGCGGGTCCGCCACACCTCGGGCAGTCCACGTTCACCCAGTCCTCGGCCGCTGCCAGGGGTGAGACACCCTTCGGTTTGAGGTCGGCACCCCTGAGCTCTGGCAGTACGACCGGCAGTTCGTCCTCCGGCACGTCCACCTCGCCGCACTCCGGACAGTGCACTATCGGGATGGGGCAGCCCCAGAAGCGCTGGCGGGACAGCAGCCAGTCACGCAGCCGGTAGTTCACCGCGCCGCGACCGCTCCCCTGCTCCTCGAGGTAGCCGATGATCGTCTGCTTGGCGTCGTCGATGTCCAGGCCGTCGAGGGAGACGGTGTCGTTCGCGGAGTTGATGGCCGGGCCGTTGCCGGTGAACGCCTTGCCGCCGCCGGCCTCGAAGGCCTCGGACGGTTGCACGGTGCGGACGATCGGGAGTTCGAACTTCTCCGCGAAGTCCCAGTCGCGCTGGTCCTGCCCGGGGACGGCCATGATCGCGCCGGTGCCGTAGTCGGCCAGCACGTAGTCCGCCGCCCACACCGGCACCTTCTGCCCGTTCACGGGGTTGACCGCCCACGCGCCGAGGAACACCCCGGTCTTGGGGCGGTCGGTCGTCAGCCGGTCGATGTCGGAGGCCATCCGGGTCTGGTTCAGGTAGTCGTCGTAGGCCGACCGCTGCTCGGAGGAGACGATCTCCTCGGCCAGCTTCGCGTCGGCGGCCACCACCATGAACGTCGCGCCGAACAGCGTGTCCGGGCGGGTGGTGTAGACACTGATCGTCCGGGTCTGGTCCGTGCCTTCGGTGGTGACCTCGAAGTCGACGTGGGCACCCTCCGAGCGACCGATCCAGTTGCGCTGCAGCGTCAGCACCCGCTCGGGCCAGTTCAGGTCGTCCATGTCGTCGAGCAGCCGCTGGGCGTAGTCGGTCACCTTGAAGTACCACTGCGTCAGCTCGCGCTTGGTCACCTCGGCCCCGCATCGCTCGCAGAAACCGTCGACGACCTGCTCGTTGGCCAGCACCGTCTGGTCGTTGGGACACCAGTTCACCGGGCTGGACTTGCGGTAGGCCAGGCCCCGCTCCCGCAGCTTCAGGAACAGCCACTGCGTCCAGCGGTAGTACTCCGGGTCGGAGGTGTGCAGCCGACGCGACCAGTCGAAGCTGATGCCGTACTTGCGGAAGGACGCGGCCTGGGTCTCGATGTTGGCGTAGGTGTAGGTCGCCGGGTGCTCGTTGCGCTGGATCGCTGCGTTCTCCGCCGGCAGGCCGAAGGAGTCCCACCCGATCGGGTTGAGCACCTCGAAGCCGCGCTGCCACCAGTAGCGCGCGATCACGTCGTGGAGCGCGGTCACCTCGGCGTGACCCATGTGCAGGTCACCGCTCGGGTAGGGAAACATCGTCAGCGCGTAGCGCTTCTCGCGCGGGCTGTCGTCGTCGGCTCGGAACGGGTCGAGCTCATCCCACACCGGCAGCCACTTGGCCTCGGTGGCGTGCACGTCGTAGCCCACGGTCTCGCTCTGGTCCTGCTCGCTCATCTCCGACAACTTCCTGGTCTCGTCGTGCCCGGGCCCGACCCTAGCGCTGCCGGAACAGGATGCCTGCTTCGGTCGCGTCGTACCGTGGCGGCATGGTCCCCGGGGCGCGCTGGCTGGTGGTGGCGACGGTCGCGGCAGGGGTGGCCTCGGCCCCGCTCGTCCTTCGTGCCCTGCCCGCCCAGGAGACGAACATCAGCGCCGTACGGCTGGCCGAACGGATCGACGCAGCCGACGGGGGGTGGTCCGGCGAGGTCCGCTCGCAGGGGTCGCTCCAGGTCCCGCTCAGCGGCGCGACCTTCGGCGGCGTCTCGCGGCTGCTGGGCGAGGAGACCCAGCTGCGCGTGTGGTGGCGCGACCGCGACGACTGGCGAATCGACCGGCTGCGCACCACCGGTGAGTCCGACCTCGTGCGCAACGGCGGTCTGACGGTGCGCTGGAACTACGAGGAGAACCGGGTCAACTTCACGCCGTACTCCCCGATCAGGCTGCCTGACGACGTGGACGTGGTCCCGTCCGAGCTCGCGGCACGCCTGCTCGCCGGCGCCACTCCCGAGGAGCTCTCCCGCCTGCCCTCGCGGCGTGAGGCCGGGCGTGACGCCGCCGGTCTGAGACTGACGCCGAATGACGAACGCTCCACCATCACGCGCGTCGACGTGTGGGCAGACCTCGAGTCCGGCCTGCCCCTCCGGGTCAAGGTGTACGACGCCACGGTGGGCGGCGTGCCGATCCTGGACACGCGGGTCACCCGGGTCAGCCTCGGGGAGCCGGCGCCGAGCCGCACGGACCTACAGCTGGCTCCCACCCTCGACTTCTCACGCGGCGTGGCCCTGGACGACGCGGCGGGCGCCAATGCGTTCGCACCCCTCGAGGTGCCTGACAGCATCGCGGACCTTCCCCGACTGGGACGTCCTGAGGACTTCGGGGCCGTGGGGGTCTACGGCCGGGGACCCACGGCCGTCCTCGCCGTGCCCCTGCGACGGTCCCTGGCCGGACGTCTGCACGACCAGCTCGCGCGGAGCCGCGATGCCGTGGCGTCCGGCTCGAGCGTCTCCCTCGAGGTCGGGCCGATCTCGGTCCGGCTGGTGCAGGGCGACGAAGCCAGCTTCCTGCTCACCGGCACGGTCACACCGGTGACGCTGAGCGAGGCGGCGGTCGACCTGCTGCGCGACGTGAGGCGGACCGATTGATCAGGACGAGCAACCTCACCAAGACCTACGGGAGCATCCGGGCCGTCGACGGCATCGATCTCGCGGTCAACGAGGGCGACATCTACGGCTTCCTCGGCGCCAACGGGTCCGGAAAGACCACGACCGTGCGGATACTGCTCGGCCTGGTGCTGGCGACGGGAGGCGAGGCGGAGCTCTTCGGCGAGCGGATGCCCCGGGCCGCGGCCTCCGTCCTGCCGCGGGTCGGGGCCCTGGTCGAGGGTCCCGGCGCCTACCCCCATCTGTCCGGCCACGCCAACCTGGCTGTCTTCGACGCCGCCTCGGGCCCCCGCGTTGCTCGTCGCCGGAGACGGGCCCGCATCGAGGAGGTGCTCGAGCAGGTCGGGCTGGACCCCGGCGACGGGCGGCCGGCGAAGGCCTACTCGCTCGGGATGCGCCAGCGTCTCGGGCTCGCCGCGGCGCTGATGCGACGCCCGCCGCTGCTCGTGCTCGACGAGCCCACGAACGGACTGGACCCGCAGGGCATCCGCGACATCCGTGAGCTGCTCGTCGGACTCAACCGGGCCGGCACGACCATCTTCCTCTCCAGCCACCTGCTCGCCGAGATCGAGCAGATGTCCACCCGGGTGGGCGTCCTCGAGCGCGGTCGGCTGGTGCTGCAGGAGGACATGTCGGCACTGAGGACCACGACCGGGCTGGTGCGAGTCCGGACCCCCGACGTCGACAACGCGGTCGCCGTGCTCGACGGGCGGGTGGAGCACCGAGCGGAGGACGTGGTCCACGTGCGCGCCGACGACCCTGCCGCTCTGAACCAGCGCCTGGTCGCCGCCGGGATCCGGGTCAGCGAGATCGCTCCCGTCGTGCGGGGCCTGGAGGAGATCGTCCTGGAGGCGACCGCGCCGTCCGAGAGTCGGGCACCGTGATCCGGGTCGAGCTCGCCAAGATGCTGAGGCGACCGCTGACGTGGGTCACGATCATCGCCCTGAACGCCCTGCCCACGCTGGTGGCGGTGCTGCTGGCCCTCACGGACCTCGGGCCGCGACCGGGCACCGGGCCGCCGTTCCTCTCGGCGGTGCTCACCGACGGGACACTCTTCCCGCTCGCAGCGCTCGGCATCGTGCTGCCGCTGTTCCTTCCGGTCGCCGTGGCCGTGGTCGGTGGTGACGCCATCGCCGGCGAGGTGCAGTCCGACACCCTGCGCTACCTGCTGGTCCGTCCCGTCTCCCGCCTTCGCCTGCTCGTCGCCAAGCTGGTCAGCGTGGTGGCCTTCGTCGCCCTCGCCACGCTGATGGTGGCCCTCGTGGCCTACGTGGAGGGGCTCCTGCTGCTCGGGGACGCCCCTGCCAACGGGGTCGTGAGCATCTCCGGCTCGACCCTCACCGAGACCGAGATGCTCCAGCGGAGCGCGATGGCGTTCGGCTACGTCGTGCTGGCCATGCTCGGCGTCGCCGCCATCGCCCTGATGCTCAGCACGATGACCGACTCGGCCGTGGCCGCAGCGCTCGGCACCATCGGGTTCCTGGTCGCTTCGACCGTCCTGCTGGGCCTCGACGCCGCCGACTCCATCAAGCCCTACCTGGTCACCCGACACTGGCTTGCCTTCGTCGACCTCTTCCGCGACCCGATCAGGTGGCACGACGTCATCAACGGCGTGCTCGCACAGCTCGCCTACCTGGTGGTGTTCGCCGGCGCAGCCTGGGCCAACTTCGCGACCAGGGACGTCAACAGGTGACATCGCGCGGGACCCGCGGCGCGGCTACGCCCAGGACGCTGTTCACCACAGCCAGGACCACCGGGTCGCTCGGCAGCTCGCCATGGGAGGTGGTGGCCCCGGGACAGAGCTCCTGCACCTCGAGGTTGAGCGCGCCGTCGAGGACGGCGGACCCGCTCGGGGTCACGATGCTGTCCACGGCTGTGCGCACCGTGATCCACCGCGGACCCTGCGGTGTCTCGTCCCCGGCATTGAGCCGGCGGAGCAGGTCACTGCCGGTGACCAGCTGCTCGCAGGCGGGGGGACAGCCGCCGGCCACCTCTGCGGCGAGCGCGGCCACCTCGGTGCCATGGTGCGGGGAGCCAAGCGTCAGCAGCCGTCGGACGACTGCCGCTCCACCCTCGTCGACCACGTAGAGACGCGCCAGCACCCCGCCTGCTGAGTAGCCGACGAGGTCGACGGACTCCTCGCCCGTCCGGTCGAGGGTCTCCTCGACCAGCGCCCGGAGCCGTCGCGCCTGCACCCGGAGATCCCCGACGGCACCCTCGCTCGGTTCGAAGACCACCACCTCCCGCCCCGAGCGGCGCAGCTCCCGGGCGAGCGCATCGAGGTCGTCCACCGTCCCGCCGTACCCCGGCACCAGCAGCACCGGACCTGGTCGCGTCTGGTCGGCTGTGCCGCCGCCGGCCAGGCGGACCACCAGGAACGCGGCGGTGCCGGCCACGAGGGCGAGCGAAAGGACTCCGATGACGACGACGAGTCGGCGTCGCGCCGGCGCGAGCCCGCTCAGCAGCGAGCGCATGCGCCGCCCCAGGTCGCCAGCTCAGTGGGCGGGACGTCCTGTCCCTTCGTCAGCGGGAGACTCGGCAGGGTCCGCAGGCACGACGATCGGTCGCAGCCGAGCCCACAGGATGAAACCGGCGGACGCCGCGAGCATCCCAAGCCCGGCCCAGATGTTGATGTTCAGCCCGTCCGACTTCGCGATCTGGGCGTCACTGGTGAAGAAGCCGGTGATCACCAGGATCAGTCCGTAGAGCCCGATCAGCGCCCCGATGATGAAGCGGATATCGAACAACCCCGCGCGGTGCGGTGCCTCGTTCTCGGCCATGGTGGCTCCTTACCAGAAGACGATGTTGAGGATGACGACGAGCACGAATCCGACGCCGGCGAGCTTGGTGGGCTGCTGGTACCACGCCAGGACGCCTTCGTTCTCGTCGTGGAAGTCCGCCTTCGGGGTCAGCGAGTAGACCAGCCCGCGCAGCTCCGACTCGTCCCTGGGGCTGGTCATCATCGTGACCACGACACTGACCAGGATGTCGACCACGAACGCCGCACCGGCGGCCACGAAGCTGGCGCCCTGACCCGAGAGGCCGATCACGCCGAGGGACAGCGGGCCGAGAACATCGGTGCTCAGCACACTGACGAGGACGGCAGCAAAAGTTCCGCTCACCAGGCCCATCCAGCCGGCGGCCGCTGACATTCGTTTCCAGAACATGCCGAGGATGAACGTGGCGAAGAGTGGCGCGTTGAAGAACCCGAACAGGGTTTGCAGGTAGACCATGATGTTCTCGTAGTTCCGCGCGATCAGCGCGGTCCCGATCGCCACGACCGTCGCTCCCACCGTGGCGACGCGCCCGATGCGCAGGTAGTAGTCGTCCTGGCGGTCCTTGATCACGTAGGTCTCCCACAGGTCATAGGAGAACACCGTGTTGAAGGCCGAGATGTTGGCCGCCATGCCCGCCATGAAGGAGGCGAGCAGCCCGGCGATGGCGATGCCGAGCATGCCGTTCGGCAACAGGTCACGGATCAGGTAGAGCAGCGAGTTGTTGTAGTCGAAGTTGGGGTCCCCGGACGCCTTCGCGGAGGCCACCTCGGAGGCAACCACCGCTGCGATCATGCCCGGGAAGATCACGATGAACGGGACGAACATCTTCGGGAAGGCGCCGATGATCGGCGCCCGCTGGGCCGCCGAGATCGAGCTCGAAGCCATCGCCCGCTGGACCTCGACGAAGTTGGTCGTCCAGTAGCCGAAGGACAGCACGAAGCCGAGACCGAAGACCAGACCGATCACCGAGAGCACCGGGTTGTCGATGGCGGTGAGGTTGGTGCCGGGCCACGAGGAGAGCTGGGCAGAACCGTCACCGGCGGCGGTGATCTTCTCCTTCAGCCCCCCATAGCCACCGACCTTGTGCAGGCCGACCAGGGTGAGCGGCAGCAAGGCGGCCACGATCACGAAGAACTGCAGGACCTCGTTGTAGATCGCGGCTGACAGGCCGCCGAGGGTGATGTAGGAGAGCACCACGATCGCCGCCACGACCAGCGAGATGTAGAGGTTCCAGCCGAGCAGGATGTTCACGATCTTGGCCAGCAGGAAGAGGTTGATGCCCGCGATCAGCAGTTGCGCCACCGCGAAGCTGATCGCGTTGACGAGGTGGGCGCCGGTACCGAACCGCTTGAGCATGTACTCCGGGACCGAGCGCACCTTGGAGCCGTAGTAGAACGGCATCATCACCACGCCGAGGAACAGCATCGCGGGGACCGCGCCGATCCAGAAGTAGTGCACCGTCGGGATGCCGAACTGGGCGCCGTTGGCCGACATGCCCATGATCTCGACAGCGCCGAGGTTGGCGGAGATGAAGGCCAGACCCGTGACCCACGCGGGAAGGGAACGACCCGAGAGGAAGAAGTCGATGCTCGTCGACACCGAGCGCTTGGCCATGATGCCGATGCCGATCACGAAGGCGAAGTAGAGCCCGACCAGTAGGTAGTCCACCCAGTTCGCGTCGAGCCGCAACTGCGCGTCAGCTGCCAGTACCATCGAGCCTCCCGGAGACGAATCTGCTGTGGACCGAGTGGCACGTTACTCCCTCACAGACACGAATCCCGGTCAGGTCCACGTTCGGTTTCTGGAGGTTTGCATGTCGTGGTTGGTGACAGGTGGCGCCGGCTACATCGGCGCGCACGTGGTGCGGTCGTTCCAGGCCGTGGGGCTCGACGCGGTGGTGATCGACGACCTGTCCAGCGGTCACCGCGAGTTCGTCAGGCCCGAGGTGCCGATGGTCGAGGGCACGATCCTCGACACCGACCTCCTGGTCAGCACGATGGAGGAGCACGCGGTCGAGGGCGTCGTACACCTCGCTGGCTTCAAGTACGCCGGGGTCTCGGTCAGCAGGCCCCTGCACACCTACCAGCAGAACGTCACGGGCACCGTGAACCTGCTCGAGGCCATGGAGAGGACCAGCGTCCAGTCGATCGTGTTCTCCTCGAGCGCCGCCACCTTCGGCACCCCGGACACTGAGCTGGTCACCGAGGAGACCGCCACGCTCCCCGAGTCGCCCTACGGCGAGAGCAAGCTGATCGGCGAGTGGCTGATCCGTGACCAGGCCCGCGCAACCGATCTGCGGCACACCTCCCTGCGCTACTTCAACGTGGTCGGCTCCGGCAGCGACGACCTCTACGACACCAGCCCGCACAACCTGTTCCCGATCGCGTTCGAGATGCTGCTGAGCGGCAGGACCCCACGGATCAACGGCGACGACTACGACACTCCTGACGGGACCTGCGTCCGCGACTACGTACACGTCGCTGATCTTGCCGCCGCCCACGTCGCGGCAGCCCAGCACCTGGCGGCCGGCGACGCCCTGGAGCCCGTCTACAACCTGGGCAGCGGGACCGGCTCCTCGGTGCGCGAGATCATGGACACCGTTCGGAGCGTGACAGGCATCGACTTCACCCCCGAGATCGGGCCACGTCGTCCGGGCGACCCGGACCGCATCGTCGCCACCGGCGAGCTCGCGGCGCGCGACCTTGACTGGCAGAACCGGCACACCCTCGAGGGGATGGTGCGTTCGGCCTGGGACGCCCGCAGCGCAGTGCGTCCTGCATGATCGGCCCATGACAACACCTGGCCCCATCACCGACCTGTTCTCCCTCGACGGCAAGGTTGCCGTCGTCACCGGCGCCTCCTCCGGGCTCGGCGTCGCGTTCGCCCAGGCCTTCGCGGAGGCAGGTGCCGACGTGGCCCTCGGCGCCCGCCGCGTCGACAAGCTGGGAGACACGGCCGACCTCGTGGCAGCAGCCGGCCGCAGTGCCATCAGCGTCGCCACCGACGTGGCCTCTCCCGAGGCGTGCACGGCACTGGTCGGGGCCGCGATGCAGGAGTTCGGCCGCGTCGACGTACTGATCAACAACGCCGGCATCGGCACCGCGGTCCCTGCCACCCGGGAGACGCCCGAGCAGTTCCGCCAGGTGATCGACGTGAACCTGAACGGTTGCTACTGGATGGCACAGGCGTGCGGTCGGGTGATGCAGCCGGGCTCCTCGATCATCAACATCTCCTCGGTGCTCGGGCTCACCACGGCCGGGCTCCCCCAGGCGGCGTACGCCGCGTCCAAGGCCGGCCTGATCGGGCTGACCCGCGACCTCGCGCAGCAGTGGACCGGCCGCAAGGGCATCCGGGTGAACGCGATCGCCCCCGGCTTCTTCGACTCCGAGATGACCGACTCCTACCCCGAGGGCTACCTCGAGAGCCAGGAGGCGCGCATCCCGGTCGGCCGCAAGGGTGACCCGCGCGAGCTCGCGGCGACCGCCGTGTTCCTGGCTTCGGACGCCGCCGGCTACATCACCGGTCAGACCTTGCCCGTCGACGGCGGGATGACGATCACCTGAGCGCCCCGCCGGCGCGCGCTACCGCAGCCAGCGGCCCGCGGTGGAGGGAAGGCCCGGAGTCGTGCGCGCGAAGCTCTCCGGCACGATGGTGCGCTGCCGTCCGTTGCGGGTGTTGAGCAGGCCGAAGCTGACCAGGCTCACGTCGCCGTCGGACGTGGGTCGCCCGACGACGTACTGCAGCCGGCGCAGCTTGGTCGTCATCACCAGGGTCTTGCCGGCGCCCAGTGTCCGGCTGATGTCCGGCCGGTCCTTGCGGGGGTTGCCCGCGAAGAAGTAGACGTTGCGCCGGTTCGGGTTCGTGAAGGACACGATGGCGCGCTTCTTCACCTTGTGTCCGCCCTTGCGGAGCACCAGACGCTGCTTGAGCACCCCCCGGACGGGCTTGACGCCTTCAACGCTGACGGTGAGGGTTCCGGTGCGGTAGAGGTCGCCGTCGGTGACTCCGTAGGTGATCTTCTGCGTGTAGCTCGTGGAGCTGGGATAGGCGAAGAACTCCAGGACGCCGGTGGCACCGAGGCAGGTCTCACCCTTGGCCGGCGCGGAGGCGTTGACCAGGTAGAGCTTGTCGCCGTCCGGGTCGGTGTCGTTGGCAAGGGGCTTGATCGCCACCAAGTCCCCAGCGACGACGCCCGCGGTGTCGTTCCTGACGACGGGCGCCTGGTTGGCGACCCGGTTGTTCTGCGGCGCGTTCATGCCGGGGCAGATCCCGTCGTCCAACGAGGCATGGGCCGGGCCCGCGACCGCGGTGGTGCCGAGACCTGCCGCGAGTACGACGACCATCGCCGGGACGATCCTGTGGGTGAGTGACGACACTGTGCTTTCCCCGTTCCGAGCTGACGTGGGTGCTGATTGTGGCTCACCCAACCATGGGAAACCGGCACGCACCTCCGCAATGCACTATTTCGTGCAGACCGGCCGAAGCCCACGGGTGTGTCCACGGGAACGCGCGGCCAGGGCGACGATCACACCGTCACCTCAGGCGAGGGACCAGATCAGCAGGCAGAGCAACCCGAGACCCGGGAAAAGGCCCTGGATCACTGACGCACGCGCCTTGGAGCCGTCGGAGGTGATCAGCACCGTGGCGGCAGCGACCATCGAGCCCATGCCGAGAACGAGCAGCGCCACAGCAGCGTCTTCATCAGCGGGCATCAGGACGAGGCCCGCGATCACGCCGACGGCGAGGAACAGGTTGTAGAACCCCTGGTTGTAGGCGAGTGTCTTCGTGATCGCGGCGGTCTCCACCGTCGTACCGAACGCCCGACGGGTCGCCGGGTGCTCCCAGCGCAGTGACTCGAGCACGAAGATGTAGACGTGCAGGAGGGCGGCGAGCAGGGCGAAGGCACTCGCGGCGATCAGCATGAGCCGAGGCTACTCGCGCGAGCGCTCGTGCCCGTCGCTCGGAGGTCTCGCCGAATGCGAGACTTGACCCATGAGCCACCCCCAGAACGCCCGAGTCCCGACCTCGGCACTGACCCTCCAGTACCCGCTCTCGCTCGGGGTCTACGAACGCTACGAGCAGGCGCAGAAGGCGGTCGACTTCCTCTCCGACAACGAGTTCCCGGTGCAGAACTGCCTGATCGTGGGGACCGATCTCAAGCAGGTCGAGCGGGTGACCGGTCGCCTGACAACCGGGAAGGTCGCAGCGGGTGGCCTGCTCTCCGGCCTCTGGCTGGGTCTCTTCGTCGGCCTGATCTTCTCGCTGTTCGGCGAGGAGGACACCTTGGCCGTGATTGCCTCGACGATGCTCTTCGGCGCCGTCTTCGGCCTGGTATGGGGGCTGGCAGGTTATCTCGCCACTCGCGGCCGTCGTGACTTCACCTCGGTGACCCAAGTGATCGCAACCCGCTACGAGGTCCTGGTCGAGCACAAGTTCGCCGAGCAGGGACGCCAGATCCTGGCGACGATGAAGGAGTCCGGCACCGAGCCTCTCTGAGACCCGCGCGACAAGCTCGATGCCAAGTCCCTCATCTGCGCCTGACTGCAGCCAGTGAGCCTGCTCACTCGCGCTCGCAGGTGGCAATAGCCGCCGTTGCGGGTACTGGGATCCTGACCTACTCACCGGAGGTGACTACATGCGGCTGCCCCAGGCACGCGGACCGGTCAGCGGACACGTCGTCGAGACGTTGACCAGCGGCCACGAACCGGGCACACCCATCGCCCTCGAACCCGGCGACATCATCGAGGACGAAGACGTCCAGCTGGCGTTGTGGGTCATCTACGAGCTGCACTACCGCGGTTTCGAGAATGTCCCTGCGGACATGGAGTGGGACGTCGGCCTGCTGACCCTCAGGCGAGCCATCGAGCGCCGCATGGAGCAGGAGCTCCGGGACGCGACTCGCGGGCTGTTGCAGGACCTGGCCGGCGACGGCGACATCGGGCAGCAGCTGCTCGACCTCGTCGCGGCGGACGACAGCCCCTCCCCCGCGGCCTTCATGCAGCGAAGGGCGAGCCGTGAGCAGCTGGTCGACTACCTGCGTGAACGCAGCGTCCAGCAGCTGAAGGAGTCCGACGCCCAGTCCTTCGTGCTACCCCGTCTGGACGGACCCGCCAAGGCAGCACTGGCGGAGCTGCAGTACGACGAGTACGGCGCCGGCCGGGCCGAGCGGCTGCACGCCACGTTGTATGCCGACGCCCTCGAGGCTGCAGGCCTGGACCGGGACTACGGCGCCTACATCAACGACGTCTCGGCGCTCAGCCTCGCGTGCACGAACGTGATGACCATGTTCGGGCTGAACCGTCGCCTGCGCGGTGCCGCGATGGGACATCTCGCCGCGTTCGAGGCATCGAGCTCGGTGCCCTGTCGCAAGATCGCGGGCGGGCTGGCCCGCGTCGGTCTCCCGGACGCTGTGGCGGAGTACTTCCACGAGCACGTCGAGGCAGATGCGGTGCACGAGCACGTCGCGTCGAACGACATCTGCGGCGCCATGGTGACCGACGACCCGTCCCTGCGCGAAGACGTCCTGTTCGGTGCCGCCGCGTGCCTGCACCTGGACTCTCTGGCGGGGGCAGAGCTCCTCGACCGCTGGACCACCCAGCTGGAGCGGGCCTCGTGAGCGGCCCGGTCACCGTCCGGCAGTGTCCTGGAGGGCCACTTCTGGTGCGCGGAGCCGACACGATCCGTGACGAGGCGGGCGAGGAGCACCCCGTCACCAGACCCGTAGTGGCCGTCTGTGCATGCGGCAAGTCGTCGCGCAAGCCCTGGTGCGACAGCACCCACAAGTCGATCCCGAGCACATGACCGACCTGCAACGCGAGACCATCGACTTCGGCGGCATGCAGATCGCCTTCGACGACCGGGTGCTCCGCCCACGCGCCTGGACCGAGAACCAGTCACGGTGGGCGGCCGAGTTGCTGCCGACACTGCCCGCGGGCGACGTCCTCGAGCTCTGCTCGGGCGCCGGACAGATCGGGCTGCTCGCCATCGCCGGTAGCGAGCGACGGCTCGTCTGCGTCGACGTGAACCCCGTGGCTGCCGCCTACACGACGGCGAACGCTCTCGCGGCCGGCCTCGGGGACCGGGTCGAGATCCGGGAGGGCCTCATCGAGCGGGTGCTCATGGCTGGGGAGAAGTTCCCGCTGATCATCGCCGACCCGCCCTGGGTCCGACGCTCGGAGACCCAACGCTTCCCCGAGGACCCACTGCTCGCCATCGACGGTGGCGACGACGGGCTCGGCGTCGTACGCGCGTGCGTGGCGGCGATCCGGGAACACCTCGCCGACGGTGGCGTCGCCCTGCTCCAGCTCGGTCCCGACCGCCAGGTCGAGGCGGTGACCCGCCTGTTGTCGGACACAGGACTCGTGGCCGGCGAGGCGCGGAAGTTCGGCGAGCGCGGCGTGCTGCTTCGCATCGACCACCGCACCTGACTCCGGCTCGACCCCCAGCTATGCGGCTAGTGGTTCGCTCTGCGCGCTCGCAGTCGTTGGTTCGTCCGCTCGAGCCGGAGCACCTCGGCCTCGAGGGCGAGCACCCGACTGATGCCGGCGAGATTGAGCCCGTCCGCCAGGAGGTCGCGAATGTGGGCGAGTACGTCGAGGTCCGAGGGGCTGTAGAGCCGCGTCCCGCCGGGCGTCCGGTCGGGCTCGACCAGGCCGTGCCGCTCGTAGACGCGCAGGTTCTGCACCTGCATGGAGACCATCTCCGCCGCCACCGAGATGGCGAAGACCCCGGTCGTGCGTTCCGTCATGGCTGCTCCAAATTCTTCGGCCGGACGACTTGCATCGCGATGGCTTCTGGGTTATATAAAACCTGTAACTGCCAGTATAGATCCACCAAGGATCAGGAGGACACCATGTTGCTGCGAAACACCGACCCATTCCGTGACTTCGACCGCCTGACCCAGCAGCTCCTGGGCACCACCAACCGCCCCGTGGTGATGCCGATGGACGCCTGGCGCGAGGGCGACCGGTTCGTCATCGAGTTCGATCTTCCCGGGGTGAGCCCACAGAGCATCGACCTGGACGTCGAGCGCAACGTGTTGACCTTGAGCGCCGAGCGGGTCGCGCGCAACGGCGACTGGGAGATGCTCGCGTCGGAGCGACCGCGTGGACGGTTCAGCCGTCAGCTCGTCCTCGGGGACAACCTCGACCTCGAGCGCATCGAGGCCGGCTACGCGGACGGCGTCGTACGGCTCACGGTGCCGGTCGCTGAGAAGGCGAAGCCGCGCAAGATCGAGCTCCAGCACTCGAGCGAGGACAAGAGGACCGCGATCGAGGCCTGACCCCCCGACTGGGAGGAGCCACCGCCGGGAGACCGGCGGTGGCTGTTCTCACGGCGGTCCGTGCTCGAGCATCGTCTTGAGGCACGCGAGGTCCTTGGTGGTGGCCCGCCTGATCGCAGGCTTCATCATCGGAGCCGCGACCCGGGAAAAGCCCGACGGGTTCCCCACGTTGCGCAGAGTCATCCGCGTGCTGCCCCCATCAGCAGCCTCCCAGGTGTAGGTCGTTTCCATCGGGAACGGGCCGTTGACCGTGCGCATCACCAGCCGCCGCTCGGGCTCGAGGTCGACCACCTCGTAGGTGTAGGCCAGTCGCCGCCCCAGGAACCGGGCCACGAAATCCATCCGGGAGCCGACTGCGACGGGTGGGGGCGTCCTCCATTCAACGGACCGGATGTTGGCGTACCACTCCGGTGCGTTCGAAGGGTCGCCGGCGAACGCCGCGACGACGCTGAGGGGTCGCCTGATCGTGGTCTCCACCTGGACATCAACGTTCATCGCCCCATCCTCCCCCTCACAGGTCCGCACCACGGGCACGAACCGTTCTGACCTGACCGGCACCTGACCGCCGGAAGGGGGCCGAACAACAACCGACGAGCAGGAGAAGCAGGACCAGCAGAATCGTGCTCGTCGCGCTCGCCCCCAGACCAAGACCGCCGTCCCCGGTGGCCGCAGACAGCAGTCCACCAGCGGAACTGCCGAACGGCCTCGCCACGACGCAGGCGGCCCAGAAGGTCAGCGCCGCGTTCATCTTCAAGCCGAAGTGGGCGATGCAGATCACACCCAGCAGACCAACGAAGATGAGGACCGCGGTCGCGCGACCGAGTGCGAGACCTTCCGAAACGAGGGCATCGACCGATGAGCCCAGTGCGAAGCTGCAGAGGATGGCGCACCAGTACCAGGCCTCCCGGCGGCGTGTGCAGATGGTGTGGACTGAGACCGTGCGCTCGCCGCCGTACCAGCCCAGGAGGATGAGCGTGAGGGCGACCCACCAGAGGGCAGCGCTGCCTCCAGCACTCAGCCCCAGGTCCTCGGTCATGTTCGAGGACAGGACTGCAGCGACTGCACTGGCCAGCAGCACCGTCACCCAGTAGATGCCAACCACGTAGGCGCGGGTGGAGAGCTGCCAGATGAGCGTGCCGGCGAAGCACAGGCTGACGACCGCCGTGGCGGCTGCCAGGCCGAGACCCAGGTCCCCGGAGAGGTACTCGTCGGCACTCTCGACGACCGTGGCCGAGATTTCTCGGCGGCAACCACCACCGTCGCGACCCGGCGTTCGCGACACCCGCATCACCTGCGGGGACTCGAGCAGTACGCCGTCCCGGTGATCGCGCTGGTCGCCGTGCTCGTCCGGCTCCCGTTCCTGGCCCTCGATCCCAGCCGGGACGAGGCAGGATTTCTCCTGGTGGGCCAGCAGTGGCACTCGGGCGGGTCCTCCCTCTACGGCCACTACTGGGTGGATCGCCCGCCGCTGCTCATCACCATCTTCCGGCTCGCCGCTCAGCTCGGCGGTCTCGTGCCCCTGCGCCTCATCGGCTGTCTCGCCACCGTCCTGATCGTGCTGGGGTGGTCAGTCAGTCAACGGTGAGCTGCTGGCTGCTCCGTTCGTGGTGGTCGGGCTGGCGGCGGTCCTGAGCGCGATCGACCCAGGCGCACGTCGCGCCTCCGGGACCGCAGCCCTGGCTGGGGCGGCGACGATGGCCTCTCTGCTCGTGAAGCAGAACATGGCCGACGTCGCGGTGTTCGCGTGCGTGACCCTGCTCGTTGCACGACGACGAGGTGAGATGACCACATCGAGGTTGGTGTGCGTCTGTGTGGGTGTCACGGTCGGGGCGCTTGCCTGCCTCGGTGTGGTGGCCCTGTGGACGATGGCGCACGGCACGTCGCCGGCCGGCGTCTTTGACGCCATGTATCCCTTCCGCATCGAAGCCGGACGTGTCATGGCCGCCTCGAACCGCACCGCGGCCGACGAACGGCTGTGGATGCTGCTCGTGTCCTGGGTGGTGAGCGGTGGGGGGATCATCATGCTGGTCGCGACGCAGGCTCTCCGCTCGCGTCGCCTGCGCAGCACGGCCGTGTGGGGCCTGGTCGCCACCGTGCTCTTCGACATCGTCTCGATCGCACTGGGAGGCAGCTACTGGGACCACTACCTGCTCCAGCTCGTCGTCCCGATGGCAGTGCTCTCGGGCCTTCTCGTCGCACAGCGTCAGGCCGGTGCGAGAATCGTGCTCGGCGCCACTTCGCTGGCGGCCGTCGTCACGCTGTCCATCTACCTCGGCTACGCGCACACCACGGCCGGCACCTCAGTCGGGGAGGCGATCGGGCGGGTGTCGGGTCCCCACGACACGATCGTCACGACCTGGGGCCACGCTGACGTCACCCGAGCCTCAGGCCTCACCTCGCCGTACCCGTACCTGTGGAGCCTCCCGGCGCGCACCCTCGACCCCCATCGCACCCAGCTCGACACTCTCCTGGCCGGACCCAACGCACCCACGTGGTTCGTGACCTGGACCCGCGTCGAGACCTGGTCCACCCACCAGGGCCCCGCCACCACCCAGATGCTCGCCGCCCACTACGACCCGGTGGCACAGGTCGACGGGCACACCATCTATCTCCACCGTCACGTGACGCGGCAGGCACCTGATCTGGGCTCCCCGGCCACGGACCTCTCCGCCTCCTCCTTCAGCAGCCTCACCCGTGACCTGGCAGCGGAGCTCCCATGAGGACCGTGGTGGTCGTCCCCACCTACAACGAGGCCGAGGGCATCGCCACCATGCTCGACGCCCTGCTCCGGGCGGCGCCGGACGTTGAGGTTCTCGTCGTGGACGACAACAGCCCCGACGGGACGGCGAGGCTCGTGGTCTCCCGTCCCGAGTACCGCCATCGGCTGCACCTGCTCACTCGTCTGCAGAAGGACGGCCTCGGCGCGGCGTACCGCGCAGGGTTCAGCTGGGCCCTGGCCGGGCCCTACGACGCCATCGTCCAGATGGATGCAGATCTCTCC
The DNA here is from genome assembly GCA_963781335.1 of uncultured Actinomycetota bacterium. GTDB lineage: Bacteria > Actinomycetota > Actinomycetes > Propionibacteriales > Nocardioidaceae > Marmoricola. The sequence continues at coordinate 41,334 of CAWAFS010000031.1, read as the reverse complement.
CACCCACCTGATCGCGTCCCGGCGCTCCTGGCGGCCCTCGAGAACGCAGATGTCGCCATCGGGTCCCGCTACGCGCGCGGCGGGGCAGTGCGCAACTGGCCGCTGCGGCGCCGTGCCATCTCTCGCGGAGGCAACCTCTACGTGCGCCTGGTCCTGGGCATGCCCGTCCGCGACGCGACTGCCGGCTTCAAGGCGTTCCGGCGAGAAGCGCTGGAAGCGATCGGAGCCGTGCACTCGGAGTCGAACGGCTACTGCTTCCAGATCGAGAACACCTGGCGCGCCAGCCGCCTCGGGCTGCACATCACCGAAGTGCCCATCACCTTCACCGACCGCGCCGTAGGCACCTCGAAGATGACCAGGGACATCGTCCGGGAGGCGATGCTCCGCGTGCTGACCTGGCGCTGGCGGGAGCTGGCCCACCGTCCGGACTCCGCGGTGCAGCCACCCCGTAGGCGCGAAGGTCGTCATGATGTGGCCGTCTGAGCGGCTTCTGGCCAAGCTCACCTCGCCGGAGGTCGTCACCTTCCTGACGGTTGGTGGGGTCGGGTACATCGTCGACGTCGCCTCGTTCAACCTCCTGCGGTCACAGTCCCTGCTGAGTACGGCGGACCCGTCGTACGCCCGGGTGTTGGCAGTGGCCCTCGCGATGGTGGTGACCTACCTGGGCAACTCGCTCCTGACCTGGCGAGGGCAGGCCGCTGGAGACCGACGTCGGGCGATCGCTCTGTTCATCGTCTTCAACGTCGTGGGACTCAGCTTCTCGGTCGCGACCCTGGCCATCTCGCACGACCTGCTCGGCCTCACCAGCCGACTCGCCGACAACATCTCGGCCAACGTGATCGGCCTGGCCCTGGGCACGGTGTTCCGCTACTGGTCGTACAGGAGGTTCGTGTTCGGGGAGCTGAGATCGGCGACCAACTTTCCTCCGGTGACCGGTCCTGCTCAAGGGCCCGCGCTCTTGGGACTTACGCCCCTGCCGTTCCAGGCTCTGCGAGGCGAGGCTCGGAACAACCGAGGAGGCATCCCATGAGCACACCCACCAGAGCCCTCGCTCTTCACGTCATCGAGCTGGCCTGCCGCGCCCCCAGCGTGCACAACACCCAACCCTGGCGCTGGCACGTGGTCGATGACGCCACGATCGAGCTGCACGTCGACCGCCGCCGACAGCTTCAGGTCAGCGACCCCTCGGGACGCAATCTGACCCTGAGCTGCGGCGCGGCGCTCCACCACGCGATTGTCGCCGCGCGGGCCAGTGGCCTCACGGCCTCCGCCGACCTGGTGACGGCGCGTGATGGCGAGACCCTCCTCGCGCGGATCAACCTCTCTCGCGGCACCCGGACCACCGAAGCCCTGGAGTCGCTCCAGGCACTCGAGGAACGGCGCACCGACCGCCGACGCTTCACCTCGTGGCCGATCCCCGACTCCCGGCTCGCCCACCTGGCCAAGGCGGCTGCCGGCTGGGGTGCCCATGTCATCCCCATCGCCGACGTGACCGCCCGCTATCGCGCGGAGGAGCTGCTCCAGTCTGCGATGGACGTGCAAGCCATGGATCCGCGCTTCGCGGAGGAACAACGCGAGTGGATCGTCGACACCCTCGCGGACGGGATGCCCTTGGCGAACGCCTCCCCGCGCGCACACGGTCGTCCGCCAGACCGTCCCAACCGGTTCGCCTCCGAGATGGAGGCAGCAGACACGAAGGCTCGAGACGCCGCACGGGTGGTCGAGAGCTCGGACGGCCTCGTGGCCATCTGCTCCGCGGGCGACGACCAAAGATCGTGGTGGGAGGCGGGTCAGACGCTGAGCGCCCTGTGGTTGCAGGCCACGCACGACGGCCTCTCGATCGTGCCGCTGAGCCAGGTCATCGAGGTCGACGAGACCCGTCGCGCCCTGCACCAGGACGTGTTCGACGGCCTCGCACACCCGCTGATCCTGGCCCGGATCGGCTGGCTGGAAACCACCCGGAAGCCACTCGAACGCACGCCGCGGCGGCCCGTCGACGACGTCGTCGAGCTCTGAACCCGCATGACGACCTACGTACGTGACTTCGCCGAAGGCGACCGCTCCCAGTCGGATCTGCTGGGAGGCAAGGGCGCCAACCTGGCCGAGATGTGCCGACTCGGACTGCCGGTCCCGCCGGGATTCACCATCACCACGGAGGCCTGTCGCGCCTACCTCCGCGACGGTGCAGCTCCGGAGGGTCTCGACAGTGAGGTGGGCGACCACCTCGCCCGGCTCGAGCGAGACATGGGCCGCCGGCTGGGTGACCCTTCGGACCCACTGCTCGTGTCGGTCCGTTCGGGCTCGAAGTTCTCAATGCCGGGCATGATGGAAACCGTGCTCGACGTCGGCCTCAACGACGAGTCCGTGCACGGCCTCGCCCGGCACGGAGGCGAGCGGTTCGCTCTCGACTCCTACCGTCGCCTGATCCAGATGTTCGGGAGCACCGTGCTGGGGATCGAGCCCAAGGTCTTCGCCACCGCGCTGGCTGACCTCAAGGACAGTCGCTCGCGCATCGATGATGCCGCGCTGGAGGTCGACGACCTGCGAGAGCTGGTGAACACCTACCAGGGGCTCGTGCTGCAGTACGCCGGCCGCGGGTTCCCGCAGGACCCCCGCGAGCAGCTCGACCTCGCCGTGCGGGCGGTCTTCGACTCCTGGCACACGCCCCGGGCAACCTTCTACCGACACCGCGAGCACATCTCCGAGGCGCTCGGCACAGCGGTGAACGTGCAGGCGATGGTCTTCGGCAACCGAGGTTCGGCCTCCGGGTCGGGAGTCGCGTTCACCCGCGACCCGGCCACGGGCGCCAGCGGTGTGTACGGCGACTACCTGGAGCACGCACAGGGCGAGGACGTCGTCTCCGGCACTCGCAACACGGTTCCCCTGATGGACCTCGCTGTGCTGGACAGGCCTTCCTACGACGAGCTCCTCGAGAACATGGCCGTCCTGGAGCACCACTACCGCGACATGTGCGACATCGAGTTCACCATCGAGGACGGCAAGCTCTGGATGCTTCAGACCCGCGTGGGCAAACGCACGCCCGAAGCGGCCTTCCGGATCGCCTACGCCATGGTGGGTGAAGGGCTGGTGACGCTCGACGAGGCCCTCGCCCGCGTGACCGGCGCGCAGCTCGTACGCCTGATGTTTCCCAGGTTCGATGACCTCGCCACGCGCGAGCTCCTCACCGTCGGTGTCAGCGCCTCTCCTGGTGCCGCCGTCGGTCGGATCGTTCTTGACGCCGAGACAGCCGTGGAGTGGAGCGAACGCGGAGAAGACGTGATCCTCGTGCGCGAGGAGACCAACCCCGACGACTTGCAGGGCATGGCTTCCGCGCGCGGCACCCTCACCAGTCGTGGTGGCAAGACCTCGCACGCCGCCGTCGTGGCCCGCGGCATGGGACGCCCATGCGTCTGCGGAGCCGAGGCGTTGACCGTCGACCCCGTGGGCCGCCAGGTCCAGGTTCGGGGTGGTCCGGTCCTCCACGAAGGCGACGTCATCTCCCTCGACGGGACGACCGGACAGGTCTTCGCCGGCGAGGTTCCCGTCGTCGACTCCGCCCTCGTCAGCTACTTCGACGGCCAGGAGGTCGACGACCCCCTGGTGGACGCCGTGGCAGCACTCCTGGCCCACGCCGACGGCGTACGTCGGATGGAGGTGCACGCCAACGCCGACACCCCCGAGGACGCCGCTCGTGCCCGACGGTTCGGCGGTCAGGGCATCGGGCTGTGCCGCACCGAGCACATGTTCCTCGGCGCCCGCCGCGTCCTGGTCGAGGACCTGGTGCTCGCCACCGACGACGAGGATCGCGACGCTGCCCTGGCCGCCATGTTGCCCCTGCAACGTGACGACTTCACCCGGATCCTCGCCGAGATGGACGGGCTGCCGGTCACGATCCGGCTGATCGACCCTCCGCTGCACGAGTTCCTGCCCGATCTGACGAAGCTCTCGGTCGACGTGGCGCTGGAGGACGAGAACGGCCGGAGCGACCCCGCCCGGCACCGCCTGCTGGCGGCCGTGCGCGCTGCGCACGAGCAGAACCCGATGCTGGGTCTGCGCGGCGTCCGGCTCGGACTGCTCGTGCCCGGACTGGTCGCCATGCAGGCGCGGGCCATCCTCGAGGCCGCAGCTGACCGGATGGTGGCCGGTGGAGATCCACGGCCGGAGATCATGGTGCCGCTCGTCTCCACCGTGGCCGAGCTGGCGCGAATGCGCCGCGAGCTGACCCGGGTGGCCGACCAGGTCGAGTCCGAGCGCGGTTTCGCCGTGCCCCACCGCGTCGGCACGATGATCGAGGTGCCACGCGCTGCTCTGACCGCTGACCAGATCGCCAGCGAGGCGGACTTCTTCTCCTTCGGGACCAACGACCTGACCCAGATGACCTGGGGCTTCTCCCGCGACGACGTGGAGGCCACCTTCTTCCCTGCCTACCTCAGCCGGGCGATCCTGCCGGTCTCGCCGTTCGAGTCACTGGACACCGAGGGCGTCGGCTCGCTGATCACCACCGCCGTGACCAAGGGTCGAACGGCACGACCGGACCTCACCCTCGGCGTCTGCGGCGAGCACGGAGGAGACCCGGACTCGATCCACTTCTTCGAGGCCGCGGGACTCGACTACGTCTCCTGCTCACCGTTCCGCATTCCCGTGGCCAGGCTGGAGGCCGCACGCGCCGTGCTGAGAGTTGGGTGGAGCTGAGGGGATTCGAACCCCTGACCCCTTGCATGCCATGCAAGTGCGCTACCAACTGCGCCACAGCCCCATCACCCGAATCTGGGCAACGCGGGGAATCTTAGCCAACGCCGACCGGCGATGCTAATCGGGGGGCGACACCGCGACCGTCCGGTTGTACGACGAGAGGCGCAGTCTTCCCGACCCCGTCTCGGCGAGCGTCGCCCAGCCGCAGTTGGCCATGGTCTCGAGGTCGGTGGCGCTCTCGACGGGCCAGCCGAGGATGCCGGCCACGGCAACCCTGAGGGAGGCGCCGTGCGTGACGACCACCGCAGTCTCGCCCTCCCCGAGCCGCCCGAGGACCTCCTCGAACGCCGGGAGCACGCGGTCGGCGAGCTGCGCCGGAGACTCCGCGCCGGCCACCTCGACGTGTGCGTGCACGTCCCACCAGCCGTCGAACTCGGCGCCGATCCGCTCCCCGAACTCGGCGAGGGTGAGGCCGGTCCGCTCACCCAGGTCGTACTCGCGCCAGCGAGGGTCCTCGACCGCGGTCAGGCCGGTCTCCTTCTCCAGGAACGCGGCCGTCTCGCGCGCACGAGCCAGGTCACTGGTGACCAGCAGGACCGGGTCGAGAGCAGCCAGGACCCGGGCCACCGTCTCCGCCTGGTCGCGGCCGATGTGATCCAGGCCCACGTCTGCATGGCCCTGCGCCCTGCCTTCGGCGTTCCACGCCGTCTGCCCGTGTCGCAGCAGGATGATGCTCCGGCCGCGCCCTTCGAGGGTGACGGCGCGCAGGTCAGCGACCACGACCGGAGGTCACGTCTGCTGGCAGCGCGATGACCGGGCAGTCACGCCAGAGACGCTCCAGGGCATAGAACTCGCGCTCCTCGGTGTGCTGGACGTGCACGACGAGATCGGCATAGTCGATCAGCACCCATCGCCCGTCGCGCTCACCTTCCCGGCGTACGGGCTTGGCACCGATCTCGCGCAGCTTGTCCTCGACCTCGTCGACGATCGACTTGACCTGTCGCTCGTTGGTCGCCGAGCAGAGCAGGAAGGCGTCGGTGATCACCAGCTGCTCGCTGACGTCGAAGGCCAGGATGTTCTCGGCCAGCTTGTCCGAGGCGGCCCGGGCTGCGGCGTGCACCAGTTCGATGGCGTGCTCGGTTGCGGTCATTCGGCCTGCACCTTCGTGGAGTAGAGCTTGTGCTTGGAGATGTACTGCACCACGCCGTCCGGGACGAGGTACCAGACGGGCTCGCCCTTCGCCCGGCGCTCGCGACACTCGGTCGAGGAGATCGCCAGCGCAGGGATCTCCAGGATGGTCACCCGGTCGCTGGGGATCCCGTCCAGGGTGCTGGGACTCATCTCATAGCCCGGTCGGGTGCACCCGACGAAGCGCGCGAGCCCGAACAGCTCCTTGGCGTCGCGCCAGGTGAAGATCTCGGCGAGCGCGTCCGCGCCGGTGATGAAGTAGAGGTCTGCCTCAGGCAGGTCGTTGGCCAGGTCGCGCAGCGTGTCGATGGTGTACGTCGGGCCGCCGCGGTCGATGTCGACGCGGGACACGGTGAACCGGGGGTTCGACGCGGTGGCGACGACCGTCATCAGGTAGCGGTGCTCGGCTGGCGAGACCTCCCGGTCCGATTTCTGCCACGGCTCCCCGGTCGGCACGAAGACGACCTCGTCGAGGTCGAACCACGCCTGCACCTCGCTCGCGGCCACGAGGTGACCGTGATGGATCGGGTCGAAGGTTCCGCCCATCACACCGACCCGCCGACGAGTGGCGGGTTGCACGGGCTCGTCGCAGAGACGGGCAGGCGTCGTGCTCAGGAGTGCTCGCGTCCCTTGCCGAAGGCCAGCAGGGTGCCCATCAGGGCGAACAGGAACAGCAGGGTGCCGATGCCGATCACGTAGGGCGTTACCCCAGCGCCCTCTTCGACGTTCAGCGGCAGCAGCATCAGGAGACTCGGCATGGCGGACAGCCTATCGGCTCGGGACGCGCTTGGGTCACCGTGGTCGGCACCTGACCGACCCCACCGGTGCAGTGGGTCAGTTGAAGATCAGGCCGACGCCGAGGAGCCAGGCCAGGAAGAACAGGGTCCGGCCCAGCAGTCCGGCGACGAAGAAGACCACGACGTTCATCCTCAGGGTGCCCGCCACCATCGCCATCGCGAAGAACGGCGGGAAGCCCACCGCGGCCGAGATGAAGACGAGGAGCCCGCTCATCACCGGGCGGCCGTGCACGAAGCTGCGCCAGCGCTGGAAGCTGGCCTGCCGCTTGGGGGTGTCCAGGCGCTTCTTGAGCCAGGGAAGATCGAGGGCGCCGAGGCAGATGTAGTACCAGACCAGCTTGCCGAGGTTCTGCCCCAGCGACCCGACGAACGCCACGGTGAGGGCCGAGTGCTGCTGCGTGTTGGCGTAGAGCACGGAGATGTAGGCCTCCATGTTGAACACGGGGATGACTGCGGAGATCGCGCCGAAGCCCAACGTGAGCCAGAGCAGCTTCACCGGACGTGGCCGTCTCCGGTGACGACATACTTCGTGGACGTCATCTCCGGCAGACCCATCGGGCCCCGCGCATGCAGCTTCTGGGTGGAGATGCCGATCTCGGCGCCGAAGCCGAACTCTCCACCGTCGGTGAACCTCGTCGAGGCGTTCACCAGCACCGCTGCGGAGTCGACCGACGCGACGAACCGCTGTGCGCTGGGCTGTGAGTCCGTCACGATGGCGTCGGAGTGGCTGGAGGAGTAGCGGCGGATGTGCGCGATCGCCGCATCGAGCGAGGGTACGACGGCCGCGGAGATCTCGAGCGCGAGGTACTCCGTCGACCAGTCCTCCTCGGTGGCGGGCAGCACTCCCTCGTGATCCGCGAACACGTCGTCGCCGTGGATCAACACCTCGGCCGACTGCAACGAAGCGACGATACGTGGCACGAACTCGGCGGCCACGTCCTGGTGCACCAGGAGTGACTCCGCTGCGTTGCACACGGAGGTCCGGTGGGTCTTGGCGTTGAGCACGATCCGTTCCGCCATGTCGAGGTCGGCCGCCGCGTCCACGTAGACGTGGCAGTTGCCGACCCCCGTCTCGATGACCGGCACCGTCGACTGCTCCACCACCGAGGCGATCAGGCCGGCGCCGCCCCGCGGAATGAGGACGTCGACCAGCCCGCGTGCCCTCATCAGCTCCTTGACAGACTCGTGTCCCTCCCCCGGGACCAGCTGGACCACGTCCTCGGGGAGCCCCGACCTCCAGGCCGCGCGCCGGAGCGTGGTCACGATCGCGGTGTTGGACTGCAGCGCGCTGGACGAGCCGCGGAGCAGCACCGCGTTGCCGCTCTTGAGACAGATGCCGACGGCGTCGGCGGTGACGTTGGGTCTGGCCTCGTAGATGATCCCGACGACTCCGAAGGGCACCCGCACCTGGCGCAGCTGCAGCCCGTTGGCGAGCGTCGAGCCCCGGAGCACCTCGCCTACCGGGTCTGGCAGGCCGGCTACGTCACGCAGACCCTGGGCCATCGCGGCGAGCCGGCTGCGATCCAGGCGGAGCCGGTCGACCAGGTGCTCAGGAGTCCCCGACTCGGTGGCCGTCTCGACGTCGGCCAGGTTCGCGGCAAGGAGGCGCTCCTCGTCGGCCAGGAGCGCGCCGGCCATGGCTTCGAGCGCAGCATCCTTGACGGCGCGAGTGGCGAGCGCGAGCTCGGTGGACGCCATCCGGGCGCGGGTGGCGACCGCAGTGAAGGCGGAGTCGGGCATGCGCCCAGACTATCCAGCGCAGGTGCTCCGGACTCAGGCGCGTCGCCCCAGGGCCCCGCGGCTCTCACGGAGGTCTTTCGCCACGATCTCGAGGCCGACCACCTCCCAGTGCGGAAGCTTGGCTGACTCGCGGTGCTCGTTCCACAGGCGCATGGCCAGCGAGGCGACGTCGAGCATGCTCTCGCCCTCGTCCCAGAACTGGATCTCCACCGACCCAGCTGTGGAGACCACCGAGTCCAGGAACGGACGCTCCTCGTTGAGTCGCTGCATCGCCCCTCGGACGATGAGCGGCTCGGCCGCCTCACCGGAGAGGGTCAAGGTGACGTGCCAGTGACGTACGACCTTGTTCACTCAGCCCCCTTGGCACTGGGCACAGCACCCAGTGACCCAAGTGTCCACGACGTGGACTGCCGAGCGAAGCGAAACAGATTTATTCGTGGTGCGGCCTAGAACACGATGAGGTCGTCGCGGTGCACGACCTCGCGTTCGTACGCGGCACCCAGCTCACGAGCCAGTTCGTGGGTGGAGCGACCCAGTAGACCGGGCAGCTCGATGGCGTCGTAGTTGACCAGGCCACGGGCGACCACCCGGCCGCGCTCATCGACCAGGTCGACCGGGTCACCGGCCACGAACCCGCCCGCCACGCCAGTGATCCCGGCCGGCAGCAACGAGGCCCGTCGCTCGGTGACCGCGCGCACGGCTCCCTCATCGAGCACGATCCGGCCCTTGGGCTCCGTGGCGTGGGCCAGCCAGAGCAACCTGGTCGGTCGGCGCCGCCCGGTGGGGTGGAAATAGGTCCCCGTCTGCTCCCCCGCGAGCGCAGCGTGCGCGTTCGCCATGTCGGTGAGGACGACCGGGATCCCGGCGCCGGTGGCGATCCGCGCGGCCTCCAGCTTGGTCTGCATGCCGCCGGTGCCGACTCCTGACGCCCCGGCTCGTCCGACCCGGATGCCATCGAGCTGGCTGGCGTCGGTCACGTCCGGGATCAGCCGGCTCGAGGCCAGGTTGGGCGGGGCGTCGTAGAGCCCGTCGACGTCGGAGAGCAGGAGCAGCAGGTCTGCGTGCACCAGGTGCGCCGTCAGGGCAGCGAGCCTGTCGTTGTCGCCGAACCGGATCTCCGAGGTGGCCACCGTGTCGTTCTCGTTCACGATCGGCACCACCCCGAGCTCGAGCAGCTTGGCGAAGGTCCGCTGCGCGTTGCGGTAGTGACTGCGGCGCGTGACGTCGTCGAGGGTGAGCAGCACCTGCCCGGTGACCTGACCGTGGCGGGCGAACTCCTCGGTGTAGCGGTGCACCAGGATGCCCTGCCCGACCGATGCCGCTGCCTGCTGGCGGGCCAGGTCACGCGGTCGACGCTTGAAGGCGAGCGGTGACAGCCCTGCGGCGATCGCACCGGATGAGACCAGCACCAGGTCGGCGCCGCGCTCGCGGACGCCGATCAGGCTGTGCACGAGGGCGAAGACGCGCTCCGGGTCGATTCCACCCTCAGCGGTCGTCAGCGACGAGGAGCCGACCTTGACCACCACGCGCGCGGCGGACACCACGGCGTCACGGCTCATTCCTCGTCCTCGTCCTCGCTGACGGCCGTGGAGGAGTCGAGGCGTCGGGCGACGTCGGCGCGCACCTCGGTCTCGCCGCGCTCCGGCATCGCCTCGTCGATGGCGCGCCGACGTCCGGCAGCGGGTCGGTCCTCGGTGAAACGCTGGTCCTCGCCACGGCGGCCCAGCATCTGGGCGCCGGCGTCGATCCCGGGCTTGAAGTCGAAGACGACGGCGTTGGCCGGGTCGCCGATGAGGACGGGATCGCCCTCGACAGCTCCCAGCGCGACCAGCTTCTGCTCCACCCCGAGCCGGTTGAGACGGTCGGCCAGGAAGCCGACGGCCTCCTCGTTGCCGAAGTCGGTCTGCCGGATCCAGCGTTCGGGCTTCTCGCCGCGCACCCGCCAGCCCTCACCTGTCTCCTTGACAGTGAACTCGGTGCCCCCGGTCAGTGCCTTCGGCCGGATCACGATCCGCGTCGTCTCCTTGACCGGCTCCTGGGCGCGTCGGGCAGCCACGATCCCGGCCATCGCGAACATCAGCTCGCGCAGGCCCTCGTGGCTGGCGGCACTCACCGAGAACACCTTCCACCCCAGCTGCCCGATCTCCTCGGAGACCAGGTCAGCCATGTCTCGTCCGTCGGGGACGTCCACCTTGTTCAGCGCCACCAGTCGGGGACGGTCCTCGAGGCCGCCGTACTTCTGGAGCTCCTGCTCGATCACCTCGAGGTCACCCACCGGGTTGCGGCCCGGCTCCAGGGTGGCGAGATCGACGACGTGCACGATGGCGGCACAGCGCTCGATGTGGCGCAGGAAGTCGTGTCCCAGCCCACGGCCCTCACTGGCGCCCTCGATCAGGCCAGGCACGTCGGCGACGGTGAAGGTGGTGTCGCCGGCCTTCACCACACCCAGGTTGGGGACGAGCGTGGTGAACGGGTAGTCCGCGATCTTGGGCCGCGCCCGGGAGAGGGCGGCGATCAGGCTGGACTTGCCCGCGCTCGGGAAGCCGACCAGCCCGACGTCGGCCACCACCTTGAGCTCGAAGCTGACAACGAGGTCCTCGCCCGGCTCCCCGAGCAGGGCGAAGCCCGGCGCCTTGCGCTTGGCCGAAGCCAGCGCGGCGTTGCCGAGCCCTCCCCGCCCGCCCTGGGCGATGACCATCTCGGTTCCCGGACCGACGAGGTCGGCCAGGACCTGACCCGAATGGTCGGTCACCACCGTGCCGTCCGGGACGGGCAGGACCAGGTCCTCGCCGTGGCCGCCGTTGCGGTGGCCCCCCGCTCCGTGGCCGCCGTGCTCAGCCGTGCGCTGGGCCTTGTGGTGGTAGTCGATCAGGGTGGTCACGTCGGAGTCGACCCGCAGGATCACCGATCCACCCGGCCCGCCGTTGCCGCCGTCCGGGCCGCCGAGCGGCTTGAACTTCTCGCGGTGCACCGAGGCCACCCCGTTGCCTCCGCGACCAGCAACGATGTGCAGCGTCACGCGGTCGATGAACGTCGGCACTGCCATCGTGGGTCCTTCCGTGTCGTGCATCGGGTCGCGAGTCGGGTCGCAGGAAAAGGGCGAAGGGCGCCCCTGATGATCTCAGGAACGCCCTCGCTGGTGGATCGGATCAGCTGCGGGAGCTACTCCCCCGCCGGCGCGATGTTGACGACGCGACGTCCGCGCTTGGTGCCGAACTCCACACTGCCCGCGATCAGCGCGAACAGGGTGTCGTCACCGCCGCGGCCGACCCCGCTGCCCGGGTGGAAGTGGGTGCCTCGCTGGCGGACGATGATCTCGCCGGCGTTGACGAGCTGTCCGCCATAGCGCTTCACACCGAGGCGCTGGGAGTTGGAGTCGCGCCCGTTCTTGGTGGACGCTGCACCCTTTTTGTGAGCCATGAGCTGTAGTCCTTCGTGGTGGAGGTGGTTGCGAGGAGCTCAACCACCGGGAGGAGTCAGACGGAGATGTCGGTGACCTTGACCTGGGTGTACTTCTGGCGGTGACCCTGGCGCTTCTTGTAGCCGGTCTTGTTCTTGAACTTCTGGATGACGATCTTGGGGCCCTTGGTGGCACCGAGGACCTCGACCGTCACGCCGGCCTTGTCCAGGCCGGTCGCGGTGACCTGGTCACCGTCGACGACCATCACCACGGGAAGGGTCAACGACTCGCCGACACCGGTCTCGATCTTGTCGATCTCGATGACATCGCCCACAGCAACCTTCTGCTGCTTGCTGCCAGCGCGCACAACTGCGTACACGGCGGACTCACTCTCCTCGGGTCTGGTTCAAAAGTCTCTGAAGGCTCTGCGTCGGCGCACTCGCACCCGAAAGCTAGGTCGGGGGCCGCGATCCGCGCAGGTGGTGTGGGTGTGCGAGCACACCGAGGCTCAACTTTACGGGCTGGCCGGTCGCAGGGTCAAAACGGCCCCCTCGGACCGGGCTCCCCGGGCTCCCCGGAGGTCAGCGCTTGCGTGATCCCTTGCGCTTGACGGGCACGTGCAGCAGGGAGTTGCCGTTGCCGGTGTCGTCCCCGACCTCGCCGTCGGCGCCGTCCTCCGGGTTCTCGTCGGAGGGTTCAGCATCGGAGCTCGTGGGCACCTCGTTGAGCTGGCTCGGCGGACCTGCCGGGCGACGTGCCGTACGCCGTCGGGTGGTGGTGACCGCCCGGGGCGGCTCCACCGGCTCCACCGGCTCCACCGGCTCCACCGGGGCCACTGGGGCATCGGCTGGGGCATCGGCCGGGGCATCGGCCGGGGCATCGGCCGGGCCATCGGCCGGGGCATCGGCCGGGGCATCGGCCGGGGCATGCGGCCTGGGGCATCGGCTGGGGCATCGGCCGTCTCGGTGGGGACCTGCTCGGCCGGCTGCTCGTGCACGGTCAGGTCAGCAGCCTCGTCCTCGACGACCTTCTCCGGGGGCCGGGAGTTGGCCAGGTCAGCCGGTGAGGGCTTCGCGGAGGCTGCCCCGCCGTTCCCGCCGCCGTTGCCGCCGCCGTTGCCGCCGCTGTTCCCGCCGCCGTTGCCGCTGTCGCTGCCACGACCCCGGTTGCGGCCTCCTCGACCTCGACCGCGTCCACGCGAGTCGTCGTCCTCGGACCTCGACCCGGACTCGACCGGGTGCTCGTGCACCATCAGGCCGCGTCCCTTGCAGTGCTCACAGTCGGTGCTGAACGCCTCGAGCAGGCCGGTGCCGATCCGCTTGCGGGTCATCTGCACGAGGCCGAGCGAGGTCACCTCGGCCACCTGGTGACGGGTCCGGTCGCGACCGAGACACTCCACCAGACGACGCAGGACGAGGTCACGGTTGGACTCCAGGACCATGTCGATGAAGTCGATGACGATGATGCCGCCGATGTCGCGGAGACGAAGCTGACGCACCATCTCCTCCGCGGCCTCGAGGTTGTTCTTGGTGACCGTCTCCTCGAGGTTGCCTCCCGAGCCGGTGAACTTCCCGGTGTTCACGTCGACGACCGTCATCGCCTCGGTGCGGTCGATGATCAGCGAGCCACCCGAGGGCAGCCAGACCTTGCGGTCGAGGCCCTTGGCAATCTGCTCGTCGACCCGATAGGTGGTGAACAGGTCCTTCTTGCTCTCCGACCCGTTCCCTCCCGGCTCGTAGCGCTCGAGTCGTTCCTGCAGGTCGGGTGCGACGTGGGCGACATAGCCCTCCACGAGGTTCCAGGCGTCGTCACCCTGGACGACCAGCTTGGCGAAGTCCTCGGTGAACAGGTCGCGGACCACCTTGAGGGTGAGGTCTGGCTCGCCGTAGAGCATCTGGGGCGACTTGCCGGCCTTGACCTTCTCCTCGATCTCGGCCCACCGCGCGGTGAGTCGCTCGACGTCGAGGGTGAGCTCCTCCTCGGAGGCGCCCTCCGCCGCCGTACGGACGATGACGCCGGCGCTGTCGGGGACGATCTGCTTGAGCAGGGTCTTGAGACGGTTGCGCTCGGTGTCGGGAAGCTTGCGGGAGATCCCGGAGGTGTTTCCGTCCGGGACGTAGACCAGGAAACGACCCGGGAGGCTCACCTGTCCGGTGAGCCGTGCGCCCTTGTGGCCGACCGGGTCCTTGCTCACCTGCACGAGGATCGTCTGACCCGAGGAGAGCACGGACTCGATCTTGCGAGGCTGACCGTCCTTGTGCCCCACGGCCGCCCAGTTGACCTCGCCGGCGTAGAGGACTGCGTTGCGGCCCTTGCCGATGTCGATGAAGGCAGCCTCCATGGACGGGAGCACGTTCTGCACCCGACCGAGGTAGACGTTGCCGATCAGGGAGGTCTGCGACTCCCGGGCGACATAGTGCTCGACGAGCACCTTGTCCTCGAGGACGCCGATCTGGGTCAGGTCGTCCTTCTGCCGGATGACCATGACGCGATCGACCGACTCGCGGCGCGCGAGGAACTCCGCCTCGCTCACGATCGGTGCGCGGCGGCGACCGGCCTCCCGGCCCTCGCGACGGCGCTGCTTCTTGGCCTCGAGGCGGGTGGACCCGCCGATGCTGGTGATCTCGTCCTCGGGGTTGCGCTGCTTGCGCGCCCGCGGAGAGCCGTTGTCCGAGTCGCCGGAGCCGTCCGCGTCGTCGCCGGTGCGTCGACGTCGGCGACGCCTGCGAGAACCGTTGCTGTCGTTGTCCCCGTCTGAGTCGTCTGAGTCGTCGGAGTCGTCGGACTGGTTCTCGGCGTTGTCGTTCTCGCCACCCTCCCCGTCCGAGGGCTTGCGGCGACGGCGGCCGCCACGGCGGCGACGACGACGTGCGCCACCTTCACCGTCACCGTCACCGGAGTCGTCGTCGGTGTCGTCCTGGTCGTCGGCGTCCGCGGCGTCGTCCTGGGCGGAGTCCGAGCCCTTGCCACGTTGACCACCCTGGCCGGACCTGCCGCCGCGGTTGCCAGCCTGGCCACCCCGGCCCTGTCCGCGGGTCCGCTGGCCGCGGTCGGGCGCGCCGTCGCCTGACTCGTCCTCCGAGCTCTCTGTCTGGTCCGGCGCTGCCTCTGGTCCGGCGCTGCCTGGTCCGGCGCTGCCTGGTCCGGCGCTGCCTGGTCCGGCGCTGTCTGGTCCGGCGACTCCTGGTCCGGCGCTGCCTGGTCCGGCGCCCCGGACTTCTTGGCGGTCACCTTCCTGGTGGTCCGCTTCCGCGCCGGCGCGGGAGTCGACTCGGGCGCCTGGAACAGCACGGCCGGTGCCGCTGGAGCAGGCGCTGCTTCGCTGGTCGTGTCGCCGCCCGGCTCACTGGTCGTTTCACTGGCGATCAAGCCAGCGGAGTCCTCGACCGCGACCTTCTTGGCGGCCCGCTTCCTCGGCGCGGACTTCTTCTTGGGCTTCTCGGCCACGGCCTCGTCGCTCGCCTCACCCTCGACCGAAGCCGTCTCCGCCGTGCCTGGCTCGTCGAGGACGCCCTGCTCGCTCGGGGCTGCCTTGGCTGCTTTCCTGGCGGTGGTCTTCTTCGCCGCAGCCTTCTTGGCGGGCGCCTTCGCGGCCCTCTTGGCTGCGGTCTTCTTCGCCGGCTGGGCGGCCGCAATGTCGCCGACGCTCTCGGGCGTGTCGGGGTTCCCCTCGGCGTTGCCCTGGGGGTTGTTCTCCGGACCTGCAGCCGGGGCCGGCGCTGATTCCGGTGCTGATTCTGGCGCTGAGCCCGATTCGGGGCCGTTGTCGGTGTTGTTCGGGTCGTTGTCGAGCACTGGTGAGCTCCTAGTGCACGTCGTCCGGTTCAGTTCCTCGCGACGGTGCTGGTCGGACGCCCGGCGCGGTGAGGATCCACTGCGGCGTACGTCAAAAGCCTTCGGTCGGCGGCGACATCCCCCGCGCCTTCGCGTCGAGTGCATGGCCCGTTGGGCACCAACCGCGGTCGCCGGGCCGTCGCGTCAGAGAAACTGTCACCTTCACTGACCAGCCGCGTCGCGGTCGGGTGTCAATGGATCACCCACCGTGCCGCCTTCAAGATCCAACGGCCCCTGCGCCAGTCGCTGCTGTAGTGCGGCGGTGACACGAAGACCAGAAGTTTCGCGAAGAGCGGCGAGAACGTCGTCGGGTCTCACAGACGGCGAGCCGTGCCGCAAGACCACGTCGAGTATCGCACACGGCTGCTCCTCGGACCTCGCGTCGGCGACCAGCACCGACACGATCGCCGCCCTGGCGTCGAAGCTGCGCATCCCCTTCTTGGTCATCCGCTCGACCATCACCTCCTCGGTCGCGAGCAGCGTCTCGACCGCATTCCGCGTCTCCTCGACCGGCGCGTCGATCAGTGTGATCTGCCACCGGGAGCCCTCCAGCCGGTCCGCAAGGGAGTCCCCAGCACTCACCACCACCTCGATCACATCGAGACCGTCCGGCAGCGCCTCGTCGATCTCAGCGTGGGCCCGAGCGGGGTCGATCACCTCGGCGAGGGCGATCTCGACGTACTCCGCCTCACTGGCCGAGCCCATCGGGGCGGCACCCATGTAGGAGATGCGCGGGTGCGGGTTGAAACCGGACGAGTACGCCATCGGGATCCTGGCCCGGAACACGGCGCGCTCGAAGGCCCGGCTGAAGTCGCGGTGACTGGTGAACCGCAGCCGGCCACGCTTGGCGTAGTGGATCCGGAGCCGCTGAACAGGCGGAGCCTGCTGCTCGGGCTGGCTGCGCTTGTCTGGGCTGGGCACCCGAAGACCCTACGTCCGCGTCTCCTCAGGCAACCGGGCGGACTTCATCTGCGCCGAGGCGTAGATGGACGAGACCCGCTCACCGGAGAACCACGCGGTCAACCGCTCTGCCTCGGCGTCGAGGGCCGCCCGCGCCTCGCGTCCGACATCGCGTCGCAGCGCCACCTGAACCACCGCGTCGTCGTCCTGGACCCAGCACCCCACGATGCGACCGTTCCACCAGGCGGTGGTGCCGCCGTTGCCGTTGGTGTCGAAGAGGAAGGGCACGTCGTCGGGGTCGAGGTAGAACTCACGCTGCTTCCAGCCCATCGTGGTGGGGTCGAGCACCGGCAGCAGGGCCGCCCACGGCTCCGGCTCCGGCACGTCCTCGAGGTCGTCCGGCAGCAGGTGTCCCATCCCCTCGGTGAGCTCGACCTCGACGGCTCCCAGCTCCCCCAGTGCCGCGCGTACGGCGGCCTTGGTGCTGCCCAGCCACCAGACCAGGTCGGTCTCCGTGCCGGGACCGAAGGTGAACAGCCACCGACGGACCAGCTCGGTGTAACCCTCGTGCGACGACTCGCGGGTGACGGCTTCGCCGAGCCACTCCTCGGTCAGCGTCCACCGGTTGCGCGAGAGCCGCCAGTCGGCGGTGTTCGACCCCCGCATGATCTGACCGGTTGCTGCCAGGATCCCGAGCAGGCGCGGGGCGACCGGGAAGACCCCGCCGTACTTCTTGCCGGGACTGACCTCGAGCCGCCGTTCCAGTGCCGCTATCCGCTGTCGCAGCTCCATCGTGGTTGCGGGACCGTCATCGGCGAGGGACCGCAGGACCCTGTTGCCGGTTCGGGTCGTCCACGTGTCGCCGCGCTTCGCGATGCCCGCTGCCTCGATCTCCTTGGCGAACCGAGCGCTCAGCTGGGCCGCCACGCGTGTCGACGCACTTCCCCACACGGCCGGCAGCAGATCGCGCGGGAAGGTGAACAACGTCCTGCGCATCGCCAGCTGCTTGGCCACGGAGCGGTCCTCGTAGAGCGCCCGGTCGATGTCGCCACGAGACACCTCGGCCCGGGCGAACGTGGACAGGTAGACGCTCGGCGGCTCGGTGGCGTGCAGGCAGGTCATCGCCCGCACGGCTGCCTCCACGGAACCGGCACGCACCGCCAGCGCGTGCCTGGTGGCCAGCCGAGAACGCCGCTGCTCGTCGCTCACCTCACGCATGGGCCGATCCTGCCAGCCCCTGCTGACAGCGGTGCCGGGTCGGTCCGGCACGATGCTCAGGTGAGAGCTGGCGTGACTGACGGACGAGGCTCCGCCATGCAACGCGCTCTGGTCGTGCTCGGGATCGTCGTGCTGGCGTTCAACCTGCGACCCGCCGCCGTCAGCGTGGGGCCGATCCTCGGCGAGATCAGCGGCGGCCTCAGCATGACGGCCGCCGAGACCGGTGTCCTGACCTCACTACCGGTGCTCGCCTTCGCCGTGTTCGGGGCCCTCGCGCCCAGACTCGCCCGGATCATCGGGCTGCACCGACTGACCCTGCTGGCACTGCTCTGCCTGGTGGGGGCTCTCGCAGGCCGGGCCGAGGTGACCTCGGTGCCGGTGTTCCTGACGCTGTCGCTCCTCGCCCTCGCCGCGATGGCTTCGGCCAACGTGCTGCTGCCCTCCCTGGTCAAGCTGCACTTCCCCGATCGCATCGGCCTGATGACGTCGATCTACTCGACAGCCCTCGCGATCGGGCTCACCTCCGCGTCGGTCCTGACGGTGCCGATCAGCGAGGCACACGGCGGATGGCGTTCCGGCCTGCTCGCCTGGTCACTGACGGCCGCAGTCGCCGTACTCCCCTGGCTGGCGCTGGTGGTTCACGATCGCCGGCCCGAGGACGTCGCCGGTCACATCGGCCTGCTCGCCGTGGCCCGCACCCGGCTGGGCTGGCTGATGGCGCTGTTCTTCGGCCTGCAGTCGCTGCAGGCCTACGTCATCTTCGGGTACTTCGCCCTGCTGTACCAAGACGCGGGCTTCTCGGCCAACACGGCCGGGCTGCTGCTCGGCGTCATCACCGGGATCACCATTCCGCTGTCGTTCGTGATCCCGTGGCTGGTCGCACGTTCGCACGACCAGCGGGCCCTCATGTGCGGGGTCATGGTCTGTTACCCCGTGGCGTACGTCGGCCTGATGGTGGCACCCAGGTCCGGAGCGTTGGTGTGGGCCCTGCTGGTCGGCATCGGGACCACCACGTTCCCCCTGATCCTCACCTTGATCGGCCTTCGAGCACGCACGTCCGGAGGCACCGCCGCCCTGTCGGGCTTCACGCAGTCGACGGGTTATCTCATCGCCGGGGTCGGGCCCTTCGCCATCGGGGTGCTGCAGGAGGCTTCCGGCGGCTGGACGCTGCCGTTGGTCACGCTGACGATTCTCATCGTGCCGCAGCTCCTGGTCGGGCTGGCAGTCTCGCGGCCGGCGTACATCGAGGACGAGCTCGACGCCGCCAGCCGCGAGACCCGGTGATCACCGCCGCAGTTTGACGACCTGGCCGGGAGAAGCCGGACCCATGCCGAACGAGCCGATGTAGAGGTGCCTGCCCGTGGCCTCCACCGACACCGCGCCGGGGATGCCGTACCTGGTGAAGCGTCCGCCCTTGCCGAGCTTGGTGACCTTGCCTGCGAAGAACTCGGTCACGTAGATCCGTCCGCGGACCACGGCGAGGTTGGTCGCGCCGAGGAACCCGCCTGCGACCTTCGTGACCACGCCCCGCTTGATCTTGTAGACCGATCCGCGCGCTCCGAGGGTCGGGTTCTCCGGACCGCCGGGGAGGGTGGTCACCCACAACGCGCCGTGTGCCCACTCCACGTCGGTGGGCACCGGTTCGAAGGCGTAGGTCTCACCGGCACAGCTGGGCACCCCCATGGCCCGTGCCTGTGCCGTGGTGAGTGTGACCGGCTGCGGTGGGAGCAGTGCGATCAGCGAGATGCCTCCCCGCTTCCCGATGCGCAGGATGCCGTTGACGCCCGCGTCGGCCAGCGCGAACGCGCCGCCGCGCAGGGGCTCGAGCTGGTAGGGGTGCGAGTCCTTGATGCCCTTGTACGTCGCAGGCGGCGGCGGCGGGGAATCGGGCTGAGGCGTGGCGAGCTCGGTCCGGCACTGCGGGCTCGCACCGGTGGTGATCCCGTAGGTGCGGTTCCTGTCGGGGTTCACGGTGTTCTCGTACTGGTCGACCTTGGCGACGACCGGCGCCTTGCCGCGTCGGACCAGGGTCACGCGCGCCGGTGGACCGGACGGGTCGCCACCGCCGTGGGCGATCGCCATCGTCCTGCCCCTGTTGCCGAACTCGATGCCCGCGACGGCGGGCACCCGAGCGACGACCTTGGGACCACGCTTGGTGACCTTGTTGATCGTTCCGGCAAAGCCGTCGGTGTAGAAGACCGTCTTCCCGCGCGTCGCGATCTGGAACGGGGCCCCGACGCCCGTGGCGAGTACTCGCTTGCCTGAGCCGCCACCCGAGTCGGCGGCCGGAGCAGGTGCGGCCGTGGCAGCTGCGGCCACGACGAGGGCCGTGGTCAACACGGCTGCACTGGTGGTGGTTCTCTTCATGGATCGCATGCAGTTCACATCCCCGATTCCATCCGGAGCGGCCGGTCCGCAACCGGGTGACGACCCTCCAGCCGCCATTCCGAGGGACGCTACTCAGGGATCCAGCTGCGGTCTGCGGGCATTCCGTATTGTCTGCTTGGCGGTCTAAACCAGCGCCGGGCGCTCCGGGACGCGTGCCGCCGTGACTAACCTCGAGCCATGCCGCAGACCGTGCACGTTCCCGGGCTCGTCCTGACCGACCACGAGTTCGCCCTGCCGCTGCACCACGATCAGCCGGACGGAGCGACAATCGAGGTCTTCGCCCGCGAGGTTGCGGTGCCCGATGGCCGGGACCGACCGTTCCTGGTCTACCTGCAGGGCGGGCCGGGGCACGAGGCGGCGCGCCCGACGGGCCGTCCGTCCAGCCCCGCGTGGCTCGAGCGCGCACTGGAGGACTACCGCGTGCTGATGCTCGACCAGCGCGGCACCGGACGGTCCACGCCCTATGGGCCGCCCGGTGCCGATGCCACCGCCGACGCGGCGTACCTCACGCACTTCCGCGCGGACTCGATCGTGCGCGACGCCGAGGCGATCCGGGTGCAGCTGGGCGTCGAGAGGTGGTCTGTGCTCGGGCAGTCGTTCGGCGGGTTCTGCGCCCTGCACTACCTGAGCTCGGCCCCCGAGAGCCTGCGGGAGGTGTACTTCACCGGTGGGCTGCCGCCCGTCGACCGGGACATCGACGAGGTCTACGCGGCCACGTTCGCCACGATGCGACGACTCAACGCCCAGTACCACCAGCGGTTCCCCGGGGACCGGACCCGGCTGGAGCGCGTCCTGGCGCTCTGCGAGGCCGGGGAGATCGTCCGGCCCGGAGGCGCAACCGTGAGCGCCCGCCTGTTCCGGACGATCGGCAACCAGCTGGGCATGGACGGTGGCGCCGAGATGCTCCACTACCTCCTGGAGCTGGATCCACGCTCCCCGGCGTTCGCGCACGACCTCGTCAGGTCCCTGCCGTTCGGTGGCCGCAACCCGCTGTACGCGGTCGTGCACGAGTCCTGCTACGCCAACGGGCAGGCGACCAGGTGGTCGGCCGCCCGGGTGCAGCCGGCGGACTACAACGACGGCTCCCTGCTGCTGACCGGTGAGCACCTGTTCCCCTGGCACTTCGCGGAGTGTGCGGACCTGGCGCCCTACCGCGACATTGCGACCGCGCTCGCCGATCACCCCTGGCCGGTGTTGTACGACGTAGAGGCCCTCCGCCAGGTCGAGGTGCCCTGCGCTGCGGCGATCTACGCGAACGACCCGTTCGTGGACCGTCGGTTCTCCGAGGAGACGGCCGGCCTGCTGCCCGGCATGCGGCCCTGGCTCACCGACGAGTACCTGCACAACGGGCTACGGGGTGGCAGTCGCGTGCTCGACCGGCTGATCGGACTGGCCCGCGGCACCCTGTGAGGGTGCAGGAGACCGGACGCCATCACCTGTCCCGGGCCGGTCACACGACGCTGAGCGGCAACAGGCTCTGCCCGGTCGGGCCGATCTGGATGTCGGTGCCCATCTCGGGGCAGACCCCGCAGTCGTAGCAGGGGGTCCAGCGGCAGTCCTCGACGTCGATCGAGTCGGGGTCGAGGGCGTCCTCCCAGTCCTGCCAGAGCCAGTCCTTGTCGAGTCCGGAGTCGAGGTGGTCCCAGGGAAGGACCTCGGCATAGCCGCGCTCGCGGGTGGTGTACCACTCGAGGTCGACGCCGGTGCCGGCCAGACCGCGGTCGGCTGCGGAGATCCAGCCCTCGTAGCCGAAGTGCTCGCTCCAGCCGTCGAAGCGTGCGCCGTCTCGCCACACCTGCTCGATCACCCGACCCACGCGTCGGTCACCTCGGGACAGCAGTCCCTCGATGATGCCGGGCTTGCCGTCGTGGTAGCGAAAGCCGATCGCGCGCCCGAACTTCTTGTCAGAGCGCACCTCCTCGCGCAGCTTGCGGAGCCGTTCGTCGGTGGTCTCGACGTCGAGCTGTGCAGCCCACTGGAACGGGGTGTGCGGCTTGGGCACGAACCCGCCGATCGACACGGTGCAGCGGATGTCGTTGTGCCCGGCGACCTTGCGCCCCTCGGCGATCACCTTCTTGGCCAGGTCGGCGATCGCGAGAACGTCCTCGTCGGTCTCGGTGGGCAGGCCACACATGAAGTAGAGCTTCACCTGTCGCCAGCCGTGGGAGTACGCCGCCGACACGGTGCGGATCAGGTCCTCCTCGGTGACCATCTTGTTGATCACCTTGCGCATCCGCTCCGACCCGCCCTCGGGGGCGAAGGTCAGCCCGGAGCGTCGGCCGTTGCGGGAGAACTCGTTGGCCAGGGTGATGTTGAACGCGTCGACGCGGGTGCTCGGCAGCGAGAGCGAGACGTTGGTGCCGTCGTAGCGGTCGGCGAGGCCCTTCGCCACCTCGCCGATCTCCGAGTGGTCGGCGCTCGAGAGCGAGAGCAGGCCGACCTCCTCGAAGCCGGACTTGCGGATGCCGTTCTCCACCATGTCCGCGATCGTGGTGATCGAGCGCTCGCGCACCGGACGGGTGATCATGCCCGCCTGGCAGAACCGGCAGCCGCGGGTGCAGCCGCGGAAGATCTCCACGCTGAACCGCTCGTGGACGGTCTCGGCCAGTGGCACGAGCGGGTTGCGTGGGTAGGGCCACGCGTCCAGGTCCATCAGGGTGTGCTTGCGCACCCGATCGGGTACGCCGGGCCGGTTGGGCAGCACCCCGACCAGGGCGCCGTGCTCGTCGTAGGACACGTCGTAGAACTTCGGCACGTAGACACCGCCGCTCGCCGCGAGGCGCAGCAGGACGCCGTCACGGCCACCTGGCCGACCCTCGGCCTTCCACTCACGGAACACCTCCGTGATCGCGAGCACGATCTCCTCGCCGTCGCCGAGCACCACCGCGTCGAGGAAGTCGGCCACCGGCTCGGGGTTGAACGCGGCGTGGCCACCGGCCAGGACGACGGGGTCATCCTCGGTCCGGTCGACAGCGTGCAGCGGGATCCCGGCGAGGTCGAGGGCGGTCAGCATGTTGGTGTATCCGAGCTCGGTGGAGAACGACAAGCCGAAGATGTCGAACCCACGCACCGGGCGATGGCCGTCCACGGTGAACTGCGGGATACCCTGCTCTCGCATCACCGCCTCCATGTCGGGCCAGACCGAGTAAGTCCGCTCGGCGAGGACGCCGTCACGCTCGTTCAGGACCTCGTAGAGGATCTGCACCCCCTGATTGGGCAGCCCCACCTCATAAGCGTCCGGGTACATCAGAGCCCACCGGACCTCGGTCGCCTCCCAGGGCTTGGAAACCGAGTTGAGCTCGCCCCCCACGTACTGGATCGGCTTCTGGACCTGAGGCAGAAACCTCTCAAGCCTCGAGAAGACTGACTCACCAGGTGGGACGGTGTTGCGAGGCATGCATGAACCTTCCACTACATGGGGAAGTAACAGCGTACGTGCTCGCCCAGCACGTACTCAGCCCGAGGTTCTAAGGGGGATCGGGGGTGGCCGAACATGCCCTTGCCTGGCGTCCCTCGCGACAACTCTCGAGCAAGGCGATGTGGGCCCTGTGGCTGGTGTGCCTGGGATTGACTCCCGGGGCCCTGGTCGTGCAGCACGCCTCCGCGTTCCAGGTGGACGGCCTCAGCTCGATCCGCGTCGGCAGTCTGGTCGCCTTCCTGTGGGTGATGCTCGCCTGGCTGTGGCCGGTCCGGCACCTCCGCAACTCCATCCTCGGCCTGACCCTCGGGCTGATCTTCGGGGTGCACCTGTTCACCAACGTCGCCCTCGACGGAAGCTGGTCGATCTCCGCGCGGGTGGCAGCCGCGACAGTGGTGCAGGCGCTGGTGACACTGGCGGTCTACCGGTGGCGCATCGGAGACGACAACCTGACTCCCCACCGGCCCAGCGACATCGTCGACCTGATGCTCGCCAGCCTCGTCGGCGCACTCGTCGTGATCCCGCTCGGGCCGGCACCAGGACTCTGGGTGACCAGCTCGACCTTCGACCTGTTCTGGTGGGTCGCGCTGAGCACCACCTACGTGTTCGTGGGCAGCGCCTGCATCACGCTGCTGGTGCAGCGCCGGCCACGCACCGAGGCGCTCCCGACCCGGATCATGGACGTCTACGTCCAGCTGCTCGTCACGGGGGGCTGCCTCGGAGCCGTCTTCGCGTTCAGCGACCTGCCGCTCACCTGGATCGTCTTCCTCCCCGCCATCTGGGCAGGTCTCAGCCTGGGGCCGTGGACCTCGGCCGCCTACAGCCTCACCGGCACCCTGGCGGTGGTCACGGCCCAGACGATCGCGGCCTCGGGACCGGGCTACACCGAGGCGGACCTGCCCAACATCCTCCTGCTCGACAGCCTGATGGCCTCGTTCGTCTTCGTCGTGCTGCTGCTCTCCCTGGTCCGCGACCAGCGGGCCCATCTCGCCGGTGAGGTCATTCGTCGACGGCAGGAGGCCCTGGACCAGGCCGGCCTGCTCGGCACGGTGTTCGAGTCGATCAACGAGGCGCTGGTGCTGATGGACACCGAAGGCGTCGTGCAGCTGCACAACGCGGCGGCGGTGAACATCCTGGGCCGCGAGAAGCTCATCTCCGAACCCGCACGGTGGTTGAGGCGGATGGCCGAGCAATCGGCGTACACCTACTCCTTCAACCGCGACGGCTCCGAGGACGGGGTCAGGATCCTGGCCGTGCAGCTCGCGCCCGTGCAGTACGCCGGATCCGACAGCGTCGTCGCCATCGTCCGGGACGTGACCACCGAGCAGCGCCGCATCGAGGAGCTGGCCAGCTTCGCCGCCGTCGCTGCGCACGACCTCAAGAGTCCACTGGCCGCCGTCCAGGGCTGGATGGAGGTGGCCGAGGACGCCCTCGAGGGCGACCCGGACATGGCCCAGGAGGCGCTCCAGCGCGGACGACACGCCACCGACCGGATGTCGCGCGAGATCGAGGACTGGCTGGCCTACAACGTCGCCCGCGAGGGCGTGATGCAGCCCGAGGCCATCGCCCTCCAGCCCAGTCTGGACGCCCTCGCCGCGGGCTATCCCGGCGTCGACTTCGTGATCCGGACCCCCGACGCGGTGATGGTCGACCCCACCCTGCTGCGGCATCTGCTCGCGAACCTGATCGGCAACGCGGTGAAGTACACCCAGCCCGGCGAGCGGCCCTGCATCACCGTGCGCAGCTTCTCCGGCGGCGACCGCGGTTGGGTGCGGCTCTACGTCGTCGACGCCGGCATCGGGATCCCTGAGGGTGAGGAGGCGGCGATCTTCGAGCCCTTTCGCCGGGCCTCGACGGTCTCGGCCTACGAAGGCTCGGGGCTCGGGCTCGCCCTGTGCAAGCGCATCGTGCGCCGCCATGGCGGGGTGATCACCGCCCAGCGCAACGAAGGTCCCGGCACCACCATCACCGTGACGCTCCCCCAGGCTGGTGAACCAGCCGGGGAACCGGGTGGGATCAAGCGCCCCTAGGCCCCGGTTCCGGGGCATGCTCCGGCGCGTCTGCGAATCCCCCATTGTCGAGACGCACCACTCGGTCCGTCCCTAGACTCGGAATCGGGAAAATGGGGTAAATGCGACAGACACCCGAGGGGCCGGTGATGGCGCCAGCGCTGGACAGCGCGACCGGCGCCTACCCCGGCATGCCTACCCGCAAGCTGGTCGCGTGCTTCGCGTTCGCGCTCGTCTGCTACCTGCTCGCCCCCTGGCTGGGTCTGGACAGCTTCAGCGTGGACCCCCGCATCGCCGAGGTCTGGCCGCCAGGAGGCGTGGGCTTCGTGCTGCTCACGACGGTCTGGTTCGCGAGGCGTGGGATCCTCGGCGCCACTCTCGCGGTGATGCTCGTCGCCTTCGCGGTCACCGCAGCGGCGATGGGCCTCGCGCCTGCCATGGCCGTGTGGGTGGCGTTGACGGGGACGGCACAGCCCGCGCTGATGGCCTGGCTCTACCGTCGGCGCCTCGAGCATCCCGGATGGGCTCCGGAGAGCCCGAACGAGGTCGCAGCGCTCCTGTTCGCCGCCGTCGTCTCCTCGATCCTTTTGGGGGTCGTGGGTGGCTTCCCGTTCCTCTCGCTCGACGAGCTGCCCTCGAAGGTGCTGTTGTGGTGGGTGGTGCGCAACACCGTGTTCAGCTTCGTGGGCGGCGTGACCTTCATGGTGATGTTCTACGGTCGACGCTCCACCATCCTGCCGTCCAGCTCGTGGCTGAACCGGGTCGGGTTGCTCTCCACCGCTGTGCTGTGCGTCTACGGCACCTACTACGACCCCAAGCTGCCCCTCTCGTGGTTGCTGATCGTCCCCAGCGTGTGGGGCGGTCTCACGCTGACGGTCCGAGGCACGGCCTACCTCGCCATCACGGTCGCCCTGATCGCCAGCGCGTTGACCTACCTCCCCCAGAACCAGTTCGGGTACGGCGGCATCCTGCCCGCGGCCACCATCGTGGACCTGCTGATCATCGCCAGCACCAGCTTCGCCCTGCTGCTGGCGCTGATGCGTCAACAGCGTGGCGAGCTCATCCACGAGCTCGACCGCAGGGGGGCGGAGTCCGAGACCCAACGTCAGGTGCTGGAGACGGTCTTCGACTCGATGACCGACGGCGTGGTGATCGTCGACGACCTCGAGGTCACGATGTACAACAGCGCGGCCCGTCAGCTCCTGGGCCGCCCGATCCCCCTGGGCCGACCCGTGTCGTGGTCCGAGACCTTCGCCCTCACCGACGCACGAGGCGAGGCTCTCGACGACGACGCCATCCGGGAAGGGCTGCTCAACCCGGCCGACACCGGACACGCCAGGTCGCTGGAGGTGCTCGTCGGAAAGGGGGACTCCGCCCGGGTCCTCGACGTCACCGCCCAGCCCCTGGGCCACCCGACCGAGCGTTCGACGATCGTCCTGATGCACGACGCCACGGCCCAGCGCGCACGCCTGCGCGAGCTGAGCAACTTCGCCGGGATGGTGGCCCACGACCTGCGCGGGCCGCTGACCGTCCTGGACGGCTGGCTCGAGGTGGTCCAGGACGGCGAGACCGGCACCGATCCGCAAGCCGCCGAGGACGCGATGGCCAAGGCGCGCGACGCCAGCAAGCGCATGCGGCAGGTGATCGAGGACTGGCTGAACTACACGGTCGTCCAGAACGGGCAGCTGCGCCCGGACGCGGTCAAGCTCGACGAGGTCGCCAGCGAGATCGTGGAGAGCCGCCGGGCGCACTGGGCCGACGGTGAGGAGCCGCAGTTCGTGCTCGACCTCTCCCACAGCGTCGAGGCAGACCCGGCTCTGCTTCGTCAGCTCCTCGACAACCTCGTCGGGAACGCCATCAAGTACACCGCTGCCGACGAGGCACCGTGGGTCCGGATCAGCTCAGATCGCGACGTCGAGCCGGGCTGGGTCAAGGTGGAGGTGGTTGACCACGGCATCGGGATCCCGGTGGGACAGGAGGAGCTGATCTTCGAGGAGTTCCACCGTGGTCCCGTCGACGGGCGCTCCGAGGGCACCGGGCTGGGCCTCGCGCTCACCAGGCGGATCGTGGCGCTCCACGGCGGTCAGCTGACGGCGCGCCTCAACCCGGAGTGCGGTTCGACCTTCACCTTCACCTTGCCCGAGGCCTACTAGACCGGGACGCACCACTTCCACGCATGGCGATGTTCTGCAGCAGCCCGACCGCCATCATCGAGGCGAACATCGAGGAGCCGCCGTAGGACACCAGCGGCAGGGGCACGCCGGTGACCGGCATGATGCCCAGGCACATCCCGACGTTCTGGAAGGTCTGGAAGGCGAACCAGCAGCCGATCCCGGCAGCCGCCACCCGGCCGAACATGTCGTCGGCGTGCAACGAGATGTGCAAGGCCCGCCACAGCAGCACGGTGAAGAGCAGGATCAGCACGCCCGCCCCGACCAGTCCGAGCTCCTCACCGGCAACGGTGAAGATGAAGTCGGTGTGCTGCTCGGGAACGAAGCGCGACCTGGTCTGCGAACCGTCGAACAGTCCCTGCCCGAAGAGGCCGCCGTTGCCGATCGCGATCCGCGCCTGGGTGGTGTTGTAGCCGGCTCCGCGTGGATCGAGCCCGGGATCGGTGAACGCCATGAAGCGGTTGATCTGGTACTGCTTGAGCAGGCCCAGCGAGACCGCCAGGAACGCCACGACCAGCCCTGCGGTGAACAGCGAGACCAGCCAGCGCCGTGGGACACCTGCGACAGCGAGCACCCCGAAGACGGTGGCCGAGAGGACCAGCATGGTCCCGAGGTCGGGCTGCAGGATGATGAGGACTGCGGGAATGCCGGCGATCACCCCCATCAGCGCGACGTCGACCATGCCGACACGGTGGCGCCGCGAGTTCTCCGTTCGCTCGGCGATGATCATCGCCATCGCGATCACCACTGCGAGCTTGGCGAACTCTGCCGGCTGGATCGAGAGTCCGCCGAGCATCAGCCAGGACCGTGACCCGTTGATCGTGGTGCCCATCACCAGCACCAGCACCAGGCCGATGACCGAACCGACGTAGACCAGTGGGGTCACGATCCGCACCCACCGGTGGTCGGTCGCCATCACCGACGCAGCGAGGACGAGGCCGATCAGGATGTTGACGAGGTGCTTGTGCAGGTAGGCCGTCGGCTCGCCTCCGGTCAGCAGGTCGTTGCTCGACGTCGCTGACCACACCAGCAGTGTGCCGATCACCAGGATCATCCCGGCTGATCCGAAGAGCATCCAGTCCAGGCGGGGTACGGCGACCCGGGTCCGGCTGACCGTGAGGCGGCCGATGGGCATGGCCGTCACCTCGAGGCTCCCTTCGTCGACGGCGGCAGGATCGAACCGTCCCTGGCGAAGGTCGGCAGCTGGCGCGGGATCTTGGTGCCCGGGATCGCGGCGTTCGCGGGCTTCACGTCCATTCCCTTGATGCCGTAGAGGTGCTCCCAGATCTTGCGGATGGCAGGACCCGAGGTGCCCGACCCGGTGCCGCCCTGGCTGACCATCATCACCACGACGTAGTCCTTGGTGTAGGACGCGACCCACGAGGTGCTCTGCTTGCCGTAGACCTCGGCCGAGCCCGTCTTGGCGCGCACGGTGACCTTGTCCAGCGGGAACTCGGTGAGCCGCCAGGCCATCGTGCCGGTCTTGGCGACACCTTTCAGGGCGCTGTCGATGAAGGCGAGGTAGTCCTTCTTCACCGGGACCTTCGCCTGCACCTTCGGGGGGAAGGACTTGATCAGCTTGCCCTCGGGGCTGACGATCGCCTTCGCGACGCGCGGCTCGTAGAGCGTGCCGCCATTGGCGATCGCTCCGTAGGCGCGAGCAAGCTGCAGCGGGGTGACCACGGTGTCGCCCTGGCCGATCGCGAAGTTCACCGCGTCTCCCGCGCGGTAGGCGTAGCCCTCGATGCAGAACTCACGGGCGAACCGGTGCAGGAAGTCGCTGCCGTCCTGCTTGCCGACCTTGCAGTAGTAGCGCTTCATGGACTTCCAGTAGGCGAGCTTCCACTTGCGGTCGGCGATGCGTCCGGTGGCCTCGCCGGGGATGTCGATCCCGGTGGTCGACCCGAACCCGAACTTCTTGGCCATGCTCACCAGCGGGTCCTTGGCAGTGACGTCTGCCTTGTCGGTGCCGTATTTCTGCCAGAAGCTGTAGCCGACCCGGTAGAAGAACGTGTTGCACGAGACCTCGAGGGCCTTGGCGAAACCGATGTTCCCGTAGGCGCCGGACTCGTAGTTCTTGAACACCCGGTTTCCGACCTGGAAGCCGGAGGAGCACGGGAGGGTGGTGTCGGTGCTGAAGCCGTTCTCCAGTGCCCCGGCGGTCATCATCGGCTTCCAGGTCGACCCCGGCGCGAACTGACCCTGGGTGGCGCGGGAGAGCAGCGGGGTGCCAGCCTTCTCGGAGTAGAGCCGGTCGAGCTGCTTGCTGGTGATCCCGCCCGACCAGACCTCGGGGTCGTAGGTCGGCTGGCTCGCCATCGCGACCACCCGACCGGTCTTCGCGTCGAGCACGACCGCTGCACCGCTGTCGGCGGCGTACTTGCGCCGCGTGACGGTGTCGGTGGTGGCGCGTGCCGTCTGGATCGTCTGGTGGAGCTGCTTCTCCACGAACGCCTGCACCTTGGAGTCGATGGAGGTGACGAGGGTGTCCCCGGGCTCGGACTCGACCTCGCCGGAGTCACCGAGCACCCGGCCCATCGAGTCCACGGCCACCTTCTTGTACCCGGGCTGCCCGCGCAGCCACTCGTCGTACCCCTTCTCGACACCGGCGCGACCCACCACGGAGGCACCGTTGACCGAGGTGTCGTCCTCCTTGTCCGCCTCGTCGAGCTCGCCCTCGGTGATCGGGCTGAGGTAGCCGAGCAGGTGCGCGGCATTGACGCCGTACGGCGAGGGGTAGGCGCGCACGTTCTCCTGCTGCGCCAGCACGGCCGGGTAGTCCTCCGACCGCTCCAGCACCCTGACGGCGACATCCTGTGGCACGTCACGTGCGACCGGGACCGGCTGGTAGGGCGAGCCGTTCCAGCAGGTGCCACGCACCGAGCCGGGCTGACCGCAGAGCACCATCCGGCCCTCGATCTCGGCGACCGGTACGTCGGCCACCCGCGAGAGCTTCTTCAGGGTGGTCGCACGGACATCGTCGGGGAGCTTGCCCAGCAGGGTGCGGTCGATGCTGACGACCCAGCTGCTGCGGTTGGCCACCAGCGGGCGGCCCATGTCGTCGACGATCAGGCCGCGAGCCGGCTGCACGACCACGTCGCGCACCGACTGCTCGGCGGCCTGCGCCTGATAGCTGTCACCGGTCAGCACCTGCATGTACCAGAGCCGCGCGAACAGGGTGAGGAACAACGACAGCACGAGGGCCTGGACGACGAACAGCCGGAGCCGGCTCTTCTCCGAGGCGTTCGGCCGGATGAGGACGGCGGCCATGTCAGGCGGTCACCTCAGTAGGCCAGTTCGGCTGTGCGGGTCCGCTCGAACAGCGCCATCAGGCCCGGCAGGACCACGGGCGCCACCACGATGTCCCAGAGCAGAGCGATCCCGATCACCTGCATCATCTCGCCGGCGGGCAACGCGTGGTCGCCCAGGACGACGCCACTCAGGGCGAAGACAGAGGTCGCGATGAAGGAGCAGATGGCCACCGTGGCCAACCCGGCGAGCGGGCTGCGGCGCGCGTCGGCACGCACCCGGCCGGCGAGGATCGCGACCAGCACGAACGCAAGCGCCCAGCGCCCGGCGACGTGGTCCGCGGGAGGCGCCAGGTCGAGCAGCAGGCCGGCGCTGAAGCCGACCACCGCCCCGAACTGCGGTCCACGAGCGATGGCAGCGGCGACGACGACGACCAGAGTCAGGTTGGGCACCACGCCGTTGACCGAGAACAGGTTGAAGACGGCGA
This sequence comes from uncultured Actinomycetota bacterium, assembly GCA_963781335.1. Classification (GTDB taxonomy): domain Bacteria; phylum Actinomycetota; class Actinomycetes; order Propionibacteriales; family Nocardioidaceae; genus Marmoricola. The sequence continues at coordinate 9,843 of CAWAFS010000031.1, read as the reverse complement.
CCTGGAGGATCACCGCGAAGACGATGACGAACCCCACCAGCCCGGTGCGTGAGAGGTTCACCGGTCGCCTCCCAACTTGTTGGCCGGGTCGTTGGCCAGCCCGTTGATCACGAGCCGGTCACCTTGCGTCTTGCGGGGTACGACGACCCCGACGACGTCCAGGGAGGTGAAGTCCACGAACGGGTCGATCACGGCGTGCTTGGCCAGCTCGCGGGGGGTGGAGTACACCGACTCGACCTTCCCGATCGGGATGCCGGCGACGTACGGGACACCGTTCTGGCTCCCCCACGTGACCACGAGGTCGCCCTTGGCCGGAGTGACCGAGTTGTCGACGAGATCGAGGTCCATCCGGCCGCGGTCACCAGTGACTCCGCGCCCGCGCAGGAAGCCGATCTCGAGGTTGGAGCCGAGGCGCGCACCGACGACGGAGTCGGTGTCGAGGATGAGGAGCACGTTGGCCGTGGAACGGGTCACGCTGATCACCCGACCGACCAGACCGTCGTTGTTGAGCACGGTCATGTCCTGACGGATGCCCGAGGAGGTCCCGGCATCGATCGTGACCGTGCGCGAGAACGACTGCATCGGGCCCATGCCGACCACCCGGGCGGCAACGAGTGCGTAGCCCGTCTGGTTGGCCGTGCTGGTCAGCCCGTCGAGCTCGGCCAGCCGGTTGCGATCGAGCGGCGCCTGCTCGGCCTCGGAGCGGAGCCTGGAGTTCTGGGCGGACAGCCTCGCGACGTCTGCTCGCAGGTCGTCGTTCGAGCTGAAGTAGGCGATGGTCTCGCGGAACGGTCGCACGGCGGTGGCGGTGCCGGTCTCGATCGGACCGATGATGTTCCCGACCACGGCACGCGCAGGGTCGACCGGTGAGGTCTCCCCGCTCGCGGCATCGACCGTGATCACCGTCAGCGCTGCCGCGACCATCAGGCCGATGACCGCGCCGGAGGAGCGACCACGGTCCCGACCGAAGCCGGTGCGGCCGCCGTCGCCGCTCAGGGGACGGCCGAGCGAGGGACCCTTGACGTTGCCCAGTCTCGGACCCGTGCGCAGCCTCTTCTTCGCCACGCGCCTACCGCCTGCGGTCCGAGACGAGGACCTGCTGGAGGGCCTCGAACTCCTCCACGCACTTGCCCGCTCCCAGCGCCACCGAGGTGAGCGGGTCGCGGGCGATGTGGACCGGCATCCCGGTCTCGTGCCGGATGCGCTCGTCGATCCCGAGCAGCATGGCGCCACCTCCGGTCAGCACGATGCCGCGGTCCATGATGTCGCCGGCCAGCTCCGGAGGTGTCTGGTCGAGGGTGGTGCGGACCGCGTCGACGATGGAGTGGAGCTGCTCCTCGAGTGCCTTGCGGATCTCCGGGCTCGAGACGGTGACGGTGCGCGGCAGCCCGGAGACCATGTCGCGACCGCGGACCTCTGCCTGTCGTTCCTGGGGCAGCGGGAAGGCCGACCCGAGGGTCATCTTGATCTCCTCGGCAGTGCGCTCCCCCAGCATCAGGGAATGCTCCTTCTTCATCCAGGTCACGATCGCCTGGTCGAGCTCGTCGCCAGCCGTGCGCACCGACAGCGTGGTCACCAGCCCGCCGAGCGAGATCACCGCCACCTCGGTGGTGCCGCCACCGATGTCGACGACCATGTTTCCGGTGGCCTCGTGGACCGGGAGGCCGGCGCCGATCGCGGCCGCCATCGGCTCCTCGATGATGTAGACGCGGCGACCGCCGGCCTGGTAGCCGGCTTCCTTGACGGCCCGCTGCTCGACGGCCGTCACGCCGCTCGGGACACAGATGATCATCCGGGGCTTGGCGAAGTAGCGCCGCTTGTGCACCTGCTGGATGAAGTGGCGCAGCATCTCCTCGGTCGCGTCGAGGTCAGCGATGACACCGTCCTTGAGCGGACGGATCGCGGTGATCCCGTCGGGGGTGCGCCCGATCATCCGCTTGGCCTCGTGGCCGACCGCCAGGATCTCGTGGGTCTGGGTGTTCATCGCGACGACCGAGGGCTCGTCGACGAGAACACCCTTGCCGCGGACGTAGACGAGCGTGTTCGCCGTGCCGAGGTCGACCGCCATGTCGCGACCGATGAGACTGTTGGCCATCCGTTCCGCCTCGCAGGTGCAGTGATGGGGAAGGGGGGTACGGCGCAACACGCGCCCCACCCGTCACCGAAGCGTAAGAGCGAGAGGTCCACTTACCGTGCCGACACGCGGCGCGGTCAGGCGTGCGGTTTGAGCAGGGTCAGGCGAGCCCGGGGAACCACAGGGCGATCTCGCGTGCAGCGGACTCCACGCTGTCGGAGCCGTGCACCAGGTTCTCCCGGTTGGACAGGGACAGGTCGCCACGGATGGTGCCGGGGGCTGCCTGGCGCCCGTCGGTGGCGCCGTTGATGGCGCGGACCGCATCCACGGCCGCATCGCCCTCGAGGACGGCAGCGACGAGTGGACCGCTCGTGACGAAGGCGCGCAGCGGAGGATAGAAGTCACGCTCGACGTGCTCGGCGTAGTGCGCGTCCGCCTGGGCCTCGTCGATGTGGCGTTGTTCCAGCGCCACGATGGTGAGGCCCTTGGCCTCGAACCGGGCCAGGACGTTGCCGACGAGTCCACGGCGGACGGCGTCGGGCTTGAGCAGGACCAGGGTGCGCTGTGCGGAGCCATCGGACATGGCCGACAGACTAGTGCGACTGCTCGGCGGATCCGGCGGCGGCCTGTCCCGGGAACTCGCCCCGCGCTGTCCACTCGGCACGCTCGATCTCGATCTTGCGTCCGAGGAACCACGCGGTCGCCCAGAGAGCCAGGAAGACGGCGCCCACCACGAACATCGAGTGCGCCGCGAACCCGACGGCGATCGCGGCCACCTGGATCGTCCAGCCCAGCCAGTAGGCCCAGGCGAAACGCAGCAGGCCGGCGACGACGATGCAGGCGGCGCTGAGCCCGAGGCCGATCCACAGAGCCGTCGCGGTGGACATGCCTGCGATGGAGATCAGCACCGGTGTGCTGAGCCCGAACGCGATCGCCTCGAGGGAGAGGATCGCGGCGCACAGTCGCCGCTGCATCAGCGCTGATCCTGTTCCTTGCTCCTGCTGCCGTCGGCGTTGCGGCGCGAGCGGAGCATGGCGCGGGCTTCCCCGACGGTCACGACCGAGCCGGTCACCAGCACGCCGCCGGAGCCGATCGCATCACCGAACGCACCACCCGCCTCGGCCAGTGCGGCCGCCTGGTCGAGCGCGTCGGCCAGCGAGGGCGCCTCGCTGACCCGGTCCTGGCCGAAGATGCCGAGCGCGACCTCCGCCAACGCCGGGGCCGGCATCGACCGTGCCGTCGAGTTCTGCGTGCAGATGACGTGGGCGAGCACCGGCTCGAACTCCGAGAGCAGGCCCTCGTAGTCCTTGTCAGCCATCACGCCGATCACCCCGATGAGCGGCGAGAACCGGAACGAGTCCTCCAGGGCCGCGACCACAGCCGCGGCGCCGTGGGGGTTGTGCGCGGCATCGAGCACGATCGTCGGTGAGCGCCGGATGATCTCGAGGCGCCCGGGCGAGGTGATCTCGGCGAACGCCTCCCGCACCAGGTCGGCATCGAGGGCGTCTTCGCCGCCGAGGAAGGCCTCGACCGCGGCCAGCGCCAGGGCAGCGTTCTGCCCCTGGTGGGCGCCGTAGAGCGGCAGGAACACCTCGTCGTAGCTGCCGCGGAGACCCTGCAGACCGAGCATCTGACCGCCGACGGCGGGCACCCGGCTGGTCACACCGAAGTCGAGGCCCTCCCTGGCCAGCGTCGCGCCCACCTCGGTGCAGCGTTCACGGATCACCTGGTCGACCTCGGCCGACTGCAGCGCGCTCACGACCAGGGCGCCCGGCTTGATGATGCCGACCTTCTCCAGGGCGATGATCGCCGGAGTCTGACCGAGGTACTTCTCGTGGTCCACCGCCACCGGAGTGAGCACCGCCACCTTCGCGTCCATCACGTTGGTGGCATCCCAGGTCCCCCCCATCCCGACCTCGACCACGGCAGCGTCGACCGGGGCATCCGCGAACGCGGCGTACGCCATCGCGACGACGGTCTCGAAGAAGGACAGCGGGTGGTCCTGCTCGGCGTCGACGAGGTGGGTGTAGGGCGCGACGTCGTTGAACGCCGCGACGAACGCCTCCTCGCTGACCGGCTGGCCGTCCAGGCTGATCCGCTCGGTCATCGACTCCAGGTGCGGGCTGGTGAACCGCCCGACCCGCAGGCCGATCGCGGCGATCAGGGTCTCGATCATCCGGGCGGTCGAGGTCTTGCCGTTGGTCCCGGTCAGGTGGATCACCGGGTAGGTGCGCTGCGGGTCCCCGAGCAGCTCCATGAACGCCTCGATGCGGTCCAGCGTCGGGTCGAGCTTGGTCTCGGGCCACCGGCTCAGCAGGGCGTCCTCGACCTCGCCATAGGTCTCGGCCAGGCGGGCAGGATCAGGGGAGGTGTCCATCGCTGGGAAGTCTAGGTTGCCCGCTGCGAGCGGCCACCGGCCGCTGTCTGGTTTTCGCTGATGGGCACGCGTCTCCGTAGGATTCGGGGATGACTGACTCCCGCCCGGAAACACTGTCCAGCGAGACGACCGCACCCGGCGCGGCCGCCGTACCGGACAAGGCCGCGCTCGAGGGGCTGGAAGCCAAGTGGGCTGCGAAGTGGAAGGCCGACGACACCTACGCCTTCGACCGCACGCGTCCGCGCAGCGAGGTGTACTCCATCGACACTCCCCCGCCGACCGTCTCGGGGTCCTTGCACGTGGGTCACGTCTTCTCCTACACCCACACCGACCTGATCGCACGGTTCCAGCGGATGCAGGGCAAGTCGGTCTTCTACCCGATGGGGTGGGACGACAACGGCCTGCCCACCGAGCGGCGGGTGCAGAACTACTACGGCGTCCGGTGCGACCCCTCGCTGCCCTACGACGCCGACTTCACCGCGCCGGAGAAGCCGGACGCACGGGGTTCGAAGGGTTCGGGCCAGATCCCGATCAGCCGCCCCAACTTCATCGAGCTGTGCGAGCGGCTCGTCGAGGAGGACGAGAAGACGTTCGAGAACCTCTGGCGCACGCTGGGCCTGTCGGTCGACTGGAGCCAGCACTACACGACCATCGGACCCAGGGCACAGCGAGTCAGCCAACGAGCGTTCCTGCGCAACTTCTCCCGTGGCGAGGCCTACCTCCAGGAAGCGCCAACGCTGTGGGACGTCACGTTCCAGACGGCGGTCGCCCAGGCCGAGCTCGAGGCGCGCGACTACGCCGGCCACTACCACCGCGTCGCGTTCCACGCCGGTGACCAGCCGGTCTACATCGAGACCACCCGACCCGAGCTGATCCCCAGCGTGGTCGCGCTGGTGGCGCACCCCGATGACGAGCGCTACCAGCCGCTGTTCGGCACCACGGTGACCTCGCCTGTCTTCGGTGTCGAGATCCCGGTGCTGGCACATCCGCTCGCCGAGCCGGACAAGGGCGCCGGCATCGCGATGTCCTGCACCTTCGGCGACCTCACCGACGTCACCTGGTGGCGCGAGCTGCAGCTTCCGGTGCGCACCGTGATCGGTCGCGACGGCCGACTCTCCCGCGAGACTCCGGAGTGGCTCTCGGGTGCGACGGCCGCGGCGGCCTACGAGGACCTCAAGGGCAAGACCACCTTCAGCGCCCGTGAGGCGATGGTGGAGAAGCTCCGCGAGAGCGGTGACCTCGATGGTGAGCCCACCCCCACCCAGCGGATGGCGAACTTCTACGAGAAGGGCGACAAGCCGCTGGAGATCGTGGCCACCCGGCAGTGGTACATCACCAACGGCGGACGCGACGCGGACCTGCGCGCCAGGATGCTCGAGCGCGGCGCCACGGTCGAGTGGGTCCCACCACACATGAAGCACCGCTTCGACAACTGGGTCGGTGGTCTCAACGGCGACTGGCTGGTCTCCCGGCAACGATTCTTCGGCATCCCGTTCCCGGTCTGGTACTCCCTGGACGAAGAGGGTGAGCCCGACTACCTGGCCCCCTTGCTCCCGCGCGAGGAGGAGCTCCCGATCGACCCGTCGACCCAGGCACCTGCCGGCTACACCGCGGACCAGCGCGGCAAGCCCGGCGGGTTCATCGGTGACCCGGACGTGATGGACACCTGGGCCACCTCCTCGCTCACCCCACACGTCGCGGGGGGCTGGGAGGAGGACAACGACCTGTTCGAACGCGTGTTCCCGATGGACCTGTGCACCAACGCGCACGACATCATCCGCACCTGGCTGTTCTCCAGGATCGTCCGGGCCCACTTCGAGAACGACGCGGCCCCGTGGTCCCACGCGGTTATCTCGGGCTTCATCGTCGACCCCGACCGCAAGAAGATGTCGAAGTCCAAGGGCAACGTGGTCGTGCCGACCGAGGTCCTCGACAAGTACGGCGCCGACGCCGTCCGCTGGCGCGCCGCCATGGCCCGGCCGGGACTCGACTCCCCCTTCGACGAGACCCAGATGAAGGTCGGTCGACGGTTGGCGATGAAGGTCCTCAACGTCTCCAAGTTCGTGCTCGGCAGCGTCGGCGCCACCACGGTGGATCCGACGCTGGTCACCGAGCCGGTCGACCGGGCTCTGCTCGGCAAGCTCGCCCTCTCGCTGGAGGAGGCGACCCGGGCGTTCGCGACCTACGACTACACGACCGCACTGGAGCACACGGAGAAGTTCTTCTGGGACTTCTGTGACGACTACGTCGAGCTGGTCAAGGAGCGGGCCTACGGCGACGACGACACCGCCGGGACCGAGACGGCAGCGGCCACCGAGTCGGCGAAGGCTGCCCTGGCCACCGCGCTGCACGTGCAGCTGAGGCTGTTCGCGCCCTTCCTGCCCTACGCCACCGAAGAGGTGTGGTCGTGGTGGCAGCAGGGGTCGGTGCACCTGCAGTCATGGCCGACCGCCGAGGACCTGGGCGCCGCGTCCACCGATGATCCCGCCGTGCTCGACTCCGTCGCCGCCGTGCTCGCGGGCCTACGCGGGGCGAAGTCCACGGCCAAGGTGGGCATGCGCACCCCGGTCGAGCACGCCACGATCACCGGCCCGGCACCCGCGCTGGACGCGATCCGCAGCGCCGAGAGTGACCTGCGGGCCGTGGGCTCGATCACCGGCGAGCTGGAGCTGATCGAGCGCGAGGACAGCGACGTGAGCGTGGACGCTGTGCTCGGGGAGCCCCCACCCAAGAGGTGACCGGCGTCGGTCAGCGTCCGTGTCCTGAGTGACCGCCCCGGTCGCCCTCGTCGACACGGTCGCCCCGGTCGCCCCGGTCGCCCCGGTCGCCCCGGTCGCCCCGGTCGCCCCGGTCGCCCCGGTCGCCCACGGTCGCCACGGTCGCCACGGTCGCCACGGTCGCCACGGTCGCTCTTGGTGCTCTCGTTGCGGTCATGGCGACGTGAGTCGCGTCCGCGGTCGTCGCTGCGGTCGCGAGAGGTGTGCTGGCGCGACTCCCCGGCCGAGGGCCCCCGGCTGTGGCTGGACTCGGACCGCGGTCCGCGGTCGCCGCCGCGGTCACGATCGCGCTGGCCGCGGTCGCGGTCCTGGTCACGGTCCTGGCCGCGATCGCGCTGGCCGCGGCCCTGGTCACGGTCCTGGTCACGGTCCCGGTCACGGCCCTGGTCACGGTCACGGTCCCGGTCCCGGTCACGGTCCTGGTCACGGTCCCGGCCGGGGCCCGAGTGGTCCTGCCCCGTGTCGGGCGCACCGCTGCTCGGCACCAGTGAGGGCCGGCTGGGAAGCAGCGGCGACGTCGGGGCCAGGCCCGGCCTGGGACCAGGCGCAGGGACCGGATCCGGGGTGGGATCAGGGGTGGCCACCTCGACAGGCGCAACCGGACCGGCAGCCTGGACGGGCTTGCCCTGCGCGCTGCCCGAAGCGTTGCCCGACGCGTTGCCCTGCGCGTTTTCCTGCGCGCTGCCCGCCCGAGGCCTGGTGGTGGCTCGGGCCGGCTGAGCGACGGTCTCGACGGGCGTCTCCGCCACGTTGGTGGGAGCCGGGTCGGGAGCGGTGTTGTCCGAGTCATCCGCTTCGTCTGGATCTGCCACCGGTGCCTGCGCCCTGGCCTGCGGAGGCTGCGGCGCGTTGTTCAGCGACTGGCCCAGGATCATCTCGGGCGCCACGGCGGCGATCAGCACGCGCGGCGCTCCGGCGCCGATCAGCACCTCCGCGACCTCGGTCCTGAGTCCGTTGCCCATGATCAGGCAGGCAACCGCGAACACCAGCAGCAAGGCCGCAAGTGGCCTGCGGTGCTCAGCAGTCATCGAATCGTGTCCCTCGGCAACGCGTGCCTCGGCACGCACAAAATCTCTCGTATCAGGATATGGGCATATTGCCCCGGTTGCCGCAGTGGTCTAGTGAAGTGACCAACTGGTCTAGTGTGCCCGGGCGCGGACATCGTCCAGGGTCAGGCGGACTTCTTCTTCTTGGGTTCTGCCTCGCGCGGGATCAGGGTCGGGTTCACGTTGTCGGAGACCACTTCTCCGCTGACCACGACCTTGCCGATGTCCTCGCGGGAGGGCACGTCGTACATCACGTTGAGGAGCACTTCCTCGATGATGGCGCGGAGTCCGCGAGCGCCGGTGCCACGCTCCATCGCCTTGTCGGCGATCGCCTCCACGGCATCGTCGGTGAACTCGAGCTCGACCCCGTCGATCTCGAAGAGCTTCTGGTACTGCTTGATCAGCGCGTTGCGCGGCTCGGTCAGGATCTGGACGAGCGCGGCCTGGTCGAGCTTGTTCACGCTCGCGATCAGCGGGAGCCGGCCGATGAACTCGGGGATCAACCCGAACTTCACCAAGTCCTCAGGGCGGACCTGGGCGAACATCGCATCGGACTCGGTCTCGTTGGAGCTGCGCATCTCGGCGGTGAACCCGAGCGTCTTCTTGCCGACGCGCTGTTCGACGATGTGCTCGAGCCCCGCGAACGCCCCTCCGACCACGAACAGGATGTTGGTGGTGTCGATCTGGATGAACTCCTGGTGCGGGTGCTTGCGGCCGCCCTGCGGGGGCACCGAGGCGGTGGTCCCCTCGAGGATCTTCAGCAGCGCCTGCTGCACGCCCTCGCCGGAGACGTCGCGGGTGATCGAGGGGTTCTCCGCCTTGCGGGCCACCTTGTCGATCTCGTCGATGTAGATGATCCCGGTCTCGGCCTTCTTCACGTCGTAGTCGGCGGCCTGGATCAGCTTGAGCAGGATGTTCTCCACGTCCTCACCGACGTAACCCGCCTCGGTCAGCGCGGTGGCGTCGGCGATGGCGAACGGCACGTTGAGCATCCGGGCAAGGGTCTGGGCGAGGTAGGTCTTGCCACAGCCGGTCGGGCCGATGACGAGGATGTTGGACTTGGCGACCTCGACGACGTCTTCCTTGGAGTGCTTGCTGGTGCCGACCGGAGCGCCTGACTGGACCCTTTTGTAGTGGTTGTAGACGGCGACTGCGAGGGACTTCTTGGCCGTCTCCTGCCCGATGACGTAGGAGTTGAGGAACTCGAAGATCTCGCGAGGCTTGGGCAGCTCCTCGAGACCCACCTCGGTGGTCTCGTTGAGCTCCTCCTCGATGATCTCGTTGCACAGGTCAATGCATTCGTCGCAGATGTAGACGCCTGGACCGGCGATCAGCTTCTTGACCTGTTTCTGGCTCTTGCCGCAGAACGAGCACTTCAGGAGGTCCCCTCCGTCACCGATCCGTGCCATCCGTCCCTCATTCTCTCGGTCGGACCTTGGTCCGAGATGCTGTTGAGCTCGTCGCCGGGCTCACGACAGGTGCTACGACCGTACTCCGAGATGGCGCTCCCCGGGGCAGGACACGGCGGCCCGGGGCTATCGACCGGTGGCGTTGATGGGCACTGCCTTG
>CAWAFS010000030.1:0-15924 GCA_963781335.1 uncultured Actinomycetota bacterium | reverse complement strand
GGAATGACGTGACTGAGGTAGCCGCCGCCGTACTCCCAACAGCGTCGAGACCGCGAACGGAGCCGTATGAGTGCGTGCCGCCGCTCGAATCGAGCCCCACTTAGGGTTGTGTAGTTGCGCGGAGGTCGCGTCCACGGATGGCTTTCTTCTGGTTGGCTGCGGTCCTATTGTTGGGTAGCTGGAGTTGGTGATCCTTTTCGCCGGCCTGGTACTCGCCCGAGTACAGTCCCGAGCGGCTGACGACGTGGGCGACGTCATCTACGACCACACGGTCGGGCGTGGCCTGGAACTGTTCAAGCGGTATGCCGCGGCGTCGCGTTCCGGAAACGAGGTCACTGCAAACGCTGCAGCGAACGAGTACGCGGCGCACCTAGAGAAGAACCCTGAGGAAGTCCAACGGGCGGGCCGGGCGATCTTAAAGTAGTCGCGCAGACCGAGCCACTGGTGGTGCTCGCCGCGCTGACCAAGTGTTGTGCGCGACTGCTGCGAAGGTGCAGCAACGACCGATAGGAGCTGGACCCGCAGGGTGTGTGGCGTTCGCCGGGTCCTTTGTGAACCCTTCGTTCATCACGGTCGTCGACGTGCGCAACAAGGACGACAAGCCCGTGCCGCTGCCGGAGATCAGCACAGTCGATGACCATTCCTACCTGGACTTCGACGCCAAGATGGACACCTTCTACAGGGGTGACAGGCGACCACGAGATGTGGATAGTGAAGCCCACGGACCCCGCGGACACCGAGCCGCTGGCTAGCAAACTGAACCACATGCTCCTGGACCGCGTCGACCGGCCGGGCGCCGTCGTCGCGTACATCAAGGTCCATGAGGTGATCACCGAACCCATGGGCGACTCGACAGCGGCGCGTGGGGTCCTGCGATTCGTGGACTACGTGTATGCCGATCGGGTGAGCATCTACTACCCGGACCCTGAGAAGCAGAAGGCTCTCGAGGCCGCTCCGACGCGGGGGACAGGCTAATCATCGAAGTGCGAGAGAGCGAGGTCGACAAGTTAGCGCGCAGCGAGCGGCGGGAGTTCCTCGTAAGTGCCGTGGACGGGCCCCGCGCCCTACTCTCCTCCCTACGCGCGATGGCGCAGCATGACGAGGAACTGCTGTCGGCGTGGCGCGATGACTGGGGCGGCCTCGGTAGGGAAGTCGTCGCCGGCTGAACTTGGTGCCCGCGTCGAACAGTCCACTAGACCCCGATTGACCGCTTCCGTTCCGGGTACCGGCGGCTCAGCGCGTCAACGCGAGTCCCGCCCTTGGCGGCCGCGTCCGCAGGCGGCGGAAAGATGTGGCCACCCTGGCTGCTCGGCCCAGGGACGTGCGCTCAGGCGTGTCCCGAACCTTCCATCCAGCAGAGCACGTCGAAGATACGGAGCGCGCTCACGTAGTCGGGGAGCTTCGCGCCTTCTCGGATGTTCACCAGGCGGTTCTGGAGCGCGCACTCATCGCGGCGTAGGGCTGCGTGCAGGGGTTGCCATAGAACTCCTGTGCCGCCCAGGACGTAGGCGTTGATGATGGAGTCGAACACAGGAATCAGCCGGGGTCGTTTGCGGGCCATGAGCTTGCTAGCCATGGTGGGGCCGACTCCGGGAAGAGCCTCCAGTGCCCCCATAGCCCCACGCGGGGCCGAAGTCCTCCTTACGGACGGATGGCTCGTCAGCAAGGTCGCGGTCTTGGCCCAGCGCTTGGAGCATGTGTGCAAACGGTGATCGCTGATTCACCAACAGTTCCAGAGCCGCCCGTGGGGGAACGTTCACGGACAGCAGAGTGACCGCCACGAGGTCATCACTATTGAAAACGTTAGCAGACTCTGCGCGGTTGCCGTTGGGGTCAAACGAGTCGAAGCGACCCCCGGTGAAGCCTCGCCCGCCTGCCATTGGGGCGAAGTAGTTCTGCAGAATGGAAACGGCGGAGCTGTCGCCTTCGTCCCTCAGGCATCGAGGGAGGGTGAATCCCTTGGTCGTCATTTCGCTCATAATGCGCCCTTCGTTGGACAAGTCAGGCTCGATGGCACGAACTCCGATGATCGGCACCTCGTCGCGAAAGGCCACTTCACCGCACACACGGTAGTTCCGGCCCTCGACCACTGAGACAACCTCTTGCCAAAGATCGGGAAAGGCTGCCGCCCGCAGGTACCGCTCACGCGACCAGGCGAACGTGAGGACAGCCCACTCGACGCCGGAGCTCGTCCATCGGGGACTGACCTGGACCAGTCGCGCTTGAAACTGTCGGTGCCCGACTGGCGCAGCAGTTGGGTGAAGATCGGCCGGCACAAGTCGCGATGTCGACCACGAGCCGTCACGAGTATTCACAGGATGGGTCTACTTGGTGGCACCGACAGTCGCTCGGCGGCCATGGCTGACACCAGGAGTCATCCGAACCCCTTCCACTCGACGCCATCAGGCGGCGGTAAGACGCGCCTTGAATGTCTGCGTACCTCGGCTAGAAGAATCGCCTCTTTTTGGGTTCGATACTGACGCCAGGTACGCCGGGCGCCATCCTTTGCTCTGTTCGAACTTGACGGGTCTTCGATCCAGGCACGAACTAGCTCGACGAACTGGACCGCCGTCGCTTCCACAGCAGCGCGCCGATCCGGGACGCCTGGCCGGTGGTAGCCAAAGCAAGTCGTTCGCTTTTCGCTCAAAGACCTCGCTCGTGCCGCGGGCTCGTGCACTGGGAATTGTGGCCGCTCGGGTCATCCGCTGCTCGCGCTGCGACTCCCACTTGTGGTCATCAAGGTCAGCAGCCGCGGCCATTAGTTCTGCCGCTGCTAGGTCCAACTTCTCGTGCCTTCGCTCATCCTTGTCCGCGCGTCGTTGCCGACCTGCGACCCGCAGAGTGGTGATCGAGGCAACGAAGCCCCCTACAAGGCCGCCGCCAATGGGTCCAATCCACGCTGGCCAACTCGCGTCCATAGCCACCCCCAAGTGATGCCCCCGCGTCCACCATTCCCGGTTGTGACATGTTCCTGCAGAACTGGCCTGGGCGCACACTGGTCCAGGGTGGCGAGAGGATTAGGTGCCCCTGGTCAGGACCGCCTCTGCTCGGTCGGTGCCCTTACCACACCGCTCCGCGCACGCGTGCGGGTGGCCGCCTTCGGCAGGGCGACTCCGCTCCGCGGTTGGATGGGGTTGACCTGTCACCCAATGCGCGCACCTAAATTTGCGTCCGTGAAACACCTAGAACTTTGGTTATCGCCATTAAGGTCAACGCATGGATGCAGGGTTCGCGGCGCTTGTCGGTGCCGCCATCGGGAGCGTCGCCGGCATAGCAGGGCAATTCCTACTCGCCAGATCACTACGAACACGCAGCATGGCTGATCGATCGCTAGAGACCTACGTTGCATTTCTTGGCGCGACACATCACGCATCGCTGATGATCGGAGAAGTGGCGCGCGCCAAACATCCAGGAGGCAAGGGTCAGACAGCCTCGGAACGTCTCGATCCGCTACTCGATCGAGTGAACTCCGCCTTCGAAGCTGTGTTGCTAGTCGGGGGTGCTCAGGTCCGGAGCGCCGCATCTCGACTCGACACCACACTCATTGAGCTTGACGAGTCTGCACGTTTGCGAGAGTTCACCCGTGAAGAATGGCGTCAGCATCGTGATCCCCTCGTGAACTCGGTGCTCAACGATTTCCGCCACGAGGCGGCAAAGGAGTTGCGAAAGTTGGGTCGTACTCTTTGAAGTGATTCACCCCGGGTTTCATGGAGGCTGTCAGGGTGTTGCTCCCACAAGTTGTGAGGGAGCATTCTCAGCGTAGTAGTTGCTCTCGTATTCGGTGGGTGGGACGTCGTTCAGGCTGCCGTGCAGGCGGGTGTTGTTGTACCAGTCGACCCACTCGGCGACAGCGATCTCGACGTCGTCGATGCTGCGCCACGGGCCCCTCTCGGCGATCACGTGACGGTTGCGGATGAGCTCGGATTTGAAGATGGAGTTGAACGCTTCAGCGGCGGCATTGTCGTAGGAATCGCCCTTACTACCAACGGAAGCCACGACGTCAGCCTCCTCGAGTCGCTCGGGGTACCGGACCGCTCGATATTGACCAGGTTCAACCGGTGGATGCAACACCAGCTTGTTGGAGCAACAGTAGGTGTTCGTTGAAGGCTTCGGCAGGTGTCTTCCAGCCGAGTGCCTTGCGGGGCCTGGAGTTGAGGGCGTGGGCGACGGCTTCGATCTCCTCGGCCGACCATCGCGACAGGTCTGTGCCTTTGGGGAAGTACTGGCGCGCGAGCCCGTTCGTGTTCTCGTTCGTGCCGCGCTGCCAGGGTGATTGAGGGTCTGCGAAGAACACTGGGATCCCGGTCTGGATGGTGAACGCGGCGTGCGCGGACATCTCCTTGCCGCGATCCCAGGTCAGCGACCGCGCCAGCTGCGCAGGCAGTGTGGTCATGGTGTTGGCGAGGGCGTTCTTCATCGTGATCGCGCCATAGCCGGCCAACGCTGGGCCGTTTCTGGGTGTCTCCTTGTGCCGGTAGCCCTCCTCGCGGGGCAGGTGGACCAGCATCGTGAACCTCGTTGTCCGCTCGACGATGGTGCCGATCGCCGAACGCTCCAACCCGATCAGCAGATCACCTTCCCAATGCCCTGGGACAGCACGATCTTCCACTTCGGCGGGGCGTTCGCTGATCAACGTCTCGGGCGTGACGTGAGCCCAGGTTTTGCGCCGCGACCGCTCTCGCGGGGCACGTAAAGCTCGGCCGGTGCGCAGGCACCAGACCAGCTCGCGCTTGAGCGCCCCACGGCCCTCGATATAGAGCGACTGATAGATCGCCTCGTGGCTGATACGCATGGACTCATCATCAGGGAAGTCGACCTTGAGCCGGTTCGCGATCTGCTCCGGACTCCACGCCCACGACCACGCCCTGTCCTTACGGTGCGGCTTGTTGTTGCCCGTGAAGCGAGGCGGCTGCGGACCCGCAATGACCGTGCCGTCGGGCATCTTGATCTGCCCTGAAAGCCGTTCCTGAACGTAGGCGTGAAGGCTCGGGTTCGCGACGAGCTTCGCAGTCTTGGGTCGACGTGCCGCCATGTCGGCCTTCCACTGCGCGACGGATGCCCTGTAACCGCTGCTCCCGTAACGGACAGCGGCGTTGCGCCGCAGCTCTCGAGAGATCGTCCCGGGGTCGCGCCCGATGGCCCGGGCGATCTCACGCACCCCCTTGCCCTGGGCCTTGAACAGCGCAATCTCCTCGCGCTCAGCGAACGACAGATAGCGCCCCGACGGCTGGAAGTTCAGGTCGAATGGTGGCATCCCGCCAGCGTTGTGGAACCACCGCTGCCCGACCGGCTGCGACACCCCGACCACTGCCGCCGCCTCTATCGGCAACAGCCCCTTGGCAATCTTGACCCAGAACGCAACCTCGACCTTGCGCTGGAACTTCGGATGACCCGGCGACCTCAACTTCGGTCGGATCGCTCGGTCTGCTGCCTGCTGTCGACGAACCACTGAACACCTCCACGACGAGGTGTTGCGACGACCAGTTGAATCCGCCTTGAACTCCGCGGTCGCTGTGGTGAATGAGATCGGTTGTGTCGAAACCGGGTTCGCGGGCCTGGCCGACGCGGTCGCGGTTCCACAGGCCCATCTCCAGGGCATCCAACGCCAAGGTGGTGTGCAGGCTCGTAGAGACCTGCCAGCCCACGATCCGACGCGAGTACATGTCCATCACGAACGCCGCGTAGACCCAGCCGGAGAACGTCCTGATGTACGTGATGTCAGCAACCCACATCTGATTCGGCCCGTCCGCGGTGAACACTCGGCCGACCAGGTCGCCCGGGCGGTCACCGACCGGTCCGGGGATCGTGGTCCGAGGGCTCTTGGCCTTCGTGACGCCCTGGATCCCGTTCGCCCGCATCACCCGCTCGACCGTGCAACGAGCCACCGGATAGTCCTGACGGGCCAAGGCGCGCCAGGTCTTACGTGCCCCGTACACGCCGTAGTTGCTCGAGTGGACAGCCCTGATCTTGGCCAGCGTCACCTCGTCGGTCACACTGCGCGCCGACGGCGGGCGCACCCTCGCGGCGTAGTAGGTGCTCGGAGCGATCTCAGCACCGGTCCCAGCCAGCGCGTCGATGATCGGCTCGACTCCGTGCTCGTCGCGGTGTTCAGCGACGAACTGCACCCTCAACGATGTTGGCGGTCGAGCTCCGCTCCGAAAAAAGTCGCGGCCTGGCGCAGAATCAAATTTGCTCGGGTGAGCTCCCGATTCTTGGCCTCGAGATCGAGGATCCGCTGCCGGTCACTGACCTGCTCACCCGCCGCGCCGACGGCGTCCTTGCCTATGCGGCCCCGCGCTGACGGGCCCGCAGTCGACGACGCCGCCTCAGCCCACCGCACCCACCCCCGCAACGCCTCGGGATGAACATCGAGCTGGCCAGCGATCCGAGCGATCGCTCCTCGCCGCGTGCTCACGTCACGACGGGCATCCAGCGCCAGCCGCGTCGCGCGCTCCTTCAACTCCTCGGGGTACTTCCGTGGTGCAGGCATAATCCAGATCCTTCCGGGTCATCAGCCTCCATGAAACCCGGGGTGAATCAAGGTGGGGGCTCCAAAAAGGTAACGGGAGCCGGAAAGACGCAGGTCCGCAAGGCCCGTCACTCGTCTGCGGTGGTTGCGCGGTCCAGTCGAGGTTGTCGATCACCGCCTTCGGACCAGCTGCCATGGCCTCCTCCCCGCGTCGGGGCCCTCACAGAGATGAAGCCGCGACGAGCAGCGACGGGTTCAACCAACTTGCAGCAGTTCCGGCAGTTCGATGACGTCTCTGATGACGGAAGTGCCGAAGCGATCTCCGACCTTGGCTTGGTTGATGAGTCCGGTCCACATTCGCTCGGTAACGACGATGTCGCAGTATGGGATCGCGATCGAGAGCGCCGTGAGGTCGTTGAGGTCGTTGCCTTCCCAAGCCTTTTGCGGGTTCGCCTGGCGCAGGCGACGCAGTTCCATCTCGACCCAACGCGACGGTGTCCTCGCGATGAGTTCCTCGAGTTGTGCCCGGTTGCCAAGCATCGCGTCGAGGTCGACGCCGAGGCGTTCGGCTGCGGCGATGAGGGGCGACATGACGTCGGCGACCGCGGTGCCGAGCATGGCGGTGCGCAGATGCTGACGCCCGCGGGTGTCGAGGTGGTCGCGGACCATGTTCTGGCCGTCGACGAACTTGGTGTCGGTTAGCTGCTTGTGTTGTTCGATCTGGACGCGCGGCAGCCCCGGGAAACCTGGCGGTCCGGCGTCGGCGAGGAGTGCAAGTTCATATTTCGGCCAGGCGAGGGCCGACAGTTGCGCATGGACCTGTGCAGAAAGGGGCATTCCGTCTATCTCAGCCGGTGCTCGGTAGGCCAACCTCGGTGAGTTGAACGCGTGGGCCGCGCCCTTACCAAAAATCTCCAGGTCGCCGAAGGACGGCTCAAGTCCGCGGACCTGTGCGAGGGCTCGTTCGAGTTCCCAGGGCACGATCACTTGGGGCGGGGCGATGGTCGCCGAGCCGGAGAGCTCCAGCATCACAGTGGCGACGTCGGTGCGCCTTTGGGGGTCGCCCGCGCGCGCGGTCTCGAAATAGTGCGCACAGCTGAGGACGAACGTCGCCCGACCTTCGGAGACAATCTCTCGCAGTTGCCGGAGCGTGTCTTGGAACGGCTCTGCATGCGGATGCCCTGTCGCTGCGCGCGCGAGGTCGATCCACTTGTTTTGGTCGAGGTAGACGGTGAACATCGCCCGCCAAGGATGGCTGACGCGATCCGCATCTACCTAACCTGTTTCATTTCCAAGCTCGCCCGGCCTCTACCGCACTCCTCACGATCGGGCTCGCCGGCTTGGGCGTTTCGGGTCGGATAGCGCGATCATGCCCGTCGTGAAGAACGTCTCACCGATGCGGCGAATAGACGTACCTGCGCAAAAGCAGCACAGGTGTTTCGAAGCGCCGTTTGCCAAAGGACGCTCAAATCGGGAGACCACGGCTGAAGCGGTCACGGAGCGTTCGACTTGAGTTCGTCTCGCCACTGCCAACGATCCCTCTTCGCCCTACGCACTCGCAGTTCTCTTCGGGCGTTGAGGACCAACTGCTCGTAGGCCTCGACTGACCGGAGCAGCATGTCCTGCAACGTGTCGGTGGAGACCCCTGCGCTGGGGTCCGAAAGCATCGCAAGGTAATCATCGAATACAGCGTGTGCTGCGTACATTGACTCATTCGCTGCCTTGCCGCCGAGAAGACGGGCACGAGTCGTGAGCTCTTGACACCGGTTGTGGGCAAGCCACATCTCCGCCTCGGTCATCTCACGTCCGCGATTCTTCCTTGCGATGCCAACCCGGGCCCGAAGCAGATCTCGGGCAATCGATGTTCCCCGCATGTCGAGTTCGAGGAAGTCGACATAGGAGTCCAACAGAACCTGACGCGTCCACTGCCGGTCCTCACGCCGGGATGCGACGACTAGCCCAAGTCCCGAGAAAATTGCGGCAAGTAGCGCGGTAACAGCGGCCACTGTCGATGCGATGCTCTCCATAGATGGATTCTGGCGGGCGAACTCTG
The DNA here is from genome assembly GCA_963781335.1 of uncultured Actinomycetota bacterium. GTDB lineage: Bacteria > Actinomycetota > Actinomycetes > Propionibacteriales > Nocardioidaceae > Marmoricola. The sequence continues at coordinate 7,402 of CAWAFS010000030.1, read as the reverse complement.
CGAGCGCTACCGACCACTGGGCAAGCATCTTGGCGACGTTGCCTGCAGGCCCGTCACGCGGCGAAGTGACGCGCCTCGAGGAGCTGAGTCTCTAGACCTCGGCACCGATGCTCCCGGGCTCGGTCGAGTGCCGCGTTAGCACGGTCGACTACAGATTCGCCTTCCGCTATCCGCGCTCATGGTCCTCAAGAAAGCTAGGCGCCTCGGAGCTGCTCTTGAACAGGTCCGAGACAGCCTCCCGCACCTGTTCATCGTCATTGTCGGTCAGGTACTTGCTGATTCGTCCACCTTGGTCGCCCGTGGTGGCCGGCGCCAGGAAGTCCTCCGAGTCCTCGAACTCGTCGTCCGGCGGCTCGCTGCTTGGTCGGGCGCGGCTTCAAGGCTTCCCGTACGATGTCGGCGCTGTCACTGCGGCCTTTGCCCGCGTGGGCAGTGCGGGCGTCATCACTGACGACGTCCAGACCGATGAGTTTCGACGCCTCAACGACAACCCAGGGCAGGGCGGTCCCGACCTCTGCTGCTAGGTCGCGCAGCAGTCCGGGAGATCGGCGTAGCTCGCGGCGGGGGAGCGTAGTCGCAGTCATCAGAACTTCATCGCGGAGTCCGAGTACTTCGGGGCTATCGGTGTCGCCTTGCCGGCGGTGAACGCGAAGAGAGCTGGTGGCGGCTGCGAGCTCTTGGAGTCGGTCGCCGTGGCGCTGCGCGGTCAGCCGCGCTCGGGTGAGAAGCGTCAGCGCGTTGTCGTAGCGTCCGAGGTCCTCGGCAAGCTGTGCCTGCAGGAGGCGGAACCGCACGGCTTGGCGTGCGTCACCGCGGGCAGTGGCGGCTCGTTCCGCCGCGTCAGCACGTTGAAGCGCCTCGTCGGGACGTTGGGCGCGTGCGAGTGCTTCAACGTGCAGGGCCGCGATTTCGTAGTCCAGCCTGGCTGTGCGTCGCGACTGGAGTGCGGCAAGGGCGGCCTCTGTTGCTCCGTCGTCGAGCATGGCGCGGACGTTACGAGTCGTTTGTTGCGCCCAGTCGCGGTCACTTGCCAGCTGTAGCGTCGCCGCATCGACGTCGATACCCAGCCGGTTGGCGAGGAAGCTAGCAGCACGCGGGGGTAGCTCGTCGAGGGCGGTGTCGAGCCGAGCGGCCGCCTCGGGGTCCCAGCGCGCTTCGAGCGTCCTGACCGACTGGTCGAGCGCCATTCGATGGTAGAGCTCCTCGGTGCGGTCGGGGATGTCGCGGCGGGACTTGTAGTACTTGATCGCCCGCCGGTGCAGCGACGCCACTTGAGCGGGGTCCATCAGCGGAAGCACCTCTTGGCGCACGTCAGCGCGGTGCGATACGGCGTCGCCGTCCTCGTCGACCAGCGACGTTTCCTTCCTCAGCGCGGTGAACAGGGCTTGTGCGCGCTCCCTGCTGATGGTGCCCATACCGCAAGCCGGGGCGAGGACGACCCTGATCACGTCGGGGGTTAGCCGGCGAAGGACGAGCCCGGGAACAGCCAGTCTCTCGACGTCTGGGTCGTCGATGTGGGCCAGCACGCGGCGGTAGAGCATGCCCTGAACGGCGGTATCAGGGAGTTCGAGGAGGAACCGTCGGCGGCCTGCCTCGCTGCGCAGGCCCTTCGCTTCGCGGGCCATGACATCGGCTGCCAGGCGCAACGACAAGGGGACACCTCTGACCTGCTGCGCGACCTGCTCGAGGAACTTCTCGTCGAGCCGGACGTGTCCGAGGCGGGCGTGCAGCAGGTCGACCGATGCGGCGATGGTGAGGCCGGTCAGCTGACGCGCTTCGACCGGAAGCTTGGGGATTGGGGCGCGTCCAAGGATGACCACGCGTAGCTGTGGGATGACCTGCACGGCGTCTGTGAGCAGTTCCCACAGTCGGCTGAGAGCGGCCTGACCTTGACGCTGAGCCCGTTCGAAGGTGTCAAGGACGAGCACGATCGGGCCGTCGCCGATTTGGTCGGCGACGCTGGCAATGTGATCCAGCGTCCAGGCAACGTCTTGCGCGTCTGCGGCCCGGACGGATGCTCCCCGCGTGCGTACGACATCCGCGTCGGTCAAGGCCCGTCGCAGTTCGATGCTGTTGAGGTCGGCCAGCACCATGTCGACCTCGGCACCGACCTCAGGATGTTGCAGCCCGAGCTGTTGCAGGGCTTCGCCAAGCAGTCCCAGCGAAGCCTGCGGAAGGAGATCGTCGCGGTCGAAGGTCAAGTAGGCGTATGGCAGGCGGTGTTGGGTATGCGTCCGGTCCAACAGATAGCGGGCTATGACAGCGGACTTTCCGATCCCACCGGGTCCATGGATCAGCAAGGGTCGGAACGGCAACTGCGGCTGATCGCCTTCGACGTAGTCCCCGATCTGGGCGAGCTCCGCCTCACGCCCGATGAGCTCCACGATCGGCGACGGCCTGTAACGGGGCCAGCAGGGCTACCTGGCGGAGACGTTCTCGGAACTGCTCCGTTGGAGGAAAGCGCTTGGTGAGGCCGGACACCCATGTGCTGGCCGTGATTGCCGCGGTGAGCTCGTTCCGGTCAAGATCGCGCAGTTCTGGGGGCTGCTTGCCGAGGTACGCGACGGCCATCTGCCCAGCCGTGTCATCTGCGTCCAGCTCAAGGGCCGCCGTGGTGGACAGCAGCCGCGCCGGGGCACCGCTAACGCCCAACAGCGCAGCAATGGTGTTTCGGCGTACGCCGAGTCGTAGCCGCCAGGCCCCGACGCCGCGGGGTGTGCGCACGCGCTCGCAGTCGTCGGTGGCGAAGGCTGTCAGTGAGTAGTCGTCGACGCGGTGCTTCGCCCTTGTGCCGCGGACGAGCTGTTCTAGCTGGAACCAGCCACGCAACGCTGCGGTGTCCCTGAGCATCCGGCGCGATTCCGACGGGGTTGCGTCACGCTCCGGTACGTCGGGCTGTGTGGCAAGCCGCCGTGTCAGTTCCTCGGCGCCGACGACACGCAGCTCGGTAGGTGTCATGCCTGACCTCCGAATGCCTTGCTTGCGACCCGCGCCGCTTTAGGCCCCACCACGCTGAGGTCGAGGTCGTGGGCGTCCTCGGGGTTGTCGAGGACCTGTGCGAGCAGAACGGCCATGCCTGCTGGTTCGTCAATGGCTTCGCCTCTGGCTGCGGCGGCGCTTCGGAAGAAGTCTTTCAGGTGCTCGACGGTGGCCGTCTCGAGGTCTTCGGGTACCGCATCCAAGGTCAGGTCAGTGGTGAGCGGGGAGTCGACCTCCAGCAGGACGACTCGCACGTCGCCGGCTTCGTCCTGGTTGACGGCGGCGGCGAGGCGGATGACCAGCTTGCGAGCGTGTTCGTCGGCGGTCTGGTCGTTGAAGCCGTCGAAGACCAGGCAAGTGGGGCGCGGGAGCTGTCGAGCTCGTCCTTTGAACCACTGCACGAGCAGGCGCACGGTCGTGTCGGGCTGCGCGGTCTCGTCGATGGCGGGTTGTACCCAGCCCAGTTGTTGGCAGATCTCAGCGAACACCTGCCGAGGTGTCTGTGCTGAGGCGGCGTCAGTGAGGTCGACTCGGTAGGCGTCGTAATTGTTGGTGCGTCTGCCAATGATGTTGATCAGGTGCCAGCTGTGGCTGACCCCTCGCACCCCGTCGCGGGGTTTGACGATTGCGACTCGGCTTCCGTCGTCGTCCCCGAACTCGTCTCGCAGGATCGCACGCAGTGGGCTGCGGTCGATGAAGGAGCGGCGGGCGGGTAGCAGGCCTAGGGAGTAAATGTCGAAGGTTGCCGGCAGGGCTGGTTCCGCAGTGCGCAGACGGTCGATGAGTTCAAGCAGCTGCTGATTCCCTGCTGTTTGTGGGTTCCTGTGCAGCACTTCAAGGAGGGCACGCAGTCGGCCTGCTCTGGCGGCCTGTTCGAGAACGCTGGCCCACATGTCCCACGCGTTACCGTCCCACGTCACGAGGCCCTCGGCTACGCCTGCGCCTTTGGAGATGTCCTTGATGGGTGTCTTCTCTGTGAACACTCGGAACAGCAGGGTGCGCAGGGTGGTGACGTCCTGGTCGGCCAGGTCGATGGTGCGATCGTCCAGCAGGCCCATGGCTCAGACCAGCCCGGCCGCAGTGAGCCCTTCGGCGACGCGTTCGATGCGTCGGCCTTGGTTGCGGATCTCCGTTGCTCCGTCGATGGTGGCCTTGGTCCAGTAGTGGTGGAGCCCAACGAGCTGCCATTGTTCGTTGAAGACCGGCGAGCCTGACGAGCCTTCTTCGGTGTCGGTCCAGTAAGTGACGACGTCGTTGGTGACGCTGCGTACGACGTTGTGCACCATTCCGATCTTCTTCACTCCTCCGCCGGGGTGCTGGATGATGTACACCCGGTCTTCCGGAGCAACGACTCGCTCAGGTGCTGCGAGTGGGATCACGGGCACGTTGGCTGGGATGTCACCCATCAGGTCGATCACGGCCCAGTCGTTCGGCAGGTTGCCTTGGATGGTGGCGACGTCGCCGTCGAGACTGGTGTGCGCTTTGGTCGCGCCGCCGAAGACGCGCTCGTACCCAAACCATGCCTCTACCTTGGTGGCTGGGGCGCCACTGTCGGCGTAGAGCACGTGATGGTTGGTGAGGAACCGTTGCGTCCCGATGCGGAACGCGGTGCCGTGGAAGTCATCGCCATCGAGAGTGACCCGTAGCCGCACCACTGCGGGTGCCAGTTCGACACCTCGCTGGAGGAACGCGATGTCGAGAAGGGTTGAGGTGCCTGCAATGAGCTTCTCGTAGCCACCGTCGGGGGCAGGGCCGACCGGCCAGTCGTTCGCAATATTGGTGGCGGGTGCCGCGACGACGGGATGGTCGCCTGTGAGCTCCCTGACGCGGACGGCGACGTTGGTCAGCGGCCCGGCTATCACGATGCCGACAAGGGTCTCCAGCTTGCCTTGGTTGGCCAGTACCCGCAGGACGTCCCCCCACAGGTACGTGCCGGCCTGGTCGAGGTTGATCAGGCCGACCTCGCCGCCAGCCTGCTGGACCAGGTCGATGACCTGGTTGGTGCGCGGGTAAGCGTTGACGAGGACGCTGCGCAGCTCTTGAACTGCCGGGTTGCTGAAGTCGAGGGGGGCTTCCTTCAGGTACTGGGCAGTCATGGCGTGTCCCCCTCGACGAGCCAGCTTGGCTTCGGGGCGCTCAGTGCGGCGTACCTGCGACGCAACCGCCCGGCATTGGAGTCAGCCTGGGTGCGGTCGAAGCCCAGGAAGCGTAAGGCGTTCCCGGAGAGGAATGCGTCACGGCGGTCACCGAATCGTGCGTAGCCGTCGTAGTAGCGCTCGATGAAGCCCTCGGCTTTGGGGAGGCCGGCGACCATGTACCAGTCGGTGCCGAGCATCAGCTGGTCTGCGACCTCGGGGTGCTCGTTCATCATCGTGGTGAGCACTTGGAAATGCGCGTTGCGGGCGTGTTCGTCGTCGAGCCGGTGGCAGCTCACGTCGGCGAACAGCCGGTCGTGGAACTCGTCCATGGCCTCGGCGATGGCCCACGTCCAGGAGTAGCCGGTGTCCTCCGTGTGAGCTCCCCCGAAGTGCCCGAGGTTGACTCGCAGGTCCGGGTGGTCACGCAGTACCTGCAGCCAATGGTCGGGGTTGCCCAAGCTGGCGCGCTCCCAGTCCTTGTTCGAGAAGTTCGAGAAGTTGCAGTGGGCGGTAAGGGGTACGTCGTTTGCGGCGCACCAGCCGAAAAAGCCATCCAGAATCTCGTCGAGGTCCTTGGCGCGCTGACTGCTGCCGGCGTTGGCGGCGGTGTTTCGGGAGGGGCGCCATCCCATCTCGGGGTACAGCTTCACTCCGACGAAACCGTGCTCGAGGACAGCGTCCTGCACAACCTGTAGGGGCGTCGGACCCAACGGTGTGGACTTGTGGTCGAGCTGGCGGAATGGGTCGAACCCCACAAAGGGGTGGAGCCGAAGTTGAGGCGCTCTAGGCACCAGGCCCAGCATCGACGCTTGGCTTAGTAGGTCGAAGACCTCGACTTGGTCAACCATCGCGGTCTGGGCGTTGTCGGTGACACCGTGGTCGAGGTCGACCAACATCGGGATGGCCAGTGCGGGCTGGATAGAGAAGTAGCTGGCGTACCTCTCGGCCAGGTCCCACCGGGACTTGCTGAACAGCAAGGCCCACTTCACGTAGCGAGGGACTTGGCTGGGCGACAGTTCCGGGCCGCCTTCGATGCCGTCTTCGGTTTCATCGGTCAGGGCCTCGTTGATTGCTTGACGCTCAGCGTCATCGAGCTCGTTCATCGCGCTCTCGGCGTCCGCGTCGAAGCGCTGTTCTGCGGTGGTGGCGGAGGCGGCCTCGGGGCCACCTGAGAGGTGGCGCTCGATCACCTTGGCTATGCGCATCTTGTCTTCGTCGTGAGTCGGAGCACCGGCGGTGAGCTTCTTGGCGATCGACCCGAGACGGTCTGCCATCCAGCCGTTGTGCAGTTGCACATGGCGGACGAACCCTTCGATTGGCAGGTCGGCGGCGTTGAAGAGGTGACAGTGCACGTCAACGATCAGGTCGTTGACTTCACGGGTGTCGCCCACCGTAGCCCCCAGAATGTCGATGTCCTCCGCAAAGGAATCCCCGCAATCTAGAGGGTAGGACCCTTAGTCGCCCGAGCCAAGACCTTCGATCGGAGTCATTTGGCGTGGGATGCTGGATGACATGCGGCCGCAGGAGTGACTTCACAAGTGAAGGTTTCGACACGCCACACGAGGATTCGCGGCGGATAGACGCACTCAGTGCGGCATGATGTGGCGTTTCGTTCGGGCCCTCGGTCCGCCGCTGGGATACTGGCGCAATGAACTCGCCTCGGCCGCGCGATTGGACCGAGCGGCACGATGGCGCCCCACGTTTGTATGCGGCGACTGTCCTTGTGTCGTCCGATCGACGTCTCCTGTTCCGGGCGAGCCTGCCCACGGGCCTCTTGGCCGTATTCGTCGCCTGGGCCAGCTGGGAGGCTGGGGCCCTCCTGGCCGGGTCGGTCGTGTCGGCGCTCCTCCTTGCGGTTTCGGTCGGTCGGACCGTGTGGTGGGCCCGCGGTTTCGGGATGCGCAGTCTCCGGTCGACTTCGACTCACCTGGTGATGTGCAAGGCCAATGCGGTCGAGCAGTGGGTGGCGTGGGAAGACGTCGAACGCGCCACCATCGTTCACAGCGATCCGCTACCAGAGTGGTCACGCGCACGCACCGACTGGTTCCACGTCATCCCGCACCCGGAACTTGCGGTGATGCCACCGACTGCATTCGTCGGTGGTTTCGGCGACATGCTCGTGTCGTCACGCGCCTCGCGCGCAGCGGCCGATCGAGTACGAAGCGCGTTTCACGCGAAGGGAATTCCGTGCGAGGAGATCTGATCTTCTGGGCAGGCTCGACCGTGGGCACCCAAGCGCGCTCATTGTCATAACCGGGCGTTGACCGTTACTCTACACGCGGTGA
>CAWAFS010000029.1:0-23654 GCA_963781335.1 uncultured Actinomycetota bacterium | reverse complement strand
CTGGGGTTGAACATCACGCTGATGCGCACCATGCCGATCAGCCAACGCAGGGCCTCCGACGTGGCCACTGCCTCGCTGGTCGTGTTCGTCGCGGGCGCGGCCTTCGCGCTGGTCTACTGCCTGCTGCTGCCGCTGACCTCGCCTCGCCTCACCGAGGTGCTCGGCTCGCCATGGACGATCGGGCTCTACTGCCTCCTGGTCGCCGGGACCGCCCTCAACGTGCTCACCGACGCGATCTTCCTGAGCATCAACCGGGTCTGGTCCTACCTCCGGCTCAACGGCATCCTGCTCGTCGTCGGCAAGCTGGTGCTCCCGTTCGCTCTCGTCGGTGCCGGAGCGCTGGGTCTCTACGGCGCGGCGGGTGGAGCGACGTTCGTGTGTGCGGTGGCCAGCGTCTGGGTGATCTTCCGGCACGTGCCCGGGTCGAGGGCGCTGCGGCCCTCACGCGAGCTGCTCGAGAACGGCCGCTTCGCCGGGGCGGGCTACCTCACCTACGTGCTGCACGTCGTACCCCAGATGGTGCTGCCGCTGCTGGTGATCAACGCGCTCGGCGCCACCGGCGGTGCGGTGTTCTTCATCAGCTTCCAGATCGTGACGCTGCAGAACGCGATCATCCTGGCGGTCGCCAACTCGACTTACGCCGAGGCAGAGCGCGCCCGCACCGGTCGCCATGCCGTGGTCCGCAAGGGGGCGGTCACGATGGTGGTCTGCTCGGTGATCGGCATCGCCGTCATGTGGGTGATGGCGCCGCTGTTCCTGACCATCTTCGGCGGGCAGTACGCCGACGACGGCACCATGACGCTGCGGATCCTGTCGCTGTCCACGCTGGCCACGGCGTTCAACTACTGGGGCGCCCTGCGGCTGCGGATGGCCCGCCACCTGACCGCGATGATCGTCGTCCAGCTGGTCAGCACGGTGGTGATGCTCGGCCTCGCCGCCGCCGGCGCACCCCACGGGACGGTGTGGGTCGCTGCCGCGTGGGGAGTGGGCCACTTCGTCGGTGGGCTCGTCGGCTGGATCGTCAGCGTCACGGTCGCGCGGTTCGCCGATGTTGCTCCCGAGGCCGAGCTCATCGAGGAGCCCCGATGAGGAACCTCGCCCTCACCGTCGCGCAGGCAATTGTGCGGGTCGTGCTGAGGCTGCTCTCCCTGGTGGTCCCCCAGTCGCGTTCGGTGGTGGTCGCGGCCTTCCCGGCCAACGAGGGCAACGGGGTCGAGGTGGCGCGTGCGCTCACCCGCCGCTATGACGGCCAGGTGGTCTGGCTGTGGGAGGGCGGCGTCCCCCCGGACGAGGTCCGCGAGCTGGTCGTGCACGGGATGACGCTGGTCCCGAAGGCCAGCCTGCGCGGGCTGTGGGCCTACCTGCGCGCCGAGGCGGTCTTCTTCACGCACGGGCTCTACGGCAGCCCGAAACCGGCTGCCCGCAAGCCGATCATCAACCTCTGGCACGGCGACGGGCCCAAGGACATCCGCCCGGGAAAACACGTCGGGAGCCAGATCGCGAGCACCTGGCTGGTCGGCAGCACCCGGCTCTTCTCGCACCACAAGGCCGACGCGTTCGGCGTCCCGGCCGAGCGGGTGCTGCTCACCGGCAACCCGCGCACCGACCAGTTCTTCCAACCAGCACAGGGCAAGCTGGACGCAGCTCGGCATCACCGGCGACTTCGTGGTCTGGATGCCGACCTTCCGACAGGCCAGGGCGATCGGCGCCGTGCGGGTGTGGTCCCACGAGGACCAGCAGGCTGACGAGGGTCGCGAGCTCACCCTTCTCCTCGACGCCCTCAACCAGCGCGGTCTCCAGCTGGTGATCAAGCCGCACCCGATGGATGCCGACCGACGGGAGTGGCCGGGCGCGGTCACGGTGTCGGAGGTGGACCTCATCAGAACCGGTGTCAGCCTCTACGGCCTGCTGGGACAGTCACGCGGACTGGTCACCGACTACTCCAGCGTGTGGGTCGACTATCTGCTGCTCGACCGGCCGATCGCCTTCCTGGTGGGGGATCGCGGCACCTATGCGCGCGAGCTGCTGCCGTCCGACACGCTCGACTGGGTGCCCGGCGAGGTCGTGGACCACAGCGAGGAGCCGTTCGCGCAGTTCTTCGCCGACCTGGACACCGATGGGCAGGCAGGTTCGCACCAGCGGTCTGAGGTGTCCACCAGGATCGGCCTCAACCCGACCCGGACCGCGGCCGACGACCTGCTCACCGAGCTCGAACAGCGCCGAGTCCTGGAGCTTCAAACAGACGGCAAGACCGCACGCGCTCGCTGACCCGGCGAGAGCACGTCGCTGCGCGGCCGCAGGAACGGCTTCTCCAGCAGCCGATAGCTGACGACGGTCAACGCGACCGCCAGGCCCACGACGACCAGCCCCACCACCGGCTTGGGCAGTCCGGGCCACGCGTCCTCGAGCAGCAGCATCGGCACGAGGTGCCACAGATAGAGGCTGTAGCTGTAGCGGCCGATGGTCGCGAGCCACGGGTGGCTGAGCAGCCGGTGGACCGGACCGCCCGGGCTGCGGTAGCCGGCGTGGATCAGGACCACGGTGGCCGCCACGGTCAGCGGGATCCCGAGCCAGCGATAGACCGGGCTCGCTCCACCCTGACCGAGCAGGGTGTAGCCGGCGATCGCCCCCAGCGCTGCCACCGACAACGGCGCGGCCCAACGCGAAGGTGAGGCGTCCGGGGCGACCCCCCGGCCCTGGAACCACAGCGCCAGCGCCGCACCCGCCAGCAGCTCGGCGAACCGCGCAGTGGGGCCGAAGTAGAACCAGAACGCGTTCACCGGCAGGGAGCCGAGGTAGAGCACGAGAACAGCGACGAGACTGACGACGGCCAGACCACGCGCGCTCCCGCCCCTGCGAACAGATGCGAGGACGACGAGCGGCCAGAGCAGGTAGAAGTACCACTCGACCGCCAGCGACCACGCCTGGCCGAACGGGTGCAGGGCCGGCACCCAGAGGGTGCCGTGCTCGCCGGCCGCCCAGATGGAGGAGGTCTGGCCGAGAGTGAGCAGGCCGCGGCGGGCGACCTCACCGGCGTCGAGGGGAGCGAACGGGGCGGCGGCGTAGAGCAGGACCGTGACCACGACCAGCCCCAGCAGGGCGGGGTAGAGCCGGAGCACCCGGCGCCTGATGAACGACCACCACCCGCTCGCGAGACTCGACTGGCCACCCGAGCGCCAGAGCACGGTGGTGATGATGAACCCGCTGAGCACGAAGAACACGTCGACGCCGACCGAGCCGCCGTGGAAGACGGGCAGATACCAGGCCAGCCAGTGCAGGGAGAGGACCGCGCCGATCGCGATGGCGCGCAGGCCGTCGAGGTAGTCGTAGCGACCCGTCTGCGCTGTCACGCCCACCCCGCCCTCCCCGTGTGCTCAAGGTCAACGAGCGGAACTGCGCTTGGTTAGGGCCCGCGAGACGATGGGCCGTTCGATGCCTGGAAACGGACATTTACCCGCATACTGGCCGGATGCGAAAGACAGCCGTCATCCTGGCGCTGAGCCTGGGGATGCTCGCGGTCTCGGTCAGCGCGCCCGAGCGCCGGTCCTCTGCCGCGAGCGCTGCCGAGGTGCCCGCGATCGCACCGATCGCGGCCACGTCGGCCGACTCGCTGGTGGACAGCTATGGCGTCGGGATCCACCTCGCGTTCCTGGACACGCCGTACGCCGATGCGGCCGCCGTCGCCGTCAAGCTCAGCGACCTCGGTGTCCGGCACGTGCGCGACGACCTCTTCATGAACAACCCCCGGCAGTACGCCGGGATCAAGACCGTCGCCGACCGCGGGATCAGGTTCAACCTGATCATGGGCAGGCCGACGAGCGCGGCCACGCCGGCGGCGTACGTCGACACCGTGGCCACCCAGATCGCGCCTGGCGCGGTGGAGAGCGTCGAGGGCACCAACGAGTGGGACCTCTTCTCCGGCGGCAGCACGCTGTGGGCGACCGAGCTGATGACGCACCAGAAGGACCTCTACGAGGCGACGAAGGCCAACCCGGCGACGTCCCACCTGCCGGTGCTCGGTCCCGCGCTGGCGTTCCGCTGGAACTACGTCGCGCTGGGCGACCTGACGCCCTACTCCGACTTTGCGAACGCGCACATGTATCCCGGCGGCTTCCAGCCCTCCAACGAGGTCACCCGGGTGACCACCGCGGTCCGCGGTGTGATCAACACCGGCAAGCCGCTGATCACGACCGAGTCCGGCTATCACAACGCGGTGAACACGACCAACGGTCACCCGGCAGTGCCCGAGGACGTCGCGGGCGTCTACCTGCCGCGGCTGCTGCTCGAGCACTACCTGCGCGGCGAGAAGCGGATGTATGGCTATGAGCTGATCGACGAGTTCGACGACCCGGGCAAGACCGACCCCGAGGCACACTTCGGGCTGCTGCGCCGCGACCTGAGCCCCAAGCCGGCGTACGCCGCGATGAAGTCGCTGCTCGGCCTGGCCAACGACCCCGGCCCGGCCTTTACGCCGGAGTCGCTGCCGGTGAAGATCGAGGGCTATCCCAGTGACGCGCGCTCTGTGCTGACCCAGAAGCGCAACGGCCAGCACGTGCTGTTCCTGTGGCGCGACGTCTCCATCTATGACCCGGTGCTCAAGCAGCCCCAGCCGGTCACCCCGACCAACGTGACCCTGAGGCTGGCCGAGACCTCCGACATCACGGTCCATCGCCCCACGCAGGGATCGGCACCGGTCACCCAGGCCCGGGGGACCTCGCTGCCGCTCCAGCTCGACGGCCAGGTCACCGCGATCACCATCGACGACCCCCCGCCGCCCGCCCCCGCACCGACCTCGGTCAGCGCCCGTGCCGGGAACGCCTCGGCGACTGTCCCCTGGAAGCTGCCGGCCACCGAGGCCGACGTGTCCGGCTTCGAGGTCGTCCGCCAGCCCGGCAACGTCACCACCCAGGCGTCCGCCTCCGCCCGCTCGATCAACGCCACCGGCCTGGCGAACGGGACGGCCTACACCTTCGCGGTCCGCGCCCTCTCGCCCGACGGCAACTCCGAGACCGTCTCGTCCAACACCGTCACCCCAGCAACGGTCCCCAGCGCCCCGTCGATCAGCTCGGCAACTCCGCGCCGCGGCAGCGCGACCCTGGTCTGGAGAAAGCCGGCCGAGAACGGCCGCCCGATCCTCGGCTACCAGCTGATCAGCGGCGCCAGAACGCTCACCGTGAGCGCCTCCACCCTCAAGGCCACCCTGACCGGCCTCGCCAAGGGCAAGAGCGTCAAGATCGGCGTCCGCGCCCGGAACGCCGTGGGGTATGGCGCGACCACGTGGAAGACAGTCACCACGAGGAAGTAGTTCATTCGGCGGGCGACCCAATCGAACCGATCGTCGAGCAGGCGGTGACGCGTCATGGTGCAGGGGAATTACGAGCCCGTCTAGACCGGGGGCGTCTACTATTGGCCCAGCGTTGACCGGTGCCATCGGAGGCGGCCAGACTGAGAATCCCAGCCCCGCCGGGTCGAGTCACGTGCCCTGCACGGGAGGTTCGATCCGATGCTGATTCGACCGCTCGGCGCAAGCACCGCCGCTGCGCTGCTCCTGACCCTCGCCGCCCCGTCTGGCCAGGCATCGCCCAGCGCAACCCCGTCTTGGTCTGGCCGGGTCACGATTGGGCAGGGTGAGTCACCCAGCGTTGCGGTGGGTCACGGCACGACGACGGTGGTGTGGAGTTCGCCACGGGATTCGACGGAAGGCGGCCCCATCCGCGTACGGCGTCACGTGAAGGGCAAGACGTGGGGACCGGTGAGGCAGTTGGGGTTCGGGACCCGGCCGGTGGTGGCAACCAATCCAGCCAATCTGACGGTGGCAGCCTGGGTGCAGCCCTCCGCTGACGGTCCTCGGGTGATGGTGGCACGGCGTCCTCCGAAAGGGTCATGGACCGGCCCTCGAATGCTCCGCCAGCTTCCGGCGCAGCGGAGGGTCGATGCTGTTCACCTCGCCGTCGGTGACGCAGGAACCGTCGCGGTCTGGTGGGACGAGATTTTCGAGGAGTTGGACCCTCCGCACTGGAACTGGGCCTACGTGTCCCTCTCGACCCCGTCGGGCGCCTGGTCGCTGCCGCATTTGTTGGTCGATCGACAGCGGACTGAGCCCGGCACCACCGTCGCGATCGGGCGTCGGGGCGACCTCGACGCGGTTTACGCCAAGGGGAGCGGGCTCTGGTCGATCCGCCGCGGCGTGAGCGGAGAGTGGAGCGCCCCAAAGCGCCTCACCGCGCGTGGGACCGGAGAACATGTGCTGCTGCGGAGACCAGGTGGTGACATGGTGGTGGTGGCGTGGATTGTCGAGAGCGGGATCGAGGCTCGGCGGCGCATCGGCGGCCGCTGGGGCTCCACGGCCCGATGGAGAACGCCGGTCACTGACTTGGCGGCGACCATGGGCGGAGCGGGCAACGCCACGATTGCCTGGGTGACCATGGACACCAGAGTCCGCGCAAGGTCCTGGCCGCGTGGTCGTCCCATCGGCCCGGCGAGCACATTGATTCAGCCGACCACTCGCTTTTCCCGAGCGTCATTGCAGATAGCGGCAGGTTCGGCAGGGACCATTCTCGGGTACGTCGACCTAGGAATCGTCTACAGCCAAGTGCGCACCATGTTCCAGCCTCGTCACGGCAAATGGGGGCCCGAGCAAGTGCTGGGTGCCCATATCAACTATCCCGCGTTTGACTTGGCCGTTCGCCCCTCTGGCGCCGTAGAGGCCGCGTGGCTAAAGGACTGGGAGTCAGACCCGAACCGCCAAGCCATCCGTCACAGCACGTTCAACTGACGTTGACCCGCGGGCAGAGAACGGCCTCCCGCCGGATCACCGACACCCGTTCGAGAGCGAGTCATAGCGTGCACTGGCCACAGCGTTGCTGCGCGCGCGAGCCCGTCGGAAGCCGCAGCTCCCGCCGCGTTACCATCACGCGACCATCAAACGACCCTGGACGGAGACCCGGTGGCCCTGGAGTCCGAAGAGCGCCCGTGGGGCTCGTGGCACGTGATCGACGTCGCCGACGGCTACAAGATCAAGCGCATCCACGTGAACCCGGGCGCCCGGCTGTCCTTGCAGAGCCACGAGCATCGCTCCGAGCACTGGGTGGTGATCCAGGGCGAGGCGACCTGCGAGATCAACGGCGCCGAGTCCCTCGTCCGGCACGACGAGTCGATCGACGTCCCGCTCGGCGCCAAGCACCGACTGGGCAACCAGGGCGCCGAAGAACTGGTCATCGTCGAGGTGCAGTTGGGTGGCTACACCGGCGAAGACGACATCTGCCGCTATGAGGACGACTACGGCCGAAGCGAGTGATTGCGACCATGTTTCGGACTTCTGGGTCACGTAACAGTCGATTCGGGTAGTTTGAAGCGAGAAGCGTGAGACGCGAACTTGACGGTTGAACGACCGCTTCTCTACACCTCTTCTCCGGGGAGAGGGTTTCTAGAGACCGTTCGGGAGTCTTTGTGAATCAAGTGTTGTCCAGGGCGCGTTCGGTGCGCACCTACGTGCTGATGGCCTACGACTTCTTCGCCTGGGTGGCGAGCTTCGTCGCGATGGCGACCTTGCAATATCTCGTGGGCTACAGCCCCCGGCACGACATCATCCCGGCGGCCCTGCTCGGCCTCGGGTGCGGCGCGGTCTTCATGGCCGTTGGCTTTCCCCTGCATCTGCACCGGGGGCGTTCGGCGATCGGCTCGTTCCCCGATGCGGTTCTCACCACGCCTCTCGGCGGGTCGGTCGCACTGCTCGCGGTGGCCGCCAACTTCGCTGCTGCCAACCCCCGCACGCATCTCGGTTGCCGGTGACGGCGCCGATGTGCGCCTTCGTGCTGATCCTCGGTGCACGGGCGGCCTACCGGATGCTCCGTGAGTGGGTCTATGGCCGAGTCCCTGGTGGCCGCGCCGCACGCGAGCCCGTCGTGGTGATCGGTGCGGGTGACGGGGCGGCTCAGCTGGTCTCGGCGATGCTGCGCGACGCCACCTGCCCGTGGCGTCCGGTCGCCCTGGTCGACGACGACCCCTACAAGCGCTACCGACGGCTCAGCGGTGTGCCTGTGGCCGGCGAGTCCCACGAGTTCCCGGAGGTGGCCGAGAAGTACGGCGCGACCATCGCCATCCTGGCCGTCCCCAGCGCTTCGGCAGACCTGGTGCGCGAGTTCAACCGGATCGCGAACCTGGCGAGGATCGAGCTCAAGGTCGTCCCGAGCGTGAACAACCTGAGCAACCCGGCGCACGTGCAGATCGAGGACGTGCGCGACATCGACGTCACCGACTTCCTCGGACGCCAGCCGATCGAGACCGACGTGGACGCCATCGCCAGCTATCTCACCGGCAAGCGGGTGATGGTCACCGGCGCCGGCGGCTCCATCGGCTCCGAGCTGTGCCGCCAGATCGCGAAGTTCGGCCCGTCCGAGCTGATCATGATGGACCGCGACGAGTCGGCGCTGCACGCCGTGCAGCTCTCCATCCACGGGCGAGCCCTGCTCGACTCCGACGACACCGAGCTCGGTGACCTCCGGGACACGCGCTATGTGCGCGGCCTGTTCGCCCGGCGCGCACCGCACGTGGTGTTCCACGCCGCGGCGCTGAAGCATCTTCCGTTGCTCGAAACGGCACCCGGCGAAGCCGTGAAGACCAACGTCTGGGGCACCCAGGCCGTGCTCGACGCCGCGATCGAGTCGGGCGTGGAGCGGTTCGTGAACATCTCCACGGACAAGGCCGCCAACCCGTGCAGCGTGCTCGGCTACACCAAGCGGCTGGCCGAAGGGTTGACGTCGGCTGCGGCCGACAGGGCGAGCGGCTCGTTCATGAGCGTGCGCTTCGGCAACGTGCTCGGCAGCCGCGGATCGGTGCTGACCACCTTCACTTCCCAGATCGCCCACGGCGGCCCGGTGACCGTGACCGACCCCCGGGTGACCCGCTATTTCATGACGATCCGCGAAGCGGTGCAACTGGTGATCCAGGCCGGCGCGCTCGGCAGCAACGGTGACGTGCTGGTGCTCGACATGGGCGAACCCGTCGCGATCCAGGACATGGCCAAGCAGCTGATCGACCTCGCCGGCAAGCCGGTGGAGATCATCTACACCGGCCTGCGCGAGGGCGAGAAGATGCACGAAGAGCTCTTCGGTGACGATGAAGCGGACGTGCGTCCCCGTCACCCGCTGATCTCGCACGCCCCGGTGCCGGAGTATCTCCCCGCCGCGGCTCAGCGTCTTGACCCCTACGACCCGCCGGCCGTGATCAGCCGAACGCTCGCCAACGCCTGTTTCGAGATGGGCGAGCCTGCAGTTGCCGAGACCCTCCGCGAAGAGGGTGGGTTGGTCGAGGTGCTGGCCGCTCTTGACCGGTCAGGTCCACGCCGCATACAACTGAGGCCGCTTGACAGTGACCCGCACGCGGGTCAGCGGTGGACCTGCTCCCCGGCTGGCTTCTTTCCCCTGGTCGACGACCCCTTGACGTCGCTCGGCCCCTGAGACCCAGCCACAGCGCCCTCGTCGGGGGCGTAGCCGTAGCCGTAGCCATATCCGTAGCCATATCCATAGCCGTAGCGGCCGGAGCGCCCGATCGGGATCATGTTGAAGATGACGCCCAGTGGTGCGGAGCCGACGGACATCAGACGCTGCACCGCCCCGTTGAGCTGTTCCTTGGTGGTCTTCCCGTGTCGCACGACCAGCACAGCCCCGTCGGTCTGGGCCGCCATCACCGCGGCGTCGGTGACCGGGAGCAGCGGCGGAGCGTCGATGATGGTGACGTCATAGCGGCTGCGGGCAGTCACCAACAGGTCGTGCATGGCGTTGGACTGCAGGAGCTCAGCCGGGTTGGGTGGCAGCCGTCCGGCGGTGAGCACGTCAAGACCTGACGGGGCGTGCTTCTGGATGCTGTCGTCGAACTCGCCCATACCCACGAGCACCGTCGTCAGGCCCACGGCCGGCTCCAGGCTCAACAGGTTGGCCACCTGCGGTCGCCGCAGGTCCCCGTCGATCAGCAGCACGCTCTGACCAGCGCTGGCCATCGCGATCGCAGCGTTGATCGACGGTCGTCGACTTGCCCTCGTTGGGCACCGAACTGGTGACCACGAAGGACTTGTTGGCCTGGTCGACGTCGATGAAGGAGAGGTTGGTGCGCAACACCCGAAACGCCTCGGCTCGGGGAGCGTGCGAGGGGAGCGCCGTGATCAAGGGTCGTTCCTGCACGTCGTTGTCGAAGGCCAAGGCTGACAGCAGAGGAGTCTCGCCAAGGATGGGGACGTCCTCGATGCGCTTGACGGTGACGTCAAGGATCTCCCGCAGCACCGCGAGACCGAAACCGAGCAGCAGTCCCAGCACCAGCGCCAGTCCCATGTTGCGCAGCGGCTGTGGTGAGACGGGCGACTCCGGCAGCCGGGGCGAGTCGACCACGGTTGCCTTGAGCAGCGGGACATTGCGCCCCGGCGGTGTCTCGAGCTCTTCGACGAAGTCCTTCAGCTGCTCCACGACACCGTCGTTGATCCGCTGGGCCTGGATGGGACTCGGATCGGTGACAGTGATCTTCAGGACGACCGTGTCCGGCACGACGGCTGCGTCGATCTTGCCGGCCAGCGCCCCGGCAGTCATGTCGAGCTGGAGCTGGTCGATCACCCGCTGGGACAGCTCGAGACCGCTGATCACGTCCGCATACGACGTCACACGCTGCTCGGAGAACAGCCCACCCTGGTAGGCATCGCTGGAGTTGCTGGGCGTGGTGGAGATGAAGACGCGCGCCGTGGAGGCGTACTGCGGCGTGGTCTGTGAGGTCACCAGAGCAGCAACAGCGACGGTGGCGATCACCGAGCCGAGGATGAGCAACCAACGTCGGCGAGCGATGCGGAGATAGTCACGGAGTTCCACGAGAGTCCTTGGGTGCTGTGGTGCCAGTGCGCCTACGCGGGGACGGGCGGGCGAGGGAGGTGAACTGGCTTCAGGGTAGATCACGCTGGACGTTGGTCCTGCCCTCATCGAGGGCGAGGCAGGTGGTGTCCACTTTCCGAGACTTTGGATTCCTCAGAATGCCCCGGCAGGAAGCAGCGACGTGTACTGTCAGCCACTACTTGTCTTCGCGTGACCCAGACAACTGGAGAAAAACACAGATGAAGCTTCTCGGTTCCCTGATCGCTTCGGCGGCGCTGACCCTCAGCGTGCTCGTGGCCGTCCCCGCCCCAGCAACTGCCGCGCCCTACCCCGGCACCGTAGCGACCAAGTGCTTCTATTCCGCGCCCGGCGCGGTCAAGAGGAAGCGCAACTACATTGTCGGCTACAGCGTGCGCGCCAACGGCAACGCGCGCCCCGCAGGCAGGGTCGTCTTCCGGGTGTGGAAGCTCAAGAAGAAGCGTGTCCAGAAGATCCGCGTCTACGTGAACGGCTACACCGGGCCGTCCTACCGGCGCAAGTCGCTCGGCCGCTTCCAGAAGGGCCGCTACATGAGCCAGATGGAGTTCGTGCCCAACCGCGGCTCGGTCTACAAGGGCTGCGCGAGCGGACTGCGCACCTTCCGGGTCAAGCGCTGATCTAGCGCCACTCATCGAACCCGGGTTTGACCACACGTAACCGGTCGCCCCGAGACGCCCGCCCACGTCGCTGGGTGTGGCTCCTCGGGGCGACCGTCATTTTGCTTGCTCTTGCTGCCTACAGCCTCTGGTCGGCGACCGCGACTCGTGCCGACCTACTGAGTGCGCGCTCGAGCGGTGAGCGGCTCCAAGGGGCGATCGCAGCCGAGGACTCGGCCGAGGCCAACCGCACTCTGAGCCTGATGCAAACGAGCTTCTCGGACGCCCACGACAGAACCGATGGCTTCCTGTGGGGTCTCGCCTCTCACCTTCCTGTGGTGGGTGATGACGTGAACGCAGTCCGTGTTGTCGCAGCCGTCGGCGACGATCTGAGCGAGGGCACGCTCGCGGAACTGGTCGCCGAGTCGGACACGCGGCTAAGAGATCGGCTGGTGCCGCGCCAAGGGCGCATCGACATCGGTGCGGTCGAGGCTGTTGCGCCGTTGGTCGGCCGGGCGCATCGCAATTTGAACGAAGCGGCGGGGCGTCTGGGGGCAGTCGATTCGGTCTCGCTCACTCGCTGGGTGCGTCCGTCCTTTGATGCGCTCGTTCGAAAGCTGAAGGACACAGACGCGGCCCTCGCGGCCGCGGATCGCGCCGTGCGCGTGCTGCCGACGATGCTGGGAAAGGACGGTCCCCGAAGCTACTTGGTGCTGTTCGGCAACAACGCCGAGATCCGGGCGACGGGCGGTTTGCCGGGAGCGTTCTCGGTCGTCAAAGCGGACCAAGGTCGGTTGAGCCTCACCCGGCAGGGGGCCCCAGCAGACATCGGCAAGTTCCCGGAGCCGGTCCTTCCGCAGTCGGAGGCGGAGCAGACAGATCTACTACGGCCAGATCGCGGAATATTTCCAGGACACCAACTTCACCCCGGAGTTTCCTCGCACCGCCGAGTTGGTCCGTGAGATGTGGCTCCGGTCGCAGGAGCAGCGACTCGACGGTGTGCTCAGCCTCGACACCGTCACGATGTCCTATCTGCTTCGCGCGACGGGACCGATCGAAGCGCCAGGAGGCGTGCGGCTGACGTCCAAGAACGCGACGAGCCAACTCTTGAACGAGGTGTATTTCCGGCTGCCCGAGGACGAGCAGCAGAATGAGTTCTTCCGCCAGGTTGCGCAGCGACTCTTTGACGAGGTCATCAGGGGCGTGCAGTCCACGACTGAGCTGGTCTCAGCTGTCGGGCAAGGAGTCCGCGAGGGTCGGGTCTTCGTGCACGACTTCGATCCGGCGGTGCAACGGACACTGTCGGGCAGCAACGTGGCGGGTGAGATCTCGGGAGGCGACCCACGCGTCCCGCAGGTGGGCGTCTACCTGAATGACGCAACCGGTTCCAAGATGTCCTACTACCTTCGCTCCAAGACTCGACTGAGATCCGAGTCCTGCTCCGCGGGGACGCAGCAGCTGGAGGCCACGGCGGACCTGACGTATACCGAGGACAGCCCGCCCGTAGCGAAACTCAACAACTTCATCACAGGGCCGGGCACCTTCGGCACCCCGAAGGGCGAGCAGTTGGTCCTCGTGAGGATCTACGGCCCGGAGGGTGGGGAGCTGAGCAACTTCCGAGTGGCAGGCATTCCCACAGAGGTCGAGTCAATCGATGACCGTGGCCGACCCGTCGCAACTACAGTGGTGCAGCTCCGGAGAGGCGAGACCATCCGTGTCTCGTGGCGGGTCCGCTCGGGCGAGAACCAGGACCGCTCAGCCAGGTTGGCTGTGACCCCTGGTTTGACCGCAGGCACCTGGGGTTACCCGGATCCCGTCGACCTGCGGTGGTGCGCTCGTGACCTTCAAAGTCCTCCTGTCGACGCCGGATGTGGGTGAGCTCGAGCAGGAATACGTGCTGCGCGCCATGAAGTCGGGGTGGGTGGCACCGGCGGGTCCCGACCTCGACGCCTTCGAGAGCGAGATCGCAGCGCGGGTCGGCCGCGAGCATGCAGTCGCGCTGTCGTCGGGCACAGCGGCCCTGCACCTGGCGCTCGTCTCGTGGGGAGTGGGTCCGGGCGACGTCGTGCCAGTCTCGACCCTCACGTTTGCAGCAACCGTCAACGCCATCCGCTACGTCGGTGCAGAGCCCCACTTCGTCGACAGTGAGCCCGAGTCGGGGAACATCAACGTGGCCTTGCTCGACGAGGCCCTGACGGCGTTGCGCGCTGCTGGGCGGCGGGTGCCCTGTGTCATCCCGGTCGACCTGCTTGGGCAAGTGTGCCGACTACTCCGCGTTGACCGAGGTCGCGGAGCGGCACGGCGTGCGTGTTCTGGCCGATGCGGCGGAGTCGTTGGGCGCGATCGCATGCCGGTCAGCCTGGCAGGGGCCTTCGGTGACGCTGCCGTGCTCTCGTTCAACGGCAACAAGATCATGACCACGTCAGGCGGCGGGATGCTTGTCACCGACGATGAGCGCCTGGCCCAGCACGTGCGCAAGCTCTCCACCCAGGCCCGTGAACCGGTCGCGCACTACGAGCACACCGAGGTCGGCTACAACTACCGGCTCTCCAACATCCTCGCCGCGCTCGGTCGTGCGCAGCTCACCCGGCTGGACGAGATGATCGGTCGCCGACGGGTTTGGCGCGAGCGCTACGGCGCCACCATCGCGAATCGGCCGGGGTTCCGGATCCTGGGGGGCGAGTCCAACATCGACGACAACTGCTGGCTGACCGCTCTGGTCATCGACCCTGACCTGGCAGACGTGACGGCGGCCGAGCTGCACCGTCGCTTCACCGACGCCGGCATCGAGAGCCGGCCGCTCTGGAAGCCGATGCACCTACAGCCCGTGTACGCCGGACACTCGGAACGCTCGACGGCACTCGCAGAGGCTCTTCGAGCGCGGTCTGACGCTCCCGTCGGGATCGGCCATGACCGAGGACGACTTCACCTTGGTGACCGACGTTCTCAGTGCAGGGGCGCTGACCATGCGTCGCTCTGCCTATGACCCCGTGAAGCGAAGCCTGGACGTCGTCGTCGCGGCAGCTGGTGCTCGTGCTCACCGCTCCCGTGCAGGTCGGTCGTGGCGGCGCTGGTGCGGCGCAAGCTCGGCTCACCGGTGCTGTTCCGGCAGCAGCGTCCCGGGCCGCGATGAGGAGATCTTCGAGCTCGTCAAGTTCCGCACGATGCGCCACCCCGAACCCTGCGCGCGGAATCGTCAGCGACGAGCAGCGGCTGACCCCCTTCGGGGTGCTGCTGCGCTCGACCAGTCTCGACGAGCTGCCCACCCTGTGGAACGTGCTGCGAGGAGACATGACGGAGGGTCGCTCGATGGCACTTCGCAGATGCTCTTCGAGCGTGGACTGACGCTCCCGTCTGGATCGGCCATGAGCGAGGACGACTTCACCCTGGTGACCGATGTGCTCAGTCAGGGGCGCTGACCATGCGTCGCTCTGCTTATGACCCCCTGAAGCGAGGCTTGGACGTCGTCGTCGCGGCGCTGGTGCTGGTGCTCACCGCGCCCGTGCAGGCGGTCGTGGCTGCACTGGTGCGGCGAAAGCTCGGCTCACCGGTGTTGTTCCGGCAACAGCGTCCCGGTCGCGATGAGGAGATCTTCGAGCTCGTGAAGTTTCGCACTATGCGGCAGCCGGACCCTGCTGCTGGATTTGTGAGTGACGAACAGCGACTGACGCCCTTCGGGGCGCTGCTGAGGGCGACCAGCCTGGATGAGCTGCCGACGCTGTGGAACGTGCTCAAGGGCGACATGAGCCTTGTTGGCCCGCGGCCCCTCCTAGTTCAGTACCTGCCGCGTTACAGCGCCCTTGAAAGGCGGCGTCACGCGGTGAGACCAGGGATCACTGGTCTGGCTCAGATCAACGGACGGAACTCGATTAGCTGGCAGGCAAAGTTTCAATGGGACATCGCTTACGTCGAGCAACGCTCCCTTTCGTTGGATCTGCGCATCATCCTGCAGACGCTGACGACTGTCCTGCGGCGTAAGGGTGTGAATTCCGAGGGGACGGTCTCCATGTCGGAGTTTCTCGGCTCGACAGAGTCTCGCCCGTGAACGCAGATGCAGGTGAGCGCTCCCGTGAGCATCCTGGTCGGGTGCTGTTGGCCGTGACTGTGCCCCAGAGCCTGACCCTGATGGCCGGTCTCCCGAGTCATCTGCATTCACAGTCCTGGGAGGTGCACCTCGTCGTCGGCAGCGCGGTGCCCGATGTTCCCGGGAGTCACAACCACGTGGTGCCGATGACGCGCGATCCGTCGCCTCTGAAGGATCTTGTGTCACTCTGGCGATGGATCGTCGTCCTCCGCGCAGTTCGGCCGCAGGTTCTGTTGATCGGAACACCGAAAGCATCCCTACTTGGGTTGATCGCCGCAAGGATTTGCCGCGTGCCTCACCGGATCTACCACCTGCGCGGACTAAGGCTCGAAACCGAGCGTGGAGCCAAGCGGCGTCTTCTCACGGCGCTCGAACGTCTGACGATGCGTTCGGCCACCCAGATCCTGGCGGTGAGTCCATCATTGGTGTGCGCGAGTACGTCACTTCGGCTGGCGTCAGCCGAGAAGTTCACTGTTCTTGGTGCCGGAAGTTCGAACGGCGTTGACTTGGAAGATTCTCAGCTACCACGTCGGAATCTCGTGCGAGCGCGTGTCGGACGCTTGGACTTGATCCCGGCCTGCCGGTGGTGGGTTTCGTCGGTCGAATGACGCCGGACAAGGGCTTGGATGTGCTGGTGGAAGCCGCCCTTGCTGCTTCCAGGCTGCAAGAGTTCCAATTGTTGTTTGTCGGTGACGACGAGGCCCCCGGATACACCAAACTCCTTCTGACCCAACTGGCCGATGGCGGCGTGACCGCAACTCGCCTCGAAGCTGTCCAGGACGTGGCTTCTGTCTATCGCGCCATGGATCTGTTTTGCCTGCCGAGCCTGCGGGAGGGCTTCCCGAACGTCGCACTGGAGGCTGCTGCGAATGCGCTTCCTGTGATCACGACCACGGCGACGGGGTGTCGGGACGCAGTCCAGCACGGGGTGACCGGCTGGTTGGTGCGGCCTGGTGATCCACAACAACTGGCCGCTCGCCTGTTGTCCGTCCTCTTCGAACCCGCAAGCCGGACGGCAGATGGGCAGTGCCGGTCGTGCTTGGGTCGAGCGTGACTTCGACAGGAACCAAGTCTGGCAACGGATCGACCAGTACATGCGCGCTGTGAGTGCACAGCAAACCTAGTACTGAGGACGAGAGGTTCCAGTAGTTGATTTCGAAGAGCAATAGAGGAGCGTTGGCGTGAAGGTACTTGTCACTGGAGGTGCTGGTTTCATCGGGAGCAACCTCTGTCGTCGGCTTCTGTCCGAGGCGTCTGTGGAGGAGATCTCGGTAATCGATGACTTGTCGACGGGCTATTTGTCGAATATCGAGGGCCTGCCGGTTCGCTTCGTTCAGGGGAGCATTCTTGACGAGGACGCTCTCAGCGATGCGGCGCGAGAAGCCAATGCGATCGTGCATCTCGCAGCCTTGGGTTCGGTGCCGCGAAGTGTCGCTGACCCTGTCTCAAGTCATGAGGCGAATGCCTCAGGGACGCTCGCCGTGCTGGAGGCGGCGCGGCGAGTGGGAGGGGCGCACGTGGTCATGTCGTCCTCCTCGTCCGTCTATGGAGCCAACCCGGTCATTCCCAAGTCAGAGGACTTGATGTGCCAGCCGATGAGTCCCTATGCGGTCTCGAAGCTCGCTGGTGAGCAGTACCTGATGGCGTTCGCGCAGTGCTACGAACTGCCTGTGCTGCCATTTAGATTCTTCAACGTCTACGGTCCCAGGCAGATGGCTGGACATGCCTACGCCGCAGTGATCCCTGTCTTCGTTGAAGCCTTGTTGCGTGGATCACCGCTGCCGATCAACGGTGACGGCTCGAATAGTCGCGACTTCACGTTTGTTGGGACGGTGACGGATATTCTGACGAGGGCAGTCCTGACGCGCACAACCGGCGGCCCGACTAACCTTGCCTTTGGCTCGCGCACCACTTTGCTCGAGCTCGTCGGCGTCATCGAGCGTGCAGTCGGTCGCAAGGCCGGCACTGAGTTTCGGCCCGAGCGTTCCGGCGATGTGCGCCACTCTCAGGCCAGCAATGAGCGGTTGCGCTCGCTCTTCGGCGAGTTGCAACCGGTATCCCTCGCCGCCGGTGTCGCCGAGACCGTTGACTGGATGAGGAGCCAGATCTCGTGAGTGAAGCCCCGCCAAGTGCACACATCGTTCTGGTGTGGGGGCTGGCCCGAGGCATCGGGGGAACCGAAACCAGAATGGCGGAGGTTGCTAGAACGCTTCGGAAACGGGGCCACAAGGTAACCGCGCTCATCCTCAGCCCCGAGACCGAGACACGGTTGAGCGCACTCCTACGAGATTCCTGTTCGGACGTTGCCTTCGTTGGAGGGACTCGTGTGCTGCGGCGATACCTCCAAAGAGTCAAGCCGCGCGCCGCGGTGTCCTTCGGGCTCCGGGCTTCGCTCATCTTACGCGTTGCGGGTCTGGCGAGGCCATCACTCAGAGTGATCGACGCCCGCAACGGCTTGGAGTTCTCACGTGGCAGATTCGCATGGCTGGTGGATCGTGGGAGCTCAGCGCTCGTGGACACGTTCATGTGCAACTCGGACTCGGCGGCGTCTCAGATGCTTGAGAGGGGATTCTCGCCCTCGAAAATCGTCGTCAACTACAGCGCGGTGGGAGCTCAATGGTTGGAGCGTGCGCAGGGGGTGCGGAACGCCGAGCGGGTGGTCATGATCGGCAACTCTCGCCCTGAGAAGAACCAGGATTTCGGGTTGCGCGTGATTGCCGAGGCGCAGGGGCCGGTGGAGGCCGTCGTCTACACGAACGATGCCTCGGACCTCCGGCGCGTCTGGTCGGGGCTGTCGCCGGATGCAGCCAAGAGTGTCACCTTCATCGAGGGGCATGTCGTAGGTCCCCACGATCTAGCCGCGGCTTCGGTGATCCTTCACCCTTCCCTCTCCGAGAGCTTGCCGCGAGTCTTGCTCGAGGCTCAGTCCCAAGGAGTCGTGGCGGTTGCAGCCGATGTCGGTGATGCCCGTCGGACTGTCGGCACTCGAGGATTCGTGGTTCAGCCTGCAGATTTCGACGGCACGCTGGAGGCGCTCAACCAGGCTCTGTCGAAAAGTCGAGCAGACTCGTGGGATCGTCAGAGCCTAAGCTGAGGACGGTCAGCGACTACTGCAACGACCTCCTACTCCTATGCGGAGAGCGAAGTTGAACACACTCGTCATGAGATCGGAGTCGCTGCGCGCTGCAGCCTTGGGTCCAGCTCTTCCGCTGCTTGTTGTGTCTCTCGCCGCTTCACTCGGATTCGCGTCCGTACGTATGACCGGCCTGCTGGTTGTCGTTATCGGTGCGATCTGCACCGCGCTACTCGCGATGCGCCGTCCTGAGGTCGTTCTTGGCATCGGAGCATTCGCATGTCTCGGGGCTGGCCAGTACGCCCTTCTCACGCGACTTGGCCAAGCGGTGCTCCTTGTGGGAGGCATCGCGGCCGTTTTTCGAGTCGTCGGCAAGCGTGGCGGCCCCTCGATCGGCTACCTGGTGGTCCCCATCCTCACAGCAGGCTCGGTTGGACTCAGGTTGAGCATGGGGTCAGGGATCGACGCAGCGAGGCCGCTGCTGATCGCGATAGCGGCTCTGATTCTCGCCTGGGCATGCATTGTTGAAGACCGACATTGGGAGCAGGCTCTGGCTTGGGGTGGAGTGCTATTCGTTGCCGCCAGCTATTTTCTTGGAAATTTGGACGAGACGGGGCAACGATTCGCGGGCATCTCGGGAAATCCGAACCGCATGGTCATGGGCGTCTTGGTGGCCATCCCGCTGTTCGTCGAATCTGGGGGTGAAGAAGAGGCAACGTTGGTGGATCCGGGCGGTGATGCTTGCAGGAGTGCTCCTCGCAATCCAGCCGATTCGCACGTCCGGCTCGGACCAAGGAACCGCCGGTTTGGCGATCATAGTGCTGATATTCGGAGTCGCTCTCACCCGCCGAGTCAGTGCATTCTCGATCTCCGTCATCCTTGCTGCCGCAATCGCATCGATCGCGCTACTCCTGTTCACCACGGCGTTCCTGAGCAGTCTAAGTCCCGATGTCGCGTCGTTGTCTGGGCGTACGTTTCTGTACCGCGCCGGGGTGCACGAGTTCTTGGGGAATTTTCTCTTCGGCTCCGGCCGCATCCACGTCTCATTGGGGTCCGCGGTTGACAGGTCCACCCACAATTCCATCCTCGGCATTGCGGCTAGTTCCGGAGTCTTCGCGGCAACCGGCCGGGTCATCTTTCTCGCATCCGCCTTGTTACGCTCGTTTCAAAGAGTGCGGGTCGGCTACTTCAGCGGGGTCTCGGCAATCGGAGTTGTTGTATCGCAAACGGTCCAGTCGGTTGAGTTGGTGGCCTTGGCATGGATTGTCTTGCTTCTGGGCTCAGTCCCGTTTAAGAGAACGGGCGGCAATGGCCAGTAGATATGC
This sequence comes from uncultured Actinomycetota bacterium, assembly GCA_963781335.1. Lineage (GTDB taxonomy): Bacteria > Actinomycetota > Actinomycetes > Propionibacteriales > Nocardioidaceae > Marmoricola. The sequence goes on along the minus strand of CAWAFS010000029.1, from coordinate 3,687 downwards.
CCTCGTGTCAGGGAGTTTCATGCCGCGCGAAGGCGGCGCGGAGAAGCAGATGCGTGAGGTCCTAGGGCGTCTTGAGGACGGCGGAGCAAGGGTGTGTGTCGTCACTCAACCCATCGAGCGCGAACCTCGGCGTGCCTCAATTCCTGGGACATCCGTGCGAATTCTGAGGGTCGGTTCGCTGAGCGCGTTCCGTCGTGCTCCCAGGCTGGCGCAGTTCCTCTTCTGTTTGGTAGCTGCGTTCAGGGTTGCCGTCTTCCGCCCCCAGGTAGTCATCTCCTTGCAGTTCGGCGCTGCCACGGTGGCAGCCAGCATGGCGGCTCGCCTGACCGGAGCGCGTCACATCATTCGGTTGACTGGCGGCGGTACGTCTCGCTATCGAAGCGAATCGGTCGCCCGAGCCAATAGCTGGGCCGGATGTCGTCTTGTCGCGATCGCGACTGGCTATCGAAGAGTCACGGTGGTCGCGCCCGCGCGCCATCTGCTGAGCGATTTCCAGGAGTCATTTCCGAATCGCTCCGTTGACGTTGCATGCGTACCCAATGGAGTGGAGGTTCCCGGCCAGCACACAACACTCGCAGATTCCGACCGACATGGCGTGGTCTGGTACGCCCGTGCGGGGAGCGAGAGATCGTACGAGCTGTTCCTCTCCGTTGCGGCTCTTCGACCCGATCTGGAATTTATGGTCGTCGGGCAGTCAGTTCCCACAGACGGCACAGCCAACGTGACCTCCCTCGGTTGGTGCTCGGACGTCTTCGAGGTGCTCGGAACTGCACGCGTTCTTCTCAACACCTCGGTGGCCGAAGGATCGCCGAATATGGCGCTCCAGGCCGTGGCCGCGGGTTGCTTCGTGGTGGGGGTCGACAACGCTGGAATCCAGGAGCTGAGGGCCGGTTACCCGAACCACGTGAGCACCTACAGTCTCGAATCGCCAGAGTCCGCTGCCGACCTGCTGGCACGGCTTCACAACACGACATTGCCGCCCCAGGCGTCTGTCCCGACCCCGGACGTGACAACTGGACGCTGGAACGAACTACTAATGGATCCAACATGAATGATCGCATCGCCAGATCGCCGCGTCAGCTTGCTTGGTGGGCTGCATACGCACTCTTGGCGAGTCACTTGCCATCGTGGTGGAAGCCGGCCAAGAGGTTGCGTGTCGCGTGTGCAAGCCGCTTCTGTGCCTCAGTGGACTCGACGGCCAACATCAACCGACATGCTCGCCTCAGCTGGAGCACGGTCATCGGACCGCATGGCGGGGTGGGAGAACACTGTGTCCTCAGTGGGGAGGTGCTCGTAGGACCCCACGTGACCATGGGCCCCACTGCTACTTCATCACTGGAGACCACCCCATCCCCCCTGATGGTGGACGCTTTCGGGACATGACCCCAGTGCACCGCAAGATCACGATTGGCGAGGACGCTTTCATCGGTGGGCGCGTCACAGTCCTTCCCGGGGTGACCATCGGTCGTGGCGCCGCGGTCGGAGCGGGCTCCGTCGTTACCAAGGATGTTGCTGACGGCGCTGTCGTTGTGGGCAACCCCGCGCGCGAGATACGGCGTCGCAGCTGTAGACGGGCTCTGTGCGGCTGACGCGCGGAGACTCCATCGAATTGCCCGGAACCCAGAGGAGCACAGGGATTGCGCAGCATTTTTCGTCGAGTTCCCGACTCGACCGACAACTACACAGACAGTCACAAGGGTCGGGGCAGCGACTATGACGCGAACCTCGACAGGCTCCCATTCCGATCCCTGATGTGGGAGATGGAGCAGAAGGTCCTGGTGTCCATGGTGCGCGACACCCGCGCGGATCTCGTCGTCGACCTCGCCTGTGGCACGGGTCGCATCTCTGCTCTGTTATCGGAGAATCTGCCGCGAGCGAGGATCGTCGGTGTTGATGTCGCTGAAACGATGTTGAACGTGGCGCGTCAGCGAGTTCCCGATGTCGATTTTCGGTGCGCTGACGTGAGGGGTCTCAGCAACGTCGTTGCGGACGGGTCGGTAGATCTGATGACTGCCTTTCGCTTCTTTCCCAACGCAGATTCCGAGCTGCGGAGTGACGCGGCGCAGGCCGCTATGAAAGCGCTCCGTCCAGGGGGCTTTTTGTTACTCAACAATCACAGAAACTTCTGGTCGTCTTCTTACATCGCGCGGAGGGCACTAAAGAACTCGCCAGCTCCTGGCGCTCTCAACCGCGACGTAGTCGGCCCCTTCCTCCAGAGTCATTTCCGCCTGGTTACCCGCAAGTCCTTGGGTGTCGTGCCCCACTCCGATGCCGCGCCCTACCGACGATCGCCGGAGATCGCCACGAAGTTGGAACGCTTGAACGAGTACCGGGTGAGCCATCTGCATCGACTCGGGACGAACACCATCTGGCTCTTGCAGAAGGCGAACAATGGCGACGACCTCGAACCAGAGCGATTCGGAGGTGCGGTCGTGCAAGGCGTGATCGAGATCCTCGGACTTCCTGGCGCCGGCAAATCAAGCGCCGAGCGGGTTATCTCCGCGGCTGGCATGCTTCCCACCTTGTCCGAGTGGAGTGGGCGAGCGCGCTGGGGACGAATACCGATGTCGATGCAACTGGTTATGTCGGCACCGATGTTCTCCGTGACCGCCTACATCATGATTTTAACCCGGTCGGGAAGGAGGCCAGTCTCTGTTCGCCGGATCCTGTCCGTCCAACGACGCCACGTCATTTTGAAGAAGCGGCCTCGCGAGACGCAGGTCTTGGATGAGGGCCCGCTTCACGCCCTGTTTGTTGCCCTGTACGGGACACACGAGACCGTGTTTTCCCGGTGGCTTTTGCCACGCGTAGTTGATCGAACTGGCTCGCCACGTGGACCACTACATCTATATCGATGAGTCCAAAGAGCGATGCATCGCCCACTTCCGGAGCCCCGGCCGCACATCAGTGCGCTTCAACGCCGAAGCTTCGGATGCAGTGGTCGAAGAGTTCCGCGCTGATCCAACCTATGACCAGATCTTGGAAGCCGTCAGGCGGTAAGCCCTCTGAGCTGAGATCGTGGCTTCCTCGGCCGAGGCTGGCATTCGAATCGGGGGGGTAGTGGAGGACGTGGCCGGGCGGACCGGGGCCCGGAACTGATCAGCATCGCCGCGACGACAGCTGTCAGTGCGCCGATCGAGGAGGCAGCCCCCGCGCCTACCAGTTCGAAGGCGGGCATGAGCGCAGCGAGAGTGACACCCATGGCTACTGCCCCGATGACGCTGGGGATCGTGACGATGGAAGCCTTGGCCATCAGACGCATGTGAGCTGTGAATACTTGCAGGACGCCGTAGGCCACGATTCCCGGAAGAGTGGCTAGAAGCACCCAGTAGGCCTCTCGGAACTCGTTGCCGTAGGCGAGAAGAATCAGCGGCCATCCAATCGCTGCAAGAACAAGGCTCGCTACTGATCCGGTGACACCCGCGTTGCGTGCGTTGCGCCGCAGGGCGCTGGCCGTTCCCATGGTGGCCTTGAAGGTCGTGTTGGCAGCGAACTGGGTGGGAAAATTCGCGCCAGTGCGGCAGTGGCGAGACCGACCAAGTAGATACCGGCAGATGCGGCACCAAGCCAAAGAAGACGGCCAGTGTGTCCAGCCGCAGCATGAGGACTTTGCGCCAACCTGGCGTGCTTGCCACAGCGATCCGGCACGAACTAGTGAAGCAAACCTCGCGGGAGTCCCGGGGCCGT
>CAWAFS010000028.1:0-29903 GCA_963781335.1 uncultured Actinomycetota bacterium | reverse complement strand
AGCGCGGGTACGGCGACGAGGAACCGGTCGGTTTCCCACAGCGACTGCACGCTGCGGGGAAGGCGTCCTCGTCGTTTTGAGTAATGGCGGACCCGTGGCCGCGATCGGGCAGGGAAACGAGATAACGTCGGGCGGTGGGCGCGGGGCCGGCCTGGAGAGATGCGCCTCGTCGACCTGCGGTAGCGGAGCCCCGCCCCCCCTCTGCGACGCGGGCCTCGGCCGAACCTCGGCTCGAGCCGGAATCGCCTCGAGGGCTCGCGACCGCGTACGCCGGCCTCCTGCTGGCCCTTGCCGGCCGCGAGCAGGTTCCCCGGACGTCGGGCCCGGCGTAAACGCAGACCGACACCAAATCGGTGAGGTCGTGGCGCAGGATCGTGCGGACCAGCGCGATCGGCTCGCCCTGGCGCGGTCCCCAGCCGCCGACGCCGATGGAGTGATCTGTTTCTCGATCCTGCCCGATGCACCTGGTCGATCGTCAGTCTTCGACGCGCCCGACCGCGACGATGGCGTATGGAGAGGCGAAGAGGTACGACGGGGCGGGGCGCGATGAAGCGACCTTCGAATTCCACTCGCTGGCGCTGCTGATCTCTTGCCTTGTCAGTACCTGCGAAGTCGTCGTGGAGCTCATTGCTCGATGCCCATCAGGTTGAGCTCCCATCGCGGACCCTTGCTCGTTCCTGGTAGCTGGTGTCCGACGTCGCATCGGGTCGATGCTGTTGAAGGCCTCTCCGGCAGGCGCGGATGATGATGCGTACCGTCCTTCGCCGCGACCCTCCGAGCTAGGCTCGAGCGCGACGGTCGTCGAGCTCGGCGCGCGGGACCACGGCGTAGCACCGAACCGTGCTGGATCAGCAGCTCGGCGGCCGGGATCGTGGCGGCGGTGAAGTAGAGCGTGCGCATCAGGTGCTGCGGCACCAGCCGGGCCATGTGGGTCGCGGCGCCGAGCGCGCCCTGGTTGACCTCGGGGACGCCGAAGTACGCGTCGTCGCTGGCCACCACGATGTCGGCGTTGCCGACCAGTCCGACCCCGCCGCCGACGCAGTAGCCGTTGACGGCCGCGATCACCGGGACGGCGCACTCATACACCGCCTTGAACGCGGCGAAGCAGCCCTGTTGGCGTCGATCAGGGCGTCGAAGCCCGTCGGTGCTCTGCATCTCCTTGATGTCCACGCCGGCGTTGAAGCCCTTGCCCTCGGCGCGTAGGACCGACGACCTTGACGGCGGGATCGTCCGCCGACGGCGTTGAGGGCATCGGCCACCTCGAACCAGCCCTGCACGGAGAGCGCGTTGACCGGCGGCTGCGCCATTGTGACGACGAGGACGCCGTCGTTGTGCAGGTGCTGGTGATTACATGGGCAATCTTTCTACACGACCAAGCACTGCTCGGTACTGTACAGCATGGCTCTCTCGATCGACCTCACCGGCCGGGTCGTCCTGGTCACCGGCGGCCGTGAGGCATCGGCCGCGGCTTCGCCGAGTCCTTCGCGTTCGCCGGCGGCCACGGTGGTCGACCTGCGCCGCTCCGAGCCCGATCCGTTTCCGGGCACGACTGACGTGCAGTCCGCGACGTCCGCGACCCGGAGCCGGTCGCAGGCCATGATCGACGGCATCGTCGCCGCGCACGACCGGCTCGACGTCCTGATCGACAACGCCGGCGGAGCGCCGAGCGCGCCGCGCCGAGGCCTCGCCGCGGCCCACGACAAGATCACGGGCTGAACCTGGACCACCGTCTGGTCGCCCAGATCGCCAACCGGGTGATGCAGCACAGGAGCGCAGCGGCTCGATCGTCAGATCTCCTCGATCAGCGCCGACCGCGCCGCACCCACGATCGCCGCGTACGCCGCCGCCAGCAGGCATCACTCGCTGACCCGGAGCCTGGCGATGGAGTGGGGCCGAAGGTCAGGTCGACGCCATCGACGTCGGCCTGTGCCGCACCCAGACCGACGACCACTACGGCGACGCCGAGCAGGTCGCCAAGATCGAGGCGACGATTCCGCTCGGCCGGATGGCTGGCCCGACGAGGTCGGCAACGTCGCCGGTTCCTGGCCAGCGACTCGCTTCGTACTCACGCGGCGCCAACGTCGGCTGCGACGGCGGCGGCGAACCCCCCGATCTCCTGCACGTCTGAACTAACGCACCACGCCGAGCACAAGGAGAACCTGAGCCTTGCTTGAAGGCCGTATCGCGATCGTCACCGGCGCTGGCCGCGGATCGGTCGGGCGCATGCGCTCGAGCTGGCCCGCCAGGGCGCCCGGGTCGTGGTGAACGACTTCGGCGTCTCGCTGGCCGGTCGAGAAGGAGACTCGCCCGCCGACGAGGTGGTCGCCGAGATCGAGGCACTCGGCGGCGAGGCCGTGACCAACGGCGCCGACGTCGCCGACTTCGCGCAGGCCGAGGCCATGGTGCGGCAGGCGATCGACACCTTCGGCGGGCTGGACATCCTGGTCAACAACGCCGGCTTCGTCCGCGACCGGATGCTGGTCAACACGTCCGAGGACGAGTGGGACACCGTCATCCGGGTGCACCTCAAGGGGCACTTCGCGCCGCTCCGCCACGCCGGCGCGTACTGGCGCGCGGAGTCGAAGGAGGGTCGCCAGCGCGACGCCGGGTCATCGACACCTCATCCGGCGCGGGACTGCAGGGCTCGATCGGCCAGACGACATATCTGCCGCCAAGGCCGGCATCGTCGGCATGACTACGGTCGCGGCTGCCGAGATGGCGGCTACGGCGTGACGGTCGACGCGATCGCCCCGTCGCCCAGACCGGATGACCGAGGGTGCGTCGACACTCGCAGATGGCGATGCCGGAGCACAACTCCTCGATCATTGCCTGGCTCGCCTCGGTGGAGTCCGGCCGATGTCACGGGCCGGGTCATCGAGATCGACTGGCGGCGAGATCTGTGTCGAGCAGGGCCTGGAGCCATGGCCCGAAGCGCGACCTCGGCCGCTGCTGGGAAATCGCCGAGGTCGGCCCCGCCCTGCGCGATTGATCGCCGAAGGCGCCGCTCCGGAACCGGTGTACGGAGCCAGCTAGCCCGACTTGCACTAGTGGCGGTGGGTTAGGTAGACAGCAACCTTCCCGTTCGACCTAACTCACCGCTCCGTGGTGATCGGACTAAATCAGCTCGGCGCATGGGGCGGCGATCGTTGCGGCACCGTAGCCTTTCGCATGGGTCTCGCTCACTCCGCTCACATCCGGATCGGAGCGATCCCTGGGTGCCGCGGTTCCTCCGCAGATCACTGGACGGAGAAAGCTGGAGGTCGAGAGGGCTCGCCGGACGGGTCACGATCCTCGACATCGCCGGGCCGCCCGACCTGATGCTCGACCGATCGGTCGCAAGAGCGGGATCCTGCAGAACCCGCTGCTCTGCGTGCCGTATGGCGACGACATCCTGATCGCCGGTCAGTACTTCGGCGGCCCCGAGGAACCGATTGGTCAGAACGTCGAAGCGGACCCCGAGGTCGAGGTTCGGTTCCGTCGCCGGTGAGCCGGCGGTCGTGGTGCGTCGGCTCGAGGGCCAGGCGCGCGGCGGCCTGGTCCCACATGATGAAGACCTGGCCGAACTTCACGAAGACGAACAGGCGCACCGACTGACTCATCAAGGCTCTTCGAGCTGACTCTGGCCTAGGGAGCCTCATGCGAACTGCCAGACCGAGGCTCAACTCTCGTCGACGAGCTGTTGGCCGCTTAGCTCGATCAGGTTGCTCGATGTTGGTCTCATAGTTCTGTGCGAGATTCTTGACCTGCTCGCACCGAGCGCGCACAGTCCGTCCAGCGACTGGGTTGCGAAGGTGCGTCCAGACGCTCTCGCCGCCCACGCGCAGGCCGTAGACCGACTCCGCCCAGCTCATCATCACGAAGCTCGCCGCGTCCATCGGCACGGCATCGAGCCTGGTCGCTGAGATGCTCTGCGAGGGTCGAGACGCAGTCATGCTATCTTCAAACTAAATGATGTGGTACGGCGGGCGGGATACGTCGCGACAATCGACGGTTAGCGGTACTGCGGGCGGAAGCACAGGCGGTCATCTGTGGCGGCAGGGTGGATGATCTGTACTATGCGGGCCTGCCTGGCGGCTGGGCGCAACTGCAGGATTTATGTTGCTGCTGACGTGGCCATGCCTGGATGAGCTTGGCGTCGAGAAGGCGGCGCCGTTGAGCAACTGAAACGTGTCGACTTGAACGACCTTAGCGTACTGAGGTAGTCGCTGTCGTGCCCCTCGAAGCGCGTAGACCTGAGCCGGAACAGGAGCGGCGGAGAGAGCTTACTCGCGCTCGATCGGTAGATTCATCTCCGTGGACGTAGTGATCCGCTCTAATCGGTCGGGCTCGAAGCTCCAACTGGCCTCGACGTGCCACGCACAGCTTGATGCGGGACAGCCCGTAGAGCCGGCAGACGGCATTGATCGGGACGACGTCGTCAGAAAGTACGTCGAGGCGATGCCCCGCTGTTCGGTCCAGCGTCGATCTGCCGGTGCGGACCTTCGAAATCAACGAACTGCAATGCATTGCTTGATCCGCGACGCCGTGCCGGATGGAGGACGAGATCATCGTGCTCCGGATCATGATCGAACCGATCATGGTGCTGAAGCAGGAAGATGTGCATGTTCCTGTCCGGGGGCATCCGGCTCCTTACCGATCACTATCCTGCACCGTCGTCGGCCAGACGAAGCGAGGAACCCGAGGGATGTCTGATGCCGTATCCTGAGGTCGGACTGTGCGAGACCGCCCTCTGGACCATCGTGGCGTCGTGCCGGTGGACTGTGACGGTCTCGCTCGACGACGATGTCCGGGAGTCGTGCTCGATCTGCTCGGCTGGAGCTTTGGCACGGGACGCTGAGCTTTTAGCTCTTCAGCCGCAGCACGCCAACCACGTTATTTTTTGTTCTTTTTGCCGGACATTATCGGTGTGGCATCGGGGCGCCGAACGAGAATGAGCAGACGACGACCGAGCCATGGGCCGTTATCTCCGCAGATGGAGATATTCTGAGCATGAACCGAGGCACGCGCGTGACGATGCTCCGATCTGGGCTGGTGAAAGCCGAGAAGATGGGCAGAGACAGTGTGGGATCTGCTGTAGACGAGCTGCGCGCGCGCGGGCGAGAGCGCTCGTGGTAGAGGGTCGACTGCCACGGCAGTGTGATGGGAGCGGCTCGATCGGCTCGTACCTATCCTGCGCGCTCGCGCAGATCGATCAGACGGGAAGGTTGGTTCGATCGTGGCGACTGGCTCAGCGCTCGACCGATGAAGAAGGCGAGACGACGACTGAGACGGCACGAAGGATGATCAGCAGGCGAAGATGTGCCGAACAAGTAACGAGGTGTACCCAGAGGAAGGACGAAACCTGCGCGTACCTGAAAACGTCGGGGAATCGACTGGAGCTGCTGGGATGGCTCCGCGACGAATGGCGAAGCAGGCCCTGGTTCAGCGACTGAACGCCGATACCGATGCTGATCCCGATGTCGATGCCGTCGCGGCGTCTCGCGAGGTTGAGCGACTCGAGGCTTGGGCGCCGAGGTGTCTTGCGGTGAGTCGCTTCATGCGATCTCCTGTGTTCACCCTCGGCCGTCTGATGAGACAAAGAACGTTGGGCCTGGTCCGAGTTACGGTCTGACCGCAGACTCGTCGGAGCACATCGCGACGGAGGCAAGACTGTCACGTGCGAACTGCTTCCCCGTCGATTGATCGGTTCCGACCTGATCGAGCCCGGCCTGCGCAGAGCCCAGCGGTGCGAAAACGTCGAGCAGCCACGCACGCGTGCGCGACTGGTGGCGGCCGGCACTCGCCGCGGGCAGGCGTCCGAGCCGCCCGTCTCCCTGTCCCGCCGCCTAGGACGAGGCGACCCGCTCGCGCGATCAGCGGCAGCGAGCCGCCGACCTCCTTCACCCGGCCGCGGCCCTTGATCTTCCGCTACCGGCGCGCGACGACATCGCGACGGCCGCACCGTGACGTGCACGGATGCTGCCTGTCCGGTGCTCGAGCTGGCCCGGCTCCGCGCGCCCTCGGGCGCCGGCATCCGATGGCTGGCGATCAAGGGATCGGCGCTCGCGGTGCAGACCACGGGTGATCCGGCCGGACGAGGGGCCGGCGACATCGACGTGCTGGTGCCGGTCGAGACCGTCGCCGAGGCGTACGCACTGCTGCCGACTTCGGGTGGGTCGCCCGCCCGATCGGCTCGGCGACGCCTGGGACATGGGCCTGGCGGCACGTCCTCGACACGTTCCACGAGATGACCTTCGACAGTCCTGCGGGCACGGTCGACCTGCACTGGCGCCTCGACCCGACGCACGACGCCCTGCCGTCGTTCGACCCGTTGTGGGAGCGGCGTCAGCGTCGAGGTCGGGGACCTCGCGGTCGAACCCTGGCGATCACCGATGCGCTCACTCACACGTGCCACCACGCCGCGAAGGACGACTGGCGGTGGCTTCGCAGCCTCTTCGACGTACACCGTCTCGCCCGCGACCCGACACCTGGACGGGACCCATGCCTCGTACATCGAGCGTGCTCCTGTGGTGAATGGGAAACGAACTCCCCGGCGGTCAACTCCGGGAGTGCTCGGAAGGACTCGGCGCGAGCGCCGGAACCGATCTTCGGCGTGCATGGTTCTTAGGGCGCTGCAACGCGCGCAGGACGGGTCCGCCTCCGCCAAGAATCTGATCCTAGGGGCGAGCCTCGTGCGACGTCTGGTATCGTGTGACGGCTAGCTCCTGCCCCTGCTGATGCCTCGCGTGCCGTGGGTGCTGCTTGTCGTGCCGGCCAACTCTGTGTCCGATCTCGATACCACCGGCGTCCCGCAGGGGACGGAGAAGTCGGTGCCGGTGTGCCAGTTGGACCAGTAGGACCCGGACTCGCGCCAGTTGTGGGCGTCGGCGGCCGCCATCTGCGGGGGCACCGGGTAGACGACGTCGCTGGCTCCGAGCCCGGTGCCGGCGTTGCCGTGGACCGAGACGTGGACGTGGTCCATGTGGAGGTTGGTGGGGTCGGTGGCTCCCGAGGGGTGCGTGTAGGGCCGCCAGCCCTCCCCGTCGCGGGCGACCGACCAGATCTTGGCCCGCCAGATCACGTAGGTGACGCCGAGCTCTTTGGCGTGCTCGCGGACCCAGTTGGCGATGCGGGTGCCCTCGGCTTCCCCGCCGGGGGTGTTCGGGGCGTTGATCATCACGTCGACGGCGCGGCCTGCGGGGTGGTCGGAGGCCGGGTTGGCTGCGCGGTCGCCGACGCCGCCGTAGGTGTGGGCGCCGAACTCGGCGTCGACGCAGCGCAGCACCAGCAGCGCGTCGGGTGTCAGGCCCTCTTCGGCCGGGGAGCCGGTCGGTGGGCAGCTAGTGTCGCCGCCACCGATGCTGGCGGTGACTAGTGGGTGGTCGCTGATCTTCTGCTGCTTGACCTCGTTGTCGACCTCGGCGCTGGTGAAGGTGGCGTTCGCGCCGAAGATGTGGTCGATGGGCGCACCGCGGGTGGGCGGCTTGCAGGGGTCGTTCGAGCCACCGAACGCGTTCTCGAGCAGCGGGGTGAGTTGGCAGTGCGCACGGCTGGGGCCGTCGCCGCCGTCGTTGAAGTCGCCGACGATAAACACCGGTTGCCCGGACCCGACCAGAGGCTCGAGTTCGGCGGCCTGGCGGCGCAGCGCCTCCTTGCGGTGCCGCAGCGCGGGGCCGTTGACGTTGGCCGGGTTGTGGATCGACCAGACCCAGATGCTCTGCCCGTCGACGCCGGAGGTCAGCTGGACCAGCGGCATCCCGACGTTGTGGCCGCCGAGGTACGGGATGGGCACGAGTCGGGCGTTGGTCATCTCCCAGGTCGAGGGGTCCCAGGCGACCACGTTCTGCTTGCCGCTGCGGGGATAGACCTCCCAGATGATGTCGTTCGCCAGGGCCTTCTGCTGGGGTCCGTGAACCTCCTGCAGGCCGGCGACGGTGGCACCGCTGGCGCGCAGTGCCCGCAGCGCCTTGGGGAGCCGGACGTTCCAGCTGGCGAACCCTGCTCGCTCCTTGCCACCGCCGGCCTGCCCGTCGGTGTGGCCGGCGCCGAGGAGGTTGAGCGTGCCGATGGTGTAAGCCACGTCGCCCTCGGGCTCGCAGTCCTCGCGGGCGGCGGCAGCGTTGGTGACGTCGAGGATGTTCAGCGGGGTGCCGAGGTCGCCGCCAGTGAGGACCGCGGCGATCTCTTGGGCGGCGGTCTCCCACTGGGCGTAGGCGTCGGGGTAGCCGGAGCGCTGCACGGCTTGGGCGGCCTCGGTCAGCCGCATCGAGGGCCCAGCCGGGGATGTCGAGCAGTCCCGGGTTGCTGGTGTGGTCGGCGCGGCCGAAGAACGCCCGGGTGGCCAGTCGTGGGTTGGTGACCTGGTCGTGGCTGCCCCAGCCGGTGGAGGGTCGTTGCTGGAAGAGGCCGGCGGAGTCGCGGTCGCCGCCGTCGAGGTTGGCCAGCTTCGATTCCTGGATCGCGGTGGCGATCGCGATCTCCAGGGCGCGGCGGGGCAGGTCGAGCTCGTCGAGGGCGACCTGGCCGATGGCGATCGCGTTGTCAGCCTGCTCGGCGCTCATCGTCGGGTAGCCAGCATCACCGGTGGAGAACTTGATCTCCATCAGCCGGCGGCGCAACTCGTCGCTGGCGACGTCGCCAGTCCGATCCATCTGGCGGTCGCCGGCGTCGGCCTCCGTGAGGGTCGTGAAGTCGCTGGCACCCGTGAGACCGCCGACCTCGAGGTCGGCGGCGATGAGCTTGTGGTCGCTGTTGAGGTTGCGGGTCCACTGCCGTTTCGGGGTGGCCGCCGAGGACTGGTAGAGGAGGTAGTCGATGATCCCCCCGCCGTCGTGGGTCGCCTCCTTCCCCAGCTGGTCGAAGGTGGGCTTCATCCCGATCGCGCCGAGCATCTTGCGCGGGCCCCACGGGTCGTTGGCGGTGTACTGGGAGTTGAAGTCGCCGCCGATGAAGACCGGTCCCTGGGCCGAGAGTCGGGTGACGAGGTCTTGCACCTTCTCCAGGCCAGCCCGGTAGAGCCGCTGCCGTTCGGGCTTGTTGGGCCCGTACTTGGCCGGGTTGATCATGTGGTGCAGCGAGATCATCGAGACCTGGCCCAGCTCACCGATCAGCCCACCGGCGCCGGTGTCGCTGTCGGCGCCGGTGCTCTGCAGGGTCACCCAGGTCGCGCCGCGGTCGTAGTCCCACTTCTGCGGGCCGCGGGCGACCATCTCGACGCGGCCGGCGTCGACCTTGGTCCACCGGTCGACGCGCCACATGACGGCACTGCCGTCGGCGCCGCGGTTGGGCGCGCGGTAGAGCCGGTAGCCGTCGCGCCTGAGCTCGTGGTTGGAGCGCCGGCTGACCTCGTTGAGGGAGACCAGGTCGGGACCGAGGCCGACGGTCTGGTCGAGGTCGGCGTTGAACGCCGCCAGCGGGAGGCTGACCTTGATGTTCGCCTGGGCGAGACGAACGGTGCCCTTGCCGGCGAACGGGACCGCCTGGGGTGCGCCGCGCTGCTGCTGCAGGCAGTCGGCGGCAGCGGTGGAGAAGGTGATCATCATGACGGCCACGAACAGGGGCGCCAGCATGAGGAACGCCACGATCGGTCCGCCGATCCACCACCAATTGCTAGCCTTCTTCACCTGGTCACACCCGCCTCAGCCCGGTTTCGGTCGCCTGGGTCGCTTCGTCGCCTGTCGCTGTGCGGCGGGCTCTCAGACGGCTGTCTCTATGGCGTCGTTGGTGTAGGTGAGATCCATCTCGATCGGGTGCAGGACGGTCCGGACCTTGTAGGCGGACTCGCCGACCAGCCACAGCGCCCGGCCCTTGCCCTGCATCGCCCAGCCAGTGACGAGGTCCTGGGCCATCGGGCCGAGGCCGAGCATGGCGTCGAGCTCGCGGGCGACGCCGACCTTCTGGCCGTGCAGGATCTTCACGTCGGCCAGGTGCAGCAGGTCCTTGGCGATGGTGGTGGCCTGGGAGCCGACGTCGCCGGCCGATAGAAGGTCGCTCGGCTTGTGGGCGACGGCGAACTGAATGTCACCGCCCCTGCCTGCGACACCGCGGGAGAGGCGCAGGTCGGCGTCGAAGGACTTCACGGCCTCCGGTCCCAGGCGCAGCTGGCGCCACGACTCGTCGCGGACCACGATCCGCTGATCGCCGGCCGCGGCCATCTCGCGCATCCCCCGGCCCCAGGAGTTGAGACACAGCAGCGCGATGCCCACGGCTTCGTCGCCCAGGGGCTCCAGACGGGAAAGGCTCAGGGACTGGATCGGTGCGGTCCAGTCGACGTCGACGGTGGTGTGGTCGTCGAACAGCCCGGCCAGGGCGCCGGAGACGAGCTGGCCCAGTGCGTCGCGCAACAGCCTGGTCTCGTCGAGGAAGTGCCGCGTCGAGGCGTAGCGGCAGCGGGCCGACCAGGTCCTCGGTGGGGTTGTCGAGCAGGTGCCAGACCTGCGGGATGGTGGTCTCGGCCAGCTCGCTGTTGCCGTGCGCGTACCCGGTCAGGGTCTGCAGGGCGGCCTTGACGACCTCGGCCTCGGTGGGGCCGAACGGCACCCGGTGCTCCCCGATCCGCATCGAACCGACCAGGCCGCGGACCAGGGTGAGCCAGCGGGCGAAGATGATCGCGGCTCGACGCTGGGCCTCGACAGCGTCGAGCTGGTCCCAGCCCTGGCCGAGCGGGCCCTTGGCGAGCGGGTTGATCCGGGCGGGCAGGCCGTGGCCGATGACGAACGGCTGGACGCCGTAGGCGCGGCACAGCCGCTCGTACTCGTCCTTGGGGTCGCCCAGGATCAGTACCCGGTAGCCGAACTCGAGCATGCGGTTGCAGAACGCCTTCGTCGTCGCCGACTTGCCCAGACCAGGCTTGCCGAAGGAGAAGATGTTGGGGTTGGTGACCGGCAGGTCGTCGCGCAGCACCCAGCCGAGCGGGTCGGCGTAGAACGAGCCTCCGGAGAGCTGGTCGATGCCCATCTGCGCGCCGGTGGGCGGCAGCCCGGGCGCGGAGATGAAGGGCCACAGGACCGGGGCCTGATCCGAGGTCATCCGCCAGGACGAGACCGGCGCCGAGGTCGGCGACCAGCCGCGGCCCGCCTTGCGGGCACCGTGGCGCGGCGCGTACCGGAACAGGCGCGGGTCCTTGACCCGAGGCGGCGCAACCGGAGCGGTGGGCAGGTCGTGGCCGAAGTCGGCCAGCAACCGGTTCATGTCCCGACCACCCCGTCCGCGGGATCGGGGGGTGGTGTTGAAGGCCATCAGGCGTCTCCCTTCCGGGTGAGGCTGATGCCCAGGGGGACCGCGGAGGCGGCGAACCCGGCGTCCTGGGCGAGGTCGAGGCGCAGCGGCGCGAACCCGGCGCGGCGCACTGCGGCGTCGAGCCGTCGGCCGAACTCGGTGACCCGTTCAGTCTTCGGGACGGTGACGGTGCACACCGCGTACGGGCGGGTCATCGAGTTGCCGCGGGCGAGCTTGTAGTCCATGCCGTGGGCCTTCGCGGCTTCCTCGCGCTGCTTGGCCCGCATCCTCACCCCCGCCTTGGCTCGCAGCGCGGACCCGAGGTCGGCGGCCCACTCGGAGTTGGCGGTCTGCCGGTCGGCCGCGGACTGGCGAAGGATCGGGTAGGCGACCATGAACGAGCGCCGCTCGCCGGGCTCACCGGGGATGAGGACCGGGGCGAGCGCACCCATCGCGGCACCCTTGTCGGGCAGCTTGATCGTGGCACTCACCGAGTTCCACGCGTCGTGGCTGTAGTGCCGCACCACCGGATCCGCGCCGGAGGGGCCAGCCATCGCCCACGGCACCCCGGTGTTGATCGTGGAGTCGACCCCGTCCCTTTCGGCCGCGGCCAGGGCGTCGATGATCCCGACCCGGTCCGAAGGCGCGAACCCCGTCCGGCATGCCAGCGCGAGCTGCGGTGAGGTGAGCCAGCTGACCGAGGTCATCGCCATCGCGCCCCGCAGCTGCGCCTCCACCTCGCCCATCAGCAGGTACAGGGTGCGGGCTCTGCCCTCGAACCCGCCGCCGGACTCCTTGGCCTGCTTGGCGATCCGGGTCTCGGGCACCACGATCGTCACGAACGCCTCGGTCCTCACCGACGCTTGGGTCAGGCCACGGGCCAAGTCCTCGTTGATCTGGGTGGCCAGCGCCGGTGCGTTGACGCGGCGGTGCCGCTGGACCCACAGGTTCCGCTCGGCGCCGTCCTCGGGGACGGTGCGGACAATGAAGAGGACCTCATCGACGAGCTCCGTACGGGCGGCTAAGTCGAGCAGGTCGGTGAGCCCCTGCCCGAGCCGGGCGCGCTCGTCGGAATCGGCCATCCCGATGCCGGGATGGACGATCGCGGCGGTGATCGCCCAGGTCTTGGTGGCGTGGTTCTGGATCACTGCGACCCGTGCCAGCGCCGGGCCGTGCGGCGGGCCGTCGTGAATCTGTACGCCTTGCAGGACACCGGGCAGGTCAGCGGCCGCCAGGTCCTCGGCGGCGCCCGAGGCGGCGCGGGAGCCGAAGCTGGTCCAGCCCAACAGCCCGCCGAGGGCGTAGGCGATGGAGGCGGCCAGCCAGCCGGTGGCCGATCGGCCTCGAACCGGGACCACGGTGATCGCGAAGACCAGCAGCCACAGCACCAGCAGCATCCCGGCCGAGAGCCAGGCGTTCTCCTTGACCGACCACAGCACCGGCATGACGCCGACCGCCAGGACGGCAAGCTGGGGGCCGGAAAGGCCGAAGAACCAGCCGATCTTGTCTGGTGAGTAGTCGGTGTACGTCGTGGCCATCACTCAGGCCTCCTTCTCGCTGATGGCGTGCGTGCCGCCTGCCGTCGGGTTTCGGGTTGGGATTGTCGGGTTGGGCGGTTGGTCGACGTCCGGTGCGCTCCGGGCGGTGCTCGGGTGGCTCAGACGGCGACCGGAGGGACGCCGCCTGCGGCAGCGGAGCCGCCTGCACCACCGCCTGCCCCGCCTGAGCCGCCCGCACCACCCGGCGTGCTCTTGGGGGCACCTGACGGGCCGCCAGGGCCGCCGGGGCCGGCGCCGACCGTGGCCGGGTTCGGCACGAGGGTCGAGGGGTCGGGGCCGCCGGGGTAGCCGCCCTGTCCGCCGGAGTCCGAGGGGTCTCCCTGTCCGCCGGGGCTGTTCTGGTCACCGCCGGGGGTCCCCTCACCGGCGGGACGCTGGGGCTGGCCGGAGCCGTTCTGGCCGTCGCGGTTGTTGCGGATCCGGAGAAGTCGGGCTGGTAGCCGTTGTGGCCCACGCCCATCTGCTGGGTCTCATCAGCGCCGATCGCAGCGCCCTTGGCGCCCATGTTCGCGACCAACCCGGCGCCGGCGCCGAGTGCGGCACCCACCGGCCCCAGGGCGCTCATCACGCCTGCCGCGCTTCCTGTCATCGACTTGGTGAACCGGGAGCTGGTGTCGTCCTCCGCGCCCGACTCGCCGGCCGAGCGGCCGCTGGAGTCGGTCTGGGAAGCGACGTTCGATCCCGAGCCGCCCCCGGCGCCGCTGAGGAGACCCTGGACTCCGCCCACGCCGGCGAGCCCGGCGCGAACCGAGGCCCCCGAGGGGGTGCCCGGGTCGACGAACGCCAAGAGCTTGAACAGGGCGAGCGGTGCGACGCAGCTGATGCAGATCAGCACCACTGCGGGCAGCGCGGTGCCGATGGCCTGCTGGGTGGTGTCGGTCAGGCCGCTGGCCACCCCGGTGGCCAGCTGGACCCCTATCCCCAGGACCAGCACCATGACCACCGGGGTCAGGGCGGCCGCGTGGAACCAGCGCAGGCTCTTCCAGAACCACGATCGGCCAGCGTCAGCGACCAGGCCAGCCGCGGAGATGGCGCCGGTCGCGGCGAGGATGATCAGGGCGGCCGCGCGGGTGAGCAGTACCAGCAGGTGCCCGATCGCGGCGATCCACAGAACCATGCCGAGCAGGCCGAGGACGGTCGCCACGGTCGCGTCGGTGACCTCGGCGGCGGAGAAGTCAGACCAGGGCTCCCACTCGGGCCAGGACTCGACTCCCAGCAGTGCCTTCATCAACGCGCGAGTGAGACCGCCGCACGCAGTCACCACGATCACGCAGTAGCCGATCCAGGCCGACCAGACGACGACGAACTGGCCGGTGCCGATCAGCATCGTGGCCAGGCTCTTGCCGTCGCGACGGAACGCGGCGACCGCCAGTTGGATGAAGGACATGATCAGCACCAGGGCGCCGCCGATCCACAGCG
The DNA here is from genome assembly GCA_963781335.1 of uncultured Actinomycetota bacterium. GTDB lineage: Bacteria > Actinomycetota > Actinomycetes > Propionibacteriales > Nocardioidaceae > Marmoricola. Next base: position 15,729 of record CAWAFS010000028.1, on the reverse strand, counting down.
TGTAGCCGTAGACGCTGCGGCCAGGTCCGCCCCCGGAGAGGTCGGGGGTCAGGAAGCTGTCGGCGAAGTTCAGGACGACCTTGAGCACGAACAAGCCGGCGTTCCAGATCGCGAGCATCGCAGCGCTCCAGGCATCGGCGGCTGCCTTGGCGATCGCTTCGCCGACCTGCTCCAGCGGGTTCTCGATCAGGTCCCCGGGGTCGGGCAGGTTGATGTCTGGGACAACCGCGCCGACCACGCCGCCGGCGGCGTCCTGAAGGGTGCATCGGATATCGGGGCCGAGGCAGCTCTGCTCGCGGCCGGGACCGGCCAAGGCTGCCGGTGACGGGAGTGGCGAGCTGGTCGAGGGCATCGCCTTCCTGACTGCCGCGCTTGCGGCCGAGCTCAAGGACAGGCTCCTCGACGTCACGGCGGTCCGGGCGGCGGTGCCCATGGCCCCGTGCGCGGAGGCCGAGGACGGCGAAGTCGCCGCTGCGGGTGCGGGCCCAGCAAGCAGAGCGGCAATCGCGGCGGCGGCGACGAGCGCGGCCATCGCGACCAGGCGGCCCAAGGTGTGGGTGTTGGCGGGTCGCTGACCAGTCAACCGGCCGGTCAGCGGGGTGAACGGGCCGCAGCCCGTCGAGGTGGTGAACATGGCGGGGTTCTCTACTGCCGGTCGGCGTGCTGGTCGAACGTGAGGCCGCTGCTGGATGCATCGGTCGCGGACTCCAGGAGCGGGGTCCAGCCGGCTTGCTGGAACTCCTGCGTGCCGAGCGCGGCTGCGTTGGGCGGCGGCGTGGCGAGCAACTGGTCGCGGTCGGTGGCGCTGGGCTCGACCAGTTGCCAGTCGCCGCTGCCCTCGGCGCGGTCAGCGTCGGGGTTCCACTCCACGATCTGCTGGCCGACGTACGCGCTGCGGTCGACCTGGCCGTTGATGGTGGTGGTGGTGACCTCGTTGAGGACCGATACCAGGTAACGGTCCGGGCCGTACTCCTCGACCTGGTAGCCGATGGGAGTCTGGGCGTAGCCGGCCGGCGCCCAATCCTCGGCGGCCTCTCCGTCGGCAGGGATGTCGAGGGCTTCGCGCCGCTGGGCGATGGCGTCGGTCGCGAGGTCGTCGAAGAACGCCTGGTCGACCTCGGCTGCGTAGATCCGGGTCGTGGCCACGCTCTGGTCGTAGTCCAGGCCGATCTGGGCTCGGTTCAGCTCGACGACCATGGCCGTCGCACCTTCGGTGGTGTGGGGGAACTGGACCGGTCGGCCGTCCTCGAACGCCGCACCGATCGGGAGCCCCGTGTCCGGGTCCGTCTCCCACTCCCGTGCCGCAGCGGCGGAGTCGGTGGTGCTGGAGCCGTCGCCAGTGGTGGGCGTCGGCGACGTCTGCTCCTCGCCGTTACCGGCGGCGATCCTGATCCCGAGGACGACGAGCGCGACCAGCGCGCCGAGGGCGAGCGCGGCTGCTCCGAGCACCAGCAGGTGACGGGCGCGGCTGGGCTGCTGTTCGCGGCTCACAACGCACCCCTGTCCGTCGAGCCGGTCACGCCGCTCGGCTTGGTCGACGAGGTGGTCGGAGTGCTCCAGGTTGCCCAGCCGGCCTCGACGGCAGCCGGGCTCCCTGGCCAGGCCGAGGGAGCGGGTGCCGGCGGGGCGCCGGGGCCGATCATCCAGCGACCCCCGACCCACTGCATCCGCTCGCAGTGGCCGTAGCCGATCTGGACCTCCTGCTCGAGCGAGGCGGTGAGGATGACCAGGACGCAGGCCAGGGTCCAGTCCGGACCGTCAGTGCCCTTCACGATCGCGCCGGCCGGCTCGATCGAGACGCGGGCGGCCTCGTCCTTGCTCATGTCCATGGTCGCCTCCATGCCTGCGCCTTGCAGGAAGGCCCGCACGCTCGTGGTCAGCGGCCAGGCCTCCGGACCGGTGCCGCCGGGCAGCGCCCATGCCTGGTAGACCTCGCCGGTGGTGGCCAGGCTCATCGACTGCAGCACGGTGGTCTCGATCGCGGCGAGCTGACCGACCGCTCCCTCGGGGGTGTGGTCGAAGCCGGTCAGCACCGCGGCCGGTCCGGGCACCACCCCGCTGGGGACCGTGATGCTGTCTGGCTCGCCAGCACCGGGTGGCGGCTTCTCCTCGGTGGGGTGGACCGCGCCAGCGGGGAGGGTGGTCATGGGTGCCTCGGCGATCTCGTCGCGCCACTGCTCACCTACGGAGACCTCGCTGTGCATCGCGGCCTGGTCGCCCCAGGCGTCGGTGCCGTTGCGGTCCTCGCCGCCGGCGCCGAGGGCCTGCGCGATCGTGTAGCCGAGGCCGGCGAGCAGCACGGCGACCGCGGTCGCCGCACCGATCAGCACTCCGAGAAGTCGTCGGCGGCTCCACCCACCGTCGACCCCGCCGTCGTACGCGGCCGAGCTGACCGGTCGGGCGTGGCCGAGGCCGGTGCGGGTGCGGGTCCTCTCGCGCCCAGTCATGCGCCTAGTCATCGGTGGTCCTCAGACGCAGCCGTTGCCGAGGATGCCGTCGAGCATCCCGGGCAGGACCAGGTAGGCCACCGCGGCCACGAAGACCACGACGAGGCTGATGACGCCGACCTTCGAGGCGTGGGGCATGGAGAAGATGCGGCCGGCCACGATCGCGCCGAGGCCGATGATCAGGGCCAGTCCGAACAGGATGATGACTCCCCAGACGACGTAGCCGGTGATCTCGTTGACCGGCCCGGTGGCGCCGGGAGGGGCCTTGGGGCAGATCGCCATGACCGTGGGCGCCGGGGTCGGCGCGGCGGCCGCACCGGTCAGGGTGCTGTGCGCTCCCATGCTCAGCTCGGTGACTCGGCCGACCAGCGGGAGGGCCAGGGTGTTCAGGCTGATGCTCATCGTGCTGTTCCCTCCGGGTTGGTGCCGGTCCGGTCGCGGGGCTCGGCATCGAGGTGGTCGGTGGTGCTCGCCGTCGCTCTCTCGTTCGCCGGTGCGCCGGTGAGCTGAGGAAGGTCGTCGACGTCGCGGTGGCGACCGGGGTCCGCGAGCGCCGCGTGCAGAAGTTGGTCGGCGGATGCGAGAAGACCCGGCGGCAGCTGAGCGGAGCGGAGGCCGGTCACGGCCAGGTGGCGATCCTCGGGGATCTCGTGGACGCGGTTCCCTCGCAGCGCGGCCCGGGTGCGGGGGCCGGCGCTGTGCTCCACCCCCTTGGCCCATCGCTTGCGGCGGCACCCGACGACGGCGACGAACGTCACCGGCGTCGTGCGCGCGGCCTGCCGACTGTCCGCGCGGTCTCCCCGTTGCTCGAGGAGCTCGAGCGCGGCCTCCAGGCGTCGGAACCCGGGGATGGTGGGGCGGGCCACCACGATCACGACCGCGGCGTTGCGGGTCTGCTCGCCGACCCAGGTTGTCGTGGCGACGACCTGCCCGACGTCCCACCCGGTGTCAACGACGGTCAGCGCTTCTGCCTCGCCGCTCTCGGCTCGCGCCTCGGGGAGCCGGCATCCTGGACGCACACTCCCGGCCGCGCCAGCCAGTGGCGCCGGGATCGCGACCTCGTCGAGGCCGAGCATGATCTCACCAGCGCGCTCGAGCAGGACCGACCCGCGCATCCCCTGGACCCACCCGGACTCATGACGTCCCAGCTCAGCGGTGCTCGCGGCCGCCAGCCCGGAGGCGTGCGCGGAGGAGCACTCGACGACGCGGCTCCTCCCGGTGAACGTCGAGCCGGTCGCTGCTGCCGTGGCAACGGCGATCGCGACTGTCGAGCAACCCACGGACCCGGCGGCCCCGACGACCGGGATCACTCGCTCCCCGGGGGAGGGCGCCCAGTGCTGTTCGCTCAAGTCCGTCGCCATGCGGTCGACTGCGGCCGCGATGCGGTACCCGAGGTCCTGGATACCGGCGGCCTCTCCTGCTCTGGCGCTGTTGGCGACGGGCGGTTCGGCGGACCTAGTGCGGTGAGGGCGGGTTTGGGGCTGGCGGAACTCTCCTGCTCGCACGGCGGTCCATGCTCGCTTGAGCTCGGAGACCGCCACCGGGCGAGGGGCGGACGCGGGGCTCTGGATCGCCTTGGGCGCGACGCGGGGCGTGCTCGTGATGCTCATGCGGTCGCACCTCTCAGGAGGGCCCGCAGTTCCAGCCCTGCCCGCAGTTGAGTGGGGGAGACCTGGCGGAGCTCGGCCTTGGCGCGCTGCGCCACGTGCAGCCGCGCCACGTTGTCGTCGAGGCCGCGCACCGCGGAGTCCTCGCTGCCGGCCACCTCGAACAGGGCCGCGATCTCCTCCACCCCGAGGCCGGCGTCGTCGAATTCGGCGGCGTCAGCCGCGCGGGAGACCGCGGCCGCCGTGATGCTCGTCAGGGCGTTCTCGCTCACTTGACGTACCGATCGGCAGCCGCGGCCAAGGCCCGGATGCTCCGGGCGGCGCGGCGGCGGACGGTGGCCTGGGACATCCCGCACCGGGGCGCGGCCCGCACCGATAGCTCGGTGGAGGTGAGGCCGTAGTTGCGGCGCCGCACCCGTTCGGTCCCGACCTCGCCTGCGGCCTCGACCAGGCACAGCAACACGTCGCGGTCCAGCTCGCTGATCAGCTCGTTGTCGCACGCCCACTCCAGGACCTCCGTCACCTCGGCCCGAGCGGTCGGCTCAGTGGGCATCGGAGCGCGGTACGTGGGGCGAAGCGTCGGGACGTCGTCGCCGAACCGGGGTCGGGCCGCGCGGCCGGCGGTGGTCACCCTGGCCCGGTCGCCCGCCGCTAGGTAGCTCCAGAAGAAGGAGGCGGGGTCGACCAGGTCGGTCGCGCTCCAGGCTCGGTCGACGCGCCGGACCTGGCTGGCGGTGCCGGCCTCGCGGAGACATCCGGTGCGGGTGTTCATCAAGACGTTCGCCGCGACCTTCCGCAGTCGACGCCACGGAAAGCTGCGGACCTCGATCCACAGTTGCGCGGCGACCATCAACTTGATGTCGCCCTCCAGGCGACTCAGGTCGCGAGCCAGGGCGCACGCCCCGGGCAGGAGCACCCAGGCCAACACCGCGGCTGCCGCGACATCGTCGCCCCCGTCACTCGCGGCCAGCGTTGCCAGCGCGTGGAGGACCTCGTCGGCCTCGGCGGGCGTTGCCTCGGCGAGCCAGTCGCGGAGCTCGTCGAGCCCGACGACCTGCAGTCGCGGGTCTCCGGTGGCCCACTCTTCCCATGCCTCGTGGGCCTGGGCGAGCAGCCGCGCGTCGTCCTCCAGATCGAGGTACTGACTCACTCTCATCGCTGGTCCTTTCGCCGTGGTGACACGTCGAAAGGTCGCGGTGGTGCGTATCCGGTTGTGTTCCCCGAACGCTGATTTCGAGGGGGGAACGCAAACCCGTTCTCAGACGTTTGCGCAGGTCAGCGTTGCGTTCCTGGGAAATTTCAGAAGATCTTTCGGGACCCTGCGCAGGCTCGAAGTCGCCTGGCTGCTTGAAGAGCCAGGTGCCAGCGCCACAGCTGTTCCAGGTCGTGTGCCCAAGCGCCGGGCGCTCCGTCGTGGACGATGCGCACCAGACAGCGGGGCTTCTCGCCGGGGTCATTGATTGAGGTGACGGTGATGGTCACCGTGCTGTCCTCGGCGAGGAGGAGCGGGAGACCGGCGAGCGGGCCAAGCGGCGCAGGCAGCACCAGTTTCAACGCATGACGACCTGCGTGGGCTTCGTCGCCTCGACCGTGAGTCGCGACACAAGCGGCGGAGTGACGCCCTTGGTCGGCCGTCCTCGGTCGCCGCTCAGCGACCGAACGACCACCGCCCGGGGCCACCCCGATTCCCCAATCGATCGCCTCACCCGAATCTGACTAAGCATCGCTAGGTGTGCTTCGGCCGATGACGGCCGATGTCGGTACCGGACCGTAGCGTTGTTCTCATGGAACAGAAGTGGATCGGGATTGGCATCGGGCACGGCGGTCGAGAAGCTGAGCGCGCGCTGAATGATGAAGGCTTCAAGTGCACTCGGCAGCACTTACTCGGTCAGACCGAATTGAAGGTTCTCGTCAGGACCGACAGCACGGACCGGGAGGAGGTTGAGCGGACCCTCCGCCGAGTGAACGGTAGAGACGCCTGGATCAGCCCCATCTCAGGTACGCCCACGCACCACCTCCCGGGCTACCGCGACTCCTAGGCACCCCGCTGGCAGGCGGCGGAAAGACGGGCCCTAACGACGGTCTCCAGCTGGCGCGTCGGTGCGCTCTTGGGGCACTAAGTTGAATGCTGTGACTACTGAACCGCTCACCCGGCACTCGCCGACCGGCGACCTACGCCTTGGCCACGTCTTCGATGCTGGGGGACTCACCGACCTCAGCGATGTGCTGGTGATTCGGCACACCTACAGGGAGGACGCCATCAGGACGCCAGCCGACGTCACACCGCAAAGCGTCCTCGACTTCACACGCGGACAGAGCGTGGCCACGCAGATCTTCCCCAAAGACCCTCCGCGCCTATGGCTTGTGTTCATGGCTGACGGTGGCTACCGCGCCCGGTTCTACACCGCTTACGAGAACCACGGCGAAGTTCTAGCCGACCGCACCGATGAGTACCGCACTTACGACCTCCAGCGACTCCGATGTGCTTAGCGCGTTGGCGGGTCGGCTGGTTATCGAGTGGTCCAAGGACGCCGTCCGGTGGGCCAAGCGCGGCAGCGCAGCCGCCGACTTCCAAGTTGTGGAGATCGCGGACCCCGAGGCCGTGCCGTTCCCTGGCTTCGACCAGGTCTTGATCACTCACACAGAGCTTCAGCTAGTGGTCGAAGATGCGAGATACGCGGCCTGGCGTACGGCGCTGGGCGCGGTGCAGGGCATCTACCTCATCACCGACACCAGCACAGGCAAGCACTACGTCGGCAAGGCCGACGGCAGCGAGCGCATCCTCGGACGCTGGACCGCGTACGCTCGCGACGGCCACGGCGGCAACAAGGGCCTCAAGCAATTACGCGATGCCGACGCTGAGCACGCCCGGCACTTCCAGTTCAGCCTGCTGCGCGTGTTCGGCCCAAGCGTTCCGATGGCCGAGGTAAACGACGCTGAAGAGCACTACAAGAAGGCGCTGCTGTCGCGGAAGTTCGGTCTCAACTGATCGACTTAAGGTGGCCGGCCTGCGGGCCTCAGCGGAGGTTCTGTGGCAGCAACTCCCCGCGAGTACTCAAGCCATGCCGCACTGTCCGGGGTTCAGGACAGTTCGTGGATGAGTATCCGACGAAGGCCGAGCCGCCAGGGCGGACCACCTCGCTCTCGACGAGTCCGACAGGCGGCGGAAGGACGCAGGCGCATTGTCAACAATCTCCCACGTGCGCACCTGCGCCGCGTTCTGAGGCGCCCTGGTCGCCCTCGATGAGCCGGGTCGCCGAGCATTGCCTAAGGTTGGACTGTGGGGACTCGCGGTGTCACCGATGGCTGACGGCTTCGAGGTTCTGCACCGATTCGCAGACTGGCCCAACCGCGAGATTCCCCAGATCGCGGCCGGGGTCTATGCCATCTGGCGCGATTCGGGCGAGTTCATCTACGTCGGGATGTCCGGCAAGGGAATCGAAGCCGTAGACCCATCCCGCAGCCGGTTCGGCCTGTACACCCGCCTCAACTCGCATGCGAGTGGGCGGTTGAGTGGCGACCAGTTCTGTGTTTACGTCGCCAACCGATTGGTGGTGCCCGAACTCACTGCGGAGCAGCTGTCGCGGTTCGCCAGTGGCGAGTTGAGCTTGGACGCGCTGACGCGAACCTACATCCGGCAGCACTTCAGTTACTCCTTCGCCTTGGTAGGGACAACGACGGACGCGTTCGAACTCGAGCGTGACGCACAGCGCGGGCTTGTCTTCGCAGGTAAGCCGCTTCTCAACCCGTTGTAGCGCCTCCGAGGCGCCCTGAGCGGCGTTGGCCCTGCCACTGGACTTCTGATGGCGCCCGTCGTCCTCATGCCAATCGCGGGCGAGGCTAGTGAGGCTTCATCGCGGTCGAGGGCGACCCGAACGTCTTCACCTTCTGGCGGCGTCCTGGACGGAGCGCCTCCATCAGACCCCGCCCGTGACATGGTGCCGTGCAGCGGTGTCCCCAGTGGTGGCCAGGGTTCCGTAGTGTGTGGGCCGTGCATGAACCTGGGAGTACAGATCTGGCCCAAGTCTTAGGTTTCCTCGTCGAGGGAGAGCTTGGGAACGAGCTGTTGACTTTCGATCCGGGAGTGTCGGTGCTTTACGGGTTGAACGGAGCAGGGAAGTCGCGGATCTTGAGTGACATTCAATTCTTCTCAGCTGGGGTCGCCGGTGTGCCGGTCAATGAAGACCGAGATCTTCTGGCCTTGATCAGGCTCCCTCAGCCTGAAACGACGACGCGCACTTACTGGGGTCAGCACAGAGGTAACGCCGACTGGTACGAAGACTGGGCCCGAATGGCCCGCGTTCGGGAAGGCAGTCACGAGGCCGTATTGCGTGCCTGGTTCTTGGACCACGTCTTGGACGTTGCCGATGACGACATCGCGGTGCCGGGTGGTCTGCCAGCAGGTGAGCGGCGGGAGGGCTTGTGCCAGGAATGGCTGACAGACCCGCTTATCCTGGTCAAAGCTTCAGGATTTGGTGGAGAAGCGAATTGGATCTCTGCCCCCGCTCTGGTTACGGGGAACGGTCGGCGCTTTGTCAATGAAGAGGTCGCGCTATACGACCAAATGCAAGCCACTCACCTTCAGCACGAAGATACCCCTGAGCTCGCCATCGTGCCAGTCGGGCGAACGCTAGACGGCGCAACTATCGTGTGCTGCAGCTCAAACGGAACTACTTCTTTGCTTTCTTCATTCGGTGCAACAAGTGGCGCTTTTCACCACGAGGCCCTTCTGGATGTGTCACCCAGGCTTGGCTTCGAGACAGCTCTTGACGCAGATGAGGAAACGAGAGCGCGACTCGCGCGAGTATTCCCTGCCATTCAGGACCCCTGGGATCTGTCGCCCGGCGACTTGGATCCCTTCATCGCGGCCGTGCGCGCACTTGAGGCTCGGGCGAACCATCACTTTGCGAAGGTTCTACAAGACCCCCCAAGACTTCGGCTACACGTGAGCGTCGTGGGTCTCGACAAGGGCTGCGAGTGGTTTGTCGATCAAGATGACACCCCCTTGAACGGGCCTTCGTACAAAAAAACTGGCTCATTGTCAGTTGACGAACCACAACGTCAGCGGAAGATCTCGGACCTCAGTACGGCACAACGGAAGTGGACGCTCTGGAGCATCCGACTGGCCCTGCAGACATTGCGTGAACAGAGCAATCTACCTTCCTCTGACACCCTGCTCTTGATCGACGAACCTGAGGCAGCGCTCCATCGTTCGGCCGAGGCGCACATGGCCTCATACCTTGCAGACCTGACGGCCGACGGTTCGACTCGACTACTGGTCGCCACCCACTCCCCAGAACTCCTCGACCTACCCGCTGCCCGAGTCTTCGAGGTGACCAGAAGCAGGGGCCTACGAAAGGTTTCCTCACTGTCACCGCCGACCCGCGACAATATGACCTCACTCGGCCTCAACCCCAGCGATCTCCTGCGGCGACAGCGGGGCTTCGTACTCGTCGAAGGCGAACACGACGAACTGCTGCTGAAGACGCTCTTCGAAGACGAGCTCAGGTCCCTGCGTGTAGAGGTCCTGCCCTTACGGGGCGCACACCAACTGACGCCTGCAAAGATCGGATTTCTTTTCGACTACACGCCTGCCCATATCTTCATCATGTTGGACAACATCGACTGGAAGGATATGTACGAGACGTGGGAGCGAGCGCTCGCTTGGTACAAAGACGGCAACCTGACTGACGCTTTAGAAATGTCTGGAAGCAGAGATCTTCAAGAGGACGACCGAGGGCAAGGCCATGAGGGAGGTCATCCAGCACGCCCTTGAGAGCGGCCAAGCTGAGCGCATCACCCCCCACGGTCTCACCAAGGGCGACATCATCGAATACCTCCCGGTCCAGGCACTCGTGCCAGAGGCAACCAGTTGGCCAGACCTCCGCTCCCAGCACCGTGCGGCCAAGAACGAGAAGTCTGGGAAGCCGAACGACTTCAAGAAGTGGTTGGAGATTACGTACAAGGCCGACTTCGGGGCAGACGCCATGACTGCCGCCATCAAGCGCATGGACGCCCTCCCGGCCGACCTTCACCGCCTGCTCAAGACGGTCGAAGCTCACACCACCGCGTAAACGTTTCGACGCGGGACAACGCGACCACCGGTGTCCTGGGGTGACCCCCTCCACGCGCGTGAGGTCTCACCGGCCTTCAACCTGACTCGTGCCACTTGGCGATGAATTCGGGTGTGGGCTCGTGTTTGTGCTGGTCAGCGGCTTGCCCGCGGGCTGATTGACACACCCCGCCAACGCGGGGGCCCCGCACCTGCGGCGACGGATGCGCCCCGAGGCTGCGTTGCGCCCGCCAAGTGATCGCCCGTGAACGGCGCAGGCGGCCCCACGAATGTTCGCTCGCGGCGTCCCGAGTCCTGATTGGGGCCAGAATCGGTGGCCGACGCCGCGGCCCGGCCGCCGCGACTGCAGATTGCGCGCCAAGAGCGTCGTTCGGCGTTGCGGCCGCCTTCGGCAGCAGATCGACGCCGGCTCCTCGCCGATGCGCTCTTGATCGACACACCCCGGTGGCACGGGTCAAGCTCAAGGATGGCCCGCCGACCGTTCGTCCACGCCATTCACGTTCAACGTCGTCTCGCTCGTGCCGATTCAGGTGGCTCGCCTCGATGACGGTGAGAGTTGATGACGTCGCCGACAAGTGACTGCCCACTAGCGGCGATAAGACACACCGCGCCGTGCCATAGGGCTCTACGTTGACCATCGACCACCGACGTAGGGACAAGGGCAATCGGAAACATCGCGCTGAGGAGGTGGCCCTCGGTGTTGCGGTTGGTCGTGTTGGTGTCTGTCGTGCCGGCAACCTACGCGGCAGTAGACGGCCCCAACGCGTCGTGTGGATCGAACCTGACTCTCTAATGAGTGATGTTGGTCTTGCCATACGACCGATCGAGCTTGATCCCCAGTATTTCCTCGTCAGGTGACCCTGGCGTCAGTTCGAACATCAGATAATCGAACAGTTCGCGCTGGTGTATTGCGATAATGACCTGCCGACCGTTATTTCGAATCAGTTGCTTGACGATAGAGCTGCGAAGTTGGAAACGTGCAGGTCGTCCATCGACTGAACTGGGTCGTCAAAGATCAGCCAAGGCAGCCTGGGAGCAACCGCAAAGTGAAGCGCGAGGAAGAGCGATAGGGCGGCGGTGTTGGCGTTACCTTGGCTGAGCATTGCGCCCGGGCTCGCCGCGCGCGTGCCATCTCTGTGGATCGTCTCGAGGCCCACATCGAAATGCGAGGACGCGTCGAGCGTTGAACGAATTGCGGGATGAATGGCTCTGTTGGGACGAGAGTGCGGAACAGCCTGCCCAAGCACCGTTGAGGCGGTCGTCAAAGACGCGGGTCGAAATCTGAGCCCGCATTTCCTCAGCGCGTTTACGAAGGGCGGAAGCGGCCTCCTTGCGACGGCGAGCCTCACTCAATTGTTCCGACAGGAACTCCACCGCGCTGTTGGCCGTTGCGACCGCCGCTTCAGCAAGCGTGATATCCGCCGAACTCTTGCGCAGGGCGGCCAAACTTGCCGCGACTTCATCTCTGGTCTCTCGCCTTCCCGCCTGCTGGTCCTTCTCCCGCTGCAGGAGGGACCGCAGGGCCGCTATCTGCTGCCGGGGAGTTCCTCTCGGCACAGGCGTGTCCGCCATTGCACTCACATGCGCAATCTCCGCGACAGCACGGTCTAGGAGGCCCAGCGCTAGCCAAGCCAGCCTCGCGGTCCTCAGCTGATGCAAGCTTGGCTTCTAGTGCCTCCCCCAGTCTCAAGCATCGGCAGTAGCGCTTGCAGTTGTGTTCGATGGTCAGTGACTTTTACGAGTTGCGCCTCGGCAGCTTCAATGGTGCCGACCGTCGCGACTTTGACGTCAAACACGGCCTTCTCCACGCTTGGCTCGGTCTAGTTCGCGCACCAGTCCCGATCGCGCCGACTCCATCTCCAACATCGAGGCAGCGGCGTCTCTCAATTCACGGACCTTATTGCGAATGTGCTCGCGCAATCCGCGCTGATCCGAGAACGGCTGGTCGCACACCGGGCAAACACCGTCGACCGTGTGCTCAACTAAGGACGCCAGTACCCGGCTTAACTCGGACGCCGTGGAGGAGGACATCACTTCCACCTGGCTGGCATTGATCCTGGCCAACTCCGCTTGCATACTCTGTCACTCGAGCAGACAGATCTCGTCGCGCGGAAAGGACGTCGCGTGCGCGGACGACCGATGCCTCACTCGCCCTCGTCTCTTCGTCTGCGGCTGCGATTGCTGAGTGCAAGACTCGTCCGAGTACAGATGCATCGCCGACAACCTCAGCGGACAATTCAGGTCGACTGGCGGTCGCCCATTCAATCAAGGCCCGGCCCCGGTTGGCCTGCCAATCGGAGTAGCGAAGCTGAAGTTCTTCGGCCGTTTCCACACCGGGGGGTGTCTCCGCTTCACGGTCGCCCGACTCCGCGAGCAGGGCCTCGATGCCGTCTAGCCTGAGCGCGGCCTCTCGCACAGTCACGATCCGCTCATCCTCATCGGACTTTTCGCTCAGTGTTGCCGACGCCAGCGCCATGAGGTCATCTACCTCGGCGTCATCCTGTCCAGGCGATAGGCGTGCAGCCAGTGCAAGCCTGTGTGCCTCGCGGGTGATGCGCACGCTATTCAGCGCCGACAAACTCTGGTCTCTCGCGGCAACACGGTCCTCCAAGAGGGTCTTGGCGACTTGCCAGTCAGAACTGACGCGCTCCGCGCGCGCAATGTGACCAGTCGAGTCAAGCCCTTCGATTAAGGAATCAAGGGCGTCCAGCCCCAAGAGCTCCTTAACAAAACGTATGAGGCCGGTGTCACCTGACCGTGCTTCGCGAGGCACGTAGATTTCCAGAAGCCTTGCGAGCGTGGCTTGCGGGAGAAAGCAACGCTCAGTGAAAAATTCGGACTCAGTTTCACTCAGCAGGCGGTCCCCATTTACGCCGTTGTCATCTACGCGGAGCGTCACAGTTCGCTCGACGCCAGGCGAAGTCTCGGCCAAGAGCGACACTTGACCATTTTCTAAACCTCTGTGATGCAGATGGCGCTTGTATTCCCCGTCACCAGCTTCGTCGAGATGGGCGATACTGCCGGTGCAAGCCAATTCAAGCGCTACAAAAGGCTCGTCTTCCCAGCTCCGTTGTGGCCGTGAACAAGTATTGCCCCCGCATCGAGCGGCACCGTCCATTCGCCTGCGATGCTTCTGAAGTCAGATATCGTCAGGCTCTTGAGCACGGGGAAATGAGTCATCGCCCACTCCGATCCGCGAAGGCGGCGTCAAACCACTTGGCCAGGCCGGCCTCGACAGCTTTCGGCCCGCCCCGAGCGGCATCTAGGAAGGTCGCCATGACCTTGGCGTCGCCTTCTTGGTTGCCCGCAGTGACGTCGAGCTGGCCCAAGGGGTCCTCCTCGACATCCACACCTTCGTCCATAACTATTGGGAGGAGTGGCGCGAGTTCCTCCGCCACGTGTTCGTCCCCAGTCACGTGAACGACTCTTCCAAGCCGGATCAGGTCGTCTGTGATAAGACCTAGGTTCGAAACGTCTCCGACCAGTACGTAAGTTAGAGGACGTCTGGATCCCACGCTGTCCAATGCCGAAGCCACTCTCTCTGCGAGCCAGTAAATCTGGCTGGCCGGTGCAGACGCATCCATGAGAAGCACCAGGTCCAGAAAACCCGGACCGGCCAAGTAGGCGTATTCGACATCAAACGGCACTTCACCGATCCGTAAAGCCCGGACTCGAACATAGCGGGCTTCTCGGAGTACTCGATCCACTCCCTCAGCCGTGTCTGCGAACGGGGTCGCATCGGTATTCACAGCGCTACCTCGGCGCGGAAGGCGGCCATCATATCGGAGGGTGCGCCCACAGCGGGGTGCAAGTCCGTGAGCCACGATTGCCTACGAGTGGAGCCGACCGACCGCCCACTGCCGATTCCGCGGGACAGTCCCCGCACGCTTGGCACCACGCGTCGGCCGGTCGTCTGCATCAGCACCATTGATCCCAAGCCTTCGCGCCACACGTCCGTGGCCTTGAACGCGCTTGTCGCGACTTCGTCACGGGTGATCACCAAACGGACTCGCGACGTGTGGCCTTGGACCGCAACACGAGGGAGCCCGCCACGGATGGATCGTTCGTCACGAGGAGCGGTTCCCAGATGCCGTGCGCTCAACCTAGCCCCACGAGGCATAGCGCAACTGTCAACTCGGGCAGCGAGAGGTTCTTGAACTCACCAGCCGTCGAACATACTGGCACGGCCGCCGGAAAGAGTGGGGAATACGAACCGTCTACTTGTGCGGTCGTTGGGTCAAAGTACCAACAGCAGGGAACTCAACCCCTGCTTGAGAACTCTGACCAACACATCCAGCTTGGATCCACACGCGCGAGTAGCGCCTTCTCCAACTCTTCGAGTCCGGTTGACAACGACTGCACGACATCGTCTACCGAATTGTAATCGGCTGCACGCGCTAGGCCGACCTCCAACTTTCGACGTATCGTTTCCACAACAAGGATGCCAATGTCGGGCCCGAGTACATCGTTAGGGATGATGACTGCCTTATCTCTTGGCGCTTTGCGGCTGCCTCCGCCCGGTACGCAATATTGGAGAATTCCTTCTGCCGTTGTCCCAGTTCCTTCGCGGCGAAGACGTACGAGGGATTCGTTTTGTCCCAGGACCAAGGCTGGACCGTGGTGGCATCGCAATCAGTGCCAGCAAGTTGTAATCTTGAACAGAGAGTCCCAAGAAGACTGAACGACGCGATTGAAGGAGTCCTTCGATCCTCAGACAATGAATGAGTAGATTGTTGCCGAGTGCCAAAGTGCAATGTCGGTGATGCGGGCAACGAGATACTGACGGTAGGCGTTGGGATCCTCGCGGGCGAGCACGGCACAACCGTGAATCTTGTTCAGTTGAGCGTCGCCGCGCTCAGTTTGAAAACTCTCATTAGTCATATGTACGGCAAGCGTGCCTTGATCATCCGCACATGCCGCCAACCTGCTGGCCCCTTCAATGAGGCCATCCCAGTTGGTGGTGACCAATGCATCCACGACTCGCTCACGGATTAGGATTGCGATCAAAGTCGTGTTCGGGGACCGGGGGCAATCTCTGGAGCACCGTAAGTCTCGCGAATATCTATGCCGTCCCAAAGCAGATAGTCGTCGGACTTACCTGACACTTCCCGTCGCGAGAACGTCGCTGTAGCAGCCTACGGCGGCCTCCAGCGCGGCCCTCTCAGGCCGCCAGTTCACGGGGTTGTCCAAAAATTCTTGGACTTCTCGGCGAAATACGCTTCCGTGATCTCTCGAAGTGCGGCGTAATGCCCATCAGATTCGTCTGCGGCATTCATCTCTGCCTGTAGAAAACGGATCAACTTGTCCAGAAGATCCTCAAGAGGAAGAACCTGACCGCGCGAAACACCGGAGCCGACCCAGAGCACTCGCTCAGCTCTGACTACATCCGCAAGAAGGCCCGCTTGGTTGTCGCGTAGGTATGCCAGGGCCTCCCGCCACTTGAAGTAGGAGCATGCGCTGATGACAAACGGGCCTACCTTGTCAGATATGGCTACCCGCCTCACGCGTTTGTCGGGGTGACTTCCTGACGGGGGTCGCTGCCGTCGATCCCCTAGTTCACCGGTGACGCCGCCCGATCGTGGCGCTGGAGCTGGCCGACGTA
>CAWAFS010000027.1:0-6772 GCA_963781335.1 uncultured Actinomycetota bacterium | reverse complement strand
CTGTCGGCGGCCACGAGAAACTGCCCGGAGACGGCCACGAAGCTGCCCGCTGGCGGTCATGAGAACTGCCCACTGACGGTCATGGGATCTGCCCGACACGACGTCGTCTGCCTCGCCGCGCTCCGCGGTTGAGGCCCCTTCCTCGGGTGCGATGAGCGGTGCTTGAAGTCGCTACCGCTCCCGAGGAAGGGATGAGTTGAAGTCTGCCGAGGAGATCATGGAAATCCTGAATGCCTACGACCTGACCGGGTCGTATCGCGATGCCGGGGAGTTGGCCAACTGCTCCCACCACACGGTCAAGCACTACGTCGACCGTCGTGCCGCTGGCGGCGAGCTGAACCAGGCGGCCGCCCGGCCGCAGCTGATCGATGAGCACCTGCCCAAGGTCGAGGAGTGGGTGGAGCAGTCCAAGGGCAAGGTCCGCGCCGACGTGGCCCACGACAAGCTGCTGGCGCTGGGCTACACCGGCTCGGAGCGCACCACCCGCCGTGCGGTCGCGAAGGTCAAGGCGTCCTACCGCGCCGGGCATGTGCGCGTGCACCGGCCCTGGATCACCGAGCCGGGGATGTGGCTGCAGTACGACTACGGCGACGGCCCGGTCGTCGACGGCGTCAAGACGGTGCTGTTCGTCGCCTGGCTGGCCTGGTCACGGTTCCGGGTCGTGCTGCCGTTGCGGGACAAGACAATGCCGTCGGTCTTCGCCGCGCTCGATCAGACGTTCCGCCGGCTGGGCGGGGTGCCGACCTACGTGCTGACCGATAACGAGAAGACCGTCACGACCGAGCACATCGCCGGCATCCCTGTCCGGAACCCGCAGCTGGTCGCGTTCGCAGAGCACTACTCGGTCACCGTCCACACCTGCGTGCCCGCAGACCCTGCGTCCAAGGGCGGCACCGAGTCGTCGGTGAAGATCAGCAAGGCCGACCTGGTCCCGAAGGAGACGAACCTGCTCGAGGCCTACGGCTTGTTCGCCGAGCTCGAAGCGGCCTGCGAGGCGTTCTGCGAGAAGGTCAACACCCGCCCCCACCGGATCACGAAGCGGCCCCCGGCCGAGATGCTCGCCGAGGAACGCCTCCGGCTGCACCCCGTCGCGATGACGCCGCACACGGTCGCGTTCGGCACCACCCGACAGGTCCCGGCCAACACGCCGATGGTGACCTTCGAGTCCGGCCAGTACTCCGTCCCACACACGCTGCTCGGGACGACGGTGTGGGTGCGAACCCACGGTGTCGGCGGGGAGGAGCAAGTGATCCTCGTGCACGTCGGCGAGGACGGACCGGTCGAGGTCGCCCGCCACGCACGGGCCACACCCGGCACGCCACAGATCGACGACGCCCACTTCCCGCCCCAGCCCGCGGGACCGCTGAACCGGCAGCCCCGCGCGAAGAACCCGGCTGAAGCGGAGTTCCTCGATCTGGGCGAGGGCGCCCGGTTGTGGCTGATCGAGGCCGCTGCCGCGGGCACATCGCGGATGCGGGTCAAGATGACCGAAGCGCTCGCACTGGCCAAGCTGTTCGACCCCGTCGAGGTCGACTGGGCACTGGGTCATGCCGCCGTGCACGGCCGGTTCGCCGAGGCCGACCTGTCCTCGATCCTCGATCACCACGCCCGCTCACCGCAGGCGGGCGAGCACCGGGCCAGTGAGGACTCCTCACTTACCCAGGGCACCAGCGCCTGGGCACGACTCGGCCAACCGTCCGGCGCGGCTACCGCCGATACCGGCGAGGTAATCGCATGAAGACCACGAGCCCGAACAGCACCGCTCCGCCGCTGCCGTCGGACCTGGAGGAGCTGCTGCGCCGACTGCGGCTACCGCACATGCGCCGCCACGCCCCCGAGGTTGTCGCCACCGCGAAGGCCCAACGCTGGGAACCCGCCGAGGTGCTCAAGGCACTGTTCGCCGAGGAGGTCGCCGGCCGGGAACGCTCCGCGCTCGCCACCAGACGCGCCGCTGCCGGGTTCCCAACCGGGAAGACCTTCGACGCATGGCAGCCCGAGATCTCCTCGATCCCCACACCCACCCAGCAGGCGCTGCGCACCCTGGAGTGGGTCCAACGCCGGGAGAACCTGGTGGTGTGCGGACCGTCGGGGACCGGGAAGACGTTCCTGCTGGAGGCACTCGGCCAACAAGCTGTCGAGGAAGGGCTCAAGGTCGCCTGGTTCACCCTGGAAGACCTCGGCGTGCTGCTCCGCCGCCACCGCGCCGACGACACCGTCACCAAGGCCATCGCCCGCGTCCTGCGCGCCGACCTCGTCGTGGTCGATGACATCGGACTTCTGCCTGTAGCCGCGGACGCCGCCGAAGGGCTCTACCGCCTCGTCGACGCCGCATACGAGAAGCGGTCGGTCGCGATCAGCTCGAACCTGCACCCCTCAGGGTTCGACGAGCTCATGCCCAAGACGCTCGCCACCGCCACCGTCGACCGGCTCCTGCATCACGCCCACGTGTGCCAGACCAGCGGCGACAGCGTCCGGCTCACCCAGGCACTCGCCGGCCAGGGGGTGAGCCCGTTGAGCTGAGCACGCCTGGTCGGTGGTGGCCGCAGCCCCCTTGGGCAGATCCCATGGCCACCACCGGGCAGTTCTCGTGGCCGTCAGTGGGCAGGTTTCATGTCCGCCACTGGGCAGTTCCTACTGTCCCTTGACACGCCTCGACCGAGGTCACTCCTGGCCGGTGTCCCTGATCGATCTCGGCCTGGAAGACCCAGTTCCGCAGCGTCTCGGCGTTGATCCCGAGCTGATCACCAACACGACGAAGAGCACCGCTCCTCGTCGCAGGATCACGCCGCAGATCGACGGCCATCCGGATCGCTCGCTCCCGAAGCTCCTCGGGGTACTTCCTCGGTGCTGCCATGACTCTCATCCTTCCGTGGAATGAGAGCCTCCATCAGACCCGGCACGCGACACACTCCCTCTATACCTGCGGCGCGCATGAGGCGGGTGACCTGATCGCGGCCGATGTCGTGGCCGCCGCGGTGGGCGGCCTTCCAGACCTTGCGGGCCCCGTAGACGCGGTAGTTGTCTTCCCACAGCTGTCGCACCACCGGTCCCATCACGGCGTCGCGCTGGGACCGCGGCGAGGGTTGCCGGTTCTTGAACTCGTAGTAGCTGCTCGGGGCCACCTGCAGCACGCTGCAGATGAGCTTGACCCCCAGACGACGGCCCGCGACGATGTCGTCGCGGTTGGCGTCGATGAACGCGGCTACTTCTTGTGCTGGCGGTCGAGCTCCGCCCCGAAGAAACTGGCTGCCCTCTTCAAGATCTCGTTGGCTCGTTTGAGCTCACGGTTCTCCTGCTCGAGCGCTTTCAGCTTCTCCGCGTCGTGGGTGCTGAGTCCCGGTTGGTGACCCTCGTCGATTTCGGCCTGGCGCACCCAGGACCGCACCGACTCGGTGCCGTAGCCCAACTGGGCGGCGACACGCTGGACCGTGCCGTGATCAGTGCCCAGCTCGACCCGCAGGGTCCTGACCATCCGCACAGCAGCGGCCTTCTCTTCCGGGCTGTAGCGACGCGTAGTCGGCTTCCCCGGGGTGGTGTCCTTCGGCATGAGTCCATCCTCGTTTCCAAACGATGGAGACTCCAACCAACCCAGGGCGGATCAATCAGGGCTCGCTTGCCCTCGGCCAGCACGGCGTCATTCGGACAGAGCCCCGCGGTGTTCCACGCAACGCCAAGTCCTTCAGCAATACGGGCGACGGTGAGGTGCTGCACGACGATCCCCTCCAGGGCCCAGCGCAGCCCGCGGCGCGAGAGCTTCGCCCGGGGTTCGGCGGCGCGGCTGGTGTTTTGGCGCCACACGCGGGTGCAGCCGGTGCAGGAATAGCGGCGGACCGCCACGACCAACGTCGTCGGTCGCCAACCCAGTGGCTCATGGGCCAGGCGGCGGGTCACGGTGTCGCGGGCGATGCCTTCGCAGCCACAGCGTCGACACCACCGCTCATCGGAATCAGCGTGCTCGACGACGCGGCAGGCGAGCACTGCCCGCTCTGGCTCGAGACGTTGGCCGGTCACGAAGAGGCCGAGCTCGTCGAGGCGGCAGAAGTTGGTCAGATCGGCGATGTCGAACCCTGCATCAGGGCACGCCACGGCGGTAGCGTCGGGCATGTCGAGGTCTTCCGGATGGCTGGCGTAGGAACCTCCATCCTCGGAAGACCTCGACGCCTACCCGGTCAACGACGCGCCGCAGCAATCAACCGACGACCACACCCTCATCTGTGAAGAGCCCCTTAAGGTGATCCTCGTTGCCCTAACCGCCGCTCTCAATGGCGACGTGCGAGCATGCGCGCGATCTAGCGTTCGTCCACCCGAACCCCGTAGCGAGTTAGCCACGACGCGAGCTCTCGCGTGTCATGCCCATCTTTTGGAATCCACGCCGTCTCTGTCCCCACATCGATCACCCCAATCCCCGAAGCCCGGAGAATTTCCGCTTTGTGGATGTCCCCACCGAAGGTCAGGACGACGCCCTGTCGGTAAGTGGCTTGCTCGAGCGGCATGTCCACATGGACCGTCACACTGTTGCCCACGGCTCCGGTGAATTCCGCCGCGACCGTGGAAAGAGACTTTTCGATGTCTGACGCCTCCATATGCGTGTAAGCAACTTCCCTTAACGTCTTCGCGGGCAGTCCGCCAGCAAGGGCGCCTCGAGGTACATCTCGCATAACCACCGCTCCAGTCGATACTATCGCTCTCGCACCAATAGTGACACCAGGAAGAACTGTTACGCGCCAAGGCAGCCAAACTCGGTCCTCGATCACAACGGGCCCAAAAGAAACTGGAGCGCCCAAAAAGTGATTGGCCCATGATCCGTGTGTGAAAATCAGTCCGTGTCCGCCAACGCCAACTCTGTCGCCCAGAGTAACTTCATGACTAAGATCGACCCAGCAGAAGGGAAAAATCTTTGAGTGTCGGCCGATAGTAAGACGGGCGCGCGAGTTGCAAGAGTCACCGAGGACGATCACGAGAGCGGCGATCGAGCCTTTAGGAGAAAGCGTAAGCGTGTGCGCGCCGACGCTGGTAAGGGACCCTACCGACGCTTCATCACCGATATCGATCTTCGTAGCGCGCAGCCGGGTGAATCGACCAATATGCGAATGCGCGCCCATAGTTAACGACTCCGTCTGAATGACAGCCCCGAAGCCAACGGTCGCGGAGGCAGCGATCGAGTCGCCTCTCCGTCGGCGTAGCCACAAGTGCAGACGCCCCGGCAGCAACGCCAAAACAATGCTGAGCACGTTCTCTTCCTTTCGCTTAAACGCCGCTGCGCTGCCGCATTGCAATGTGTCAGCGCTTCGACTGCGACCCGTACCGCGAACCTAGTTCTCTAACAACACCCTCGCAGCGGTGCTCTCTAGTAATTGCTTCCATAAGGCGTCGGGACCGCCTTCGGCGTCCCAATCTACGTTTGGAAAGTAACGCTGACTGGTTCTGCCCTCGTAACCGCCCTGTTCAAGCATGTTGTCAGTGGGCCAGTATCCGATCACCTCATCCGCACAACTCACTGGCATCAGATGATGATTGGGGAAGTGCTGAGAAAGTGAGGAGCGCCGTTCATTCATTACTTCGGCATTGACCGCCAAGAGGGCGTCATGCGCAGTGAGGCGCCAAAAAATTGCTTTTGGAATTCTCTCCCATCCACGTTGAACATCAGCTTCCACTACCACGCAGCCTCCCTCCATGGGGTGAGCGACGGTGTGGCTAGCTATCCTTACGGTCGAACGCACAGATTGGAAAAGTCTTTCGCACCATGCGATATAAGCGTCTTCCGAGGGCGGGCAGAAGCCTCTCCATCCGGCAAGAACGTGCATGATTAGTCGTTTGGTATTCGTGGGCGGACGTCGCGTCGAGAAGGCTGGCCTCACGTCCCCGGAGTATCCCTGCAAGAAAAGTACAGGTATCTCTTGTCCGATGTCAGCGCGGAGCCGGCCGCGTACGTATCCAGGGAAGCAGGATGACATCTCTTGCGAGTATGGCGAACTAACGGGGTGGCAGGCAGCTCCCCACATCAAGGCAATTGCCCGTCCATTCTTCTCGAGAATGAAAACATCAATCGTCCCGTCCGCGGATCCTTTTGCATGGGGTGCGTTGATCACACGGCCGTGACCTGGAATTCTGAGTCCCACGCCCAAAACTGGGCGCCTCCGATTGATGAAAAGCTCGTGAACCACGCCGCGCGAGCGCTTGGCCACTATCTGGCTTTGCCAAGATGCACGTTCAATAGCGTTGGCAATCCTGGTGGCGACTTCTCGTATGTAGTCATAGTCGGTGGCACCGAGTAGGGCGCATTCCAGCATCTACGCCGGGAGCAAAGTGCGTGTGACTGCCGACAACCAGAACATCGAGACCCTCGAGACCGATTTCGGCAGCGAGGGCACCGGAAATGGATCCGCCGTATAAGGAATCGATCGTCACGAGATAATTCGGGTTTTGCTCAGTACATCGGAGGCCCAGCACGTTTGCTTCCAACGGATAATGCGTCCCGATCCTTGGCACCACTTCGTCGGTGCCAAACGCGACCATGGGCTGGGACGGTGTGGTGTCGACGGTACACACCAAGACCTCCCAATCGGTGTTCACTAAACTCGATTCCTTCCGTGACCACATAGGGGCTCTTGCTCCGCGCTGAAGCATGCGTGATGCGCGCCCCTGCTCTCGGGGCAAAACTCATCGAGCGTTGGCCTTTCGCGAGGCGGCGTCATATGCAGCATCATGGCATATTCTTACCCACGCGTGACTGGTCGCTCGGCGGTTCAAGTGGCTCTGGGTGTAAAGTTGG
>CAWAFS010000026.1:0-25264 GCA_963781335.1 uncultured Actinomycetota bacterium | reverse complement strand
CGTGCCGGTCGGTTCGGGGTGGATGCCCGCGAACGTGCCGAGGTCGGCGCGGGTGAGGATGAGGTTCATCCACACCTGGTGGGTGCGGACCAGGCCCGCGATCGGCTCGCCTGTCTCTTCGTCGCGCACCGACACGGTCAGGGTGGCGGCTGGACGGGCACGATCGCGGCGGGCCGTCGACGGTGACGCTCAGGCCGGCGTCGTTGGGGGGGATCGGCTCAACCTCGGTCTCTTCCATGACTGACATGGCGGGCCGCATCGGCATGCCCATGCCTTCGGACCAGGCGACCAGGCCGTTCATGCCGCGCTCGGCGGCGTCGGTGCGGGACGCGGCGGTGAACCCGGCGCCCAGGGCGAATGCGAGGACCGCGACGGTGGCGAGGTAGGCCCATTGGCTTGCACGGGCGCGCAGGGGCGGGTGCTCGAGCTCGGCCACGGTGGCGGGCGGGGTAAGCGGCGCAGCCGCAGCGCGTTGGTGACCACGCTGACCGAGCTCATGGCCATCGCGGCCGAGGCCAGCACCGGGTCCAGGAGCAGGTCGTGCCACCAGTACAGGGCGCCGGCGGCGACGGGGATGAGCAGCACGTTGTACGCGAATGCCCAGGCCAGGCCCTGCTTGATGGTGGCCACGGTGCGCCGCGACAGCGCGATCGCGGAGACGATGGTGCGCAGGTCCCCGCCGACCAGCGTGATGTCGGAGGCGGCGATGGCGACGTCGGTGCCGGTGCCGATCGCGATGCCGAGATCGGCCTGGGCGAGGGCCGGGGCGTCGTTGATCCCGTCCCCGACCATGGCGGTGATGTGGCCTGCGGCCTGGAGGGACGCGACCCGGCGGGCCTTGTCTGCCGGGAGCACCTCGGCCATCACGTGGTCGATGCCGACTTGGGTGGCGATGGCGCGGGCGGTGCCGGTGTTGTCGCCGGTGACCATCCACACCTCGAGGCCCAGTGCCTTCAGCTGGGCGATCGCGTCAGCTGACTCCGCCTTGACCGGGTCGGCGACCACGAACAGGCCGGCCAGTTGCCCGTCGACGGCGGCGTACATCGGGGTGCCGCCCTGAGCAGCGGCCTCCGCGGCGGTCTCGGCCAGCGGCGCGGTGTCGATCTGGTGGGCCCTCATGTGGGCCTGGTTGCCGACCAGGACCTGCGGATCGCCCTCGGTGGTCCGCAGTGTCGCGATGATGCCATGCCCGGGGACGGCCTCGAACGACGTCGCACGGATGCGCCCGTCGTGCGATCCGTGGTGAGTGGCGTGGGCGGTGATGGCGGCGGCGACGGGGTGCTCGCTGCCGGCTTCGGCTTCGCCGACCAGGGCGATGAGTTCGTCGCGGCGGTGCGCCCACGAGGTGGTGGTGTGCACGGCGGTCAGGTCGGGGCGGCCTCGGGTGATGGTGCCCGTCTTGTCCAGGACCACGGCGGTGACTCGGCGGGTGGTCTCCAGCGCTTCGCCGTCTCCGATGAGGATGCCGAGCTCGGCGGCCTTGCCGGTGCCAACCATGACCGCCGTCGGGGTGGCCAGACCGAGCGCGCAGGGGCAAGCGATGATGAGGATCGCGACGGTGGTGTTGATGGCCAGGGTGAGGGACCCACCGGTTCCGGTTCCGGCCAGCGTGGCCCAGAGGACGAAGTTCGCGGCGGCGACCAGCAAGACCGCGGGGACGAACCAGGCGGCGGCAGTGTCCGCGAGTCTCTGCATGGGGACCTTCGAGCCCTGGGCGTTCTCGACCAGGTGGACGATCTGCGCGAGGGTGCCGTCGGCGCCGGTGGCTGTCACCTGCACGAGGAGGCTGCCGGTGCCGTTGAGGGTGGCGCCGATGACCGTGTCGCCGCTGGTCTTCGTGACGGGCACGGACTCCCCGGTGAGCATCGATTCGTCGATGCTGGAGGTGCCCTCGACAACAGTGCCGTCGAGGGGGATCTTTTCGCCGGGGCGGACCCGGACGACAGCCCCGACACCCACCTCGTCCAACGGGACGTCGGTCTCGGTGGGGTGTCCGTCCGGGTGGCGGGTGACGATCCGAGCGGTGGTGGGGACGAGCCCGACGAGCGCCTTGATGGAGGCCGCCGTGCGCTTCTTGGCGCGCAGTTCGAGCCAGCGGCCCATCAGGACGAGCGCGACGATCACCAGGGCCGTCTCGAAGTACACGTGCAGGGGCAGGCCCCACTTCTCAGCGAGGCCGGGCCACAAGGTGACGAACGCGGAGTAGCCGTAGGCGACGCCGGTCCCGAGCGCGACGAGGGTGTTCATGCTGGTGCCGCGGTGCTTGGCCACGGCCCAGGCGGCCTTGTAGATGTCCGCGCCGGCCCAGGCCTGCACGACGGTGGCGACCACGAAGATGGCGGGCATGAGCCAGTCCATGGTGTCCAGGTGGATCGGCACGTACATGATCGCCATCAGCCCCAGGCCAGTGGTGAGCGCGACCTGCCAGCGCCTCTTCAGTGCGGCGATCTCGTGGTCGCGGCGCCGGTCGAGTTCGTCGACCTGGTCACGCGCTGCACCGGACTCGGGGCGCGTCGCAGGGGCGCTCTGGGAGGCGGGGGAAGCGTTCGCGTCGGCGGAGGCCGAGGCCGAGGCGTTGGCGTTGGCGGCGGCGGTGGGACGCGGGGTGCCGGTGTAGCCGGCCTTCACGACCGCCTCGGTCATCGTCTGGGTGGACGTGGTCTGCGGTTGGTAGGTGACCACCGCGGTCTCGTTCGCCAGATTGACCGTGGCCGTGACCACCCCGTCGACCCTTTTGAGGGCCTTCTCCACGCGGACCACGCAGGAGGCGCAGGTCATTCCGCCGATGTCGAGGGTGCACTCGACGGTGGTGTTCTCGATGCCCGGGGCCGGGGTGTTGGTCCCAGGGTGGGCGCTGTTGGGGGTGGTCACGGTCATGGTGGGCTCCGTTTGTGGCAGGGGATGCGGTCCGGCGAGGGCCCTCGGAAGGGCGTGTGCGTCAGGAGACGAGCTGGTAGCCGGCCTCGTCGATCGCGTGGGCGACCTGCTGCGGGTCCAGGGGCTGGTCGTGGGTGACCGTGACCTCACCGGTGGGCAGGCTGACCTGGACGGTCTGGACGCCGGGCAGGGCGTCGAGCTCACGGCCGACGGCCATGGCGCAGTGGTCGCAGGTCATCCCGGCTACCTGAAGGCTGGTCGTGGTGCGGGTGTCAGGGCTGGAGGTCGTCATGCGCGTGTCCTGTCTGTGCGGGGCTCCGCCCGGGTGGCGAAGTGTCAGGACTGATGTTGCGCCGGCGGGTGATGGGGTCGCACCGGCTGAATCGCCGGGTTCGTCACCGGGTCCTCGTCCATCGCGACCGGTGATGCGGCGCAGCTCTGCGTCGACGCGGGTGCCGGCCGATGCAAGGTTCGGCCCGGCGCCGGTCGCGCGATGGAGGTAACCTCGCCGGCGGTCTGGCCGGGCTGGTGTTCCTCCTGTGGAGAACACGCGTCCCGGAGTCACCGCTGTGACAGGCCTCCGCGGCTTCGCGTCAAGGATCCGAGGCGTCCGGAGACGCCGGGGGAGACCTACCGGCCTCCGCGCAGCAGGTTCCCCTACAGGTGCTTCTGAGCGGCGCGTCACGGCGCGACTTCGTCAAGTTCTCGTGCTGATGGTCGGCCTGCGGCTGGTCGCCACCAGCGTCGTGTCAGTGCTGCCGCAGCGCCTGCTCGCGCACCTTGGCCAGTCCCCGGTCTGGGTCACCACGGTGCTCCTTGCCGCGCAACCGGTCGTGATTGGTGGTCGTAGCGGCTCGCATGACCAGCCAGAAGGTCGGGCGTCGTCGTGCTCTCGCCCTGGGGGCCACGGTGTCCGGGACCGCCTGCTTCACCTGCTACGTCCTCACGTTGACGCTTCCGGTCGCCGGCTGGCCGCTCGCGATCCTGGGGGTGGCGACCGAGGTGACCACCCTGGCGGTGTGGGGACTAGTCACCTCCTACATCAACGAGCAGTTCGCCACCAAGGTCCGCGCATGCGAGGGGGTCAGCTACGGGGTGGGAGCGCCGCAGTGACGGTTCGGGTGGTGACCACTGTGGCGAACTCGTCATGCAGGTTGGTGCAGGTGGCGTGAGCGAGCTCGTCTGCGGTGAGCACTCGACCGTCAGGGCCAGTGCGGTCGAAAGTGTGTGTTGCGTCAGCCGCGAACAGCACTTGATAGCCGAGGTTGCCACCGACGCGTGCCGTGGTCTCGCAGCAGTGGTTGGTTGTGATGCCGCAGATCACCAGCCTGTCGACTTGTTTCCGTTGCAGCCATCGGTTCAGGTCAGGAGTGCCGTGGAAGCTGGAGTTCACGCTCTTGCGGACCAACAGGTCAGGCTGGGCGGTGTCGAGGTAATCCTTGAGGTGGTTGCCTGACCGGCTCGGGTGAAGCGGACTGTTCGGGTTGGTCGAATCGTGCTGCACGTACACCATGGGCAGGCCCGCCGAGGTAAAGGCGTCAACCAGTGAGGCGATGTTGCGGTCGGCGTCAGGATTGTTGCGTGGTCCCCAGAAGGCCGAGTCGTCGAACCCGCGCTGCACGTCGACCACGATGAGGGCGGTCGTCGCTGCGAGGGGCCCGGACGGGGTCGCCGCGGCTCGTGTGGTGTGTGGCATGTGGTCTCCCGTGAGGTGGGTGGTCGGGGGTTAGTGGGAGCCCTGCGGGCGAGTGGGCCAGCGGCGGGGCCCTCGGGCGAGGCGTGCGAGGCGGTCATTCTCAGCGGCGCGCAGCCGGCGCTGGATCTCGTGGTCGGCAGCGGCTTGGTAGAACAGGTAGGTGGTCATGGTGATCTCCTCAGGTGCGGTGGTGGAGTGACCATCGTGTTCTCGACGGCGGGGTGGTCGCGCCGGGGAAATCGCCGGGGAGATTGCCGGGTCGGGGGTGTCCTGGACCTGCCGGGCCTGGGTCAGGCGAGGTCGCCGGCGAGGGCCGCGAGTTCGGTGCGGGAGGTGATGCCGAGCTTCGAGTACACGTTGCGCAGGTGGAAGTCGACTGTTCGCGGGCTGATGAACAGGCGGGTGGCGACGTCCTTGTTGCTCAGTCCTTCCCGCACGAGGCCGGCGATCTGTGACTCCTGTGGTGTGAGACCGGTGGCGACGAGGTTGGCGCCACGTCTCGCGGTCTCGCCGGAGGCTCGTAGCTCTTGTCGTGCCCGTTCGGCCCAGAACCCGGCGCCGAGGCTCTCGAACGTGTCGAGGGCTTCGCGCAGTTGCACTCGCGCGTCGGTGCGACGGCGATGACGGCGCAGGTGCTCTCCTAGGGCCAGCTGGGTTCTGGCACGCGCGGGGAGGCGGGGCGACTTGGCGTGCCATTCCAACGCCTTGCCGAAGTTCTCGACGGCGTCACCGTCGCCGACCAAGGCTTGCGCGTGGTAGACCGCGGCCCAGGCCCATGCCATGTCGGTTCCCTCAGCGAAGGCGTGGAGCTCGTCGAGCCACCCCTTGGCGAGGTTCGCCCGATCGGCGCGCACGGCGGTCTCGATGCGGTCGAGCGCGGTCAGCCAGCGTGCCACGGGTAGGTCGATCTGTTGCAGGTGGTGCAGTGCTGTGGCAGGTGGGACGTCGGGTTGTCGGGCAGCGGCCCAGTGCGCGAGTCCGCGCACGATTCCTGTGACCGCGCCGTGCGGCGGACGCTGTTCGAGTTCGGCGTCGAGTTCGCGCAGGTGTTGTGGGGCGGCCGCGTCGCCGCGCAACGCCGAGATGACGGCGAGCTCGGCGAGAGGTAGGGCGACGAGCTCGTTCAGGCCGAGGTTGCGGTCGAGGAGCAATGCTTCCTGGGCGGCTGATGCGGCTTCGCTCCACGCGCCGGTTGCGATGCGGAAGACGACGCCGCGGGTGAGGGCGTGCTCGATCATGTTGACGGCGGAGGCGTCGCGGGCGTGCTGGAGCTGGAGGTCGTGCAGCCGGATGGCTCGCTCGTCATCACCCAGGTGCATGGTGGCGATGGCGAGGTTGGCGTGGAGCAGCGGTGGTGCCGTCAGGGGCAGGGGGATGTCCCAGGCGCGTCGCAACGCCGTGGCTGCGGTCGCCCAGTCGTTGCGGATGACGGCAGTGAATCCGTCGAGCAGCAAGCCGGCTACGAGTTCCTCTGGTGCTGCCTGTGGTGCGGGCGGCTCGACGATGGTGGAGGGGTCGGGAGCGTCGGCCGAGCGGGCGCCGAAGGATGCCAGGGCTGCGGCGAGCATGGCGAGGACCCGCGCGTGCACAGGATCGTGGGGCGCTGCGGTGGTGGCTGCGTGGCACACGATCCGATAGCCGTCGTCGAGGGATCGGGTGTTCCACTCGACCTGGCCTTGAAGCTGAAGGAGTTCCGCGCGCAGGAGCGGGTCGTCGGCGTCCACGAGGGCGGCCCGGGTGAGGAGGTCGGTCTCAAGCGGGCGGCCGGCGGCGAGGTTGGCCCCGGCGGCGGCCAACAGGCGTTGGGCGCGCTCGTGGGGGTTGAGGGTGAGCTCGGCGGCGCGGGCCCATGCGGCGGCGGCTGCTTCATGGCCGCCGCGTCGACTCGAGCGCTGGGCGGCCTCGTCGAGCGCTGCGACTACGTCGGGGTCTGGGCCGTCGACGGACGCAGCCAGGTGCCAGGCGCGGCGGTCCTCGTGGGCGGTTCCGGCGAGGGCGTCGGCAAGCGCCCGGTGGGCCTGCCGGCGCCGTGAGCTCGTGGCGGCTCCGTAGATGGCGGACCGTACGAGCGGGTGGCGGAGCATGAGCCCGTCCGAGTTGATGCGGAGTAGTCCTGACTCCTCGGCAGTGTCGAACGCGCCGTGGGGTGCGCCGAGGGTGGCGGCAGCACGGGCGACGGTGGCGGGGTGGCCGGAGTCGTCGGCAGCCACAACCAGGAGCACGGTCTGGGCTGCGGTATCGAGCTTGCGGTAGCGGTCGAGGAAAGCGCGCTCGACACGTTCGGTGAGCGGAAGCCGGTCGGGGAGACGGTGTTGTCCGGTCAGCTGGTCGGCGGTGAGCGCGCCGCTCAGCTCGATGAGGCCGAGCGGGTTGCCGTCGGTGACTTCGACGAGTTCTTCGAGCACATGGGCAGCAATCGGAGCAGCGGCTCGGTCGGCGATGAGCTCGCCGGCAGCGGCAGCTGCGACCCCGCTCACGGGGAGGGTCGCGAGGTCCGGTGTGTCGAAGGCTGCGGTCTCGTCGTCCCGGATGGCGAACATCAATGCGACCGCTTCGCCCTCGAGTCGTCGTGCCACGAACAGCAGGGCTGCGGCGGAGGCGTCGTCGAGCCAGTGGGCGTCGTCGATGACCCCGAGGAGGGGTTGGTCTCCGCCGACCTCGGAGAGCAGGTTCAGCGTGGCGAGGTAGACCAGGTGTCGGTCGCCGGCGGTCGCAGTCTCTTCGCCGAACGCAGCGCGCAGCGCTCGGGCCTGGGGCGCCGGGATCTGGTCGAGGCGGTCGAGCACCGGACGGAGCAGACGGTGCAACGCCGCGAAGGGCAACGGCGCCTCGGACTCGACACCCCGCGTGCGCAGCACGGTCACACCAGTACCTTCAACCGCGTCCCGGGCAGCCGCGACCGCGTCATCGAGCAGGGCGGACTTCCCGACGCCCGGCTGGCCTCGCAGGACCAGCGCGGCTCCGTCGCCGGTTGCGGCGCGCTCGATGAGCGCGCGCAATGCTGCCTGCTCGGCCTCCCGTCCCCTCAACACGGCGGCACTCTATCGAGCCGAACCGACACCGGAACAGAGCCGATGTCGCGGCCTTTGCCCTGGATCGGTGACGGGACCCGCGGCCGAGTCGGTCACTGGGCCGCCCGGCAATCGAGCCGGTCCAGGACGGTCAGCACGTCGGCGCGCTCCACGGGTTCTCGGGCGGTGACGATGAGCAGGCCGGCAGCCTCGTCGACGTCGCAGAAGCTGACACCGGGCAGGTTGCCCACCTGTCGCTCGACTGCTTCGCCGACACCTGTGGCCGGCGGGTCCTGGAGGCGGAACATCACGGTCCCGACGAAGGCCCGCGGGGTGTTGCGCATCATTGCGACCCTCCGCGCTGGTGTGGGTCGGCCGTCCGGGCGTTGTGGGTGAGGGCGGTGATGATGCGTGGCCAGGCGGCAGGGGGCAGGTCGTGCCCCATCCCTTCGACCAGCTCGAGTCGTGCGCCGGGGATGGCGGCGGCGGTCGCCCGCCCGCCGGAGCGGTGGCACATGCGGTCGGCTGTGCCGTGGATGGCTACCGTCGGAACCCTCAGGCTCGCGAGCGCGGAGGTGCGATCGGACGCGGTGCGTACCGCTCGGTGCTGCCTGGTCCGTCCGTCGCGGGCGTCGGGGTCGCGACGGAACGCCGCTCTCGTCGCCCGACGAACTTCGTCGAGGTCCTGGTCGAGACCGGTGGACCCGACAGCCTCGAAGATTCGCACGCGGCGTTCGACGGCTTCCTCCTCGGTGCGCGGCCGGCGTGCGATGAGGTGGCGAAGGAGCACGGGGGAGGTGCGCCCCTTCCCGCGCTGCCCGGTGGTGGACATCATCGAGGCGAGTGAGGCCACGCGGTTCGGGTGCCGGATCGCAATCAGCTGCGCCACCATGCCCCCGAGCGAGGCACCGACGACGTGTGCGGTCGCAACGCCGAGGTGGTCGAGGAGCCCGACTGCGTCGTCGGCCATGTCGTCGAGGGTGTACCTGGCACCGGGCAGGTGGGTGGACCGGCCGGCATCGCGGTTGTCGAACCGGACGACGTGGAACCCGTGATCTGCCAGCTGGCGGCAGAACGCGTCGGGCCAGTGCACCAGCTGGAAGCCCAGCCCCATGATGAGCAGCATCGTGGGTGACGTCGCGTTGCCGAAGGTCTGGTAGCACACGGTGACGTCTCCGACATCTGCGAAGCGCTCCGGGCCCTGACCGTGGGGGAGCTCGCGTGTCCAGGCCAAGGCGGTGGTCGGCTCGTCGCCGGCCAGGTAGGGCGTGGCGGTGTCGCCCGGGTGGTAGCCCAGTGCAGTCCAGAACGGGTCGGCGAACGCGGCGTTGGTGGCCACGATGGTGGCCCGCAGTCGCTGCACCTCGGGCCAACGGGCCACCCATTCGAGCAGGAGCTCGTGCGTGCGACGGCCGATCCCGCGTCCCTGGTAGGCGGAGTGGGTCTGCAGGAGTCCAACGTGTGCGGTGTGGTCGTCCGGCCAGCCGCGGAGGACGTCGACGACGGCTACGAGCGCGCCCGTGTCGTTGTACGCCCCGAGCACTGCCTTGTGCGCGGCGGGCAGCCCGGGTGGGCGGGTGGTGAGCAACTCGGCTGCCGCGTGCGGGGGTGTCGCGGTGCCTGTGACACGGCGTGCATAGTGCGGGTCTGCGTCCAGGAGCGCCTGCACGGCCTGGGTGTCGCGCTGGTCGAGCTGTCGCAGGGTCAGCTGCGGCTTTTCGGTGGCGGTCATGCACGGTCCTGGAGGTAGCGGGTGTAGTCGTCCGGTCGCCAGGCGGCGACCATCTTGGTGCGAAGCGTGGCTCCCAGGCGCTGGTAGAAGCGCTGGCCGGCGTCGTTGTCCTGGTTCACGCCCCAGGTGATGAGTGACTTGTCGGGGCGCACGTGCTCGGCGAGGGCCGCCATGAGCATGCCGCCGATGCCGTGGTCGCGCACCTGCGGGCGGACATAGAGGTCGTCCATGGCGAAGATGTCGTGGCCCTGCCACAGGTTGAGCTGCCGGGTGCCGCTGACGTACCCGAGGGGCTGCTCGGCTGCGACGGCGAGGAGGACCACGACCGACGGGTCGGCGAGCATGCGCCGCCAGTCCTCCAGGCTGGCGTGGACGGCGTCAGCGGAGTTCTCGTGCGTGGCGAGTTCGAGGAGCAGGGTCCGAACGTCGTGGGCGTCCTCGGGGCCGGCGCGACGGATGGTGATCGTGGCGGTGGCGTCCGGCTGGTTGGTCATGGCTGTGCTCCTGTGCAGTGTGTGGATGTCGGGGTTGGATCGGGGTGGTGTCGACTCGGGGTGGTGTCGACTCTGCGCGAGGTGGGCCTGGTGTGGCGCCTGGAGGAACGCCGGGTTCTGCACCCGTGGGGGGCATGTGGGGTGGGTGCAGAACCCGGCTGCATGGGGGCTGGCGGGCGCGGTCATTCGCGGATGGCGGTCAACACCTCCAGACGGGCTGCGCGGCGTGCGGGCGCCAGTCCACCGACGACGCCGACCACGAGGGCCACGGCGGCGACGAGCGCAAGCCCGGTCGTGGGAACCTGCAGGTGCAGGTCACCGCCTTGGGCGATGGCGCGCACGAACAGGGCACTGGTGGCCACTCCGACGGTGGTCCCGACGAGCAGCCCGGCGACCGCGATGAGCAGGGACTCGGTGCGGATCATGGTGCGCAACTGCCGACGGGTCATCCCGACGGCACGGAGCAGGCCGAGCTCTCGGGTGCGTTCGATGATGGACAGCGCCAGCGTGTTGGTGATGCCGAGCATGGCGATGAGCACGGTGAGCATCAGCACGGCGGTGATCAGCGTGAGGATGCCGTCCAGGGACGCGGTGCGGGCCTCGGCCGCGCTGGCCTGGTCGCGCACTTCGACCGTCGGCATGGCCTCGAGCGCGTCCTCGAGCGCGGTCTGCGCCTCATCGACCGTGGTGCCCGAGCTGGGGCGCACGAGCAGGGTGGCGTCCACGCGCTCGGTGAACCAGTCGCGGTAGCTGGCGAGCGAGACGAGGTAGTCGGTGCTCAGCGCCTTCGCGTCGTCGTCGTCGATGAGCCCGACGACGGGCACCTCGACGGTGCCGGTGCGGGCGAACGTCATCGCGAGGCTGTCGCCGACTCCGAGGCCGCGCTCGGCCGCCTGGCGCTCGGTGATGACCACTCCGTCGGTCAGGCCGGTCAGGCTGCCCTCGACCATGTCGACATCGGTCACGTCGCCGATCGTCGCGGGGTCGAGCGCGGTGAGCGCGCGGGTGGCGCCGGCGTCCTTCCAGTGCCCGAACCGCAGCGGCGAGACCGTGCCGACCTCATCCAGGCCCTCGATCTTCTTCAGGGTCGCCGGCTCGAGGCCGCCGAGCATCTCACCGCGTGCGCTCTCCACGACCAGCTCGGCCGTGATGGCCTCGTCGAAACCGGACTGCAGAGCAGCGCGGACCGAGGCTCCGACGACGGAGACGAACACCACCAGCGCGAGGCTGAGCGCCAATGCCATCACGGTCGCTCCGGTGCGTCGCGGTGCTCGTCGGGCAGCTTCTCGAGCCAGGCCAGCGGGCACCCCACGGCCGGTGAGAGCGCTCAGCCCGCGTCCGATGTGGTGCACCACGGCGGGCGCGACCACCGGGGCGAGGGCGACCAGCCCGGCCACCAGGGCGGCCGTGCCGGCGCCCAGTGTCGGCATCGACTCGGTGGCCCCACCGACGCTGAGCGCGGCGACTCCCACGGCCGTGAACGTGACGCCCACGCCGGCGCGGATGCGGCCCCGACCGCCGGTGGTGCCGAGGGCACCCTCGCGCATGGCCATCACAGGTGAGATGCGGGATGCGCGTCGGGCGGCACCGAACGCGGCGATGAACGTGACGACCACTCCGACCCCCAACGCGACGATAAGGGTGCGGGCCGACAGAACGGTGGGGCCGTCGGGGACGGTGGCGCCGGCGGCGTCCAGCAGGGCGCGCAGCCCGATGGCGGCCACGAGTCCGGCTCCGGTCCCGGCAACGGCTCCGGCCACGCCAAGGACGGTGGCCTCGCCGAGGATGGACGTCATGACCTGACGGCCGGTGGCTCCGGCCGCACGCATGACCGCAAGCTCCCGGGTGCGTTGTGTGACCAGCACCGAGAACGTGTTGGCGATGAGGAACGCACCGATCACCAGCGCGGCTCCGGCCAGCGCGAGCAGTGCGCCGGTGATGAAGCCGAGCTGAGACTTGGCGGCCGCCGCACTGGCGGCGGCCGTGTCCTGGCTGGCGGCCACGTCGACGTCCGTGCCGAGCTCGGCACGGAGGTCCTCAGCCACACCCGAGGTGGCCGTGGCGTCGGCTGCGATGACGTCGATCTGGGAGATGCCGTCACCGAGCCGCAGGAGACGCTGCGCGGTGGACAGGCTGGTGAGGGCGACGGTGGTGTCGGGCAGCCCGTCTGCCTCACCGAAGCCGACCAACCCGACCACGCGAAGGTCGGCCTCACGGTCGGCCTGGACGCGAACCGTGTCACCGACGGTGATGTCGTGCGCGGTCGCGGTGGCTGCGTCGATGACGACCTCGTCAGACTGCGCGGGTGCGTGACCGTCGCGGAGGGTGAACCCGTCGACTCCGGTCCACGAGGTGAGCATCGAGGGACCTGCCGGAACGATCGCCTTGCCGTCAGCGATGAGGAGTCCGGTTCCCTTGACGACGGGGATGGCGCGACCGACGCCGGGAAGCGCGGCGGCGCGGGTCGTCAGCTCGGCGTCGAGAGGGTCGCGTTCGACCTCGACGCCCATGGCGGCGTCGAAGGCGACGGCGTCGCGGATGACGATGTCAACCTCGGTGCTGGCGTCGCGGAACTGGTCGTCGAACACCTCTCGGGACGTGTCGGTCAGCACGAGGGTGCCGACGACGAAGGTGACGCCGAGGGTGATGGCAGCGAAGGTGAGCAGCAGCCGCCCGCGGTGGGCCATCGTCTGCTTGACGACGAGTCGGAGCATGGGTCAGCCCTCCTGGATGGAGCCGGAACCGAAGTCGGAGCCGGCGTGGGGATCGGGGTTGGCGTCGGGGTGGGGGTGCTCGTCGGTGTCGAGCTGGAGCATCCGGTCAGCGATGGCGGAGGCTGTGGGGTCGGTGATCTCTTCGATGACGCGTCCGTCGGTGAGGAGCACGACCCGGTCGGCGTGAGCGGCGGCCAGCGGGTCGTGGGTGACCATGACGATGGTCTGGCCGAGGTCGTCGCAGGCGTCGCGGAGGAAGCGCAGCAGAGCCTGCCCGTGCCGGGTGTCGAGGTTTCCGGTCGGTTCGTCGGCGAACACGATCTCGGGACGGGTGACCAGGGCCCTGGCGACGGCGACTCGCTGCTGCTGACCTCCGGAGAGCTCGGAGGGGCGGTGGTGCAACCGCTCCCGCAGTCCAAGGGTGTCGACCAGTCGGGCCATCCAGTTGGGGTCTGCGCGCCGCCCTGCCAGGTCGAGCGGGAGGGTGATGTTCTCCTGCGCGGTGAGGGCGGGAAGCAGGTTGAAGCTCTGGAAGACGAACCCGAACCGGTCGCGGCGCAGCAACGTGCGCTGCCGCTCGCCGAGGGCGGTGAGGTCGGTGTCTCCGATGAGTACCTGGCCGGCGTCGAGGACGTCGAGACCGGCGAGGGCGTGCATCAGGGTCGACTTGCCGGACCCGGACGGACCCATGATGGCGGTGAAGGTTCCGGTGCGGATGTCGAGGTCGGCACCGTTGAGCGCCTTCACGGCCGCCGGTCCGGTCCCGTAGGTCTTCACGAGGCCGCGGGCGCGTACCGCTACCGACGCGGTCGGGGCAGCGGCTTGGTCGGCTTGGGTGGCGCGGGTGTTGAGCAGGTTGGTCATGGGTGGCTCCTTGGTTGGTGGCCGGGTGCCGGCCGGGTGAGGACGTCGCAGGTTCGGGGGTCTCAGCCTCGGTTTCCCCGGCGCCTGGTCGCGCCGGGGAAATCGCCGGGTCCGTGGCTTCCGACTCAGTGGCCGTGGCCCTGGCTGATGGGGGCCTGCTCGGGGTCGTGGGCGGGCAGCAGGAAGGTCGGGATGAGCAGGACAACGAGACCGATGGCGACGGCGAGGAACGCGTCCTGGCTGCCGGACGTGATGCCCGCGCGGGTGGTGAGGTCGCCGGCGACCGCGGTCAGGGATGCCACACCGAGCGCGGCACCGATCTCGTGGCCGGTCATCATCAGTCCCGACGCGAGACCCGACTGCTCGGGCGCGACGTCGCTCATCGCCGCAACGGAGATGGCGACGAACATCGGACCGACGCCGAGGCCGAGCAGCGCGAAGCCGGGAAGCACGTCGCTCAGGTATGAGGGGTCGGAGTCGACGAACGAAAGGACCAGGGCCCCAGCGGTGGCGATCAGCAGGCCCACGCCGATGAGCTTCTTTGCCCCGACGTGCGGCAGGACCTTCGATGCGACGGCGGCGCTGACGGTGATGAAGGCAGCCAGCGGGAGGAACTGCAGGCCGGTGACGAGGGCGGACGAGCCGAGCACCTGCTGCAGGTACAGCGAGCTGAGGAAGATGGCACCGACGACGGCTCCGGTGACGCCCGCCATGACGGTGGATGCCGACACCAGGGACCGGATGTGCCACGTGGCGGGCGGGACGATGGGGCTCTCGACCTTGCGCTCGTTGACGATGAACCCGGACAGCAGGAGACTCGCCAGGCCAGCGGCCGCGAGCGTGTGAGGTGCCGTCCAGCCGTGGCTGGTGGTGGACTCCACCGCGTACACAAGGGTGAGCAGGCCGCTCACCAGGAGCGCTGCTCCGGACAGGTCAAGCTGACGGCGCCCGGCGGCAGCGGTGGGCGCGAGACGGACCTTGGCCAGGACACCGGCGGCGACGGCGACGCCGATGGGGACGTTGATGAAGAACACGGCGCGCCAGTCGAAGGCGGTGGTGAGGATGCCGCCGAACAGGACACCGGCGGCGATGCCCATGCTGGCGACGGTGCCCCACAGGGCGAGGGCGGTGGCCCGCTGGCGGCCTGAGTAGGTGGCCATCACGATGGACATGGCTGCCGGGGTGAGCAGGGCCGCGCCAGCGCCTTGGGCGCCGCGGGCCGCGATGAGGGTGAGTGCGGTGTCGGCGAAGCCGGCGGTGAGGGAGCCGGCGGTGAACAGGGTGAGGCCGGTGAGGAACACGCGGCGTCGGTTGAAGAGGTCGGCGACGCGTCCGCCGAGCAGGAGGAACCCGCCGCTGAGCAGGACGTAGGCGCTGATCAGCCACTGGTAGTTGCTCGAGGACAGGTGCAGGTCGGTGGCGATGCTGGGCAGGGCCACGTTCACGACGCTGACGTCGAGCACGACGATGATCTGTGCGGCCAGCATGAGCGCGAGCACCGTCCAGGGCCGCCGCACATCTGGTGCGTCGTGGTCGGGGGCTTCGTGGTGTGGGCTGGCGTGGTGGCCGGCTTGCGCGTCGTGTGCGGGCGGCGACGCCGTCGTCGAGTGATGCGAGTGGCTCATGGCGTTCTCCTCGGGAAGGTGATGCCGGCTCGGTGATGCCGGCGACCCGAGCGTCGTTCCGGAGGCGGGTGGCTCGCGCCGGGAGTTCCGCCGGGTTGTCTCGGGTTGGGGCGCCGGCACCGACGCCGGCGTTCAGAGCGCCACGCGAGCTGACGGCCTAGCGAGGAGCGTCAGCGGGGGTGCGCCGCGGAACGCCAGGGGGGCAATCCCGGCGATCTTCCCGGTGCGACGAGGGGCCCTCGCCGCGATCGTTGACGAAGACGACTCCACGACCGAGGTGACAGCCATGACCACCAGCACGACCCGTCCCGCCACCTCCCCCGATGCACCTCTCGCCAGCGGGGGCTCTAGCCCGAGCACTCGGCCGCGGCGGGCCCAGCCGGTCCCGCCGGAGGGCCGCCCTGACGTTGCTGGTCTCAGCCCAGTTCGTGGTCATGCTCGACACGTCGATCGTCAATGTGGCGCTGCCGTCGATCCAGGCGTCGCTGTCGCTGAGTGCGAGCAGCTTGAGCTGGGTGGTGAACGCCTACGTGCTGACCTTCGGCGGGCTTCTCCTGCTCTGCGGCCGCGTCGCCGACCAGGTCGGCAGGCGGCGCATGTTCACCATCGGATCGGCCCTGTTCACCGTCGGCACACTGGCCGCAGCGACCGCTGCCGACGAGTGGATGCTCGTCGCCGGCAGGATCGTGCAGGGTGCTGGAGCAGCGTGTCTGAGCCCGGCTGCGATGGCGCTGCTCCTCGTCAACTTCCCGGGCGAGCACCGGGCACGGGCGATGAGTCTGTGGGGCGCCGCATCGACGCTGGGTGGCGCCACCGGAGTCGCCGCAGGCGGACTGCTGGCCGGCACGTTCGGCTGGTCATCGGTCTTCCTGGTCACCGTCCCGGTATCCCTGCTGGCCGTCGTCATGGCCGGGCGCGTCCTCGACGACAGCCGGCAGCGCGCCAGCCACGACTTCGACCTCCGTGGTGCCGTGAGCATCACCGGAGCCGTCGTCGCGCTTGTGCACGGGGCACTCGCCCTCGCGTCGGGCAACTGGAAAGAGTTCGTCATCGTCGGAGTTGCAGTTCCCGTCGCGCTGGCGGCCGTGTTCATCCGAGCAGAGCGCCGCGCACCCGAACCCTTGGTGCCCCTCGACCTGTTCAGCTCCCGGACGCT
Organism: uncultured Actinomycetota bacterium; assembly: GCA_963781335.1. Taxonomy (GTDB): domain Bacteria; phylum Actinomycetota; class Actinomycetes; order Propionibacteriales; family Nocardioidaceae; genus Marmoricola. The sequence continues at coordinate 9,095 of CAWAFS010000026.1, read as the reverse complement.
GAGGATCGGCGTCGCCCTCGCCGTCCTCGGCGGAGCCGCCCGAGCTTCGACGTTCGTACTCGTCGCGCTCTACCTCCAGCAGGCACTCGCGATGTCCCCCGAAGCCGGTGGACTGGCCATGGTCCCCACGTCCCTGACCGGGTTCGTCGTGTCGCTCGTCCTCCTGCCGCGCGTCCTGCGTCGATTCGGGCCCCTGGCGAGCCTGGTCGCCGGGCTTCTGGTTCTCGCGATCGGACACCTGTGGCTTGCGTTCGCGCCTGCCGGGTCCGGCTACGCGCTTGGCGTGTTGCCCGGGCTGCTGTTCGTGGCGACCGGCGTCGCCCTCAGTTTCACCCCCACCACCATGGTGATCGCGGCCGCCGTCAGCGAATCGCACTCCGGGCTCGCTTCGGGTCTGGCCAGCAGCGCCACCCAGGTCGGCGCCGCACTCGGTACAGCGGCGTTCACCACCATCGCGTTGGAGAATCGGAGCTCCGGGTTTCCGGCCGCCTTCACCGCCGCCGCGGTCGTCGCGCTCACCACCGCGCTACTCGGCGCCCTCGCACGCGAGGACCGCCGCTAGCCCTCGCCTGTCGCCTGACCACCCGAACGGGTCGCGACGACCCACACCTGTCCGCATCGCCGACGAGGACCACGCCTATGCCCCAGCCACCGAGTCACCGAGCCGTCTCCGATCCCTCGAAGGAGGACACTGCGGACAGCCCCCTGGCCGGACCCGACGAGGCTCGCACCAAGCCGCGTTCGCGGATCATCGCCGCGGAACAACGTGCGATCGACAACGCCTACCGACTTCTCGACGAACAGCGTCACATCGCCCGACACGCGCTAGCCGCGTCCCTGCTCAACCGCGACACCGGCACCCCGCAGTCGCTCACCGAACGTGACGCCATCGTGTCCCAGCAGGAGGCCCGTGTTCGCACGCTGGAGGCGGTGGAGCACCAGCTCGTGTTCGGAAGGATCGACCGACCTCACGCGCGCAGCTACATCGGGCGCATCGGGTTGCGAGATTCGCGACGCGACAGCGTCGTGCTCGACTGGCGTGCCGACGCTGCCGCACCGTTCTACGCCGCTACGGCAGCGGATCCGCAGGGGCTGCTGCTTCGCCGTCGGCTGCGCGTCGTGGACCGAAGCGTCACCGACGTGCACGACGACATCGTCGCGCCCGGCCACGAAAAGCGTGAGGACGTCCTCCCGGACACCGCCGACGCTGCGATCCTGGCCGCAGCCCAACGACCACGCACTGGACGAATGGCCGACATCGTCAACACCATCCAGGCCGAGCAGGACGCCGCCATACGTGCCCCACTGGCCGGCATCCTCGTGGTCGACGGACCACCCGGAACTGGCAAGACGGTCGTGGCACTTCACCGGGTCGCGTACCTGCTGCACCGTCACCGCGACTACCTCGAACGACACGGCGTCCTCATCGTCGGCCCCGGATCGAAGTTCCTCGACTACATCTCTCACGTCTTGCCCGGACTCGGCGAGACCAGCGTCACCGCTGCGACCGTCCAGGACCTTTACCCCGTCCGCGAGCCTCTCGGCGACGACACAGCCCAGGTGGCCGCTCTCAAGGGAAGCGAGGAGATGATGCCGGTACTGCGGGCCGCCGTCGACAGCCAGTACCGGGTCCCGAGCGCACCCATCCCGCTCGAGGTGGACGGCACGGCCGTGTGGCTGCGCCCCGACGCTGTCCGCGCCGCTCAACAGCGAGCCCGGGACGCCGGCGAGCCCCACAACCAAGCACGCGACCAGTACTGCACCGCGGTCTTGGACGATCTGATCGACCAGATGCGCAGCCTGGGCGAGCCAGTCGGCGGTGACGCCCGCGTGCGTCGTCTCCTCGCGGCGTCCCCAGACGTACGCCGTGAGGTGAATCTGTGCTGGATGCCCCGCACCCCAGAACAGCTCCTCGAGCGGCTGTACGCCGACGAAGGCTTCCGCAGGGACTGCACCGACTCATGGACGTCCGCGCAGCGTGTCCTCCTGCACCGCCCGCGGGGCCGGTCGTGGACCCTCGCCGACATTGCACTCCTTGACCACCTCGCCGAGCTCCTAGGGCCGCTGCCGCCCACTACCGCCGAAGCTGCCGCCGCGCATGAGGTCGACACCGACCGCGAAGAACTCACCGCCTACGCCGCGGACACGCTCCGTGTCGCGAACCTCGACGCAATGCTCACACCCGAGATGTTGGCTGCACGCCACGCCCCCTCTCCGAGCCAGACGACCACAGACGATCCGGTGTGGGACACCTTTGGACACGTCGTCGTGGACGAGGCGCAGGACCTCTCGCCGATGCAATGGCGCATGATCGCCCGCCGATGCCCGTCCAAGTCCATGACCATCGTCGGCGACCCGCACCAGACAACCTCGCCGGCCGCGAGCAAACAATGGGTCCCGCTGAACACGTCGGCTGCCGGCCGGACGCGGCGACACCGCCTGAGCGTCAACTATCGCGTCCCCGGCAGGGTCATGGATGCGGCGATGCAGGTACTCGCAGCACACGTTCACGCTCCTGAGAAAGTCCTGTCCCTTCGCCCCGGGACGCCTCCGCGCTATGTGGAATGCCGGGGCTGCGATGATGCGACGCTTGTGCGCCGAGGCGCTGACGTGGCACAGCGGTTGGCACGCACATCGCCCGGAAGCGTCGCCCTCGTGTTGCCGCCCGGCCTCGCCTGCACCGACGAGACTCTCACCACCGAGGGCGGCAGCCACCTACCCAACGTGAGCCTGATGTCGGCAGCTGAGGTCAAGGGGCTGGAGTTCGACCACATGGTCCTGGTCGAACCTCACCTCCTCGTGCACGATCCGGCACTACGCAGCCGCATGCTCTACATCTGCCTGACCCGAGCCACCCAAACTGTCACCCTCGTCCACCGTCGACTACTCCCCGCAGAACTCCTCACCGCCGGGAACAGACACACCCAGTTCCTCGACGTCCCCCCAGTGACGACATCTACCCACGGAAAGCCTGACGTGACCTCACGACCTCACATCCCTGCCATGCCTCCGGTGTCGGCTCGCGAGCCCAGCCGCACATGTCGCGACGGTGCACTGCAACACCTCATCGAACGCGGGACGCCTAGCGACGCGGACGCGATCGCCGCGGTCTTGGCTGACGCGTTCCTCAACTACGCGTTCACCGATTGGATGGTTCCAGCCGACAACAGGGAGGGGCGCCTACGCGGGTTGTTCTCGCTCACCGTCGGCCGCGTCGGCATCCCCTACGGCGACACCTTCGTCGCAGGGTGTGCAGCGCAGGGGCAAGGGCGAGAGATCGTCGGCGCCGTGGTGGGGATTCCGCCCAGCGGTGTGCCTGACGGGGTCTGGGCTTCCATGGCCCCAGCCGAGGAAGCGCTGCTCGCACACCGTGCCGAGGTGAGCGCCCAGGCCGACCAGGCGACGCGCCGCCTACGTCCGACCGAACCTCACTACACGATCGCCACCATCGGCGTCGCCGGCCACCACCGGCGCCGGGGTCTTGCTGAGGCCCTGCTCGAGCCAGTGCTTGCCGCAGCAGCTGAGCAGGCGCTTCCGGCCTACCTGGAAACCTCCAGCGTCAGCAACGTCAGGCTGTACGAGCGCGTTGGTTTCACGGTGCACGACGCAGTAGACCTGCCAGACGGCGGTCCGACCGTATGGGGCATGTCCCGCCACTCGAACGAGTGAACCGCCCCGGCGAGTCCGGAGACTTTCTAGTTTGAGACTCCGACCGGTGTCGGGGTCTGGTGGTGAGCGTAGTGAGCGTGTTCTGCTTCGACCGGGGTGCGAGGTCGTCGCAGTACTCGAACGGGCGCCGGTGGTTGAACCAGTCGACCCACTCGGCGGTGGCGATCTCGAGATCGTCGAGGCCCTTCCATGGCCGCCTCGGCTTGATCAGTTCGGTCTTGTAGAGCCCGATCACCGACTCCGCGAGGGCGTTGTCATAGGAGGACCCGACAGCACCGGTCGAGGGCTTGATCCCTGCGGTCGCGAGGTGCTCGGAGTAGGCCACGGAGAGGTACTGGACTCCGTGGTCGTGATGGGCGATCAGCCCGGCCAGATCACGGTCTTCGCGGCCGCGGGTCCAGATGGCCTGCGCGACCGCGTCGACAACGAACTGGCTGGTCATCGTGGTCGCGACCGACCAGCCCAGGATCCGCCGCGCGTAGGCGTCGATGACGAACGCGGTGTAGCACCAGCCCGACCAGGTCGAGACATACGTGAAATCGGCTACCCATAGCCGGTCGGGTGCCAGCGGCCGGAAGTTGCGGTCCACCAGATCGGTCGGCTTCGGCTGTCGCGGGTCGCTGATCGTGGTGCGCTTGACCTTGCCCCGCACTGCACCGGCAAGGCTCAGCTCGGCCATCAGCCGCTCGAAGGTGCACCGTGCGATCGGTGGCGCGTCGGCGGGGCGCTCCCGGTTGAGGGTCAGCAAGACCTTCCGCGCACCGTAGACGCCGTAGTTCTCCGCATGCGCCTGGGCGACCAGCGGCTTCAGCTCAGCGTCCCTGACCTCGCGGGCACTCGGTGGGCGATCACGGTGCTCGTAGTAGGTCGACGGGGGCGATCTTGGCGCCCAGCTCAGTGAGCTGGGCACAGATCGACTCGACACCCCATCGCAGACCGTCCCCGTCGCGGTTGCCCGCGACCGAGTCGATGTACTGCACGATCAACGCTGTGGCCGGTCGAGTTCGGCCGCGAAGAAGCCGAAGCACTCCGCAAGATCGCGTTGGCACGCTTGAGCTCGGCGTTCTCCCGCTTCAGCCGCTTCAACTCCGCCGACTCATCACTGGTCGTCCCCGGCCGCCTCCCGGCGTCGACCTCGGCCTGGCGGCACCACCTGCGGACTGTCTCTGGCGTCCCGACCCCGAGCAACTGCGCGACCTGGGTCATCGCCGCCCATTCCGACTCATGATCGGACCGGATCTCACCGACCATCCGGACCGCCCGCTCACGCAGCTCGACCGGGTACCTCTTCGACGTACTCCCTGACATGACTCCATCCTTCCCAAGGGCTGAAGTCTCCGGACTCGCCGGGGCGGTTCACAGCGATCTGGAGCAGGCAGTGCTGCCTTAGGGGCTCGAGGAAACCTTGGGCGAGGCGGTAGAAGACCATCCGTCCGTCCTTGCGTCGGGTGATGAGACCGGCCGTGCGTAGCATGCGCAGTCCGTAGCCGACGGCGTTTTCGGACGCATTGAGAGCGAGGGCGAGATCTCCGACGCAGAGTTCCTCTGCTGCGTCGAGCGCGAACAGCAACCGCATGCGGGTGGGATCGGCGATGAGGGTAAGCACGCTCGTGACCGTGCGGCCTCGGTCGGTAGGGGTATGCGATCCCGTGCGCGCCACCGTCGCGGTCAGACCCGGTCCTCGAGGTACGCCAGAACGGCGAGAACTCGACGGTGTCCCTCTTCGGAGCCGTCGATGCCTAGCTTCATCAGGATGTTCGCCACGTGGGTCTCGATCGTCCGCTCGGTGACCCGAAGGCCGTGCCCAATCCCGGCGTTGGTCCGACCCTCCGCCATCAGAGCGAGTACGTCGTGTTCGCGCGGAGTCAGGGAGTCGAGGGCGCCGTTGTCGGCCCGAGGGCTCAGCAGTCGCGCCACTACCTCGGTGTCGAGTGCCGTCCCACCTGCCGCGACGCGGCGCAGCGCATCGAGGAAATCCTCGACGTCGAGCGCCCGGTCCTTGAGCAGGTACCCGAACCGCCCGCGCGCCGCCATCGCCACGGAGTGCTTGGTCTCGATGTGCTGGGAGAGCAGCACGATGGCCTGTTCGGGTTGACGGTCTCGAAGCTCGGCGGCGGCCCTCGCGCCGTCGTCGTCGAGGTCCGGCGGCATCCGGACGTCGATGATCGCAAGGTCGGGAGCGAGCCGGTCGACGAGCTCGATCAGGGTCGGGGCATCACTCGCGACCCCGACGACGTCGTGACCGGCGTCAGCAAGGAGTCGCACCAGCCCCTCACGGAACAACGCCGAGTCCTCGCCGACTACGGTTCGCACGGCAGCACCGCCTCGAGGAACGTGCCGCCGTCGACGGGGCTGGTGATCTTCAGCGTTCCGCGGTGTGCGGCGACCCGGTCGCTGATCGCGCCCAGCCCGTTGTCGGGCGCGGCACCCACACCGCCCTGTCCGTCGTCGCGGACCTGGATGTGCAGCGACGGGCCACGGGCCTCGATGTTGAGCGAGATGCTGCTGGCCCGCGCATGCTTGAGCGCATTTGTGACGGCCTCGGCCGCCACGTAGTACGCCGTGGTCTCGAGGTCGTCGGCGAGGTCGTCGGCCGCGACGTACACCGTGATCGGCACGGGCGACCGGTTCACGAGTGAGGACAGCGCAGCGCCGAGGCCGTCGTCGAGGCAACTGGGTCGGATGCCGTGGGCCAGCTGGCGGAGCTCGCTCACCGCGGTGCCGAGCTGGGCCACGGTCTCGTCGAGAAGGCCTATGACGTCCACGGCCTCGCGACCCAGCCGGTTCTGGGCCACCCGAAGTGTCAGGCCGAGTGCCACGAGTCGTTGCTGGGCGCCGTCGTGCAGGTCTCGTTCGAGCCGGGCGCGTTCGTCGTAACTCGCCCGGACCAGTCTCTCGCGACTTCCTTCGGCCTCGTCCAGGGCACGACGCAGCTCCGCGCGCAGACGGACCAGCTCGAGCAGAGGCGCGGCTTCCCGGCCGATCTGGTGCAGCAGCGTCGGCGAGCACCGGGTGCTCCGGAGGCTTCCGACGTCCTCACCGCCGAGGGCGACCGGCACGTCGAGCCGGGGGTCCTCAGGCACCGGGGGACCGTCGACCGCTCGGAGGCCGTGGCTGCCCAGCGTGCGGTAGGTGACGACCAGCGCCGGATCGTCGACCGCGCCGCGCAGGACTGCGGCCAGATGCTCCGGAGAGGCTCGTCCGGCCAGGACGTCGGCCTGGAGCCGGCGCACCGCGGCCAGGGCCGCCTTGCGCGTAGGGTAGAACCACCGGTCGACGACCCGCTGGAGCCGGCCTCGCAACGGTGCGAGCAGCAATGCGCATGCGGCCGTCGCGACGACCGGCACCGCGGTGGTGCCGTGGGGGACGACCAGACCGATCGCCACAGTCGTGGCACTCCAGGAGGCCAGGAGCAGGGCCGAAAGGGTGACGTGGGTCAAGGTGCCAGCGAGGGCGTGCTCGGCGTCGTACAGGTCGGGCCGGAGCACGGCGATCGCCACGGTGACCGGGATGACGGCGTACATCGTGCCGAGTCCGACCCCAAACACGACGTCGGCCTGTCCCAAGGCAAGGTAGCTGGCCCACGTCGCGACCAGGGTCACGGGGACCAGGCTCACGGCCAGGGACAGCCAGGCGAACTGCCTGCGCAACCGCCCCTGCGCGCAGCGGGCGCGCCGCACCGTGGTGACCACGACTGCGACCAGGAGGAAGACGAGTCCGAGAAGGGTGATTGCCGACCCGACGTCGGCGAGGGCGGAGGGCATCGTGCCGAACACGTGGGGTGAGTTCTGGTCAGGCGCTGGATAGGGCCCCGGCACGGTCGCGGCGATGACCAGGAAACAACCGGCGTCGGCGAGCAGGAGTCCCCGGATCCAGCGAGCACCCCGACCTTCGGCCCGGCCCGACGGGAACACCAGCACCAGGACCGCGACGACGACGAAGACCAGGATCCATCCGCCTTGGCTAGCTGCGGTAACGTAAGCGTCACCGGGCAGGCGACCGACCGTCCGATTCAGGACCTCGCCCGTGAGGGCCAGGGACGCCACCAGTCCCGGCAGTGCGACCGCCCCGGCGATGCGCCCGCCGGTGAAGTCGTGAGCGAGCAGCACCGCGCATCCGGCCGAGATCCCGGAAAGGACGATCGCCGCGGCCGTCAACGCGGCCGCGGACGTCGACGGGTGCAACGCGGTCGACACGACGGCGACCACCACCAGTGCGATCGTCATCGCCACGACCACGGCAACCGCACTATGCGAGCGCCTCACCCTCCGAGCCTAGTGCTGCAGCCGGCGTTCGGGCTCCGTACAGGCACGGAGGGCGATGTCTGTGCCAGCAGGCACGACAGATGGCGCGGCGGCCGTCAGCGTTGGAGGACCACATTCGACGTTGTCCGAGGAGGGGTCATGAGCATCAGCACCACGAACGGGCCGATCACGTCGGGTCGGCGCCAGCGGATCCGGCTGGCGGCCGTGCTCGGGGTCGCGGGCCAAGTCTTTCTGACCCTCGGCTGGGTGGTGGCAACACTCCTCCAGGACGGGAAGTACGACGCCGCGCGGGACGAGATGAGCGACATGGCGGCCATGGGGGTGCCGCACGCGTGGCTCGTGCTCGTGTACATGGCCTTTGCCGGAGCGACCACGATCGTGTTCACCTGGGGCGCGCTACGACCACTGCTCGCCGGCGCGAAGGGACGAACGATGGTCGCCGTGCTGCTGACCCTGACCTGGGGGCTCGGAAACATCTTCGACGCACTGTTCCGGATCGACTGCCGTGCGGCAGACGGATGCACCGCGGAGCAGCAGGTCCAGAGTTGGCACGCCGTGGTACACGCGTCGTCGTCGATCCTGTTCCTGCCGTTCCTGGTTACCCCGTTCCTGGTGGCACGTGTCCTTCGGCGCCACCAAGCCTGGACGGACCTGTCCAGAATCTCACGATGGTTCGGCCTGGCGATCGTGCTCACGATCGTCGCGTCCGTCCTGCTGACCGGTCAATGGGGTGCCGGGTACGTGCAGCGAGTGTTGATCACGGTCGGTGCCGCCTGGGTGGGCGTGCTCGCGCTGCGTGCCGTTCACCTGACAAGGCCCCCGCAGCCGGAGCGATCAGTGGGGCAGCGGAGCAGTGTTGACACCCGTAGGTCGTGAGGTGCGCCTGTGGGTGAGAATGGATCAGGTGGACATAGTGACCTTCTCTACCTCGGCCCGACCGACACGGGACACATTGTGGCCACACGTGAACGGAAGCGACCCCTGATGTTGGAAGGTGTCTTCGCAGGTCAGGGGCCGTTTTCAGGCACTCAGCCGGTGGCCGTGACCGACGCGTGACTAGATGTCGTAGTAGAGCTCAACGTGGCGCCGAGCGAGTCTCTGTGGCGCGGTCCCAGGGCGGTGGCTGCAGTCGTGTGTGACCGTCGGAGCCGCTGACAGGCG